>CAWEYE010000001.1:0-720244 GCA_963813245.1 uncultured Actinomycetes bacterium
ATCCGACCCCTCCCTCTGGTACACTTCGTGTAGTCCATTTTCCGCCTATTCAAGCGGGTTTCGTTTGACTGAATCAGGGTACGACGCCAAAGACATCACCGTTCTCGAGGGCCTCGAAGCCGTTCGCCTGCGCCCAGGCATGTACATCGGCTCCACGGGGCCCCGAGGCCTTCACCATCTCGTCTACGAGGTGGTGGACAACAGCGTCGACGAAGCCCTCCAGGGGCGGTGCGATCACATCCGCGCCCTTCTGTTGCCAGACGGCCGCGTCACCGTCGAGGACAACGGCAGCGGCATCCCCGTCGCGGTGATGCCGGAGCTCGGCCTGTCCGCTGCAGAGGTCGTCATGACGAAGCTGCATGCGGGCGGCAAGTTCGGCGGCGGCGGCTACAAGGTCTCGGGCGGCCTGCACGGCGTCGGCATCTCGGTCGTGAATGCGCTGTCCGAGTCGCTCGAGCTCGAGGTGCGCCGTGACGGCCACGTCTGGCGCCAGCACTTCGAGCGCGGTGAGCCGAAGACGCAGCTCGAGAAGGGCGAGCGCCTGACGGGCGCCGAGACGGGCACGACGATCACGTTCTTGCCCGACGGCGACATCTTCGAAGAGACCGACTTCAACTTCGAGACGCTCAGCCAGCGGCTGCGCGAGATGGCGTTCCTGAACCGCGGGCTGCGCATCGAGCTCATCGACGAGCGCGCCGAGGGCGAGCGGGCCGACTTCATGTACGAGGGCGGCATCCGCGACTTCATCGCGTACGTGAACGCGAGCAAGGACACGGTGCACCAGGACGTCATCTACTTCGACAGCGCAGACCGACGACGGCGAGGTCGAGGTCGCGATGCAGTGGAACAACTCCTACGTCGAGTCGACGTTCTCGTTCGCGAACAACATCAACACGCACGAGGGCGGCACCCACCTGTCCGGGTTCAAGGCCTCGCTCACGCGCACGCTCAACGACTACGCCCGCGCCAACGGCCTCCTGAAGGAGAAGGAGGAGGCGCTCACCGGCGACGACTGCCGCGAGGGCCTGGCGGCGATCGTGTCGGTGAAGCTGCGCGAGCCGCAGTTCGAGGGCCAGACGAAGACGAAGCTCGGCAACCCCTCGATCCGCGGCATCGTCGAGTCGGCGTGCAACGCCAAGCTCGGCGAGTACCTGCACGAGCATCCCGACGAGGCCCGGGCGATCGTGAACAAGCTGATCGCGGCCAGCCGCGCCCGCCAGGCCGCGCGCAAGGCGCGCGAGCTGATCCGTCGCAAGACGGCGCTCGGCGGCGGCGGGCTGCCGGGCAAGCTGGCCGACTGCTCGCTCTCGGATCCCAGCGCGGCCGAGCTCTACCTGGTCGAGGGCGACAGCGCCGGCGGCAGCGCCGTCGAGGCCCGCGACCGCAGCTTCCAGGCCATCCTGCCCCTGCGCGGCAAGATCATCAACGTCGAGAAGGCGCGCATCAACAAGGTGCTCTCCAACAACGAGATCCAGGCCATGATCACGGCCATCGGCACCGGCATCGGCGAGGAGTTCAACGATCGAAGGCGCCCGCTACCACAAGGTCGTGGTCACCTGCGATGCCGACGTCGACGGCGCGCACATCCGCACGCTGATCCTGACGTTCCTGTTCCGGCACATGACCGAGCTGATCGAGGCCGGCTACGTCTACATCGCCCAGCCGCCGCTCTACAAGCTCAAGGTCGGCTCCGACGACCGCTACTTCGAGAAGGAGCTCCAGCTCGAGGAGTGGCTGATGCGCGAGCGGCTGAGCAAGGTCGAGGTGACCGATCGCACCGGCGAGGACGGCCGCCTGACCGAGTCGCGGCTGCAGCGGCTCCAGCGTGCGGTCAAGGAGTACGAGGGCTGGGCGTCCAAGCTCAAGGAGCAGTACGGCCCGGCGGCCGTCGCCTACGCCAAGGACCACCGCCTGATCGAGCACGACATCTCCTCGGTTTCCGATCTCCAGACCTACTTCGAGTCGCAGGTGCCCGACGAGGAGCCCCACCGCGTCGAGGTCGTCGGCCCGGAGGACGGCGGGCTCAAGGTGCGCATCATCGAGAAGGCCACCGGCGCGGCGCTTGTCAGCGTCGTCCCCGTCGAGCTCTTCCGCAGCTCCGGTTACCAGAGCCTGAAGGCGATCCATGCGCGGCTCGTCGAGCTGACCGGCCCGCCGCCGTTCACGGTGCGGATGGGCAAGCTCGACAGAGACGGTGCATACGTTCGAGTCGCTGCGGCCGGTGATCCTCGAGATGGCCAAGGAGGGCCTAAACCTCCAGCGGTTCAAGGGCCTCGGCGAGATGAACCCCGAGCAGCTGTGGGAGACGACCATGAATCCCGAGAACCGGGTGCTGAAGAAGGTCTCGGTCGACGACGCCGCCGCGGCCGACGCCATGTTCACGACGCTCATGGGCGACCGGGTCGAGCCGCGCCGGGCGTTCATCGAGCGCAATGCCCGCGACGTGAAGTTCCTCGACGTCTAAGGGGCGCGTGACGCATGGCGATTGACACCCTCGGCGGCGGCAGGATCGAGCCGCAGGACCTCGCGGAGGAGATGCGCACGAGCTACCTCGATTACGCCATGAGCGTGATCGTGTCGCGGGCTCTGCCGGACGTCCGCGACGGTCTCGAAGCCGGTGCACCGGCGGGTGCTGCACTCGATGAACGAGGCCGGCCTGCAGCCGGGCCGGCCGTACTCGAAGTGCTCGCGGGTCGTCGGTGACGTGCTCGGCAAGTACCACCCTCACAGCGACACCGCCGCCTACGACGCGCTGGTGCGGATGGCGCAGTGGTTCGCGCTGCGCTACCCGCTCGTCGATGGGCAGGGCAACTTCGGCAACCAGGACGGCTACGGCGCCGCCGCAATGCGCTACACGGAGTGCCGTCTCGACAAGCTGGCGGTCGAGCTTCTGCGTGACATCGACGCCAACACCGTCGACTTCGTGCCGAACTACGACGGCCGCCAGCGCGAGCCGACGGTGCTGCCGGCTCGGTACCCGAACCTGCTCGTCAACGGCTCGGCCGGCATCGCCGTGGGCATGGCCACGAACATTCCGCCGCACAACCTGGCCGAGACGATCGACGCCTGCATCGAGCTGATCGACAACCCGGACGCGACGCTCGACGATCTGATGACGCACATCAAGGGGCCGGACTTCCCCACGGGCGCGACGATCATGGGCATGGCCGGAATCCGCGAGGCCTACGAGACCGGCCGCGGCCGCGTCGTGATGCGGGCGCGGGTGCATCACGAGGAGCTGAAGGGCGGCCGCAACGCGCTGATCGTGACCGAGGTGCCCTACCAGGTCAAGCGCGACGGCGACGACGGCCTCGTCAAGAAGATCGCCGAGCTCGTGACCGACAAGGTGATCCCCGAGATCTCCGACGTCAACAACCACTCGGATCGCAGCGGCACGCGGCTCACGATCGAGCTCAAGCGCGACGCCATCCCCAAGGTCGTGCTGAACAAGCTCTTCAAGCACACGCCGCTGCAGAGCACCTTCGGTGTGAACATGGTCGCCCTGGTCGACGGCGTGCCCCGCACGCTCTCGCTGCGCCAGGTGCTCGTGCACTACCTCGACCACCAGAAGGAGGTCGTCACCCGGCGCACCAAGTTCGAGCTCGACCGGGCCGAGCGCCGGGCGCATGTGCTCGAGGGCTACCTGATCGCGCTCGACAACCTCGACGCCGTGATCGCCCTGATCCGCGGCGCCGACGACGCCGACGCCGCCCGCGCCGGCCTGATGCAGCAGTTCAAGCTCAGCGAGATCCAGGCCCAGGCGATCCTCGACATGCGCCTGCGCGCGCTGACCGGGCTCGAGCGCAAGCGCGTCCAGGACGAGCACGCCGATCTGCTCGAGCGGATCGCCGAGCTGCGCGCCATCCTCGCCGACGAGGCCCGGCTGATGGCGCTGATCCGCGAGGAGCTCGAGGAGATTCGTGACCAGTTCCGCGACGATCGCCGCACCGAGATCGTGCCCGCCGAGGGCGAGATCGATCTCGAGCAGCTGATCGCCGAGGAGGACATGGTCATCTCGATCACCCGCTCCGGCTACATCAAGCGGCTGGCGCTGAACGCCTACCGCGTCCAGGGTCGCGGCGGGGTCGGGGTCATGGGCATGGACACGAAGGAGGACGACTACATCGAGCACCTGTTCGTCGCCTCCACCCACGACTACCTGCTGTTCTTCACGACCGTCGGCAAGGTGTACCGGATCAAGGTGCACGAGCTCCCGACCGGCAACCGCCAGTCGAAGGGCCGCGCCCTCGTGAACGTGCTGCCGCTGCGGCAGGACGAGAAGGTGCGGGCCGTGATCGACACGCGCGACTACAGCGAGGGCCGCTACCTGCTGTTCGCCACCCGCAAGGGCGTCGTCAAGAAGACCGAGTTCAAGGCCTACGACACGATCCTGCGCGCCGACGGCATCATCGCGCTCAAGATCCGCGACGGCGACGAGCTCGTCGGCGTGCGCCTGACCGACGGTGAGGACGACGTGCTGATGGTCTCGCGCAACGGCCAGGCGGTGCGCTTCTCCGAGAAGGACGTGCGCGCGATGGGCCGCGACGCCACGGGCGTCGCCGGCATGAAGCTGCGCGCCGGCGACGAGGTGATCGCGGTCGAGATCGCCCGCGACGACCAGGACCTGCTCGTCGTGACCGAGAACGGGTTCGGCAAGCGCACGCGCGTCGAGGAGTACCCGGCGAAGGGCCGCGGCACCATGGGCGTGCTCACGATCCGCTACACCGAGGCCCGCGGGCGCCTGGCCGGCGCGATGATCGTCCGCGACGGCTACGAGGTGATGCTGATCAGCCGCGAGGGCACGATCATCCGCCAGGGCGTCGACGGCATCTCGCGGATGAGCCGAAACACGCAGGGCGTGCGGCTGATGAACCTGCGCGGCGACGACACGGTCGGCAGCATCGCCCGCGTGACCGAGCCCCAGCCGGAGCCCGAGGGCGAGGCCGAGGCCGAGACCCTGATGGAGATCGAGCCGCCGCCCGACGGCGATGGCGCGGTCTAGGGGCCTGGCCCCACTCGGGGCCAGGCCCCGCTTCTCCGGCTGAGGTCAGGCTTCGACCGACCGCAGCTCGCGCGCCGCCACGTCCGGGTCGACGATGTTCACCCAGATGCCGGCGCCGAGCTCGACCGACGCCGCCACCGCGAGCCGCGGCCAGATCTCGATGTGCCAGTGGTACGGGTCGTCGCCGCGAAGCGGCGGGGCGTGCAGGACGGCGTTCCACGCCAGGCTCTCGCCGAGCACGGCGCGCAGGCGGCCCGTCGCGTCGAGCAGCGCCGGCGCGAGCAGCTCCGGCGCCGCGACGTCGCCGGTGTGCTCGTCGGGCACGATCCAGAGCTCGTAGGCGAAGCGGCTCCAGGCGGCGCGAAGGTGCGCAGCCCGTCCGCGCGCCGGATCGTGCGCTCGTCCTCCTGCGCGATCGCCGCGCACAGCGCGCACGGCGCGGCGAACGCCGGCATCTCCTCGGCCGCGGCCGGCGGCACGTGGTCGAACGGCACGAGCTGCGAGTGCGAGTGGTCGAGCGACGCCCCGGCCGCCGGGCCTTCGTTGATCGCGGCCAGCAGGTAGGCAGCGCCCGCCGCCCGGTGGTGCTCACGACGCAGGCCCCAGGCCTCGAGCGCCTCCTGGACGACGGCTTCGGGCAGGTCGGCGAAGGCGGTGACGTGCGCGGGGCCGTGCACGACCACCTCCTGGCCGGGGATGGCCGGGAACTTGTTGGGCACGACGCGCACGGTCCAGCCGGGCGTGTCCGGCGCGCCGCGCCGGGCCGCCCCAGCGCGAGCACCTCGGGCGGGGTCATGCCCTCGTGGCCCTCGCAGAACGGGCAGGTGGCGGCGTCGGCGATGCGGGTGGTGCGGCCGAGCGCGCCGGGCCGGGCCGAGCGGCCGGGAGCGACGACGACCGGCACGCCGGTGAGCGGGTTACGGCGCAGGTCGACCGCTAGGTACCTTCGATCGAGGGCGCGAGCGCCTGCAGCAGGTCGATCGGGATCGGTAGCACGGTCGTCGAGTTGTTGGTGCCCGAGATCTCGATCAGGGTCTGCAGGTAGCGCAGCTGCGAGCGCGATCGGGTGCTCGCCGATCACCGCCGCCGCGTCGGCCAGCTTCGCCGATGCCTGGAATTCGCCCTCGGCCGCGATCACCTTCGCGCGCCGCTCGCGCTCGGCCTCGGCCTGGCGCGCCATCGCCCGCTGCATTCCGCTCGGGATCTCGACGTCCTTGACCTCGACCACGCTCACCTTGATGCCCCACGGCGCGGTCTGCTCGTCGATGATCTTCTGCAGGATCTGGTTGATCTTGTCGCGCTCGGAGAGCAGCTCGTCGAGCGTGTGCTGGCCGAGCACGCTGCGCAGCGTGGTCTGCGAGATCTGCGACGACGCCAGGCGCGAAGTCGGCCACCTCGACGATGGCCGCCGTGGGGTCGACGACGCGGAAGTAGGCGACGGCGTTCACGCGCACCGGGACGTTGTCGCGGGTGATGACCTCCTGCGGCGGCACCACCAGCGTGATCGTGCGCAGCTCGACCTGCACCATGCGATCGATGATCGGGATGAGCAGGAAGAGGCCCGGGCCCCTTCGGCGCGCCGAGCAGGCGGCCGAGCCGGA
The DNA here is from genome assembly GCA_963813245.1 of uncultured Actinomycetes bacterium. Lineage (GTDB taxonomy): Bacteria > Actinomycetota > Thermoleophilia > Gaiellales > JAICJC01 > JAICJC01. Next base: position 6,604 of record CAWEYE010000001.1, read on the forward strand.
ACACCACTCCGCGCTGGTACTCGCGCAGCACCCGCACGGAGCTCGCAAGCAGGGCGATCGCGAAGGCGGCCAGCACCGCGACGACGATGATCGGGGCGAGCGAGACGAGCACGATCACGTGGTGACTCCTTCGGTTGAATGCGTACGTACGGGCGTGACGAGGAGCGTCAGCCCGTCGATCCCCTGGACGACGACCTCACGGCCCGGGGCGATGTCGCCGGCGGTCGTCTCGGCCTGCCACAGCTCGCCGTGCAGGTACACCTGACCGCGCGGCTGCAGCGTCGTGCGGGCGACGGCCGTGCGGCCGACCATGTCCTTCACGCCCGAGCCGATGGCCACCGGCCGGTGCCGCGCCTCGACCACCTTCGTCGCCACGACCGCGAGCAGCGTGCCCGCCGCGATGCTCATGCCGATCACGAGCAGCGGGCTCACGCCCTCGCCGGGGGTGCGGAAGAGCATCAGGCCGCCGGCTGCGATCGCGATCACGCCGGAGATGCCCATGAGGCCGTGGGCCGACACCCACGCCTCGAGGCCGAGGAGGCGCCACGCCGAACACCATGAGCACGACGCCGGCGAGGTTGATCGAGACGATCGAGAACCCGAAGAGCGCCAGCAGCAGCGAGACCGACGCCGAGCGTGCCGGGCAGGATGACGCCGGGATGGAAGACCTCCCAGGCGATCCCGATGATGCCTGCGAGGAACAGCAGGTAGAGCAGGTTGGGGTCGATCAGGATGTTCAGGAGCTCGAGCGTCCACGGCATGTCGATCGTCTCGATGCGGGCGTTGGCCGTGTGCAGGACGATCGGCTTCTGGGTGTAGGTCGTGGTGGTGCCGTCGACCTGGCCGAGCAGGACCGGGAGGCTGCGGGCGACGTGCTCGATCAGGTTCTGGTCGCAGGGCCTCCGGCGCGGTGTACTCGTTCGCGTTCGTCACGATCAGCCGCGCGGCGTCTGCGTTGCGGCCGTGCGACGTCGCCAGGCTCTCGATCTGCGCGACGGCGTCGTGCCTGATCTTGCGGCCCAGATCCGAGCCGATGTTCTGGCCGTTCGCGTTGATGGGAGTGGCCGCACCCATGTGCGTCGTCGGCGCCATCGCCGCGACGTCTGAGGCCATCATGATGAACGCGCCGGCCGATGCCGCCCGCGACCCCTCGGGGCTCACGTAGACGATCACCGCCACCTTCGACGCGAGGATGGCCTGGATGATGTCGTTCATCGACGTCGAGTCGCCGCCGGGCGTGTCCATCAGGATCACGAGCGCCGCGGCGTGGTCGCTCTCGGCGCGGCTGATCGAGTCCTTGACGAAGCTCGCCGATACCGGGTTGATCTCGGTGTTCAGCCGCATCGCCAGCACGAGCGGCTGCGAGCTCGCCGCCCCCGCCGGCGCGACGGACGACCCGGTGAGGATCGCCACCGCACGCCAGGATGACGCCGATCAGAATCCGTCTTGGCACTCGGCCTCCCTGTCAACGGGAGTGTAATGCGCGCGATCTGCGGCCACGAGGACCGCGGTCACCTCGTCCGACGTGTGCGCGACGGCCGGAGACGACCAGCCGCCCCAGCTCGTCGACCCCGTCGCAGCGGCCGCGCGCGCCGCCGGCCAGCTCGATCTCGCGTCCACGCAGCTCGTCGCGCTCGAGGCCCGGTGAAGCCGTGCGCCTCGAAGCGCCGGTAGCGGGCCTCGATCGCCGCCACGAGGTCGGCGAGCAGCTGGGCGCGGTCGACCGGCGCGCCGCGCAGGATCCGCAGCGAGGTCGCCGGCACCCGCGCTTCGGGCGGGAGCTCGCCGGCGGTCAGGTTCGCGTTGACGCCGATGCCGACGACCAGCCGGCCCTCGCGCAGCTCGGCGAGCACCCCCGCGAGCTTGCGTCCGCGCGACGACGACGTCGTTCGGCCAGCGCACGGCGGCATGCCGGCCAGGTCGCCTCGCACACCGCCTCGGCGATCACGAGCCCGAGCGGCGGCAGCCGGTCGGGCGGCGTGCGCGGCGCGAGCGCGATCGAGAACAGCACCCCCGCCCCCCACGGGCTGACCCAGCGAACGGCCCATACGCCCGCGCCCGGCGGTCTGCTGCTCGCACGCGGCGACGGCCCCCTCGCCCAGCCCGCGCACGAGCTCCTGGGTGCTGGGGCAGCTGGGCCGGTAGATGTAGGGATGTCCGAACCGGCCCCGAAACAGCGGTGAGACGGCCTCGGGCCGGAGCGTGTTCTCCACGTCACCACTAGAATACTGCGCTCATGTTCCCGCAACCCAAACGCGCGGAAGCGCGTCTGAAGGTCCGTGATCGGGTACGTGACCGCCCGGCGTACGAATCCCTGTCCGACCTCGTGCTCGCAGTGCGGGCCAAGGACGGCGACCAGCGCGCGCTCGCGGCGCTGGTCGAACGGCATGCCCCGGGCGTTCGCCGGCTGACCGCGTACCTGCTCGCGGACACCCAGGATGCGGAGGACGCCGCTCAGGAGGCGCTGGCCAAGCTGTGCACACGGATCGGACAGTTCAGGGGGGAGGCCCGGTTCCAGACCTGGCTGCACAGCCTGGTCGCGAACACGTGCCGCGACATGGCCGATCGCCAGCGCCGCCGCCGCCACCAGCCGCTGGATGCGGTCGCCGAGGCGCCCGGCGACGGAGGTGCCCGAGGATGTGGCCGTCCAGCGCGAGCAGCGGGCCGAGCTGCGCGCGTGCATGGCGAACCTCTCCGACGAGCAGCGCCGGGTGCTGGTCATGAAGGATGTGCTCTCAGCTGTCGCTACGAGCAGATCGCCGCGGACATGGGCATGCCCGTCGGCACGGTCAAGTGCCACGCCCACCGCGGCCGTCTGCGCATGCGCGACGCCATGGCGCCGGGCCTGCGGGCGGCCGGTCTGTGACGGCGCCGCTCGACCGCGACGGCATCCGCGCGATCATCCCCCACCGCGAGCCGTTCCTGCTTCGTGGACGAGGTGACCGCGCTCGAGCCGGGCGTGCGCGCCGCCGGCCGCTACCTGGTCAAGCCCGACGACTGGTACCTGGCCGGCCACTTCCCGGGCAACCCGATCATGCCGGGCGTCCTGCAGGTCGAGGCGCTGGCCCAGCTGGGAGCGGTCTGCGGGCTCTCGCACCCGGACTTCGCCGGCAAGCTCGCCCTCTTCGCCGGCATCGACGACGTCCGCTTCAAGCGCATCGTCCGGCCGGGCGACGTGCTCGACCTCGAGTGCGCGATCACGCGCCTGCGCGGGCCGATCGGGAAGGCCGACGCGCAGCGCGCACGTCGGCGGCGAGCTGGCCTGCCGGGCGACGCTCACCTTCGCGCTCACGGCGCTCGAGGCGCCGGCGTGATCACCGCCTGCCGCCGCGGCGTCGAGATGCTCGGCGTCGGCTCGTTCGCCCCCGAGCGGGTCGTCACCAACGACGAGCTGGCGACTGCGCGTCGACACGAGCGACGAGTGGATCGCCTGCGCGCACCGGCATCCACGAGCGCCGGATCGCGGCCGACGACGAGTCGGCGGCCGACGCTCGGCTACGAGGCCGCCCGGCGCGCGCTCGAGATGGCCGGCCTGGACGCGTCCGACCTCGGCCTGATCGTCGTCGCGACCGCGAGCCCCGACTTCTACTTCCCGGCCACGGCGACGCTGATCGGCGAGCGCCTGGGCGCGGCGGGCGTGGCCGGGTACGACCTCTCGGCCGCCTGCACCGGGTTCGTCTTCGCGCTCGCGCAGGCCTACGGGCAGGTCGGCGGCCGGCCTGACCGAGACCGCGCTCGTGATCGGCGCCGAGGTGTACTCGCGGCTGCTCGACTGGGACGACCGCTCGACCTGCGTGCTCTTCGGCGACGGCGCCGGCGCCGTCGTCCTGCGCAGCAACGGCTCCGACAGCGGCCTGCTCGGGTTCGAGCTGGGCTCCAACGGCGAGGGCGGCGCCCTGCTCACGGTGGCGGCGGCCGGCCACTCGCGCAGCCCCGGCGCCGGCCCGTACCTGACGATGGACGGGCCGCAGGTGTACAAGTTTGCGACCACGGTGAGCGTGGAGTCGGCCGCACGGGTGCTGGACGCGATCGGCCTCTCGGTGGCCGACGTCGACGTCTTCGTGCCCCACCAGGCCAACCAGCGGATCATCGAGCATGCCGCGCGGCGGCTCGGGATCCCGGCCGAGAAGGTGGTCTCGAACGTCGACCGGTACGGCAACACGTCGGCGGCGTCGATCCCGATCTGCCTCGACGAGGCGTACCGTTCGGGCCGGATCCGCTCCGGCGACATCGTGCTGATGGTCGGATTCGGCGGCGGCCTCTCGTGGGGCTCGTGCGTGATGGAATGGTCAATCCCTCTCAAGGAGCGAGGATGAGCAAGGTTGCGTTCTGTTTCCCGGGGCAGGGAAGCCAGCGGGTGGGCATGGGGCGGGATCTGGTGGCGCAGTTCCCCGAGGCGGCGGCGGTGTTCGACGAGGCCTCGAACGAGCTCGACTTCGACCTGCGCCGGGTGTGCTTCGAGGGCCCGATCGAGGAGCTGTCCGAGACCGAGGTGACCCAGCCGGCGCTGGTCGCGACGTCGCTCGCCGCGCTGCGCGCGATCCAGGAGCGGCTCGGCACTCAAGGCCGACGTCGTCGTCGGCCACAGCGTCGGCGAGTACGCGGCCATCGCGGCGGCCGACAGCGTCAGTGTCGGCCTCGTCACGCGGCTCGTGCGCGAGCGCGGCCTGGCGATGGCTGCGTCGAAGGCGCGCGGGGCGATGGCGGCGGTGCTCGGCCTGGCCGACGAGGAGGTCGAGCGGCTCTGCGCCGAGACCGGCGACGTGTGGCCGGCCAACTACAACTGCCCCGGGCAGCTCGTGATCTCCGGCCGCGAGGCCGGCGTCGCCGGCGTCGGCGAGAAGGCCCGCGACCTGGGCGGGAAGGTGGTGCGGCTGCGCGTCTCCGGCGCGTTCCACAGCCCGCTGGTCGAGGACGCCGCCCATCGCCTCGAGCCGGCGCTGCGCGCCGCGCATTTCGGCGAGCTGCGCACCCGCTTCATGTCCACGGTCTCGAGCAAGCCTCGAGACGGTCGACCGGGTGCCCGGCCTGCTGGTCGAGCAGATCACGGCGCCGGTGCGCTTCACGCAGTCGGTGCAGGCGCTCGTCTCCGACGGCGTGCGCACGTTCGTCGAGGTCGGCCCGGGCGGGGTGCTCTCGGGCCTCGTCAAGCGCATCGACCAGTCGGTGACGGCGATCTCGGTCGGGACGCCCGATGAGCTGCGGGCTGCGGAGGCGAGCATTGCCCGATCGTGAGCTCGAGGGCCGGGTCGCCCTGGTGACGGGCGGCTCGCGCGGCATCGGCGCGGCGGTGTGCGCGGAGCTCGCGCGCCGCCGGCGCCGAGGTCGTCGTCAACTACGCAAGCTCAGCCGACGCGGCCGAGCAGGTGTGCGCCGCCGTGCGCGCGGCGGGCGGCACCGCGCATGCGGTCGCGGGCGACGTGTCGAGCGCCGAGGGCGCGGCCGGCCTGGTCGCGCATGTGGAGTCCGCGATCGGGCCGATCGCGATCCTGGTCTGCAACGCCGGCATCACCCGCGACAACCTGATCATGAAGCTCACGGACGACGACTGGCGGTCGGTGATCGACACCAACCTCGGCGGGGCGTTCTTCACCTGCCGGGCGGTGGCGCGGCCGATGCTCAAGCGGCGCGCCGGGGCGATCGTCACCGTGAGCTCGGTCGTCGGCGTGCACGGGAACGCCGGCCAGACGAACTACGCCGCGTCGAAGGCCGGGCTGATCGGCCTCACGAAGTCGCTCGCGAAGGAGCTGGGCAGCCGCGGGCATCCGCGTGAACGCGATCGCGCCGGGGTACATCTCCACCGCACTCACGGACGCGCTGCCGCAGGACGCCCGCGATGCGATCCTGCAGCAGACGCCGCTCGGCCGGCTCGGCGATCCCGCGGACGTCGCCCGGACGGTGCGGTTCCTGGTGTCGGACGCGGCGGCATTCGTGACTGGAGATGTACTGGCGGTGGACGGAGGGCTGGGGATATGAACGCCAATGGCAGGCGGCGAGTGGTGATCACCGGCATGGGGGCCGTGACACCGAACGGCTTGAACATGGACGACACCTGGGCGAGCATCCGCTCGGGCCGGTCGGGGGTGTCGCGTATCGAGGGCTTCGAGATGCCCGAGGGCACCGTGAACATCGCCGGTCAGGTGCACGGGTTCGACCCGACCGAGTACATGGACAAGCGCACGGTGCGCAAGACCGACCGCTTCGCGCACCTGTCGGTCGCGGCCGCGACGCAGGCGGTCGCAGACGCCGATCTCGACATCGCCGCTGACGCGGCCCGGATCGGCTGCTCGATCGGCACCGGCATCGGCGGGCTGAAGACGCAGGAGATCGCCCACGCGAAGCTCTTCGAGGCAGGTCCCGACCGCCTGAGCCCGTTCTGGGTGACGGCGCTGATCGCCAACATGGGCGCCGCCGAGGTGTCGATGGCGCTCGGCACGCGCGGCCCGCTCACGACCGAGTGCACCGCCTGCGCGGCCTCGGGCATGTCGCTCGGAAACGCCACGCTCTACATCCGCGCGGGCATGGCCGACGCGATGCTCGCGGGCGGCGTCGAGGCGCCGATCGCGCCGCTGGCGCTGGGCGGGTTCGGCACGATGCGGGCCCTGTCGCGGCGGCTGGACGACCCCGAGGGCGCGAGCCGGCCGTTCGACTCCGGCCGCGACGGCTTCGTCCTCTCGGAGGGATCGGCCGTCGTGGTGCTGGAGGAGCTCGAGCGGGCCCGCGCGCGCGGCGCCCGGATCTACGCCGAGGTGCTCGGCTACGGGATGTCGAGCGATGCCCATCACGTCACGGAGCCCGACCCGGTGGGCACGAATCCGGCCCGGGCGATGACGATGGCGATGACCGACGCGGACGTCACGCCCGACCAGATCGGCTACGTCAACGCGCACGGCACGTCGACTCCGGCCGGCGACTCGGCCGAGACGCGCGCGCTGAAGCTCGCCCTCGGGGACGAGCACGCGGCGCGGGTGCCGATCTCGTCGACCAAGAGCGAGACCGGCCACCTGCTGGGTGCGACCGGGGCGCTCGAGGTGGCGGTGACCGCCCTGGCGATGCGCGACGGGTTCCTGCCGCCGACGATCAACCTCACCGATCCCGACCCCGAGTGCGACCTCGACTACATCCCCAACGTCGGCCGCGAGGCCGACGTCCGGGTGGCCGTGTCCAACTCGTTCGGCTTCGGCGGGCACAATGCGGTGCTCGTGCTGCGGCGCTGGGATGCGGGCGACTGACGGGAACTGGCGGGTAAAGCCGTGGCCAACAACATCGACGTCGACATCAGCCGCTCCGGCGACGCGGGCGCCCCGCAGGAGCCCCCGCAGCGGACGCGCAACACGTGCCCCACGTGCGCCTCGCACTACCGCGAGGACGAGATGGTGCGCAACCTGCGCGTGTGCACCAACTGCGGCTATCACTTCCCGGTGACGGCGCGCGAGCGGATCGTGCAGATCGTCGACGAGGGCACGTTCGCCGAGGTGGCGGCGGGCCTGGAGTCGTCCGACCCGCTCGAGTTCGTCGACTCGCGGCCCGTACCCGGAGCGGATCGAGGCGGCGATGCGGGCGACCGGCCTGCGCGACGCCGTCGTCGTCGGCGCTGCCGCGATCGGCGGCACGCCGGTGTCGCTCTCGGTGATGGACTTCTCGTTCCTGGGCGGATCGATGGGCTCGGTGGTGGGCGAGAAGTTCGCGCGTGCGGCCGACCTCGCGCTCGACCGGCGGCTGCCGCTCGTCTCGGTGTCCGCCTCGGGCGGCGCCCGCATGCAGGAGGGCGTGCTCGCGCTGATGCAGATGGCCAAGACGGTCGCGGCCGTGGACGAGCTGCAGGAGGCCGGCCGCCCGTTCGTCTCGGTGCTCGTGCATCCGACCACCGGCGGCGTCGCCGCGAGCTTCGCCGCGCTCGGCGACGTCATCATCGCCGAGCCGGGCGCGCTGCTGTCGTTCTCCGGCCCGCGCGTCGTGAAGCAGACGACCCGCGAGAGCCTGCCGGACGACTTCGGTCTGGCCGAGTCGAACTTCCGCCACGGCCACGTCGATCTGATCGTGCCCCGGCCCGAGCTGCGCGACACGATCGCGCGGGTGGTGGCGCTGCTCGCGGGCGGCACGCCGTACCGGCCGCCGTCGCTCGTCGGCGACATCGACCCGGTCGGCGCGATCGGGCGCGCGCTCTCCGGCATGCGCCGCCGCATCAGCGGCGCGAACCCGTTCCGCAACGGAGGTGCGATGTCGGCGACTGAGCGAGCGTCGGAGCGGTTCGGCTTCTTCCGCCGCCGCGGCGCCGAGCGCGACGCGTGGCATGCCGTCCAGCTCGCCCGGCACCAGGACCGGCCCTACACGCTCGACTACCTCGACCGGATCTGCGACGACTTCGTCGAGCTGCACGGCGACCGCGCCCAGGGCGACGATCCGGCGATCGTGGCCGGGATCGGGTCGTTCCGCGGGCCAGTCGGTGGCCTTCGTCGGACATCAGAAGGGGCGCGACCTCAAGCAGCGCACCTACCGCAACTTCGGCATGCCGAGCCCCGAGGGCTATCGCAAGGCGATGCGCGTGTTCGCCCTGGCCGGCCGGCTGGGGTTCCCGGTCGTGACGCTGATCGACACCCCCGGCGCCGCCCCCGGCGTGGGCGCCGAGCAGCGCGGCCAGTCGGGTGCGATCGCCCGGTCGCAGCTCACGCTCATGCGCGCTGCCGGTGCCGGTGGTGGCGTGCGTGATCGGCGAGGGCTCGTCGGGCGGTGCGCTCGCGATCGGCGTCGCCGACCGGGTGCTGATGCAGCAGAACGCCGTCTACACGGTGATCTCGCCGGAGGGCTGCGCCGCGATCCTGTGGAAGGACGCGGGCGAGGCCAAGCGGGCGGCCGCGGCGCTGCGCCCGACGGCCGAGGCGTGCCTCGCGCTCGGGCGTCGTCGATGCGATCGTCCCCGAGCCGTCCGGCGGTGCCCACCGCGACCACGCCCGGGCCGCCGAGCTGCTGGCGGACGCGATCCAGGTCGAGCTCGAGGTGCTCGCGGCGGTGCCGCCCACGCAGCGGCGCGCCGGGCGGCGGGCGAAGTTCCGCGGCATGGGCGCCTACCGGGAGTAGCCCGACGGTGGCCGGTAGGCTGCCCCGGTGACGCGACGCCTGAACAGGTTGGAGGCGGGGTCGGTCGGCATCGCCGCGCTCCTGGCCGTCGCTCGCCGGCGGCGCTCGACCTCGCATCGGCGCCGAACACGGCCGTGTTCCTCGCGGCGGCCGGCTGGCGCTGGTGGCGCTGGCCTGGACTCGTCGGCGTCGCCACCGAGCAGCTCGGCGAGAGCAGCGGCCCGAAGGTCGGCGGCGTGCTGAACGCCACGTTCGGCAACGCCGCCGAGCTGATCATCACGATCTTCGCGATCCGGGCCGGCCAGCTCGAGGTGGCGACGGCGTCGATCACCGGCTCGATCCTCGGCAACACGCTGCTGGTGCTGGGCGCGTCGTTTCTGCGTCGGCGGCATCCGCCACGGCCTGCAGACGTTCGACCGCCGCGTGGCGGGCATGAACGCGTCGATGCTCGCGCTGGCGGTGATCGGCCTCGGCCTCCCCACCGCGTTTGCGGCCGCCCGCGGCACCGGCGCCGACGTGCAGCACATCTCCGACGTCACCGCCGCTCGTGCTGATCGTGCTGTACGCGCTGAGCCTGGTCTACTACTTCCGCAACGGCCCGGGCGCCCATCCGGCCACGCGGCCAGCCGCACTGGCCGGCGCGGCTGGCGATGCGTGCTGCTGCTGGTCTCGACCGCGGCGGTGGCCGTGATCTCCGACGTGTTCGTGGGCACGCTCGAGGGGGTGATCGCCGACGTCGGCATCTCGGCGGCGTTCCTCGGCCTCGTCATCGTGCCGATCGTCGGCAACATCGCCGAGAACATCGTGGGCATCAAGATCGCCTACCAGAACCAGATGGACTTCTCGATGCTCGTGTCGCTCGGCTCGTCGCTGCAGGTGGCGCTGGGCGTCGCGCCGGTGCTCGTGTTCGTCTCGCTGCTGACCCCGCACCACTTCGACCTGGTGTTCCCCGTGATCCAGGTGATCGCGCTGGCCGCCGCCGTCACGATCACCGCGCTGATCGCGATCGACGGCGAGTCGAACTGGCTCGAGGGCGCCCAGCTGGTGGCCGTCTACGTGATCATCGCGACCGCGTTCTGGTACCTGTGAGCCGGCGCGAGCGTCTGGCAGCTCGGCGTCGTGTTCGGCCGTGGCGGCGCTCGCCGTCGGGCTGCAGCGCGGCGGCGGTGAGCGGCCAGCTCGTGTTCGTCGTCGCGGCGGTCGCGCTGGCGGCGCTCGCCTGGGCGCTCGCCGAGGCCACCGACCAGGCCGGCGAGAGCGCCGGGCCGCGCGCCTCGGCGCTCCTGAACGCGACGTTCGGCAACCTGCCGGAGGTGGTCATCGTCGTGCTCGCGATCCACGCCGGCCTGGACGACATCGCCCGCGCCTCGATCATCGGCTCGGTGATCGGCAACGTGCTGCTGATCCTGGGGCTCTCGCTGCGTGATCGGCGGCTGGAAGAACGGCACGCAGACGTTCACCGAGCGGGTCGCCGGCGATCAACGCCTCGATGCTGTTCCTGGGCGTGGCGGGCCTGGGGCTGCCGACGCTGTTCGCAGGCGCTCGAACACGATCACAATGCGGCCGAGCTGCTCTCGCGCTGGACCGGCGGCGCGCTGCGTCGTCGTCTACGCCGCCTACCTCTACTACAGCTTCCACATGCCCGCGCTGCGCGACGCCGGCCGGCGCGGGGGCACGCGCTGGTCGCGCCGCCAGGCGATCGCCGCGCTGGCGGTCACGGCGGTCGGCGACCGGGGTCGTGTCCGAGGTGCTGGTCGACTCGATCCGCCCGACGGTGGACGGCCTCGGGGTGCCGCGCGCGTTCATCGGGCTCATCGTGGTGCCGTTCGTCGGCAACGTCGCCGAGCACTTCTCGGCCGTGCGGCTGGCGTACCGCAACCGGCTGGACTTCGCCATGGGCATCGCCTACGGCTCGGGCATCCAGATCGTGCTCGTGGCCTCGGCGGTGGCCGTGTTGGCCGGCATGCTGATCGGCAGCGACCTCACGCTCGTGTTCGACCCGCTGCAGCTGGCGGCGCTCGCGGCCGCGGCGCTCGGCTCGACGCTGGTCGCGCGCGGCGGCGAGACCAACTGGCTCGAGGGCCTGCAGCTGCTCGCGATCTACCTGATCGTCGCGGTCGCCGTCTGGCTGCGGTAGCGGCGGCTACCGGATCGGGTACCACTTGCCGTGCACGGCCGGCAGCACCTGGGCCGTGACGAAGGCCGGGCGTGATCGTCGTGCCGGGCTGGTAGTTGAACGCGCCGCTCGGCAGCTGGCGGGCGAGCAGCCACGCGCGCGAGCGCGTGTTGCGCAGGCCGCAGGCATGCCGGGCCTGGATCGCCCACGAGGTCGACTGGCTGTCGGCCGCGCCGCCCGGGATGAGCGCGTAGCCGTGCGCCGAGGTCTGCGCGGAGGCGAGGTAGCCGAAGGCGTGCGCGATCGACCGGCCTCCGCAGCTACGCGCCCGCAGCGTGCAGCGCGAGCACCGCCGCGGCGGTGTCGTTCGAGTCCGGCGCCGCGCTCGGCGACCAGCCGTAGCCGCCGTTGCGGTGCTGGCGGGCGCGGATGTAGCGCGAGCGGTGCGCGGCGGGCACCGACGAGCCCGCGGCGCGCAGGGCGAGCACGCCCCAGTAGGTCGAGTTCGCGGCCGGGCCGATCCCGCCGCCCGCGCCGATCTTGGCGCGCAGCGCCGCCACCAGGTTGCGGCCGGCGAAGCTCGCCGGGTTGTGCCCGGTGGCGACCACCGCCAGGATGCCGCGCGCGAGCTCGTAGGCGTTGCTCCACGATGCCGGCGTGCGCCGCCAGGTACGCCGTCGCCGTGCGCCCGCCGCTGCGGTGCACGCTGCCGGCGGCGACGCCGCGCCGCGCGCAGGCCCATCACCGTCCACTCGGTCAGCGACGGCGCTGGGCGTGCCGCTGCCCGCCTCGGCGAAGCCGCCGGAGGCCGTCTGGCGCGAGAGCAGGTAGTGGACGCCGTCGGCGGCCGGGCGGCCGGCGCCGCTGCGAGCAGCAGCGGCGAGGGTGATCAGAGGGCGATGCGTCTTCATGTCTGCTCCAATGGGACGAAGGTGCCGTGCAGCTTGCGTGCGTACCGGTCGAGCATGCGGATCAGGGTGGGGCCGGCGACGAGGGCGAGGATGACGTTCCCGGCGGCGTGGGCGACGTCGAACCAGATGCCGGTCGACGCCAGGGCGACGAACGAGGCGGCCGCCGCCGCCGAGCGAGCTCCACGCCCACACGTCCATCAGCCAGTCGAAGAGGAACCCCCAGGCGAGGCCGAACAGGGCCAGCGCGTAGCGGTTGCGCAGCAGCGGCGCCGCCATCGCCGCCGTCACGCCGACCATGCCCCAGCCGGTCATCTGCCAGGGCGTCCACGGCCCCTGGCCGAGGAAGGCGTTGGACGCGAGCGCCGCCGCCGCGCCCGTCGCGAGCCCCGCCCGCGCCCCGAGCGTCACCCCGGTGACGGCGACGATCATCGTCAGGGGCTGGACGTTCGGGATCGCCGCGAACAGCACCCGGCCGCCGGCGGCCGCGGCGGCGAGCGCGGCGACGAGTGCGAGCTCGCGGCCGCGGTTCGGGCCGGTCTCGATCGCGACCAGGCCGAGCGTGATCGCCGCGAGCAGGGCGAGGGCGACGGTGTCGCTAGACACGGGCCGCCTGCCGGGGCTCGGTGAGCAGCGCGACGGCGTCGGCGAGCGACGCGCGCCCGAGCGCGAGCCCGAGCTGGGAGACGAAGAAGATCCCGACGGCGAGCGAGTCACGGGGGGCGCGGTCGGCCAGCATCCGGCCGGCGGCCATGCTCGTGACGACGTCGGCCGCCTCGGCCGCGAAGTCCATGTCGTGGGTGACGACGACCACGGCCGTGCCCTGCGCCGCCAGCGTCCGCACCAGCTCGACGAGCGCGAGCTTGCGCCGGCCGTCGACTCCGCGGGTCGGCTCGTCGAGCACGAGCAGGTCGGGCTGCATCACGACCACCGACGCGATCGCGAGCCGCTGCCGCTCGCCGCTCGAGAGGTCGCGGGGGTGGCGGTCGGCGAACGCGGCCAGGTCGAGCCGCTCGAGCGTCTCGGCGACGCGGCGGTCGCGCGCCGGCGCCGTCGACGCCGAGGTTTGCGAGCGCGTAGGCGACCTCGTCGGTGACCGTGTCGTGGACGAGGTAGTGGGCGGGGTCCTGGCCGACGTAGCCCGGCCAGCCGGCGCCGCCGGCCGCAGGCGACCGCGGTCGAGGTCGAGCAGGCCGCACACCGACCCGTGCGAGGGTGGTCTTGCCGGCGCCGTTCTCGCCGATCAGCGCCGTCACCCGCCCGGCGGCGAAGCCGGTCGACACGCCGTCGAGCGCCGCGACGTCGCCGAGCCGCTTGTGCGCCGAGCTCGTCCCGGCGACGATCTGCGCGGCCACCGGGGCGTCACAGGCCGCGGGCTCGGCGCGGGCCGTGAGCGCGCGCGCGTCGCGCACGGTCAGCGGCAGCTCGTCGCGCCCAGCGGCGGCGAACGCCTGCGTCACCGGCGGCAGCAGCCAGGGCGACGGAGCCGGCCAGCGCCCGCGCCGCCACCTGCGGTGAGGCGTCGACGATGATTCGGCCGTTCTCCATCGCGATCACGCGATCGGCCTCGGCGAACAGCCGGCCCGTGCGGTGCTCGGCCAGGACGACGGTGACGCCGCGGTCGCGGTTGATGCGCACGACCAGGCCCAGCAGCTCCTCGGCGACGACCGGGTCGAGCTGGCTCGTCGGCTCGTCGAGCAGCAGGATCGGCTGGCCCATGGCGAGCACCGACGCGATCGCCACCCGCTGCTGCTCGCCGCCCGAGAGCACCGCGATCGGCCGCCGGGCAAGCGGCGAGGCGCCGACGGCGGCCAGGGCCTCGCGGGCGCGGATGCCGATCTGGTGCGCGGGATGGCCCAGGCTCTCGAGGCCGAACGCCGCCTCGCGGTCGGGACGGCCCATGACGAGCTGGGCCTCGGGGTCCTGGAAGACGAGGCCGACGTGGCGGGCGAGCTCGCCCGGCCGGTGGTCACGGGTGTCGAGCCCGGCGGTCTGCACCCGTCCGTGCAGGTCGCCGCCGTGGAAGTGCGGCACGAGGCCGAGCGCGGCCCGCAGCAGCGTCGACTTCCCCGACCCCGACCCGCCGACCAGCAGCACGAGCTGGCCGGCGCCGATCTGCAGGTCGACGCCGTCGAGCGCCGCCGTGTCGGCGCCCGGGTAGCGGTAGGACACGCCCGGCGAAGCTCAGCGTCCCCATCGCACCGTCCCGGCCGCGGCGGCGAGCAGCACGAGCGAGCGCCGCCGACCCGGCGATCGCCGCCGGCTGCAGCGGGTCGCCGAGCGTGTCGTAGTAGCGAAACGCGGTCGCGCCGCCGTCAGGAGGCCGGCCGTGACCAGCGCCGTTGCGACCGCGCCCAGGCCGCCGTCAGCGCCCATTCGCGCGGGGTCGCGCTCCGCTCGGGCGCCCGCGTGCGGCCGGGGCCGCCGTAGCCGCGCGCCTCCATCGCCTCGGCCACGCCGAGGGAGCGCTCGAGCGAGCTCGCGAGCAGCGGCCCGAGCAGCCCGGCGGCGGTGCGCGGCGAGGTGAGCCGCGCGGCGCGCGTGCGCGCGGCCAGCGCGATCCCGCTCGCGTCGCGCTCGAGCGCCGGCACCATCCGCGTGGCCAGGGCGGCGATCATGGCCGATCGGGGCGCGACGCGGGCGGTCGCGCGCAGCAGGAGGTCGGCGTCGGCCAGGCGCACGAAGGCGGCCACCGCGAGCGCCGACGCGGCGACGCGCATCCCGGCGCCCGCGCCGTAGGCCAGCTCCTCCGCCGTGATCTGCGTGTCGAGGATGGGGATGTGCGGGCCCTGCCAGAGCACGGTCAGGCCCTGGACGGAGACGAACGGGTTCAGGAGGAAGACGATCACGCCCGAGCTGATCGCGGTGATGGCGTAGAGGCGCCGCGGCGGCGGCGCGGCGAGCAGCAGGAGCGCCGACGCCGGCGGTGGCCGCGGCCAGCCACAGCGGGTTCCACGCGGCGACGGCGCCAGGAGCGGAGCGCCGGTGACGAGCGCGGCCGGCAGCGGCTTCACGGGCGCCCTCCGTAGGCGATCACGTGGCCCGTGCGCGTCGAGGGCGACCGCGTAGGCGTCGTGCACGCTCGCCGGCCGCGTCGGCCAGCGTCCGCGCCGCCGCGCAGGCCGCCGCCTCGGTGTCGCCGGCGACGATCAGCGCGGCCGAGGTGCCGGTCGCCGGCCCCGGCTGGTAGGCGGCGATGACGGCGTGGGCGCGCCGGGTCGGGCTGCTGCCCGCCGCGGCCGCGGTAGACGATCACGCGCCCGGCCGAGAGCGACACGGTCAGCCCGCGTCCCCGCCAGGCGGCCGCCGAGAGCGCCGCCGCCGCCCGGGCGAACGTTTCGACGCGCACCGAGAACGGCTCGGCTCGGCGCACGACGTGGGCGCCGGCGCGCCGCAGCGCCGCGGTCAGCTGCGCCGCGCAGGCCGGGCCCGGTGACGCTCACCGCCGGCCGCCGGCCGCCGTAGCCGTGCACGAAGGGATCCGGCCACGCGCCGATCGCCACCGGCACCTGGATCAGGTCGTTCCAGTAGCGGTAGTCCCACCACTCGGTGTCGCCCGGGTGCAGGGTGTAGTCGGCGCTGCCGACGTTCGCCTGGATGCCGTTCACGAAGTAGAGCCACGCCATGCCGTGGGACTGGTCGCCGGCCAGGCCGTCGATCGCCTGCACGAAGCGGCCGCCGTACATCGTCGACACGTGCGCCACCCGGCGCAGGGCGGTCAGCGCCGATCTGCCCGGGCGCGGCCCGGGCGGCCGACAGGGTGCGCTGCCCGAACCCGCTCGAGATGGTGACGATCGCAGCCCGCGGCCCGCTCGGCGGCGTCGCCACCGAGGAGCCGCAGGCCGCGACCGTCGCGGCCGTCAGGACGAGGCCGGCGAGAGTACGTGCACCCATATGGTGCGCGACCGGATCGTGCCGGCGAGCGTCGCCCGCACCGGGTAGGTGCCGGTGCGCGTGAACCGGACGGTGAGCCGGCCGGTGGCGTCGGCACGGGTGGCGATCCCGCCCACGCTCACCCAGGCGCCGCCCGCCGCCGTGCCGTGGCCGGCGTCGTTCCACGACGAGACGACGAACGTCACCGTGCCGCCCCGGGTCACGTCCTTGGCCCCGTCGAGGCCGAGCGTTGGCTCGGTCGCCCCGGTGTCGGGTCGAAGGTCGTGTAGTAGAAGAGCACGGACAGGCCGCGGGTGGCCGGGATCGCAGCCGGCGCCGATCGGCGACAGCGCGTGCCCGACCTTGAACGCCCAGAAGTGGGTCGCGTCGCCGGGCACGCCCGCGATCGAGTTTACGAAGAACCCGCAGCAGTCAAACCACTGCAGGCCGATCGGGAAAGTGATGCTGGCGGCCGGCGGCGAGCAGCGCCGCCCAGAGCGGTCGGCGTCGCGAGCTGGTGACCGGCGAAGGTGCCGGTGATCGGCACGGGGTCGGACTGGGTGACGGTCGCGGCGGGGCCTTCGACCCGCACCTTGACGTGCGGGAGCGGCCGCGGACGCGGCCTGTGCGGCTCCCAGGCCGAGCGCGGCGCACAGGACAACCGCGGTGACCAGGTGATGGAGGCGAAATCTCGCCAACGTGTCCTCCTTCCTCGAGAGGCGTCGTCGTTCGGCGAGCGGCAGGTCTTCTGGCTCGGGCGCGTCTCCCGGGATCTCCGGGCCGTCCGGCTGACCTTCCCGGCCTCTCGGCCAGTGGCCACCCAAGGGTGCGCCGAACGGACGCCCTCACAGCGGCGGGACCGCGCCGGAATCGCACCGGCTTCCCTTGACCGCCCGCGGGGCGCCGAGTGTACCACCGCTGCGGTAGCGTGGGCTCGTGTACGTCGCGGTGGCAGGGGCGGGGCGGGCGTCGGCTGAGGTCGAGCGGCTCGCCGAGGAGGTCGGGCGGTTGCTCGCCGGGGCCGGAGCGGTCGTCGTCACCGGAGGCCTGGGCGGGGTGATGGAGGCGGCGTCGCGGGGAGCGGCCGCGGCCGGCGGCCAGGTGATCGCGATCGTGCCCGGCGAGTCGCGCGACGCCGCCACGGCGCACGCGACGGCCGTGGTCGCGACCGGGGCCGGCCAGGCCCGCAACCTGGCGGTGGCGGCCACCTGCGACGGCATGATCGCCATCGGCGGCGAGTGGGGGACGCTGTCTGAGATCGCGCTCGCGGGCAAGCTCGGCCGGCCGGTCGTCGCGCTCGGGGGGTGGGAGGTGCGCGGCGTGGAGTGCGCGGCCGATCCGGCCGACGCCGTCGCCCGCCTCCTCGGCCGGCTGCGCGGGTAGCGCCCTACTCGGCCCGCTCGAAGGCGGGGTAGCAGCCCAGGTAGCCGATCTCGGCCACGTTCTCCTCGAGCGACGCGCAGCGCGGTTGCCACGGCGGCGTCGAGCGGGTGGCCCTCGAGGTCGGCGTAGAACTGGTAGTTCCACGGCCGGCCGGGGATCGGGCGCGACTGCAGCGACGGCCATGTTCACGCCGTAGCGGGCCAGCGGCTCGATGGCGGAGAGCAGCGCGCCGGGATGGTGGTGGGTGACGAAGCGCACCGACGTGTGCCACAGCCGGCCGTCGTCGCGGTCGATGCGGGTGTGGGTGGCGACGCTGACGAAGCGGGTGTAGTTCTCGGCGTGGTCGGAGACGTCGTTCAGGAGCACGGTCAGGCCGAACCGGGCGGCCGCCCGCCGCGACGAGATGGCGGCCTGGCCGCGGGTCGCCGGCCTCGGCCACCCGGCGGGCGGCGGTCGCCGTCGACGGCGCCACCTCGGGCAGCGTGTCGGGCAGCGACGAGAGGAAGCGGCGGCACTGGGCCAGCGCCGCCGGATGGGAGTGCACCCGGGCGAGGGCGTCGATGTTCGTCTCCGGCAGGCCGACGAGGCAGTGCGGCACGGGCAGCACCGTCTCGGCGACGATCGCAAGCGGCGCGTGGGCGAGCAGGTCGTAGGTCTCGGGGATCGCGCCCGCCAGCGAGTTCTCGATCGGGAGGACGCCGTAGCCCGCCTCGCCGCGGCCGACGGCGCGCACCACGTCGGCCCACGACTTGCACGATCGCAGCTCCGCGTCCGGATACAGGCGCGCGCCCGCCTCGGCGGCGTAGGCGCCCTCCTCACCCGGGTAGGCGACGGTTATCGGCATCGGGACTCCTCCAGACGAAAAAAGCCCCCGCGACTGCGGAGGCTCGAGAACGGCACGGACGTGAATCTGCGTACGCGTTCAGACGCCTCCGGGCGGGGTGGTAAACAGGAAGGCGAACTGCCCGCGGTACATTGCGCGCCATGCTATCAGAGGACGACCTGGTGGCCGCGATCGCGGCGGTCGCCGGGGAGGCGCGACGCGGAGTCGAGGTCGGGATCGGCGACGACGCCTGTGTCCTCGCCGGCGGCCTCGTGGCCTCGACCGACATGCTCGTGGACGGCGTCCACTTCGACGCCGCCCGCATGTCCGCCGCGGGACATCGGCCATCGCGCGGCCGCCGCCAGCCTGTCCGACATGGCGGCGATGGGCGCCGAGCCGGTCTGCCTGCTCGCCGTCCTTGGGCGTCCCCGCCGGCTTCGCGGCAGTGGCCGACCTGGCCGCCGGGATGTCCGAGCACGACGTCATGCTCGCCGGCGGCGACCTGTCGCGCAGCCCGGGCGCTGGTCGTGTCGGTGACCGCGCTCGGCCGGGCCGAGCGGCCGGTGCTGCGCTCGGGCGGCCGCCCGGGCGACCTGCTCGTCGTGACGGGGACGCTGGGCGGCCAGGCCGCGAGCGGCTATCCGGCCCGGGTCACGCCGCGGCTGGCCGAGGGCCGGGCGCTGGCCGCGGTCGCCACCGCGATGCTCGACCTGTCCGACGGCATCGCCACCGACGTGCGCCGGCTCGCCGCGGCCTCGGGCACCGGCGCGGTGGTCGAGCTCGAGCGGCTGCCGCGCGCCCCCGGCGCGACGGTCGAGCAGGCCGCGGCCGGCGGCGAGGACTACGAGCTCCTGGCCGCGGTCCCGGCGGACGTGCCCGTCCCGGTCGCGGTCACCGTGGTGGGCCGGCTCACCGACACGGGCGCGGTCGCGCTGGTCGACGCCGCCGGAGTGCCGCGCGCGCTGCGTGGCTGGGATCACTTCGCGTGATCCCGATCCTGGGGGGGCTGGGCGCAGCCCTGTGCTGGGGGCGCTCGACGGTCGTGGCGTCGCGCTCGACCCGCCTGATCGGATCGCAGCAGGCGCTCGCCTACGTGATGCTGCTCGGCTTCGTCGCGCTCGGCGCTGCTCGCGCCGCTGAGCGGCGTGCCGGCGCACGCGGGCACGCACCCGTGGGCGTGGGCGCGTGCTCGCCGGCGCCGGCTCGGCGGCGGGGCTCTCGATGATGTACCGGGCGCTGCGCGGCGGCAAGGTGGGTGTGGTCGCCCCGATCGCATCCACCGAGGGCGCGATCGCGGCGGTGATCTCGATCGGCCTCGGCGAGCAGCTGACGCTGGGCGTCGCCGTCTGCCTGGTGGTGGTCGCGTGCGGCGTCGTGCTCGTGACGATGCGAGGCCGGGCCTCCGACGTCCACCTGCGCCCGTCGCTGTTCGCGCTCGGGGCGGCGTGCCTGTTCGGCGTGAACCTGGTCGCGAGCGCGCACGCCGGCGACGCGCTCGGGCCGCTGTGGACGATCTTCGTCGCCCGCGTCGTCGGGCGTGATCGTGCATCGTGCTGCCGCTGCTCCTGCGCGGCTCGCTGCGGCTGCCCGGCGGGCCGCCTGGTGGATGGTGCTCTTCTCGGCCACCGCCGAGGTGGTCGGGTTCACGTGCTACGTGGTCGGCTCCCACCACGGCGTCGCCATCCCGGCGGTGCTCGGGTCGCAGTTCGCGGCCGTCGCGACGATCGGGTCGTTCGTCGTCTTCGGCGAGCGCATCGGCCGCCGCCAGATCGCCGGGGCGACCGTGATCGTGCTCGGCGTGAGCGCGCTCGCGGCGCTGCGGGCGTGAGCGCTAGGCCTGCGCCGGCAGCCACGCCGACAGCTCGTCCTCGAGCCGCCGCCGCGGGATCGCGCCGATCAGCTTCTTCTGCATCTCGCCGCCCTGGAACACCATGAGCGTCGGGATCGAGAGGATGTCGTAGCGCGTCGCCGTCTGCAGGTTGTCGTCGACGTTGCAGCTTCGTGAACTTGACCCGGCCGGCGTGGGCCTCGGCCAGCTCGTCCAGGATCGGATCCATCACGCGGCAGGGGCCGCACCACGGCGCCCAGAAATCCACCACGACGGGCTCGCTCGACCCGACCACCTCGGACTCCCAGGTGGCGTCGGTGACCTCGACCATGCGTTCGCTCACGACCGGTTCTCCTGTCCTCGTAACGGAGGTTTCACTATAGCGGTGGGCGTGACGCGACCAGCGACGCGACGCCGCCGGTGCGCAGCCGGCCGTCGAGCGGGCGCGCGCCGCGCGCGCAGCCGCAGCGCCGGCACCTTCCAGACCGCCTCGGCGACGATCGCCGCGGTCATCTTGCTCGCCCCGGCGGTGCGGTCGCAGAACGTGATCGGCACCTCGACGACGCGGCCGCCCATGCGCAGCGTGCGGTAGGTGAGCTCGATCTGGAACACGTATCCCTGGCCGTGCACCGAGTCCGAGGTCGGCGGCCTCGAGCACCCGCCGGCGGAAGCACTTGAAGCCGCCGGTGAGGTCGCGGACGCGCGACGCCGAGCAGCGTGCGCGCGTACAGCGACCCGCCCCGCGAGATCAGGCGGCGGTGCGCCGGCCAGCCGGCGACGCCGCCGCCGGCGACGTAGCGCGAGCCGAGCACGAGGTCGGCGTCGGCCGCGGCCTCGAGCAGCCGCGGCACGGCCTCCGGCGGATGCGACAGGTCGGCGTCCATCTCCAGGATGTGGGTGTAGTCGCGCTCGAGCGCCCAGCGGAAGCCGTCCACGTAGGCCTGGCCGAGGCCGTGCTTGGCCGGGCGGTGCAGCACGTGCACCCACTCGTGCCGGCGCGCCAGGTCGTCGGCGAGCGCGCCCGGTGCCGTCGGGCGAGGCGTCGTCGACGACCAGCACGTCGCCGGGAAACGGCGCCTGGCCCGCGCACCGCGGCGATCGCCTCCACCACCCGCTCCAGGTTCTCGCGCTCGTTGTAGGTCGGCAGGACGATCACGAACCGGTCGGGCACGCGGCCACCCTATCATTGGCCTCGTGGAATCCCCGCCGCTCTCCAACGCGGCCATTGCAGAGCGATTCGAGCTGCTGGCCGACCTGCTCGAGCTGGAGGGAGCGGTGGTCTACCGGGTGCTCGCCTACCGGCGGGCCGCGCAGACGCTGCGCGAGACCGCCGAGTCGGTCGCGCGGCTCTCGGCCGAGTCGCGCCTGACGTCAGCCTGCCGGGCGTCGGGCAGACGATCGCCGACAAGGTCGCCGAGCTGCTCGACGACCGGCCAGATCGCCGCGCTCGCAGCGGCTGGTCGACCGCAATCCGCCGGGCGCCGTGCAGGTGATGCGCCTGCAGGGCGTCGGGCCCAAGACCGCCCGCCGGATCTTCGACGAGCTCGGCCTGCAGCACCGTCGACGACGTGCGCGAGGCGGCGACGGCGGGTCGCATCCGCGCCCTGCCCGGCCTCGGCGAGAAGACCGAGGCGACGATCCTGGCCGGCCTCGCCGACGGCGACGGCGCCGCCGCCGCGCCGCGCCGCTCGATCGCGCGGGCGCGGGCGCTGGCCGACAGGTCGTGGCCGCGCTCGCGCAGCTGCGAGGGCGTCGTCCGCTGCGAGATCGCGGGCAGCGTGCGCCGCTACCGCGAGACGGCCAAGGACGTCGACATCGTGGCCGCGGTGACCGACCGGGTGGCCGCCGCGGAGGCCTTCGCCGCGGCGGAGTGGGTGGCCGAGGTCGAGTCGCGGGGCGACAGCCGCGTCGCCGCCCGCGCCCACGACGGCACGCTGGTCGAGCTGCGGATGGTGCCGCCCGGGCTGCTACGGCAACCTGCTGCAGCACCTGACCGGCGTCGAAGGCGCACAACGTCGCGCTGCGCGAGGCGGCGGTGCGCGCGAAGCTCTCGGTGAGCGAGTACGGCATCGAGCACATCGAGACCGGCGAGGTGTGGAGCTCCGACGACGAGGCCGAGGTCTACGAGCACCTGGGCCTGCCGTGGATCCCGCCCGAGCTGCGCGAGGGCCGGGGCGAGCTCGAGGCGGCGCGGGCGGGCACGCCTGCCCGAGCTCGTCGCCGTCGCCGACATCCGCGGCGACCTGCACACGCACACCGACTGGAGCGACGGCAAGGCGACGCTCGAGCAGATGGTGGCCGCGGCCCGCGGCGCGCGGCTACGAGTACCTGAACGTCACCGACCACTCGCCCGCCGTCGGGTTCGGGATGGGCCTCGACGCCGGCCGCCTGCACGCGCAGATCGAGCGCGTGCGCGCGCTGGCGGCGACGCTCGCGCCCGGGTTCACGCTGCTCGCCGGGGCCGAGGTGGACATCCTCCGCGACGGCTCGCTCGACTACTCCGACGAGCTGCTCGCCCAGCTCGACGTCGTGGTCGCGAGCGTGCACGCGTCGCACCGCCTGTCCGCCGCCGACCAGACCAAGCGGGTGTGCGCGGCGCTCGAGAACCCGCACGTCCACATCCTCGGCCACCCCACCGGCCGGCTGATCGGCCGCCGCCGGCCGAACCCGCTCGACATCGAGGCGGTGGTCGCAAAGGCGGTCGAGACGGGCACGGTGCTCGAGGTGAGCAGCCAGCCGCACCGGCTCGACCTGAGCGACGTGCACGTGCGCCTGGCCGTCGAGGCCGGCGCGAAGCTCGCGATCGACACCGACGCCCACTCGGTGGCGGCGCTCGACTACCTGCCGTTCGGCGTCATGAACGCCCGCCGGGGCTGGACGGGGCCGGCGACCGTGGTCAACACGCGCTCGTGGCCGGAGCTGCGGGCGCTGCTCAAGTAGCCGACGGAGCTAGCCGGGGTAGACGATCTCGCCGTCGAGCACGTCCGTCTCGAGGTCGCGCGCCGTCACCATGACGACGTCTGCCCAGAAGAACTGCCGCCCGAGCGCGTCGAAGACGTCGACCACACCCGGCGAGGTCTCCGCCAGCTCCTCCGGCGAGACCTCCACCATGATCGCGTCTGCTCGCATCTCTTCGAGCGTACGGGTGCTTCGGCCGGCGGGCAACGGCGCCGTGGGCGAAGCAGGTCACGTCACGCCGTGTCGGCCAGGTGGTTCAGGAGCTCGACCACCTGCGTGCGGGCCCGGCCACGACAGCGTCGGCTGCCTCGATCAGCTGCCGCGGCGCCTCGGCCGAGTTCACCGCGACCCGGATCGTGGCCTCGCGGAACGCGTCCAGGTCGCTGCGGTCGTCGCCGACGAACAGGAGCTCGTCGATGCGGTGGCGGCCGCGCAGGCGCTTGACGGCCGCGCCCTTGTCGACCGCGACCGGCGGCCGCACCTCGAGCACCATGCGGCCGAAGTTGTAGGCCAGGCCGGCCCGCTCGAGCTGCGGCGCGATCTGGGTCTCGAGGTAGCGGCGGGCGTGGTCGGCGCGCGGCGAGTTGCGGAAGTGGATCGTGAAGGTGATGC
Organism: uncultured Actinomycetes bacterium; assembly: GCA_963813245.1. Classification (GTDB taxonomy): domain Bacteria; phylum Actinomycetota; class Thermoleophilia; order Gaiellales; family JAICJC01; genus JAICJC01. Next base: position 30,183 of record CAWEYE010000001.1, read on the forward strand.
CCTTGTCCTCGACGTGGCAGCCGAGCTCCGGCAGGAGGCCGTCGTTGCGCACCACCTGCAGCGCCTCGTGGATCGCCGTCAGGTACTTGGCGGCCTGGGGCGCCAGGTGCACGTCGCCGTCGCGCCACACCTCGAGGCCGTGATTGCCGGAGATCGCGACCGCCTCGATCGGCACGAGCTTGCGCGCCTCGGCGGCCGGCCGGCCGGTCACGCAGGCGACGAGCGCGTACCGCGTAGTCAGCCGCTCGAGGGCCGCCAGGGCCGCCGGCAGGACGCGCGCCTCGTCGGGCATCGGCGACGATCGGGGCGAGCGTGCCGTCGATGTCGCACACCACCGCGCCCGCGGCGCGGGTCGCGCCGCGAAGCGGCGCCACCAAGCGGGCCAGGCTCGCCGTCCACGATACCTACAATACCGGCCGTGTCGCGCCGAACCCTGGCTCTGGTGGGCATCGGACTGGTGGCGGGGTTCTTCTCGGGCGTGCTCGGAGTCGGCGGCGGCATCGTGATCGTGCCGCTGCTCGTCGCCTTCGTCGGCTACCCGCCCAAGACCGCGATGGCGACGTCGCTTGCGGCCATCCTGTTCACCGTCGTCGCGGCGGCCGCCTCGCACGCCCAGGCCGGCAACGTCGACTGGCGCGACGCGGCGCTGATCGGCCTGCCCGCCACGCTCGGCGCCGTCGGCGGCGCCTGGCTGCACCAGCGCGTCGCACCAGCGCCGGGTCGTGCTCGCGTTCGCGCTGCTTCCTGCGTCCTGACCGCGGCGAAGCTGGCGCTGTGACCCACGACGTCGTCGCGGCGCTCCTGGGCCTGCTCGCGGGCGTGCTCTCGGCGCTGTTCGGCGTCGGCGGCGGGATCATCTTCGTGCCGACGCTGATCTTCCTCGGCAACTCCGCCCGCGTCGCCGTGGCCACGTCGCTGGCGGCGATGGTGCCCGTGATCCTGATGGGCTCGTGGCGGCAGACGCGCTACGGCACCGTGCGGTGGCGCGACGCGATCGTGGTCGGCCTCGCGTCGGTGCCGACGGCGAAGCTGGGCGAGGTGGTGGCCGACTCGCTTCCGAACGACGTGCTCAAGCGCTTGTTCGCGGTCGTCCTCGTGGTCGTCGCGGTGCAGCTCGCGCTGCGGTCGCTGCGCCCAGAGCCGACGGCCGAGTAGCCGGCGCCGGGCACCGTCTCCGCATGGCGGACCGTCCGGAGCCGGGTCAGGCGCTCGGGTGCAGCACGGCGTCGGCCTTGCGCTTCAGGTCTTCGACCACGGCCGGGTCGCGCAGCGTCGTCGTGTCGCCGAGCTCGTGGCCCTCGGCGACGTCCTTCAGCAGCCGGCGCATGATCTTGCCCGAGCGCGTCTTGGGCAGGTCGTCGACGATGATCACGGCCTTCGGGCCGGGCGATCTTGCCGATCTTCTGGCCGATCCACTCGCGCAGCTCGGCCGCGAGCGCGTCGCTCGGCTCGTGGCCGGCGCGCAGGAGCACGAAGCAGAGCGGCGTCTGCCCGGTGAGCGGGTCCGGCGCCGCCGTCGCCGCCGCCTCGGCCACCGCCGGGTGCTCGACGAGCGTCGACTCGAGCTCGATCGTCGAGAGCCGGTGGCCGGACACGTTCATGACGTCGTCCACCCGGCCGAGCAGCCAGAAGTAGCCCTCGGCGTCCTGGCGGGCGCCGTCGCCCGGGAAGTAGATGTGCTGGCCGAAGCGCGAGAAGTAGTTCGAGACGTAGCGCTCGTCGTCGTGGTAGAGCGTGCGGAACATCCCCGGCCACGGCCGGCGTGATCACCAGGTAGCCGCCGCTCCCGGGCGCGCACCGGGTCGCCGTGCTCGTCGACGACCGCCGCGCGGATGCCGGGGAACGGCCGCGTGGCCGAGCCGGGCTTGGTGGTCGACGAGCCCGGGCAGCGGCGTGATCAGGATGCCGCCGGTCTCGGTCTGCCACCACGTGTCGACGATCGGGCAGCGCTCGCCGCCGATGTACTTCCAGTACCACACCCAGGCCTCGGGGTTGATCGGCTCGCCGACCGACCCCAGCAGGCGCAGCGAGCGACAGGTCGTGCGCCGCCGGATGCTGCGGGCCGGACTTGATGAACGCGCGGATCAGCGTCGGCGCCGTGTAGTACTGCGTGACGCCGTAGCGCTCGATGATCTGCCAGTGCCGCTCGGGGCCGGGGTGCATCGGATCGCCCTCGTAGAGCACGCTCGTGGTGCAGTTGGCGAGCGGCCCGTAGACGATGTAGCTGTGGCCGGTCACCCAGCCGATGTCGGCCGCGCACCAGTAGACGTCGTCGTCGCTGGATGTCGAAGATCCAGCGGTGGGTGACGGCGACGTAGGTCAGGTAGCCGCCCGAGGTGTGCACCGCCGCCTTCGGCTTGGCCGTCGTGCCCGACGTGTGCAGGGCGTAGCAGCATGTGCTCGGCCTCCATCGGCTCGGCCGGGCAGGTGTCGCTCTGCGCGGCGATGAACGTCGCCCCACTCGTGGTCGCGGCCGGCCTGCATCGGCACGTCGGCGCCGGTGCGCCGCAGCACGACCATGTGCTGCACGGTCGGCGCGAGCTTGGCGGCCGCGTCGGCGGTGACCTTCAGCGGGCACGCGCCCGCCCTTGCGCCAGGCCTCGTCCTGGGTGATCAGGAGCCTTGGCCCCGGTCGACTCCAGCCGCTCGCCGAGCGCCTCGGCCGAGAAGCCGCCGAACACGACCACGTGCGGCGCGCCGATGCGGGCGCAGGCGAGCATGGCCACCGCCAGCTCGGGCACCATGCCCATGTAGAGGCCGACCACGTCGCCCTTGCCGATGCCGAGCGACGCGCAGGCCGTTCGCGAACCGGCACACCTCGCCGAGCAGGTCGGAGTAGGTGATCGCGCGGTCGGGCTCGTCGACCGGCTCCGACACGAAGTGGTAGGCGACCTTGTCGCCGCGCCCGGCCTCGACGTGGCGGTCGAGGCAGTTGGCGCTGACGTTCAGCGTGCCGTCGGCGAACCAGGTGCAGTGCGGCGGGTCCCACTCGAGCCCCTGCGTGGGCGGCGTCTGACCACGACAGGAACTCATTCGTGCGCTCGAGCCAGAACCCGTCCAGGTCGCGGTCGGCCTGGTCGTAGACCGCCGGGATCGGAGACCACCGCGCCGCGGACGAACTCGGGTGAGGGCAGGAACTCGCGCTTCTCCTGCAGCAGGACGTCGATGGCGGCCTCGGCCGCCTCGCGGGTCGTCTCGCTCACTCGATCCTCCTCCCCGCCGGCGCGCGGCCCCTACGACTCGTACTCGAACTCGTCCTCGTCGCGGCTCAGGACCTTCTTCAGGCCGACCGCGGCGGCGCCGGCGATCAGGCCCCCAGGATGAGCTTGCGCAGCTTGTGGCTCTTGCGCTTCGTCTTGCCGGCGAGGTGCTCGGCGGTCGCCCGGATCTCCGCGGCGGCCTTCATGACCTCGTCGGTCACGGCCTTGTTGGTCGCGGCCTTGCGCGGGCCGTCGGCCTGGACCTTGGTGTAGATCGCCTTGGCCGAGTCGAGCGCGGTCTTGGCGTGCGCGCGCAGCTCGTCGTCCTGGGTGACCCGGGTCACGAGCGGCGTGATCGAATCGGCAACCTTGTCAGTACGCATCTTGGTCGGCATGGTGCACCTCCGAGTGGGGGTTTGCAGTCACACTACCACTGTGCATTTTGAAAAGATCCGCACGATCCTCGCCGACTGCGGCGAGCCCGCGTACCGCTTCCGGCAGGTGTACGAGGGCGCCACGCGCGGCCTGGCGGCCGAGTACTCCGAGCTGACCGCGCTCCCCGCCGCGCTGCGCGGGCGCCTGGCCGCCGAGGCGCCGCTGCGGGAGCTGGCAGTCGCCGACACGCGCGAGTCGGACGACGGCACGATCAAGCTCGGCCTGGCCACGCCCGACGGATTCCCGCTCGAGGCGGTGCTCATGCGCCACCGCAACCGCCGCACCGCCTGCCTCTCGTCGCAGTCGGGCTGCCCGCTTGCGTGCACGTTCTGCGCCACCGGCGCGATGGGCCTCGGCCGCAACCTGACCGCCGGCGAGATCGTCGAGCAGCTGCTCGTGCTCGCCCGGCTGCTGCGCGACGACGACGGCGGCCGGATCGCGAACGTCGTCATGATGGGCATGGGCGAGCCGTTCCTGAACTACGACGCCGTGCTCGACGCCTGCCGCACGATCACCGACCCGGCCGGCTACGGGCTCGGCGCGCGCCACATCGCCATCTCGACGGCGGGCTGGGTGCCGGGCATCGAGCGGCTGGCCGCCGAGCCGCTGCAGGTGAAGCTCGCGCTCTCGCTGCACGCCCCGACCGACGCGCTGCGCACCGACGCTGATGCCGGTGACGAAGCGCTACCCGCTCGCCCAGCTCATGCAGCGCCTGCCGCGACTACCGCGCCCGCACCGGCCGGCGCGTGTTCGTCGAGTACCTGCTGCTCGACGGCGTGAACGACTCCACGGCGAATGCGGACGCGCTCGCCCGCCTGCTCGGGCCGGCGAGGGCTTCCACGTCAACCTGATCGCCTACAACCCGACCGCGGCCGGGTTCGCCGCCTCGCCGCCCGCCCGCGTCGACGCGTTCGCCGCCGAGCTGCGCCGCCGCGGCGTCGCGACGAGCTACCGGCGCTCGCACGGCGGCGGACATCGAGGCCGCGTGCGGCCAGCTGGCGGTGGCCGGCGCGAGCGCAGCGGCGCCGGGAGCTGCGCCGCGCGGCGGTACGATAAGCCATGTCTCCTGGCGGGCACCATGGCGGCGTGGGTGATCCGGCCCGACCGGCTCGGCGATCCCGTCCAGGCCATGCAGCTCGAGCAGATCGAGGTGCCGGAGCCCGGCCCGGGTGAGGTGCGGGTGCGGGTGATGGCCGCCGGCGTGAACTACAACGGCGTGTGGGCGGCCGCCGGGCTGCCCGTGTCGATCTTCCGCTACACGGGCTACGACTTCCACATCGCCGGGCTCGGACGCCTCGGGCGTCGTCGACCAGGTCGGCCCGGGCGTGACGCGCTGGAAGCCCGGCGACGAGGTCGTGATCCACTGCAACCAGAGCTGCGGCGAGTGCGCCGAGTGCAACGGCCACGACCCGATGGCGTGCTCGCGGCAGCGGATCTGGGCGTACGAGTCGAACTGGGGCAGCTTCGCCGAGCACTGCCTGGTGCAGGCCCAGCAGCTGCTGCCCAAGCCGCCGCAGCTGACCTGGGAGGAGGCGGCCTCCTACGGCCTCACCTACTTCACCGCCTACCGGATGCTGGTCGACCGGGCCCGCATCCGGCCGGGCGACAACGTGCTCGTGTGGGGCGCAGGCGGCGGCCTGGGCACGTTCGCGGTGCAGCTGTGCGCGCTGCACGGCGCAAACGCGATCGCCGTCGTCTCGTCCGACGACAAGATCGATCTGGTGCGGGAGCTGGGCGCGGCGGCCGTGATCGACCGGCGCCAGTTCGCGCTGGCCGACCCCGACACCGGCGAGCGCAACCTCGACGAGATCAAGCGCTTCGGCGGGGCGATCCGCGAGCTCACCGGCGGCGTGGACTGCGACGTCGTCTTCGAGCACGTCGGCGCGGCCACCTTCTTCACGAGCGTGTTCGTGTGCCGCACGTTCGGCACGATCGTCATCTGCGGGGCGACGTCCGGCTTCCAGCTCGACTTCGACGTGCGCTACCTGTGGATGCGGCAGAAGTCGATCCTCGGCAGCCACTTCGCCAACGCCTACGAGTGCCAGCGCGCCAACCAGCTGATCGCCGAGGGCAAGATCCAGCCCGGTGCTGTCACGCGTGTTCCCGTGGGCCGAGTGCCCGGTGCCGCACCAGATGATGAAGGAGAACCAGCACGTCGGCAAGATGGTCGTGCTCGTCGGCGCCGAGCGCGAGGGCGAGGGCCGGCGGGAATGACCGATCGCCGCTTCGCCGCGCCCGGAGACGTCGATCTCGACTACGGCCGCGACCTGGGCGACCCGGGCGAGTTCCCGTTCACGCGCGGGATCCATCGCGACATGTACGCCGGCCGGCCGTGGTCGATCCGCCAGTACGCGGGCTTCGGCACCGCCGAGGAGACGAACCGCCGCTTCCGCTTCCTGATCGAGCAGGGCCAGTCGGCGCTCTCGACCGCGTTCGACCTGCCGACCCAGATGGGGATGGACGCCGACGACCCGCTGGCCGCGGGCGAGGTCGGCCGCGTCGGCGTCGCGATCAACTCCGTGCGCGACATGGAGGCGATGTTCGCCGGCATCCCGCTCGACGAGGTGTCGACGTCGATGACGATCAACGCCCCGGCGGCGGTGCTCGTGGCGATGTACTACGTCGCCTGCGAGCGCCAGGGCCGCGACCCGGCGCTGATCCGCGGCACCGCCCAGAACGACGTGCTCAAGGAGTACGTCTCGCGCGGCACCTACATCTACCCGCCGCGGCCGTCGCTGCGGCTCGCCGCCGACGTGATCGAGTGGGCGGCCGCAGACGCGCCGCGCTTCAACGCCATCTCGCTCTCGGGCTACCACATGCGCGAGGCCGGCTGCACGGCCGCGCAGGAGATGGCCTTCGGGATCGCCAACGCGATCGCCTACGTCACGGCGGTCACCGAGCGCGGCATCGACGTCGACGCCTTCGCGCCGCGGCTCTCGTGGATCTTCAACACGCACATGAACTTCTTCGAGGAGATCGCCAAGTACCGGGCGCTGCGGCGGCTGTGGGCGCACGTGATGCGCGACCGCTTCGGGGCGCAGGATCCGCGCTCGATGATGCTGCGCACCCACACCCAGACCGCCGGGTCGGCGCTGACGCTGCAGCAGCCCGAGAACAACATCGTGCGCGCGGCCGTGCAGGCGCTGGCGGCGGCGCTCGGCGGCGTGCAGTCGATGGCGCTCTCGTGCTTCGACGAGGCGATCGCCATCCCCACCCAGCACGCCCAGACGCTCGCCGTGCGCACCCAGCAGATGCTCCAGCACGAGTTCGGCATCACCGACGTGGCCGACCCGCTGGGCGGCTCGTGGCACGTCGAGCAGCTGACCGACGCGGCTCGAGCGCGAGGCGCGGGAGCTGATCGACCACATCGACTCGCTCGGCGGCGCGGTCGCGGCGATCGAGGCCGGCTTCTACCAGCGGTGATCTCCGACGAGGCGTACGAGCGCGAGCGGCGCGTGGCCGCGGGCGAGGACATCGTCGTGGGCGTGAACGCCTACGTCGACGACACCGTGGCGCTGCCGGAGCGGTTCGACGTGCCGCCGCAGCTCGCCGGCGACCAGCGCCGCCGGCTCGAGGAGCTGCGGCGCGAGCGCGACGCGCGCCGCGGTCGGGCGGCGCTCGGGCGCCTGGCGGCCGACGCCGCGGCGAGCGCGAACCTGATGCCGGCGATCATCGCGGCGGTGCGGGCCGACGCGACGCTCGGCGAGGTCTGCGCCGCGCTGCGCGACGTGTTCGGCGCCTACCGGCCCGCCTCGGCCGCCCAGATCTAGGCGGGTCTAGACGGCGCGTGACGGCCGGCGCGAGGCTGCGCACGTAGCCGGCGATGTGCTCGACGGTCACGATCGGGCAGGTCGTTCTGCGGCAGAACGCCTGCAGCTGCGCGCCGCGCGCCATCGTGCCGTCGTCGTTGATCACCTCGCACAGCACACCGCCGGGGGTGAGCCCGGCGAGGCGGGTGAGGTCGACCGCGGCCTCGGTCTGGCCGCGCCGCGTCGAGCACGCCGCGGGTGCGGGCGCGCAGCGGGAAGACGTGGCCGGGCCGCACCAGGTCGGCCGGCCGTGTGGCCGGGTCGACGGCGACCTGGATCGTGCGCGCCCTGTCGGCGGCCGAGATGCCGGTCGTGACGCCGGTGGCCGCCTCGATCGAGACCGTGAACCCGGTGGCGTCGGAGCCGTGGTTGGCCGGCACCATCAGCGGCAGGTCGAGCTCGTCGCAGCGCTCCTCGGGGAGCGCGAGGCAGATCAGCCCGCGGGCCTGGCAGGCCATGAACGCGATCGCCTGCGGGGTGATGAACTCGGCCGCCATGCACAGGTCGCCCTCGTCCTCGCGGTCGGGGTCGTCGCACACGACGACCATCCCGCCCGCCTGCAGCTGCCTGAGCGCTCGATCGAGCTCGCCGGGCATGTCGGGGACGGCGCTCACGAGCGCAGGATCATAGCCGGTGCGGATGGTTGGTTCCACACCAACGCCAGGACGCTACGCGCTCGGCGCGGCGGCGTGCTCGGTGATCAGGGCCTTCGCGGCCTCGACGTCGTCGCTGCGGTTCACGCCCAGGCAGGCGGTCACCCGGTCGGCGTCGTCGAGGTAGTAGGCGACGAAGTCGTCGGCGTCCATCGAGCCGCGCACGTCCACGCGGCCCGAGCCCGGGCCGACGTACTCGAACCACGTCCAGTCGCCGATGTCCGAGAAGAAGTACGGCACGACCGCGTAGGGCGCGTCCTCCTTGCCGGCCCAGCGTGCGGCCGACGTAGCAGCCCTGGTTCAGGGCGACGTCCCAGTGCTCGATCCGGATCCGCCGGCCGTGGACGACGCTCTGGTAGTCGGCGATGTCGCCGATCGCCCAGACGTCGTCGGCCGCGCGCAGGTGCTCGTCGACGTGCACGCCGTTTTCGACGGTCAGCCCGGCGGCCTCGGCCAGGCTCGGTGTTGGGGTCGACGCCGATGCCCGCCAGCTTCACGTCGTAGCTCGCCGTCGGGGAGCTCCTTCGTGCCCGTGTGCACCTTCGACGCCGTGCTGACTCCAGCTGGCGCTGGAAGTAGGCCGCCACCTCGGCGCCGAACAGGTGCTCCCACACCACGCTCTCGGGCACGGCCATCGTCACGTCCCAGCCCTTCATGCGCGCGCTCGCCGCGGCCTCGACGCCGATGAAGCCGCCGCCGATCACGCCCAGGTGGCCGGTGCCGGCGTCGAGCCGCTTGCGCGAGCGCCGCGGAGTCGTCGATCGTGCGGATGCTCGCGCGCGCCGGGTAGCGTGCGCGGCGTCGCGCCGGTCGCGAGCACGACGCCGGCCGTACTCGACCGTCTCGCCGCTCGCCGAGCGTGACGGTGTGCGCGGCGGTGGTCGAGCGCGGTCGCCTCGACGCCGGGCTGCACGTCGACGTTCTGCTCCTGCCACCACTCGGCCGGGTGCATGTAGACCTCGTCGGCCGGCTTCTCGCCGCGCAGGAACTCCTTGGTCAGCGGCGGCCGGTGGTAGGGCACGTGCGGCTCGCGGGCGATGATCAGCACGGAGCCGTCGCCGCCCTGCTCGCGGTACTCCTGGGCGACCATGCCCCCGGCCAGGCCCGCCGCCCGACGATCACGTTGTCGTATCGCACCGCCAGTTCCCCCTAGATCGAAGGCTCCCACCGGAACGAGCGCAGCCCGACCGCCGCCAGCACCGCCGTCACGGCCAACAGTACCCCGATGTCTCCGGCCACATGCGTGAGCGAGAGCCCCCTCACGGTCGTGTCGCGCAGGCCGTTGGCCAGGTAGTACAGCGGCAGGACGCGGGCGATCGCCTGGACGAACGCCGGCATCGCCGCGACCGGGAAGAACACGCCCGAGAGGAACATCATCGGGTTCGTGATCACGTTTGCGACGGCGTCGCCGGTCTCCGGGTTGGACACCACCGAGCCGATCGCAAACCCCATCGCCAGGAAGCACAGGCATCCCGCGAGCGCGACCGGGATCGCCGCCCACGCCGTCGACGAGATCTGGATGCCGAAGGCGACGCGGCCGAACAGGAGCAGCACCACCACCTGCATCAGCGCGACCGACGAGCGACGCGGTGATGCGGGCGGCGAAGAACTCGCTGAGCGGGATCGGCGTCAGCTTGAGCCGGCGCAGGATGCCGCGCTGGCGCCAGTCGACCAGGATCGTCGCCAGGCCGATCACCGCCGAGATCATGATCGCGAGCGCCACGATCCCCGGCAGCAGGAAGTCGATGTAGCTGAGCGACGCCGAGTCGACCGAGAGCGCGTGGAACGTCACGGCCGGCGCCCTGCCGGTCGCGGCGACCGAGACGCCGTCGGTCGCGCCGCGCGACGATCCCGCGGATGATGCCCGCCTGGTCGGCCGACGTGTTCGACGTGTACAGCCGCACGGCGTACGTGCCGCCGCCGGCCGGCACGAACACGATCGCCGCGTCGCGGTCGCCGTTGCGCACCTGGTGGATCGCCTGCGCCGCCGTCGGCGACGTCTTGACCGTGACGCCCTTCGTGTGCTCGAGCACGTGCACGACCTCTCGCGGGCGCGGGCGCGCGCACCGGGACGACCGCGATCGTGCCCGGCGTTGATCGAGCGGCCGAAGAGCAGCCCGAGCAGCGTCATCAGGATCATCGGGAAGAGCAGCGACCAGAAGAGCGTGATCCGGCGCCGGAACGTCATCTGCAGCTGCGCCCGCGTGGTGGCGGCGAACCGGCCCGAGGTTCATTCGCGGTACTCCCGCCCGGTCAGCTGCATGAAGACGTCCTCGAGATCCGCGCCCTTGACCGACAGGTTCTGCACCGCGTGGCCCTCGGCGCGGGCCGCGCTCGAGCACCTCGAGCACCGTCGCCTGCGCGTCCTTGACGTAGACCGTGTGATCGCCGGTCGCGTCGGTGTAGGACACGCGCGCGTCGGCGTTCGAGCGCCGCGATCAGCCCGGCCGGCGTGTCGAGCGCGACGATCCGGGCCTCGTCCATGATCGCGACCCGGTCGCACAGCTGCTCGGCCTCCTCGAGGTAGTGCGTCGTCAGCACCACCGTCTTGCCCTGCTCGCCGTTGATCGAGCGGATCACGTCCCACAGGTTGTGCCGCGCCTGCGGGTCGAGGCCGGTCGTCGGCTCGTCGAGGAACACGATCTCGGGGTCGTGGACGAGCGCGAGCGCGATCGCGAGCCGCTGCTGCTGGCCGCCGGAGAGGCGCTTGGCGTAGTCGTCGGCCTTCGTCTCGAGGCCGACGAGCGCGAGCGAGATGCGGGCGCGCTCGGCCGCGTCGGGGCGCAGGTAGAAGCGGGCGAAGAGCTCGAGCAGCTCGCGCGCGGTCAGCATGTCGAAGAGCGACGTCGACTGCAGCTGGACGCCGATCCGGGCCTGGATCCGGCGCGGGTCGGGCCACACCGGCTGTCCGAGCAGCGTGATCTCGCCGCCGTCGGGCTTGCGCAGCCCCTCGATCATCTCGAGCGTCGTCGTCTTGCCGGCGCCGTTGGGGCCGAGGATGCCGAACGACTCGCCCCGCGCCACCTCGAAGCTGACGCCGTCGACGGCGGTGTGGTCGCCGTAGCGCTTCGTCAGGCCGGCGACCGAGATGGCAGCGTCCATCGCCCGACAGCGTACCGCGACGAGTGGGGCCGCGTCCTCGCTGCGCTGATCGGCTTCCTCGGCGACTTCGACCTCGCCGAGGAAGCCGCGCAGGAGGCGTTCGCGATCGCCGCCGAGCGCTGGCCGCGCGACGGCGTCCCCGGCAATCCCGGCGCCTGGCTTCAGACGACGGCGCGCAACCGGGCCATCAACCGCATCCACCGCGATCGCACGCTGGCAGCGAAGACCCGCCTGCTCGAGCGTGCCCGAGGGCGTGGAGGACGACGTGGACGACGACGACGTGTTTCCCGACGAGCGGCTCGAGCTCGATCTTCACCTGCTGCCACCCGGCGCTCGCGGTCGACGCGCAGGTGGCGCTGACGCTGCGCACGCTCGGCGGCCTGACAGACGGCCGAGATCGCCCGCGCCTTCCTCGTGCCCGAGGCGACGATGGCCCAGCGGCTCGTGCGGGCGAAGCGCAAGATCAGCGCGGCCGGGATCCCGTTCCGGGTGCCGCCCGACCACCTGCTGCCCGACCGGCTGGCGGCCGTGCTCGCGGTCGTGTACCTGATCTTCAACGAGGGCTACGCCGGCCGCGGCGACGCTCGCCGGCCGAGGCGATCCGGCTCGGGCGGGCGCTCGCGGAGCTGATGCCCGACGAGCCCGAGGTGCACGGCCTGCTGGCGCTGATGCTGCTCCTCGACGCGCGCCGCGAGGCCCGGTTCCGCGCCGGCGAGCTGGTGCTCCTGGCCGACCAGGACACGGCGCTCTGGGACACCGCCCAGATCGCAGCCGGCCGGGCGGTGCTCGACCGCGCCCTTCACCAGCGCGGCCGCGGCCCCTACGTCGTGCAGGCGGCGATCGCCTCGCTGCACGCCGACGAGCCGCGCGACTGGCCCCAGATCGCCGCCCTCTACGGCGAGCTCTCCCGCCTCACCGGCTCGCCGGTGGTCGAGCTCACTCGGGCCGTCGCGGTCGCCGAGGCGCAGGGCGCCGAGGCGGGCCTCGCCATCGCCGACGGCCTCGCGCTCGACGACTACCGGTATCTGCACGCCACGCGGGGCGAGCTGCTCGGGCGGCTCGGCCGCACGGAGGAGGCGCGCGCCGCCTACCGGCGGGCGCTCGACCTCGTGCACGACGACGCCGAGCGGCGCCTGCTCGAGCGGCGGCTGGCCGAGATCAGCTCTGAGGCCGCTTCGGCACGAGCACCTTGCGGCGGAACTCGCACACGATCTCGCCGCGCTGGTTCGTCGCCGATCGTGTCCACCGTGACGACGCCGCGGTCGGGCTTGGAGCGCGACGGGACGACGTCGAGCACCGTCGTCTGCGCGTAGATGGTGTCGCCGTGGAAGGTCGGCTTCGCGTGCTTGAGCGACTCGACCTCGAGGTTTGCGATCGCCTTGCCGGAGACGTCGGGGACGCTCATGCCGAGCACGAGCGAGTAGACCAGGTTGCCGACGACCACGTTCGTGCCGAACTGCGTCTCGGTCTCGGCGTAGTGGGCGTCGGTGTGCAGCGGGTGGTGGTTCATCGTGATCATGCAGAACAGGTGGTCGTCGGCCTCGGTGATCGTCTTGCCCGGCCAGTGCTTGTAGACGTCGCCGACCTGGAAGTCCTCCAGGTAGCGGCCGAAGCGGGTCTCGCGGGCGTCGAACTCGCGGCGTCACAGCGGGTTCCTCGCCAGCAGCCCGCGGGCGATGATCAGCTTCTGGATCTCGGACGTGCCCTCGCCGATCAGCAGCAGCGGCGCGTCGCGGTAGAGGCGCTCGATCTCGTACTCCTTCGAGTAGCCGTAGCCGCCGTGGATGCGCAGCGAGTCCTCGACCACCTCGTTGCAGATCTCGGTCGCAAACAGCTTGGCCATCCCGGCCTCGACGTCGGAGCGCTCGCCGGCGTCCTTCTTGCGCGCCGCCGAGAGCATCAGCAGGCGCGCGGCCTCGATCTTCGTGGCCATCTCGGCCAGCTTGAACTGGATGCCCTGGTGCTTGGCGATCGGCCTGCCGAACGCCTCGCGCTCCTGGGCGTAGCGGATCGCGAGCTCGAAGGCGCGCTGGGCGACGCCGACGCCGCGGGCGGCCACGTTCACGCGGCCGACCTCGATGCCCGACATCATCTGCTGGAAGCCGCGCCCCTCCTCGCCGCCCAGCAGGTTCTCGCGCCGGCACGCGGTGGTCCTGGAACACGAGCTCGGTCGTCTCGACGCCCTTGTAGCCGAGCTTGTCGCAGCTGCGGCGGGATGGTCAGGCCGCCGTGCGGCGGCCGCGCCCGGCTCCTTCTCGACCAGCAGGCAGCTCATGCCGCGGTGGGCCGGGGCTGGCGTCCGGGTCGGTCTTCACGAGCGTCGCCACCATGCCCGGAGCGCAGGCCGTTCGTGACCCACATCTTCTGGCCGTTGACCACGTAGTCGTCGCCGTCGCGCACCGCCCGCGAGCGGATCGCCTGCACGTCGGAGCCGCACTCGGGCTCGGTCATCGAGAAGGCGCAGCGCATCTCGCCCGTCGCCATCCGCGGCAGGAAGCGCTCGCGCTGCTCCTCGGTGCCGTCGCGCACCAGCATGTCGGCGACGATGAAGTGGGTGTTGACGATGCCCGAGACGCTCATCCAGCCGCGCGAGAGCTCGCACACGGCCAGCGCGTAGGTGGTCAGGTCGAGGCCGAGGCCGCCGTAGCGCTCCGGGATCGTGAACCCGAAGATGCCGAGCTCGCGCAGGCCGGCCACGATCTCGTCGGGGAAGACGTCGTCGCGCTCGAGCTGGGAGGCGACCGGGATGATCTGCTCGTCGGTGAACTGGCGCACCAGCCCGACGATCTCGCGCTGGTCCTCGGAGAGCTCGTCGAGCACGCGTGCTCACGCCGGCACCCGCCCGCCCATGCCGGCGGCCTCGCCGCGGGCGACGACCTGCCTCGGCGATCTTGCGCGACGCCTCGTCGATCATCTGGCCCTCGTGCATGACGGCGCCCTTGCGCTCGACGTGGGTGGCGTGGTGGTAGGCGTCGAGCAGCCGCCGGGCGGCCTCGAACTGCTCGGGCGTGGGCATGAACACCTCGTTGGCGATGTCCACCTGGCCCGGGTGCAGCACCCACTTGCCGTCGAAGCCGACCAGCCGGGCGCGGTGGCACAGGCGCCGGTACTCGTCGACGTTCTTGATGTCCGTGTACGGGCCGTCGATCGCCTGCAGCCCGTACGCGCGGGCGGTGGTGACGATCTTCGAGAGCACGTAGTGCCACTGGTCGCCCGGGTAGTCGGGGTCGATCGACCCGATCACGAGCTGGGCCACGCCGATCGCTGCCGCGTAGTCGCCCGGGCCGAAGATGATCGTCTCGATGCCGGTCGGTGGCCGTGGCGATCTCGCGCAGGTTCACGGTGCCGCGGGCGTTCTCGATCTGGGCCTCGATGCCGATCCGGTGGCTCGATCCCGTGCTGCGTCTCGAGCTGGGTCAGCAGGTGGTCGACGAAGTGCAGCTGCGCGGCGTCCTCGACCTTCGGGATCATGAGGCAGTCGAGGTTCGCGCCGGCGCCGCCGACGACGGCCGACGATGTCGCCCAGGCACCACTGGGTGGTGACGCCGTTCACGCGCACGACGCGGGTCTTGCCCGAGTAGTCGTGCGTGTTGCAGCGCCTGCACGACCGTGGCGCGCGAGTCCTCCTTCTCGAGCGGCGAGACGGCGTCCTCGAGGTCGAGGAAGACCTGGTCGGCGGGCAGCGTCGCCGCCTTGGCCAGCATCTTCTCGGATGAGCCCGGCACCGCCAGGCAGGAACGGCGCAACCGCACGGGGCGCGCTCCTCGTCTCGGGGAGCCGCAGTCTACCGGCGCGGGTGCGGACGGAGGCCTCAGAGCAGGCCGATGCGGCCGAGCGGCCAGTAGCGCACGCGGGCGATGCCGATCATGCCGGAGCGCGGCTCGAGGCCCCACATGCGCGAGTCGTCCGAGATGACGCGGTTGTCGCCGAGCATGAGGTAGTAGCCCGGCGGGATCGTCTCCTTGGGGCAGGTCGTTCGTCGGCTTGCCGTGCGTGTAGGGCTCGTGCAGCTGGAAGGCCGGCTTGCCCTTGTCCTTGATCCACACGTGGCCGCCGCTGGCCCAGACCGTCTCGCCGGGCAGGCCGATCACGCGCTTGACGAACGTCGTCGAGCGAGCCCGTGCGCGGAGCGCGAGCCGCGGCGTGGTGCAGACGCCGCTTCGCGTCGTTGTGCCCGCACCTGCAGTGCGGCGGATGGAAGACCACGATCTGGCCGCGGCCGGGGTCGGCGAAGTCGAGGCTCAGGCGGTCGGCCAGCACCCGGTCGCCGGGCTCGAGCGTCGGCACCATGCTCGGCGTGGGCACCCGGTAGGGCTTGACCACGAAGGCCTGCCCGAGCCAGGCGATGCCGAGCGCCACGACGAGGGTGACGACCGTTTCGAGCACGGTGCGAACCGGCTTCGGCAGCGCGGAGAGTAGGCCCATGTCGCGGCAGGTTATCGACCGCGCGTGTGAGCCGCTGTAGGTCGGGCGCATCGCGATCGTGCCCGTGATCACGCGCGCCGCGATCTTTACCCGCGCATAACTCCAGGACAGGTACCCTGCTGCCGATGGTGTCCGCATGACGCGACGATTCGCGACGTGCGCTTTGGCGGCGCTCGCGCTCGTGCTTCCGGCGTCGGCCGCCCAGGGCGCGACGATGTTCACGCTGACCGGCCACGGCTGGGGGCACGGCATCGGCATGTCGCAGTACGGCGCGCTCGGCTACGCCGCAGCACGGCTGGGGCTACGCCCAGATCCTCGATCACTACTTCACCGGCACCCACGTCGCGCCGCTGCCGCGCTCCGTGCTCCGAGCGCGTGCTGCTTGTCGTCCGGCTCGGCCGTGGACTTCGGCGCGTCGTCGGGGATGACGCTCGGACGCCGCCAGGGCATGGCGAAGAGCTCCTGACGACGGGCACCTACCGGCTCCAGCCGGGCGGCATCGAGCGGCCATCTGCAGCTGGTCGAACAAGACCACGGGCGCCGATCACGAAGGCCCTCGTGGCCCCGGTGCAGGTCAACCCGCGCTCCCAGCCGCTGCGCCTGGACGACTCGGCCGGGATCGGCTTCGCCGGCGACCACTGGCACGGCTCGTTCCGGATCGATCGAGTCCGGCTCGAGCCTGCTCTGCGTCGACGTCGTCGGGCTCGAGAAGTACCTGCGCGGGGTCGTGCCGAGCGAGATGCCCGCGTCGTGGCCGCTGCCGGCGCTGCAAGACCCAGGCCGTCGCGGCCCGCTCCTACGCGGTCGCCACCCGGAATCCGTCCGGCTCCTTCGACGCCTACGCGGACACCCGCAGCCAGGTGTACGGCCCGATCGAGCACGAGTCGCCGGCCTCGAGCGCCGCGGTCGCCGCCACCGCCCACAGGGTCGTCTACTACAAGGGCACGGTTGCGACCACGTTCTTCTCGTCGAGCTCGGGCGGGCGCACGTCCTCCGAGCAGGCGGCGTGGGACACCACGTCCGGCCAGCCCTACCTCGTGCCCGTGACGCGATCGCTACGACAGCGCGGGCGGCGCCAACCCGTACCACACGTGGCCGACGCAGACGTACTCGCCCACCGGCCTCGCGCACGGCGCTCGGCGTGTCCGGGTCGGTCCGCTCGCTCGCCGACGACCATCGACCCGCCCTCGCAGCGGGTGCTGACGCTGGCCGTGACCAGCGGCGGGCACGACGACGCTGACCGGCGATCAGGTGCAGGTCGCGCTGGGGCTGCGATCGATCTACTTCCGCCTGATCGCAGCGCACGCTGCTCGGGGCCGTCCACATCGGTCGCCGGCGAGACGTTCCAGCTCACCGGCCGGGCCTGGCCCGTGCCCGGAGGCGGGGTCGCGCTCGAGCGGCGCGGAGCGCCCGGCACGGCCTGGCAGGTGGCGATCCCGCACCTGTTGGTGTCGGCCACGACGGGCAACTTCTCGTGGCGCTGCACCCGGCCGCCGATCGCACCTACCGGCTCGTATCGGCCGGCAAGGCCGTGTCGCCGCGCGTCACCGTGGCCGTGCAGCCCGCGCTCACGCTCGCGGTCAGCGGCGGCCGCTTCCGGGCGACGATGTATCCGGCCCTGCCGGGCGAGACGCTCATGCTCTCCAAGCAGACGCCGTCCGGCTGGGTGCTCGGCGAGTCCGGCACCACCGGGCCGCACGGAAACGTGCTCTTCACGACGCTGCCGTCCACCGGCAGCTGGCGCGTCCACTACGTCGGCGACGCCACCCACCTGCGCGGCCACTCCGCCGCGATCAGCGTCCCGTAGCGTCCAGCAGCTCGTCGGCCGGCACGTCGCGCAGCACCCGCGCGGGCACGCCGACCACGATCACCCCGGCCGGCACGTTGCGGACGACCACCGCGCCCGCCCCGACGAACGCCTCGGGCCCGACCTCGATCCCGGGCAGCAGCGTCGCGCCGCCGCCGACGCGGGCTCCGCGGCGGATCGTGGCGCCCTTGATCAGGGCGTGGCGGCGCTCGGTGCGGCCCATGAGGTTGTCGTTCGTGGTGACGACGCACGGGGCGATGAAGACGTGCTCCTCGAGCGTGCAGTAGGCCGTGATGTAGGCGTTCGTCTGGATCTTCGTGTGGGCGCCGATCGTCGTGTCGTTCTCGACGCACACGCCGCGGCCGATGACGACGTCGTCGCCGATCGTGCAGCGCTCGCGCACCGTCGCGAGGTCGCCCACCACGCAGCCGGCGCCGAGCGTCGTCCCGGCCGAGATCACCGCCCCCGCCGAGACGCGCGTCTCGGCCCCGAGCCGCAGCGGCGCAAGCTCGCCGCGGCGGGCGGTCGAGCGGGCCGAGAGCACCGGCCGGCGCCCGAGCACGGCGTTGTCGCCGATGCTACAGCCGTCGCCGACGACCGTGCCCTCGTGGACGGTCACGTTCGCGCCGAACTGGACGCCCGCGCCGATGGCCGCGCCCTCGCCGAGCACCAGGCCGGGCGCGTCGGCCGCCGTCCACATCACCGCGCGGCCGCTCCGAGCGCGATCGTCTCCCCGCCCCGGTCGAGCGACGTCTGCAGCGCCTCGAGCACCTCGACCACGCGCACGCCCTCCTCGACGCCGGCGCGCGTCGTGGAGCCCGCGGCCACCGAGCGCAGGAAGTGGGCGCACTCGAGCTGCAGCGGCTCGCGCATGTCGATCCGCGGCACCCAGATGTCGCCGGTGTGCGTCGAGATCCGGCCGGCGGGCGTCTGCCAGTCGCCCTTGTCGAAGACCGTCACCTTGCGGTCGGGCTCCATGTCGTCGAAGACGGCCATCTTGCGTGAGCCGATGACGGTCATCTTGCGCATCTTGTGCGGGTCGAGCCACGACAGGTGCAGGTGCCCGATCTGCCCGCTCGAGAAGCGGATGTAGCCGAAGACGACGTCCTCGACTCCCGGGCTGGATGTAGCACTCGCCCCGGGCGGAGACCTCGACCGGGTCGGCGTCGACCAGGTGCAGGACGACCGAGATGTCGTGCACGCCGAGCGACCAGAGCACGTTCTCGTCGGGGCGGATCTGGCCCAGGTTCAGGCGGTTGCCGTACACGTAGCGCACGTCGCCCAGCTCGCCGGAGTCGATCAGCTCGCGCAGCTTCTCGACGCCCGGGTGGAAGCGCAGCAGGTGGCCGACCATCAGCACGAGGCCGCTGCCCGCGATGAGCTCGCGCAGCTCGTGCGCCTCGGCGGCGGTCCAGGTCATCGGCTTCTCGACCATGACGTGCTTGCCGGCCAGGATCGCCCGCCGGGCGAGCTCGAAGTGCGTCGGCACGGGCGTCGCCAGCACCACCGCGCGCACGTCGGGGTCGGCCAGGACGTCGTCGTAGCTGGCCGTGAAGCGGGCCTGCGGGTAGGCGGGCGCGTGGGCCTCACGGGTCTCCTCGTCGGCGTCGCAGCACCAGCGCAGGTCGGACTCGGGCAGCGTGCCGAAGTTGCGCAGCAGGTTCTTGCCCCACCCGCCCAGGCCGACCATGCCGACGGCGATGCGCTCGCTCACAGCTTGACCACCTTGCCGTCGGCCGCGGGCACGGCGTTTCGGAAGTCGATCACGAGCTGGGCCCGGTCGGCCACGCGGGCGTAGTCGAGGCCGGAGTGGGCGGTGACGACGCAGACGATGTCGGCGCCCTCCAGGAGCTCGTCGGTGAGCGGCGCGGAGGTCAGGTCGAGCTCCTCCTCGGCCAGGGAGGGCACGAACGGGTCGTGGTAGGCCACGTCGGCGCCGCGGTCGCGCAGGAGGCCGATCAGCTTCAGCGCCGGCGACTCGCGCAGGTCGCCGACGTCGCCCTTGTAGGCCACGCCCAGCACGAGCACGCGTGCTGCCCGCGACCGCCTTCTGATGCCCGTTCAGGGCCCGCGCGATCCGCTCGGCGCAGTAGTAGGGCATGTGCTGGTTCACCTTGCCGGCCAGCTCGATGAACTCGGTCGGGAAGTCGAGCTCGCGCGCCTTCCAGGCCAGGTAGAAGGGGTCGATCGGCAGGCAGTGCCCGCCCAGGCCGGGGCCCGGCTGGAACGGCATGAACCCGTAGGGCTTGGACGCGGCGGCCGCGACCACCTCCCACACGTTCAGCCCCATGCGGTCGCATAGCATCGCGAGCTCGTTCACGAGCGCGATGTTGACCGAGCGGAAGATGTTCTCGAGCAGCTTGGTGAGCTCGGCCGAGTCGCACGAGCTGACCGGGACGAGGTGCTCGATGCACGCCCCGTACAGCTGCAGGGCGCGCTCGAGGCACGCGGGCGTGAGCCCGCCGACCACCTTCGGGGTCGTGCGGACGGTGAAGTCGGTGCGGCCCGGATCGATCCGCTCCGGCGACATCGCCAGGTGGAAGTCGCGCCCGGCCACGAGGCCGTCGCGCTCCAGCAGCGGTCGCAGCACCTCGCGGGTCGTGCCCGGGTAGGTGGTGGACTCGAGCACCACGAGCTGCCCGGCGTGCAGGTGGCGGGCGATCTGGCGCGGTGGCATCGGTGAGGATGCTGAGGTCGGGCTCGCGGTTGCGCGAGAGCGGCGTCGGCAGGCAGATCAGCACGGCCTCGGCGTCGGCGATGGCCGCGTAGTCGTCGGTGGCCTGCAGGCGGCCGGAGGCCACGAGCTCTGCGAGCAGCGGCGCGGGCACGTCCTCGATGTAGCTCTCGCCGCGGCCGATCGCCGTCGATCTTGCGTGTGTCCGCCTCGACGCACACCACGGTGCGGCCTGAGCGGGCGAACTCCACCGCGAGCGGAAGCCCCACGTAGCCTGCGCCGACGATGGCGATGGGTGCGGTCATGGCGGCCGGGATGCTATCGGTGCCGCTCGCCGGCGGACGCGACAACCGCGGCGATGCGGGCCGCGGCGTCGCCCTCGCCGTAGAGCGGCGGGTGCTCTGCCGGCAGGTGCAGGTCGCGCAGCGCCGCCGTGACCGCGGCGGCGTCGAGGCCGCCCGCCAGCCGGTTCCAGCCCAGCGCGATCGTCTCGACCCACTCGCTCGTGTCGCGCAGGGTGATGCACGGCACCCGGTGCAGGTAGGCCTCCTTCTGCACGCCGCCGGAGTCGGTCAGGCACACGGCCGCCGACATGAGCAGCGCCGTGAAGTCGAGGTAGCCGAGCGGCGGGGTGAGGATCGCGGCCGCCTGCGCCCGCCCGGCGAGGCCGGTGCGCTCCAGGGCGGCCCGGGTGCGCGGGTGGATCGGGAACACCGCCGGCCGGTCGATCGCCTCGAGCACCTCGACGAGCGCCGGCATCGACTCGTCACCCGTGTTCGACTGGCGGTGGACGGTGACGAGAGCGTAGCCCTCCCGCTGCCACCCCCAGCCGCTCCAGCACCTGCGAGCGGCGGGCAGCGGGCGCGAACGTGCGGGCGACGTCGACCATCACGTCGCCGACCAGGTGCACGCCGGCCGAGATGCCCTCGGCGGCCAGGTTTGCGACGGCGGTCGGGCTGGGGCAGAAGCGCAGGTCGGAGAGGACGTCGGCGACGACGCGGTTGACCTCCTCCGGCATCGCCCGGTCGAACGAGCGCAGACCCGACTCGACGTGGCCGAGGGGCAGCCCGAGCTTGGCCGCCACGAGCGATCCGGCCAGGGTCGAGTTGGTGTCGCCGTAGACCAGCACCAGGTCGGGCGCCTCAGCCGCGAAGGACGGGCTCGAGGCCGACCAGCATGGCGGCGGTCTGCCCGGCGTGGCTGCCCGATCCGGTGGCGATCTCGTGATCCGGCGGCGCCAGGCCGAGCTCGTCGAAGAAGATCTGCGAGAGCTCGGCGTCGTAGTGCTGGCCGGTGTGGACGAGCACGTGATCGCAGACCTTGCGCAGCGCGGCGGAGAGCGGCGCCGCCTTGATGAACTGCGGCCGGTTGCCGACCACCGAGACGACCTTCATGGCCCGCCAGCCTACCGGCGGGGCGGGCGGTCAGGCCCCGAGCAGCGAGTTCAGGACGTCGGCGAGCGCTCCGCTCGCCACCCGGCCCTGGTGCGACCAGGCGATCCGGCCCTGCTGGTCGATCACGAAGGTGTCCGGCTGGCCGATCAGGCCGTAGCGGTCGGCGAGGTCGTTCGACTCGTCCCACACGATCGGCCACGTCCATCCGTACTTGTGGATGAACCTGGTCGCGCCCCTGCGGGTGTCGTTGTTGGCGACGGCAAGCACCTGCACGCGGTCGCCGAACCTGCGGGCCACCCGGGTCAGCTGCGGGGCCTCGGTGCGGCACGGGGCGCACCAGCTGGCGAAGAAGTTCACGACGACGGGCTTGCCGGCGTAGGCACGCAGGCTGATGGGAGGGCCGGCGAGCGTGGTCCCGGCGAGCGCGGGGGCCGGCTTGCGGTTGGCGGCATGGATGGGCGTCGCCTGCGGGGCGGCGAGCAGCGACGCGTGCATGCGGCCGTAGACGACCACCCCTAAAACGGCGGCCGTGGCCGCGACCACCGCCGCGATGGTAAGCAGCCTGCGCACGGCCACAATGGTACGCCTTCGCGGCTACTCGAGGCCGAGGGCGGCGTCGAGCCGTCTGGCAACCGCCGCCACCAGGGCAGCGGTCTGCTCGAGGTCGCCCAGGTCGACGATCTCGTTCGGCGAGTGCATGTAGCGGTTGGGCACGCTGACGACTCCCACCGGGATGCCGGCGCGGGTGAGCTTGACCGCGTCGGCGTCGGTCCAGGTCGAGCCGGCCGAGGCCCCGAACTGATGCGGGATGCCCTCCTGCTCGGCCACCTCGCCGATCAGCTCGAACATGGCCGGGTGCACGCCGGAGCCGCGCTCGATCACCGGGCCCTTGCCCAGGGCGATCTCGCCCACCTTGCGCTTGGGCACGTTCGGCTGGTCGGACGTGTGGGTGACGTCGATGACGATGGCCGCGTCGGGGTCGAGGCCGAAGGCGGCCGTGTAGGCGCCCGCAAAGCTCGTCTCCTCCGAGACCGACGCCACCCCGACCAGCTCCCACGTCCCGGGCTGCTCGGCATACAGGCGGGCCGACTCGGCCGCGACGAACGCGCCGGCGCGGTTGTCCACCGCCCGGCTGGCGAGCCGGCCTCCGCGCAGGTCGACGATCGGCTGCTCGACCACGGCCAGGTCGCCGGTGCGCACGACCGAGCGGGCCTCGGCCCCGTCGGCGGCGCCGATGTCGATCCACAGATGGTCGAGGCGCAGCTGCTTGTCCTTGTCCTCGGGCTCGGCCAGGTGCGGCGCCTTCTGGCCGACGACGCCGACGATGGGGCCGTCCTTCGCGAGGATGCGGATCCGCTGGGCGACGACCACCGACGGCGTCCAGCCGCCCACCCCGGCAAACCACAGGTAGCCCTCGTCGTCGATGTGGGTGACCACGAAGCCGATCTCGTCGATGTGGCCCATGACGACGACCGAGCGCGGCCCGGCGGAGTTCACCGCCGCATAGGCCGACCCGAGCGCGTCGCCGCGCACCTCGGCGAAGCCGGCCGCGTAGTCGCGCCACACGCGCGCGGCCTGGCGCTCGTCGCCGGCCGGGCCGGCCGCGGCCAGGAGATCGCGGAAGAAGGTGTCGGATGCTGCCCTCATCGGCGCGAAAGGGTAGCGGTTCTGGCGGCGGCGCGTTGGTAGACTGGCCGACCCGGGGCCGTTAGCTCAGCTGGTAGAGCAGGGGACTCTTAATCCCAAGGTCGAAGGTTCGATCCCTTCACGGCCCATCGCCGGAGTTTGTGGTGGTCATCCGGTTGGGGGGATGGCGTGTCATTCGGCGCGTGCGAGCTTTGCGTCGATGACAGCCCTCGACCCGCGTGGGGCCGGACCGGATGCCCCGGAGCATCGGCGGCGGGGTGCTGCGCGGGTGCTTCCGATCGTCACGTGGCTGCCCGGCTATCGCCGCGACTGGCTCCGCGGCGATGTCGCGGCCGGGGTGGCGGTCACCGCCCTGATCGTGCCGAAGAACCTCGGCTATGCGGGCATCGCGGGCGTACCGCTGCAGAACGGGTTGTACGCGGCGGCGGCGGGCGCGATCATCTACGCGCTCTTCTGCACGTCGCGGCAGATCTCGACCGGGCCGAGCTCGTCCCTGGCTGCCGTCGCCGGCGGCGCCGTCCTGGTCGCCGGAGTCGGCGGCAGCCAGGCCGCGGGGCTGGTTGCGGCGATCACGCTCGTCACGGGGGCCCTGTTCCTGCTGCTGGCCGTCCTGCGCCTGGGGTGGATCGCGCGGTTCCTCTCCAAGCCGGTGATCACGGGCTTCCTCGCCGGTGCGGCGGTGGACGTGGTGATCGGCGAGCTGCCGAAGATGACCGGGACGTCCGCGGATGGGGTGAACGCCTGGCGCGAGCTCGGCTCGTGGGTCAAGTCCCTCGGCGACATTCATGGAACGACGCTCGTGGTCGGCGCCGTCGCGCTCGGCGTGATCCTCGCCGTGCGGTTCGCAGCGCCCGCGGTGCCGGGTGCGCTCGTGCTCGTCGCCGGCGGGATCCTCGCCTCGTACGTCTTCGACCTCGGCGGGCATGGCGTGGCGCTGGTCGGGCATGTCCCGCGCGGGCTGCCGACGCCCGAGCTGCCGAGTGTCGATCTGTTCCGGCAGCAGTACGCGACGATCGGCGTCGCGGCGGGCGCCCTGCTCCTGATCGGCTTCTCACAGACCGCGGGCGACGCCCGCGCGTTTGCCACCCGCCATCACTACCGCATCGACATCGACCAGGAGTCCGTCGCTCAGGGCATGGCCAACATGGGCGCCGGCGTGTTCCAGGGGATGCCGGTGTCGACGAGTCTGTCCGCGAGCTCGCTGAACGAGTCGGCTGGAGCCAGGACGCCCGTCGCGTCCCTGATCACCGGCGGGCTCGTGCTGCTCACGCTGGTCGTGCTCGCACCGCTGTTCTCGAAGCTGCCCAAGCCGGTGCTCGCCGCGGTGATCATCGACGCGGTGGTGTTCGGGATGATCGACCTGCCGGAGCTGCGCCGCCTGCGCCGCGTCACCCGTTTTGACTTCTGGATCGCCGTCGCAGCGATCGTCGGCGTGCTCTCAGTGGGTGTCCTGGCCGGCGTCGTGGTCGGCATCGTCCTGTCGCTCGGCTGGCTCATCTATGTCGCCACGAGCCCGCCGATGCCGCTGCTCGGCAGGGAGGCCGGCACGGACGTGTTCCGCGACCTCGCCGGGCACCCCGGCGACGAGACATTCCCCGGGATCGTGGTGCTGCGGATCGACAGCGGCCTGTTCTTCGCAA
This sequence comes from uncultured Actinomycetes bacterium, assembly GCA_963813245.1. Lineage (GTDB taxonomy): Bacteria > Actinomycetota > Thermoleophilia > Gaiellales > JAICJC01 > JAICJC01. Next base: position 54,969 of record CAWEYE010000001.1, read on the forward strand.
CCGCCCAGGCCTTCGACGACCGCATCCGCGTCCTCACCGAGCAGGGCCCGGCCGCGCTCCGTGGGCTTGTGCTCGACTTCGAGTCCGTCGCCTTCATCGACTCGCAGGGCGCCGAGCAGCTCTCCGAGATCCACGGTCTCGTCGCCGGTCAGGGGGCGACCCTGCGTCTGGCCCGGGTCAAGCCGCCCGTCCTGGCCGTGCTCCAGCGCGACGGGATCGTCGACCTGATCGGCGCCGACCACGTGCACGGCAACGTCGGCCGCGCCGTCGAGGCCCAACTCGCAGACGGTGACCGCGATCACGTCGCGAGCGGGAAGACGGAGGCCCCGCCGAGCGTCGAGTGAGGAAGGGTGCGGCCGGCCGCCGCATACCCGAAACGGCACCGTCAATCGACGTGAAGGAGACGACGAATGCAGCTGTACGCAATCCTGCGGCGGAGCGGATGGAGCTCGGCGGACGAGCTCGAGGAGGCGGCCGCCCGCTCGACGCGCGTCGGAAACGAGGAGATGCCCGACGACGTGCGCTGGATCCGGAGCTATGTGCTCGACGAGGGCGGCGGATCGGTCGGCACGATCTGCATCTACCAGGGCACGAGCCCCGAGGCGATTCGCGAGCACGCCTCGCGCGCCGACCTGCCCGCCGACGAGGTGATCGCGATCGCCGACACCGTCGTCGTGCGCCCCGATCCGGCGCCCGCGACCGCCTGAGCTCCGGCGCGCGCCCGCCCTCCGGCAGCCGCCCGGGGGCGGGCGCACGCTTGTTCGAGTCCGATCTGTCTGCATGTGGCGTCGAAGCGGTCCCTGTGCGCGGCCGACCCGGCCTACGTGCGGGCCGCGCTCGAGTCGGTCATGCGCGGCTGAAACCGGCTCCGGGCCTTCATCCGGAGCCGTATGCGTCGAACACCGGAGGGTGGTCTCCCTCGTCGCACAGAACCCGGTCCTGCTCCTCTTCGGAGTCTGCGCTGTCGGGTTCCTGGCCGGCCGCGTCTCCATCGGAGGGTTCTCGCTCGGCGTCGCGGCGGTGCTCTTCGTCGGGATCGCCGCGGGCACGGTCAGCGATCAGTGGATCGTGCCGGAGGATGTGTGGGTGCTGGGCCTGGCCACGTTCGTCTACACCACCGGCCTCGCCTCCGGACCGAGCTTCGTCGCCGCCATCCGCAGCCGCGGTGTGCCTGCGAACATCGGAGCGCTCGCGGCCGTCGGCCTGGCGGGAGCCGCCGTCGCCGTGTCGGTGGCGCTCATCCACGTCACGGGTGGGATCGGAAGCGGCATCTTCGCCGGAGCGGTCACCAGCACGCCGGCGCTCGGGGCGGCGGTCGGCTACCTGCAGCAGCACTCGAGCCCGGCCGCGTTCGCCCGCATCGGCGCCGACCCGATCGTGGGCTACTCGCTGTGCTACCCGCTGGGCGTCCTCATCCCGCTCCTCTCCTCCCACGGCATCCTGAAGCGCGGCCGCTCCCCCCGCCGCGTGAAGCTGGTCGAGCACACCGCCCGGATCGAGGATGTCGAGAACGTGACCGTTGCCGAGCTCGCGGCGGAGCTCGAGAACCGGGTCGCGTTCGGCCGCGTGCTCCACGACGGCACCGTGCAGGCCGCAGAGCCGGGCCTCTCCGTGCACCGCGGCGACCTGGTGACGGTGGTGGGGACCGAGCAGGACGTCGCGACTGCGGTGAGCCTCGTGGGCGCGCGGATCTCGACCGAGCTCGCCGACGATCGCTCCGATCTGGACTTCCGCCGTGTGCTCGTGTCGAACCCCGAACTGGCCGGGCGGCGCGTCGACGAGCTCGGCCTGGACCATCTGGAGGCGACCGTCACCCGCATCCGCCGCGGCGACTCCGACCATGTGGCGCGGCCCGACTTCATCCTCGAGCTCGGCGACCATGTCCGCGTCGTCGCCCCGCGCGAGCGCCTCTCACAGGTGAAGGCGCTCCTCGGCGACTCCTACCGCAGCCTGCGCGAGCTCGACGTGCTCACGTTCTCGATCGGCATCGCTGCCGGGATGCTGCTCGGGCTCGTGCCGCTGCCGCTGCCCGGCGGCGGCGTGTTCACGCTCGGGTTCGCCGGCGGCCCGCTGATCATGGGCCTCCTGCTCGGCGCCCGCGAGCGCACCGGCCGGCTCGTGTGGCAGCTCCCGCATGCCGCCAACCTGACGCTGCGTCAGTTCGGCACGGTGCTCCTGCTCGCGGGCATCGGCACGAAGGCCGGCCAGTCGTTCTCGCAAACCGTCACGTCGCCCGCGGCCGTCTCGATCGTCCTCGCCGGAGCCGTCGTCACCATCGTCATGGTGGCGGTGACCGTGCTCGCCGGCGGGCGGCTGCTGCGGCTCCCGGGCTCGCAGCTCGCGGGAATGGTCGCCGGTGTGTCGACGCAGCCGGCGGTGCTCGCATATGCCTGCGCGCACTCGACCGAGGAGGACGAGGTCCTGGTCGGATACGCGACCGTCTACCCGCTGGTGATGATCGCGAAGATCATCGCCGTGCAGCTCCTGATCACGATCCTGACGTAGCCCGGCCTCACCGGGTCACGGAGATCCGCCGCGCCGGGGGATCCCCCCTTTTCGGTATGCGCGCCTCAGCGTTTGCGGCCGAATTGTAAAGGTAGCCTCCGTCGCCGCCTGCGATGGACCGGTTGTCCTTCCCCCCTTCAAAAGAGGATCCGATGAATCGCAAACGTCTCGTGCGGTGGGCCGCCTCGGCCGCCGTTGGCCTTCTGATCGCCGGCGGCGTCGCGTACGCAGCCTGGACCGTGAACGGCACCGGCACCGGCACCGCCTCGGCGACCAGCGCGGTTGCCCTGACGCTGTCGGGCGGCACGCCTCAGAGCTCGCTCTATCCGGGCGCCTCCGCCGATGTCGACACGTCCGCCCAGAACCAGAACCCGTTCCCGGTGCACGTCTCGAGCGTCGCGCTCGACACGGCGCAGGGCACGAACGGCTTCTCCGTCGACGCCGGCCACTCGGGCTGCAACCTGGGGTCGCTGTCGTTCACGACCGCGGATAACGGCAGCCAGGGCTGGGACATCCCGGCCAACTCGTCGCTCGACATCGACGCGGCGAGCTCGATCGCCATGGACGGCTCCGCCAACGACGCCTGCCAGGGTGCGACCTTCACCGTCTACCTGACTGCCACCGCAGCCACCCAGTAGGTCGCCCGCGATGCTCGCCCGTCTCCGGGCCATGTCTCGCGCGCGAGGCGGACTCGTGGCCTGCGCTGTCCTCTTGGCCGGCGCGGCCACGGCGTCCGCGTCGTGGCACATGCCCGGAGGCGGGGCTGGCCTCGCTCAGGCCAGCATCGACTTCCACGCCCCGATCGTGACCGGCGAGACCATCGCGCCGGCCGGGGCATCGGCCGCCGGCGGGGCGATCGCTCCCGGCGGCCAGTTCGTCGTCTACGCCAACGTCGTCGACGTCGGCGTCTCCGGCATCGCCTGGGTGCGGACGAACGTCTCCAGCGTCGAGACGGGCGCCACGCTCGGTGTCGCTCTCGCCGTGCAGCTCCGGCTGCACGATCGCCGGCGACGACGTACGGGTGGTCGTCCGCGGCGCAGACCGCAAACGCCGGGCTCGCCCAGGGCAGCGCAGAGCTACGGGGTCTGGAGCCAGGACAACGCCGGCAACCTCGGCACGACGCTCACCCGCTCGGTGATCGTCGACTGGCACGAAGCCCACCGTTACGGCCGCCGTGGTCGCCATGGCGTCGCCGGCCACCGGTTGGGTACATCCACCCCTCAGGCACCTACATCGTGTACGCCAAGGCGACCGACGCAGGCTCCCCCGCCAGCGGCATCGCGGCGGTCACTGCGGACGTCGCGGCGATCACTCCCGGCCAGACGGCGCTCGCGCTACCGAAGTGCACCGCGTCCTGCACGGTCGGCGGGGTCACCTACACCTACAAGAGCGCGGCCGTCTCGGCCGGTGCGATCGCCGACGGCAGCAAGAGCTTCTCGGTGACGGCGACCGACGCGGCGGCGAACACCATTTCGCGTCGTACACCGCCACCTCCGACAGCGTCGGCCCCCGTCGTCATGGCCGCCGTGGTGGTGAACAGCTCGCCGAGCGACGTCGGGCTTCCGAGGCCGAGCGCGAGCCTACGTCGTCTACGCGAACGCCTCCGATGCCGACGGCTTCGCACGGTCACCGCCGAACGTCTCGGACCTGACCGCCGGCCAGACGGCGCTCACGCTGTCGGCGTGCAACGCGGTTGCACCCAGGGCGGCGTCACGTATGCCTACAAGAGCAGCGTCGAAGACGGCGGGCGCTGCGCTCGCACCGGGCGCGACGCGCGTTCTCGGTGACGGCGACCGACAAGGCGGCCAACGCCACCACCGGCAGCTACTCGGTGACGGTGGACTCGACGGGGCCGACCGTCTCCGGGCGTCGCGATCGCCAACACGACGACGAGCGCGGTCGGGCTGCTCAAGAAGAGCGGCGCCTACAGCGTGTACGCGAACGCGACCGACGCCGCCGGGATCGCTCCGTGAAGGCCAACGTCTCGTCGATCACGAGCGGCCAGACCGCGCTCTCGCTCTCGGCGTGCGCGTCGAGTTGCACCGTCGGCGGCGTCACCTACGCCTACAAGAGCGCCTCGAAGACCGCCGGGTCGACGCTCGCCGCAGGATCGGTCGCCTTCACGGTGACCGCCACGGACGGCGCTCTCGAACGCCACCACCACCAACGGATCGGTCACCGTCGACAACACCGCGCCGACGCTCTCCGCCGAGACCGTCGCGACGACCGCGACCGGCGTTCCCGGCTACCTGAGCCAGGGCCACACCTACCTCGTCTACGCGAACGCGGCCGACACCAACGGGATCTACTCGGTCAGCGCCAACGTGAAGAACCTGACCACCGGCGCAACGGCGGTCGCCATGCCGGTCTGCGCGTCCGCGTGCACCGCCGGTGCGACCACGTACGGGTACAAGAGCGCGATCGAGACGGGCAACGCCAGCATCACCGCGGGCAGCAAGTCCTACACCATCACCGTCACCGACCAGGCGGGCAACACCGCCAGCGCCTCGCCGACGGTCACGATCGACAACACCGCACCGACGGTCGCGATCTCGTTCCCGACCGCCGCCTACAGCGGCGGCTGGTCGGCCGGCTGCAGCACCCCGGCGACGGCCGACATCTGCGGCACGGTGAGCGACGCGACCAGCGGCCTTGCGAGCGTCCAGGTCAGCCTGCGCCAGGCGGCGTCGCCGAACATGTACTGGAACCCGGCCGCGAGCCTGTTCTCGTCGGCGACCGAGGTGCTGATGCCGTCGACCCTGGCGCTGCCCAACTGGACGTTCCCCGCCGCTGCGGCCTGGTTCACGACCAACAGCTCCTACACGATCCGCGCCGTCGCCACCGACGGCGCCGCGAACACCGCGACGACCTCGACCACGTTCACGTTCACGCCCTAGCCCGATGCGATTCCTGCTCACGACAGCCGTCCTCCTCGCCACCGCCGCAGGCGTGGCGGCCGTGTCGGCGGCGCACCGGCCGCCCGCAAAGACGGGCCCGCTCGAGTTGCTGGCGGCGGCCGGCAAGACCGTGACCGTGAAGGGGCTGCCGGTGTCCGGCCTCTACCCGGGCGCGGTGAAGCCGCTCACCGTCACCGTCAAGAATCTGAACGGGTTCACGATCAAGGTGCCGACCGTGAAGACCAAGGTCGCGGCCACGACGACGGTCCGCGGGTGCGCCGGCACGACCATGAACCTCGTCGTGACGCACGCCAGGAGGACGCTCACGATCGCCAAGAAGAAGAGCGCCAAGCTCCCACTGACGGTGAGGATGCCGAGGACGGTTGCGAACGTGTGCCAGGGCGCCAGGTTCTCGATCACGGTGACGGTCAAGGCCGTCAAGGGCTGACCGGAGCACCCGGCGCGGCGCCGATGCGGCCGTCGCGCAGCTCGAGCACCTCGTCGGCCAGGTCGAGCCCCGCCCGGCGATGGGTGATGAGCAGCACCCCCACGCCCTCGGCCCGGGCGGTCTGCAGGAGTTCGTGCGTGAGCGCCGCCGCCGCCGCGGCGTCGAGGTGCGCGTCGGGCTCGTCGAGCACCAGCAGCGCGCACGTCGGCGAGCAGCGCGCGGGCCAGCGCGAGCCGCTGGCGCTGACCGCCCGAGACGCGCGGCGCCGCCCTCGCCGACGCTGCGTGTCCAGGCCGTCGGGCAGCGCCGCGACCCAGTCCCAGGCGCGTGCGCGCGCCGCAGCGCGTCGGTGAGCTCGGCGTCGGTCGCGTCGGGGCGGGCGATGCGCAGGTTCTCGCGGATGCTCGTCGGGAAGAGGTGCGCCTCCTGGCCGGCCAGGCCGACGACGCGGCGCACGTCGGCCTGGGCGTAGTCGCGCAGGTCGTGGCCGTCGAGCAGGATCGCGCCCGCGTCCGGGTCGCGGAAGCGCACGAGCAGGTTCGCGAGCGTCGTCTTGCCCGAGCCGCTCGGGCCGTCAGGGCGACGATCGCGCCGGCGGCGCAGGTCGAGGTCGACGCCGTCGAGCACCCACGGCCCGTCCGCCGTAGCGCAGCGCGCACGCCGCGCAGCGCGCACGTCGCCCGGGCCGCGGCGGCCAGCGGCGCGCCGGATCCGTGACCGGCGGCGTCGCGGTCGGTCAGGTCGAGCACCCGCCGCGGCGGCCGCGCGTCGCCGCGACGAGCTGCGCGGCCGCGGCGGGCAGCGGCCGCACCGCCTCGAACGCCGCGAGCGCGAGCAGCGCCAGCATCGCCGAGCAGCACGCCCGCGAGGCTGCCGCCCGAGTGAACGGCGGGCACCGCGACCACGAGCACGCCGACGACGGCGAGCCCGGCGAGCGCCGTCACCGCGCCCTCGGCGCACGCCGCGACGAGCGCGGTGCGGCGGCGGTGCGCGCGTGCAGCGCGCGGTCGCAGGCCTCGACGCGCGCGGCCGCCGCGGCCGCCGCGCCGTAGGCGACCAGCTCGGGCGCCGCGGCGAGCGCGTCGAGCAGCTCCGCCGTGAGCCGCGCCCGCGCCGGGCGCCTCGCGGCGCGAGCGCGGCGCGGCGCGAGCGCGCACGCCGGCGAGCGGGAGGACGACGCCGGCGAGCAGCAGGAGCGCGGCCGCGAGGACGAGCGCCGGCGGCCGGCAGACGACGACCGCGGCGACGGCCACGGCGAGCGCGCCGGCCAGCAGGGCGACGCGCCATCGGGCCCGGCGGCCCGCAGGTAGAGGTTCTGGAGCGCGTCGACGTCGGCCACGAAGCGGCCGAGCAGGTCGCCGGTGCGCACGCCGGGCAGGCCGGCCGGGACGAGCGGCTCGAGCCGGGCGAACAGCCGCGCGCGCAGCGTCGCGAGCGCGCGCAGCGTCGGCGTCGTGCGAGACCAGCCGCTCGAGATAGCGCAGGACGCCGCGCGAGACGCCGAAGAAGCGCACGCCGACGATCGCGACGCCGAGCTCGAGGATCGGCGGCTGCTGGGCCGCCCGCGAGATCAGGTAGCCGGACGTCGCCATCAGGCCGATGCCGGCGGCGATCGCGAGCGCGCCGAGCACGACGGCCGAGCGCGAGGCGGCCCGCGTGCGGGCGCGCGAGGCCGCGATCGACGCGCACGAGCGGGTGCGCGGACGCGCTCATGCGGGCGCTCCCGGAGCGCCGCGGCCAGCACGCGCCCGTCCGCGATGCCGGACGACGCGGTCGGCGACGCGCGCCGGCGAGCGCCTCGTCGTGCGTGATCAGGAGCATCGTGCGGTCGCGCGGGAGGCGCTCGAGCGCGGCCGCGACCAGCTCGGCGCTCTCGGCGTCGAGGTTCGTCGTCGGCTCGTCGAGCGATCAGGAGCGACGCGTCGCGCAGCAGCGCGCGCGCCAGCGCCACGCGCCGCGATCTGCCCGGCGGAGAGCCCGCGCCGCCGTCGCCGACGCGGCGTCGCGTAGCCCGTCCGGCAGCGCGCGCGATGAAGGCCTCGGCACCGGCGCGCCGCGGCCGCGTCGGCGACCTCGGCGATCGCTCGCGTCCGGGCGCGCCGAGGCGGATCGCGTCCGCCGATCGTCGCCGCCGGCAGGTGCGGTCGCTGGGGCACCCAGGCGACGCGGCGCCGCCAGGCGTCGACGTCGACGCTCGTCGAGGTCGGTGTCGCCGACGAGCAGCCGCCCGCGTCGGGCCGGTCGAAGCGCAGGAGCAGGCGCGCGAGGGTGCTCTTGCCGGCGCCGCTCGGCCCGACCAGCGCCACGCGCTCGCCCGGGGCGAAGCGTCAGAGCGAGCGTCGTCGAGCGACGGCGCCCTCGCGGCCGGGGTAGGCGAAGCGACACGTGCTCGAGGCGCACCGGCACGTCGCGCGGGTCGAGCGGCTCGAGCGCGCCGCCCGCGCGGCGCCGCGCGGCAGCGCTGCTCGAGCCGGTCGAGGATGCGCTCGGCCGCCGCGATGCCGTCGGCGCTCGCGTGGAACTGCGCGGCGACGTTGCGCAGCGGCGCGTACAGCTCGGGCGCGAGCACGAGGATCGTGAGCGCCGGCGCGAGCGCGATGCCGCCGTGGTCGAGGCGGATGCCGATCTCGACCGCGACGACGGCGGTGCCGAGCGTCGCCGCGAGCTCGAGCACGAAGCGCCGAGAGGAACGCGATCCGCAGCGTGCCCATCGTCTCGCGGCGGTAGGCCTCGCCCGTCTCGGCGATCCGGTCGACCTGGACGGCGCCGCGGTTGAACGCGCGCAGCGTCGGGCAGGCCGCGCACGACGCTCGAGGAAATGGCTCGCGAGCCGGCCGAGCGCGGCGTAGCGCGCGCGGGCGCGGCGGCCGGTCGTCGCGGCCGACGAGGATCCCGAAGATCGGGATCAGCGGCAGCGTCACCGCCATCACGACGGCGGACACGACGTCGATCGTCGACGACCCGGACCAGGATCACGACCGGCACGACGGCGCCGAGCACGAGCTGCGGCAGGTAGCGGGCGAAGTACGGGTCGAGCGCGTCGACGCCCGTCGACGGCCGCGGTCGTGACGTCGCCGCTCGCGTCGCGGGATCGCCGGGCCGGTCGCCGAGCGACATGCCGCGACGAGCCGCCGGCGCAGCTCGCCGCGCGTGCGCTCGCCGTGAGGTGGCCGCCCGCCTCGAACGCCCACGCGAGCAGACCGCGCGCGAGCGCGCGCCGCGGCGAGCAGCAGCGAGCGGTCCGGCCACCGCCGCCAGATCGCGATGCCCGAGGAAGACGTCGCGCGACGATGTCGCCGATCAGCGTCGCCTGCACGATCACCGTCGCGCGGTCGCACGCCGCCAGCGGTACGCAGGCGACCAGGAACCGGCGCACGGCCGGAGACGCCCGAAGCAGGCGCGGGTCGACCGCCCGCATGTGTCAGTCGCCCGAGGGCGCGCCCGCCGAGCCCTCCCGCTTCCCGCTCAGGAGGTCGATCGGGCTGCGCAGCGGGGCCAGGTCGTCGCGGCCGACGCGGTGGCGGAAGACGTAGTACGTCCACCCCTGGTAGATCAGCACGACGCGGCGTCAGCGACAGCGCCACGACGGTCATCACCGCCAGGGTGTAGTGGCTCGACGAGGAGTTCCACACGGTCAGGTCGAAGGCCTTGCTCGTGCTCGACACCATCACCCGTGGATACAGGTTGAGGAAGATCGTGGCCGTCACGAGCCCGATGGTGAGCGTCGTCGCCATGAACGCGAGCCCGTCGCGGCCGGCGCGGACGATGAACGGCACCGCGAGCACGAGGCCGACCGCCGAGAGCGGGATCACCCCGGGGACGATGCCCCGGTCGTGCCCCGACACCGCGTTCGCGTACGTCCAGGCCAGGAACCCGAACACCAGCACGGCGGCGGCGATCGAGAGCTTGCGCGCCGCGTCGCGGGCGCGCTCGACCATCTCGCCCTTGGTCGCGGATCGAGAGGAAGACGGCTCCGTGCAGCGTGAAGAGGGCGAGCGAGGTGAGCCCGCCGAAGAGCGCGTACGGATTGAGCAGGGTGAAGAAGTTGCCCGTGTACTCGCCGGCCCTGTTGATCGGGACGCCCTGGACGATGTTGGCGAATCCGACCCCCCACAGGAGGGCGGGCAGCGCGGAGCCGAGGAAGATCGCCCGGTCCCACCAGGCCCGCCAGCGCGGCGCGTCGTGCTTGCCGCGGTACTCGAACGCCACGCCCCGGACGATCAGGGCGACCAGGATCAGGAACAGGGCCAGGTAGAAGCCCGAGAACAGGGTGGCGTACCAGCCGGGGAACGCGGCGAAGGTGGCGCCGCCGGCGACGAGCAGCCACACCTCGTTGCCGTCCCAGACCGGGCCGATCGTGTTGATGATGACGCGCCGGTCGGTGTCGTCGCGGCTGAGGAACGGCAGGAGCGTGCCGACGCCGAAGTCGAAGCCCTCGAGGATGAAGTAGCCGATCCAGAGGACCGCGATCAGGCCGAACCAGAGCGTCTGCAGGTGCCAGTATCCGGTGGGCATCTCCGTCTCCCCTCAGTACGCCATCAGGAGGTCGCCGGTATCCGCGTGCTCGTCGGCCGGCGTCTGCGGCGGCACCGACTTCGCGTACCGGAACATGAGCCATCCGTCGACCACCGCGAGCACGCTGTAGAGGAGCGTGAAGCCGATCAGCGTCGTCGCGACCTCCCAGGCCGACACGCTCGGGGATACGGCGTTGCGACGTCAGCAGGAGCCCCTGGACGACCCAGGGCTGGCGTCCCATCTCGGTGAAGATCCAGCCGGCCGTGTTGGCGATGATCGGCAGGGCGATCGCCCAGGTCGTCAGCCGCAGGAACCGGCGCGACGTCTCGAGCTTGCCGCGGTAGGCGAGCAGCATCCCCCAGGCGGCGAGCAGGATGAGCACGACGCCGATCCCGGTCATGATCCGAAACGACCAGTAGGTGACGCCGATCACGGGCCGGTAGTCGCCCGGCCCGAACTTGGCCTGGTAGGCGGCGTTGATCGTGTTGACCCCCTCGACCTTGCCGCACGTGGTGTTCGTGGCCAGCACCGACAGCATGTTCGGGAGGTTGACGTCGAACGACGACCGGCTCGGGTGCGCCTCGAACGGCGCCACCGCGAACAGCGAGAAGGGCGCACAGGTGCGCGTCTCATAGAGCGCCTCGGCGGCCGCCATCTTCATCGGCTGCTGCTTGGTCATCAGCTGCGCCTGGCCGTGCCCCACGAGGGCGGTGAAGATCGAGGCGACGAGCACCAGCGGCAGCGCGATGCGGATCGCGCGGCCGAACATGTCGGTCTCGTGGCCGCGCGCGAGGTGCCATGCCGAGATGCCGGCGACGAGCATGCCCGCGGTCATCACGGCGGCCCCGATCGTGTGCGGGAACGCGTACAGGAGCGTCGAGTTGGTCAGCACCTCGAGGATGCTCGTGAGGTGGGCGTGACCGGTCGCGTGGTCGATCTTGTAGCCCACCGGATGCTGCATCCACGAGTTGGCCGCGAGGATGAAGTAGGCCGACAGGTTGGTGGCGAAGGCGACGATGTAGATCGTCGCCAGGTGCAGGCGCCGGCCGAGGCGGCCCCAGCCGAAGATCCACAGGCCGAGGAACGTGGACTCGAGGAAGAAGGCCGCCAGGCCCTCCATCGCGAGCGGCGCGCCGAAGATGTCGCCGACGTAGCGCGAGTATGTCGACCAGTTCATGCCGAACTGGAACTCCTGGACGATGCCCGTGACGACGCCGATCGCGAAGTTGATCAGCATCAGCTTGCCGAAGAACCGCGTCAGCCGCAGGTAGGCGGCCTCGCCGCTGCGGTACCAGAGCGTCTGGAAGACGGCGACGAGCCAGGTGATCCCGATCGTGATCGGGACGAAGATGAAGTGGTAGATGGTGACGTCGCCGAACTGCAGGCGGGCGAGCTGAAGGGCGCTCATCGCACCACCAGCACCGAGCAGCGCGCCTCGTGGGCGACGCGCTCACTGACGCTTCCGAGCGATCGCACGCCCTGCAGGCCGCGGCTGCCGATCACGAGCAGGTCAGGTGCGACTTTGGTCAGCGCGTCGACGGGCGGCTGGGGGTCCTCGCGCAGCGGGATCTCGGGCCCGCCGGCAGCGTCCAGCACGGAGCGCACGGCCCCGATGTTGACCTCGGCCGGGCCGCCGGTGGCGACGACCGCCTCGAGCTCGGCCCCCAGCCGGCGGGCGACGTCGGCGGCGGCGTGGACAGCCAGGGCCGACTCGGGAGAGCCGTCCACGGCGACCATGACCGTGGCCGGAAACGCTCCGTTCTGCGGCGCCCGCGCCATCAGCACCGAGCACGGCGCGTCGTGCAGGAGCTGGGTGGCGACGCTCCCGAGCAGGATGCCCGAGAGGCGCCGGTGGTCGTGCGACCCGACGGCGACGAGCGTCGCCTCCTGGCGGCCGATCTCGGCCAGCATCATCGGCCCGGGCGGGCCCTCGACGACGCTCGTCTCCACCACGAGCGAGGCCGGCAGGAGCGGCCGGGAGGCGTCCACGGCCGCCTTCAGCTCGTCGCGGGGAAACGACGCGGTGCGGGCGAGCGGCGGCGACCAGCCGACCGCGACCGACGCACCGGTGTTCCAGACGCTGCAGAGGACGACGCGGGCGGTCTCGGGGGCGAGCCGGGCAACCTGGGCGACGGCCTCACGGCTCTCGTCGGTGCCGTCCACGCCGCACACGATCCGCGTAAAGATCGCGGACGATCCGGCATGGGCCTGATCGGGCGTCGAGTCGGTGTCCATGTGCGTCGTCCCCTCTCTCATTCACCAGGTCTTGAGCGCCGTCGGCGCGGCGGATTCGTCCACGCGGATGCGGGCGTCGACCGCCAGACAGCCGTTGGGCCGCGCCATCACCGGGTTCAGATCGAGCTCGACGATCTGGTGGAAGTCGGCGGCGAGCTGGGCGAGCCGCCGCAGCAGGTCGGCCAGCGCGGCGGAGTCGGCGGGCGCCGCTCCCCGCATCCCGGCCAGGAGCGCACCGGCCTTGCCGGTCGCGATCAGCTCGTCCGCGTCGACGTCCGTGAGCGGGGCCGGCGAAAACCGGACCTCGCCGAGCAGTTCGGCCATGGTTCCGCCCATTCCGAACGCCACCACAGGCCCGAACACCGGGTCCTGCATGACGCCCGCCATCGCCTCCACGCCGCCGCGCACCATCGGCTGGACCACCGCGGGGAACCCCACTGTCGTCGTCGCGGCGGCGAGCTCGACCGGCGTGCGCACGTCGAGCACAACTCCGCCCTTCTCGGTCTTGTGCACCCCCGCGGCGCCGGTCTTGACCACTACCGGGAATCCGAGCTTCTCGGCGGCCGCGAGCGCCTCCGAGCCAGTGTGGACGACCTGCTGGGCCGCCGTGGGGATCCCGTACGCGGCGAGCAGCCGTTGGGCGGCGTCGGGGTCGAGCCAGCCCTCGCCTTCGGCCGCGAGCGCCTCGGCAATGATGGCCTCGGCCGTGACGCGGTCGACCTCAGCGTCCTGGATGCGACCGATCGGCCAGCGCAGCCACTCGGCTCGCTCCGACATGCGGCTGAGCACCCGCGCGGCCGTCTCCGGATAGGCGAAGCACGAGATGCCGCTGCCGGCATGGGCGGGTGCGCCGCCGGTCACGACGACGAGCACCGGCTTCGCGGTCTCGGCCTTCGCTGCGACGGTGGCGACGGCGGCAATCACGTCGGCCGGGTCGGCAACGGCGGTCGCCGTCACAAGCACGATGACGGAGTCCACATCCGGATCGGATAGCACGAACGGGGTGACGGCCTCGAAGGTTTTCGGCGTCGCCGACCCGATGATGTCGATCGGATTGAGCACGGTGGCCTCGCCCGGGACGAGCGCGGCGATGTGCTCGCGGGTGTGCTGGTCGAGCTGCGCCAGCTCGAGACCGGCGTTGGAGCAGGCGTCGCCGCAGAGGATCCCAAGGCCCCCGGCGTTCGTCAGGATCGCCGTTCGCCGTCCCCGCGGCAGGGGCTGGGTGGCCAGGACGTCGGTCAGGTCGAGCAATTCCTCGAGCGTGGCCGCGCGCAGAACGCCCGACTGCCGGAACAACGACTCGACGGCGGCGTCAGATCCGGCCAGCGCCGCGGTGTGCGACTGGGCGGCGCGGGAGCCGATCGGCGTGCTCCCGCTCTTGAGCGCGACGATGGGCTTGGTGCGCGCGACCCGGCGGGCGATGCGGCCGAAGCGGCGCGGGTTGCCGAACGATTCCAGGTAGAGCGCGATGATGCCGGTCGCGGGGTCGTCCTCCCAGTGCTCGAGCAGATCGTTTGAGGACACGTCCGCCTTGTTGCCGACCGAGACGAAGGACGAGACGCCGAGGCCCCGGCGCTCGAGCCCCTCGAGCACCGCCAGGCCGACTGCCCCGCTCTGCGACGAGATGGCCACCGTGCCGGGAGCGAATCCCGCCGACGAGAAGGTCGCGTTCATGTCCACGTCGCTCGAGGCGAGGCCGAGGCAGTTGGGGCCGATCATGCGCGCGCCGTAGCTGCGCACGAGTGTCAGGAGCTCGCGCTCGGCCCGGGCGCCGTCGGGGCCGGTCTCGGCGAATCCGGCCGTGATCACGCACACCGCCCTCACCCCGGCGGCGAGCGCGGACTCGACCGCCGGGTAGACCGCGGCGGCCGGCACGCAGATGACCACCAGGTCGACGGGCTCGGCCACCTCCTCGATGCTGTGCACCGCCGGCACCCCGGCGACGGGCTCCCCGGAGCGGTTGACGGGGACCGCCCGGCCGGTGAACCCGCCTTCGACGATGTTGCGGAACACGGCTCCGCCGATCGCGCCCGGCCGCGCCGACGCGCCGATCACGGCCACCGTCCGAGGCTGGAAGAACGGCTCGAGCGACCGGCCGACGGCGGTGTGGTCACGGCGGTCGACAGCGGCGAGGAAGCGGTCACTGGCCGCGATCCGCAGCCGCACCTGGATCTCGCCCCCCTCGAACGTCCGCTCGACGTCGTACCCCGTGTCGGCGAACACCTGCAGCATCGCGTCGTTGTCGGCCATGACGTCGGCCACGAACGTCTCGACACCCTCCTGGGCGGCCGCCTCGGCGAGCTGCTCGACCAGCCGCGTGCCGACGCCCAGTCCCTGCAGCTCGGTGGCCACGGCGAAGGCCGCCTCGGCCAGGCGCGGGTCGCGCAGGCGGGCATAGCTCGCGACGGCCACCACCTCGTCGCCGGCGTCCCCGCGAAGCAGGCCGATCAGCGCCCCGCGCGCGCTCCAGTCGGGGTCGAGCAGGCCGTCGAGGATGTCGTGGCTGATCCGGCGCGTGCCGTGGAAGCGCATATACAGGCTCCGGTCGTCGAGCCTGCGGAAGAAGTCGAGCACCGCCTCGGCGTCGTCGGGCAGCGGCGGGCGCAGGCGCAGCGTCCGGCCGTGCCGGAGAATGACGTCACGGACGTGCGACACGATCGGTGAGCCGGGGGGACTCGACATGGACGAGAGGCTAGGCGCCGATGGCGACCTCGGACATCGGTGCGTTCGCCTAATAGGCGGTACGGGCTACTACCGAGCGGGACTTTAGACGCGCCCGACGGAATCCGAAAGCTCAGGCTGCAGGCTGCAGCGTGATCGCCCCGACCGGGCATGCCGCGCAGATCCGCTCGGCGCGGTCGGCCTCAAGCGTGGCCGTCCGGGCGTGGGCGCAGCCGCTGTCGTCAAGCTCGACCGCCTCGGCGTCCTGCGCCACGCACTCGCCGTAGCCGACGCATGTGTCGGGATCGATGATCAGTCGCATTTCCATGCTGGTTCCTCTCGTGTTCTTGGGGGTGAGTGGGTCATGCCGCCACCAGGCGGCGGGCGTCGTTCAGGCGTTGCGGGGAGTCGAGCAGGACGATGCAGGCCGGGCGGCCGTCGCTGCCGCTGCCGATGTGGAGGCCGTCGCGGTGCGACCACTCACAGGCAGCCGGGGCAACCCCAACCTGCTGGATGCGCAGCGGCCCGATGTCCGAGAACCAGTACGGATCGCGCACGTAGGGCTCGGTCGCGCCCAGGGCGGCCGCGGCGGCGTGTGCGCCCGACGCGCGGGCGTTGTCCCAGTGCGGGATCGCGATGCGGCCGAAACGCGGGTGGGGGAACGCGGCCACGTCCCCGCACGCCCAGATCGCGTCGGTGCCGGGCACCGCCAGGCGCTCGTCGGTGTCCACCGCGCGGCCGCCACCCAGCGCCGGCGGAAGCGTTGCCTCGACGCCGGCGGCCACCAGCACGACGTCTGCCGCCAGGTCGCCGTGCGTCTCGGTGCGCACGATGCGGCCCTCGCCGGCACGGTCGACGCGCGTGATCGCGCATCCGCCGAGAACGCGCACGCCGAGCGCGGTGAGCACCCGCTCGGCGGCGGCGCGCACGGGCGCATGCTGCCGCTCGAGCGGATGGTCCGCCCGCTCCACGAGCGTGACCCGGTGGCGGCGGGCGAGGGTCGCGGCGGTCTCACACCCGATCAGGCCGGCGCCGACCACGACGACGCGCCGTCCCGCCGGTGCGAGCCGTGGCAGGACGGCCTCTGCCGACGCCGCGTCGACGTTCTGGTCGGTCAGCTCGATGCCGGCAAGCGGTGGCCGGGCGATGCGAAGGCCCGTCGCCCAGACCAGCCGCTCGAACGCGAGCGGCCGCTCCGTGCCGGCGCGGCGATCGCGCACGACCAGGCTGCGGCGGTCGACGTCGAGCTCGCCCGCCCAGCCGTCGAGGTGGTCGATCCCGGCGGCGGCCAGCCTCGCCGCGTCGGTGAGGTAGGGCACGGCGCCGCGGTGCAGGGCACGCTTGGACAGCGGCGGGCGGTCGCAGGGCAGCCCGGGCCCGATCAGCGTCACGGGCGTGCCCCGGGCGGCCAGGTGCGTCGCACACGCGTATCCGGCGACGCCGTTGCCGACGACCGTGACCGCACCCGGGCGCGTCATCGCTCGGTCCCCTCGGACTCGATGACCGGGATCGGCTGCGGCCTGCGCGCCGGGATCTGGGCCGGAGCCCGGCGGGGCGGCGCGATGGGCCGCTCCATCCACCGGTACCAGGCGGCTCCGGCCACGACGGCGGCCGACCCCGCGTAGGCCGAAAGCGCCCACGCCGACCGCGAGTCGGTGCCGGACATGACCCCGTGGACGAGCGCCGAGCCCCACATCGCGTAGCCGAAATAGTGCAGCGAGCGCCAGGCGCGCTGGGACATCCACTTGGCCTGCTTGAGCCGGAACGACAGCGGCAGTGCGATGGCGAGCCAGAGCGCGGCCGCACCGAAGACGACGCCGGGGCGCGGGTCGAGCCCGACCAGGGACGAGAGGCTCACCCGTGCCCATTTGTCGAGCATCAGCGTCGTGATGTGGATCCCCAGCGCCACGAGGCCGAGCGAGCCCAGGAAGCGGTGAAACCCCAGGGCCGCGGCGGGCGGCTTCCATGAGCGGGCGGAGAGCCCGATCCCCCAGGCGACCACGAACGTGTAGCAGGCGAAAGCGACGAACGCGCTCGCCCTGGCGACGTCCCACAGGATCATCGTCGCACCACCCGCTCCCAGGCCGGCGTTGTGCGGATGTCGCCGTCCACCGCCACCAGCGCCGCCTCGGCCGTCGAAAAGATCCGAGCAGGACGCAGCGAGAGCACCTTGGCCAGGACGTCGGCGGCGACGGGATCGTCGCTGATGACGGTCGCATGCGTGGCCGGCCCCGGGGATCCGGTCTCGGGGTCGATCAGGTGGTGGGCCTCGCGGCCGTCGCCGTTGCGCCACCGGCGGCGGCCGTACCCGGACGTCGCCACGCCCTGCCCGGCCCGCACGACGACATGGGCGAGCACGGGCAGGCCGGCGGACTCGTCCCGGCGCAGGTCGACCGGCCCTCCGGCTTCGACCGCGACGATGTGATCGCCGCGGGCCGCGACGAGGTCGCCGCCGGCGTCGACGATGACGGCCGGGTCGCCCGATCGGGCGCACACGAGCGCTGCCGCCCGTCCGGCCATCCAGCTCTTGGCGATGCCGCCCAGGTCGAGCCGGGCCCCCCGCGGGATGCGCACGGTGCCGTGCCGGCGCTCGATCTCGATCCGGCCCTCGAGCCGCCGCGGCGCCGGGCTCGCGGCGGCGAACGCGTCGGTGTCGAGCAGGCTGCGGTGGTAGCCCCAGGCGATCAGCGCGCCGCCGACGAGGGGCTGGAACACGCCGCCCGTGCGCTGCACCCACGCCGTGCACGCCTCGAGCATGGCAAGCGTGTCCGCCGAGACGGCGACCGGCGCTCCGCCGGCCGCGTTGATGCGGCTCACCTCGCTCTCGCGGCGAAACCGCGACCAGCGGGCCTCGTCGTGCTCGACGGCCGCAGCGACGGCCGCCGCAAGGCCGTCCGAGACGCCGCCGGTGTGATGGATCCGCCAGGTGGTGCCGGTCGCCTTCCATTCCCAGGCCGCGTTTGTGGTCTGCGTGAGGGTGCTCATCACGGGGCCGGGCTCGTGTGGGTGGTCGGGGCCGGCGCGGGGGCGACGGCCACGGGGGCCGGAGCCGACACGGACGGCGCCGACACGAGGGATGGGGTGTAGGAGGCCGTCGGGGCGCTGGCGGTTGCCGCTACGCCCGCCCGCTGGGCCTTCTTGATGCTCACGAGGAGCTTGTGCTGCGAGCGGCGGGTGCGGACGACCAGCTGGTCGTAGCGCACGACCATCTGGTGCATGCTGCGGGTGGTCAGGCGATCGTGCGCGACCGCCTGTGCGGCCAGCGAGTGCCACGACCGGGCGTCCGCCTGCCAGGCGGTGGTGATCGAGCTCTGGTGGATCGACCAGGCCACGGCGCCGCCGCAGATGAGGGCGATCACCGTTGTGTAGACGCGCAGTGCGGTGTTAGTCATCGCCGCCTCCGTCATCGCCGCCGACCGGGCTCGTGCGGGTGGTCACCGGCGCCGAGGTGGCGACCGGTACGGCGGCGACGGGCGCCGCGACCGGCGCGGCCGCGACAGCGGTCACGACCGCGACGGGAGGCGCCGGCGGGCGCACATGGATCTTGGGGACGTGGGGCGCGTGCCAGGCCAGGACATGCGGTTGGCGCTGGTGGCGCACGTACCCGGCCGTGAGCTCGCGCTCCAGGCGGATACGGGCGTCGGCCGAGGCCGGCAGTGCGCTCCCGAGTCCCACGTCGTGGCGGGCGGTGTAGCTGCCCCCCGCCACGAGCAGGCCGGCGAGCACCGCGGCGCCGGCGACGGACGGATGGGTGATCACAACGCTCCTCCTTTGCGTTCGGACATGAGAGCAGCAGCTCCCGATACCCACGGTAGGAGGGGTGCCTGAGCTAGACGTGAAGCGGCGGTGAGACGGCTCTCACGTGGCCGTTTCCGCGCTGCGGATGCGCGCGCGGGAGGTCGACGAGGAAGCGCGCGCCCTCGCCCGGAGGGCTCTCGGCGGCGATCGTCCCGCCGTGCGCCTCCACGATCGCGTGACAGATGGCGAGGCCGAGGCCGGCGCCGCCGGTGTCGCGGCTGCGGGCGTTGTCGGCGCGCGTGAACCGGTCGAACAGTGATGGGAGCAGACCCGGGTCGATGCCCTCGCCCGTGTCGGCCACCTCGATGCGGACGCGATCGCCGTCGGCAACCGCCGCCACGGTGATGGAGTCGCCCGCCACGGTGTGGCGCACGGCGTTCGAGAGCAGGTTCAGGAATACCTGCTCGAGGGCGCCCTCGTCGCCGTCCACGTATGCCTCCGGCGTCGTCTGCAGCCGCCATGTGCGCTCACCGAGCACCCGGCAGCGGTCGACGGTGGTCCGGGCCAGGGCCGAGACGTCGACCGCCGTGCGATCGCTGGGCTCTCGCACCCCCGCCCGGGCCAGGCGCAGCAGGCTGTCCACGAGCTGGCCCATCCGGTCGAGTTCGCCGATCGCGACGCCGACCGCCTGGCGCAGCTCGGGGGAGCCGCCCTCGGCTGGGAGGGCCACCTCGAGGTGCCCGCGGGCGATCGTGAGCGGGGTGCGCAGCTCGTGGGACGCGTCGTGCACGAACTGGCGCTGGGCGGCGAAGGCGACCTCGAGCCGGTCGAGCATCGCGTCGATGGCGGTTGCGACCTCGCCGATCTCGTCCCGGGTCGTCACCGGCCCCATGCGCACGGACAGGTCTCCCGCGGTCACCCGCGAGGCCCGCTGCGCGATCCGCGAAAGCGGTGAAAGGGCGCGCCGGGCGATGAGCCAGGCGAGCGCGGTGGCCGGAACGAGGCCGATCAGGCCGACGATCAGCATCGCGTCGAGCATCCGGCGGACGGCCGCATCGGCCTCGGCGACGGGGAGTCCCGCCATCACGATCCCGCTCCCGCGCGCGGCCGTCGCGACGACGTACCCGTCGCCGTCGAGGGTGACCGTGCGCACGCTCCCGGGGATCGGGCCGCCCAGCCCGGCGAGCCGCGTGGCCAGGTGGCTGTTGCCCAGGGTTCTGCCGTGGGGAGGGAGGTAGAGGAGCAGCTGATCGGAGCCGCTGCGCGCACCCAGGTAGGTCTTGAGCGCCTCGGTCTCGGTCGCATCGTCGGCCTCGGCCGGGGCGGGCGATGCGGGCGCGGCCGGGATCTGGAAGGCGATGTTGGCGCGGCCGGACCCCGGGCCGGCCAGCGAGTCGCCGCTCTCGCCGCCCCCGCCGCCGCCGCTCTGGCCGCCCCACCCACTCCCGCCGCCGTCGCCGCTCTCACCGCCGCCGGTGGAGGCCGGTGGCGCCCACGTCGCCCCGCCGGTCTGGGCGGAGTCGCTCGACCCGGTCACGGCCGGCGGGACGATCACGCCCGTCGATGACCCCCCGGCGGACGACTTGCGGCGCTTCTTCGTCTGGGTGGCAGGCGCGGTGTGCGGCTTCGGCGACTTCCCGTTTCGGGTCGCGCCGGTGTGCTCGCCGGCGAGGGCCAGGTCGTGTGCGGCGGCGCGCGCGTCGGCCACGAGCGTCTGGTGCACCTGGTGGGCCTCGATCAGATACACGGTGAGCAGGCCGGCGGCGAGCACGGCGGCCGCGAGCGCCGCGCTCACGAGGGCGAGACGCAGGCGGATCGGGATCGGCAGCCTCATGCCGCCCGTCCGCGCAGGAGCCGGTAGCCCATCCCCCGCACCGTCTCGATGGGCGAGTGGCCGTTCGTGGCGAGCTTTCGGCGCAGGTAGCCGACGTACACGTCCACCAGGTTGGAGCGGGGGTCGAAGGTGTATCCCCACACGCCGTCCAGGATCTGCTGGCGCGAGAGCACCTGCCCGGGGTGCCGCATCAGGTACGCCAGCAGGGCGAACTCGCGCGCCGACAGCGGCACGCGGGCGCCGTCGATCTCGGCTTCGCGCGCGAGCAGGTCGAGCGTCAGCGTCCCCACCTCGATCGATGCCGCCCCGCGCGGCTGGTCGTCCGGCCGGCGTGTGTGCGCACGGATGCGCGCGGCCAGCTCCGCGAACGCGAACGGCTTCACGAGGTAGTCGGTGGCGCCGAGATCGAGCCCCCGCACCCGGTCGGCGATCTCGCCGCGGGCGGTCAGCATGATCACGGGCAGGGCGGGATCCATCGCCCGGATCGCCGCAAGGACGTCGAACCCGTCGATGCCGGGCAGCATGACGTCGAGAACGACCACGTCCGGCTCCCCGTCACGGACGCGGTCGAGACCGTCCTCGCCGCGCGACGCGGTGTCCACAGCGTGGCCCTCCGCGGTCAGTCCGCGCTCCAGAAACGCCAGGATCAGCGTCTCGTCCTCGACGACGAGGATCTTCATCAGGTCCCAGTCTGGCGCGAAAAAGTAAGCATTCTCTCAGGAGCGGGCGCGGGGTTTTCAAGCGCACGCAGAGCGTTCAGGATGACCGCGACGTCGATGCCCTCCTGGGCGAGCGCGCCGGCCACCGGCGGCAGGTAGCCGAGTGCGGCGGCGGCCATGCCGATCATGCTCAGGCCGATGCCGGCGAGCACGCTCTGGCGGGCGATCGCCATCGATCGGCGGCCGATCCGCAGGGCGTCGATGAGGCGGCCGATGCGATCGTCCACGATGACGACGTCGGCCGTCTCGGCCGCCGCGGTGCCCCCGCCGGTGCCGAGCGCGATGCCGACGTCGGCCGCGGCCAGGGCGGGCGCGTCGTTGATCCCGTCGCCGACCATTGCCACGGCCGCGAGACCGGGCTGCGAGCGCAGTCGCGTGCACAGGTCGAGCTTTCCCGCCGGCGACAGGTCCGCGTAGATCGCGTCCACGCCGAGCTCCCGGCCGACCCGGTCCGTGACGTGCGCGCTATCGCCGCTCGCGATCGCCACGTGGACGACGCCGATCGCGTGCAGGTCGGCGCTCAGCGTGGCCGCGTCCGGTCGCAGCTTGTCGGCCATCACGACGACCCCGGCGGCGGCGCCGTCCACCGAGACGACGATCCGCGCCCGCTCGCGGCTGGCCGAGGCGGTCGCGGCGGCGCGGGCGAGGCCCGCCGCGCCGACCCCCTCGTGGGCGGCGAAGGCGGAGGTTCCGACCACGACCCGGTGCGCGCCCACCAGGCCGGAGATGCCTTCGCCGACGCCCTCGGCGGCATCCGTCGGGATTTCGAGGCCGAGGCCGCGCTCGTGCGCCGCCGCGACGAGGGACTTGGCCAGCGTGTGCGCCGAGAGCTGGTCGAGCGAGGCGGCCAGACGCAGGATCTCGTCCGGGGCGAGGCCGTCGGTCGGGATGACCTGCTCGACCCGCGGCGCGCCCAGCGTCAGCGTCCCGGTCTTGTCGAGGACGACAGTGCGAACGCTCCCGAGGGCCTCGATCACGGACGCGCCCTTCACGATCACGCCGCGGCGGGCGGCCGCCGACACCCCCGAGACGAGCGCGACCGGTGCGGCCAGGATGAGAGGGCACGGCGTCGCGACCACGAGCACCGCGAGTGCGCGCACGGGATCGCCGCTCAGCACCCATGCGGTCCCGGCCGCGGCGAGGGTCACCGCCAGGAACCAGGTCGCATACCGGTCCGCCATCCGCGCGAACGGGGCCCGGCTGGCCTCTGCGCTCGAGACCAGGCGCACCAGCGCGGCGTAGGCGCTCTCGGCCGCCGGCCGGGTCGCCTCGAGCTCGAAGGCCGCGCCCGCGTTCGTCGTCCCCGATCGCACCTCCGCGCCGTACGCGCGGGTCACGGGGATCGCCTCACCCGTCATCGCCGCCTCGTCGAGGACGGCCCCGGCCGAGCGCAGCCGCCCGTCGGTCGGCACGACCTCACCCGTGCGCACGATGACCGTGTCGCCGACGGCGACCGCCTCGATCGGCACCTCGCGCACGACCTCGCCGGTGCGGACGGCGGCCGACTTCGGCGCGCGGCTGACCAGGGCCGTGAGCTCACGCCGCGCCCGCCGCGCGGCGTACACCTCCAGGGCGTTGCCGCCGCTCAGCATGACCGCGATCACCGCTCCCGCCAGGTACTCGCCGAGCGCGAGCGCTCCCGCCATCGCGAGCAGCGCGATCGTGTCGACACCGACGTCTCCATGACGGAGCGATCGCACGACCGACCACGAGAGCGGGACGAGCAGGCTCGACGTGGCGATCACGAGCGTCGCATCGGACGCCTGGTCGAGGCCGGCGACCCGCAGGCCGATGCCCGCGAGCAGGGCAAGCACGGCCGCGACCGCGAGGGCGTTCGTGATGACCTCGGCGGACGGCCGCCGGCCGCTGCGTACGTCGGCCTTGCCCGCGTGACCGGGAGCTCTCATCGCACTGACACTCTGCCGCGGCGGTGGGCCGCGCGAATCGGTGCCGACGCGGATCGTCCGGTGGCCGACTACGTATTGCGCGCCGGCGCTACTGCAGCGTGCCCAGATACGCGATCAGCGCATCCACATCCGACTGCGGAAGGATGCCGCCCCAGTGCGGCATGCTTACGATCGGCGCCGCCCCGATCACGCTGCCCGATCGGATCACGTTCGCGATCTTCGCCGGGGTGTTGAACTCGCCGCGGAAGTCCGCCCCCGAGAGCGGCGGCACGGTCTTGTCCGGCGACGCCGGGCTCGGCACGCCGCCGAGGCCGTTCGGCCCATGGCAGTTGATGCAGCCGTAGCGGACGTAGAGCACCGATCCCTGCACCGCAAGCCCCTGGTCGGTGGGCACGACGGGCGGCGTCGCCCCCGGCACGGCCGGCAGCCCGGCGCGGATGTAGGCGACGAGCTCGGACACCTGCCGCGGCGAGACGATCCCGTGCCAGACCGGCATGTACGGCTTGGTCGGGTTCGCGCTCTCGCCCAGCCCATGGTTGATGATCGTCGTCAGCTGCTTCTCCGTGAAAGCGGTGCCGAGCCCGTTCAGCGATGGGACGTCGGCCGATACCCCACCGACGCCGCCGATGCCGTGGCACTGCGCGCAGGCGAACTGCACGAAGTCGTGCGCCCCGGCCGCCACCGTGTCGGACACGGTCGTCTTGGGCAGCGTCGTCGGCGCCGTCGTGGGGTGCTGGATGATCACCGTCTTGCTGGACGCGCTGTCGCGGCCGACGAACCAGGCCGTGAGCGCGACCGCGACGATCACGAGGCCGATCGCCGTCACGGCGATCCCGACCGCGCCACCGCCGCTCGACCGATTCCCGGCATCGGGTGCACTGGACATGGCGGCGACCCTAGCCGTACGGGGCGGCCGCTGCAAGCGTAGGAAGTACGAGTTGCCCCGCGGGGCAACTTCGTGTATCGATGCAGCCCATTCCCGGATGCGCGACCGCGTCCGGGCGGGCAGCCTTCTCTCCACAACGGTCCGGCGTGGCCCGTTCATCGATCCCAAGGAGCCCTCGACATGGCAAACGCACCCAACGGCATCCGATCCGCGACGCGCGAGGACCTGCTGACCGCGATGCACAGCGAGGCGTTCGCGTACGCGTCCTACATGCTCTATGCGGAAACGGCCCGTGCGGACGGCCGCAAGGAGATCGCCGATCTCTTCGAGGCATCCGCCCGGACGGAGCTCCACGGGCACTTCGCCCGGCTGGCGCAGGAGGCCGGCCTGGTGGGTGGAGATGCCGCCAACCTGCGGGCCGCCATCGAGGGCGAGTCCTACGCGATCGAGATCATGTACCCGTCCTTCGCCGAGCACGCCGCCGCCGCGGGCGATACGGGCGCCGCCGATGCCTTCACGTCGGCGCGGGCCGACGACGTGGGCCACCTCGAGTCCTTCCGCGAGGCGCTGCTCGAGGTCGCTCCGTAGGCCGGGTCAGCCGGTCGAGCTGCGGACGATCATGACCGGGCACGGGGCCTGCTGCGCGCACTGATGGCTGACGGATCCGAGCAGGAGGCCGCTGAACCCGCCCAGGCCGCGCGAGCCGACGACCAGCATGTCGGCGATCTTGGACGCCTCGCAGAGGACGTTGGGCGCGGGCCCGTTGCGCAGCGCGCGCTCGACCTCGAGGCCCTCCAGGTCGGCGGCGGTCGCCTCGCATGCCCGGTCGAGCATCCGCTCGGCCTTCAACCTGACCTGGTCCTCGATGTCGACCGTGTAGGGCGGCGGGAACGCCTCGGCCGCGTACATGAGCACCGACACCTTCCACGCGGCCACCAGGCGCAGCCGTGCTCCGCGCAGCCGTGCCTCCGCTGCCGCCCACCGGATGGCGGCGAGGGAATGCTCCGAGCCGTCGACTCCCACGACGATCAGGTGAGACCGTTCCATGCCGCAATCATCGCAGCCCGGGCCGGTGGGCGGCATCCGGGATCGCACCTAGCTCCCGGCCGGCGCCGCTCGGGTTTCCCGCAATCCGGCTCAGCGGCGTTCGATGAGCACGAACCGGCTCATGATCACGACGCCCTCGGGGTGCGGGGTGTAGTCGCGGCCGTAGTGCTCGAAGAGGCGCTTCTCCTCGTCCGGGCTGAGCTCGTTGTCGGCGTGGACGGTCGGCGCGCTCTCGATCGCCGACTTCGTCACCGCCACCTGGACGCGCTCCTCGGAGCGGCTCGCGCCCTCGGCCGGCACCAGGGCCAGATGGTGCCCCAGAAAGCCGCTTGACACGAGCAGGAACTCGGGCTCGCCGGTGTCGTTCTTGACGTACACGTCGGCGAGCTTTCCGACGTGCTCCCCGTCGTCCGACACGACATCGAGCTCGTGCCAGTCGTGAACCTCGAGTGGTGATGGCATCTGGTCCCCCCAGGTCGTCTCGCGCGCCCACGGAATCGGCGTCCGCGCGATCCTACCGTGTCGTCCGCGAGTAGACTGCAGCGCGCGTCCCGGGACGGCCGGGGCCCGGTCAGCCCAGCGCTCCGCCTCGATGACGGGACCCTCAGAGCACACCACCGGCGCCACCCCCAGCGGCACGACCGCGTCCGACGGCGTGGGCGAGGTGCGGCTGCGGCGGGTGATCGAGGCCGCGCGCGGGATCCACCGCGCCCGATCGCTGGACGCGCTGCTGCGCGAGGTGGTCGAGCGGGCGGCGGAGCTCGTCGGCGCGCGCTACGCCGCGCTCGGTGTCATCGATCCGACCGGGACCTTCCTGGAGCAGTTCATCACGGTCGGGATCGACGATCTGACCCGATCCCGCATCGGCGACCTGCCTCGCGGCCAGGGGATCCTGGGGGTGCTGATCCGCGACGCGACCCCGCTGCGGCTGCACGACATGAGCGAAGACCCCCGCTCGGTGGGATTCCCGCCCGGCCATCCTCCGATGGGGAGCTTCCTGGGCGTGCCGATCATGCTGCGCGGGCACGCGTTCGGGAACCTGTACCTGACCGAGAAGGAAGAGGGCGACTTCACCGACCAGGACCAGGAGGTCGTCGAGCTGCTCGCCTCTCAGGCTGCGGTGGCGATCGAGAACGCGCGCCTGTACGACACCGCTCGCCGGTGGACGCGGCAGCTCGACTCGCTGAACGAGCTCGGCACGGCGCTCGTCACCGAGCTCGATCTCGACCGGCTGCTCGAGGTCGTCGCCGACCGCCTGCGCGAGCTGCTCGGTGCGCGGGTGGTGCTCATCGACCTGCGGCTGCCCGACGGCAGCCTGCGCGTGGAGGGCGCCTCGGGCGAAGGCGCGGGGCGTCTGGTCGGCACGCTCAGCCCCGACGGGTCGAAGAGCCATCACGTGCTGCGGCGGATGCGCAGCGAGCGGGTCGACTCGGCGCTCGAAGATCCCGAGATCCACCCCGAGGGCGAGGCGCAGATGCTCGGCGTCCAGGCCGGGCTGTGGGTGCCGCTTGTCGTGCGCGGCGAGGCGATCGGCGTCATTACCGCCGCCGACAAGGTCGGCCGCGACCCGCGTTTCTCCGACGAGGATCTGCGGCTGGCGGAGGCGTTCGGGTCGCGTGCTGCGGGGGCCGTCGAGCTCACGCGGCGGGTGAGCCGCGACACGGTCCGCTCGATGCTCCAGGGCCAGGAGCTCGAGCGCTCCCGGCTCTCGCGCGATCTCCACGACCAGACCGGCCAGGCGCTCGCGGCCCTCCTGCTCGGCCTGAACGCCGCGCGCCGGGCCGAGACGCTCGAGACAGCCCAGTCGTCGCTCGCGGATCTGGATGCACTCGTCCGGGAGGCCCTCGCGGACGTGCGCAGCATCGCCGTGCGGCTGCGGCCGGCGGCGCTCGACGAGCTCGGCCTGGGTGCGGCGCTCGAGCGTCTGGCGAGCACGATCGGCGACGGCAGCACGACCGCGATCTCGGTGACGACGACGCTCGCCGCCGACCGCCGCCTGCCGGCCGAGATCGAGACGGCCGTCTACCGGATCGTGCAGGAGGCGGCGGCGAACGCCGTGCGCCACGGCGGGGCCGGGCGGGTCGACGTGACGGTCGTGACCCGGCCGGACGCGGTGATCGCGACCATCGAGGACAATGGACGCGGGTTCGACCCCGCCGCCGTCGCCTCCGGGCGGCTCGGCCTCGCGGGGATGCGGGAGCGCGCGAACCTCTTCAACGGCCACCTGCGGATCGAGTCCGCGCCGGGGCAAGGGGCCACGGTCACGGCCGAGCTGCCGCTCGTGCCGTAGTCCTCCGGCCCGGGTTGCGAGGTTTCCCCGATGTCTCGCCGCTGCCGCCGAGGCACGCTGAGTTCGTGCATCACGACCACGACTCAAGCCCGAGCGACGTCACCACCGTGCTCGTCGTCGACGATCATCCGGCCGTCCGCGCGGCGCTCTGCCGCCTGCTCGAGGCCCAGCCTGGCATCCGCGTGGTGGGAGCGGCGGGCACCGTCGGCGAGGCCGCCGCGATCATCGAGGCGCTGCACCCCGCAGTGACGCTGCTCGACCTCTCCATGCCGGGCGAGGGCGGCCTCGATGCGCTGCCCAGGCTGAAGCACCTGCACCCGGACGGAAGAGTGGTCGTGTACTCGCTGCACGACGAGCCCGCCTATCAGCGCGCCGCCCTGAGCGAGGGCGCCGACGGCTACGTTGTCAAGGATGACCCCAACGGTCTCCTCGACGCCGTCTCCGCCTGAGCCGCTGACGGGGTTCGGCCTCATCCAGGTGCGTGTGCGCGGGTTCCGCGCGGCCCGCGACGTGGCGCTCGCCCCGGGCGGCCTGTGCGCGCTCATCGGCGAGGCGAACGCCGGGAAGTCGACGCTGCTCGAGGCCGTCCACGCGCTGCTCGATCCCGCGGCGCGGCCGCTGCGCCGCTCCGACGGCTCCGCCGGCGGCGACGGCACGATCGCGATCGAGGGCGTGCTCGCGACCGGGACGCAGATCCGGGTCGAGCGGCGCGGCCCGGATGGGCCGGGCGCGGCGTCGGGCGGTGGCCCCGGCGTCGTCTACATGCCGTCCGAGCTGCGATCCTCCACCGTCATCGCCCGGGCCCGCGCCGGCGCCGGCGCCGGGGATGCCGTCGCGCGGTTCGTCGAGACGTTCGATCGCGCCCGCGCGCCCCATCCGCCGCACCCGTCGACGACGGCCGCGGCCGTCTCGCTGGTGGCCGCGGTCGAGTCGCTCTGCGAGGCGGGCCTCACCGGCGCCGTCGTCCTCATCGAGGAGCCCGAGCTGTACCTGCGCCCGCAGGCGCAGCGCTACCTGTACCGGCTCCTGCGCCGGCTGGGCGGCCACCAAAACCAGGTGATCTACGCCACGCACGCCCCGACGTTCCTGAACGTCGGCCGGCTGGAGGAGCTGGCATTCGTCGAGCACCATCGCGACGCGGGCATCCGCGTCCGCCGGCCGCAGCCGTTCGCCGCCGAGCACGACTTCCGCTTCCTGACCGAGTTCGACGCCGAGCGCAGCGAGCTCCTGCTGGCGCGGGCGGCGGTGCTCGTCGAGGGTGCGACCGAGAAGCTCGTCTTCCCGTTCGTCTTCCGTGCGCTCGGTCACGACGCCGATCGGGAGGCGATCTCGATCGTCGAGTGCGGCGGCAAGGCCAACATCCCGCTGTTCGCCCAGGTGTGCCGCGCCACCGGGATCCCGTTCGTCGCCGTGCACGACCGCGACGCGCGCCCTGGGCGGCGGCCGATCGCAAGTGAGCGGGCCGTGAACAGGATGATCGCCGAGACAGTCGCTCCCGGCCGGATCGTCGAGCTTGCGCCCGACTTCGAGCACGTGGCCGGCCTGGCCGGCCGCCGGCACAAGCCCGAGCGGGCGTGGGAGCGCTTCTCCGGCCCCGGCGTCGCGATCCCGGAGCCGCTCGCGCGGGCCGTCAGGCTCGCGGTCGCCCTCGCGCGGGACTGACCGACGAGCCTCTAGCCCGCCTGGTGGTCGCCGCGCACGATCACGACCGGGCAGGGCGCGTGCTGGGCGCACTGGTGGCCGACCGATCCGAGCAGGAGCTCCTTGAAGCCCCCGAGGCCGCGTGAGCCGACGACGAGCAGGTCGGCGTCGGCGGCAGCCTCCGTGAGCACGGCCGCGGCCGAGCCCTCGTCGACGTGCCGCTCGACCTCGATCCCGTCCAGGAGCGCGCCGGCGTCGTCGAGCGCCTTTGCGAGGCCGGCCCTGGCGCCCTCCTCGAGGTCGTCCTCCCAGTTGATCCCGACCGGGGGCACGAACCCGCCGCTGCCGTACGCGGCCGCCGGCAGGTGCCAGGCGTGCACCGCGCGCAGCCGGGAGCCGCGCAGGCGCGCCTCGGCCGCGGCCCATTCCAGCGCTATGCGCGCTCCGGGAGACCCGTCCACTCCGACCACGATGACCGCCACGGGCACACCCTACCGCGTCGTCGCAAAGGCCGGCTGCGGGTTCCCCGAAGGCCGTCTACGCGGGCGCACGGATGCGGCCGCGAGGCGGTGGGTGCGACGATCCAGACGTACCCGATCCTGAGAGGAGGTGAGGGACGTGACACGTGTCTCGAAGGACGTCGGCGCGCTGGTCGTGACGGCCCTCGCGGTCGGCGTGCTCGCCGCCACGGATCGAGGGTGGAGCGTGCCGCTCGTGGGGACGAGCCACCGGTGGGCGGCCGTCGCCGTTCTGCTGCTCGGGATGGCGGCCTGCTCGCTCGGATCCGCCCCTTCCGGTGCCGGCGCCTGGGTGCTCGGCGCGCTCGGCGCCGTGAGCCTCGTCCTGACCGTGACCGCCATCGTCACCGGATCGCTTCCGGCGCTCACGCTGGCAGTGGCAGCCTTCGTCGCGCTGTGGGCCGGCTCGACGCTGCGCCACGTGCTTGCCGCCGGGCCGAGGCCGACCGCCACGGTGTAGGCCGCTCGCGCGCGCCGGCCCGTCGGCCTGGCCCGGCGCGCGCCCACGCGGGCACGGCGGCGCGGGTGCGTACTTTCCCCGGCCGGGAGCAGGCGAATCCCCGATGCGCGGCCCGCCGCAGGGGGGTGCAATTAGCGCGAAGACGTTTTTGCCGTGATCGGAAAGGAGCTTGTCATGGCAATGCAGGAGAGGGCCGTGGAGCGGCCCAAGTTGAAGCGTTCGTTGGGGCTGTCGATGGCGACAGCGCTCGTGATCGGGAACATGGTCGGCTCGGGGGTCTTCGGGCTTCCGTCCTCGCTCGCGTCGACCGGTCCCATCTCGCTTCTTGCATGGGTGTTCACCGGCGCCGGCGCGATCCTGCTCGCGCTGGTGTTCGCGAATCTGGGCCGGGCCTACCCGCAGACCGGAGGCCCGTACGCCTTCGCGCGGCGCGCGTTCGGTGACTTCGCCGGGTTCTGGACGGCATGGGGATACTGGATCGCCGCCTGGGCCGGCAACGCCGCCATCGCGACGATCTTCGTGAGCTATGCCAGCGTGTTCTGGCCCAGGCTGGGCACCGACAACGTCCTGGCATTCGCCCTCGGCCTCTCGGTGATCTGGGTCCTGACCCTGGTCAACATCATGGGTGCCCGCGAGTCCGGCGTGATGCAGCTCGTGACGACCGTCCTCAAGTTCGTGCCGCTCGTCCTGATCGGCATGATCGGGCTCTTCTACATGCATTCGGCCAACTTCACGCCCTTCGATCCCAATCACGCCTCGCTGGTCGGGCACTGGCATGCCATCTCGTTCGCGGCCACGCTGACCCTGTGGGCGTTCATCGGCCTCGAGTCGGCGACGATCCCGGCCGAGGAGGTCAAGGATCCCGAGAAGACGCTGCCTCGCGCGACGATCTTCGGCACGGTCGTGACCACCGCCATGTACGTGCTGGCCACGGTCGCCATCATGGGTGTGATCCCGGCCGCGACGCTGGCGCACTCCAACGCCCCGTTCGCCGATGCCGCACGGCAGATGTTCGGCGCGTCGGTGCTGGGCGTGTCGCCTGCGAAGCTGATCGCCGCGGTCGCGATGATCTCGACGTTCGGAGCGCTGAACGGGTGGATCCTGATTCAGGGTCGTGTGCCCCTCGCAGCCGCCGAGGACGGGCTCTTCCCGCGCGCGTTTGCGCAGGTGAGCGGCTCGCGGAAGACGCCGGTCGTCGGCCTCGTGGCCTCGTCGGTGCTCCTGAGCATGCTGATGGGCATGAACTACCAGTCCTCGCTGACGGGGACGTTCACCAAGATCATCATCCTGGCGACCATCACGACGCTCGTGCCGTACGCGTTCGCCGCGGCGGCGCAGCTGATGCTGATGTTCAAGGAGCCGGAGCGGTTCAGCGGCCGGCGCCTGGCGGCCGACGCAGCCATCGCCATTCTCGCGTTCGGCTACTCGTTCTGGATGATCTACGGCGCGGGCCAGGAGTACATCGCTCAGGGCTTCCTGCTCCTGCTGGCGGGAATCCCGGTCTACGTCTATCTGAAGTGGCGCCAGGCGGTGCACGCCGAGTCGCCGGTCGAGGCAGAGCGCCCGGCCGCGCGGCCCGCGATCGCCATCCACCATGGTGCCTTCGGAAGCAGGGCTAAGTGAATCACCCGATCACACACGCACCCAGCACCTCGGAGGGGAGCGCCCAGCGCGCTCCCCTCACGGGGGTGCATTCCGAGGTCGGCAGGCTGCGCCGGGTGCTGCTGCACCGGCCCGGCCTGGAGCTCAAGCGGCTCACCCCGACCAACAAGGACGAGCTGCTCTTCGACGATGTCCTGTGGGTCAAGCGCGCGCGCCAGGAGCATGACGTGTTCGCCGACACGCTCGCCGACCGTGGCGTGGAGGTGCTCTACCTCCAGGAGCTGCTGTCGGAGACGCTCGAGCAGGAAACCGCCCACGCGACCCTCATCGCCCGCACCCTTGCAACCTCGCCGCTCGGGCCGCGCCTGACCGGCGAGGTCGAGAAGTGGCTCGCGTCGATGTCGCCGGGCGACCTGGCCGAGGTGGCCATCGCCGGCATCGCGTTCGACGAGCTGCCGTTCCACAGCAAGTCGCTGCCCACGCGGACAGCCCGGCCGGGCGACTTCCTGCTCTCGCCGCTGCCGAACCATCTGTTCACCCGCGACACGTCGGCGTGGATCTACGACGGGGTGTGCGTGAACTCGATGGCGAAGCAGGCCCGCGCCCGTGAGGCCGTCAATCTCGACATCGTGTACCGCTCGCATCCGCTCTTCGCCGCGCAGACGTTCCCGATCTGGAGCGACTGGCTCGGCTCGGCGGCCATGCTCGAGGGCGGCGACGTCCTCGTGATCGGCAACGGCTGCGTCCTGATCGGGATGGGCGAGCGCACCCGCCCGGCCGCCGTCGAGGAGCTGGCCCAGGGCCTGTTCACCGCCGGGGCCGCCCGCAAGGTGATCGCCGTCGTCCTGCCGAAGCGGCGATCGGCGATGCATCTCGACACCGTGATGACGATGGTCGACTGGGATGCGTTCACGATCTATCCCGAGCTGCGCGAGAACCTGGCCGGGTACGTGCTCTCGCCGGACGGCGAGGGCCTGGTCGTGCACCAGGCGGTGAACGTGTTCGACGCCGTCGCGGCGGCGCTCGACGTCGAGCAGCTGCGGCTGATCGAGACGGGCGGCGACCGCTACGAGGCGGAGCGCGAGCAGTGGGACGACGGCAACAACGTGCTCGCCATCGCGCCCGGCGTCGTCGTTGCCTACGAGCGCAATGTCGACACGAACACCCGGCTGCGCCGGCACGGCATCGAGGTCATCACCATCCCCGGCGCGGAGCTGGGGCGGGGCCGCGGAGGCCCGCGGTGCATGTCCTGCCCGGTCGTGCGCGAGCCTGCAGACATCTCCACGGGTCACGAGGAGTGACGCTCCATGAATCCGCACACATCCACCCTCACCGTTCCGTCCGACTTCCTCGCGATCAGCGATCTCGACGAGGCCCAGTTCGCGGCCGCGCTCGATCTGGCCGAGGAGATGAAGCACGCTCCGGCCGGCTTCCTCGACGCGCTTCCAGCCGAGACGCTGGCCTGCTTCTTCGAGAAGCCGTCCACCCGCACGCGCGTCTCGTTCGCGGCCGCGGCGCATCGCCTGGGCATGCTGCCGCTCGTGCTGCGGCCCGACGAGCTGCAGCTCGGCCGCGGCGAGACGGTCGCCGATACCGCCCGGACGCTGGCGGGCTTCTGTGCCGCCATCGTCATCCGGACGTTCGCCCAGGCCACGGTCGCCGAGCTGGCGCAGTACTCGAGCGTCCCGGTCATCAACGCACTCACGGATGAGCATCATCCCTGCCAGGCGCTCGCCGACTTTCTCACGCTGCGTGAGGTGTTCGGCCACCTGGAGGGTCTGCGGCTGGCGTACATCGGCGACAGCGACAACGTCGCCCGCTCGCTGATCGAGGCCGGTGCCCTGTCCGGGGTCGACGTGGTCGTGGCATCCCCGCCGGCGTACCAGCCGGAGGCCGCCGAGCGGCGGGCCGTGATCGAGTTCGTGGCGTCCCACCATGGTCATGTGACCCTGGTTGAGGATCCACGCGAGGCCGTCGCGGGCGCACACGCCGTCTACACGGACGTGTGGGTCTCGATGGGCGCCGAGGCGGACGCCGAGCGGCGCCGGCTCGAGCTCGCGCCCTACCAGGTGACATCCGACCTGATGGCGGCCGCGGCGCCGGACGCGGTGTTCATGCACTGCCTCCCCGCACATCGCGAGGAGGAGGTGACCGCCGAGGTGATCGACGGGCCGGCGTCGGTCGTGTGGCTCGAGGCGGCGAATCGCCTGCCCACCGAGCAGGCGATCGTCTACGCGCTGATCACGGGTGGATGGGGCCGGTCATGACCGGCCCCTCCGGCCGCCCGGTGGTCGTCGCGCTCGGCGGCAACGCCCTGCTGCGGCGGGGTGAGTCTCCCGACGTGGCCCGCCAGCGCCAGAACGTCGAAGGGGCCGCCGTGGCCCTGGCCGCGGTTGCCCGTGACCACCGGCTGGTGATCACGCACGGGAACGGGCCCCAGGTCGGCGTGCTCGCGCTGCAGTCCGAGGCGTCCACCACACCGTCTCCGCTCGACGTGCTGGGTGCCGAGACCGAGGGCATGATCGGCTACCTGATCGAGCAGGCGCTCGGCAACCGGCTGCCCGGCCGCCCGGTTGCGACGCTCCTCACCCAGGTGCTCGTGTCGGCCGCCGACCCGGCGTTTCGGGCTCCGACGAAACCGATCGGACCGATCTACACCGAGGCCGAGGCACGCCACCTGGCCGGCGAGCGAGGGTGGACGGTCGCCCCGGACGGCACCAGCTTCCGCCGGGTGGTCGCCTCGCCGAAGCCGCTCGAGATCGTCGAGCTTGCCGCCGTCCGTCTCCTGCTGGACGCCGGTGTGACGGTGATCTGCGCCGGCGGCGGCGGCGTCCCCGTCGTGGCCGACGCCGGCGGCAGCCTGCACGGCGTCGAGGCGGTGATCGACAAGGACCTCTCCGCTGCGCTCCTGGCCGAGCGGCTGGGGGCGTCGATGCTCGTGATGCTGACCGACGTGGCGGCGGTGGAACGCGACTGGGGCACGCCGGCCGCGCAGCCGATCCGGATGATCGACCCGGACGGGCTGCGATCGTTGCGGTTCGCGTCGGGATCGATGGGGCCGAAGGTCGAAGCGGCGTGCCGGTTCGTCGAGACGACGGGCGGCACTGCCGCGATCGGATCGCTGGCCGAGGCCGAGGCGGTGGTGCGGGGCGAGTCCGGAACCCGGATCGTCCCGGACGCCGAGGGCCGGGCAGCGGTCGCTGTGTGAGGACGCGCGGGTTCCGCGCGCCCAACCTCGCGAAGGAGGGTTCTCATGTACCGCACCATCATCCTCGCCCTCGACGGCTCCGAGGGAGCCGATCGGGCCATCCCCGTCGCTGCCGAGCTGGCGCGTCGGGACGGCGCCCGTGTGGTGATCGCCCACGCGCGAACGCGGGCGCTCGAGACCGCCATCGAAAGCCGGCTCGAGCGGCAGGTCGCCGATCTGCGTGCGGCCGGCGTGCAGGCGGACGTTGCCATCGCCCCCGCGACCATCGAGGGGCGGGAGGCCGATGCGATCGCGCAGATCGCCCACGACCATGACGCCGACGTGGTCGTGATCGCCGGCCGCGGCCGCTCCCCGTTCGTCGGAGCCGTGCTCGGCTCGGTGACGCAGCGGCTGCTGCACGTGTCGGATATTCCCGTGCTGATGATTCCGCCGGCCGGGAAGGCGCTCCAGCCGCGCGAGAGCGCCGCTGCGGTCGTGGAAACCGAGGCGTGACCCGGGGTTGCGGGTATCCCGCATGCCCCGATCCGCGCAGACACCGATGCGAACGCGCACGAGCAGGAGGACGATCCAGTCATGGGTATCGGCTACGTCATGAGGCCGCTGAGGGTTGTCGTGGTGGGCGGCGGCGTCGCCGCCCTCGAGGTCTGCCTGGGGCTGCAGACTCTGGCGGGTGACCGCGTCGAGCTCGTGATCGTGGCGCCCGAGCCCGCGTTCGAGTTCAAGCCGGCCGCTGTGGGAGAGCCCTTCGGTGTCTCCGCGGTGCATCGCTTCGACCTCGCCGAGGTGGCGCGTGGGCTGGGCGCGGAGCTGATCCACGGCACGGCCTCCGCGGTCGAGGCCGACCAGCGCAGGCTCCTGGTCGACGGCTGGCGCCCCGTCTCCTACGACGCGCTCGTGCTCGCCGCCGGAGCGATCCCGATCGGGGCCGTCCCCGGCGCGATCACGTTTGCCGGGCCGAAGGATGTGCCCGTCGTCAAGGCGCTGATCGCCGAGCTCGCCACGAGCGGCGCCACGCGGCTCGTGGTCGCGATTCCGGGCGACACCGGGTGGACGCTCCCGGCGTACGAGCTGGCGCTGCTCGCCGCGGCGCATCTGCGCACCGCGTCCGGCGAGCCGGCCCAGATCGCGATCGTCACCCCCGAGCGCTCGCCGCTCTGGGCCTTCGGCGCGGTGGCGAGCGCCGAGGTGCGCAGGCTGCTGATGGAGCGTGAGATCGCGTTCCACGGCCTGCGCACGCCGGTCGAGGTGCACGGCGGGGTGCTGCACACGAGCCCGGGCGGAAGCGTGCGCGCCGATCGCGTGGTCGCGCTGCCCAAGCTCCGCGGCGTCCGCATCGACGGCCTCCCGGTCAACTCCGACGGATTCGTGCGCACGGACGCCTACGGGCGCGTCGACGACCTGCCGGACGTCTACGCAGCCGGCGACCTGACGGACTTCCCCGTCAAGCAGGGGGGCATCGCCACCCAGCAGGCCGACGTCGTCGCCGAGATGATCGCGGCCGACGCCGGCGCGGCGGTGACCCCGCACCCGTTCCGCCCGCATCTGCGCGGGCTGCTTTTGACCGGCGACGGCGAGCGGTTCCTCAGCGCGGACATTGGCGGCGGGCCGGGCGGCGCCTCCGAGGTCGACTCCGACCCGGGCTGGTGGCCGCCGGTCAAAATCCCGGGCCGCTTCCTCGGCCCCTACCTGGCCGGGATCGCCGCCGACGAGCGCCTGCAGGCCGAGACGTCGCCCCGGTGAGCGGCCCGGCGGACTACGCATCCGCGGGTTCCCAGCGCTCCGGGTTTCCCGTGCGTATGATCCGCGGCGACCCCGATGCCGCGGCTGGGGTCGTGGGAGACACTGTCGCCGTAAACCCGAATTGGTAGGAGGTGGCACCGTGTTCAAGACCATTGTGCTCGCCGTCGACGGCTCCGAGTCGTCCGACCGTGCACTGACCTACGCCGGCGATCTCGCCAAGCAGTCCGGCGGCCGGATCGTGGCCGTCCACATCAAGGAGCTGATCGCCGGCCGTTTTGCCGGCCCCGTCCACGTGGACGAGGATGACCTGCAGGCGAAGATCCGCAAGCAGGTCCAGGATCTCACCGACGCAGGGGTGAGCGTCACGATCGAGATGCACTCCACCATGACCGGCGGCCCTGCGCCCCTGATCGCCGACGCGGCAGCGCGCGAAGGCGCGGACGTCATCGTGACCGGCACCCGCGGCCACACCGCGCTTGCAGGCGTGATCGTCGGCAGCGTCGCCCAGCGGCTGCTGCACGTGGCTCCCTGCCCCGTGCTGGTCATCCCTGCCCCGCACGGCGGGCATGGCCACTCGTCGAAGCAGGCCGAGCAGGTCGCTGCCGGCTGACGTCTCGGAACGCCACGCATGTCCGCCTCTTGCGGGGCGGGCATGCGTTCGCGCTCGGGGCGGCGGAGCGCAGCGCGTCCCATGACGCCCACCCCGCCTGAGTCGCCGAGCGACGCCCGTCTGGCGGCCCTGATCGAGGCCGGCACGGTCGTCGCGAGCGGCCTCGACCTCGACGCGGTGCTCGCGCGGCTGCTCGATCTCGCCCGCGCCCTGACCGGCGCCCGCTACGCGGCGGTCGGCGTCCTCAATGCCTCGGGCTCGCGGATCGAGCGCTTCGTGACCGCGGGCCTGTCCGCGGCGGAGCGGGCGGCCATTGGAGCGCCCCCGGTCGGCCTCGGCATCCTCGGTGCGCTCATCACCGATCCCCGGCCGCTGCGGCTCCCGGATCTGACCTCCGATCCGCGGGCGACCGGCTTCCCGGCCGGCCATCCGCAGATGCGGTCCTTCCTGGGCGTGCCCGTTGTCGCCGGCGGCGCCGTCTTCGGCAATCTGTACATGACCGACAAAGCCGACGGCGACTTCACCGGCGAGGACGAGCGGCTGATCGTCACGCTGGCCGCCCAGGCCGGGGTCGCCGTCGAGAACGCGCGCCTGTACGAGCAGGCGCGCGACCGCACCCGGGAGCTCGAGGAGGCCGTCCGTGAGCTCTCGTCGATCCACGACATCGCCGATGCCGTCCTGGCCGGCGATCCGCGCGAGGACACCCTCCGCCTGGTCGCCGAGCGCGCTCAGGCCGCTCTGGGCTGTAGCCAGGTCTACATCGCCCTGCCGGGGGAGGACGCGAGCACGCTCACGGTGGTGGCGGCGGCCGGGGCGGGGGCGGACCGGCTCTTGGGGATCGAGCTCCCGGCCGGCGCCTCCAAGATCGGCACGGCGATCCGGGCCCGCCGCAGCGTCATCGTCGACGATCTCACCGCCGATCCGGACGCGCACCAGCCGACCGTCGCGCTTCTGGGCATCCGCAGCCAGGTGATCGTGCCGCTCGTGCACCGATCCCAGGTCCTCGGCGCGATCACGGCCGGCGATGAGCGTGAGGGCCGCGTGCTCACCGCCGCCGACCGCCGCGTCCTCGAGACGTACGCCACCCGGGCGGTGCTCGCGATCGTGATCGCACGCGTGCTCTCGGCGGAGCGGGAGCGGCTGGAGGCCGAGGGCCGCCTGCGTGCGTCGGAGCTGCGCGAGGCCGGCCGCCGCGAGACCCTGCGTCGCGTCGTCGACGCGCAGGAGCACGAGCGGCGCCGGATCGCGCGGGAGCTGCACGACGAGACCGGCCAGGCGCTGACCTCGGTCCTGCTCGGCCTGCGGCTGATCGAGGAGGTGAGCCCCGATGTGCGCGCTGCCGTGACGGAGCTGCGCGAGACGATCACCGCCGCGATCCAGGAGCTGCGCGCCCTGGCCGTCGACCTGCGCCCGAAGGCGCTCGACGACTTCGGTCTCGGAGCGGCGATCGAGCGGCTGGCCGACACCTATTCGCGCCGGACGGGGATCGTCGTCGACGTGCACGTGGCCGG
The DNA here is from genome assembly GCA_963813245.1 of uncultured Actinomycetes bacterium. Taxonomy (GTDB): domain Bacteria; phylum Actinomycetota; class Thermoleophilia; order Gaiellales; family JAICJC01; genus JAICJC01. The sequence continues at coordinate 93,941 of CAWEYE010000001.1, forward strand.
CCTTTCCGACCGGTTGCCGGAGGACGTCGAGACGGCGCTCTATCGCATCATCCAGGAGAGCCTGACGAACGTCGCCAAACACGCCGGAGCCGCCACGGCGAGCGTCACCGTCCACCGCCGGCCGCGGCTGATCTCGATCGTCGTCGAGGACGACGGCGCCGGATTCGACCCCACCCGGGTCACCGACGGGCTGGGTCTGACGTCGATGCGGGAGCGTGCCGAGCTTGTGTCAGGTACGGTCCGGGTCGAATCACGTCCTGGCGGAGGGACTACCATCGCGGTCGAGGTGCCACTGTGATCCGAGTACTGATCGTCGACGACCATGCTGTCGTGCGCGCCGGGCTGCGCCTGCTGCTCGAGCGGGAGGACGACATGGAGCCCGTCGGCGAGGCGGGCGACGCCCACTCCGCCGTGCAGATGGCCCAGAAGCTCGAGCCCGACGTCGTCCTCATGGACGTCGTCATGCCCGGAGCGACGGGCGTGGACGCCGCCGCCGAGATCCGGCACGTGCTGCCGGCCGCGCGCATCCTGATGCTCTCGATGCAGGACGATCCGTCGTACGTGCGCCAGGCGTTCACCAACGGCGCCATCGGCTACGTGCTCAAGGAGGCCGCCGACTCGGAGCTCGTCACGGCGATCCGCCGGGTCGCGGCGGGCGAGCAGTACGTCCACCCGGCCCTGGGCGCGAAGCTGGTGGCCGACGCGAGCTCGGCCAAGCAGACCGACGATCCGCTGTCGGATCGTGAGCGGGAGGTGCTCTCGCTCCTGGCGCTCGGCCACACCAACCAGGAGATCGCCGACCGCCTGGTCGTGAGCGTACGCACGGTGGAGGCGCACCGGGCCCACATCCTCACCAAGCTGCGGCTCTCGACCCGGGCCGACCTGGTCCGCTATGCCATCGACACCGGCCTGCTCGAGACGCGCTAGCCGTAGTTTCCCCGCGCGCGGTTCGGTGGCCGCACCGATGCACCGCGCCCTGCCAGGCTCGATGCTGCACTCGCAGAACGATGTTCGATCGCTCCGGCTGGAGGTGTCATGATGACCGACAAGATCTCTGTGATCGCACAGATCCGCCCGGGCAAGCGGGACGAGCTCGAGCGGCTGCTCGAGAAGGGACCGCCGTTCGATCTCGAGCACGAGGGCTTCGAACGCCACGAGGTGTTCGTGGGCGACTCCGACGTCGTCTTCCTGTTCAGCGGCCCGGGGGCGTTCACCCAGCTCGAGCGCATGGCCGCGTCGCGCGCGCTCTTCGCCCACGTCCTCAAGATGACGGGCCTCCTCTCGGCGCCGCGCGTGCTCAACCAGACGTTCGAGTGGCACCGCCCGGCGAAGACCGGCGGCGACACCGCGTCCATGTGATCACCTCGCCGCCGCCGCCCGCACCTGGGCGTTGCGGTCGCGCATCGTGACGTCGAAGCCGAGCTCCTCGGGAGCGTGCAGGGCCAGCAGATGCCGGTCGGTGCCCTCGCCCCTGTCCGGGCGCAGCAGCGACACCGCCACCATTGTCGAGAAGGCGACCGGCACTGTCACGACGGCGGGCTGGGCCAGCAGGGCGGCGGCCGTCCCCGACCCGCCGACGTGGGCGAGGTCGAGGAAGATCGCCGTGGTCGCGAGCGTGCCGCCGAGGACGATTCCGGCCACCGCCCCCGGCGCCGTCAGGCGGTTCCACCAGATGCCGAGCAGAAACAGCGGGCAGAAGGTGCTCGCGGCGAGGGCAAAAGCCCAGCCGACGAGCAGGCTGATGTCGAGGTTCTGGGCGACCAGAGCCAGCGCCACCGGGATGACGATCCCGAGCGGCGCGGCGATGCGGAAGTGCGCCGGCGGGCGCGCGGGCCGATCGCGTGCCGTGGCCGCAGGCGCGGCCACACGTCGTAGGAGAGCGTGCCCGCGATCGAGACCAGAAGGCCCGAGGAGGTCGACATGAAGGCGGCGAACGCGCCCGCTGCGACGACTCCGCCGAGCAGCTCGCCGGGCAGCCCGGCCACGCCGCCTGCGGCAGCGCGCAGGACGACCGAGTCGGTGTCGCCGGTCAGGTACAGCTCGGGCACCAGCGCTCGCCCGAGCAGCCCGTAGACGGACGGGAACGAGTAGAACAGCGCCGAGCAGGCCGAGCACGCGCACGGTCGTGCGCCGCGCGGCCGGGCCGTCCGGGTTCGTGTAGAAGCGGACGAGGATGTGCGGCAGGCCCATCGTGCCCAGGAACGTCGCCACCAGCAGCGAGTAGACGAACAGCGGGCGAGTCGCGGCCCGCTGTCGCTGACCGGGCGCGACCACTCGTCGCCGGTCTGCGGCGTCGGTGCCCTCGGCCGACCGGCACCGCCGCGCCCGCCGGCAGCGTCAGCACGCCGCGCCGGCAGCGTCGACTCGCTCGCCCGCGGCCGCGGCGTCCGTATCGCCGTCGGCGCGGTAGGTCGTGGCCTCGGGGAAGGTCACGCGTCCGCGGCTCGTCGAGCTCGACGCACCAGGCCGCGCTGCCGGCGCGCGCGGCAGCTCGTCGCCGAACAGCGCGGCCGCGCTCGGGCAGGCCGCCGAGGTGCAGCAGCAGCAGGCACGCGGGCAGCGCGATCGCGAACGTCTTGAGCCAGTACTGGAACGCCTGCACGTAGGTGATGCCGCGCATGCCGCCCAGCGGTCACGTTGCACGGCCACGATCGAGCCCGACCACCACCACGCCGACCCAGTACGGCACGCCGGTCACCTCGGTCAGCGTCAGGCCGGCGCCCTTGAGCTGCGGCACGAGGTAGAAGCCGCCGATCGCCGAGCACGATCACCGCCGACAGCGTGCGCAGCCGCGGTGCAGCCCAGCCGCTCCTTCGGCGAAGTCGGAGATCGTGTAGCGTGCCGAAGCGCCGCAGCGGCGCGGCGACGAACAGCAGCAGCGCGAGGTAGCCGGCCGTGAAGCCGAGCGGGAGCCAGAGCGCGCCGGAGCCGAGCTTCATCTGCAGGCCGGCGATGCCGAGGAACGCAGGCGGCCGACAGGTACTCGCCCGAGATCGCCGTCGCGTTCCACCACGGCGTCATCGGCGCGCGACGCGACGAACAGGTCCGAGGTCGTGCGCGCGAGCCGCACGCCGTAGAGCGCCGAGCCCGATCGTCGCGCCGGTGACGGCGGCGATGGCGGCCAGCGACGATCGCGGTCAGGCGGCTCGACCAGGTCGCGGAACGCCTCCTCGAGCGCCTCGCGCCCGCCGCTGGTAGACGCAAGCCGAACGCGACGAAGACCGGGAACAGCGGGAAGACGACGATCAGCAGATCGGCAGCGGCATGCCGAGCCACGTCGACGTCGCTGCAGCCCGGGCAGCAGGTAGAGCGCGAGCGGCAGCGACGCCGACGCAGGCCGCCGAACGCGGTGAGCGAGCGAGCGAGGCTCAGCGCGAGCTGGGAGCGCACCAGCCGCCGCAGGTACAGCGCCGCCGTGCGCGGTGGTCTCGGCGCAGCTCGTCGCGGGGCGTGCGGCCTCGGCAGCGGGATCATCGCCACGCCAGCCGGCGCCGCAGCTCGGACACCTGGCGGCGCGCGATCGGGACCTCGGTGCCGTCCGCCATCACGAGCACGGCGGTGCCGTTCAGCCGCGGGCGGACCTCGACGGCGCGGCGCAGGTTGACCACGAACGAGCGGTGCACGCGCAGGAAGCCGTGGCGCGCCCAGCGCTCGCTCGAGGTCGGCGAGCCGCGCCGCGCAGCAGGAAGCGCCCGCTCGTCGCGAGGCCACCCGCACGTAGTCGCCGTGCGCCTGCAGGTACGAGGATCGACGCGCGGCCGATCAGCCGCGTCCCGCCGCCGCGCGGGGCGTCGACCGGCAGCATCGTCGTCGTCGCCGACGGAGCCGCCCGGCGGCGCGCTGCACGCGCGCGATCGCCTCGTCCAGTCGCTTGCGCGCTCACCGGCTTGACGAGGTAGTCCAGCGCGCTCCAGCTCGAATGCGCTGACCGCGAAGTCGTCGTAGCGCCGACACGAACACGACTGCCGGCGGGCCGCTCGAAGCGCCGCAGCACGCGCGCGAGCTCGAGCCCGTCGAGGCCCGGCATGCGCACGTCGAGGAAGAGCGCGTCGCACGGCTCCTCGGCGAGCGAGCGAGCGCCTCGCTGCCGCCGAGCCCGCGGAGCGTCGACCTCCGCCACGGCGGGCGAGGCCTCGCAGCATGCGCACGAGGTCGCTCGAGCGCCGGGCGCTCGTCGTCGACGGCGAGCAGCGCCAGCCGCTCGCTCACGCGGCGCGCACCCCCGCACGGAACTTCGGCAGCGTCATCGACCACGGTGGTCCCGAGCCGTGCTCGATCGACCGCGAGCCCGTAGTCGGGCGCCGAACGTCGACTGCAGCCGCCCGTGCACGTTGCCGAGCCCGATGCCGGGGCCGTCGGCCCGCGAGCGCCGCGCCGCGCGCGCTCCGGCGTCGATCCCCTCGCCGTCGTCGCACACCCGCAGCTCGACGTCGGCGCCCGAGGTCGCGGCCGAGGATCTCCACGCAGCCCGCCACCCGGCCGCGATCTCGACACCGTGCCGCACCGCGTTCTCGACGAGCGGCTGGAGCGACAGCACGCGGCACGCACGGCCTGCAGCACCTCCGGGTCGACCTGCACGCGCACCTCGCAGCCGCTCGCCGAAGCGCGCCTGCTCGAGCCGCAGGTACTTCTCGACGTACTGCAGCTCGTCGGCCAGCGTGACGTACGGGCGCTGGCGCGCAGAACGCGTAACGGATGAACTCCGAGAACTCGCCGAGCAGCTCGCGCGCCTCCTCGGGCCGCGAGTGGATCGAACGAGGCGACCGCCGTCAGCGCGTTGTAGATGAAGTGCGGCGAGATCTGCGCGCGCAGCGCGAGCAGCTCGGCGCGGGCGAGCCGCTCGCCCTGGGCGTCGAGCTCGGACAGCTCGATCATCGCCGACACGAGCTCGGCCGCCTCTGCGACGACGCGCGACTCCTCGGACGCGCACCCGCCCGGGCGCGCTCGTAGAGCGCGACCAGGCTGCCGACCCGCTCGCCCTGCAGCATCAGCGGCGCGACGACGCGACGCAGCGGGCACCGGGCGCCGCCCGGCCACGCCGCTTGCGGCACGGACAGCACCACTTCAAGACGATGACGACGGTCGGCGAGCCGATCGAGCCGGACGTCTGGCGCTGGTACCACAACGTCGTCGGCAAGGGCGAGGCGGCGATCACCGACACGTGGTGGCTGACCGAGACCGGCGGCTTCCTCGGCTCGACCCTGCCGGGGCTCGAGAACATGAAGCCCGGCAGCTGTGGCCCGACCGTGCTCGGCCTCTACGGGGTGCTGTTCGACGAGAACGGCGAGGAGGTCGCGAAGGGCTCGGGGAAGGCCGGCAACATCTGCATGCGGAATCCCTGGCCCGGGCGGATGCTGACGATCTGGGGCCAGGACGAACGGTTCGTCGCGACCTACTACGCGAAGTACTGCCGCGACCCGAAGAGCACCGACTGGCACGACTGGCCGTTCCTGTGCGGCGACGGCGCCGTTCAGTCGGCAGACGGCTACTACCGGATCCTCGGCCGGATCGACGACGTGATCAACGTCGCCGGCCACCGGCTGGGGACGAAGGAGCTCGAGTCGGCCGCGATCCAGGTCGAGGAAGTGGCGGAGGCGGCGGCGGTTCCGGTGATCGACGAGATTCGCGGCCGGGCGGTCGAGATGTACGTCTCGCTGAAGCCCGGCTTCGACGGCAGCGGCGTCGACCGCAAGGTCGCGCAGATGATCGAGCGCGACATCGGCAAGATCGCCCGCCCGAAGAACGTCTGGATCGTCGCGGACATGCCCAAGACCCGTTCCGGCAAGATCATGCGCCGGGTGATCGCGAGCATCTCCAACTTCGCCGACGTCGGCGACGTGACGACGCTCGCCAACCCCGAGATCGTCGACTCGATCCGCCACCACGTGCAGAGCGAGAAGGTGGCCCATGGCGATGAGCCGCGCGAGCTTACCGAGACGGAGCGTGCCGAGATCGCCGCGTTCGGGCAGGCCGAGTAGCGACCGCGGAGGTGCCCGGCACCGCATGCGGTGCCGGGCACCCGTCCGCCCGATCGCTACGATCCTTCGCCGTGGCGTGCCGGGCGGTCATCTTCGACTTCAACGGCACCCTCTCGGCGGACGAGCCGATCCTGTACGGCATCTACGCGGCGCTCTTCGCCGAGCACGGCCGGCCGCTCTCCGAGGCCGACTACTACGGCCGGCTGGCCGGGCTGTCCGACCCCGAGATCGTGCACCGCTGGCTCGGCCGCCGCGACGACGCCGAGCACGTCGTCAGCCAGCGCGTCGCCCGCTACCGGGAGGCGGTCGCCGACGGCTCCACGATCGGCCCGGAGGTCCGCCGCGCCGTCGCCTTTGCGGCCGCGCGGGTGCCGGTGGCGATCGTCTCCGGCGCGGCGTCGGCCGAGATCGACCCCGTGATCGCCGCCGCGGGACTGACCGACGTCTTTAGCGCCGTCGTCACCGCCGACCACGTGACCCACGGCAAACCGCACCCCGAGGGCTACCAGGTGGCGCTCGGGCTGCTCGGGCGCCGAGCCGACGGGCTGCGCGCGGGCGAGGTGACGGCGTTCGAGGACACGGAGGCCGGCGTGGCCTCCGCGAAGGCCGCCGGCATGCGCTGCATCGCCGTTACCAGCACGCTGCCGCCGGACCGGCTGGCGGCGGCGGACGAGCTGGTGGACGGGGTCGACGAGGCCGTGATCGCGCGGGTGCTCGGCGTCACTCCATGACGAGCGAGATCTCGTGCGCGGCATGCAGCGCCATCCGCCCGAGCGTCGCCAGCCGGCGCTCCGTGACCCGCTGGCTGGGGCCCCAGATGTTCAGGATGACCGCGGGCCGCGCCCGGTGGTCGAGCACGGCGGCGGAGACGCCGTTCGAGAACTCCTCGAACTCGCCCAGGCACGCGCCGTAGCCGTCCCTGCGGACATCGGCGAGCGAGGCGAAGAGCCGCGCACGATCGGTGATCGTCTGCGCCGTGTAGCGCTCGAGCACCGACGGCAGGAGCGCCTCGCGCTCGTCCTCGGGCAGCCAGGCCAGGAACACCTTCCCGGCCGACGTCGCGTGCAGCGGGAGCTGGCGGCCGAGCCAGTTCGGAGTCGGGATCGCCGGCGGGTCGACCTGGTCGACATACACCAGGCTGAACGTGCGCGCGGCCGCCAGCATCACGCTCTCGCCGGCGTCGTTCGCCACGCGCTGCAGGATCGGCCGCGCCCGCCGTGCGAGGCCGTCGTACCCGGCCGCCGCGGCCACCTCGAGCGCGGTGTAGCCGATGCCGTAGCGCTGGGTGGTCTCGTCGCGCTCGACGAGGCCGTGGTGCTCGAGCGTCTGCAGCAGCCGCCAGGCTGTTGAGCGGTTGATCCCGCAGGTGCGGGCGAGCTCCCATGCCGTCGGCGGGCGCGCGCTCGCCGAGATCGCCCGCAGGAGCATCACCGCGCGGTCGACCGACTGCACGCGGGAGCTCTCACGCGCGGCCGCAGGGGTGCCTTCCCGATCCGAGTTGGTTGTTCGCATGGTGAACGAGATCCCTCGCTGGGCCGTGCCGACGCGGGCCCACTATACCGGCGATCGCGCGTCTGAGAATGGCGTGATCGAGGCGCTTGACAACGGCTTGGCCCGCGTTCTAGTATCGCCGCGCCGTCCACGATCCGGGCCAGGTGTTCGTATCGTGAACAGCAGTGAGAGTGTGGACGTGCGGTTTGACACGCCGCGGGCGGCGATGGATTATCGGTGCCGCGCCGCGGCTCGAAGCGCCGCTCCGCGACCGCCCCCAGGGAAGGAGACGACGATGGTGGACAAGTCCAGCGACCGTCCCGGTGGAGGCGGCGGAGGCCTCTCCCGGCGCGACCTTCTGGTGGGTGCGGGCACGGTCGTGCTCGCCGGCGGCCTCGCGGCCTGCGGCGGCAGCGGCGGATCGTCGTCGGCGGCGACGAGCGGCGGCTCGACCGCGGCCGGTACGCCCAAGCGCGGCGGGAACTTCCGCCTCGGCGTGACGGGCGGCGGCGCGAGCGACATCATCGACGGCCAGAGCATCGTCACCAAGCCCGACCAGGCCCGGCTGGCCGCGAGCTGGGAGACGCTCGTCGCCTACGACGACCAGTACAAGCTCCAGATCGGCGGCAACGAGGGCGGCCTCGCGGACGAGCTCACGCAGGACTCGCCCAAGCAGTGGACGGTGCGCCTGCGCCAGGGGATCGAGTTCAACAACGGCAAGGCGCTCACGGCCGACGACGTCATCTACTCGATCAACCGCATCCTCGACCCGAAGGCCGGGCTGTTCGGGGCCGCCGGCCTCTCGTCGATCGATGCCAAGAACCTGAAGAAGATGGACAACCTGACGGTGCGCATCCCGCTCACCGTGGCCGATTCGACGATCGCCGAGCAGTTCGGCCAGTACTACAACGGCATGGTGCCCGACGGCTACGACCGCACCGGCCCGCTCAAGTGGGTGGGGACGGGGCCGTTCGTCACGAAGAGCTTCAGCCCGGGCCAGCAGAGCGTGCACACCCGCAACCCCAACTACTGGCGCACCGGCCAGCCGTACTTCGACCAGGTGACCGTGGTCGACTTCCCGACGACGGGCGCGACGGCTCAGGTGAACGCGTTCCTCGGCGGGCAGCTCGACGCCATCACCGACGTCCCGTTCGCCCAGGTGGGCGTCGTCAAGACCAACGGCGGTCTCTCCGTCCTCATCACCCAGGGCGGCGGCTGGCTGCCGCTGTGCATGGCGATCGACATGGCACCATTCACCGACAACCGCGTCCGTCAGGCCATGCGCCTGATCGCCGACCGGCCGGCGATGCTGGAGCAGGTGCTGTCGGGCTACGGCCACGTGGCCAACGACCTGTTCTCGCCCTTCGACGCCTGCTTCACGTCGTCACTGGCGCAGCGCGAGCAGGACATCGAGAAGGCCAAGTCGCTGCTCAAGGCGGCGGGCATGGACGGCGCGACGTTCGACCTGCATACGACCAACGGCGCGGCCGGCATGGTCGACTCGGCCACGGTCTTCGCCTCCCAGGCCAAGTCCGCCGGCATCACGGTCAACGTCCACAACGACCCGAACTACTACGGCAAGCAGTACCTGCACCTGCCGTTCTCGGTCGACTTCTGGGGCACCCGCAACTACCTGCCGCAGGTGTCGAACAGCATGCTGCCGGCCGGGCCGCCCTTCAGTGCGCCGTACAACGAGACACACTGGCCGCCCAACTCGGGTCCCGGGTCGAACTACATCAGCCTCTACCAGCAGGCCCGCGCCGAGACGGACCCCGGCAAGAAGTGCGACATCATCCACGAGATGCAGACGCTCGAATTCAACTACGGGGGCTACATCATCCCCTTCTTCAACAACCTCGTCGACTCCTACAGCACGAAGGTGTCCGGGTTCGTTGCCGGGCGGTCGACCCAGAACCTGAACGGGTTCGGGCATGGATACCGCACTATCTGGTTCAACTAGCCAGGCGAGAGGGTCCTCACGGGCCCTCTTCTGGTTCATCGTGCGCCGCCTCGGGCTCGGGCTGCTCGTGCTCGTCCTCGTGTCGGTGCTCGTGTTCGCCGCCACGCAGGCGCTGCCGACCGATCCCGCCCGCTCGATCCTCGGGCGCACGGCGACGCCGGCCAGCCTGAAGGCCCTGCGTGAGCAGCTCGGCCTCAACAAGCCGGTCATCCAGCAGTACACCGACTGGCTGACGGGGCTCCTGCACGGCGACCTCGGCGTGTCGCTGGCGGCGCGCGAGCCGGTCGCGACCTACCTGCACGACCGGCTCATCAACTCGGCGTTCCTCGTGTTCCTCGCGGGCATCATCTCGATCCCGATCTCGATCGCGATCGGGGCGTACGCGGCGCTGCGCCGCGACGGCGTGTTCGACACCACGAGCTCGGTGGGGACGCTCCTGCTCGCCGCCCTGCCGGAGTTCGTGCTCGGCGTCACCCTGGTGGTCGTGTTTGCGACGACCGTGTTCCCGCACCTGCTGCCGGGCGTGTCGTACCTCGCCCCTGGGGCCCGGCCGTGGGACCACCTGGAGGAGATGATCCTGCCGACGCTCACCCTGGTGCTGGCGGTGACGCCGTACGTGGCCCGGATCATGCGCGCCTCGATGATCGAGGTGCTCGAGTCCGACTACGTCGAGATGGCCCGCCTCAAGGGCGTCCCCGAGCGGCTCGTGATCACTCGCCACGCGCTGCCCAACGCGCTCGGCCCGACGTTCCAGGTGATCGCGATCAACCTGGCGTACCTGGCCGGCGGCGTGATCGTCGTCGAGTACGTCTTCAACTACGCCGGGATCGGGCGGGCGCTGCAGGACGCCGTCTCGACCCAGGACCTGCCGGTGGTGCAGGCGCTCGCGATGCTGATCGCCGGCCTCTACGTCGTCCTGAACCTGCTGGCGGACATCGCCACGATCCTCGTCACGCCGAAGCTGCGGACGCGCCTGTGAGCGTCGCAGAAGTCGCTGCGTTCAGCCCCGAGCCGGACGTCGTCCTCGCCCGAGCGCCGGCCGGGGCGGTCTTCCGCACCGCCCTGCGGATGTGGCGCACCCGGATCGGCCTCCTGCTCGTGGTGATCCTGGTGCTCGTAGCGATCGTCGGGCCCCTCTTCGCGCCGTTCAGCCCGACCGACTTCGTCGGCGTCGCGCCCAACTCCCCACCGGGGGGCAAGGCGCTCTTCGGCACCGATCACATCGGCCAGGACGTGTGGAGCCGGTTCCTGTGGGGCGGGCGCGAGATCCTGGTCATGGCCGTGCTCGCGACGGTCATCGGGCTCGTCCTCGGCTCGGCGATCGGCCTCACCGCCGCTTACGCCCGCAACTCCCTCGACGACGTGCTGATGCGGGCGATGGACGTGATCCTCGCGTTCCCCCAGATCATGCTCGCGCTGGTCGTGATCGCCACGGTCGGCCCGAAGGCGTGGCTGCTCGTGGTCGCCGTCGGGCTGACGACCATGCCGCGCGTCGCCCGCGTGACCCGGGGAGCGGCGCAGCCGATCGTCGAGCGCGACTTCGTCGCCGCTGCCGAGGCGCTCGGCCTGCCGCGCGCCCGGATCCTCCTGCGCGAGGTGTTGCCCAACATCCTCTCGCCGCTGCTCGTCGAGGCGAACCTGCGCCTGACGTACTCGATCGGGATCATCGCCTCCCTGGCCTTCCTCGGCTTCACCCCCAATCCCAACGGCGCCGACTGGGGCCTGATGATCCAGGAGAACCAGCTCGCCCTGGGCACGAACCAGCCGTGGGGGGTCGTCCTGCCGATGACCGCGATCGCGCTGCTCACGGTCGGCACCGGCCTGGTCGGCGACGGCCTCGCCCGCGCCGCGGCCGGGATCGACCGCGGGAAGGCGGCCGAATGAGCCTCGTCGAGCCCTCCGTCGTCGTCGAGGGGCTGAAGGTCGTCGTCGCGAGCACGGGCGACGACATCGTCGACGACGTCACGTTCGCCGTGAACCCGGGCGAGGTGCTCGGCCTCGTCGGCGAGTCGGGGTCGGGCAAGACCACGGCGGCGCTTGCGCTCCTCGGCCACACGCGCCGGGGCGCGCTGATTGCCGGCGGGTCGGTGCGGATCGGCGACGCCGACGTGGTCGCGCTCGACCGGTCCGCGCGCCGGCGGCTGCGCGGCAGGGTGATCAGCTACGTGCCGCAGGATCCGGCCGCCGCTCTCAACCCGGCGCTGCGCGTCGGCACCCAGCTCATGGAGGCGCTCGAGGTGCACGGGATCGGGTCGGGCGGCGGCGAGCGCCGCGAGCGGGTCGCCGAGATGATGCGCGAGGTCGCGCTGCCCGACGACCCCCGGTTCCTGCGCCGCTACCCGCACGAGCTCTCCGGCGGCCAGCAGCAGCGCATCGGCCTGGCGATGGCGTTCGCCTGCCGGCCGCGCGTGATCGTCCTGGACGAGCCCACGACCGGCCTCGACGTGACCACGCAGGCGCACGTGCTCGAGACGGTGCGCGAGCTCGCCGCGGCGCACGGCGTCGCCGCGCTGTACGTGAGCCACGACCTCGCGGTCGTCGGCACGCTGGCGGCCCGGGTCGCGGTGATGTACGCCGGCCGCATCGTCGAGCTCGGGCCGGCCGACGAGCTCTTCCGCGCCGCGGCCCACCCGTACACCCGCAGGCTGCTCGCCGCCGTGCCGCACCTGTCCGGGCGGCGCGAGCTGGTCGGGATCCCGGGCCGGGCGCCCTCGCCGGGGCACCGGCCGGTCGGCTGCTTCTTCGCGCCCCGCTGCGCGATGGTCGAGGATCGCTGCACGACGGCGCTGCCGGAGCTGCGTACCGTGGCCGGCGGCCACACCGTCCGCTGCGTGCGGGCCGAGGAGGTACGCACGCAGGTGTCGGCGCACGCCGGCGCGGCCGGCGAGCTGGCCGACGCGCCGGTTGCCGATGCCGTGCTGGCGCTCGTCGGCGTGAACGCGGGGTACCTCGGATTCAACGTCGTGCACGATGTGAACCTGGCGCTGGCTCCCCATGAATGCCTGGCGCTGGTGGGCGAGTCGGGGTCGGGCAAGACCACCATCGCGCGCTCGATCGCCGGCCTCCACCGCGAGCGCAGCGGTGAGATCCTGCTGCGCGGACAGCCTCTGGCGACGTCGGCGCGCGGCCGTCCGCGCGACGTGCGCCGCGCGATCCAGTACGTGTTCCAGAACCCGTACGGCTCACTCAACCCGCGCCGGACGATCGGCCAGATCGTGCGCCAGCCGCTCGAGCTCTTCGGCACGGTCACGGGGCGCGACGTCGACCGCCGCGTTGACGAGATGCTCGAGCGCGTGTCGCTCAGCTCGCGCTACGCCGGGCAGTACCCCGACCAGCTCTCCGGCGGCGAGCGCCAGCGGGTCGCGATCGCGCGTGCGCTCGTGTGCGAGCCCGCCGTGCTCATCTGCGACGAGGTCACATCGGCGCTGGACGTGAGCGTCCAGGCGGCGATCGTCGATCTGCTGGGCGAGCTCCAGCGCGACTTCGGCCTGGCCATGCTGTTCGTCACCCACAACCTGCCGCTCGTGCGCTCGATCGCCCAGCGGGTGGCGGTGATGAGCCAGGGCCGCATCGTCGAGCTCGGCGACGTGGATCACGTCCTGCACTCGCCGGCCGACGAGTACACCCGCCGGCTGCTCGCCGACACGCCCTCGCTCGAGTCCGCGCCCGCGTGACGGCCGCGGAGCCCGGTGCCGGCGGCAGCGTCGCGCCGGGGTATGCGGCCGTCCGCAGGGCCTTCGTGGAGGCGGCCGGCTCCGCTCCGGGCGCCTTTGCAGCCGTCGTGGACGGCGAGCTCGTGGCCGATCTGTGGCTGGGCCCGGGCTGGGCCGCCGAGACGACGACGGTGCTCTATTCGGGGACGAAGGGCGTGGCCGCGACCGCCCTGCTCACGCTGGTCGAGCGGGGCGAGCTTGACCTGGATGCGCCGGTGTGCCGCGTGTGGCCCGAATTCGCCGCATCCGGCAAGGGCGCGATCACCGTCACCGACCTGCTTGCGCACGCCGCGGGCCTGCCGGCGGTGCAGCGGCCGCTGCGGCGCGAGGATCTGGGCCATCCGCCCGCCCTCGCCGCTGCGCTGGCGGCGCAGGCCCCGATGCTCCCGGCCGGGGCGGTGGCCTACCACGCCCTCACCTGGGGCTGGCTCGCGGGCGAGCTGGCGCTGCGGGCCACGGGGCGCACGCTCGGCACGATCGTGCGCGAGCGCCTCGCGGAGCCGCTCGGGCTCGAGCTCGGGATCGGCCTGCGGCAGGACGATCCGCTCGCGCAGCGGCTGTTGCGGCCGCGCCCGGCGCCCGGATACCGTCTCTCGGCGTTCATGGCCGATGCACCCGACCCGCGCCTGACCCTCGTCTATGCGAACCCGCCGCTTGCGATCGACTCGTGGTGCGACGCCGATCTGCTCGCGATCGAGGCGCCCGCGGTGAACGGGGTCGCCACGGCCCGCGCGATGGCGCTTCTGTACGGGCGGATCGCCTGTGGGGACGTGCTCGCTCCGGAGACGGTGAGGCGCGGGCGCGCGGTGGCTCGTGCGGGCCCCGACGCGCTCACGGGCCGGCGGCTGCGGTACGGCCCGACGGGGTATGAGCTGCGCGGCACACCGAGCGAGCTCGGCCCGGCGCCCGACGCGTTTGGCCACACCGGCGCCGGCGGTGGCTCGCACGGGGCCTGGCCCGCGCTGCGGACAGGGTTCTCGTTCCTGACCGCCGATCTGCGCTCGCAGGACGCCGACCGCCGGGCGGCCTCCGTGCTCGCGGCGTTGCATACCGCGGTGCTGGCATGAGCGAGCACCGGCCCAACATAACCGTTGTGATGGCCGACCAGCTTGCGGCCGCGTTTCTGCCGTGTTACGGGCATCCGGTGGTGCATGCACCGCATCTGACGGCGCTCGCGCGCTCTGGCACGATCTTCGCGAGCGCCTACTGCGCCTCGCCGCTGTGCGCGCCGTCGCGTTCGGCGATGCTGGCGGGGCGGCGGGCATCGGCGCTCGGGGTCTACGACAACGCAGCCGAGCTGCGCGCCTCGGTGCCGACCATCGCCCACCTGCTGCGCGCGGGCGGGTACGACACCGTCCTCGCCGGCAAGATGCACTTCGTGGGCCCGGATCAGCTGCACGGCTTCGAGGAGCGGCTGACCACCGACGTGTACCCGGCCGAGTTCGACTGGACGCCGGACTGGCGGCTGCCGTCGGGCACACGTTTGCCCTGGTACCACAACATGTCCGGCGTGCTCGACGCCGGGGTGCGCGAGGCGGCGATGCAGACGGCCTACGACGACGAGGTGTGCTTCCGGGCGGTCGAGCGCATCCGCGAGCTCGCCCAGAGGCCTGACCGGCGCCCGTTCTTCCTGATCGTCTCCTTCACGAATCCGCACGATCCCTGGGAGGTGCGCGCCCGCCACTGGGAGATCTACCACGATCGTCCGATCGACCCGCCGGCGGTGTCGCGGATCCCGCGCGCCGAGGCCGATCCCCACAGCCTGCGCCTGCGCGACATGTCGGGCATGGACGAGCACCCGCTCACCGATGCGCAGGTGGCGCACGCCCGGCGGGCCTACTACGCCGCCGTGAGCTCAGGACGAGCGCGTGGGCGAGGTGCTCGGCGCGCTGCGCCAGCACGGTCTCGGCGACGAGACGATCGTCGCGTTCACCGCCGACCACGGCGAGATGGTCGGCGAGCGCGGTTTGTGGTTCAAGATGTCCTTCCACGAGGCCTCCGCGCGGGTGCCGCTGCTCGTCGCCGGCCCCGGCATCGCCCGCGGCGCGGTCGCCGAGCCCGTCTCGCACCTCGATCTGGCGCCCACGCTGGCCGATCTGGCGGGCCTTGCGCTCGGGGAGGCCGAATTCGAGGGCAGAAGCCTCGCGCCGGCGCTCGCAGGCGGCCACCTGGAGGCGGGGACGGTCGCCTCCGAGTACCTGGCCGAGGGCGTGACCGCGCCGGCGGTGATGCTGCGCAGCGGCCGCTACAAGTACATCCGCTGCCCGGGCGACCCCGACCTGCTCTATGACGTCGCCGCCGACCCGCACGAGCTGGCCGATCTGACCGCCGACCCGGCCCATTCCTCGGCCCACGCCAAGCTGCGGGCCGATGCCGATGAGCGCTGGGACCTGGACGCGTTGCAGGCGCGGGTGCTGCAAAGCCAGGCCGAACGGCGGGTTGTGAGTGCTGCGCTCGCAACGGGTACCTATGCCCCGTGGGATCACCAGCCATACGTGGATGCCTCCCGCCAGTGGGTGCGCGGCCCCGCCGCGGCGCACCCGCGACCGGGGGCGCCGCTCGTCCCCGGAAGCCTGCCCCCGGAGCCGGATCGCAACCCTCCGCGCTGACCGATCGGGGCCGCGATAGCACGGGTTTCTGCAGTTCGTGGCGTGTGCTCGGGGCACCTTAGTGGCGCGGCCCGAACGCTCCCCAAAAAGGGGGATGCGTTATCGACACGAATGCCGATACAGTGCTGCAGCTATGAGGAGGGGGTCAGCAGTAAATGCGGTGGGGAGAACCTAAGAAGGTACCCCCGTTGACGCGGAGTCGGGGCATGTTCGCGGCGAGTTCTCTCGTCGTCGCCGTACTGGCAACCTACGCCAGTGTCGCAGTGCTATCCCTGTCCGCGTCGGCGCCGTCCTTCCTTGGGACACTTCCCGGCGTCACACCCCTGGTCCGCGGGCTCGGCTGGTCGCAGCCGAGCGTCGCCTCAGTCACGAAGTTCGGTCAGAAGGCGGCGTCGGGCGTGCCGTCGGTTGGAGTGCTGAGCGACGCCGGAGTGCTCGAGCTCGGGTCGCTCACCGAGACGTCCGCTCCGGCAGCGCTGCCGCTGACGAACACGTCCACCGCCCCGGTCACGTACTCGGTGAAGACGAGCGGCTCGGGGCTCTCGGCCAGCTTCGGCAACCACCAGAGCAGCCAGCAGGTGCGTCCCAAGAAGAGCGCGGTCGTCTACGTGAGCAGCAGCGCCCGCTACGCCGGCCCCATCAGCGGCGCCCTGGTGATCTCCGCGCCCGGGCTCGCACCACAGAGCATCCGGGTCCATGGCATGCAGGCCCCGCTTGCGCCCGCCGCCGTCACCGCCACGCCCGCCAAGGGTGGGGCGGTCAACGTGTCGTGGGATCCATCCGGGTCGGTCTCTGGCGTGGCCGGGTACATCGTGCAGCGCAGCACCGACGGTGCGACGTGGGCTCCGGTCACCCAGGAGCAGCCGGCCACGACCTACTCCGATCAGACCCCCAGCGACAACACCTATTCGTATCGCATCCTCGCCGTCTCCGCCGGCTCGCCGGGCGCGGACAGCACTCCGAGCCCCACCGCGACCGCCGCGTCGGATTCGACTGCTCCCGCCCCGCCGCAGTCGGTGTCAGTGCCCACATGGATCAACCTCGCCACCGAGAGCAGCGTCCCCGTGACGGTCGCTCTCGCTGCCGACTCTCAGCCGACCGACATGATCACCGTGACGCTGACCGGGCCTGCTGGCGGCACCGTCTCGCAGACGGAGCCCGCGGGAACCGGGCCGCTCACGATCGACGTCAACGCTCAGAATCTGTCCGACGGGCCGATCACCGCCTCTGCGACGGCGGCGGACAGCCTCGGCAACTCCAGCCAGTCCGCTCCCGGTCAGGCCCCGATCACCAAGGACACGGTCGCGCCGGGCGCCCCGGGCCCCCTACCCGACCTGCCCACGATCACCAACCAGAACGAGTCCTCGTACACCTTCCAGGTCGCCGTGGGCACGCCCTCCACCACCACGAACAGCATCCACGCGCGGTTCACCGACGCAAGCGGCGCCATTCAGACGGGGTCGGGATCCGCGGCGGACGGGATCGTGCACATGAAGGATCTGTCCAGCCTCGCGGACGGCCCGGTCATGGTCAGCGTCTGGATCACGGACCTCGCCGGAAACCAGTCCGACCCGGTGCAGGGGTCGGTGACGAAGCAGGCCACGCCTCCGGCGGCGGCCACGGACTTCGGCGTCGCCGCCGGTCCGGACAACCCTGCGGGCGTCGTCACGCCGAAGTCGGCGCACGCCGTCTACATCACGGCCACGTTCGCGCAGGCCCCGACCGCGGACGAGGAGATCCAGGTGTTCGCGCACCATCAGACGATCGTCGATCAGCACGGCGACGGCCAGACGACGTCATTTACGTTCGGGCCGTTCGACTTCTCCGGCGTGGATTCCGGCCCGCACAAGCTCGGCCTGATGCTGACGGACGGAATCGGAAACGAGACCTGGATGCAGACCACCTACACCGTGGACACGGGCGTTCAGGGCCCGACGAGCGTCGGCGTCCCCGCGGGCCCGAACAACCCGGCCGGCTACGTGAACGCGGCCACGCAGACGGCGGCGACGATCGTGGCCACCTTCGCCGGGCCGACCGATCCGGCCGACCAGATCGCGCTCTCCGTCGGCGGCCTCACGCTCGCACCGCAGTCCGGCGGCAGCGACCAGGCGGTCTTCACCGCCGACCTGAGCAGCCTGCCCGACGGCACGCTGCCGATCGACGGGACGATCACCGACCCGAGCGGTGTCACCACGAGCTTCTCCGGCACGCTCATCAAGGACACCCAGGCTCCGCTCGCCCCCTACACCGCCTTCGTGGACGGCCCGCCGCCGAACACGATCACGCAGAGCGGCGCGGGGTGCGTCAACGTCACCGTCCTCTTCAACCAGGCGCCCGACCCGTCCGACACGGTCACCGTGACCCTGTCCGACGAGAACACGAGCGTCCAGGGCTCCGCACCGGCCGGAGACGGCCAGGTGCACATCGGCTGCATCGACGCGAGCGCGCTCTCCACGGGCACCATCGCGGTGAACGTCACCGTCACCGATGCCGCGGGCAACAGCACGAGCATGGCGGGCACCAGCGCCACCAAGCTCGCCTGCCCGCCCAGCTGAGCCGGCCAGAGGGACTCGAGGCCCCTGCGGGCGCGTACTCGAGACGCGCTCCGTGTCAAGCCACTCGTTCGGGTGATCGTATTTGTGGTTTCTTCTAGGCGATAGTGAGATACGCCGTTCTGCGTACTCGCTCTTGGTGAGCTGCGTGGATCGTACGTACTCATTCGTGTACTCGCCGCCGAGGAGCACCCGATTCACCGCCTGTCCCGACATCCCCGTCCTGCAATCCTGCTCGCTGGAATCCTCGCCCTGCTCATGTTCGTCGCGCCGACCTACGCCGCGCTGTCGTCGCCGGCCCTGACCGGGCCCGGCAGCGGCGTGAGCGTGAACTCCGCGCCGGTGTTCACGTGGAACGCGGTGGCGGGCGCCGACCATTACAGCTTCCAGATCGCGGCCACGAACACGTTCAGCCCGATGGTGTACTCGGTCGACACGAAGAACACCCGCGCGGCGCTCCTGGAGGTGCTCCAGAACAAGACGTACTACTGGCGTGTCCAGGCGGTGACCGCGGCGGGAGCGAAGAGCGCGTGGTCGCCTGTGCGGAGCTTCGTGATGGCCTGGGCGACGGCGCCTGGCGACCAGGTCGCCCCGCAGTCGCCGGCCAGCGGTTCCACGGTCACGTATCCCGCCCCGACCGTCCTGAACTGGACAGTCGTTCCGGGAGCTGACAAGTATCTCCTCACCGTCGCAACCGATCCGAACCTCGTCCATTCGCTCGCAGGGATGCCGGTCACGACAGAAGCGACCGCGTACGCGCTCCCCAACCGTCTGGGCGATCAGACCTACTACTGGGGAGTCACACCGGTCGACGCCGCGGGCCACAATGGCCCTGCCTCGACCGTGTGGTCGTTCCACTACCAGTGGCCGAGCGTGAGCTCGGACGGCAGCGGTGGGACGGTCGCCCCGACGCTCACAGTCACCGACCTCAATCCCGATCCGAACGTCTTCGACCCGCA
Source organism: uncultured Actinomycetes bacterium (assembly GCA_963813245.1). Classification (GTDB taxonomy): domain Bacteria; phylum Actinomycetota; class Thermoleophilia; order Gaiellales; family JAICJC01; genus JAICJC01. The sequence continues at coordinate 113,203 of CAWEYE010000001.1, forward strand.
GTTCTCGTGGACGCCGATCGAAGGCGCGGCGTACTACCGCGTCGAGGTGAGCTCCGCTTCGGACTTCGGCGGCGGATCGAACGTGTGGACGAGTGACGAGACCGTGGCGACGTCCATGACCCCCACGAAGCTGCTCCCGTCGACCAACGGCGACTACTGGCGGGTCACCCCCTATGACGCGGACAACCAGGCCGGCGACCCGGTCGTCTGGTCGGATCAGAACGGCGACCCGCAGTCGTTTGCGATCAACTTCGACACGGGCGCGGGCGCGATCCCGAACATCTCGATGCGGGACTCGAGCTTCGCTCCCGTCCCGTGGCTCGCCGGCGATCCGAACAATACCGACACGCCGATCGTGGGCTGGAGCGACGTCGCCGGAGCGGCGTACTACGAGGTGCAGGTCTCGCCGTTTGCGGGTGGCAAGTGCGACTGGGCGACGGTCGACTGGGATGACCAGACGATCACCACCGCGTGGACGCCTCTGGGCGATGCGCACAACTCGAGCGCGAACCCGCTCGGCCAGGCAACGACCCTGCCCATATCGACTGATCTCACGGGGCTCACCCAGGGCGGCGCGTACTGCGTGCGCGTGAAGGCACACCGGGCGAACGCTTCCGACGGCAGTTCCGTGAACGGATCCTGGACGACAGTCGGCCTTGGCACCAGCCCGTCGTTTACGTTCACCGGCTATCCGACCGGCACAGACACGTCCCCGAACGGCTACCTGCCGGCCGCCGATTACCTCCCGATCGAGACGGGTACGTCCCAGATGCCGGTGTTCACCTGGAAGCCGATCCAGGGGTACACGAGCTACTACGTCGTGGTTGCCACCGACCAGACGTTCACGCATATCGTGGACTACGCGTTCACCAAGGTGACTGCGTACGCGCCGCGCACCGGTCTGCTCGGCCCCCGCGCATATGCCGACGGCTCGTACTACTGGGCCGTCCTCCCGGCGGCCGGCGCGGACGGGACGCTCGTGTCTGCCGACCCCGGCGACGAGGTCAACGAAGCGGTCGAGACGTTCACGAAGCAGGTGCCGGCCACGACGCTCAGCCCGGCCGATCTGACCGGACTTGGGCCGGTGCTTCAGTGGAGCCCGGTGCAGGGCGCGACCGACTATCACGTGCAGATCTCGGACACGCCCAACTTCAGCCAGCTCTCGCCGCCGGACGGCCTGGATGTGCGGGTGTACGAGACCTCGTACACCGCCGGCTCGACCTTCCCGCCGGACACGCCGATCTACTGGCGCGTCGAGGCCGAAGGCGTCGGCAACACCAACAACACGCTCGGCCTGGGCCTCTCGACCAAGGGCACCTTCACGACGACCGTCGCGGCGCCGAGCTTCGACACGCCGCACCAGTACACGAACGCGCTTTCGGGCGACCAGATCCCGATCTGGCAGTGGAATCCGGTTGACGGCGCCGCGTCGTACAAGATCGTGCTCAACTGCCCGTCCGGGTCGACCTGCACCGGCGGCACCGTCGACACCACGGCGGCGGTGCTCACGGCGTCGACCGGCACGGTGCCGTTCACCTGGACGGTGCAGGCGGAGTACCCGACCGTCGAGTTCGGCACGGCGACGCCGAGCCAGCCGGTGGACGGACCGCCGACCGACCCGGTGAACTTCACGCCGACGATCTCCGCCCCCACGGGTGCGGGTGCGACAGCCGCCGCGACCGGTGCCCATGCGGTCTGGATGCAGTGGACACCGAAGTCGGACATCAAGCAGTACCAGGTCGAGATCTCGGCGTCCAGCGCGACCGGCGGCGACGGCCGATTCACGACTCCGATCGAGACGATCTACACCGAGGCGCCGAATGCCGCACCGACCCTGGACCCTTCGATCACCGGGTATGCGAACGGCGGCACGCTCTACTGGCACGTGGCCGCCAAGGACGACTCGAACAACGTGGGCGCGTTCACTTCGGTCCAATCGTTCACGCTCGCGCCGAAGATCCTGCTCACGAGCGCGTCGAAGTACCTCTCACACGGGATGACGACCAGTGTCACGATCACGGCGAAGGACTACAGGGGGCGCGCGCTCGCGGGGGTCACGATCAAGGCGTCGGGCGACGGGGTCACGGTCGTGTCCAAGAAGACGACCTCGACCGGCAAGGTCAGCTTCAAGCTGAAGCCGAAGAAGTCCGACGGCACCGTGACCTTCACCGCCACGAAGTCCGGTCTGCAGACCGGCACGCTCACCCTGCCGGTGTACTGATCCGTCGCGGCTGCGGCCGGACCCCGTCCCTATTCGGGCGGGGTCCTGGCCGGGCCGCGCCGGCGGGCGGCGAGGGGAGCCGCCCACGGCGCCGCGAGCCGGCCGATGAGCACGGCCAGCAGGGCGAGGATGGCGATCGGGATCACGAGGCCGGCGCCGACGATCACGCCGCTCACCACCGCGGTTGCGGCATCCAGTGACCGTGCTCCCGCCTTCCACAGGGCGCTCGCATGCGCGGGCGGCACGGGCCGGCGGCCCGCCTCGTGGACGGCGATCGCGATCGTCGACAGGGATGTGCGGTTTTGCAGGTAGATCAGCTGACCCTGGATCTCCTCCATCTGCAGCTCGACGTTCTGCAGCACGCTCTGGACGCGGATCGTGTCCGGCACCGTCTGGGCGCGCCCCATCAGCTGGCGCAGCGCGCGTTGCTGAGACTGGAGGTTGCCGAGGCGGGCATCGAGGTTCACGAACTGCTGGGTCACGTCCTGGCCGACGACGCTCTCGTCGGTCGGCCGGCCGAGGTGCTCCACCGCCACGAGCGCGGCGTGGAACCGGCGCACGGGCACGCGCATGACGAGCTCGCCGTCGTGGACGTGCGTGCCGGACGCCGAGCTGCGGCTGACGAAGCCGCCGAATTGCGTGGCGATGGTGCCCGCCGCGTCCATGACGCTGCCGAAGCGGCCGTGCGGCACGCGCAGATCGAGGCTGGCGGTCTTGATCACCGCCGACCGGATCGCGGGCACGCTGCGCAGCGGCGCCGAGGCGTGGGCGATGTCCCGGGCCGCCCCGCCGCCGGCGACGGCGGAGCCGCGCAGGACACCGAGGGCTTTCGGGGCGGTTGCCTTCTGGGCGACGGCACCCGCCGCCGATCCGCTCCCCGCCGGGGCGCTGCCGCCGCCGGACGCCGACCCGCCGGCGCACCCGGCTGCCGCGCCGACGAGGCCCGAGAGCACCACCACCGCCGAAACCGTTCCCGCCGCCCGTCGCATCGCGCTCATCGCATCCCTCCGCTGTCGGTGAGGATCAGACCGCGAGCAGGCGCGGAGAGTTCCCGGAGGCGGCCGCGATTGCCCGATCGACCGCCGCGCGGTCGGGCCCGCAGACGAAGAGCCACTCCGTGTTGCGCAGGTGCGAGACGGTGCCGACGCGCTCGCCGGCGGGGTTGTGGATCCCGATCTGGGCGCCGACGTAGCGCTTGAAGTCGACCGGGATCGCGCCCACGTGGCCGCGCTGTGCGAGTCGCCGCTCGACGTCCGCCGGGTCGTGGAACCCCTCGTCGGACACCGATACGATCACCCACGGGGTCGCCAGGCGGTCGAGCAGGTCGGAGAGGGCCGTCCAGGCCGCTCTGCGCGAGTTGTAGGCGCTCTTGCGGGTGCGGCAGTCGGCCCGCTTGCAGGCCACCCCGTAGTGCTCCGGCCGGTCGCCGCGCACGAGCGTCTCCCAGACGTGGTAGTTGCCGAGGTAGGAGTGCTGGTTGTACGGCGGATCGACGTAGGCGAGGTCGATCCCATCGACGGCTGCCGCGAGGTGGTTGGCGTCGGCGCCGGTGACCGCGCCGGCCGGCCCGGTGACCGCGTCCGGCTCGCGCAGCACGAGCGGGTTTGCCGACCGCGCCGCCCACCGCTTCAGGTAGGCCATCTGCACACCGCAGGTGGAGTCGACGCGGTCGGCCGCCTCGACGAGGCTCGTGAGGAGAAGCCCGCGCTCGACGGGGACGAGATCGAGCCGGTCGATGCCGGCCCGCACGGCGTCGATGCGCATGCCGTTCTCGGGCTGGAAGTAGCGTGACCGCCGGCAGAAGGTCTCGGTCACGTATCCGTCCCGCGGCGGCAGGCGCGAAAGCTCGGCGAGCAGGCGGCGCAGGCGATCGCGGTCGACCCGCGGCCCGGCGGCGATGTAGGCCTGGCCGAACGCCTCGGAGAAGGCGGTGACGTCGTTCGAGGTCACATGCAGGCCCCGGCGGCGCAGCTCCTGCCCCACCCGGGTCGTCCCGGCGAACAGATCGACCGCCGAGCGCACGCCGAGCGCCGAGGCGACCGCGCCGATCACCGGCACGAGCGTGCGCTTCGAGCCCAGATACTTGATCACCGCCCGAATCTAGACGGCCGCCCGGCGGTTACCCCGTGCGGATCGGGGCTCAGCCGCCCGGCGAGGTGGGCGTCGTGCCGCCGCCCGGGGCGGTCTTCGCGAGCGCCTGGAACTGCGCGATCTCCTGCTGGATCTGCTTCTTGGTGGCCTTCGGCAGGTTGGGCGAGAGCGTCATGTACGCCTGCAGCGCCGTCGCGACCGTCGCGTAGCTCTGGGTGGCGTTGGCGTCGCGGGCCAGGGCCAGCTGGTAGCCGGCGTTCTTCGGCGCGAGCTTCACGAGCTTCTGGCGGAAGCCCATCGCCTCGGCGAAGTCGGTGATCGCGCTCGTCTCGAGCGTCGAGGCGAGCGTCTGGGCGGGCTGGGCGAGGGAGTCGAGCAGAGGATGCGCGAAGGCCGAGCCCAGCTTGAGCGAGCTCGCCGCCGTCGCGCCCTCGATCTGGGTGTACTGCGCGGCGGCCGCCTGGGCCTGCTGCACCTTCCCGGCGTTCACCTGGCCGCGCTGCTCCAGGAGCGTCGCCGTGGTCGAGAGCGCGTTCTGGTTCTTCGGCTTGAGCGCCAGATAGCTCTGGAAGCTCGAGATGGCCTGGTTCGTCTGGTTCGCAGTCTCGTAGGCGGTTGCCAGCCGCAGCCACGCCCCCGCATCCTTCGGGTGGGACTGCACGCGCGACTCGAGGCTCGAGATGGACGTGCCGCTGCTGCCGCCGCCGGAGCTGAACAGGCTGCCGATGTCGATGCTGTTTGCCCCCTGGCCGACGCCGAGGGCGACGAATCCGAGCCCGAACATGACGGCCAGGAAGATGAAGACGGGCTTCTGGGTGCGGCGGATGCGTTCGAAGAGCACTGGGTCAGCCTTGTGGAGCCTGGATCATCTTCGCCCGGGCGGCCTCGGCGCTCGGAGGGATCCGCTCGCCACGCCTGTAGCGTATCTCGCCCGCAACCACGGAAAGCGCCACCCGGTCGGGCGAGCCGCCGTAGACGGCGGCGGTGACGGGGTCGTCCCACGGCAGGAACGGCGAGCCGGCGAGGTCGAGGACGATCAGGTCGGCCGCCTTTCCGGGCGTGAGGGCGCCCACCGAATCGGCGAGACCGATGGCGGCTGCGGCGCCCGTCGTCGCGAGCTCGAGCGCCGTCTGGGCCGACAGGGCGTCGGCGCTGCCGGTGCGGGCGCGCTGGAGCATGATCGCCGTGCGCATCTCGGCCCACATGTCGAAGTCGATCGCCGAGGACGGCGAATCGGTGCCCAGACCGACCCGGACGCCCGCGTCGAGCAGGTCGGTGATCGGCGCGATGCCGCACCCGAGCAGCGCGTTTGACCGCGGGCAGTGGGCCACCGGCACGTCCCGCTCGGCCAGAAGCGCGATGTCGGCGGCGTTCACGAGCACGGCGTGGACGGCGACCGTGTCGGGCCCGAGCACGTCTGCGAACGCGTCCAGATGCTCCGTCTCGCGGGTCGATTCGAGCAGGTGGGTGGCAACCGGGAGGCCGCGCCGCCGGGCCAGGCCGACCAGCATCGCGTAATCGGAGTGCGTGACCGTGAACGGCGCATGCGGCGAGACGCCGGCCGTGACGAGCTCCGAGACGGGCAGCGCGTCGAGCGCGGCCTCGATGCGCGCCTCGAGGTCGTCCCAGACGCTGAAGCCTTCCAGGTAGACGATCGCGCGCAGGCCGGCTTCACCGGCCGCCTGTGCGACCGTGCCGGCATAGCAGCAGTCGGCCACGGTGGTCACGCCCCCGGTCAGGCAGGCCGCCGCCCCGGCCCGGGCCTGGGCGAGCAGGTCGGACTGCTCCTGCGTGTCCTTGCGGCGGATGTGGTCGGCGATCCAGGGCATGAACGGCAGGCCGTCGCCGAATCCGGCCATCGCGGTGTACTCCAGGTGCGTGTGCGCGTTCACGAGCCCCGGCAGGATCACCGCGTCGCGGTAGCGGAGGTCCTCACGGCCGTCGGCGGGGCCGACCGAGACGATGCGGCCGTCAGCGATCTGCACCGCGCCGTCGGCGATCGGCGGGCCGTCCATCGGGACGACCCAGTCGGCCCGCAGGATCACGCGCTGGGCTCGGACAGGAAGTCGGTCAGCCCGCGTTTGGGCTCGACGGCCTTGACCAGGAAGTACGAGACCCAGTAGAGCAGCAGCATCGGCAGGTACTCGGCGGTCATCGTGACGGGGTCGGTTCCCGGGAGCAGCGCGGCGATCACCGCCAGCACGACGATCGCCTCGCGCCAGCGCTTCTTCATCAGCGACGAGCGCAGGATGCCGACCCGCCCGAGCATCATCATCACCACGGGCAGCTCGAACACGAGCCCCATCGCGAGCTCCGTGTAGGCGACGAAGTGGATGTAGTCGCTTGCCCGCGGCAGGTAGGTGATGACGTCGCTGTTGTAGTTGACGAGGAAGCGCAGGGCGGCCGGGACGACGATGTACCAGCCGAAGACGACACCGATCAGGAACAGCCCGGGGATGAGCATGAGCATCGGTTTGATCGTCCGCTGGGACTCCTCCGAGAACGCCGGGATGATGTAGGCGTAGAACTGGTAGGTCAGGATCGGCAGGGCGATCAGGAGGCCGCCGTAGACCGAGATCGTGATCGCGTTGAAGAAGGCCTCGCCCGGCGCGAATGCCACCAGCTGGCGGTGATGGGCGGGCAGTGCGCTCGTCAGCAGGTGGTAGATGCGGTGGTTCTCGTAGTAGCAGGCCGAGACGGCCACCACGAGCACGGAGATCGATACGATCAACCGTGTGCGCAACTCGTCGAGGTGCTCGACCAGCGTCAACTCGTCGTCGGGCCGGGCGCGCTTGATCCGGGCCATCAGGCGGCCCTCACGGGCCCGCGTGCCGGCACGCCGACGCCAGCCTCAGCGTCCGGCTCGACGCCACCGAAACGCGGCATCGCGGTTACTCGCTCGCGCGGGGCGTCTGGTCGGGCGGGGCGTACGCCGGGGGCGGCGTATACGACTGCGGCGGCGTGTAGTTCGGCTGCGGCGGGTTCAGCGCCGTCGCCTGCGTGGTGGTGCCAGGGCCGTCGTCGTTGCCTGTGATCCCGTCCTTGAACTCGCGGATTCCGCGACCGAGCGAGCGGCCCGCTTCGGGCAGCCGCTTGGGGCCGAGGAAGAGCAGCGCGACCACAAGGACGAGAATGACTTCGGGTAGACCGAGTTGGAACGGCATCGTGCCTCCAGGGTATCAGACCGGCGGATCGGGGAAAACCCCCGTTGGCTACACTTCGAATCCGCGGCCAATTCGGTTTGAACGCGGTATTTCCCCGACATCAAGGACTGCATGCCAGACCTCAGCATCACCAATCTGCACGCCACGATCGACGGGTCGGAGATCCTGCGCGGGATCGACCTCGAGCTCGATCGCGGCACCGTCCACGCAATCATGGGCCCGAACGGCTCCGGCAAGTCGACGCTCGCCAACGTCCTCATGGGCCACCCGGCCTACGAGGTCACCGAGGGCTCGGTCACCTTCCGCGGCACGGACGTGCTCGACCTGGAGCCCGACGAGCGCTCCCGCCTCGGCATCTTCCTGGCCTTCCAGTATCCGAGCGCGATCCCCGGCGTCACCGTCGCCAACTTCCTGCGCATGGCGGTCAACGCGCACCGCCGCAGCGAGGACGGCGAGGAGAACCCGATCCGCATCCCCGAGTTCCGCAAGCTCCTGCAGGAGAACATGGAGATGCTCAAGATCGACCGCTCGATGACGTCCCGCTACATCAACGACGGGTTCTCGGGCGGCGAGAAGAAGCGGGTCGAGATCCTGCAAATGGCGATTCTGAAGCCCCAGCTGGCGATCATGGACGAGACCGACTCCGGCCTCGACATCGATGCTCTGCGGATCGTCTCCGACGGAGTCAACCGGCTCTCGGGCCCCGAGATGGGCGTGCTCGTGATCACCCACTACGCGCGCCTGCTGCGCTACATCAAGCCCGACGTGATCCACGTACTCGTGGACGGGCGCATCGTGCGCACCGGCGGACCCGAGCTCGCAGACGAGCTCGAGCGCGACGGCTACGCACCCTATGGCATTGACGAGGAGGCGGTTCCCGTTGGCTAAGACCGAACTCACCCGCGAGGAGGCCCAGGCTACCGCGATCGGCGAGTACAAGTTCGGCTTCCACGACGACATGGTGCCGTTCTTCCGCACCCAGAGGGGCCTGAACGAGGAGATCGTGCGAGAGATCTCGGCCTACAAGTCCGAGCCCGAGTGGATGACCGACTTCCGGGTCAAGGCCTACCGCCACTTCGTGGAGCGCGAGATGCCCACGTGGGGCGGCGACCTCGGCCGGATCGACTTCGACAACATCTTCTACTACCTGAAGCCCGTCGAGGAGCAGGCCAATAGCTGGGACGACCTGCCCGACGGCATGCGGGAGACGTGGGACAAGCTGGGCATCCCCGAGGCCGAGAAGAAGTACCTGGCCGGCGTCGGCGCCCAGTACGAGTCCGAGGTCGTCTACCACAACCTGCAGAAGGACCTGGCCGACCAGGGCGTCCTCTTCCTCGACACCGACAGCGGCCTGCGCGAGCACCCCGAGCTGTTCCGCGAGCTCTTCGGCACGGTCATCCCCTACAACGACAACAAGTTCGCCGCGCTGAACTCGGCCGTGTGGTCGGGCGGGTCGTTCATCTACGTGCCGCCCGGCGTCAAGGTCGAGCTGCCGCTGCAGGCCTACTTCCGCATCAACGCCGAGAACATGGGCCAGTTCGAGCGCACGCTCATCGTGGTCGACCGCGACGCCTACGTGCACTACGTCGAGGGCTGCACCGCCCCGATCTACTCGTCCGACTCGCTGCACTCGGCGGTCGTCGAGATCATCGTCCGCGAGGGCGGGCGCTGCCGCTACACGACCATCCAGAACTGGTCGACCAACGTCTACAACCTGGTCACCAAGCGGGCCGTCGCGGAGAAGAACGCCACGATGGAGTGGGTCGACGGCAACCTCGGCTCGCAGCTCACGATGAAGTACCCGGCGGTGCTCCTGAAGGGCGAGGGCGCCCACGGCGAGGTGCTCTCGATCGCCTTCGCCGGCAAGGGCCAGCACCAGGATGCCGGCGGCAAGATCACCCACATGGCGCCGAACACGTCGTCGGTGATCACCTCCAAGTCGATCTCGAAGGACGGCGGCAGAAGCTCCTACCGCGGCCTCCTGCAGGTGAACGACGGGGCGGTCGGTTCGCGCTCGAAGGTCGTGTGCGATGCGCTCATCCTGGATGACGCCAGCCGCACGGACACCTACCCCTACATCGACATCAAGGAGAACGCGGTCGACATCGGCCACGAGGCGACCGTCTCCAAGATCGGCGATGAGCAGCTCTTCTACCTGATGAGCCGCGGGCTGTCCGAGGCCGAGGCCTCGGCGATGGTGGTCTCCGGCTTCATCGAGCCGATCACGAAGGAGCTCCCGCTGGAGTACGCCGTCGAGATGAACCGGCTGATCCAGCTGCAGATGGAAGGCTCCGTAGGCTGATGAGCCAGGCGACGGTGTCCGAGCCCGCCTGGCTTGCGGGGAAGCGCGCGGCTGCGCTCGCGACCTACACCGCGCTGCCCGTGCCGACGAATCGCGAGGAGGCGTGGCGATTCACGAACCTGCGCGGCTTCGATCCGGACGTGTTCCCGGCCCATCCCGGGACGCTCGAGCTCGACGGCGAGGCGGGCGGCGCCGTCTTCACGACCATGGCGCGGGCCGTCGAGACGCATCCCGAGGTCGTCGAGCGGTATCTGGGCACGGTCGTCTCCGCCGGCGAGAAGTTCGCCGCAGCGAACGCCGCCCACTGGCACGACGGCGTGCTCGTGCACGTGCCCGCGGGCGTCTCTGTCGAGGCGCCGCTGCGCTCGGTCGTGGAGCTGACCGAGGAGGGCTCGGCCCTCCAGCACCGTGTGCTGGTCGTGCTCGAGCGGGGTGCGACGGCGACGTTCGTCGAGGAGTTCCGCTCCGGTGTGCCCGGCTACCTGAACGTGGTCGTCGAGCTCATCGTCGCCGACGAGGCCCACCTCGAGTACGTCACCATCCAGCACCACCACGCAGAGACACGCCAGTTCGGCACCCACCGCGCCACCGTCGGCCGCGACGCCGAGCTCGACTGGGTGGCCGCAGCGCTCGGCGGGACACGGGCCAAGTCGCGCATGGAGAGCCTGCTGGCCGGCCCCGGGGCGCGGGTCAAGGTGACCGGCGCCTACTACCTGAACGGCACCGAGCACATCGACTACGACACCACCCAGGAGCACGCGGCCCCTAACACGAGCTCCGACCTGGCCTTCAAGGGCGTGCTGGACGATCGCGCGCGGGCCGTGTGGCGAGGCGTGATCCGGGTCGACAAGGGCGCGCAGAAGACCGACGCCTACCAGGAGAACCGCAACCTGCTGCTGTCGACCGACGCCCAGGCGACGCCGATCCCCGGGCTCGAGATCGAGGCCAACGACGTGCGCTGCACGCACGGCGCCACGGTCGGCCAGGTCGACAGCGCCCAGTTGTTCTATCTGATGGCCCGCGGCCTCAGCAGGTCCGAGGCCCAGCGGATGATCGTCCGCGGCTTCTTCGAGCCGGTGCTCGAGCGGATCGGCTCGGCCCAGGCGCGCGAGCGCCTCGCCGCGGCCCTCGAGTCGCGGATCGGCTGAGTGTTAAGGGGACAGTCCCTAACACTCACCTACACTGACTGGATGGCGGTAGAGATTCGCACGCCGCTCGACGCGGCGAAGGTCAAGCTCGACTTCCCCATCCTGGGCAAGCCGGTGTACGGCAAGCCGCTCGTCTACCTCGACTCGGCCAACTCGGCGCAGAAGCCGCGCGCGGTCATCGATCGCATCGTGGAGGTGTACGAGTCGGGCTATTCCAACGTGCATCGCGGCGTCTACCACCTCGGCGTGGTCGCGACCGACGCGTACGAGGGCGCCCGCGACAAGGTGGCGGCGTTCCTGAACGCGCCCTCCCGGCGCGAGGTGATCTTCACGCGGCAGGCCACCGAGGCGCTCAACCTGGTCGCCTACGCCTACGGCCGGGCCCACGTGGGCCCGGGCGATCACATCGTGACGACCGAGCTCGAGCATCACTCGAACCTGGTGCCGTGGTGGTATCTGGCCCAGTCCACCGGCGCCTCGATCCACTACCTGCGCATCAACGAGCACGGCGAGCTCGATCCCGACTCGCTCGAGGCGCTGTCGCACCTCGAGGAGGTCAAGGTCGTGGCCGTCGCCGAGGTGTCAAACGCCCTGGGGACGCTGAACGACGTCGCCGGGCTGGCGACATGGGCGCACGACCGCGGTGCCGTGCTCGTGGTCGACGGCGCACAGGCCGCACCGCACCGGCCCGTGGACGTGCAGGCGCTCGGGTGCGACTTCTACGCCATCTCGGGCCACAAGATGTGCGGGCCGGGCGCGGGCGCACTGTGGGGGCGGGCCGAGCTGCTCGAGGAGATGGAGCCGTTCCTGACCGGCGGCGAGATGATCTCGAGCGTCTCGCTCGAGCGCACGACATGGAACGAGATCCCGTGGAAGTTCGAGGCCGGCACGCCCGCGATCGCCGAGTGCATCGGCCTCGGCGCCGCCGTCGACTACCTGCAGTCCGTCGGGCTCGAGGCGATCGAGGCCCACGAGCAGATGCTCGTCCGCTACGGGCACGACCTCCTGGGGTCGATTCCCGGGGTGACGCTGTTCGGGCCGCCGCCGGAGCGGCGCGCCGGCATCCTGACGTTCAACGTCGCGGACATCCATCCGCACGACGTCGCCCAGGTGCTCGACGCCGACGCGATCTGCGTGCGCGCGGGCCACCACTGCGCCCAGCCCGTCGTCGACCACTACGGCGTGGCGGCGACGACCCGCGCCAGCGTGTACCTCTACAACACGACCGCCGACCTCGACCGGCTGGCGGAGGGCATCGAGCGGGTCAAGCACACGTTCGGCGTGTAGGCCGGGGTACCGGGGTCAGACCCCGAACGGTGGCCGTTACACTTCCGGCAGGGAATATGGACGACTTCTACCGCGAGAACATCCTCGATCACTACCGCAATCCGCGCAACCACGGCCATCTGGATGCGCCGACGGCGACGGCCGAGGGCGTGAATCCGCTCTGCGGGGACGAGCTCCGCGTCGAGCTCGACGTCGACGACGGCATCGTCCGTGATGTCCGCTTCAACGGCCGCGGCTGTGCGATCAGCCAGGCCGCGGCGTCGATGATCTCCGACGTCGTCAAGGGCAAGACGGTCGACGAGGTGGCGGCGCTCGGCCGCGACGACGTGCTCGAGGAGCTGGGCATCCCGCTCACCCCGATCCGGCTCAAGTGCGCTCTGCTCTCGGTGAGCGTGCTCAAGGTCGCCCTGGGGCGGGCGCCGGGAGAAGACCGCGAGATTCAGTGGAGATCGGAGTAGGCCCGGTCGACGCGATCCCCGACGGGGGGGTCAAGATCGTCCAGTCCGGGTCGCTCTTCGTCGGCGTCTACCGCATCGGCGCCGATCTGTACGCGATCGAGGATCGCTGCAGCCACGACGACGGGCCGCTGTGCGAGGGCGAGCGCGAGGGGTTCTGCGTGATCTGCCCGCGCCACGGCGCCAAGTTCGACCTGCGCACGGGTGCGGTGCTCTCGCTGCCCGCGACCGAGGACGTGGACGCGTTCGAGGTCGTGGTGCGCGACGGCGAAGCGTTCGTCGTCGCCTGAGTACACTGCCCGGCATGGAGGCGCTTTCCGAGGCGACGCAGGAGTACCTCGAGAGCATCTACTGGCTGTACGAGGCGGGGATCGAGCGGACGCAGGCCAACCTCGCGCGGGCGCTGCAGGTCTCGCAGCCCTCGGCCAGCGAGATGCTGCGACGGCTGAGCGACGACGGCCTCGTGAGCCGAGACGAGCACAAGCTGATCCAGTTCACCGAGCGCGGCCGCGATGTCGCGGCGCGCATCGTCGCCCGCCACCGCACCGTTGAGGCGTACCTGGTCAAGGTGATGGGGATCCCGTGGGACGAGGTCCACGAGGAGGCCCACGCGATGGAGCACTCGATCTCGCCGCGGCTCGAGGCGAAGATGCTGGAGATGATCGGCGAGGTGCGCACCTGCCCGCACGGACATCCCATCGGCGACTACCCGCGAGAGCCCGGCGAGGCGATACCGGCCGTGCCGGTCGGAAGCGAGCTGGTCGTGCTGCGGCTCGAGAACGAGGCCGAGGAGATGCTGCACTATCTCAAAGCACGCGGCGTCGAGCCCGGGCGGCGCTACCGCGTCGTCGACCGCCGCGGCCACGGCGACGAGGCGGTCACCGACCTCGTCGACATCGCGGCCGGCACGGCGCACGAGGTCGACGACCGGCTGGCGCGCACGGTGTCGGTGATCGTCGAGAGCCGCGGCGACGGGGCCGTCTCCGACGTGGCCGAGGCCGGCGCCGAGCTGCAGCTGCTCGGCCAGACGCGCTGGGGCATGTGACCGGCGCTTAAATGCGGACGGGGCGCACCGGCAAGCTGCCGTGTACGCCCCGTCGTCGGTGATATCGCTTGGAGTGGGTAGCGGCGATTGCCGACCCCGCTCACCTCATGAGGTGGCGGAGGCTATCCCAACGCCGGCTGCAGCGATTCCCCGTGGGTCCAGGGATTCGCCCCTACCCGCGAGCACCTCCACTCGCCCGTCTTGAACCGTCTAACAAGTCGGACCACCTCCTTTCCGCGGTGACGACATGCTAGCAACTGCCGGCGACGTCGCCAAGATCCGCGGCGACGTTCACGCAGAGCACCTCGGCGGCCTCGCGCCCCAGCCACCGCACGGCGGCCTTCCGCATCACCTCGACGTACTCGGGGTCCTGCTCGGCGAGTGCGAAGCGCCGCTTCAGCCTGACCGCCGCGTCGCCGACCGTGCCGATGCCGGCGAACGGATCGAGCACGATGTCGCCCTCGAACGAGTAGTAGCTGATGACCCGCTCCGCCAGCTCGACCGGGAAGACGGCCGGGTGCAGCCGGGACGACGCGGGCGAGATCTGCCACACGTTGGTGCGCTCGTAGCCATCCTGCACCCTCGAGCGGCGCACGGCGTCCTGATCCGGGTGGGTGCGGATGTTCCAGTCGATGAGCCGGTCGGTGTGCTTGCGGTAGACGAGGACGTACTCCGTGACGGGCACGGCCTTGTACTGCAGCGGATTGCGATCCGCCGCGAACCGACGGCCGCGGCCGGTGGCCCAGCCGGCGCCCTCGGGCTTCGTCCAGATGATGTCGTCGATGAAGTCGAAGCCCTCCTCGACGAAGAGCCCGTGCATGTCGAAGGGGACGGCGATGCGGCGCGACGCCTGGCTGCGGCTGGCCCGCCGCAGAAGCACGGGGGCCACGTTCATCACGAAGAAGCGGCCCTCGCCCAGCAGCCGGTGCGCCTGCTGGATGATCCGGCGGATCTTCTGCAGGTACTCCTCGTACCCGATGTAGTCCATGTAGTCGGGGCGGGCGTTGAAGTACGGCGGCGATGTGAATACGAGGTCGATCGCGCCGGCGGGCAGGCCGGCGAGCGTCTGCTCCGAGTCGCCGAGCAGGATCGTGTTTGCGAGCGCCGGCCGCGGGATCGCCTCGGCCCGGGGCTCTGCGAGCTCCGCCGCGCCGTTTGCCCGCCCGGCCAGCCGCGCCTTGACGACGGCCGGATCGGAGCTGCGCCGGGCCTGCACGAGCGCAGACCTGGCGTCGATCACCACCTCGCCGACCTTCTCTGAGGTGCCGGGCCGGACGAGCGGCACGCGCCAGATGTGATAGCGGTCGTCCACCTCGGGCAGCCCGTACTCCACCTGACCCAGGATGTCCCAGGCCCCGAGCTCGACGTCGGCGACGGCCTTCGCCTCGTCGGTCGTCAGCACCCGGTATCGGCGCTTCTCGCTGACCATCAGCTCGTTGTCCGTGCCCACTCGACCAGCTTACCGAGCGTCTCGGCTACGGGCTAAGGTGAGGGCGTGCCGTGCCTGCGGATCATCATTGCGAGCACCCGGCCGGGTCGGGCCGGGCTGCCCGTGGCGAACTGGTTCGTCCCGGTCGCCCGGGCGCACGGCGGCTTCGACGTCGAGGTGACCGACCTGGCCGAGCTCGCCCTGCCGTTCATGGACGAGCCCAAGCACCCGCGGTTCCGCGACTACACCCACGAGCACACCCGCGCCTGGAGCGCGATCGTCGAGGCGTCCGACGCCTTCGTCTTCGTGATGCCGGAGTACAACTTCGGCATCAACGCGCCGCTCAAGAACGCGATCGACTACCTGCACTCGGAGTGGCAGGACAAGCCGGTCGGATTCGTGAGCTACGGCGGCATCTCGGCCGGCACGCGCGCGGTGCAGATGACGAAGCAGATCGTCTCGTCGGTGAAGATGCTGCCCGTGTACGACGCGGTCTACATCCCGTTCGTGGCCGGTCAGATCGCCGAGGGCCGCTTCACGCCCAGCGAGGCCACCGCGCAGGCCGCGACGGCGCTGCTCGACGAGCTCGTCCGCGTCGAGGCCGTCCTGCGGCCGCTACGGCCTCAGCGCGTGTAGGCCTCGGCCATCGAGGCCGGGTCGATCCCGAGCTCGGCCCGCATCGGCGTTACGTCGCACTCGGTCCCCGCGAGCAGCATGGTGATCTGGTCGGGGGTGACGCGCAGCGGCGGCGGCAGGTGGCGCAGGACGAGCCGTGCCTGCGTGCGCATCAGGCCGACGGGGACATGCACCTTCGGGTGCGGCCGCCGGCCTGTGACACGGGCGATCTCGTCCAGCAGGTCGTTGAACTCGAAGGCCTGCGGGCCGCCGAGCTCGTAGCGCTTGCCGATCGTCTCCGGGCGGGCGAGCGCCTGTGCGAACGCCGCCGCCACGTCACCCACCCACACCGGCTGGTGGCGGTAGCGGCCGTCGCCGATCACGGGCGTGACCGGCATCCGGACCAGGCGCTCGAACTCGGCGAACGCCCCGCCGCCGCGGGCGAACACGAAGCTCGGCTCGAACACGGTCCAGTCGAGGTCGCTTGCGGTCACCGCCTGCTTCCCGGCCCACTTGCTGCGCCAGTAGCCCGCCAGGGGCGCGTGCTCGGCGGTGACGCCCAGGGCGCTCATGTGCAGAAACCGGCGGGCGCCGGCGGCCCGGGCGGCGGCGACCGCGTTGGCCGGCCCCTGCGCGTTTACGGCCTCGAACTGCGCGTCGCTGCCGTCGAGGATCGCCACCAGGTGAACGACGGCGTCGGCGCCCTGCGCCGCCCGCTCGAGCGCAGCCGGGTCGGTGACGTCGCCGCCGTGGCGGCGCGAGAACGGCACCACCACGTGCCCGTCGGCCTCGAGCCGCTCGACCACTGCGCTGCCGATGTACCCGCTCGCCCCGGTGACGAGCACCCTCACGGCTTGTGTCCCGGCTCGAAGTTCAGGTAGTAGCG
Organism: uncultured Actinomycetes bacterium; assembly: GCA_963813245.1. Taxonomy (GTDB): domain Bacteria; phylum Actinomycetota; class Thermoleophilia; order Gaiellales; family JAICJC01; genus JAICJC01. The sequence goes on from CAWEYE010000001.1 coordinate 129,846, forward strand.
GCTCGGAGTCGGCTCGGCCTGGCCCTGGTACTTGCTGCCCAGGCGGCCCGAGCCGTAGGGGTGGTCGGCGGGCGTCGTGAGCGTGAGGAAGGAGAGCTGGGCGATGCGCATCCCCGGGTAGACCGTGATCGGGAGGTTGGCCATGTTCGCCAGCTCGAGCGTGATGTGGCCGTCGAAGCCGGCGTCGATGATGCCCGCGGTCTGGTGCACCACGAGGCCCAGCCGGCCCAGCGAGCTCTTGCCGTCCAAGGCCGCGACGATGTCGGCGGGAAGCGCGATGCGCTCGGCCACAACCGCCAGCACGAACTCGCCCGGGTGGAGGATGAATGGCTCGTCTCCCTCCACCGTGACGAGCTCGGTGAGGTCGTCCATCGGCCGCTTGACGTCGATGTAGGCGTAGCGCGAGTTGCGGAACACGCGGAAGGCGTTTCCGACCCGCACGTCGATGCTGCCCGGCTGCACCATGGCGTCGTCGAAGGGGTCGATCACGATCCGGCCTGCTGCCACCTCCTCGCGGATCGACCGGTCAGAGAGCACCATCCGCGGGATTGTAACCAGTGCCGTCTGCTATTTTTGCTTCAAGAGCGGCGACCGGCGAGACGGCCAGTCCCCGTACATGTTTCCGCACCATCGGGGGAGGGTGAGAATGCCAAAGACGGTCGATCTGCGGACGGAGATTCCTGGACCCAAGTCTCGCGCGATCATCGCGCGCAAGGAGCGGGTGGTCGCCGACGCCAAGAGCCTGCTGGCGCCGTTCGTGATCGCGAGCGGCCACGGCTGCGTCGTCACCGACGTCGACGGCAACACGTTCCTCGACTGGTCGGGCGGGATCGGCTGCCTGAACGTGGGCCACACGAACGCCGCGGTTTCCGAGGCGCTGCACGGCCAGATCGACCGCTTCCTGCACACCGATTTCACCGTCGTGCCCTATGAGCCCTACGTCGAGCTGGCCGAGCGCCTGCTCGCGAAGAGCCCGATCTCGGGCCCGAACAAGGTCGCGTTCTTCAACTCGGGCGCCGAGGCCGTCGAGAACGCGGTCAAGGTCGCCCGGCATGCGACCGGCCGCTCGGCCGTCATCGCGTTCGAGGGCGCCTTCCACGGCCGCACCCTGATGGCGATGTCGCTCACGTCGAAGCAGCACCCCTACAAGGCCGGCATGGGCCCGTTCGCCCCCGAGGTGTACCGGGCGCCGTTCCCGAATCCCTATCGGTGGGAGGGCGACGACCCGGCCGGCGAGGCGCTCGCCGCGCTGCGCGGCATGCTCGTCACGCACGTGGCCGCCGAGGACGTGGCCGCGATCGTCTTCGAGCCCGTTCAGGGCGAGGGCGGCTTCGTGGTGCCCCCGGCCGAGTGGGTGCGCGGGCTGCGGGATCTGGCCTCCGAGTACGGCATCGTCCTGATCGCAGACGAGGTGCAGTCCGGGTACGGGCGCACAGGCAAGCTCTTCGCGATCGAGCACTTCGGCGTCGAGCCCGACCTGATCACGGTCGCCAAGTCGATGGCGGCGGGCGTGCCGATGTCGGGCGTGTTCGGGCGGGCGGAGCTGATGGACGCCGCTCCCGACAGCTCGATCGGCGGCACCTTCGTCGGCTCGCCGCTCGGCTGTGTGGCCGGGCTGGCCGTGCTGGACGAGATCGAGGGCCGCGACCTGCTGCGGCGCGGCACCGAGATCGGCGAGCGCATCCGCGCGCGCTTCGACGAGTGGGCGGCGCGGTTCGAGAACGTCGGCGACGTGCGCGGGCTGGGACCCATGCTCGCGCTCGAGTTCGTCACCGACCGTGCGAGCAAGACGCCGGCGGCGGACATCGCGACCGCCGTCCACGAGAACGCCGTGCAATCCGGTCTGCTGCTCCTGAAGGCGGGCGTCTACGGCAACTGCGTGCGGGTGCTGGTGTCGCTCGTCGCCACCGACGATGAGATCGCCGAGGCGCTTGACATCTTTGAAGGCGCCATTGAGCAGGCCGTCGGCGCCCCGCATCTCGCTACCACAGCGGGCTGAGCGCCCCGCCGGGGGCCTCCGGTCAATTGTAAAGATAAACAGCCGGGGTTAAGACTCGGGAAGGGTTCCGTTAACACGGGGCCCTTCCGAGGGGCACAGGAGTACGGTCTCCCCACTCGAGGCGCGAAGGAGGGGTCCGTTGAGGTTTCGTGTGGCAGGGATGATGCTCGTGCTCGTACTAGCGCTCGCGCTTCCCGCCACCGCCGGGGCGTTCACTTCGGTGCCGGCCTTCCGGTCAGCGCTGCAGCGGCGGATCAACAGCTTCCGCGCCGAGTACGGTAAGGCCCCGATCCACCTGAACCTGAGGCTCGAGCGCTCGGCGCAGGCCCATAGCGGCGACATGGCGGTGCACCACGACTTCTCGCACACGGGCTCCGCCGGCGCCAGCTGGGTCGCCCGCATCCGCTACTGGGGCTACAGGGGCTCCTGGATCGGCGAGAACCTCGCCGTGGGCAACGTCACCGCCCGCACGGTCATGGCCATGTGGAAGGCGAGCCCTCCGCATCGCGCCAACCTGCTGAACGGGCACTTCGCGGCCGTTGGGATCGGCGCCGCGCCCGGCACGTACTCCGGCCGCCCGGCCACGTACGTGACCTCAGACTTCGGCGGGTAGCCCCCTCGGGGGGATCGCCGAGTGTTTTCCAGCGCCGCCGCGGCAGGGGCGGTGCTCAACTGCGGCCGAAAACGGCCGATACACGGGAGGACAATCGCAGTTTTCTCATAACACAAGGCAAACATGGCAGAGTTTCACATCAAGCGGATCGAGCTCCCCAGCGGCAAGGTGGTGGAGCTCGTCTACCTGCAGGCAGGGTGGGAGGCGCCGGCCGCCACCGCCCCGGCCGATGTGTCCGCGAGGGTCGGCCTTCGCCGGATCGAGCTCTGCCCCGAGTGCGGGTCGGATCGGGTGCATCCGCTTGACTGGCGCGAGGTCGAGGACCTGCGCTGGGAGCTCGACGTGCGCTGCCCGGATTGCCGCTGGACGGGCGGCGACGTGTACGAGCAGCCCGAGGTCGAGCGCTACGACGACGTGCTCCTGGCCGACGCGGGCGACCTGACCGAGGAGCTCGACCGGATCACGCGCGCGAACATGGCCGAGCACCTGGAGCGCTTCCGCGCCGCCCTGGACGCCGACGCCATCACCCCGTTCGACTTCTAGCCGCGGCAACTATTGCATCCGGGGCCAGGCCCCGTACACGGGGCCTGGCCCCGGTTCACGGCTACTAGTGCCGTAGGTGCTGCTGCTCGCGATGCCGCTCGAGCGCGGCCTCGATCAGGCGGTCGAGCAGCTGGGCGTACGTGACGCCCGTGGCCTCGAAGAGCTTGGCGTAGACGCTCGTCTCGGTGAAGCCGGGGATCGTGTTGATCTCGTTCACGACGACGTCGCCGGCGTCGGAGATGAACATGTCGATGCGGGCCATGCCCTCGCAGCCGCAGGCCAGGAACGCGTCCAGCGCCACCCGCTGCACCTCGGCAGCCACCTCCGGGTCGATGTCGGCCGGGGCCTCGAGGTCCATGCCGCCGGGCTCGTACTTGGCGGCGTAGTCGTACCAGTCGGCGTTCACGTGCAGCCGCCCGGGCACGCTCACGAGCGGGTCGCGGGTGCCGAGCACGCCGCACTCGATCTCCATGCCGTGCACCATCGCCTCGATCAGCACCTTCGAGTCGTGCTGGAACGCCAGGTCGAGCGCGGGTGCAAGGCCGTCGATGTCGGTCACCTTGCTGATGCCGACGCTCGAACCGAGCCGGGCCGGCTTGACGAAGCAGGGCAGCGAGATCTCGGCCGCGGCCAGCCTGGCCTCGACGTCGGTGTCGAGCACGGTGTGCGCCTCGAGGGTCACGCTGCGGGCGGTGGCGATGCCGTTTGCGCCCAGCACCACCTTCACCATCGCCTTGTCCATCGTCAGGGCCGACGCCAGCACGCCGGAGCCGACGTAGGGCACGTCCAGCATCTCCAGCATGCCCTGCAGGGTGCCGTCCTCGCCGTAGGGGCCGTGCAGCATCGGCACGACGACATCGATCTGGCCCACCGCCCGGGCCTGGCTGAGCGTGCCACCGGCGCGGGGGATGACGCTGCGTGAGTTGGAGCCGGGGTCGAGCGCGAGCCGCTCGCCCTCGGCGGCCGGCGCTTCGAGCTGCCAGGAGCCGTCCTTCTCGATGGTGACGCCGACGACGTCGTAGCGATCCGGGTCGAGTGCCGCCGCGACCGACGCGCCCGACGCGAGCGACACCTCGTGCTCCGAGCTGCGGCCGCCGGAGAGGACGGCCACCCGCAGGCGGACGACCTCGGTCATGTCGATCCCGGCGGCCCGACGCAGCTCGGGTCGCTCGGCCTGTAGACCGCGACCGTGATCTCGACGGTCGAGCCGCGGGGAGCCGTCGGCCCGGACGGGTTCTGCGACTGGACGATGTGATCCTGCGTCGGGTCGGTGCACTCGAACTGCTGGGTGACCGCGACGACGAACCCGGCATTCTTCAGGTCGTGCTTGGCCTGGCCGGCCGGCTCGCCGACCACGTTCGGCAGTGTCACCAGGTTCGGGCCCGACGAGATGAACACCGTGAGCTGCGTGTCTTGCGCGACCCGGGTGACCGAGCCGAGGCTCGTCGCGAAGGCCTTGCCCTTCGGCTGCGACTGGCTGGCCCGGTTCTGGCAGGTCGGCCGCAGGGTGAGCTTGGTGAGCGCCTTCTTGGCGTCGGCGCATGACATCCCCGTGACCGACGGCACGTTCACAAAGCCGCTCGCGTACTTCAGGGTGACGGTCGACCCGGGCTTGGCTGCCGTGCCCTCCTTCGGCGTGCTGCCGACGACGAAGTTCTGCTTCGCCTTCGGTGAGTCGACGGCCAGCTGGCCCACGACGAAGTGGTCGCTCTGGAGCAGGTTCGACGCATCGATCAGCGACAGCCCCTTGACGTGGGGTACGTCGATCGACGTCGGCCCCTTCCCGACGTGCAGCGTCACGAGCGACCCCTTGGACACGCCCGATCCAGCGGTGGGATCGGTGGAGACGATCTTGCCGACGTCGGCCACGTTCGACTTGACTCCGGCACACGTGCCCTTGAGCCCGTCGGCCTCGAGCGTCGCCAGGCCCTGCTTGCACGTCTGCCCGATCAGGCTCTGCGGCACCGAGAGGTCGCTGCCGTTGAGCATCTTGTAGACGACGAACCCGGCCACGGCGGCGAGGATGAGCAGGGCGAGCACGAGCAGCCACGGGAGCGCGCTTCGCCGCGGCGCGGGCCGTTCCGGCGGGGGCGGCGGGCGCAGGACGCTGGTGGCGCCCTCCACGGGCGGAATTGGCGGGATCACGCGGGTCTGGTCAGCCGCGATCACGCGTGTCGCCTGCTGCGTGTCGCTCGAGGCGGACTGGCCACGGCCCACCCGGGCGAGCTCCTCGGCCATCTGCCGCGCCGACTGGAAGCGCAGGGCCGGGTCCTTCGCCAGCGCCCGCATCACCACCTGCTCCATCGCGGGCGACACGAGCCGGTTTCGGCTGTGCAGCGGCGGCGGCGGGTCGGAGACCTGCTTCATGGCGATGTCGACGGCCGAGTCGCCGGTGAACGGGAGGTCGCCGCAGAGCATCTCGTACAGCACGACCCCCATCGAGTAGATGTCCGACTGGGGGCCGACCGGCAGGCCGCGGGCCTGCTCCGGCGAGAGGTACTGGGCGGTGCCGACGATCGACCCCACCTCGGTCATCTGCTGGGTGTTGGCCGCCCGGGCGATGCCGAAGTCGGTCACCTTGAGCCGGCCCTCGTCGGTCAGCACCATGTTGTGCGGCTTGATGTCGCGGTGCACGACACCCTGGCGGTGGGCGGCGTCGAGCGCGGCCAGCGCCTGGGTGGCGTAGTTGATCGCCTCGGGCTCGGGCAGCGGGGCGCGCCGGGTGATCTCCTCCTTGAGCGTCGGCCCGTCCAGGTACTCCATCGCGATGTACGACGTGCCCATGGCCTCGCCGCGGTCGTACACCGTGACGATGTTGGGATGCCGCAGGCCGGCGGCCGCGGCCGCCTCGCGCCGGAACCGCTCGACGAAGCCGGCGTCGCGGGCGTAGCGGTCGGACAGGATCTTGATCGCCACCTTGCGCCCGAGCGACTGGTCGGTGGCCAGGTACACGTCGGCCATGCCGCCCGATCCGAGCTGGCTCTCGATCAGGTAGCGGCCGTCGAAGAGCTGGCCGATGAAGGAAAAGGTGCTCACGAAGCCGCTACTTTGCCACGCCTGAGCCCAGGTACGCCTCGATCACCTTGGCCGCGATGGGCGCCGCGACCTGTCCGCCGAAGAGGGGGGTGTGCTCCACGACCACGGCGACGGCGATCTTGGGATGGTCGGCGGGGGCAAACGCGATGAACCACGCCGTGTTCAGGCCGGCCACCCCGGTCTCGGCCGTGCCGGTCTTGCCGGCGACGTTCAGTCCGAGCACGTTCGCGGCCGTCCCGGTGCCCTCGTCCACGACGTTTCGCATGTCGGCGTTGAGCTGGGCGGCCGACTGGGGCGACATCACGCGCTCGACCTGCTGCGGCTTGCCCGTGTAGACCGTGTGCCCGGACTTGGTGACGACCTTGTCCACCAGGGTCGGCGCCATGCGCACGCCGTCGTTGGCGACGGTGGCCGCCACCTGGGCCATCTGCAGCGGCGTCACCAACAGCCGCTCCTGGCCGATCGCCACGCGGCCGACGTCGATGGGGGCGTTCGGCCCGATCAGGCGGCCATTGGCGTACAGGCCGCTCGGGTTCATCTCGTCGGTGGGGTACGTGAACGGCGGCAGCTGGAAGAACCCGAACTTCTGCATCGTGGCCTCGAGCCGCGTCTGTCCGAGCTTCTGGCCGAGCTGGGCGAAGTAGGTGTTCACCGAGTTCGTGATCGCCGTGCTGAGCGGGATCGTGCCGAAGCTCTCGGTGCCGGCGTTGCAGAGCGGGTGGGCCTCGACGGTGATGCAGTGGCCGCCGGCGTCGAACGTGAGCTGCTGTGGAGTCATGCCGGCGTCAAGCGCGCTCGTGGCGGTGACGATCTTGAACGTCGAGCCCGGCGCGTACAGGCCCTGGGTGGCGCGGTTTAGGAGCGGCGCGCCGGGCCGCGTGCTCAGGTGGGGGAAGTTCTGCTCGACCTTGGTCGGGTTGAAGCTCGGCGTGGAGTACATCGCCACCACGCGGCCGGTGCTCGGCTCGATCGCGACGACCGCGCCCGTCAGGCCGGCGAGGCCCTTCTGCGCCGCCCTCTGCGCGGGCACCGATAGGCTCGTGACGACGTTGTCGCCCGTGACCGTCTCGCCGCGCAACGTCGAGTCGAGGTTCGAGATGACGGTCGCGAGGTTGGAGTTCGAGGCGGTCAGGTACGGGTTCTCGGCGAGCTCCAGAGCGGTGCGCCCGTCGCCGACGGTGTTGTATCCGACCGCATGCGCGAACAGCGGGCCGAACGGGTAGCGGCGGGTGTAGAGCGTCAGGCCGTCCTTGTGCACCGGGTGGTTGCGGGCGAGCACGGTCTTGCCGTTAGAGGCCAGGATCAGGCCGCGGCGGATCTGCAGCTGCCGGTAGACCAGGCGGGCGTTGTCGCGCCGGTCGGCGAGCGACGAGGCCGCCCAGATCTGCCAGTAGGCGGTCATCGTGATCAAGAGCGCGATCCCGACCGCCGCCATCCGAAACAGGGTGGTGATCTGGCGGTTCACGTCATCCGCCGCGCGGCGGCCCGGTCGGAGATCATCAGGAGCAGGGCGAGCATGAGGAAGTTCGAGACGATCGACGAGCCGCCGTAGCTCACGAACGGCAGCGTGACGCCGGTGAGCGGGATCAGACGGGTGATCCCGCCGACGATCAGGAACGCCTGCAGCGTGAACGAGAACGTGAGCCCGCAGGCGAGCAGCTTCGAGAAGCTGTCGTCGGCGAGCGTGGCGATCTTGAAGCCGCGGTAGGCGAAGAGCAGATAGATCAGGAGCAGGCCGGCCGCCCCGGCGAGGCCGGTCTCGTCCGACCAGGCCGCGTAGATGCCGTCGGTCTGCACCGCGGGGATGATCGTCTGGCCGTGCCCGATCACCTGCAGGCTGCGGCCGAGGCCCGTGCCGAAGACGCCGCCGTCGGCGATCGACTCGACCGACTGCACCACCTGGTAGCCGGTGCTGTGGGCGTGCGACCACGGGTCGATCCAGATCGAGAAGCGCTCGCGCACGTGCGGCACCGCCTTATACACGAGCAGCGACCCGGCCGCGAAGAGGCCGAGGCCGAGCACCGTGTAGAGGTGTCGCCCGGTGGCGACGTAGATCATCGCCAGGAAGATGCCGAACAGGAGCAGGGCCGAGCCCAGGTCGTTCATCACCGCGAGCACGCCGAGCGAGATCGCCGCCATCAGCGCCAGCGGGCCGAGGTGACGGGCGGCGGGGATGTCGACGCCGAACACGCGCCTGCGGGCGAACGTGAGCACCTCCCGGTTCTCGCGCAGGTAGCCGGCGAGCGAGATCACGAGCAGGAGCTTCACGAACTCGCCGGGCTGCACCTGGATGCCGCCGATACGCAGCCACAGGCGGGCGCCGTTCACCGTGGTGCCCGCCACCATCGTGAAGAGCAGGAGGCCGACGGCGACCGTCGCGAGCGAGTACTTGTACGCCTCCAGGCGGCGGTGGTCGCCCAGCACGAACACGAGGGCGAGAAACCCGATCAGGCCCACGACGATCCACACCGACTGGTCGCGGGCGAGGGTCGGCTGCAGCCGGTAGATCTCGGTCAGGCCGAGCGCACACAGAAGCGCCGCGAGCGGCAGGAGCCACGGGTCGGCGTTCGGCATGCCCGCGCGCACCCCGATGTGGGCGACGCCGAACAGGGCCAGGAAGAAGCCGGCATAGATCAGCGACGTGCTCGAGATCTGGTTCTCGCGGGCCGTGTAGACGGACGCGAAGCCGACCGCCGTCAGCACACCCACCATCACCAGGTTCACCAGCTCCCGCAGCCGCACCGACCTCACGGGCTTGCGACCTCGTACGGGTGCACTTTCGCGCGCGCCCCGGAGTCGCTGCGCAGCGTGTGGTCGAACAGGCTCTGGCGCTCGCGCGCGGTGAGCGACGCGTAGGTCACCGTCGACTCGTACACGACGTGGTAGAGGTGCACGCCGAACGGCAGGTCGAACGGCACGCCCTGGTAGATCGCCACCCGGCCGGTGCCGGTGTCGGCGCCGATGAAGTGGCTCTGGCGCAGCCCCACGAGCGTCGCGGCCGCAAGCGCAAGTGCGAGCACCACCGCGCCGATCACGGCCACGACGAAGCGCAGCCGCGGGCCGCCACCGTCGTCCTCGTCGGCCAGCGAGGGCGGCAGGATGTGGCCGGCCGCGTCCGCCGCGTCCGTCGTCGCCCGTTCGGCCACCTTGCCGATGCGGAACACGATCGCCGTCACGTTGTCCTCGCCACCGCCGGCAAGCGCCGCCCGCACGAGGTTGCGCGCGATCGCCGCCGTGGGCTCGGGCGACGCCAGCAGATCGGCGATCGTCCCCTCGGGCACCATCGTGGTCAGGCCGTCGCTGCACAGGAGCACGACGTCGCCCTCCTTCGCGCGCACCGTGAACGTGTCGACCTCGACCGAGTCGTCGGTGCCGAGCGCGCGGGTGATCACGCTGCGCTGCGGGTGGTGCTCGGCCTCGACCTCGGAGAGCTCGCCGGCGCGGACGAGCTCTCCCACCAGGGAGTGGTCGTCGGAGAGCCGCTGCAGGCTGCCGTCGCGGAGCAGGTAGGCGCGGCTGTCGCCGACGTGGGCGAACGTGATCGTGCCCTCGTCGTCCATCAGGGCCGCGGTCACCGTCGTCCCCATCCCGGCGGCGTCGGGGTCCGTGCGCGACCGCTCGAGGATGCGGGCATTGGCGGTGCGGATCGTCGTGCGCAGCGCCTCGGCGGGCGGCGTGTCGACGATGTCGACCTCGGCGAAGGCCTCGGCGCACATCCGCGACGCGATCTCGCCGGCCTGGGCGCCGCCCATGCCGTCGGCGACCATGAAGAGGGGCGCGCGCATGAGGTAGGCGTCCTCGTTGGAGCGGCGGACGTTGCCCGTCTGAGAGACGCCCGCCTCGTCGACGATGCCCAGGCTCACGCGCCGGCCCGGTAGGTGAGCTGGGTCTGGCCGATCGTGACCACGTCACCCGCGATCAGACGGCGCACGCCCGTCACGCGGTCGCCGTTCACGTATGTGCCGTTCGTGGAGTGCAGGTCCTCCACCACGTCTCCCTCCTGCCCGCGGGCGAAGCGGGCATGCCGGCCGGAAGCGTATCCATCCGCCCCCAGCGGGATCTCGAGGTTCTCGTCGCGCCCGGCCACCAGGTCGCGCCCGATCTCGATGGACGTGCCCTCGGCCAGCTCCGGGCTCTGCATCACCACCAGCCGGCCGCTCGCCCGCTCGGCCACGGCGGCCGCCGGGCGCACCGGGCGCAGCACCATGCTCTCCTGGCCGACCGCCATGTCTCTCGACGCCACCCGGATCACACGCCAGATGAACAGGTACAGGAGGACGACGAAGCCCACCTGGAGGAGCAGCAGGAGCTGTTTAACCAATGCGACGCTCGAACGTGAGCCTGGTTGTGCCCACGCCGATCACGTCTCCGTTCATGAGCGACGTCTCGCCCACGGGCTGGCCGTTCACCTCGGTGCCGTTCGTCGACCCCAGATCGACGAGCGAGTAGCCATCGCCCAGCCGGCGCACCTCCGCGTGGCGGCGGGACACGTTGGGATCGTCCACCACGATGTCGCAGCCGCTCGAGCGCCCGATCACCGTCACCGCCTGGTCGAGCGAGACGTCGCGGCCGTCCCAGATGAGCACTGCGCGCTCGCGCCGCGGTGCCGGCGTGGACTCCGGCTCGGGCTCGGGTTCGGGCTCGGGCTCCGGCTCGGCGGCGTACACCATCGTCGCGCCCGCCGGGATCTCGTCGGGCAGCGGGGGCAGCACCGGCGCGGCGGGCACGGGCGGCACCGGCACCGGGGGCACCTCCGGCACGGCGACCGTTGCGGACGGCCCGGGACGGTCGTCTCCGCCCTCGTCGGCGCCCACCGCGATCCCGAACATCCCCACCGTCAGGTCGGGCTCGGACTCGAGCCGCACGACGGGCCGCGTGGCGGTGCTGTAGCCCTCGCGGCGGGCGTGCTCGACCAGGTACTCGGCGAGCTCGTTGCACATCTGCGTCTCATAGGCCGCAAACTGCTCGCGATCGGCCGGGTTCAGAAAGACCGTGTAGGTGTTCGGGACGTACACGCGGTGGATCGAGATGGTGCGGTGATCGTCCATCTCCTTCGCGAGCTTGCGCGCCAGCTCGACGGGCTGCACGGAGGATCGGAACGTCCGTCCGAAGAGGCCTTCCACAAGGCCCCCGATCCTACGTTCGATATCGCGAAAGACGCTCAACGGTGGGGAGCCGAGACGGGGCTTGGACGGGTCAGCTGCCGCGCTTCCGGTCTGGTCCGGCAACTGCCCAGGCGGCCGGGATTATAGCGATGACGACCGCGGCGACCTCGGCAGTAACGCCGCTCCCGCCGCTCTGCAGGAGCTGGGGAATGCCCGCGACCGCGAGGCCGAATCCGAGCCCCCAGAGCGTGAGCGCCTGCAGCCGCCGCTCCGCCTCCCAGGCGGGATGAAGCAGCACGGCGAAGACCACCATCGCCCCGGCGGTCACCGCGAGCGCCGGGGCACGCCCGATGGCGTGCGCGTACGCGAGCGGGCTGTCGGCCCCGGCGAGGGTGCGCGAGAGCGCCGGCCCGGCCCAGCCGCCGCAGATCGCGGCGACCACCGCGCCGGCCGCGGCCTCGACGGCCCGCCGGGCCTTCGTCGGCGCCGTGGCCGCGACGAACACGAACGCCGGGCCGAGCCCGATCAGGGCCAGCGGCCCGGCCCACAGGGGCATCAGGCAGCGCCGCCGGCCGCCGCCGGTGCGGGGCGTCGCCCAGGCCCATGCGGCCGCAAGCGCGATCCAGATCAGACCGGCGGCCTGCGCGAAGTTCCAGAACGCGGGCACCGCCACCAGAGCGCCGGCGGCCGCCGCGGCGCGCGGCCTGCGCCAGGCGAGCATCGCGAGCAGGCCCGCGATCGGAAGCGTCCATGCCGGCGGGTACATGGGGAAGGCGGTCAGCGTCCAGACGGCGGTCGCGGCCACGAGGGCCGACGTGGCCGCGGGCTGGGCCCGGTCGCGCACGGCGGCGGGCAGGGCCCGTGCCCGCCGGGCCACGGGTGCTGCCTCCGGCGACCATCCGGGGGCGGCCGCAACGGCCGGCTCGGCGATCGCGGCGAGCAGCAGGTCACGCAGCCCGGCGGCCGTGGGGCGGCGGCCCGGGTCTGGATGCATGGCGCGCTCGAGCGCGCGGGAGAGGTCGTGGGGCAGCTCCGGGCGCACGCGGGCAAGCGGCGGCGCCCGATGGCCGAGGTTCTCGAGCAGCTCGGACAGGCTGCGGGCGCGGAACGGGTTTCGGCCGGACAGGGTGGCGTACAGCGTGAGGCCGGCCGACCACACGTCCGTGGCGCCGGTGGCGCGCTGTCCGGACGCCTGCTCGGGCGCCATGTAGGACAGCGTCCCCAGCAGGCGCTCGTCGACGGTCGGCTCGCGGGCGTCCTCATCCCGGGCGATGCCGAAGTCGGTCAGGTGCACGGTGCCGTCGGTCGACACCAGGATGTTGGCGGGCTTGACGTCGCGATGCACGACGCCGCGCTCGTGGGCGTGCGCCAGGGCATCGCAGACGGCGGCGATCGCGCGCACCGCCTGGTCGTCGGTCAGGCCGCTTTTGTCGAACCGCTCGCCGACGACGAGCTGGGAGATCAGATAGGCGTGATCCTCGTCATGCGCCACCCCGACGACCTCGTGGATGTTGGGATGGTCGAGCTTCTGGGCGGTGCGGGCCTCGCGGTCGGCGCGGGGAGCGAGCCCCTCGCCCCGGCTGAACACCTTGACCGCGACCGCCTCGCCCGAGTCGCTGTCGTGGCCGGTGTAGACGGCTCCGAAGCCGCCCCGGCCGAGTACCTCCGCCAGCCGGTAGCGGCCGGCGACGATGCGGCCTTCGAGTGTCGCGGGGACGGTGGTTTGCGCCGGTTGGGCCACGGCGGACAGATTGGCCGGAACTGCCTGGATTCCTCCAATTCCGCATCCGCACCCGGTGGTAGGGTCCGTTCGTGCCACCTGACGACTTCTTCGACGACGACTGGGAGGAGCCGAGCAGAACGCAGGACACGGCCATCGGCCGCCCTGCCGGCGAGCCCGTGGAGCAGCCCCGGGGCGGTGCTGCACCGCCACCCGGAGGGCCGCCGAAGCGCACCCCCCGCCCGCAGCCGCGGCGCAAGCCGCAGCGGCGCGGGCCGCAGATGCCGAAGATGCCCAAGATGCCGAAGATCCCGGGCGTGTCGGGCGGCGACGCGACGCTGCCTCCGCTCGAGTACCGCCGGCTGGCGGGGCTGGGCGCCGGCATCCTCGTCGTGGTGATCGTGCTCGTGTTCGTCGCGCGTGGCTGCTCCGGCTCATCGGCGAAGGGCGCGAACGAGACCTATGTCGGCAACCTGACGACGCAGGTGCTGAAGCCCTCCGATGCGGTCGCCCAGAGCTTCCACAAGACGCTCGACCTGCCCCGCGCCCACCTCGCTCAGCTGAAGCAGCGGATCGCCGCCCAGGTGGCCGCCATGCGCAAGGTGCGTGAGAACGCCGTCGCGCTCAAGCCCACCAAGCAGCTCGCGCCGTATCAGTCGGGCCTCCTGGACGCACTCCAGTTCCGGATCACGGGCCTGCAGTGCTTCTCGGAGCGGCTCGCTGCGGCGTGGGCCGTGAAGAAGCCGCTCGTGGCCGGGGCGCAGCTCTCGACCTGCGTCGGCGAGCTGTACGCGTCCGACTACGTCTACGCCGAGCTGTTCGCAAACGGCGCGAACGCTGCCCTCAAACAGGTCGGGGCCGCCGGTGTGCCCACGTCGCAGTTCCTTGCGCCCTCCGACGTCAATCTGGTCACGCCTGCCGGCATCGGCCTGGCGCTGCAGCGGCTGCACCCCGGCTCCGTGAAGGGCATCCACGGCACCGAGCTCGGGACGGTCGTGGCGACACCCCAGGGCCTCACCCTCCAACCCGGCACGCAGAACCAGGTCAAGGGCCAGAGCTCCCTCGCGTTCGTCGTCTCCGTGAAGAACAGCGGCAAGTTCACCGAGGTCGGCGTCACGGTCCAGCTCAAGCTCAAGCGCGCCGGCTCGTCGAAGCCGCCGATCGTGAAGACGGCCACCATTCCAAGTATCGCCCCGGGTGAGACCAAGCAGGTGAGCATCAAGGGCCTGTTCGGCTCGTCCCAGACGGCCCCCGCCTACACGGTGCCTTACACGCTCACCGTCACGTCCGTGAAGGTGCCGGGCGAGAAGAACACGAGCAACAACTCCGCCAACTACACCGTCCAGTTCGAAATCGCGTCGTGACGACCGCCACGGAGGCACGTGACATCGCCATCGGCGCGGCCGTCGTGGCCGCGGTGCTGCTGCTCGCAGTCGCGTACCTGGCGGTGACGCTGCGGCGGATCCGGCGCTCGCAACGGATCGTGGTCGGCACCGACAGCCACGACCTGGTGGAGTACGCCATGTCGCTGCTCGCCCGGGTGGAGCAGGTCGAGGGCCGCGCCGATGCCGTCGAGGCCGCCGCGGCCGCCGTCGGCCGCCGCGTCGATCGCTGCCTGGAGCGCCGGGCGATGCTGCGGTACGATGCCATCGAGGGCGCGGGCGGCAGACAGTCGGTCACCATCGCGCTGATGGATGCCTCCCGCTCGGGCCTGATCCTGTCTGCGATCCAGGGGCGCGATTATGCTCGCATCTACGTCAAGGAGGTCCGCGACGGGCTTAGCGACGTGGAGCTCTCGCCCGAGGAGATGCGGGCGCTGGAGCAGGCCTCGACGTCGTGAGGTAGGGGCGTGAGCGACGTCGTCGTGCGCGAGCGCCGCGGCGAGGACGAGCCGGCGCTGCGCCGCCTGCTCGCCGAGGCGATCGGCGAGCCCGCCGCCGCTTCCGAGCCGCTCGACCATGAGCCCGCGGGCGACGTGGTGTTCGTCGCCGAGCTCGCCGGCCACCCCGCCGGGTATGCCGCCGCCCGGGTCGACGGGGCCGTGCTCGTCGTCGATCGCGTGATGGTGGCGCCGGCCGACCGCGGCCGCCACGTTGGCCACCGCCTGCTCGACTGGCTCGAGGGCTACGGCGTGAGCCGCGGCCTGCGGCAGGTGCGGATCGCGGTCGAGCCCGGGAACCGGCCGGCGCGCGAGTTCTACAACCGCCGTGGCTACGCGCCGTGTGAGGGCGCCGTGGAGCGCGACCTGCCGCACCTGTAGTCGGCCCCGAATTTGGCGGGCAGTCGTCCGCACGCGGGGGCGGTCCGGTACCGTCCTCCGTATGGCCAAGATCCGCCTGATCCCGCAGACGCGCGAGTTCTACACCCTGTTCGACCGCTCGGCGCAGAATCTCGTGTCCACGTCGCAGCTCCTGCTCGACCTGCTCGAGCACTATCCCGACCGCCGCGACCTGGTCGAGCAGATCAAGGATCGCGAGCACGAGGGCGACAGCGTGACGCACGACATCGTCCAGCTCGTGAACAAGACCTTCGTGACGCCGATCGACGGCGAGGACATCTACGACCTGGCGACATCCCTCGACGACGTCTGCGACTTCATGGATCAGGTCGCCGACGAGCTCAACCTCTACGGCGTGGACGAGGTGCCGCGCGAGGCGATCGAGCAGGCGGGCGTGATCCTGAAGGCGGTCGGCAAGCTCGCCGACGCGATCGCGCGGCTCGAGGGGCTGAAGGACATCAGCAGCCTCCTGGTCGAGATTCACACGCTCGAGGACGAGGGCGACCGGATCGTGCGCGCCGCGACCGCGCGCCTGTTCCGCGACGGTCACGACCCCCTCGTGGTGATCCGCTGGAAGGACATCCACGAGCACCTGGAGCAGGCCGTCGACAGCTGTGAGCGCTCGGCGCACGTGCTCGAGAGCATCTACCTGAAGAACCGTTGACCACCGCTCAACTGGTCGTCGTCATCGCGATCGCGCTTGCCTTCGACTTCACGAACGGCTTCCACGACACGGCCAACGCCGTCGCCACGTCGGTCTCGACGCGTGCGCTCAGCCCGCGCAAGGCGGTGCTGATCGCAGCCGTGATGAACTTCCTGGGCGCGTTCTCATCGACGAAGGTGGCGCAGACGGTGGGCGGTGGGCTGATCAACACCACGCCCGGGTTCGTCAACGCCCATGTGCTGCTGGCGGCGCTGACCGGGGCGATCGGATGGAACCTGCTCACCTGGCGTCTCGGCCTGCCCTCGTCGTCATCGCATGCGCTCGTAGGCGGGCTGATCGGGGCGGCGATCGCGCGCGGAGGGCAGAACCCGGTTGACTGGGGGGCGCTCTGGAACAAGGTCGTCTGGCCGGGTCTCACAAGCCCGGTGATCGGGTTCCTGCTGGCGGGCCTGCTCATGGTGCTGATCCTGTGGGGCTTCCGGCGGGTGCGCCCGACGCCGCTCAATCGCGGCTTCCGGCTGTCGCAGATCGCGTCCGGGAGCTTCCTCGCGTTCGCCCATGGGACGAACGACGCCCAGAAGACGATGGGAGTGATGGCCCTCGCGCTGTACGCATCGCACCGCACGTCCTCCCCGACCACCATCCCCGACTGGGTGATCGCCGCGGCCGCCCTCTCGATGGCGCTGGGGACGTACATCGGCGGCTGGCGGATCATGCGCACGATGGGCACGCGCATCTTCAAGCTGCGGCCCCCGCAGGGGTTCGCCTCGCAGGTGACGGCAAGCGCGGTCCTGTGGACGGTGGCGACCAAGTACGGGTTCCCGGTGTCGACCACCCACGTCATCTCCGGGTCGGTGATGGGGGCCGGGGCGACGACGCGGATCTCGGCCGTACGCTGGGGTGTGGCCGCCGACATGGTCATGGCGTGGATGCTGACGATCCCGGCCGCCGGCCTCGTGGCCGCCGGCGTGTACGAGGTTCTGAACGCCGCCTTCTAGCGGTCGGCCGTGAAGCCGGCAGATCTCCAGAAAGTGGGAGATCCGAATACCGCGTTGCGGGGATGGTGGCGACTGCCACGCAGCGGTTAGGCTGTCCCCCGCATGGGCGAAGTGGGCACCTCCTTGACGATCGCGCTGGCCGCTGCGCGTCACGACTCGATGGGCGTCGAGTTGACGGACGCGGCGCCGGCCGGCGGCCTCACGACGCCGTGCCGTGTGCTTGGTGAGCTGCTCGGCCTCGATGCCACCTGGATCCTGGCCGGCGACGGCCTGCGGCCGGCCGTGCTCGCACGCTGGTCGCGCGACGGCGTGCGCCCGCACAGGCTGGGCGCCGCCCGGCTCGCGTCGATCCTGGCCGACTGCCCGCACGGGTGCACCGGATGGCGCGACGGCCGCTATGCCGTCATCGTCGCTCCGGTCGAGGCGGCCGGCGAGCGGCTCGGCACGCTGGTCGGGTCGGTGCGCTCGGCGCACGAGTTCGGGCCGGCAGAGCTCGACGCCGCCGAGCTGATCGCCGCCGGTGCGGCGGCCGCGATCGCAACGCCTGTCGCGGCGGCGCCGCCGCGACCGAACGGGGCGGCGATGCGGCCGCTCGAGCATCTCGAGATGCTGCACTCGCTGTCGCTGAGACTGGCGCGCGCACGCAGCGAGCAGGAGGCCGGCAGGGCGGTCGTGACCGAGCTGACGACGCTGATCGATCACCACGCCTGCCGCTTCTACCTGCTGTCGGCCGACGGCAAGGCGGTCGTGCCGGTCGCTCACGACGGTGTCATCGCCGAGTACGAGGACGACCGCACCGCCGATCTGGTCTGCCGCGTCGGCGAGGGCGTCGCGGGCAGAGCCGTGGTGGATGGGCGCGCCCGCCGCATCCCGGACGCGGCCGCCGACTCCTACGCCGTCGACGTGCCCGGCAGCGAGCCGATCGACGAGTCGATGATGGTGGCGCCGATGCTCATCGGCGGCGAGCCCATCGGCGCGATCGTGCTGTCCAAGCTCGGCCTCGACGAGTTCGACGACACCGACCTGCACGTCCTCGAGGTCGTGGCCGGGAAGGCGGCGGCGGCCTGCGAGAACGTGCGCCTCTACGCGAGCATGCGCGATGCGGCCGAGATCTCCGAGGCCCTGATCGAGCTGGGTGCGGCGCTGGCGCTGCAGGGCAGCGTCGACGCCGTGGCCGAGATGCTCGCCCGGGCCGTCGACCGGCTCGTCGAGTCGGCGGCGATCTCGGTCTGGCTGCGGGCAGGCGATCAGATGACGCTCGCCGCGCATGTCGGCTATACGCCGGTCGAGGTGCAGCGCCTGGCCGCCCAGCCGGTGGCGGTGACCGAGGCGCCGTTTGCGGGCAACCTCGACTCGCGCGCGCTCGCGGTGTGCACTCCCCAGCGGGCCGGCGCGGTCGTGCGCCACCTGGAGACGGTGGCTGGGGGGACGACCTTCGCGGTCGTGCCCGTCGGCGAGTGGGCGGCCAACAGGGCGGCGATCGTCGTCCAGCGCGGCCACCGCCGCGGCGCGCCCGACCGCCGCGACGAGCAGATGCTGCTCGGGATCGCCGACCAGGCGTTGCTGGCGATGGTCAACCGCGGCCTGTACGCCGAGCTCGAGGAGTCGTTCCTGGCGACGGTCGCCGCCCTCGGCACCGCCCTCGGGACGAAGGACGAGTACACGAGCGACCACGCCCAGGCGCTCGTCGGCCTGACGACGAACGTCGCCCGCCGTCTGGCGCTGGCGGGGCCGGAGCTGCGCGACATCACGGTCGCGGCCGCCCTGCACGACGTCGGCAAGATCGGCGTTCCGGCCACGATCCTGGCCAAGCCCGGGCCGCTGACCGTCGAGGAGTGGACGGTCATGCGCCGCCACCCGGAGCTGGGCGCGAAGATCATGGAGCCGGTGCCCGCGCTCGACGGCGCCCGCCGGCTCGTGCTGGCGTGCCACGAGCACTGGGACGGCAGCGGCTACCCGCGCGGCCTCGCGGGTGGGGACATCCCGCTCGGGGCCCGGGTCATCCTGGCCTGCGACGCGTTCCACGCCATGACGTCCGACCGCGTCTACCGGGCGGCCATGCCGGTCGCAGACGCCCTCGCCGAGCTGCGCCGGTGCGCCGGCTCGCACTTCGATCCCGACGTGACGGCGGCGCTGATCGACGCGGTCACCGAGTCGCTCTGACCTACTAGCATCCGCCGATGGACGTGCGAGCGGTGCGGGCCGACGCGGCGGCGGCCCGCCTCCTGATGGCCGAGTACCTGGACGAGATCGCCGACCGGATGGGCCCGGGGTTCGACCGGTCGCGGTATGTCGACGCCGCCCCGGAGGAGCTCGAGCCGCCGGCGGGCCGCCTGCTCCTGGGGTTTGAGGACGATCGGCCGGTGGCCTGCGGCGCCGTGCGCGTGATCGGCGCCGGGATCGCCGAGATCAAGCGCATGTACGTCGCGCCCCAGGCCCGCGGGAAGGGCCTGGGGCGGACGTTGCTCGTGGCGCTCGAGCAGGCCGCGGCCGAGCTCGGCTGCGATCGCGCCCGGCTCGACACCGCCGCCACGCTGAGCGAGGCGGTCGGCCTCTACGGCAGCGCCGGGTATGTCCCGATCGCGGACTACAACGGCAACCCGCACGCCACGGTCTGGATGGAGCGGCCGCTGCGCTAGCCCGCGAGCGTGCCCTCGAGACGGCCCTCGCGGTGTGCCTCGCGCACCTGTCCCCGGCTCGTGCCGGAGAGCATCATCCCGGCGATCGCGACGCCGCCGCGGTGCACACGCACCTCGGCGTTTCGCATCTCGCCGAGCAGCCGGATGGTGCGGCCGCCGGGCCGGCCGGTGCCGGTCCAGTCCTTCACACGGCCCCGGCCGATGCGGCGCAGGTCGCCGCTTTCGATGTTCGTCCCGTCCGGGACGAGCAGCTTCACCATCGAGTGGTCGATGTCGAGCTGGATCTCGACATCGCCGGGCTCGATGCGCGGCAGCAGCAGGTCGAGGACGACGCTCCCGCGGGAGGCGCGGACGTCGAAGCTGCGCGCGGTCGTCCACGGGCCCGTCTTGCGGACGGAGGCGCTGTGGGCGCGGATGTTCTCGGTGGTCATGGGGTTCTCCCTTCGCTGGCGTTGCCGAGCGATAGTAGCAGAGACACTAGTTCTAAATCAACTATCTGCGAAGGAACCAGTATCCTGTGGGGAGATGGCCCCACGCACCGCCCCATCGCCGGTCGCCCTTGCGGTGCTCTGCCTGCTCGAGGTGGGGCCGCTGCACCCCTACGGCCTGCAGCGGCTGATCAAGCTCTGGGGCAAGGATCAGGTCATCAACGTCGGCCAGCGGGCCACCCTCTACAAGACGATCCAGCGGCTGCAGAAGGCCGGCCTGATCGCGGTTGGCCACACCGAGCGCGACCACCGCTTCCCCGAGCGCACGGTCTACGAGCTGACCCCCGCGGGCCGCAGCCAGGCCCGGGAGTGGCTCACGACCATGCTCTCCGTGCCGCGCAACGAGTTCCCCGAGTTTCCGGCCGCGCTCTCGTTCGCGATGCTGCTCGGGCCGCGGGACCTGCTGGCGCTGCTCGAACGCCGCGCCGCCCCTCTGCGCGAGCAGCTCGCACGGCTCGACCGTGAGCTGGGGGGCGAGCTCGACCACCTGCCGCGGGTGACGCTGCTCGAGACCGAATATCAGCGCGCGCTGGTCGCGGCGGAGCTCGGCTGGCTCGACGCGGTGATCGCCGACCTGCGCGACGGGACGCTCACCTGGAGTCACGAGGAGCTCGCCGGCATGGCGCGATCCAGCATGGCCGAATGAGCTAGGACGCCTCGACGGCGTGCCGCTCCCATTCGCGGTAGAGGTAGGCGAGCTCCTCCTGAAGCCGCTGGTGCTCCTTGCTGTCGGCGACGAGCGCCGAATCGTCGGCGTACGCATCAGGCTGCGACAGCCGCGCCTCGATGGCCCCCATCCGGCCTTCTGCGGCCGTGATCTCGGTCTCGAGCCGGCGCACCTCGCGGGCGGCGCGCTGCGACGTTCGCCGCCGCGTGGGCGCGGCGGCGGCGGCCT
Source organism: uncultured Actinomycetes bacterium (assembly GCA_963813245.1). Taxonomy (GTDB): domain Bacteria; phylum Actinomycetota; class Thermoleophilia; order Gaiellales; family JAICJC01; genus JAICJC01. Next base: position 150,824 of record CAWEYE010000001.1, read on the forward strand.
TGCGCTCCTTCGCCGGCTTGGGCTTCGCCGCGGCCGGCGCGGCGGCGGGGCGGCTCGGCGCGCTGCCCTCGTGCGCACGGGCGTAGTCCCCGAACGCGCCCTCGCGGGCGATCAGGCGGCCGTCCTCGATCGCGAGCGTGCGCGTGGCCAGCGCCTCGATCAGGGCGCGGTCGTGCGACACGAGCAGGACGGTGCCGGGGAAGCCCAGGAGCGCGTCCTCGAGCGCCTCGCGGCTCTCGATGTCGAGGTGGTTCGTGGGCTCGTCCAGCACCAGGAAGTTCGCGCCCGAGACGACCGTCCGTGCGAGCGCCAGCCGCCGCCGCTCGCCGCCCGAGAGGGCCGCGACCGGCTTCTCGACATCGTCGCCCGAGAACAGGAACAGGCCGAGCAGGTCGCGCGCGGCCGGGCCCGTGAGGCCGGTACCGGACGTGATCGCGTCGAGCGCCCGGTAGGCGTCGGGTAGCTCGAGCGACTGCTGGGAGTAGTACCCGGGGATGGTGCCGTGGCCGAGCCGTATGCGGCCCGCGGCGGCGGGGCGCTTGCCCAGGAGCGTCTCGATGAGGGTGGTCTTGCCGGCGCCGTTGGGCCCGATCAGGGCGACGCGCTGGCCGCGCTCGATGGCGAAGTCGGCGCCCGCGATCAGCGTCCGCCCGGCCACGGCGACGTCGAGCCCCTCCGCCTCGAGCACGACCCGGCCGCTGCGGGCCGGTGGGGGGAAGCGGAACCCCAGCGCGCGCTGCTGCGCCGGGCGGTCGAGCCGCTCGATGCGCGCCATCGCCTTCAGCTTGCTCTGGGCCTGGCGGGCCTTCGTGCCGTAGCGGAAGCGGTCGACGAACCGCTGCAGGTGCGCCAGCTCGCCCTGCTGGCGCTCGAACGCGTCGGCCTGCGCCGCCAGCCGCTCGGCCTTCAGCCGCCGCCAGTGCGAGTAGCTGCCCTTGTCGAAGCGGCCCTGGCCGCGCTCGATCTCGAGCACGCCGGTCGCGACCGACTCCAGGAACCAGCGATCGTGCGACACGAAGACGACGGCGGCGTCGAGGCCGTCCAGGTGCTCCTCGAGCCACTCGATCGCCCCGGTGTCGAGATGGTTGGTGGGCTCGTCGAGCAGCAGCAGATCGGGCTCGGCCGGCCAGCGCCCGGGTGAGCGATGCCCGGGTGAGCTCGCCGCCCGAGAAGGTCACGAGCGGCCGGTCGAGGTCGGCCGGCGAGAACCCGAGGCCGCGGGCGACCGCCTCGAGCCGCGCCCTCCAGCCGTAGCCGCCGGCGCGCTCGAACGCGCGCTGGGCGGCGTCGTAGCGGCGCATCACCGCCGTGCTCGCCTCGCCGCCGGCCATCCGCCGCTCGAGGTCTGCGAGCTCGGCCTCGAGCCGGCGGGCGTCGGCCGCGCCCGGCGCCGACGTAGGCGCCGAGCGTGAGGTCGCCCGTGAGCGGGGGCCGCTGGTCGTGCAGGGCGACGCGGGTGCCGGCCGGGAGCGAGACTTCACCGCGATCGGGCACGAGCTCACCGGCCAGGATGCGCAGGAGCGAGGTCTTGCCGGCGCCGTTTCGGCCCACCAGCGCGACCCGGTCGCGGGGCCGCACGATGGCCGAGACGTCGGTCAGGACCTCGTCCGCTCCGAACGACAGCGCCACGGTCGAGACGTGCAGAGTCACTCCCGTATCATGCCCGCGATGATCGGGCTCTTCCCCACCTGCCTGGGCGATGCCGTCCATCCGCAGGTGGTGCGAGACGCTGCGGCGGTGCTGCGGGCGGCGGGTGTCGAGACGGTGCCCATCCCGGGGGCGACGTGCTGCGGCCAGCCGGCGTGGAACAGCGGCTTTGCCGCCGACGCCCGCCGGGTGGCGCGGCGGACGCTGCGGGCGATGGCCGACCTGGACGCGATCGTCGTCCCGTCCGGATCGTGCACGGCCATGATGCGGCTGCACTGGCGCCACCTCTTCCACGGCGACCGCGACCAGGCGCTGGCGGAGCGCACGGCCGGCCGCGTCTTCGAGCTCTCCCAGTACCTCGTCGAGGAGGTCGGCGCCGAGGGCCTGGGGACGCCCGCTTGGCCGCACGGTCACCTACCACGACTCGTGCCACATGCTGCGCGAGCTGCGGCTGGCCGAGCAGCCGCGGGTGCTCCTGCGCGCGGTCGCCGATCTGCGCGAGCTGCCGCGCGGCGACCGCTGCTGCGGGTTCGGCGGGACGTTCTCGGTGCGCTACCCCGACGTCGCCACCGCGATGGCCGACGACAAGCTCGCTTCGGCGGCGGCGGCCGGCGCCGAGACGCTCGTCAGTGCCGACCCCGGCTGCATCATGCACGTCGAGGGGCGGGCGGCCCGCACCGGCGCGGACGTCCGCGTGGTGCATCTGGCGACGATCCTCGCGGAGGCGCTGTGACCGGATTCGAGCAGCGGGCGGCGACGGCGCTGCGCGATCCCGTCCGGGTCGCGAACGTCCACCGCTTCACCGAGCGCGCCCATGACAACCGCACCGCCTCGGTGCAGACCATCGACTTCGAGGCGCTGCGCGCCGAGGGCGAGCGGATCCGGTCAGAGGCGGTCGCCGACCTGCCCGCGCTGCTCGACCGCTTCCAGCGGAATCTCGAGCGAAACGGCGTCGTCGTGCACCGCGCGCCGACGGGCGCGGACGCCGCCGCCTACATCACCGAAGTGGTGCTGCAGCACGGGACGGAGGTGGTCAAGGGCAAGTCGATGGCCTCCGAGGAGATCGGCCTGAACGAGCGCCTGGGGGCGGCCGGTGTCGACGTCGCCGAGACCGACCTGGGCGAGTTCATCGTGCAGACGGCCGGCGAGGCCCCCGAGCACATCATCATCCCCGCGATCCACAAGAGCCGCGCCGATGTGCGCGCGCTGCTCGAGCCCCTGGCCGGCGAGCCGATCGGCGACGACCCGGCCGACCTGACGGCGTTCGCCCGCGCCCACCTGCGCGAGCGCTTCCTGCGCGCGCCCGTCGGCATCACCGGGGTGAACTTCGGCGTGGCCGAGACGGGCACCCTCGTCCTGGTCGAGAACGAGGGCAACGGGCGCATGTGCTCGGGGCTGCCGCGGGTGCACATCGCGATCATGGGCATGGAGCGGATCGTGGCCAACATGGCCGATCTGGCCACGCTCCTGCCGCTGCTCATCCGCTCGGGCACCGGCCAGAAGATCACCTCCTACGTGTCGCTCGTGGGCGGCCCCCGCCGCGGCGAGGAGGCCGACGGCCCCGACGAGTTGCACCTCGTCATCCTGGACAACGGCCGTTCCCGGGTGCGCGACACTGCGTATCGCAGCGTCCTTCACTGCATCCGCTGCGGCGCCTGCCAGAACGTCTGCCCGGTCTACCGCCAGGTCGGCGGCACCGCCTACGGGTGGGTGTACGGCGGGCCGATCGGCGCGGTGCTGACGCCGCTCCTGCACCCCCAGGACGGGCTCGACGAGCTCGGCCAGGCATCGTCGCTGTGCGCCGCCTGCGACGACGTCTGCCCGGTGCGGATCCCGCTGCACGAGCTCCTGCTCGGCCTGCGCCGCGACCGGGCGGTGACATCGGCCGGGCGGCTGGAGCGGCTGGCGTTCCGGGCCTGGAGCACGGCCTGGAGCCGCCCCTTCATATACCGCCTGACCACCCGCACCGCCCGCCACGTGCAGATCCGGGGCCAGGCCCCGTTCATGCACGTGCCGCTCCTCAAGCGGTGGGCGCGCACGCGCGACGTCGTGGTGAAGCGGTGATCGAGCAGTTCCAGGCCGAGCTCGAGGCCGTCGGCGGGCACGTGCACCACGGCCGCGCTGCCCTCGACGCGCTGCGCGGCGAGGGGGTGGCGGTGACGCCCTGCCTGGCGCTGATCGCCGCCACGGGCACCGTGGTCGTGTCGTCACGGCTCTCGGGCGGGCGCCGCAACGGCCTCGTCGATCCGGTGCACGTCGTGGAGGCCCGTGCCGACCAGCTCGTGCCCGACCTGGCGGCGGCACTCGAGCGGGTCGGGCCCGAGCTCGCGTCCGCATCGGCCGTGACGTTCGTCACCGGCCCCAGCCGCACCGCCGACATCGAGCAGACGCTGATCCGCGGCGTGCACGGGCCGAAGGATGTCCACGTGGTGTTCGTCGAGTCGTGAGCGACTTCGTCTACCTGTCACAGGAGGACGTGGTCGCGGCGGGCGGCACGGACATGCCCGCGATGGTGGACGTGATCGAGCGCGCGTTCCGGGTGAAGGCCGCAGGCGAGGTGCGCATGCCGCCCAAGGTGATGATCACGTGGGCGGACGAGCCGGGCACCGAGGAGAAGCACGGCCGCATCATGGCCATGCCCGCCTACGTCGGCGGCGAGTTCGACGTGGCCGGCCTCAAGTGGATCCCGAGCGTCCCGGACAACCCCTCCCGCAACGGCCTGCCGCGCGCGAACGCGCTCGTCCTCCTGACCGATCCCGGCACCGGCCTGCCGCTCGCGGTGATGGACGGCACGGTGGTCTCGGCGATGCGGACGGGCGCCGTGACCGGGGTCGCCGTGCGCCACCTGGCCGCTCCGGACGCCGAGGTGGCCTGCCTGCTCGGCGCGGGCGTCCTGGCCCACACCCAGCTCGACGCGCTGCGGGCGGTGCTGCCGCGGCTGCGCGAGGTGCGCGTGTTCGACCCGGCGGCCGAGCGCTGCAGCCGGTTCTGCGCTCGCGCCCGGGCCGCCGGCGGACTCGACGTGCGGCCGGCCGCGACAGCCGAGGCGGCGGTGCGCGGCGCGGAGGTCGTGGTGCCGGCGACGATGGCGGTCGAGCCGAGCTTCGCGGCCGGGTGGATCGATCCCGGCGCGACCGTCGTCCTGGTCTCGAGCCTGGACGCGCCGCTCGACCTGCACGCGGCCACCGACCTCCTGGTCGTGGACGACTGGGAGCACGAGTCGACCCACCCCGGCCGCTATGCCGAGCGGCTGGTGGCGGCGGGGCTCGTGGCCGCCGACGGGTCGGCCGCGGTCGAGCTCGCCGACGTCGTCACCGGCCACCACCCGGGGCGCACGGATGCCGCGCAGCGGATCGTGGTCACGCCCGTCGGCCTGGCGATGGACGACGTCGCCGCGGCGTGGCACGTGCTGCGAGGCGCCCGCGACCGCGGCCTGGGCACGCCGCTGCGGCTGCGATCCGGCCCGCCGGTGTGGGAGTGAGAGTGCTCGAGGTGCGCGTGGTTCCCTTTGCCCCCGTCCCCCCACTCCCATAAGATGCGGCCGGTGTCGGCGTTTGCGAAAGTCGGGATCTTTGCGCTGGTCTTGGGCGCGATCGGCGCAGTAGGCGCGGCGCTCTGGCTGCCCGACTGGTTCCCGCCGGCCGCCGGGGTCCAGGCGCACCGCCAGGACACCCTGTACCTGTGGCTGCTCGTCACGAGCTCGATCATCTTCGCGGTCGTCGTCTCGTTCCTCGGCTACTCGATGTGGAAGTTCCGGGCGCGCCCCGGAGACATGTCCGATGGGGCGCCGATCCACGGCCACACCGGGCTCGAGATCGTCTGGACGATCGTCCCCATCGTCATCGTGCTCGGCTTCGCCGTGGCGGCGACGGTCGTGCTCAACCGCAACGAGTCGCTCAAGCACGGCCACATGGTCGTGAACGTCACCGGCAAGCAGTTCGCGTGGTCGTTCACCTACCCCAAGCGCGGCCACCTGCACTCGGGGATCCTGGTGTTGCCGAAGGGCCGCCAGGTCGAGTTCCGCCTGCACGCCCCGCCCACGGACGTGATCCACAGCTTCAAGATCCCGGCGCTTCGGATCGGCGAGGACGTCGTCCCCGGCACCCCGACGACCGTCGTTGCCACCCCCACTCGCCTCGGGACGTACGCGATCGTGTGCGCCGAGCTATGCGGGATCGGCCACAGCCAGATGCGCAACATCCTGGTCGTCATGAGGCCCGTCGACTTCGCCAAGTGGCTCCTCGCGCAGAAGAAGCTCGCGGCGGCGCCGCCGCCCTCGTCAGGCGGCACAATCGATGCGGCGGCGACCTTCAAGAGCGCCGGGTGCAGCGGCTGCCACACCTTCACCCCGGCGGGATCGAACGGGACGATCGGCCCCAATCTGAACAATCTGGCGGCGGACGCGACCAAGTACGGCGGCGGCGAGACGGCCGCCCAGTACGTCCGCGAGTCGATTGCCGACCCCGGTAAGGTGGTCGTCACCGGGTATACCAACGGGGTCATGCCTGCCACGTTCGGCACGTCCCTCACGTCCGCTCAGATCGATGCGCTTTCGACCTACCTTCTGAAAGGCGGCGGCTGATGGTTGCACACGCCCCGGAGCTTCATGCCCACGAGCTCCACGACGGCCACGGCGGCGGCCACAAGCGGAGCGTGTGGCTACGCGGGAGCTGGGTGCGGGCGTTCTGGCTGTCGGCCGCGATGGGCCTCGGCGCCGCCGGCCTGGTGATGCTGATCCGGTACGAGACCGGGCGGGTGGCCTACTCCGAGGGCGTGGTGCAGACGTTCCTGCTCCTGTTCGCCGGGCTCGGGTTCACGATCGGCATCGGCTGTTTCGACTACTGGTGGGGCTACATCATCGGCAAGCCCACGCCGGCGCACGAGGACCACTCGAGCCACGGCGCGCGGTCGTGGAAGGACTACTTCAAGGTCAACACCGACCACAAGGTGATCGGCGTCCAGTACCTGGTGACGACGTTCATCTTCTTCCTCATCGGAGGCATGCTGGCCGAGGGCGTGCGCGCAGAGCTGGCGACGCCCGGCCTGCAGTACTTCTCACCGGCGACCTACAACGCGCTCTTCTCAGTGCACGCGGCGCTGATGATCTTCCTGTTCGTCATCCCCGCCTTCGCCGGCCTCGGCAACTTCGTCATCCCGATCATGATCGGCGCCCAGGACATGGCGTTCCCGCGCCTGAACGCGCTCTCCTACTGGATGCTGCCGGTGGCCGGGATGTGCATGGTGTCGTCGTTCCTGGTCGGCCCGTTCGACGCCGGCTGGACGAACTACGCCACCCTGTCGGTACACGGGCCTCCCGGACAGACGTTCTGGGTGATGGGCGTGCAGTTCGCCGGCTTCTCGTCGATCGCGACGGCCGTGAACTTCCTGGTCACCATCGTGACGATGCGCGCCCCGGGCATGGGCTTCTGGCGCATGCCGCTGCTGGTCTGGGCCAACCTCGCCACCTCGACGCTCGTCGTGCTCGGCACCCCGTTCATCGCCGGCTCGCAGTTCATGGTGCTCTTCGACCGGATCATGGGGACGCACTTCTTCGACCCGACGCACGGCGGCAACGTGGTCGTCTACCAGCACATCTTCTGGTTCTACAGCCACCCGGCGGTGTACATCATGATGCTGCCCGGCTTCGGGATCATCTCCGAGGTGCTGGCGATCCACTCCCGCAAGCCGATCTTCGGCTACAAGCTGATCGCGATCTCGACCGTCGCGATCGGCGTGCTCGGGTTCACCGTCTGGGCGCACCACATGTTCACGTCGGGCATGGCGCCGTGGCTGCGCGTCCCGATGATGTTCACGACGATGGCGATCGCCGTCCCGACCGGGATCAAGATCTTCTCGTGGGTGGCGACGCTGTGGAGGGGCGTCATCCACCTCACCACGCCGATGCTGTTTGCCTGCGGCTTCCTGTTCACCTTCGTGATCGGCGGCCTCTCGGGCATCTTCCTGGCCGTGATCCCGGTGGACATCAACCTCACCGACACCTACTTCGTGGTCGCCCACATCCACTACGTGCTGTTCGGCGGCTCCGTCTTCACGATCTACGCGGGCATCTACCACTGGTTCCCGAAGATGACCGGCAAGATGTACGACGAGGGCCTCGGCAAGCTGCACTTCTGGCTCACGTTCGTGTTCTTCAACGCCACCTTCATGCCCATGCACTGGCTGGGGATGGAGGGGATGATGCGGCGGATCGCCGACTACCCGTCCAAGTGGGCCGACCTGAACTTCGTCATCTCGATCTGCGCGTTCGTGCTCGGCGCCTCCACGCTGGTGTTCCTCTACAACATGGCGCACAGCTGGTGGAGGGGCGCCCCGGCTCCGGCCAACCCGTGGCGGGCGCTCACGCTCGAGTGGCAGGTGACGTCGCCGCCGCCGATCTTCAACTTCGACGAGCCGCCGCAGGTCGTCGGCAGCCCGTACGCCTACGGCGTCCCCGGCGCGCGCCACGCGATCGTGACGGTGCACGTCCCGCCGCAGCCGGAGGAGATCCCCGTCCCGGTCGCCCTGGCCCAGGCCACTCCGACTCAGAGAGAGGCGATCATGAGCGCCCTCAAGCACATCCTCGTGGTCGCCAACCAGACCGTCGCCGGTGAGCGGCTGATCGCGGCCGTGCGCGCCCGCGCGGCCGCCGACCCGATCCGCGTGACCGTCATCTGCCCCCAGAACGACCCGTCGGACAGCTGGGTCGTCGATGAGGCGGCGGTCGAGGCGGCCACACGCGCCCGGCTCGATGCCACCCTGACGGCGCTGCGCGGCGCCGGCATCGAGGCCTCGGGCTACATCGTCGACCGCGACCCGTACACGGCGGTGCTCGACGTGGTCGAGTCCGACCCGCCCGCCGAGATCATCATCTCGACGCTGCCGCGCACCCGGTCGGGCTGGATGCGGCGTGACCTGGTCGAGCGCCTGCGCGACCGCACGAGCCTCCCGGTCGAGCACGTGGTCGTCGACGAGCCCTCGGAGTCGACGCGGGCGTGACCGCCCACGTGGCCACCATCGACGGGCACGGCGGGGGCGAGACGGCCCCGGTCTCGGCGTACCACGACAGCCTGCTGCGATCGCCGCTGTTCCTGGGCATGGTGATGTTCCTGGGCTCGGAGATCATGCTGTTCGGGTCGTTCTTCACGATCTTCTTCTATCTGCGGTTCACGCACCACCCGTGGCCGCCGACCGGGATCGACGTGCCCAAGAAGCCGACAGGCGTGAACACGGCCATCCTGATCTCCTCGTCGTTCACGATGCACTGGGCGCTCGTCTCGATCAAGCGCAACCGCCGCTTCGGGCTGATCTGCGGCCTCGGGCTGACGCTGCTCCTGGGGCTCACGTTCCTCGCCCTGCAGATCCACGAGTACCTGCACCTGGGCTTCACGCCGTCGGACAACGCGTTCACGTCCGGGTTCTTCTCGCTCACCGGCCTGCACGGCTTCCACGTGTTCGTCGGCGCGTCGCTGCTCGCGATGGCCCTCCTGCGCTCACTCCGCGGCCACTACTCGGCGGGCCAGCACATCGGCCTCGAGGTGACCGGCCTCTACTGGCACTTCGTCGACGTGGTGTGGATCGTGCTCTACACCGTCGTCTACCTGCTCTAGCTCTCGCGAGTTACTCCGGCAGGTCGTTGTACTCGGCGATCGCGTCGCGCACCCACTGCGCGCCGAAAATGATCGTGATCGTCGCGCCGAGCGACACCAGGGCGAGCCGCCAGATGCGGGCATCGGGGACGAGGCCCGCGAGCACGATGGCGATGCCGGCCGACGTCGCAAACGGCAGCGCCGAGGGCTCCGGCAGGTGGAAGCCGCCCGTGTGGTCGCTGGGGTCAGCCATACCGCACCAGCACACCGATCAGGAGCGTCAGCGCGAAGAGCAGCAGCGCGAAGATCCCGAGCTTGAGGGCGAGGACGAGGTTTCGGTGGGCGGTCTGCTTGTCGAGCATGTTTTGGTCAATCCCCCGCGGCGGCGGTCGCGGCCGCCTCGCGGCGCAGATCGTACAACGGCCGCTCGCTGCGGATCGGAGGCAGCTCGTCGAAGTTGTGGGGCGGCGGCGGCGAGGACGTGTACCACTCGAGGCTGTTCGCGCCCCACGGGTCGGCGGGGGCGATCCGGCCCACGCGCAGCGAGTGGATGCAGTTCCAGAGCACCATCAGGACGCCGGTCGCGAGCACGAACGCGCCGATCGTCGCGATCAGGTTGGCCGTATCCCACCCGGTGTTCGTGTAGGTGCTGACACGGCGCGGCATCCCCGAGAGGCCGAGGTCGTGCATGGGGAAGAACGTCATGTTGAAGCCGACGAAGATGATCCAGAAGGCGCGGACGGCGAGCGCGCGGTCGAGCATGCGGCCGCTCATCTTCGGGAACCAGAAGTGCACGCCTCCGAGCACCGCGAACACGGGCACCGTCCCGAGCACGTAGTGGAAGTGGGCGACGACGAAGTAGCTGTCGGTGACGTAGAGGTCGATCGGGAAGGCGGCCAGGAAGATCCCCGACAGGCCGCCGATCATGAAGAGGCCGATGAACGCGACGGCATACAGCATGGGCGGCTCGAATCTGATCCTGCCCATCCACATCGTGCCGATCCAGTTGAAGATCTTGACGCCTGTCGGCACCGCGATCGCCATCGACGCGAGCATGAACCAGACCGAGAGCGGCGTCGAGAAGCCGACCGCGAACATGTGGTGGCCCCACACGAGGAAGCCCAGGAAGGCGATCGCGACGATCGAGTAGACGAGCGCCCGGTAGCCGAAGAGCGGCTTGCCCGAGAACACCGGCACGATCTCGGAGATCATGCCGAAGCCGGGCAGCGCCATCACGTACACGACCGGGTGGGAGTAGAACCAGAACAGGTGCTGGTACAGGATCGGCCCGTGCGTCTGAGCCTGGTAGAAGCTGGTGCCGTAGTTTCGGTCCATCAGGAGCATCGTCAGCGCGCCCGCGAGCACCGGGCCGGCCAGGACGATCATCACGGCGTAGATGTCGACGGCCCACGTGAACAGTGGCATGCGGGTGAGGCGCATGCCCGGCGCCCGCATGTTGTGGATCGTGCAGATGAAGTTGATCGCGCCGATGAGCGACGAGATGCCGACGATGTGCAGCCCGACGATCCACAGGTCCTGCCCGTGCCCGGGCGAGAGCACCGACAGGGGCGGATAGGCCGTCCAGCCCGTGTCGGACGCGCCGCCGCCCCAGACGAAGCTCGAGTACATCACGAGGCCGCCGAACAGGAGCAGCCAGAACGAGGCCGCATTCAGGCGCGGGAACGCCATGTCGCGCGCGCCGATCTGGAGCGGCACGAGGTAGTTGCCGAACGCCGCCATGACGGGCACGACGAAGAGGAAGATCATCGTGGTGCCGTGCATCGTGAACAGGCGGTCGTAGGACTCCGCCGACACCACCGTGTTGCCCGCGTGCTCGAGCTGGAGCCGGATTACGAGCGCCATCAGCCCGCCCACCGCGAAGAAGAAGAAGGTGGTGTACAGGTACAGGATCCCGATCCGCTTGTGGTCGACCGTGGTCACCCACGACCACAGGCCGGTGGCGGGCCGGATCGTGGCGGGAGGAGCGACGGGGGTGGCTTCGGTCACCATGTGGTCAGGCCTTCTTCAGCTTGGCGGTGTAGGCGTTCCAGTCCGGCTGCGAGACCACCTTCACGGTGATCACCATCGTGGCGTGGCCGAGGCCGCAGAACTCGGCACACTGGCCCCGGAAGGTGCCGGTGCGGGTGGCCTTGAACCAGGTCGTGTTCGTCTGGCCGGGGATGGCGTCGATCTTGTGCCCGAGCGCGGGCACCCACCAGTCGTGGTTCACGTCCTTCGAGCGCACGTCGAGCTTGACCGGCGTGTTCTCGGGCACGACCAGCGTGGCCGGGTTGCTGGGCGCCTTCCCGGCAACGCCCGAGTTCGCGCCGTAGACGTACGTGAACGAGAACTGCTGCGCCTGCACGTGCACGAGCATCGAGTTCGCCGGAGCGTCCTCGACGGTGCCGACGTGACCCAGCGTGTAGGCCGAGAGCGCCACCAGCACGAGCACCGGTGCGATCGTCCAGGCGAGCTCGAGCCGGGTCGAGCCGTGCACCTGGGGGGGCTCGGCGTAGGTGTCGCCCCGCCGCACCCGGAAGCGCAGGGCCGAGTACAGCAACCACCCGCCGACGAGCACGAAGATCGTCACCGTCACCCCGAGCACCGCCCGGTAGACGTGATCCATCGCGCTCGCGGCCGGCCCCGCGGGGTGCTGGAAGGTCGCCGTATCCGCCACCGCCGGCGCAGCCCAGAACGCCAGCAACGTCACCGCCGTGAACGCGGCCAGGGCAAACGGGCGCAGTCGGAGCATGGGCACCTTCACGGGACGCGGCGCATTCTACAAGCGATCTCGGCCCGCCCGGCAGAACGACCGTCATCGCGCACCAAACGGGGTCAGACCCCTCCTGGTGCGCGGCGTCTCAGGAACTCGCCGGCGGGGTCGGAGGCGCTGGTCTGGCGGCCGGCTCCTTGCCGCGCGCGGGCGCCGCGCCCTCGCTGAACGCCGCCCCCAGGCCGGCGACCGCGCCCATCGCGTCGGCCGCGCCCGTGGGCAGCAAGAGCAGCTTGTTCGCGTCGCCGGCGGCGACGGCGGGCAGCGCCTCGATGTACTTGTACCCGAGCATGTCGGCGGGGGCGATCCCGGCCGAGCGGACGGTGTCGAACACCCTGGCGAGCGCCTGGGCCTCGCCGTCCGCGCGCAGCGCCCGCGCCTGCTTCTCGCCCTCGGCGCGCAGGACGTTGGCCTGCTGGTCGGCCTCGGCGTTCAGGATCGCCGCCTGGCGCAGGCCCTCGGCGCGCAGGATCGCCGCCTGCTTCTCGCCTTCTGCCATCAGGATCGCGGCCCGCTTGGCCCGGTCGGCCCGCATCTGCTGCTCCATCGCCTCCTGGATCGTGCGGGGCGGGTCGATGCTCTTGAGCTCGACACGCGTCACCCGCACGCCCCACTTCTCGGTGGCCTCGTCGAGGACGATGCGCAGCTGCGAGTTGATCTGGTCGCGGCTCGTCAGCGTCTCCTCGAGTGTCATCGAGCCGACGACGTTTCGCAGCGTGGTGACGGTGAGCTGCTCCATCGCCTGCAGCATGTTCAGCACCTCGTACGTCGCCTTGACCGCGTCGGTGACCTGGTAGTAGACGACCGTGTCGACCCCGATCGTGACGTTGTCCTGGGTGATCACGGGCTGCGGCGGGAACGCCTGGACGGTCTCCTTCATGTCGACCGTCACCCGGATGCGGTCGAGCATCGGCACGAGCAGGTGGACGCCCGGGCCGATGGTGCGCTGGTAGCGCCCCATCCGCTGGACGACTCCGACGGTGCTCTGCTGAACGACCCGCACCGCCCGTCCGACCACGACCAGCGCCAGCACCACCAGGGCGATCAGCGCAATCAACTCAGGCATGGGGCTCCTCCGGTTCGGGGGTGAATTCCTCCCGGCCAGACGGCGCCGGGATCACGAGGGCGGTCACCCCTTCGACCTTGACGACCTCGACGCGCGTGCCGGCGGCGATCGGCTCCTCGTCGTAGAAGCAGCGCGCCGTCCACATCTCGCCGCCGATCTTGACCTGCCCCGGCTCGAGCTCGGCGATGGGGTGCGTGACCATGCCGATCTTGCCCTGCATGGCATCGACGCCGGTGCGGAACGCGATCGTCTGCCCGGCGGCGCGCTTGAGCGCGGGCCGCGTGAGGGTGAGCGCGCCCACCGAGAGCGCCGCGAAGGTGACCAGCTGCAGCGGCAGTCCGAGACCGACGGCGGCGACCGCCGCAGCGGCGATGGCAGCCAGCCCGAAATAGATGGCGACAAACGCGGATGTGGTCGCCTCGGCGATCAGCAGCACCACCGCCACCACCACCCAGATCACCCAGGCTTCCATGTACGTCAAGAGTAGTGCGCAATACTGCGCCGTGTCCATGCAACTCGAGCAGATCACTGAAGCGGCGGCGCTCGGCGGGCTGCTCGACGTGGCCCGTGCCGAGGGCACCTGCGCCGTCGACACGGAGTTCGTGTGGGAGCGCACGTATGCGCCGGCGCTGTGCCTGGTGCAGCTTGCGACCGCGAACCGGCTCGCGGTGATCGACCCCCTGGCCGGCGCGCCGCTCGAGCCCGTGGCGGCGCTCATGGCCGACGCGGCGGTCGAGAAGGTGATGCACGCGCCGTCCGGCGATCTGGCCGCCTTCGTGCTGCACCACGACGTGCGCCCGCGCAACGTGTTCGACACCCAGCTGGCCGCAGGTTTCGCCGGCTACGGCGGGTCGCCGTCGCTCGAGCGCCTGCTCGAACAGTCCGTGAGCGTGAAGCTGCGCCACGACGAGGGGTTCACCGACTGGGCGCGGCGACCGCTCACCCCCGTCCAGATCGAGTACGCGGCCGACGACGTGCGCCACCTGCTGGCCGCCGCCGAGGCGCTGCGCCAGCGGCTTGCCCGCCAGGGCCGCCAGGCGTGGGTCGACGAGGAGATGCAGCAGCGCTACGGCGAGGACGCGACGCTGGTGCAGGATCCGGAACTTGCGTGGCGGCGCGTCAGCGGTCGCGGCCGGCTGCGGGGAGAGCAGGTGTCGGCGCTCGCGGCGGTCGCCGCCTGGCGCGAGCGCGAGGCCCGCCGGCGCGACCTGCCCGCGTCGTGGCTGATCAAGGATGCGACCCTGATCGAGGTCGCCCGCCGCCGCCCGCGCACGGCCCGCGACGCCGAGACGATCCGCGGCCTGCAGCTGCGCAAGGGCGCCCAGCTCGACGGCATGCTGGCGGCCGTTGCCGCCGCCTCGGCGGTGCCGCCGGCGGGCGCGTCCGACGGCGACATGCCGGGCGAGGTGCGGCGGCGGGTGCGCGTTGTGCTCCCACTCGCAAGCGCCGTGCTGCAGGCGCGCTGCGGCGAGGCCGGGGTCGCCTCGGAGCTCGTCGCCACCCGGGCCGAGCTCGAGTCGCTGATCGCCGGCCTGGCGATGGGCGGCGACGGCACGCATCCGCTGCTGCACGGCTGGCGGCGCGAGCTGGCCGGCGAATCGCTGCTGCGGCTCCTGCGCGGCGAGGTCACCCTGCGGGTGCTCCCGCGCGCGCCGCACGTGACCGAGCAGCCGGCGTGAGCGTCACCACGACGGCGCCACCACCGCCCGCGGGCGTGGTCGCTACCCTTTGGCCGTGGTCGGCACGTCGGTAACCGCGCCGCTGGTGTCAGTGCTGGCGGCGGTGCTGGTGGTGGCAGGGATGGGGAAGCTGCGCGCTCCCGCCGCCGCGGCGGACGCACTGCGCGCCGCCGGCCTGCCCTCGGGCCGCCTGCCCGCGCGCCTGGCCGGAGCGGTCGAGGTGGGCGTCGGTGCGACCGCGCTCGCCCTGCCCTCGGCCCTCTCGCTCGGCGCGATGGCCGCCCTCTACGCCGTGCTGGCCGGCTTTGCGGTGCGGCTCCTGCGAACGGCCGCTCCCGTGGCCGCGTGCGGCTGCTTCGGCGCCGACGCGCCGCCCTCGCCCCTGCACGCGGGCTTCGATGTCGCGGCGGCGGCCATCGCCGCCCTGGCCGCTGCCAGCCCGCCACGGGGCCTGCCCGAGCTGGCTGCGCGCGCGCCTCTTGTCGGCGTCGGCCTCGTGGCCGGTTGCTGGGCGTCGGCGTACGCCGTCTCGCTCGTCCTGACGTACCTGCCGCAGGCCGCGCTGGCCTACCGCCCGGGCCGGAGGGCGGCGTGACCGACCGCCTCGTCGCGACGGCTTCGCGGCTGCTCGAGCGGCGCACGTCGCGACGCGGCGTCCTGATACGGATCGCGATCGGCGGCTCGGCCCTCGCGGTCGCCCCGCTGCGCTACCTGCTGCGGCCCGGCAGCGCCCTGGCCGTGATCACCTGCCGCAACTGCCACCCCGGCGCGCTCTGCTGCGACGGCTGGACCGAGTTCTGCTGCACCATCAACGGCGGCAGCAACACCTGCCCCCCGTACACGTTCATGGGCGGCTGGTGGAAGTGCACGAACTACACGGGCACGAAGCTGTGCGCCTCACAGGGAGTGCGCTACTACGTCGACTGCAACCGCCTGCCGGGGCGCACCTGCCCGCACGGCTGCTCGTGCGCGGAGGGCTCGTGCCAGCACCGCTCCACCTGTTGCAACGTGTTCCGGTACGGCCAGTGCAACACCCAGGTGCATCAGGTGACCCAGGTCGTGTGCCGCATGATCACCTGCACGAACCCGTGCCACCTGTTCCCCTCGGAGTGCTCCTGCCACGTCCTCACCGACAACCTCACGTGCCATCACGAGGCGGCCTGCCTCATCCACGACGCCGTCGACCCGCCCTACACCGGCCTCGGCGGAGGGGGCGGCAAGATTGGGTAGGGCCGCGCGGTGACCGCGGTCGTCGTCGTCGAAACGCTGCTTCTGGCGCTGATGGCGCTGCTCGTCGGCGGCCTCCTGCGCAGCCATGCCGAGATCCTCCGGCGGCTGGACGAGCTGCAGCCGGCCGGCTCGGCGACCGCTGCCCCCGCCCGGGCAACATCGGCCGCGCACGACGTCTCGGGCGTGACCCTGGCGGGCGACGCCCTGCACCTGGGCGTGACCCGGCCCGGGTCGGCGACGCTGCTCGCCTTCCTCACGTCGGGCTGCAGCACCTGCCAGAGCTTCTGGGAGGCCTTCGCCGCGGGCGCGCCGCTGCCGGCGGACGTGCAGCTCGTCGTCGTGACGAAGGATGCGAGCCACGAGAGCCCGGCCCGGCTGCGCGACCTGGCCGCGCCCGGCGTGCGGGTCGTGATGTCGAGCGCCGCCTGGGTCGACTACGACGTGCCCGCGAGCCCGTACTTCGTGCACGTGGACGATCGCGGCGAGCTGGCGGGCGAGGGCACGGCCCAGCGCTTCGACCAGGTGCTCTCGCTGCTTGCAGACGCGGTGTCCGACGCCGCCGAGGCCGATCGGCGCGGGTCGCCGGAGCGGGCCCTGCGGGTCGAGCGCGAGCTCGAGGCGGCCGGGATCGGCCCGGACCATCCGAGCCTGTACGTGGGCGGCGAGCGCGGGGGCAACGGTGCCGGCTGAGCTCGCGGTCGCCGTGCCGCTTGCGATCGTCGCCGGCCTGCGCTCGCTGTGGTCACCCTGAGGAGAGTCGATGCTCGGGAGCATCACTCCGCTCGGCGAGCGGAGCCGGGGAAGGCGATGGGGGGTGACGGTGACGGCCTTTGCGCTGGCCGCGGTCGCCGCGGGGGCTGCGGCCGGGGCGCTGCTGGGAGCGGCCGGCGGGGTCGCCGGGGTGCATGCCGGGATGCGGGCCTGGCTCCTGGGGGTCGCGGTCGCGGCGGCGCTCCTCGTCGACGCCGTCCCCGGTCTGCACCCGCCGGGCCCGCGCCGCCAGGTGAACGAGGAGTGGCTGCACCGCTACCGCGGCTGGGCCTACGGGGCGGGATTCGGGCTCCAGCTGGGGCTGGGTGTGACCACAATCGTGTCGACGGCTGCCGTGTACGCGACGGCCGTGGCAGCCGTCCTCGCCGGGACGGCCACGGCCGGGGCCGCGGTGGGGGCGGCGTTCGGCGCCGCCCGGGCCGCCACGCTGCTTGCAGGAGGACGCGTGCGCGAGCCGCGGGCGCTGGCTGCGCTCGACCGGCGCCTGCGCGCATGGGAACGGCCGGCCCGCCTGGCCACCGTCACCGCCGAAGCGGGGCTCGTCATCGCGGCAGTGGCGCTGGGACTCTCCGCATGAGGCTCGAGGCGCACGGCATCGCCCTTGACCTGCCGCACGGCTGGGACGGGCGGGTGTGGTCGCGGGAGGGCGGAGGGCCGGTGCTGCACGCCGCCAACGTTGCCCTGCCGGCGACCGATGGTGACTTCGCCACCGGCGCGACGGCGCACCTGCCGGCCGCCGGCGTCGTGGTCGTGCTCGTCGACTACGGCTCCGCGTTGGCCGGCACGCCGCTCTACGCGGCCGCCGCACCGACCCGCGTCGACCCCGGTGAGCTCTCGCCGGCGACGCTGCTTCACCGCCGGCCGGGCCAGCGCGGCCTGCAGCGGTTCTTCACGGCCGCCGGCCGGGCGATGTGCCTCTACGTCGTCGTCGGCTCGGCGGCGCATGCGGCCGACCTGGCCGCCGGGGTGAGCCAGGTGCTCGCCTCGCTGCGGGTGGCGCCGCCTACTGGTAGGTGAACTGGTCGGCCGGCGTGACGGCCGACGATCCGCGCGACGTCGTGACGACGACGTCGACCGTGCCCGAACCCGCCGGGCTCGTGGCGGTGATCTCGGTGGGCGACACGACCACGACGCCCGTCGCCGGGGCCGAGCCGAACATCACCGTCGCACCCGCGGCGAAGTTCCTGCCGGTGATCGTGACGCTGGTCGCCCCCGCGGTCGCGCCCTGCGCCGGGGAGACGCCCGTGACCGCGGTCGGAGCGACCGCCTGCCAGCTCGGGAGCTCATTGCCACGCACGCCCGTGAGGGCGGTGGCGGTGCCGCCCGCGGCCGGCATCACGTCGATCGTCCGGCCGGCGGCGGTCGCGCGGGCGAACAGGATGCGGCGGCCGTCCGGCGACCACGCCGGCTGGTATTCGGCGGCGGAATCGGTCGTCAGGCGGCGGGTGTTCCCGGACGAGAGCGTGTACACGTACAGGTCGAACGATCCCGAGCGATTGCTGGCGAAGGCGATCGCCGAGCCGTCGGGCGACCACGCCGGCTGCACGTTGCGGGCGGTGTCGGCGGTGAGGGCCGTCTCGGTGCCGCCAGCCGCCGGGACGACGCAGATCTGGTAGTGGCCGTTGCGGGGGGAGTCGAACGCGAGCCGGGTGCCGTCGGGCGACCACACCGGCAGGCTGTCGACGCCCGCATGGTGCGTCACCTGCACGAGCCCGCCCGATCCGTTGGCGGCCGTGGTGTAGATCTCCCAGTCGCCGGTGCGGTCGCTCGCAAACGCCAGCCGGCGGCCGTCGGGCGACCAGCTCGGGAAGGCGTCCGGCGCGGCGTTGGTCGTGATCCGGCGCAGGCCGTGGCCGGTGAGGTCGATCGTGTAGATGTCGTAGTTGCCACCGCGGTTGCTGGTGAACGCGATGCGCGTGCCGGTGGGCGAGAACACGGGCGCGAAGTCGGCGGCGCGGCTCGTCGTCACGCGGCCCACGCGGCTCCCGGTCGAGGCCCGCTTGATGTAGATGTCCCAGTTGCCCGAGCGGTGGCGGTCAAACGCGGTCAGGCCGTTCCCGCGCAGGCCCGCCGCCGCGGCCGGGGCCGCCGCGAGGAGCGCCAGCACGAGGCCGGCCGCCACTGCTCGGATCGTGAGTCGGATCACGCTTTCACCTACGTTGCCCACCGCCTCGTGCCTTCCTGGTGAGGCAATCGTAAACATTTCTCAAGCGGACTCAGGCCGGGCGCTCGTTGTGCCGATCATGCGGAGGTGTCTGGGAGCAGGCAACACCGGCCCCGGGCCTGGGTGATCGCCGCAGCGGCGGTGATCGCGGTGTGCATGGCGGGGCCGGCCACGACGCTCGCCAGCGGCCGATCGGGCTCGCCGCTTCACTCCGCCGGCATCGCCGCGCCTCCGCGCTCGCTGCTCGGGCACGTGATGCACGTCCTCGGCCCGACCGCGCTCGACTATCCAGCCGCGGTCTGGGAGCCCGCGAACCCCGCCAACTACACGGTCGCCGACCGGCCGGTGACGAACCTGGTCTCGCGGATCGTCATCCACGTCGCCGAGGGCGGGTGGGCGTCGACCTACGACTGGTTCCGCAACGCGCGGGCCGAGGCATCCGCCAACTACGTCGTCTCCTCCACCGGCCGCGTCGCCCAGATGGTGCCCGACCGCGACATCGCCTGGCACGCGGGCAACTGGGCCTACAACGAGTCATCGGTCGGGATCGAGCACGCCGGCTTCACGAACGTCACCCGCTTCTCCGACGCCGAGTACCGGGGCTCGGCCAAGCTGGCCGCCTTCATCGCCGACACCTTCCTGGTCACGCCCGACCGCTCCCACGTGATCGGCCACTCGCAGGTGCCGGACCCGAACCATCCCGGCGAGTGGGGCGGTGTCGATCACCACACGGATCCCGGCCGCACATGGAACTGGCCGCTGTACATGGCCTACCTGCGCGCGGACGCCCAGGACACCCCGCAGCAGGTGGTGGACAACGCCGATGCGACCGGTGTGCGCTACGACCCGGCCGTGTGGCACCTCGCCTCGGCGCAGCCCGGCCGCTACGGGGCCACCTACCTGGCGGCGGCCCCGCACCGCAGCGACAGCCCGGTGCGGTTCCGGCTGGCGGTGCCCACAACCGACCGCTACGACCTCGAGATGCGCTGGCCGTGCGGGGCCGACTCGGCCCGGGCCGCCATCGCCGTTGCGACGACGCACGGCTCCCGCACGGCGACCGTCGACGAGTCGCGTCACTGCGGCAAGTTCCGGTACGTCGGCAGCTATGACCTGGCCGCCGGCACCGCCTGGCGGCTGCAGGTGAGCTCGGCGTCGCGCGCCCGCGGCACGATCGTCGCCGACGCCTTCAGGCTGGTCGAGCAGTCCGACCCGGTGCCTCCCACCGCTCCCGCGGTCACGGTGCACCCGGGCGAGACCGAGATCGACCTCGGGTGGACGAAGGGCCGTGACAACATCGGCGTCGGCGGGTACCGGGCGGTCGTCGACTCGGCGCTGCGGTATCAGGGCGCCGGCCGCACGCTGGCGGTCACCGGCCTTGCCTGCGGCGCCGTCCACACCGTCTCCGTGCGATCGCTCGACATGGTCTCGAACCTCTCGCCGAAGCGCCTCCTGCAGGTGCGCACGACGGCGTGCCCGGGCGCCCCGCTCGGGCTGACCGCGACGCCGCAGACGCATTCGGTGGCGCTCGCGTGGTCGGCTCCGGCGGCCGGGCTCTCTTACGAGGTGTTCTCGAACGGTCGCCTGATCACGACGACGCCGGCCCTCGCCTACACCGTGTCGGGGCTCGCGTGCCGGACGACCCACACCTTCATGGTGAAGAGCCTCGACGCAAGCGGCGGTGTGTCGGCGCCCGCGAGCCAGACGCTCGTCATGGCCGCCTGCTGAGCAGGCGGTAGGTGCGGTTCCCCAGCCGGCAGCTGCCGGCTGACACGAACCCCGTGCCGCCGAGCGGTGCCGCCGCGCGGCTTGCCACCACCCACTCGACGCCCGGCGGGACGACGCCGTGCAGGAAGAGGGCCCGGTCCCACGCCTTGCGCTGCTGCTGGGTCGGGTGACGGTGAAGCCAGGTCCGGAACCGCACCTTCGAGTGGACGATCTTGAGGAAGACGGACGGGGCGCCGGTGCTCGCGAACAGGTCCATCGCGACGTTGTCGGCGGCCGGCTGGCGCATCGAGACGGCCGTAAGCGTGCTCGCCGGCGGCAGGCGCGTGCACGTAAACGCGACCGGGTAGGCGTGGTGCACGACCGCGGCGGTGGCGAGCACCGTGGACGGCACGGCGACGGCCACGAGCCCGATCGCCACCGCCACACCGCCCCCGCGCAGCGAGCCCGCGGCGAGCCGTGTCAGCCGGTCGGCGGCGACACCGGCAGGCACAGCGAGGGCCAGGGCGAGCAGCGGCAGGTAGCGCGCCCAGCGCAGGAGCGCGGGCGTTCCGAGGACGCTGCTTCCGCCCAGAAGCGCACCGCCGGCGCAGGCGATCGCAGGCACTGCAACGAGCAGCACGATCGTCGTGCGCGACATGCCGCACGGCCGGGCGGCGATCGCGAGCACCCCGGCAGCACCCAGCGGGAGCAGGATGCCGAGCGCGATCACGGTCTGCCCCGGCGACGGATTGACTGGCGTGAGGTGGGTGATCGAGACGAACCCGCCGTAGCGGTGGTAGGCGAGCCCGAGCGGCACGATCCAGGCCGCCGCGACCGCCGCCGCGGCCAGCAGCGCCCGCCAGACGCCGGGGTTGCGCCCCCCGATCGCCCAGACGAGCGCCCAGGCGACGCAGAACCCGCCCGCCACCGGGCCGATCAGGAACACGAACCCGATCGCCGCCCCCGCCGCCCAGAGCAGCCTGCTGCGCCCGGCACCCAGACC
Organism: uncultured Actinomycetes bacterium; assembly: GCA_963813245.1. Taxonomy (GTDB): domain Bacteria; phylum Actinomycetota; class Thermoleophilia; order Gaiellales; family JAICJC01; genus JAICJC01. The sequence continues at coordinate 172,447 of CAWEYE010000001.1, forward strand.
GCGCACGAGCAGCCACAGCGCCAGGGGCGCCAGGCACACAGAGAGCTCGCGCGGGATCAGCGGGGGCACGTCGCCGAGCGACGGCATGAAGACGTTGAAGAGCACGAGGTCGCCGTGGTAGGGCCCCAGGTTCACCCCGTTCTGGTGCATGAGCGCGGCGGGGGTGTGCTGCCAGATCCAGCCGAAGCCGGCCGCCGCCGTGAACAGCGCGGCGGCCCAGGTGGCCGCGGCCGGCGGGGCGCCGAGCTCGCGTGCGAGCAGCCACAGGCCGAGCCAGCCGGCCGCGACGCCCGCGATGCCCAGGGCGAGCAGCGCCGCGTTCAGGTCTCCGGGCAGCGCGGACATGATCCAGGCCGCGATCGAGTGGTACAGCCACGGATACGAGTTTGGCTCGCCCGCGTACACGCCCCCCGGGGCGGCGACGCCCGCGGCCAGCTGCCGGATCCAGCCCTGGTGCCACAGCATGTCGCCGTGCGACGGCCACAGCCGCGGAGTGGCCGCGAAGAGCCCCGGCCACGTCACGAGGGCGGTCGTGGCGGTGGCGACGGCCACCGGTGCCCACGCGATCCGGCCGGGGCGAAGCGACGGCCGCCGCCAGGCCACCAGGCCGGCCACGAGCGCGATCGCGATCGCACGCAGCGCCCAGGGACGCCCCAGCAGGCCAACGTGGGCCGGGCCCTGCAGCATGGTCACCCACGCGAGCCCGACCAGCCCCAGGACGCCGAAGGCGAGGCGCTCGGCCGCGGGTGCGCGCGGGACGATCGCCGACCCGCCCGCCCAGGCGACCGCCAGCAGCACGACCAGCGTCCCAAGCGCCGACGCGATCATGAGGCCGCCGCCATCCGCCGGCGATTCTACTAGGAGCCGGTACGATGGCCGCGGGTGATCACACACCCGGAGCCCTCGTAGCTCAGGGGATAGAGCGCGGCTCTCCTAAGGCCGGCGTCGCAGGTTCGAATCCTGCCGAGGGCACTCCCCGACGGCCCGCGCCGCGGACACGTGACAATCGGCGCGCAGATTTGTGAGAATGGGCGCCTGCGGCGCCCCGGCGCAGCTCTTTACGCACCCGCACTCCCTCGGAGGATCATCATGACGATCGCATCCACGGTATCGGCCGAGCAGCTCGAGGCGCTCGCTGCGGACTTCGGCGGCGAGCTCCTGCGCCCGGGCGACGACGGCTACGACGCCGCCCGGCGCGTCCACAACGGCCTCATCGACCGGCACCCGGCGCTCATCGCGCGCTGCACGGGCACCGCCGACGTCGCCGCCGCAGTGCGGTTCGCCCGCGAGGCGGAGCTCGAGATCTCGATCCGCGGCGGCGGTCACAACGTCGCCGGCAGGGCGGTCGCCGAGGGCGGCCTGATGATCGACCTGGCCCGGATGCGCGGCATCCACGTCGACGCCGGGCGGGCCACCGTGCGGGCGCAGGGTGGCGTGACCTGGAGCGAGCTCAACCGGGAGGCGGCCGTGCACGGCCTGGCCGTCACGGGCGGCGCGATCTCGAGCACCGGGATCGCCGGCTACACGCTCGGAGGCGGGCTCGGCTGGCTCATGTCCACGCAGGGCCTGGGCGCCGACAACCTGATCGGCGTCGAGCTCGTCACGGCGGCCGGCGAGGTGCTGGACGTGACCGACGACTCCGATCCCGATCTGATGTGGGCGCTGCGCGGCGGCGGCGGCAACTTCGGCGTGGCCGCGTCGCTCGAGTACCGGCTGCGGCCCCAGCCGATGGTGGTCGGCGGCCTGATCGCGCACCCGTTCGACGCAGCGCGGGACATGCTTCGCTTCTACCGTGACGCGGCCGCGGCCTGCCCCGACGAGCTGACCGCGTTCGCGGGGGTGGTGCACGCGCCGGACGGCTCGGGCATGAAGCTCGCGGCGATGATCGTGTGCCACACCGATCCGGACACCGCCGAGCGCGACCTGGCCCCATTCCGCGCGTTCGGGTCGCCCATCATGGTCGAGGTCGGGCCGATGCCCTACCCGGTCATGAACACGCTGCTCGACGCCGCCTACCCGGTCGGGGCGCTCAACTACTGGCTCTCGAGCTTCACGACGGGCATGTCCGACGATCTGATCGACACGGTGGTGCGGCGCTTCGAGTCGGTGCCCTCGCCGATGACCGCGATCATCTTCGAGCACTTCCATGGCGCGGTCACGCGGATCGCGCCGGAGGCGACGGCGGTCCCCCACCGCGAGGCGGGGTTCAACCTGCTGCTCCCCTCGGAGTGGATCGACCCCGCCGACACCACCGCGAACGTCGCCTGGACGAAGGACACGCTCGCAGCCGTGTCGGAGCACCTGGACGCGCGCCGGTGGCTGAACTACCTGGCCGACGACGACGGCGACGACGCCATCCGGGCCGCATACGGGCCGAACTACGACCGGCTCGTCGAGGTGAAGCGCCGCCACGATCCCGAAAACGTCTTCCACCTGAACCACAACATCGCCCCCTAGGGCGCGACGGGGCGGGGGTAGACTTCGCGGGCCATGGGGTCACCGCGCACTGCCGAGGTGTCGGGCCGCGGCGAGCGGCTGTCGCCGACCGCCCGGGCCATCCTCGACTCGGTCGCCCGCACGTTCGCCGAGCGCGGCTCGGCGGTCAGCATGACCGAGATCGCGGCTCGCTCGGGGGTCGGTCGGGCGACGCTCTACCGCCATTTCCCGACCCGGGAGGCGCTGCTCGGAGAGCTGCAGCGGGTGGCGGTGGAGGACGTCGGCGAGGGGCTGCGATCGGCCGATCTGGAGCAGCTCGACGTCCCGGCCGCGCTCGAGGCGGCCGTGCGCGTGGTGCTCTCGGTTGGGCACGCCTACGCCGTGGTCGTGCGCGAGCAGGTGCCGGTGCCGCGCAGCGTCGCCGACGAGCTGGTGCGCGACCCGATCCGGGGGGTGCTCGCCCGCGGCCAGGCCGAGGGCGTGCTGCGGGGGGAGTGCTCGCCCACCTGGCTCGAGGACATGTTCGTCGGCCTGATCCAGGCCGGCCTGCAGCAGATCGTGCGCCGGGGCGCGGATCTCGGCTCGACCGCTCGCACCGTGGTCTCGGCGTACCTGGAGGGCGCGGGGGCGGCCCATGGCTGAGCGCGGCAGCGTCAGCCTGCCGCGGCGGCCGGGCGCGGCCTCGGCCCCGCTCCAGCTCTGCACCTGCTGCGGCGAGCCGCTCGCGCCCGGGACGGACGTGTGCCCGCGGTGCAACACCGACGTGCGCGGCGGAGCGACGTCGCAGGCCGCCCGCAGCGCCCTCGTCCTGGGGCTGATCGGGCTCGCGGTGCTGCCGATCGTGTTCTCGGTGCCGGCGATCGTGATGGCCGTCCGGGCGCGCCGGGAGCTGGCGCAAAACCCGACCCTGCACGGACGCGAGGCGGCGGGCTGGGGCCTGGCCACGGGCATCATGGGCACCGTGCTCGGGGTCCTCCTGATCCTCACGGTCGTGCTCGGCATCGTCTCGCCGGGCTCCTAGCCCTCCGCCGGCGGGGCGGCCCGTGTTATGGTCGCCGCAGTGGCCCGGCCGGCGCTCAGATGGATCGAGTCGGGAACCCGCCTCGAGTACGCGTGGGTCGCGTTCGCACTGCTCAACCTGGCGGCGATGCTCGCGATCATCGAGATCAGGTTCGGGCAGGGCTGGGAGACCGTCCCGTTCCACTTCATCTACGTGTCGTTCACGCTCCTGTACGGCTTCCGGGCGTGGCGCGGCCGGGTGACCTTCCTCGGGATCGCGTTCGTCACCATCTCGACGGGGGCCGTGACCGCCTTCGGCATCCACCGCAACTGGGAGTCGCCGCCCGAGTTCACCGAGGTGCCGCTGATGTCGCTCATGTTCGTGGCGATGGTCTACCACGTGCGCCGCAGACAACAGGCCCAGGCGGTCGCCGAGGCCCTCGCCGCCGACCGCGAGCGTGACCTCGAGCGCAAGTCGGTATTCCTCTCCGACGCCTCCCACGAGCTCCTGACCCCGATCACCATCGGCCGCGGCCATCTCGAGCTCCTGCGGCGCGAGGGTCGCCCCGACACCGCCGAGGTGGGCGAGACGTGCGACGTGGTGCTGGGCGAGCTTGGCCGGATGGAGCGGGTGATCAACCGGCTCCTGCTCCTCGAGTCGACCGATGCGGCCGGCCCCCGAGCGCTCGAGCAGGTGGCCGCGTCCGAGCTGGTTGCCCAGACGTTCCAGCGCTGGCGCGGCACGGCCGACCGCGACTGGCAGCTCGGCGACGCCCCCGCCGGCACGGTCGCCGTCGACCTCGATCAGCTCTCGCTCGCCCTGGACGCCCTGGTCGAGAACGCCGTCCAGCACACCCGTCCCGGCCAGCCGATCGCGATCGGGGCTGCGGCGGTCAACGGCACGCTGCGGATCAGCGTGCGCGACGGCGGCGACGGCATCCCCGAGGCGGCCCAGGCGCGCATCTTCGACCGCTTCTACCGGGTCGACGGGTCGCGCAACCGCCGCCACGGCGGGGTCGGTCTGGGCCTGGCGATCGTGAAGGCGGTCGTCGAGGCAAACGGCGGGCGGGTGTCGGTGTCGAGCCGGCCGGGCGAGGGCAGCACCTTCGAGCTCTGGCTACCCCGCCTGCGCTCGGCAGGGGACGAGCCGGTAGCCGCCCCCGCGGACGGTCTCGATCACGGCCTCGGCCTCGAGTTTGCGCCGTAGCCGGGCCACGTAGACGTCGACCACGTTCGAGCGCGGGTCGAACTGGTAGTCCCAGACGGCGTTCAGGATCCGCTCGCGGGAGACGACCTCCTGCGGCGTTCGCAGCAGGTACTCGAGCAGCGCGCACTCGCGCTCGGAGAGCTGCACCGGCTGGCCGTCGCGGCGGGTGATGCGGCGGTTGCGGGCGTCGAGCTTGAGCACCTCCTCGGCCGGCTCGGTCGGCCCGGCGCCCGGCTGGCGGCGCAGGCACACGCGCACGCGGGCGAGCAGCTCGTCGAACGAGAACGGCTTGCCGAGATAGTCGCGCGCCCCCGCGTCGAGCGCCGCGACCTTGGTCGCCACGCCGTTCTGCGCCGAGAGGACGAGCACGGGCAGCTGCGGGTCGATCTCGAGCGCCTCGGCCAGCACCGCGAACCCGTCCAGGCCGGGCAGCATCAGATCGAGGATGACGAGATCCCACTCGCGGTCGCGGAGCTCGATCACCGCCTCGTCGCCTCCGGGCGCAATCGAGGTCGTGTACCCCTCGGCTCGCAGTCCCCGGCTGACGAAGCTCGCGATCAGCGGCTCGTCCTCGACCAGCAGAATCCGCACGACATGGCAAGCATACATCTGCACCGGACCACGATGGACATGACAGCTACATGACACGCGCTTGACTGCGGCGGGGCCGGGGTCGAGCATTGCAGCCGCTCGTTCGAAAGGGAGGGTTCGATCAGTCGCTCAACGCGAACATTGGGAGTGCTCGCAGGTACGATCGTCGCGGTCGTGCTTTCCGTGTGGTACATCGTCGGCTGGGTGGTCGGGTTCCCGCCGACGGTCGCGCAGGCCTCGACGGGCCGCGTCACGGACATCACCGTGCAGACCGTCGCCTCCTACGGCCACGACCCACACCCCGACTGGGTCTCGTACCTCGTCAAGAACGAGCAGGGCAACTGGGTGCACAGCACGATCTGGAAGGTGCCGGCGAACTCGATCGTGCGGATGACCGTACTCCAGTACGACGGCCAAAGCGGGCTTCGCAATCCGTTCCTCGGTCAGCCCCGCGGGGTCATCGGCGGCACGATGACGGTAAACGGAAAGCCGCTCAAGGTCATCAACCCCGACGAGGCCTCACACACGTTCACGATCCCCGACCTGGGAGTGAGCGTGCCGCTTCTGGGTATCGCGGACGACGCCAAGAACCAATGTGCCGTGACGCCGTGCACGCTCGCGCAGGCACACGAGACGATCACGTTCGAGTTCCACACCGGCAAGCCTGGCATCCACCGGTGGCAGTGCTTCGTGCCCTGCGCGGCCGGGTGGCTGTACGGATTCGGCGGGCCGATGCAGACCGTGGGTTGGATGGACGGCTTCATCAAGGTCGTCTGACCGCATGGACTCCGCCGCACATCTCCGCCGCGCTGCCATCGTGTGGGTCATCCTGGCCATCATTGCCGACCTCCTGTTCGGGTTCGTGTTCGCCCCGCACATGCCGCCGGGGCACTTCTCGAACACCGCGTCTGACCAGACCGAGATCAACAACATCCTCGCGCTGATCATGGCGCCGATCGGCATCGGCGTGATCACGTTCTTCCTTTATGCGGTCTTCTCGTTCCGTCAGCCTGCGGGCCCGATCGAGGACGGGCCGCCGATGCGAGGCAACCAGCGCATCCAGACCTGGTGGGTGGGGCTGACGACTGCGATCGTCATCGGGCTCGCCATCCTCGGCACCGTTGACTTGGTGGAGACTCCGAACAGCGCCTCCGGTGCGGGCGCGGGCGGCGGGCAGGGCGCCTCGCCGATCTCCAACCCGAGCGGGAATCCCCTGCAGGTGCAGGTGATCGCGCAGCAATGGCAGTTCACGTACCGGTATCCGCAGTACGGCGGCGTGGAGACGTTCTCGCTCGCCCTGCCGGTCGGGCGCACGGTCGAGTTCCACGTCACCTCCATCGACGTGATCCACTCGTTCTGGGCCTACCAGCTCGGCGTCAAGGCCGACGCGGTGCCGGGCGCCGACAACATCGCGTTCACGACGCCGAAGCACATCGGCCTCTTCGAGGTCCGCTGCGCCGAGCTGTGCGGGCTGTGGCACGGCTACATGTACGCCCACGGGCACGTGTTCTCGTCGGCCGGCTTCAGCCACTGGATCGCAAAGGCGCAGCGCTTGAACGCGCCGTCGACCCACTACCTGCCGAAGTACGCGCACGTCTACTACCCAGACCCGACAGCGAGGGGTGGATGAACCACACCGAAACTCCCACTCCCGCCGCAACGGCCCGTGCGTCCGGCCGCAACGGCCTGCTGAGCTTCAACGTTCTGTGGGGTATCGTCGGCCTGATCGTCGGCTACGCGATCGGCCTGTGGATCGGCCACCGGATGGCGTCGCGCTTCGACTGGATCGCGGCCATCGACCAGAACGACATCGCCATCCTGCTCGGCTACGCCCTCGGCACGATCGGCTATCTGGCCGGCCTCGGCATCCTCAACCATCCGCTCGCGAAGCTCGTCGGCCGCACCGGCAGGGATCTGTCCAAGGGTGCGACCGACTGGACCCGGTACCTGCGCGCCAGCACGGATCACAAGGTGATCGGCAACCAGTACCTGATCGGAATCGGGATCTTCTTCTTCATCGGCGGGCTGAACGCCATGCTGATCCGCACGGAACTCCTGCGGCCGAACCCGCCGGTGTTCTCGCCGGGGCAGTACCTCACGATCGTGGGGCTGCACGGCGCCATGATGATCATGATGGTCTCGAGCCTCATCCTGGGGCCGTTCGGGCACTATTTCGTCCCGATCATGATCGGGAGCCGGCGGATGGCCTTCCCCCGCATCGAGGCGCTCTCGTTCTGGCTGCTGCCTCTCGCCGGGGTCATCCTGACCAGCACAATCGCCTACGGCGGCTTCCCGACCGGCTGGACGGGCTACCCGTCGCTCGCAAGCCAATCCAACGCCGGGATGGATGGATACCTCGTGGCGTTCGGGCTGGTCGGCATAGGCATGATCCTGAACGCCATCAACATGATGGTGACGATCTTCAACCACCGCGCGCCGGGAATGACGTGGATGCGGATGCCGATCTTCGTCTGGAGCATGCTGACCACGTCGGTGCTGATGCTGCTCGGCCCGCCGATGCTGCTCGCGGCTGTCGTGATGGAGATCCTCGACCGCACGTCCGGGACGACGTTCTTCTCGTCGCCGACCGGCGGCAGCCCCTTCCTGTGGGAGAACATGTTCTGGTTCTTCGGCCATCCCGAGGTGTACATCCTTGCGATCCCCGGGTTCGGGGTCGTGACGGAGATCCTGCCGGTGTTTGCCCGCAAGCCGCTCTGGGGGCAGAAGCTCGGGATCGCCGGCATGCTCGGCGTCGCGCTGCTCTCGTTCATGGTGTGGCAGCACCACCTGTTCGTGAGCGGGATCAACGCGAGCCTGCGGCCCTTCTACATGTTTACGACCGAGTTGATCTCCGTACCGACGGGATTCGTCTTCCTCGTGGGGGCGGGGACGCTCTGGAGGGCGAAGATCCGGTTCACGGTGCCGATGCTGTTCGCGCTCGCCTTCTACTTCAATTTCCTGATCGGTGGCCTCTCGGGCGTCTACCTCTCGGACGTCCCGAGCGACGTGAGCCTGCACGGGAGCTTCTTCGTGATGGCGCACTTCCACTACACGATCATGGGCGGCCTCGTGTTCGCCTTCTTCGCCGGCATCTACTACTGGCTGCCGAAGATGGCCGCGGTCGAGCTGAACGAGAGGCTGGGCAAGATCCACTTCTGGACGACGTTCTTGTTCTTCAACTCGACGTTCCTGCCGCTGTTCGCCGTCGGGATGCTCGGCCAGCCGCGCCGCGTCGCGACGTACGCCGCTCATCTCCAGCTCCTGAACGACTGGGTCTCGATCTCGGCCTTCCTGCTCGGCGCGTCGATGCTCGTGTTCATCTTCAACTTCGTGTACTCCGTGTTCATCGTCCGGATCCCCGCAGCGGCCAACCCGTGGCAGTCCCGGTCGATTGAATGGCAGATCCCCACGCCGGTCCCGGTGTGGAACTTCGACCGGCCCGTGCGGATCACCGCCGGGCCGTACGACTACGGCGACCCGGCGGCGCTGCCTGTGATGGAGCTCGGGCCGGCGCTCGCCTCGGCGGGAGACTGACGAATGGCCGACCTGACACCCACCGCCGCAGGAGAGCGCGGAGCTCGAGATCCGTAACCAGGCGACGGCCGCGAGGCTCTTCGTCGCCGCCGACGCGTTCCTGTTTCTCGGGTTCCTGTTCGCCTACCTCTACCTGCGCGCTCTGAACAGCAACGACCTGTGGAACCCCAACGGGCAGAACCCGTCGGGGGCCATGGGCCTGGCGCTCCTGGTGGCGGTGGTCGCGACCGCCGTCGTGCTCGAGGCTGGCGAGTCGGCGGCTGTCGGCCTCGGGCCCGGACGCCTACCGGGTGCCGGGTGCCGCGGCCCTGATGCTGGCGCTGGTCGCCACGGTCATCGCCGGCATCCAGCTCTTCCGGCCCGGGTTCTCGCCGAGCTCGGCCGGGGGCTTCGGGAGCGTGTTCGTCGGCTTCATGGTGTTCTATGCGCTCCACATGCTCGCCGGCGCCTACTGGATCGAGACGCAGTGGTGCAGCGTCCGAGCGAGGCGCTGCGGGCCGTCGTGCCGCCGGCCGTCCTGTACTGGTGGTTCATGGCGGCCATCGCTAGCTATCTTCTCGATCCTGTTCTACGTGGTCTAGCCGGCGCCGTGCGATGATTCTGGGCTCCTGGGAACCGACCGAAGGGGGTGACTGAGGTGATTACGTTGGCGGTGAACGACGTGAACGCCGGCGCGTACATGACGCTGGTGATCCCGGTCGGGTTCCTGATTCTCGTCCTGATCTGGGCGTGGACCATGCGGCACAGGGTGCCGTGAGCGCATCCGAGCTCGACCCGCCGGGGCCCTGGCTGCGACTGACCGCGCTCGCGGGCGCAGCGGCCACGGCGCTGGTCGTGGCGGTCGCCGCGCTGCATCTCGATCTCGCCCACCGCCTGCTCGCCGCTGCCGCTCTGCCCCCGCTCGTCGCGGTGGCCGTGGCCTCGGTCGTGGCGCACCCGCGGCTGCGGCCCGCGGCACTGACCGCCGTCGGGCTCTTCCTGGCCGAGATCGCCGCGGGCGGCGTGGCGTCTCTGACCGGCCGGCCCTCGTGGGCGGTGGCCCTGCACGTCGCGGTCGCCGCGGCCGCGCTCGCCGCGGCGCTCGTGTCGGCCGCGGCAACGTTCCGCGAGCGCTCGCCCGGGCGGGTGGTCTGGCGCGACTACGTCACGCTCACCAAACCGCGGATCATGTCGCTCCTGCTCCTCACCGGCGCCTGCGGGATGGTCGTCGGTGCCGGCGGGTTCCCCTCGCCCGGCCTGTTCACCGCCACCATGGTCGGTCTTGCCCTCGCCTGCGGAGGGGCGAGCGCGCTCAACCACCTCATCGATCGCGACATCGACCGCACGATGGCGCGCACCGACCGCCGTCCGGTGGCGTCCGGGCGCGTGTCGCCCCCGCGGGCGCTCGAATTCGGCCTCGCGCTCTCGGCGGCGTCGTTCGTGCTGCTCGGCGTGACGGTGAACGTGCCGGCGGCCCTGCTCGCGCTCGTCGGCAACCTCTTCTACGTGTTTGTCTACACCCGCTGGCTGAAGCGCTCCACGCCGCAGAACATCGTCATCGGCGGGGCGGCCGGGGCCGTGCCCCCGCTGGTCGGCTGGGCGGCGGCGACGGGGAACGTCACGCTCCCGGCGCTGGCCCTGTTCCTGATCGTGTTCGTGTGGACGCCGCCGCACTTCTGGGCGCTCGCGATCCTGATCAAGCGCGACTACCAGGCGGCCGGTGTGCCGATGCTGCCGGTCGTGCGCGGCGACCAGGAGGCCACCCGCCAGATCCTGCGGTACTCGTTCCTCATGGTCGCCGTGACCCTGCTCCCCGCCGCCATTGGCATCTCGGGGTGGGCGTACGTCGCCGCCGCTGTGATCCTGGGCGGGCAGTTCCTGCGCCTCGCCCGCAGCCTGCTCCGCGATCCCGTGCCGGCCCGGGCCGGCGCCCTCTTCCACTACTCCCTGCTCTACCTGGCCCTGCTCTTCGTGGCGATGGCGCTCGACGCCGCCCTGCTTCCGCCCATCACCTGAGGCGCCCACCGGGCCGGACCGCGAGGAGGCCGCGAGATCGTCGCGGCCTCCCCGACCGACCCCATCCGCCGGCGGCTGTGAGGGTGGGCTCCTACAGGATGCCGGCGAAGGCACTATCGGTCCGGCCGGGGCAACGGAGGGGTGTCGCCGGCGGCCGCCCGATGATGGTAGCCGACGCCGCCCGCCGCGCCAGGGCCGGGAGGCCCGGTGGTGCTCAGGATGACCGCAGGGGCTTGCGGTAGAAGACGCGGGCGAAGCCGTCCTGCATGCCCCGTCCGGTCTCGACGTAGCCCAGGGCCGGGTAGAAGGTCAGGTTCTCCGTCATGCGCTCGTTCGTGTAGAGCGTCACCTCGGCCAGGCCCGCCGTGCGGGCACGGCTCTCGGCGAAGCGCAGGAGCTCCCGCCCCAGGCCGCGCCCCTGCCGCTCGGGCAGCACGGCGACGCTCTCGACGAACAGGGCCGGCGGCTGCTCGTGCAGCACGAGCACGCCCGAGACGACGTCCGCTTCGGCGGCCACCCACACCGCCCCGGCGGCGATCAGCGCCGCGTGGTCGGCCGCCATCGGCGCGGGCTCGCGCCCGATCCGCTCGACGTACACGGCGTACGCCGCCCGGACGCAGGCCGTGACCGCCGCAGCGTCGTCGGGCAGCGCCTGACGGATCGTGGTCATCGCCGGTCGATCGTATCCCCCGGCGCTATCGTGACGCCTGACCGCCGCGAACGGAGGGCACGCATGCAACTGGGAATGATCGGCCTCGGCCGGATGGGCGCCAACCTCAGCCGCCGGCTGATGCGCGACGGCCACGAGATGGTCGTGTGGAACCGGGATCCGGCGCCGATCGCGACGCTCGCCGGCGAGGGCGCCGTCGGGGCGGAGACGCCCGCCGACCTCGTCTCCAAGCTCGAGCGCCCCCGGGCGGTCTGGATCATGGTGCCGGCGGCCGTCACCGGGCAGGTGGTGAGCGACGTCGCCAAGCTCCTCGACGCGGGCGACACGATCATCGACGGCGGCAACTCGTACTACCGCGACGACATCGCCCGGGCCGCAGAGCTGCGGGAGAAGGGCATCCACTACGTCGACGTGGGCACGTCGCGGCGGCGTGTTCGGGCTCGACCGCGGCTACTGCCTGATGATCGGCGGCGAGGACGAGGTCGTGGCCCGGCTCGAGCCGATCTTCGCCACCATCGCCCCCGGCGTCGACGCGGCGCCGCGCACTCCCGGGCGGTCCGGCGCTGCCGGCCACGTCCGAGCACGGCTACCTGCACTGCGGCGGCAACGGCGCCGGCCACTTCGTGAAGATGGTGCACAACGGCATCGAGTACGGCATCATGGCCGCGTACGCCGAGGGCCTCGACATCCTCAAGAACGCCGATGTCGGCCTGCGCGAGCGGGCGGGCGACGCCGAGACCGCGCCGCTCGACCATCCGGAGTTCTACCGCTACACGATCGACACGGCCGAGGTGGCCGAGGTGTGGCGGCGCGGCAGCGTGGTCGGCTCGTGGCTGCTCGACCTGACCGCGACCGCCCTGCACGACTCGCCCGGCCTGGAGGACTTCTCGGGCCGCGTGTCGGACTCCGGCGAGGGCCGGTGGACGTCGATTGCGGCCATCGAGGAGGGCATCCCCGCCTACGTGCTCACCGCGGCGGTGTACGAGCGGTTCAGCTCGCGCGGCGAGGGCACCTACGCGAACAAGGTGCTCTCGGCGATGCGCAAGCAGTTCGGCGGCCACGTCGAGGTCCCCGCAGGGGGCGACTGAGCGTGGCAAGCTTCGTCTAGAGACGAGAACCGACTTTCGCGCCTGCACGGGCGAGCAGAGAGGAGCCATCATGGCCATCGCACCCGCATCGGACATCGCCCACATCGAGTCCCTCCTGGGAGAGGATGCCGAGTCGCTGCTGGGGCACACCTGCAACACCATCTCGACCGACCGGCTGCACCTCCCGGGGCCTGACTTCGTCGATCGGGTGGTCGCGCTCTCCGACCGGCCGACGCCGGTGCTGCGGTCGCTGCAGTCGCTGTACGCGAACGGCCGCCTGGCCGGCACCGGGTACCTGTCGATCCTGCCGGTCGACCAGGGCATCGAGCACTCCGCCGGCGCCTCGTTCGCCAAGAACCCCGACTACTTCGATCCGGGCCGGATCGTGGAGCTCGCGATCGAGGGCGGCTGCAACGCGGTCGCGACGACGCTCGGGGCGCTCGGGGCGACGGCCCGCCGCTACGCCCACCGGATCCCGTTCCTGCTCAAGCTGAACCACAACGAGATCCTGTCCTACCCGAACACGTACGACCAGATCATGTTCGCGTCGGTCCGCCAGGCCCGCGAGCAGGGCTGCGTCGCGGTCGGCGCCACCATCTACTTCGGCTCGCCCGAGTCGCGGCGCCAGATCCAGGAGGTGACGACGGCGTTTGCGGCCGCGCACGAGCTGGGGATGGCGACGGTGCTCTGGTGCTACCTGCGCAACTCCGCCTTCTCGGCGAAGGACGGCGGCCCCGACTACCACACCGCCGCCGACCTGACCACGCAGGCGAACCACCTCGGCGTCACCATCGAGGCCGACATCATCAAGCAGAAGGCGCCCGAGACCGCCCGGCCGGGCTATCTCGACCTCAACTTCGGCAAGACGGACAAGCGCGTCTACTCCGAGCTTCTGACCGAGCATCCCATCGACATGACCCGGTATCAGGTGGCCGGCTGCTACATGGGCCGCTCGGGCCTGATCAACTCGGGCGGCGCCTCCGGCGCGAGCGACATGCACGACGCGGTGTTCACGGCCGTGGTCAACAAGCGGGCCGGCGGCATGGGCATGATCAGCGGCCGCAAGGCCTTCCAGCGGCCCATGTCCGAGGGCATCGAGCTCCTGCACGCGATCCAGGACGTGTACCTGTCCGACGAGATCACCCTGGCCTGAACGCCACCTACCACAAAACTCGACAATTCTTCACCCAAATGGGGATGCTGCTGAACGAATAGAGTGACGATCGGTCATACGCCCACGCTACAATAGGAGTATGACAAGCATGTTCCCTATCTATTCAGAGCGCCAGTTCTCTCAGTCTCATCCCGAGACCGAGCACGAGTACTTCATGCGGTTGGCCCGCAACATGCGTGACCAGCGCAGCCGCGACCGGCGTGCACGCCTCGTCGCACGCTTCACCGGCCGCCCGCACCACAAGCCCTCCGTCCTGGCCTGAGAGGTTGGCGCCCGGCACGAGCCGGGCGCCGCCGCTCACATCCGCTCGAAGCTGCGGAAGCGCTCCCAGTCGGTGACCGCCGCCTCGAACGAGCGCTGTTCCGTGCGCGCGTAATGCAGGTAGTGGTCGATGACGTCGTCGCCAAATGCCGCGCGCGCCATCCCCGAGCCCTCGAGCAGCGCGATCGCCTCGTGCAGGCTGCCCGGCAGCCGCGGCTTGTCGACGGCGTCGTACGCATTCCCCGGGTAGGCGGGCTCGAGCTCGAGCTCGTTGTCGATCCCGTGCAGGCCCGCCGCGATCATCGCGGCGAACGCCAGGTACGGGTTGACGTCGGCGCCCGCGATCCTGCTCTCGAGCCGCAGCCCGGCGCCGTGGCCGACCACGCGGAAGCCGCAGGTGCGGTTGTCCACGCCCCACACGAGCGTCGTGGGCGCGAACGACCCCCAGGCGTAGCGCTTGTACGAGTTCACGTTCGGGGCGAAGAAGTAGGCGAGCTCCTTCGTGACCGCCAGCTGGCCGGCGATGAAGTGGTCGAACACGCTGCTGCGGCCGTGCCCGTCGGCGCCCGGTGACAGGCTGCCGCGATCGTCCCACAGGCTCACGTGGATGTGGCACGAGTTGCCCTCGCGCTCGTCGTACTTGGCCATGAACGAGAGCGCGCAGCCGTGCAGGTAGGCGATCTCCTTCGCGCCGTTCTTGTAGACTGAATGGTTGTCGGCCATCGAGAGCGCGTCGGAGTAGCGGAAGTTGACCTCGTGCTGGCCGAAGTTGCACTCGCCCTTCGAGTCCTCCACCGAGATGCCGGCTCCGGCCATGCCGAGCCGGATCGGGCGCAGGACGTCCTCGACCATCGTCGTGCCGAGGATCGAGTAGTCGACGTTGTACGGGTTCGCGGTCGTGAGGTCGTGGTAGCGCTTGGCGCGGGCCTGGTCGTAGCTGTCGCGGAACAGCATGAACTCGAGCTCCGAGCCGATGTTCGCCCGCCAGCCGCGCTCGGCCAGGCGATCGAGCTGGCGGCGCAGGATCTGGCGCGGCGACGCGGCCACCGGCGAGCCGTCCTCCCACTCCAGGTCGGCCACGACGAGCGCGGTGCGCTCGAGCCAGGGCACCCGCCGCAGGCTCGACATGTCGGGCCGGAAGACGAAGTCGCCGTAGCCCGTCTCCCACGAGGACATGGCGAATCCCTGCACCGTGTTCATGTCCACGTCGACCGCCAGCAGGTAGTTGCAGCCCTCGGCGCCGTGACCGGCCACCTCGTCGACGAAGAACGGCGCGTGCAGGCGCTTGCCCGCGAGCCGCCCCTGCATGTCGGTCATCACGAGCAGAACGGTGTCGACCGCGCCGGACTCGACGTCCCCGCGGAGCTCATCCAGCGTCAGCGGCATCCGCTATTCATATACTGCGAGCGCTATGGACCGCAAGCGCCCGGTGATTGGCATCAGCGCCTACGACCTGCCGGTCTCGTTCTCGCACTGGAGCGACGTGCGCAGCGTCCTCGTGCCGGCCGCCTACACCGCGTCCGTCACCCGCGCCGGCGGCCTGCCGATCGCGATCCCACCGCTCGACGGCTCGACCGAGCTGCTCGGTCTGCTCGACGGGCTCGTCTTCACGGGCGGCTCCGACCTCAACCCGGCCGTGTACGGCCAGGAGCCGCATCCCGAGAGCACCGGCTTCCATGACGAGCGCGACCGCGCCGAGCTCCTGCTGATCCGCGAGGCGCTGCATCGCGACATGCCCGTGCTCGGCATCTGCCGCGGCATGCAGCTTCTGAACGTGGCCCTCGGCGGCGACCTGCATCAGCATCTCGGCAGCGCCACCCACAAGGGGCCGCCGGGCCGCTACACGTTCCACGAGGTCACGGTCGACCCCGGGACGCGTCTGGCCGACGTGCTCGGGGCGGGCACGCGCACCCACTCCTGCCACCACCAGGCGCCCGACCGGCTCGGGACGGGGCTGCGCCAGAGCGCGCGGGCCGAGGACGGCACCGTCGAGGCGGTGGAGCTGCCGGCGGCCCGGTTCGCCGTCGGGGTCCTGTGGCACCCCGAGGAGGACGAGGTGCGCGGCGCGCCGCTCTTCCGCGAGCTGGTCACCCAGGCACGCACGTTCCGGCGGGCGGCGGCATGAGCGCGACGGTCGAGGGCCTCCTGATCGGGGGCGACCGGGTGGCGGCGGCCGAGGGCGCGACCTTCGACGTCACCAACCCGGCGACCGGGATGCGCCTGGCGAGCGTCGCCGCCGCGGGCAGCGAGGACGTCGACCGGGCGGTTGCCGCCGCAACGGCCGCCTACGCCGTCTGGGGGGCGCTCTCGCCGGTTACGAGGGGCCGGCGCATGCACCGGTTCGCCGCGCTCGTCGAGGAGCACGCAGGCGAGCTGGCGCTGCTCGAGTGCCGCAACGTGGGGATGCCCATCGGCGACGCCCGCGGCCAGCTCGGCATGATCGTGGACGTGATCCGCTACTACGCCGGCGCGGTGGACAAGTTCTTCGGGCACACGATCCCGGTCGAGCGTGAGGGCGTGGCGCTGACGTTCCGCGAGCCGATCGGCGTCGTCGGCCTGATCACGCCCTGGAACTTCCCGCTCAACATCGCCAACTGGAAGATCGCCCCCGCGCTCGCCGCCGGCAACACGGTGGTGCTGAAGCCCGCGTCGCTCACGCCGCTCTCCGTGCTGCGCTACGCCGAGCTGGCCGTCGAGGCGGGCATCCCCGCCGGGGCGCTGAACGTCGTCCCCGGGCCGGGCGCGACGGTCGGAAACGCGCTCGTCGAGCATCCGGGCGTCGGCAAGATCGGGTTCACCGGCTCGACCGAGGTGGGCGCGGGCATCGCCCGGCGCGCGGCGGCCACCGTGAAGCGGGTGACGCTCGAGCTGGGCGGCAAGTCGGCCTGCGTCGTCTTCGCCGACGCCGACCTCGAGAAGGTGGGGCGGCTGGCGCCGTACGCCGTGTTCGAGAATTGCGGCCAGGACTGCTGCGCCCGCTCCCGCCTGATCGTGCAGGAGTCGGTGGCCGACGAGGTGGTCGAGCGCTACTCCGAGACCGCCCGCAATCTGCGCGTGGGCATGCCCGAGAGCCCCGACACCGAGGTCGGGCCGCTGATCTCAGCCGGGCAGCGCGAGACGGTCGAGCGCTACGTCGCCGTCGGCCTCGACGAGGGCGCGACGCTCGTGGCCGGCGGCGAGCGCCCCGGCGGCGATCTCGAGGCGGGCTTCTTCTACCGCCCGACGGTGCTGACCGGCGTGCGCAACGACATGACCGTGGCCCGGGAGGAGATCTTCGGGCCGGTGGTCTCGGTGATCACGTTCTCCGACGAGGCCGACGCGGTGCGGATCGCAAACGACACGCCGTACGGCCTGTCCGGCTCGTTGTGGACGCGCGACGGCGCCCGCCAGCTGCGCGTCGCCCGCGCCCTGCGCACGGGCGTGCTGGGCGTGAACACCAACTCGTCGGTGTTCGTGCAGGCGCCGTTCGGCGGCTACAAGCAGTCGGGCGTGGGCAAGGAGCTCGGCATGGAGGCGCTCGCGCACAACACCGAGCTGAAGAGCGTCTTCATCTCGACCGAGTAGCGGTCTTGCGCTCGTGCATGGCCCGCGCCGCGCGCGCGAGCGTCTCGGCCACCGCCTCTCCGCCAAGCCGCGCCGCCCCACCGACCGAGGCCCCCCGGTACACGTGGCGGTGCGACTCCGGCACCACCAAGCCGTCCAGGAGCTCCTGCAGCTCGTCGCAGCGGCGCGCCGTGGCAGCCTCGTCGGAGCCGGGCATGATCAGGCAGAACTCGTCGCCGCGGGTGTGCATCCGGGCCGGGAGGTCGGCGTCGCCCGCGAACAACTGCAGGGCGCGCGCGACCGCGACGATGAGCACGTCCCCGCCACGGGCGTAGTCGTTCTCGAACGCGGCGTTGGCCGCGCGCATGCCGTCGAAGTCGAGCACGAGCACGCCCAGCGGGTGCGTGTCGGCACGGCGCTCCAGTTCGGCCTCCAGGGCACGCTGGTTGGGCAGGCCGGTGAGCGCATCGACGAACGCGGTGCGGTGCAGCACGGAGCGCTCGTGGGCGTTTGCGACCGCAAGGCCGGCGTTGTCCCAGTACGGAAGGAATCCCGATCGGCGCTCGTAGCCGGGCCGCTGCCGCGAGTGCCAGTGCACGGCGACGAGCCCATGCGTCTCCTGGTGGGCGCGCAGGAGCAGAATGTGCACCACCGAGTTCGAGGCCGCGAGGACGTCGCCCAGGCCTTTCAGATCGGCATCGAGGGCTGGGTGGTTGGAGATCAGCGACCGGCCGCGCGCGAGCGACCGGCCCATGAGGGCGAGCTCCATCTGCAGGGCGGGGAACGGAATCTCATCGGCACCCGAGGTGGCCGTCAGCGTCGGGACGCCGTCGGCGCCGAGCCGAAACGCACGCACCGCGCTCGGCTCGAGCCACTCGGCGACGTCGGAGGCGATCCGGGGCCACAGGGCGTCGGTGTCCGTGATCCGCAGGATCCGGAATGAGTCCTGGGCGGAGCGGCGCATGTGCGTCGGCTCGTCGCCGAGCGACTCCAGGGAACGTGGACTCCACGCGAACATGAAGTCGTTATCGGCCGGCGCCGGGCGCGGCCTGAGGCGCTAGACGACCGTGGCCGAGCGGATCGCGTCGATCAGCTCGTCGAGGCCGACGCCCTTCTTGAGGCAGTTCGCGGCGCCGGCGTTCAGGGCGGCGTCGATCATCTGGGGCTCGTCGTAGGCCGAGAGCACCACCACCGGCATCGCCCAGTCGGCTCCGGCGATCTGCTCGGTGGCCTCGATGCCGTCCACGTTGGGCATGCGCATGTCCATGACCACGACGTCGGGCAGCATGCGCTCGGCGACGGTGACCGCCTCGGCGCCGTCGGAGGCCTCGCCCACGACGGTCATCCCGGCTTCCTCGAGGGCGTCGCGCAGCACGCCCCGCAGGAGGGCGTTGTCCTCGGCGATCAGGATCCGGATCCCGTCGGACTGCATGTCGCAAAGAGTACCCGGCGGCGAGCGATTTGTGTGGCGGCCTCCAGAACCCCTACAGATAGAGGAGATCGGTGGCGCGCTCGGCCTCGGCGGCGGCGTCCGCCGGGCCGGTGCCGCGCGACCGGGCCAGGACGTAGGCGGCGCTGAAGCTGTCGCCGGCGCCGGTTGGGTCGGCGTAGCGGCCCGCTCCGGTGCCGGGGATCTCCAACAGCCCGGAGGCGGTCGCGACCACGACGCCGTCGGCCCCCATCGTCACCACCACCTCGGGCGCCCCCAGCCGCAGCAGCGCCTCGCCGGCCGGCTGCCCACCCGTCGCCGCCTCGGCCTCGAGCCGGTTCAGCTTCAGGATCGTGACGCCCGCGATCGCCGCCGGCGGGAACGGCCGCAGCCTGACCGGGCCCGGGTCGGGGCCGCGGGCCGGGCCCTGGCCGTCGAGGCACAGGCGGTGACCGGCGGCGACGAGCAGCGCCAGCGTCTCGGGCGGGAACTCGCCCGCCGACTGCGCCCCGAGGTGGAGCCACTCGCAGCCGCGCAGGGCTGGGAGCGCGTACTCGCGCACGTCCTCAGGCGAGAACGGCCAGCCGATGACCGCCAGCACCTGCCTCGTGCCCGCGCGGTGATCGAGCCGCGAGGCGTATGCCGGCCCGCCCGGCACGACCACCGCGTCCCCGGGGTCGGCGCCGCGTGTGACCACGACGCAGTCGGCGCCCGCCGCCTGCAGCGCCCGGCGCGCGTAGAGCGGCGTACCTCCCAGGCGCCGGGTCTCGGCGCCGTCCGCACCGACGATGGTGTCGATCACCGTGTGCCCGATCAGGCCAATGGTCAAGGCGCCGGCGGGCCGGTTGCGGCGGGCACCTCCACGCGCACGGTCGACCACCGCCCCGCGCGGGCGTCGAGCGTGATCGCCGCCCCGATCTGGGTCGCCCGCTCGCGCATCATGCGCAGGCCGATGCCGTTGCCCGCCTTGGTCGGCAGCGTCCCCCCGGCGTCCCCGACCGCGAGCAGGATGCGCCCGTTCTCCCGCTCGAGGCTGATCGTGACGGGCGGGCGGCCGTGCCGGGCGGCGTTGATGGCCGCCTCGCGTGCGATCTGGAAGATGGCGGTGTCGCGGTCGTTCTCGGCCTGCCACGTCGCCGACGGCCTGGTGAACGTGGCGTCCACCCCGTACTCCTCCTGGACGGTCTCGGCGAGCGATCCGAGCGCCTGGATCAGTCCCTGCTGCTCCATCACCACCGGATGCAGCCGGGCGACCGTGCGGCGCAGGTCATCCGCGGCCGCCGAGGCGACGTGCTCGAGGCGGTCGAGCACCTCGGTCGCGCGGGCCACGTCGCCGGTGCGGACGGCGTCGGCGATGACGTCGCACATGAGCCGCACGGCGGTCATCGTCTGCTGCGGCCCATCGTGCAGCCGCAGGGCGAGCGCCGCGCGCTCGTCGTCGATCGTGCGCAGCATGTGATCGAACAGTTCGCCCTGCTCGCGCTGGCGCGCGGCCAGCGCATGCGTCGTTCGCAGGGAGCGGTCGGTCGCGAACCAGGCCGCTCCGACGGCGAACAGCATCAGGCCGGCGTGCAGCCAGCCCGAGCTCGTGAGCACGACGAGCGCCACCACCACCGCGGCGGCCGCGACCGCGACCACCGCCGCCATCAGGCGGTCAGTCGATGAACTCATAGCGGAGCGCGAGCGCCACCGCCTGCGTGCGCGTGTCCGCCTCCAGCTTCGTCATGGCGTTGCGGACGTGCGTGCGCACCGTCTCGGGGCTGATGAACAGCCGTTGCGCGATCTCGGGGTTCGAGTACCCGTTCGCCAGGAGGCCGAGGATCTCGCGCTCGCGGCCGGACAACGCCGGCAGCCGCTCGGTCGCCTTCGGCGCGACCAGCTCCGAGGCCAGCGTCGGATCGACGTAGGCGCCGCCCTCCGCAACCCGCTTGACGGCCCGGACGATGTCGTCCGGCG
Organism: uncultured Actinomycetes bacterium; assembly: GCA_963813245.1. Lineage (GTDB taxonomy): Bacteria > Actinomycetota > Thermoleophilia > Gaiellales > JAICJC01 > JAICJC01. Next base: position 193,330 of record CAWEYE010000001.1, read on the forward strand.
GGGCGTCCTTGAGCACGTAGCCGCGCGCGCCGCAGTCGAGCCCTTCGGCCAGCAGGCCGCGCTCGCCGTGGGCGGTGTAGAGGATGACCGCGATCTCGGGGTGCGCGGCGAGGATCTTGCGGGTGGCCTCGAACCCGTCCATGCCGTCCATGCGCACGTCCATCACGACCACGTCGGGACGGCGCTTGTCGGCCATGTCGATGGCGCCGTCGCCGGATCCGCTCTCGCCGATCACCGAGATCTCGCGGTCGCGGGTCAGGATCATCTTCACGCCCTCGCGTACCGCGGCATGGTCATCCACGACCAGACAGCGCACTTGGCTGCGATCGGCGGACGGCCCGTTGCCGGTGTCACTTGCGCCCATGACCTCGGGAATCATTGCACTTCCGGGCCAAGAAAGGAAACGACAGCGCAATAGACTCCCGCGCATGTCGATCGCGCGGCGCACGGCGCTCGTCTCGCTGGTGGCCGCAATCGTCCTGGTGGTGGTCAAGCTGGTCGTCGGGCTGGCCAGCGGCAGCCTCGGCATCCTGGCGGAGGCGGCCCACTCCGGCATCGATGCCGTGTCCGCCGTCCTGACCCTGTATGCGGTCGGTGTGGCCGAGCGCCCGGCCGATCGCGAGCACCCCTACGGCCACGGCAAGGCGCAGCATCTGGCCGCTCTCGGCGAGGCCGTGTTCCTCTCGGGCGCCGCCGTGTGGATCGCGGTGGAGGCGATCCTGCGCCTGCAGTCGGGCAGCTCGCCGATCAACCCGCGCCCGTACGTGTTCGTCGTGCTCGTGCTCGTGCTGATCATCGACGCGACCCGCACGACGGTGTCGCTGCGCACGGGCCGGCGGCAGCGAAACGCCGCCCTGATCGCGAACGCGTGGCACTTCGGGTCGGACTTCGCGGGCACCGTTGCCGTGCTCATCGGCCTGGGGCTCGCCGCAGCGGGCGTCCCCGGCGGCGACTCGGTCGCCGCGATCTTCGTCGCCGTCATCGTGCTGATCGCCGCCGTGCGGCTGGGCCGCGGCAACGTCGACGTGCTCATGGACCGGGCGCCGTCGGGCCTGACCGGCCTGGTCGAGCGGGTCGTGCGCAGCGTCGCCGGCGTGGCCGAGGTGCGCTCGGTGCGGGTGCGCGAGGCGGGCGGCGAGAGCTTCGCCGACATCGTCATCGGCGTCTCGCGCCTCGAGGGGATCGAGAAGATGCACGAGATCTCCGACCAGGTCGAGCAGGCGGTGCGGGACTCGCTCGGGCGGGCCCAGGTGCAGGTGCACGTCGAGCCCGCGGCGCTCGCCGAGGAGCGTCCCAACGAGCGGGTCGCGGCCGCGGCGATGCGCGTGCCCGGAGTGGTCGAGGCGCACAACATCACCGTGCTCGAGGACGCCGGCGGCCGCGCGGTCACGCTGCACGTGCGCCTGCCCGAGGACGCCACCCTGCGCCAGACAGCGCAGGCGGTCGAGCGGCTCAAGCGCGAGATCCTGGCCGAGGTCGGGATCGCCAGGGTGTACGCGCACGTCGAGCCCTCCGCGCCGGACGCGCAGCCGGCCCACGACGTCAGCGCCTCCGAGCCCGACGTGCGCGGGCGGGCACAGGCCGCGGTGCGCTCGGTGGCGGGCACGGCGGGCGAGGTGGTGGTCTACCGGCAGGGCGGCCGCCTGCTGGTCGTGACATCGCTGCCGGCCGACCCCGGCACGTCCGTCCGCGACGCGCATGCGCTCGCGAGCCGGGTCGAGGACGCGGTCCGCGACGCGCTCGGCGCCGTCGACGACGTCATCGTCGAGGTGCACTGAGCAGCACACTCAGAAAAGAGGGCCGCCGGGGCCCCATGGCAGGTGGGGTGGGGCCCCGGCGAATCGCGCCCGAGGGCGCGAACCTTGTGCCTAACCCGATTGCGCTCCCAGCGTCACGGGCACCTGCATGCGGGTGCCGCCCCGGACGATCCCGAGGGTGACGCGAGTGCCCGGCTTGAGGCCGGCAATCGTTTCGGCGAGGTCGGAGAAGTGGTCGACGGCGCGGCCGTCGATGGAGACGATGATGTCGCCGCCGACCGTCAGGGTCTGGCCGTCGATGGTGGCGGTCGAGGATCCGCCGCGCAGGCCGGCGTGGGCCGCCGGCGAGCCGGGCCGGACGATCCCGACCAGGACGCCGCGGGCGACGGGCAGGTTGATGGCCCGGGCGAGGCTCCCGCTCAGCTCGGCGCCGGCGATGCCCAGATAGGTGTGCACCGCCTGGCCGGTGGCGATGATCTGGCGGGCGACGGCGTGGGCGGCGTCGATGGGGACGGCGAAGCCGATCCCGATGCTGCCGCTCGTGGGGTTGTTCGTCCCCGTCAGGATCTGGTTGGTGATCCCGACGACGCTGCCCGAACCGGTCGATCAGCGGGCCGCCCGAGTTGCCGTGGTTGATGGCGGCGTCGGTCTGGATCGCGTTGTAGATCTTGTATCCCGCCTTCAGCGAGTTGATCTGGCGGCGCTTGGCCGAGACGATCCCCTCGGTGATGCTGCGGTACTCGCCGAGCGGGTTGCCGATCGCGACCACCGGGTCGCCCACCTGCACCGACCGCACCGAACCGAGCGGCAGCGGGTCGAGCAGCGAGCGCGGCGCGGTCGGCGCGTCCAGCACCGCCACGTCGTCGATGCGATCGACCCCGACCACGTCCGCGCGGTAGGTGCCGCCCTTGCGGAACCCGACCGTCACCGATCGGGCGCCCACGACGACGTGCGCGTTCGTGAGGATGTGGCCGCTGCGGTCGATGACGAATCCCGATCCGAGCGCCCGCGACCGCTCCTTCTGGCTCGGGGCTGCGGGGTCGAACGGGTTGCTCACGCGGCGCACGGTGGTCGCGGTCACGACCACCACGCCGGCGGCGTCCCGGCGGTAGATCTCGGCGGCGTTCAGGCCGGCCGAGGTGGAGGCCACGTTCTCGGGCACCTGCACCCCCACCCGGCGGATGGTGGTGATCGTCCTGTCGGTCACGTTGGCCCGGCTGAGCGCGACGGCGCTTGCGCCCCCGACCGCCGCGGCCGTCGCGACGAGCACCCCCTGCCGGACATACGCCATCATGGGGCAAGTTGTACGCCGGGGGGATTGGCCCGGGATTTACTCCCGAGCGGCCCGGGGGGCCTCGAGCCGCCCCGCGACGAAGGCCACGACCGCGATCACCGCGAGCAGGGCCGCGTGCGCCAGCAGGATGCTGCCGTTGCGCACCGCCTCTGACCCCGCGCTCCAGTCGTCGGCCAGGTGCGCCAGCACGGCGACCGTGGCGACGATGCCGATCACGCCCGGCCACACCCGGGCCGACTCGCCGTCGAGCCACTGGGCGACGCGTCCCGCGACCAGCACCGCCGCCAGGATCGCGGCCAGCCCGACGCCGTGGGCGAAGGCGGCCGACTGGCGGTCGGCGCTCGCCGAATGCAGCCTCCACACGTAGGCCAGGTGGGCGATGACGACGAGCGCGGCCGGCACGGCGGCCGCTGCGGCGCAGGTGCGGACGGTCGCGGGTCGCATGGGCCGTTATGGTAGCGGCGCCATGCGGGTGCGCCTGATCGTCAATGCGGTCGCCACGGGCGTCCACGACCGCGTCCTCGCCGCCGTGGTGGCCACGCTGGAGGCCGTATCCGAGCTCGACGTGGTGACGACGAAACACGCCGGCCACGCGACGGAACTGGCGGCCGAGGTGGCCGGAGGGGCGGTGGTCGGCCTCGGCGGCGACGGCACGTACAACGAGATCGCAAACGGGATCCGCCCGGGCACGATCATGGGCGTCCTGCCCGCCGGCGCGTCCTCGGTGTTCGCCCGGCACCTGGGGTTCTCGACCGATCCGAGTACCGCCGTCACCGAGCTGGCCGCGGCGATCCGGGTCAAGTCGACCCGGAGGATCGGGCTCGGCGTCGCCGACGAGCGGATGTTCACCTTCGCGGCTGGGCTCGGCCTCGACGCCGAGGCGACCGCGATCGTCGACCAGGTGCGCCACGAGCGGCCGGGCAACGAGCGTCCCGGCGACCTGCGCGTCCTTCAGACGGCGCTTGGGGTGCTGCGCAAAGAGGGCTTCGCGCTGCACGAGCGGATGACCCTGCGCACCGCCGACGACACCGCCGAGCGGTGCTCGTACGTGGCGGTGGCAAACCAGCATCCGTACACGTTCCTGGGGCCGCTGCCGGTGCGGGCCGCGCCCCGGGCCGACTTCGAGCATGGCCTCGACGTGGTCTTCACCCGCGAGCTGCGCGCCCGCGACCTGTGGCGGCTGCCGGTGTACGGGCTGATCTGGCCGCGGCACGCCAGGCACGGCAGTCGCCGCGTCGGCTATCTGCACGATCTGCACCGGTTCACGATCGAATGCGACGAGCCGACCGCCCTCCAGCTCGACGGCGAGTACGTGGGGCACCGCGACCGGGTGGAGTTCTCCTACCGGCCCGACGAGATCGAGGTGTTCGTCCCACCCGAGTGAGCACCCGCCCGCGCGGGGTTTATCATTCGCCGGCCAATGGACCTCGTCATCGCGATCAGCCAGGGACTCGGCCTGGCGGCGGCAGCCGGCCTGCTTGCGGCCGCGCCGCTGGCCGTCGCCTCCACCGCGGCCACCCAGGGCTGGCTCGAGAGCCCGCTCGATTTCGCCGGCGACGCGATCGTCGTCGCGGTCACGTGGGTGCTGGTCGGCATCGAGCTGGTCGCCGACAGCGTGTGGCCGGGCGCCCAGGCGGGCGTGCGCCTGGGCCGGCGGATCGTCGCCGGCGGGCTCGTGTTCGAGCTCGCGGCCGGGAACGCGGTGCCCTACGTCGGGCTCGTCGTCGGCGCCCTCGTAGCCGCCGGCGTCGGTCTGGCGATGCGGCACGTCCGCGCCGGCGCGGTCAAGGCGGGCGGCGACGTGCGCGGCACGGCGCTGATCGAGGACGGCGGCGGCCTCGTGTCCTCTGCGGTCGCCGTCATCCCGTTCGCCGGGTACGTGCTGGCGGCCGCCGCGGGGTGCTGCTCCTGCGCCTGCGCCGGCGCGACGACCAGAAGTTCCGCGGCCTGCGCGTCCTGCGATGAGCGCCGCGAGCGGTCCCGCCGACGCGAAGAAGCTGATCCTGGCCGTCGTCGACGGCCTCGGGCCGGACCTGCTCGACCGCGCCATCGCCGCCGGGCGCGCCCCCACGATCGCCGAGCTCGCGGCCGCAGGCGAGCGCAGCGACGCCTGCGTCTCGACGTTCCCATCGCTGACCCCGGTCTGCCTGTCGGCGCTGATCACCGGTGAGCATCCGGCCGGGTCGCACATCCCCAGCATGACCTGGTACCACCGCGGCGAGCGGCGCTTCGTCGAGTACGGCTCGTCGTTTCCGGCGACGCTCGCCGAGGGCACCCGCCAGATGGTCGACGACGTGCTGGTGAACCTGAACCTGGTGCACCTCTCGCCGCGGGCGACGACGATGTTCGAGGCGCTGGAAGATGCCGGCCTGGTCACGGCGGCGGTCAACACCTACGTCTGCCGCGGGCGTGTGCGCCACCCGATCACGCGGCCGACGGCGCGCCGGATCGCCCGCCGGGTGGGGATCGTCGATGCGGTGTACGGGCCGCGCCGGTACTTCTTCGGCGAGCTGTTCTTCACCGACCACACCGGCGCCCCGCACAACTTCGGCGGCGGCATCGACCGCCACGGCGGCGCCGTCGGCCGCTGGCTGGTGACCCGTGACGGGTTCGACTTCCTGTTCCTCTACCTGTACGAGACCGACGCCGCCCAGCACCGGCGCCGGCGACGTGCTGGGAGCGGTGGAGGGCGCCGACAACGGCCTGGGGCTGCTGGTCGAGGCAGCCGGCGGCCTGGAGCGCTTCCTCGACCGCTACGCCGTGATCGTCGTCGCCGACCACTCCCAGAGCGCCGTGCTGCAGGCCGTCGACGCGGCCGCGCCGCTCGAGGGGTCGGCGCTCTTCCGCTCGAGCCGCCACTCCGACCCCGAGCACTGCGACCTGGCGGTGACCGCCAGCAACCGGGTGGCGATGGCGTACCTGCTCGACCGCGCCCGGGAGCCGGCGGCGCGCATCGCCGAGCGCAGCTCGAGCAGCCGGCGGCCGAGCTCGCGATGTTCGCGCGGGACGGCTGGCTGGTCGTGCGCCGCGGCGACGGCGAGCTGCGCTTCCGCCGCGGCCCGGGGGCCGTGGACGCCCGCGGCAACGCGTTCACGGTCGAGGGGGACGCCGACCTGCTGCATCCGCAGCTGCATCCGAACGCGCTGGAGCGGATCGAGGGCGCGCTCCTGTGCCCGACCGCCGGCGACGTGATCGTGTCGGCCGCGACCGGGCTGGGAGTTCGCCGACTCCGGCGGCGCCCACCACGCCGGCGGCGGCAGCCACGGCTCGCTGCGGGCCGAGGACTCGATGGTCCCGATGATCACCGCGGGGTTCGAGCAGCGGCCGCGGCTGGGGGCCCAGCCGTCGATCACCGATCTGGCCCCGCTCGCCCGGCGGCACTTCGGTCTGCCGGTGCCGGTGAGGCAGGCGGCGTCCGCATTGGCCCACGTCGGATAGCATCCCGCCCGTATGGAGCAGGCCCGACTCGAGTCCGCCGCGGTTCGCGCCCGAGGACACGCCCGCAGATTCCATCTCGCCGTCCGCCGCCCGGACAACTGGATGCAGGTGCTGCGCTACTGCGTAGTGGGGGGCATGCGGCTACGTGGTGAACCTGGCGGCGTTCCTGATCGCCGACCGCCGCATGACGTACACGCTCGCGTTCTCGCTGGCGTTCGTGGTGGCCGCCACCAGCAACTTCGTCTGGAACCGGGTGTGGACGTTCCGGGTCAGACACGGCGTGCCCCACCACCAGTACGCGCGCTTCCTGACCGTCAGCGCGATGGCGCTCTGCCATCGATCTCGCGGTGCTGCGCGCCCTGGTCGAGGCGGCGGGGATGCGCGAAGGTGTCCGCCGCGGCGCTCGCCATCGTGGTCGCGACGCCGGTCAGCTTCCTTGGCAATAAGCTCTGGAGCGTTTCAGTAGCGCCGCGCTGGCGGCGGCGGTGGTCGCCGTCCTGGCGGCCCCCGGCGTCCGCCGCACGCCGCCGCCCATCTGACCCGGCGCGACGCGATCGTGATCGCCGAGGCGCAGCCGCAGGCCTCGACGCTGCGCCTGCGCAATCCCGGGTCGCACTGGGAGGCCGTCCTACGACCGCCAGGCGCATAACTGGATCGTGCGTGCTCGAGCCGGCCGGCACGCACAACGTGCTGGCCTCGTTCACGATCGACGATCGCAACGGGGCGGTGACTCACGTCGACGTCACGTCGACGCTGGGCACGCCCCGGCTCGACGCGGTGCAGGCGTTCGTGATCGCGTCGCGCCAGCGCAAGCTGCAAGCCTGGATTGCGCAGTACCAGGACGTCGAGCCACACCTCGACGCTCGGCGACGACCGCGTCTGGACGGTCGCACTACTACGACCGGCGGCGATCAGGTGGCCGAGGTGCACATCAACGACTACGCCGATGACGCCGTACGAGGTCCGCACCGGGCCGCAGGTGGACTGGCAGCTGGCCCGCGGCCAGCCCCAGTCCTACGGCCGCATGGCCAACCGCTGGTGGCGTGCTCTGCCGCTCTGCGCGCTGTTCCTGCTGGGGCTGATGGACTGGCGGCGGCCGCTCTCGATGCGCACGCTCGACCTGCTGGCGGTGCTGTCGTTCGGCGTCTCGCTGTACTGGTTCAACCAGGGCGACGTCTTCTGTCGACGCCGCTGATCTACCCGCCGATGATCTACCTGATGGCCCGCATGGATGGATCGGCTGGGCGGCAGCCACCGGCGCGCGGCTCGACATCGGGCGACCGGCATGCTGCTGCTCATGGTCGGCGCTCGTGTTCGCGCTGGTCGGCTTCCGGCTCGGCCTGAACAACCGGGACTCGAACATCCTCGACGTCGGCTACGCCGGCGTGGTCGGCGCCGACCGGCTGCTGACGGCAGGCGCCCTACGGGCACATGCCGACCGACCACGGGCACGCCGTGCGCCGGCCGCTACGCGAACGGCGATCCGATCGGCTACGTCCAGACCAACGGCCGCTGCGAGTCGCCGATCGACAAGCGGCGACACCTACGGGCCGGCCGTGTACGTGGCGTACATGCCGTTCGTCGCGGCGTTCGGCTGGAGCGGGCTCTGGGACGACTGCCGGCCGCGCACGTGGCCGCCTCGGCGTTCGACCTGCTGGCGATCGCCGGGCTGTTCGTCGCCGGCTGGCGGCTCGGCTCGCGCCGGCTGGGGGTGCTGCTCGCGTTCGCCTGGGCGGCCAACCCGTTCACGCTCTACGCGCTCAACATGAACACCAACGACGCCCTCGTCGGCGCGCTCGTGGCCTGGATGCATCGCGGTGCTGTCGGTCCCGGCGGCGCGCGGCGGGCTGCTGGCGGCGGCCGCCCTGACCAAGCTCGGCCCGCTGGCGCTGGTGCCGCTGCTGCGTGTCGCTGCGCCGCCGCTTCGCGACGCTGGCCGGGTTCGCCGTCTGCGCGCTCCTGCTGCTGGGGATGCTCGCGCTCGAGCCGACGGCGCCTCGCTCTTCTGGGACCGCACCATCGACTACCAGCTGGACCGGGTGACGCCGCTCTCGATCTGGACGCTCGGCACGTACCACCCCGGCTGGTGGGATCTGCACTGGCTGCAGCAGGTGGTGCAGTTCGCGGCCGTGTTGTTCGCGGTGTCGCTCGCCGTGTTCCCCCGCGTACCGCAAGGACGCCGCCGCCGTGGCGGCATTTGCCGGCGCGGTCGTGATCGCCGTCCAGTTCGTGGCCAGCTACTGGTTCTATCCCTACATCTGCTGGTGGCTGCCGCCGTGCTGATCGCGCTGCTCGTGCCGCGCGCCTCGACCACGGCCGCGTAGCCCTACTCCTCGATCCGCACCGGCTCGATCGAGGTCGCCCGGCCGTCGGCGTCGCACTCGATCAGCGCGCCCTCGATGCGCACGTCGCCTTCGGCCGGCTCGAACCGCACCGGCAGCTGGGTGGTGAAGCGGCGCAGGATCAGCTCGGTGCGCACGCCGATCACCGAGTCGTGGGGGCCGGTCATGCCCGCGTCGGTGAGGTAGGCGGTGCCGCCGGGCAGCACCGTGGGCGTCGTTCGTCTGAATGTGGGTGTGGGTGCCGATCACGGCCGTCACCCGGCCGTCCAGGAGCCGGCCCATCGCCACCTTCTCGCTGGTGGCCTCGGCGTGGAAGTCGACGAGCACGATCGCGGCCTGCTCGCGGGCCTTCGCGACCAGCTCCTCGGCGATCTCGAACGGGCTCACGGCCGGGTCCAGGAACAGCTTGCCCATGAGGTTGATCACGGCCACCGGCGTGCCGTCGGCGGCGGCGGCGACGCACCAGCCCCTGCCCGGCGCGGTGGCGGGTAGTTGGCGGGGCGCACGATCCGCTCGTCCATCTCCAGGTACGGGTACACCTCGCGCTGGCGGTAGGCATGGTTGCCGAGCGTGATCACGTCGACGCCGGCGCCGTGCAGGCGGCGGGCGAGCCGGCTCGTGATCCCGACGCCGTCGGCCGGCGTTCTCACCGTTGGCGACCACGAACTCGAGCTCGCGCTCGGCCCGCAGGCGCGGCACCTGCTGCTCGATGATCCGCCGCCCGGGCGTCGCGAAGACGTCGGCGATGAAGAGGATCCGCACGGGGTGGTTCTACAGGAACACGTTGTTGGCGGGGGCGGGGCCCACCTCGATGTGCACGTGGTTGCCGGCGTCCGACGTGTACTTGGCCATCTCCTGCGACAGCACCTTGGACATGTCGACGATCGTGCCCGAGCTTGGTCTTGGCGGCCGTCACGGACGAGCCGACCTCGATCGCCGGATCGGCGCTCAGGTTCGTCAGCGTGACGACGTCGGCGGGCGTCGCCGTCGGCTGGATCTCGATCACGCTGCCGTGGGCAGTGCCGTCGATCACGTAGGGCCGGACGCTCACGACCTTGCCGTCGACGGGCGAGTAGACGGCGGTGCCGACCACGGCGCCGACGTCCACCGAGCCGGTGCTCGCGCCCTCGCCGGAGCCGTCGATGTAGTACGAGGGCCCGCCGCCGCCGTCGGGAGCGCCCGTCAGCATCTTGGCGATGGTGTTCAGGAGGCCGGCGTTGCGCTGGCTGCCGAGCGGGCCGAGCGGCACGACCTGGGAGGTGCCGACGCCGTGGTAGACGATCGCGGTGACGCGGCGGCGCGTGATCGGCACGTCGAGCACCAGATTGCCCGGCGCGGTGGCGAGCCCGAGCGGCGCCGGCGGGGCGTTCGGGGCGAGCTGGGTGGCCGGTGTGGTCGCGAGCGCCGGCGTGCTCGACGACGATCCCGACCGCAGCGCCGTCGCGACGACGGTCACCACGACCAGCAGCACCACCGCGAGCGCGATCCGGCGCCGGGTGCGGCGGTGGTCGGGGCGACGGCGCGGATACCGGCGACGGTGCCTCGAAGTCACGGGTGCCAGGGTAGCGGATAGCGGGGCGGAACGAGCGCGCACGGGCGGTGCGCGGCGGCGCAGGGGGCCGCGCGGGATGCCCCTCGGAGGCTGCTGCTACGATGGCCGCGATGCCGGCAGACGGCCCGGGGAAGATCCTGATCCCGCGGTGGATTCAGCTCGTGGGCCTGCCGCTGGTCGTGGTCGGCACGTGGCTGCTCGTGTCGGCCGTGAACGGCGCGGTCTTCGTGTTCGTGGTCGCGGCGCTGATCGCCATCCTGCTGAACCCGATCGTGCGCGCGTTCTGCGCCCTGCACATCCCCCGGGGAATCTCCGTGGCGCTCGTCTACATCTGCTTCGCCGTGGCGATCGGCGGCATGAGCGTGATCGCCGGCACGGTGATCGCGCGCGAGGTGCAGTCGGTCGCAAACCAGGTGAACGACCAGTTCCGCACCGACGCCCACGGGGTCACGCCGGCCGACCGCAGGCTGCGCGAGCTGCAGCGGTGGATCAACCGCTCGAGCCCGGTGAAGGTGAACGTGATCGGCCCGGGCAGGAGGCTGGTGCACCATGTCGACGTCTCCCACCTGCAGAAGTACTCCGGCCGGGCCGTGTCGGTGGTGCAGACGCTCGTGATCACGGTGTTCGAGAGCCTGTTCAACCTCGTGCTGGTGATCGTCATCTCGGTGTACATGCTGCTCGACACGCCGCGGCTGTCGCGCTTCCTGCGCCGGGTGTTCCCCGGCACCGGGCCGGAGGACGACCTGGTGACACGGGTCGAGCGCGCCCTGCTCGCCTACATCCGCGGCCAGACGATGGTGTCGCTCGCCGTCGGCATCACGGCCGGCGTCGGCCTGGAGATCCTGGGCGTCACGGGCGTGTTCCCGGCAGGCTCGCAGTACGCGCTCGTGTTCGGCGCATGGGCCGCCGTCGTCGAGATCATCCCCTACCTGGGGCCGTGGCTGGGGGCGCTCGCGCCGATCGCCGTCGCCGCGACGGAGTCGCCCACCGCGGTCATCGCGGTCGCGCTGCTGTTCCTCTTCATCCACCAGGTGGAGGGCCATATCATCGTGCCGAAGCTGATGGGCGGCGCGGTCAAGGTGCACCCGCTTGTCGTGATCTTCGCCCTGCTCGCCGCGGGCGAGCTGTACGGCCTCGCGGGCGTGCTCCTGGCGATGCCCCTGGTGGCGATCGGGCGGGAGGTGGCCGCCTTCCTGCTCGAGCGGATCAGCCTGGAGCCGTGGCGCGAGGGGGGGCCGATCCCGGTCGAGGTCGAGATCGAGCCGGCGGACGAGGCCGACGAGCCGGTGCCCGCGGCCGGCGAGTAGCACTAGACGCGATCGGGGCGGTCGTGGTTGGAGGGGGCCAGGTCGGCCGCCTGCTCGAACGCCTCCATCGCCGCCTCGGTGCGCCCCGCCCCGCGCAGGAACTTGCCGTACCAGCGGTAGGCCCGCCCGAGCTCGCAGTGCCAGCCGTTCTGGCGCCGCAGGGCATCGATCGCCGTCGTGTAGGCCGCCTCGGCGCGGTCGCGCTTGCCGGTCTCGTCGTAGCTGCGGGCAAGGACGAGATACGCCTCGCCGAGCTCGCCCGGCACCGACAGGTTCCCGAGCAGCTCGATCGCCTCCCGGGCCAGGCCGGCGGCGCCCTCGGGATCGCCCTGCTGCAGCGACCGGCGCGCCTCCTCGACCGCGACGAAGCCCTCGTCCATGCCGCTCATCCGGTCGCCGTAGGCGCGCCTGGCCGCCTCGAGCTCACGGCCGGCGGCGTCGGCCTGGCCGTCGTCGAGCAGCACGTGGGCGAGCAGGAGGTGCGCGTTCGCCTGCTCCCACTCATTGCGCGTCTCGAGCGCCGCCTCGAGGCCGCGCCCGGCGTACTCGAGGGCGAGCGGCGCCTGGCCGGTGAGCGCGTAGAGCCGCGAGAGCGCGCGGTAGGCCGTCGAGCGGGTGGCCCGGTCGATGTCCTCGGCGTCCTCGCGCAGCGCCTCCGTGAGCACCGCCGTCGCGTGCCCGTAGTCGCCCTGATCGACGTACGCGTAGCTCAGGTAGACCGTGTAGCCGACCATCTTGGCGGGGTCGCGCTCCGGCTTTTCGCGCATCGCCTGCAGGCAGCCTTCGAGCAGCTCGATCGAGCGGGGCAGGTTCGTGCCCTCGCCGTGCAACCGCGCCAGCTCGCGGTAGAGCTCGAACCGCTCCTCGGGGTCGGGGTCGGCAGCCCGGGCGAGCGACTGCTCCAGGAGCTCGACGGCCCGCTCGAACCGGCCCCGCCGGGAGGCGATCAGGCCCAGGCCCTCGAGCGCCCGGCTCGCGCCCTCGTCATCGCCCAGCGCCTCGGCCGTGCGCAGGCCGCGGCGCAGGAGCTCGTCGGCCTCGTCGAGCCGGTCGAGCGCGACCAGCATCATCGCCTCGGAGATCTGCCCGGTCGGGACTGCGGCGGGATCGTCGAGGTCGGTCAAGATCCAGGCGGCCGGGGGCGCCTCAGTTGTCCGACGGGAGCCTCACGTCCGCCGTCGGCAGCGGCGCGAGCGCGTCCTGGTTGGACGGCGCCAGGTCGGCGGCGAGCTCGAAGGCCTCGAGCGCCGCCTCCGCCCGGCCGAGCCGCTTCAGGAACTTGCCGTAGTGGCGGTAGGCGCGGGCCAGGGCCGGCGCGCCGTCGGCCTGCCGCTGCAGGGCCGCGATCGCGGCGGCATAGGCGGCGTCGGCCCGTTCCAGCTCGCCCAGCTCGTCCTGCACGCGGGCGAGCACCAGGTGCGCGTCGCCGACTCGGGACGATGCCGACGCGGCCTCGAGCACCGCGACCGCCTCGGTGGCGTGGCGCACGGCCTCGTCGCCGTGCCCGGCCTGGAGCGCGAAGCGGGCCTCCTCGACCAGCAGACGGCCGCGCTCGACCGGCTCGGCTCCCGGCCCGAAGACCTCGCGCGCGGCGCGCAGGTGCGTCCCGGCGTCGTCGGTGTCGCCTTGGTCGAGCAGCCGCTGCGCGTACGTGAGGTGGGCCTCCCCCAGCGCGCGGTTGTCGTCGGCCAGCTCGTACAGCGCGAGCGCGCGGTCGGAGAACCGGATCGCCTGGTCGAGCGCGCCCGCCGCGGCATGCGTGCGCGAGATCGCGTACTGCGTGGCGGCGCGGGAGGCGAGGTCGACGGCCTGGTCGCGGCCTTCGAGGGCCGCGGCGAGCGCGCTCGCCGACCGGGCGAAGGCGCCGGCCTCGGCGTACGCCTCGCTCAGCCAGAGCGAGTAGCGCACCAGCTTGGCCTGATCGACCGGGCCGTCGTGCTCGAGCCTGGCGATGCAGTCCTGGAGCAGCGCGAGCGCGCGGGCCACATCGCCCGAGCGGCGGTACATCTCCTGCAGGCGCCCGTACAGCTGCACCCGCTGGGCCGGGTCGGGCGCCGTCCCGACCTCGAGCGCCTGCTCGAGCAGCCTGCGCGCCAGCCGGTCGTCGCCCCTCGCGGCGGCCACGATCCCGAGGCCCTCGCAGGCCTCGCTCATGCGCTCGCCGTCGCCGTTCACCTCGGCCTCGCGCAGCACGCCGCGCAGCAACTCCTCGGACTCATCGAGCTGACCCATGCGGCCGAGCACCATCGCGTCCAGGAGCTCGAGCGAGCGCGGGCGCTGCTGCGGCGAGGTCTCGCCGGTGAGCTCCTCGGTGCTCACGCCGAGGCGGTGGGCGATCTCCATCAGCACGCGCGGGCTGGGCCGGCGGTCGCCGGCCTCGATCCGGGCCAGGTAGCTGTACGAGCAGCCTTCGAACGACAGGTCGCGCTGGGTCATCCCGCGCTTGCGGCGCAGATGCCTGACCCGCGAGCCGAGCTTGCGCAGGGCCTCGTTCGAGTATTCGCCGTCGTGGATCTCGGAGACGTCCATCCTTGACCTTCCCAGCCTGGAATCAGTCGATTCTTGGCAAGACTACTCCACCGGACGTGGTGCGGCAAGCGCGGATTACACTCTGGTCATGCCGTTTCCTACCACCCGCCTGCGCCGGCTGCGGCGTACCTCCGGCATCCGGAGCATGCTGCGCGAGACGCACCTGGGGCCGGCGGACATGATCCAGCCGCTCTTCGTGCGGCACGGCGGCGGCCGCTCGGACGCGATCGAGTCGATGCCGGGCCAGCATCATCACGGCATCGACGGCCTGGTCGAGGCGGCGGCCGGGGTGCAGGCCGCGGGCGTGCCCGCGGTGCTCCTCTTCGGGCTGCCCGCGCGCAAGGACGAGGCCGGCAGCGAGGCCTACGACCCCGAGGGCATCGTGCAGCTCGGCGTCCGCGCCATCAAGGCGCAGCTGCCCGACCTGATCGTGATCACCGACGTGTGCCTCTGCCAGTACACCTCCCACGGCCACTGCGGCGTCCTGCGCGACGGCGTCGTCGACAACGACGTCAGCCTCGAGCTTCTGGCCGACACCGCCCTCTCACATGCGGCCGCGGGGGCCGACATGGTGGCCCCGTCGGACATGATGGACGGCCGGGTGGCGGCGATCCGCGCGTCTCTCGACAACGATGGCCTGACCGACACCGCCATCCTGGCGTACAGCGCGAAGTTCGCCTCGGCCTTCTACGGCCCGTTCCGCGACGCCGCCCATTCGACGCCGTCGGAGGGCGACCGCAAGGGCTACCAGATGGATCCGGCCAACGGCAACGAGGCCGTGCGCGAGGCCCTGCTCGACATCGAGGAGGGGGCCGACGTCATCATGGTGAAGCCCGCGCTGCCCTACCTCGATGTGCTGCGGCGGCTGCGGTCGGAGACGCTCGTCCCGCTCGCCGCCTACCAGGTGAGCGGTGAGTACGCGATGCTCGAGGCGGCCGCGGCGCGCGGCCTGCTCGACCGGCGGGCGGCGGCGCTCGAGGCGCTGACCGCGATCCGCCGGGCCGGCGCCGACCTCGTGATCACCTACTACGCCGCCGAGGCGGCCGGGTGGCTCTCGTAGCACCACCGACGGCCGAGTCGGCGCGGCTGTTCGCAGAGGCGGTTCGGCTCATGCCCGGCGGCGTGTCGAGCCCGGTGCGGGCGATGCGGTCGGTCGGCCGCGAGTATCCGCTCTTCCTCGCCCGCGGCGCGGGCGGCGAGGTGTGGGACGCCGACGGCAATCGCTATGTCGACTGGGTGCAGTCGTGGGGCCCGTTGATCGCCGGGCACGCGCATCCGGATGTGGTCGCGGCGGTGACCGCGGCGGCTGCGGCGGGGACGTCGTTCGGCGCGCCGACCGAGCTCGAGTTCGAGCTGGCGCGGGCGGCCTGTGCGGCGGTGCCCTCGCTCGAGCAGGTGCGGTTCGTGTCGTCGGGCACCGAGGCCGTGATGAGCGCCGTGCGGCTCGCGCGGGCGCACACGGGCCGCGCCAAGCTGCTCAAGTTCGCGGGCGGCTACCACGGACATGCCGATGCGCTGCTCGCGCAGGCCGGGTCGGGCCTCGCGACCCTTGGTATCCCGTCGAGCCCGGGCGTGCCCGCCGCCGTCGCCGCCGACACGCTCGTGTGCGAGTACAACGACCTGCCCGCGGTGCGCGCGATCGCCGAGCGGCACGGCGACGACCTGGCCGCGGTGATCGTCGAGCCGGTGGCGGGCAACATGGGCGTCGTCCCGGCCGAGGCCGGCTTCCTCGAGGGCCTGCGCACGGTCTGCAACGGCACCGGCGCGCTGCTCGTCATGGACGAGGTCATCACCGGCTTCCGGGTGGGCTACGGCGGCGGTCAGGAGCGCCTGGCGGTGCGCGCCGACCTGACCTGCCTGGGCAAGATCATCGGCGGCGGCCTGCCGGCGGCGGCGTTCGGCGGCCGCGCCGACGTGATGGGGCGGCTGGCGCCCGAGGGAGACGTGTACCAGGCCGGGACGCTCTCGGGGAATCCGCTCGCGATGGCCGCGGGCCTGGCGACGCTCGCGCTCCTGCGCGCGCCCGGGGCCTACGATCGGCTCGAGGCGACGGCGGCGGCGTTGGAGACGGCCCTGAGCCGCCCCGGCGTCACCGTGAACCGGGTGGGAGCGATGCTCACCGCGTTCTTCCACCCCGGGCCGGTGCGCTCGTTCGCGGACGCGGCCAAGAGCGACACGGATCGTTTCGCCCGGTTCCACGCCCACATGCTCGCGCGCGGCATCTACATCGCCCCGTCGCAGTTCGAGGCGCTGATGCCGTCGCTCGCCCACACCCCCGGCCAGGTCGAGCAGACCGCCGCGGCGGCCGCGGAGTTCGCCGGGTGAGCGTCCTTTCCGAGGTGGCCGACCGCGCCGCCGCCGACAGCCCGCTCTGGGAGCAGGCGCTGCTTCCCGGCGCGCGCTCCGGCGAACCCCGCTTCGCGGAGAGCTGCCCGGGGCGCTACCTGCTCGGCGTCGAGATGATCTACGAGGGCTACCTGCTGCACTACAGCCGCTCGCGCCTGTTCTCCCAGGCCGACGCCGGCCTCGCGCTCCTGACCGGGGACTACCTCTACGCCGCCGGCCTGCGCGAGATCTGCGCCACCGGCGACCTGCGCGCGGTCGGCGCGCTCGCGACCCTGATCTCGCGCTGCGCCCGCAACCAGGCCGACGGCGCCGGCGCCGCCGACCCCGGGCTGTGGGACGAGACGGTGGCCGGGCTGGGCTGACCGCGGCCGTGGGGCCTGGCCCCTCGGGACCAGGCCCCGGTTCTCGGCTCGCCGATGGTCAGGGCGTCCAGCGATCGCCGACCGGCGTGACCACCAGCTCGTGCGTCCAGGCGCTGCGACCCTGCTCGTGCAGGTACTGCACGGCCTTCGCCAACTCGACCGGGTCGATCTTGGCGCCGCCCGCGTCGTCGCCGGGTGTGCCGAACGACCCATCGCAGACCAAGAGCGCCGCATGCACGCCCTGTGGCTTCAGCTCGTTCGCGGCGGCCTGGCTGAGCGCGCGCACGCCGGCCGCGCCGGCCGCCCACGGCGCCCGTCCGGGCAGCGCCCGCCGGGCCGAGCCACCGGTCACCTGCACGAGCGTGCCGCCGCCCCGCTCGGCCAGCGCCGCGCCGCAGGTGCGGTAGAAGCCGAACACCTCGGGCAGGAGCTGCTCCAGGTAGGGCGCCATCGCGTCGTCGTCGGTTGTCGTCAGGTCGCCGCCGCCGAAGCGGCCCTTCGGCGAGACGGCGTTCACGGCGAGGTCGAACGGGCCCGCGTCCGCCACGGCCTTCCGCATCTGGCCGACATCGGTCAGGTCGGCCACGACGCCGCGGCCGGGAAACGCCGCCGCGGTGTCCCGCGAGCGTGCCACGCCGACCGCATCCCACCCCTGCGGGATCAGGTGCTCGGCGATGGCGCGGCCGAGACCGCGGGCGCCGAAGACGAGCAGACGGGGCATGCCGCGAGTCTAGCTATGTCCCGCGGGCCAGGCGCGCGACGAGCAGCATCGCGGCCGCTGTGGCGACGAGCCCCGTGGCCGTGATCGCGAGGCCGCCCGTGCCCGCGTCGGACGCGAGCAGGAGCAGCCAGCCGGCGCCGGCGCCGGCCGCGGCGAGCGCCGCGATGGTCGCCGCCCGCGCGCGCAGGATCCCGGCGTCAACCTGCGCCGGGCGGGCCACCTCGATCGCCCACTCGCCGAGCTCCGCGGCCGCGACCAGCCCGGCGGCCACGAGCGGCGCCCACTGATCGACCGAGCCGTCGGCGAGCGCGAGGCCGGCCGCGTAGGCGGCCGCGGCGAGGGCGGTCGCCCACACCACGCCGGCCTCCCAGCGGGCGATGATCGCGGCCGCAAGGGCCGCGCTCGCCGCCACGGCGGCGACGATCACGGCCCCACCCCCGCGGCCGCTCGTGGTGGTCGCGGTATGGGCTGCCACCGCCGCCGAGACGAGCCACGCCAGAAAGAGCAGGGCTAGATGCGCACGGTTCGGGCGTATCGCCGCACCTCCCGCAGCTGGGCCAGCACCTCGTCCACCGGCTGGCCGTGCATCCACTCGACCACGGGCACCCCCATCGTCCGGTACCGCGACCCGAGCTGCTCACGCTGCAGCCTCCACAGCCGGTAGGCCAGGTCGCCCAGGTCGCCGGCGGGCGGGCCGACGAACGGCAGCGGCGAGACATCGATGATGGCCAGGTCGATCCCGCGCGCTCGCAGGTCGGCGAGCGCGGCCAGCATGCGGGCGTCGGCCAGCGGCGAGAGCGCCACGACGAGCGCATGCGGCGGCAGCGTGCGGGCGGGAATGACGGCCACCTCCCGCCAGGCGTAGCTGGCGACGACCTGGGTGTCGATCAGCGAGTCGAGGATCCGGTAGGTCTGCGTCTGACCGGTCGACGGCAGCACCCAGCGCAGGACGCCGCCGAAGCCGACGATCCCGACCCGGTCGCGGGTGCGCAGGTACGCCGTCGCCAGCGCCGCGGCGGCGCGCACCGTCATGTCGATCGTGCCCCCGGCCTGGTCGCGCGTGTCCGTGAACGAGTCGAGGAAGAGCACGACGTCCGCGTTTCGCTCCGGGTGGTAGTCGTTCACATGCAGCTGCCCGCGGCGCGCGCTCACGCGCCAGTTGACCTGGCGCAGCCGGTCGCCGGGGACGTGCGGGCGCAGGTCGGCGAACTCGAGCCCCTCCCCGCGCGTCCGGGTGACGTAGTTGCCGGCGCCGACGTGCGTCGCGGCCGGGCGCGGCAGCGCGCGCACGCTCTCGGGCCGTGGATAGACGCGCACGCGCACCGTGGGCGCCACGACCTGCTCGAACCGGACGAGGCCGAGCGGCCCGGGGGCGCGCAGCGACACGCCGCCGGCCAGATATCCGCCCCAGCGCGCGCAGACGATGTCGGTCGTGACCTCCGCGGGCGTGTCGGCCGAAAGCCGCAGCACCCGTGCGGGCGCCGAAGAGCGCAGGCCCGCCGGCACGTGCGGGGCGATTGCCAGCCGGCCAATGCCCCGCGCCGATGCCACGAGCTCGGTGTGCAGCGTGATCGTGTCGCCCTCGACGGCGCGGATCTCATCGTCGCTCGTGCGCACGCTCAGCTCGGGCGGCACGGTCGCGGCCAGGCCGATCACGAGCAGCAGCCCGAACGGCGCGGCCACGGCGACGAGCTCGGGCCGGTGCAGGCCGATCGCCGCCCACACGAGCGCCGCGGTGAGCATGGCGTAGCCGCGCAGCTTCGCGGCCGGGACCGCGATCACGGGGCCGGCGCGGACGCGGGCCGGGCGGCCGGCGTGGGCACCGCCTCGAGCACCTCGCGGACGATGTCGTCGCCCGAGATCCGCCGCACCCACAGCTCGGGCCGCAGCGTCAGGCGGTGCCCCAGGGCCGGCACCGCGATCGCCTTCACGTCGTCGGGCGAGACGAAGTCGCGCCCGTCAAGGACGGCCCGGCAGCGGGCGAGCTTGAGCAGCGCCAGCGTGCCGCGCGGGCTGGCGCCGACCTGCACCTGGCCGTGGCCGCGCGTCGCCGTCACCAGGTCGACCATGTAGAGACCGACGCTGCGGTCGACGTGCACGGTCTCGACGGCGCGCTGCATCCCGATCAGCTCCTCGCGCGTGCACGCGGGCTCGAGAGTGATGTCGTCGCCCATCCGCTGCATGCGCCGCTCGAGCACCTCCCACTCGTCCTCGCGGCCCGGGTAGCCGATGCCCAGGCGCATCAGGAAGCGGTCGAGCTGCGCCTCGGGCAGCGGATAGGTGCCCTCGTACTCGATCGGGTTCTGGGTGGCGATGACCAGGAACGGCGAGTCCAGGGGACGCGTCTCGCCCTCGATCGTGACCTGCCGCTCGGCCATCGCCTCGAGCAGCGCGGACTGCGTCTTCGGTGGGGCGCGGTTGATCTCGTCGGCCAGGAGCAGGTTGGTGAACACCGGCCCGGGCCGGAATTCGAAGGTTGCGTCGGACTGGCGGTAGATCGACGAGCCGGTCACGTCCGACGGCATCAGGTCGGGCGTGAACTGGACGCGCGCAAAGCCGATGTCGAGCACCTGCGCGAACGAGCGCGCGACCAGGGTCTTGGCCAGGCCCGGATAGTCCTCGATCAGGACGTGGCCGTCGGCCAGGATCCCCATCAGCACCATCTCGAGCGGCTCGCGCTTGCCGATGACCGCCCGCTCCACCTGTGCGAGCACCGTCTGGCAGCGGGCGTACGTGTCCTCGATGGTCGGGGTGCTCACGCCGGCGCCCCGATCCGCTCGAGCGACTCGACTATGGCGCGCAGGTCGGCGGGCGAGATCCCGCGGGCGCGGCGGTCGTCCGGCCGGGGCCGGTCGGGCCGCACGAGCTCCCAGACCGCGGGGCCGAGCGCGGCGGCGGCCGTCTCCGGGGCCGCATCGATCCGCACGCCGGTGTGATCGGCCAGGCGCTGGCGGGCGATGTCGAGCACCAGCGGCCGCAGGCGCAGGTGCGCGTCCTCGGCGCTCGAGATCGACAGAGCGAGCAGCCGGTCGACGGCCGCCAGGTCGGGGGTGGTGCGGCGGGGCGCGCGCGCCAGCCGCAGCCGGGACGGCCGCCGCAGGCGCGCGGGCCGCGGCCCGCGCCGGGCCGGGCGCGGCAGGAGCAGCAGGAGCACGATCGCGCCCAGCCCGAGCAGCAGTGCCTGTCCCAGCGTCATGCGGGCTCGCCCGCCCCGGTCGAGAGCTCCTCAACCGCGGCGATCGCCCGCCGGCGCATCTCCTCGTCGACCGGCCGGTGGCTGAACTTGGCCCGCTGGAAGAGCGCCGTCAGGCGGTGCACGCAGGCCACCTTCTCGTGGCCGTGCAGGGTGACGCGGCCGAGGTATTCCATCGGCGCCTCGTGGACGCCGCGGGGGATGCCGTCGCGGGCCAGGCGCCGCTCCATCGCGGCGTAGGCGGCGATCACGGCGCGGCGCGGGTTGCGCTCGCGCCGCAGCGCGTCCAGATCGGTGTCTGCGACCTCCTCCACGTCGGCCGAGAGCACGAACGGAGCCAGCTCGCGACGGCGGGCGCGTGAGCGCACCACGAGCACGACGGCCGCGGCGGCGAGGGCGACCCAGACGAGCACGGCGACCTTCCAGTCGGTGCTCGTGACGGAGCCGTGCGCCGGGGAGCGGTGCAGCCGCGGCCCGGGGCCGTGGGCATTCGCCGCGCCGCCGAAGAAGTTGGGCAGGTGCAGGAACCCGATCGGGTTGCGGCCCGTCCGCAGCCAGTAGGCGAGCAGGACCAGGGCGACGGCGGCGAGGATCGCGGCCTGGATGCGCGCGACCCGCCTCCGCCGCGCCAGCTCGGGGTCGAGCTCGCGGCGGCGATAGATCTGGGCGTACATGAAGAGCGCCGCCCCGACGATTGCGAGGATCGGCGCCAGCACCAGGGCGGCCACGATCAAGATGTGGTGGCCGGCGGCGGCCGCCGCGGCCGTCCCCGGCGGGGCGGTCGAGTCGCCGCTTCCGCCCCTCGTCGCGACCGCCGCCACCGCGAGCAGCGCCACCATCGCGGTCGCCGCGAGGGCTGTGCGCGCCGGCGAGCGCGGGACGCCGTGGAGGAGTGGAGGCCGCATCTCGCAGGTTGGGACGCTACCAGCTGCCATCCGGTTAGACTCGCGCGGCCATGGCCTTCGACGACCTGCGCGACTGGATCGACCATCTGCGCCGGCAGGGCGAGCTCGTCGAGGTCTCGGCGCAGGTCGATCCGCACCTCGAGATCGCCGAGATCACCGACCGCGTGACGAAGGCCGGCGGCCCCGCGCTGCTCTTCACGAACGTGCGCGGCTCCGGCATGCCGCTGCTGATCAACCAGTTCGGCACAGAGCGGCGCATGTGCATGGCCTTCGGCGTGGACGACCTCGACGAGCTCGGCCGGCGCGTCACCGATGTGCTCGAGATGCAGCCGCCCGAGGGGCTCGTCGACAAGGTGCGCGCGCTGCAGAAGTTGAAGTCGCTCGCCGACTCGCGCCCGAAGACCGTCTCGAGCGGCCCCTGCCAGGAGGTCGTGCTCGATCCGCCCAGCCTCGCGTCGCTGCCGGTGATGACCTGCTGGCCGGGCGACGGCGGCCCCTACATCACACTGCCCGCGGTGATCACGACCGATCCCCGCTCCGGCACCCGCAATGTCGGCATGTACCGGGTGCAGGTGTTCGACGAAACGACGACGGCGATGCACTGGCAGATCCACAAGGACGCCGCCGCCGACTGGCGGGGCATGGGCGAGCGGATGGATGTCGCGATCGTGCTCGGACTCGACCCGATCACCGCCTACACGGCCTCGGCGCCGCTGCCCAAGCACATCGACGAGCTGATGCTGGCCGGCTTCCTGCGCGGCCGGCCGGTCGAGCTCGTGAAATGCAAGACGGTCGACCTCGAGGTGCCGGCCCGGGCCGAGATCGTGATCGAGGGCTACATCCAGAAGGGCGAGCTGCGCGACGAGGGCCCGTTCGGCGACCACACCGGCTACTACACGCCGCCCGAGCCGTTCCCGGTCGTGCACATAACCGCGGTCACCATGCGCCGCGACGCGATCTATCCGTCGATCATCGTCGGCGTGCCGCCGCAGGAGGACGCGTGGCTCGGCAAGGCCACCGAGCGGCTGTTCCTGCCGGCGCTGCGGATGACGATGCCCGAGATCGTCGACTACGACCTGCCGATCGCGGGCGCCTTCCACAACCTGTGCATCGTCGCGATCCGCAAGGCCTTCCCCGGCCACGCCCGCAAGGTGATGCATGCCGTCTGGGGCACCGGCCTGCTCGCGCTGACGAAGGGCGTCGTGGTGGTGGACGCCGACGTGGACGTGCACGACTACGAGCAGGTCATGTGGCAGGTGGGCGCAAACGTCGACCCGGCTCGCGACGTCGTCCTCGCCGACGGCCCGCTCGACCACCTCGACCATGCCCCCACGCTCCAGTTCAGCGGCGGCAAGATCGGCATCGACGCGACCGCCAAGGGCCCGGCCGAGGGCTACACCCGCGGCTGGCCGGAGCAGATCCGGATGAGCGCCGAGGTCGTCGACACTGTCACGAGCCGGTGGTCCGAGTACGGGCTGGACGCCCTCGACGGCGGCGGGGGAGCCGCCCCGCAGGCTGCGAAAACGAGCCGTTTCGCACGTTCTGGCCGCCGTCGCACATGATCGATACACTCCGCCGGGTGCGACCGTTACAATCGCCGCCCGGACGACCTACGAGGAGGACGCGAGGTGGCTGAGGCGACGCGGGGCGAGTTCCTGACGCTCTCGACCGTCGGGATTGGCGCCATGATTGGCGGCATTATCGGCGTCCCCGCGACCGCCTACCTGCTGGCCCCCGTGACCAAGGAGGCCACCTTCGAGCCGGTGTTCCTGGGCAAGGTCGACCAGTTCACCACCGAGACGGGGTTCAAGCCGACGCCGGCCACGTTCATCGAGGACCCGCAAAACGCGGCCACGAGCCCGAACCTGGCGTTTGTCCACCACACCGGCAGCAAGAACACCGACTGGCACGCCCAGGACGCCATGTTCGTGGTGTTCTCCAACCGCTGCATGCACCTGGGCTGTCCGATCGCGGCGACCGGCATCGGATTCGCGTGCCCGTGTCACGGCGGCCAGTACGACAAGAACGGCGCCCGCACAGCGGGGCCACCGATCCGCTCGCTCGACCGCTTCCAGTGGGAGATCAAGAACAGCGACGAGCTCTGGGTCACCGAGCGCTGGAGCACCGACATCTACGGCGGCGAGGTGCACTACTACCCGGTCAAGATGCCGGGCCAGCCGACGCACACGCCCGGGCCGAGCTGGATCGCGAACGTGCTCTACCCCCATGTCACCTACACGCACGGACCCGTCCCCGGCCCCGTGCCGCTGCCGAAGGCCTAGCCGATGCCGATCCCCGCACCCGATCCCAAGCAGATGGTGCTCCAGTCCGAGGACTGGATCGAGTATCGCACCGGCTTTCCGACCCTCGTGCGCAAGTTCCTGTTCCGCAAGGTGCCGCCGACGGGCTGGTTCCATACGCTCGGAAGCTCGCTGCTCACGGTGTTCATCCTCCAGGCCCTGACCGGCTCGCTGCTCGCGATGACCTACGACCCGTCGCCCAACGGCGCCTACCAGTCGATCCGGTACATCACCGACACGGAGACGCTCGGCTGGCTGCTGCGTGGAATGCACAAGTGGGGCGCCTCGATGATGGTGATCCTGCTCTTCCTGCACATGGCGCGCGTGTTCTTCTACGGCGCCTACAAGTATCCGCGCGAGCTGACGTGGCTGACCGGGTCGCTGATCTTCATCCTGACGATGATGATGGGCCTCACCGGCTACCTGCTCGTCTGGGACATGCGCGCCTACTGGGCCTCCGTCGTGGCGGTCAACATCAACGGCACCGCGCCCGTGCTCGGGCCGTTCATCACCAAGTTCCTGTTAGGCGGGCCAGTCTTCGGCGCCCAGACCATATCCAGGTTCTACGCGCTGCACATGCTGTTAATCCCCGGCGCCATAGGTGCGCTCATTTTCGTGCACCTGTGGCTGGTCGTGAAGCTCGGCGTGACGCCGTGGCCGTCGCGGCCGCTGCCTGAGACCGAGCCGGAGATCGCCCCGCCGGCACGCGCGCGCCTGCCCGAGACGGTGGCGGGCGAGTGAGCCCGCGCAAGGTCATCAACCGCCGCGTCCGCTACGAGGCCGAGCACGCGGCCGAGGTGCACGAGGGCCATCCGTTCTTCCCGTACGCGATGTTCCACGACACGGTCGTGAACCTGCTCATCGTGTTGATCATCGTCGCGATGGCGGTGGTGTGGCACGCGACCGCCGGGCCGATCAACGCCGCGCATCCGAACGGCCAGAACGGCCTCCTCGGGCCGTTGTACGAGCTCAAGGCGAACCCTGCGGTGCAGTCGACCGAGCCGCGCCCGGAGTGGTACTTCCTGTTCCTGTTCGAGCTCCTGCGCATCTTCAAGTCCCCTGCCGAGCTCATCCTCGCGACGATCATCATCCCGACGATCTGGATGGTGCTGCTCGTGGCGTGGCCGCTCATCGACCGCGGCCGCGACCGGCGCCTGTCGCGGCGGCCGTGGGGTGTCGCCCTGGGCCTCGTGGTGCCGGCCGTCCTGATCGCGCTCACGATCGCAGGCTCCATCGCGCCGGGCGCGGTTGCGGGCAGCGCGATCACCACCGTCCCTGCGATCAACGCCCTACCGGGCGCCGCCGATATCTCCGCCGCGGGGTGCACGACGTGTCACACCTTCGGCGCCGGCGGCGGTGCGGTGGGCGCCGACCTGAGCCACGGGTCGCCCAAGTTCGGCACCGACCAGAAGGCGATCGCCGATTGGGTGAACGGCGGCGCCTTCAAGGCGGGCTCCGGGATGCCGGACTTCAGCACGCTGCCGCACGCCCAGTTCGCCGAGATCGCCCAGGTGATTGCATCCCTGAAGACCGGCAAGGTCGTCCCGGCGATCAAGTACTAGGCTCCCCAGCGTGCAGGTGATGCTCGGACTGACGGGCGCGTCGGGGGCGCCGTACGCCGCCCGCCTGCTGCGCGCCCTGGGTGACGCCGGCGCCGCCGTCGGCGTCGTCGCGTCGCGAGCCGGGCGGCAAGTGATAGCCCTGGAGTGCTACGGCGACAAGGAGATGGACCCCGACGGCGCGCTCGAGCGGCTCGTCGCCGACCACGGCGGCGCCGACGTGCGCGTGTGGGCCGAATCCGACTACTCGGCCCCGTACGCCTCCGGCAGCGCGTACACCGACGCGGTCATCGTCTGCCCGTGCTCGATGGCGAGCATCGGCTCGATCGCCGCAGGCATCGAGTCGAACCTGATCCACCGCGCGGCTGCGGTGCAGCTCAAGGAGAGCCGCCGGCTCGTGCTGGTGCCGCGCGAGACGCCGCTGTCGGAGATCCACCTCGAGAACCTGCTGCGGCTTCGCCGCGCCGGCGCGGCGATCGTGCCCGCGATGCCCGGCTTCTATCGCCTGCCGGAGACGATCGCCGACATGGTCGACTTCGTGGCGGGCCGGGTGCTCGCGGCGGCCGGCATCGAGGCGACGCTCGTGCGCCCGTGGGGGGCGAATTGACCCTGCCTCCCGATCAGGTGCGGGCGATGTTCGACCGCATCACGCCGTCGTACGACCGCATGAACCGGATCATGAGCCTGGGCATGGACGGGAGCTGGCGCGGCCTGGCCGTGCGCTGCACCGGTGCGGTGCCGGGCGACTCGGCGCTCGACGTGTGCTGCGGCACGGGCGACCTCGCCATCGCGCTCCTGGACGTGGTCTCGCCGGGCGGCCGCGTCGTCGGCCTCGACTTTTCCCAGGCGATGCTCGACGCCGCCGTGCGCAAGCGGCCGCAGATCGAGTGGGTGCGCGGCGATGCCCTTGCGCTCCCGTTCGCCGACGGCGAGTTCGCCGCCGCCACCATCGGCTTTGGCATGCGCAACCTGGCCGACCACCTGCGCGGCTTCCGCGAGCTGCGCCGCGTCGTCGCCCCCGGGGGCCGGGTCGTCTGCCTCGAGCTCACCGACCCGCCGGCGTGGGCGGCGCCATTCGCGCGCATCTGGACCGATCGGGCCGTGCCGCTCCTGGGCCGGCTCGTCGCCCGGGAGGCCGACGCCTACCGCTACCTGCCCGCGTCCGTCCACCGCTTTCCGCCGGCCGACGAGCTGGCGGCGATCATGGGCCGGGCCGGCCTGCGCCGGGTGCGCTACCGGCGGCTCTCGGGCGGCGCGGTTGCCGTGCATGTTGGTACGGTCCCGGCATGACAGCGGGCGCCGTCGCCGAGGTGCTGGAGGTCCCGGGGCTTGCGGCCTACGTCGACGCGGTCGAGGTCGCGCTCGAGGAGGCCGTCGCCTGGGCGGGCGGTTCCGCCGTCTCCGGGGCGGGCACCGAGACGCTGCGGTCGGGCGGCAAGCGGCTGCGGCCGATGCTCGTCTACCTGTCGGCGCCGATCCGGGGCCGGGAGCGCCCCGGCCTCGTCGCCGCGGGCTGTGCGGTCGAGCTGGTGCACATGGCGACGCTCGTCCACGACGACCAGCTCGACGCCGCGCCGCTGCGGCGCGGGCGGCCGACGGTGTGGGCGGCGCACGGCGACGCGGTCGCCCGCGCGACCGGCGACTACCTGTTCGCGCGCGCCTTCGCGGAGCTCGTCGCCACGGGCGATATGGACGCGGTCACCACGCTCTCCGACGCCTGCCTGGCGCTCGCCCGGGGCGAAGTCCTGCAGCGCGAGCAGACCGGCAACCCCCAGACGACGCCGGAGCAGTACCTGGAGCGCTGCCGGCTCAAGACCGGCCGTCTGTTCGCGGCCGCGGCCATGCTGGGAGGCCGCCTCGGAGGCCTGGCCGACGGAGAGGTCGGCCGCCTGGGCGAGTTCGCGACCGCGCTTGGCCTGGCGTTCCAGATCGCCGACGACATCCTGGACTGCGACGGCCGCCCGGACACCACCGGAAAGCCGCTCGGCACCGATCTGCTCGACGGCACGGTGACGCTGCCGCTGATCCTGGGCGCCCGGCGCGACCCCGCGGTCGCCGGCGTGATCGCTCGCGGCGCGACCCGCGAAGACGTGCTGCCGACCCTCGCCCGCGTCGCCCGCTCAGGCGCCGTCCGCGACGCCCGCACGGTCGCCGAACGCCACGCCGACGAGGCGCTCGCCCACCTGGAGACGCTGGACGGCGGCCTGGATACGGCCGCGCTCACGGCCGTCGTGCGCAGCGCCGTCGATCGCGACGCCTGAGCTCTGACCCTCTCAACGCGTTACTTGGTGGCTAGGAGAAACGCGGTCGCTGATCTTCCCTTGCGCAGTGCCCCGTGTTCGACCAGCGGACGAACGTGAGCCTCGAACTCGCCGCGCTCGCGGTCGGTGAGGGTGGCTGTGATCTGCTCGCCGATGGTCGGGTCAAGCGGGTTTAGGGCGGTGGCGAGAAGCGTGTCCCAGTCGGTCGTCTCGAGGGGCCAGGGTGCTGTGTGCGCTGTGTAGGTCAGGTGCACCTGGTCGAACCCGGCCTCCTCGGCGTAGCGGAACAGGTCTCGTTCGTCGAAGTTGGTGAGCGGATGTTGGTCGAGCGGCGCGCGCGCGGCGGCGATCTTGGCGGCGAGGTGCTCGACGGGGGTCACGTCAAAGCCGAGGAAGCGACCTGCCGGCTCGGGATGAGAGAAGCAGTTGATCGGCTCGAAGATCGAGAGTCGACCACCTGGCCGCAGCACCCTGAACGCTTCGCGGAATGCGGGTCGCTTGTCGAGGAGGTAGATGAGCACCGACCGCGCGGTGACCACGTCGACGGCTTCATCGGCGATCGGCAACTGGTCGGCCGGCGCCACCACGAACTCGCAGCGATCATTGACACGCAGTTCCTCTGCCATCCCGCGACACTGATCGAGAAGGGCGGCCGAGACGTCGGTGAAGATCACCCGCCCTTCTGAGCCGACCCGCTCCAGCGCCCCGAACCCGATCAGCCCGGTACCAGCGCCCAGATCGATCACGACGTACCCGGCCTCGATCATCGCCCGATCGAGCACCTGGTCGCGCCACTCATGGAGTTGGGGCAACTGCCGCCGCAGAACCTCGAGGTCGCCGCCGTACCTGCCGCCAAGCAGCCACTCTGACCATCTGTCCGAATGCCCTACCACCGACCGCCACACTAACCCCCCGGCACGCTCGAAGACTCGCGAACGTCTCGGATCGGCGATCACCGACAGCGACTGTCCACACTGAACGCCGCACCCCTCCCAATTGACATCCGGCGTGGATGTCAATTGGCTCACGCGCGCCGGCTGCGCCGGGTTGGATGCAGCCGGCCGGCCGCATCCTGTCGGTAGATACGCCCGCCGACGTCGGTGTTCCGGCCCGCGGTGATGCTCGGAGAGCCGTACACGCCGGCGGCTGGGTGGATCTCGGGGTAGCTGACGAGCGCCGGGCCGCCGTGATCGCCGTGGGGGAACCGGAAGTAGACGTAACACACGGGCGGTGGGTTGTTGCCGGGCACCCCGATCACGATGCTCAGACCGACGAACACCTGATACCCGCCCTTCGGCGCGAGCAGGCCGTGGCCCTGGCCGAAGAGCTCGTATGGACCACGGGGCGGCACCGTCCTGCGGCGGACGGCGGCGTTCGCCGACCCGTTCCACGCCTGCAGGCACGACCCGGCGCCGCGATGGGGCGCGCGCCTGTGACCGGCGGGCCCGGCGCTCGACCAGTGCCCGGTGCAGCCCGCGAGCGTCGCCACCACGAGCAGTGCCGTGCAGTACCTCATCTCCGATCCGACGCGCGCCCGGCCGTGATGGT
This sequence comes from uncultured Actinomycetes bacterium, assembly GCA_963813245.1. Taxonomy (GTDB): domain Bacteria; phylum Actinomycetota; class Thermoleophilia; order Gaiellales; family JAICJC01; genus JAICJC01. The sequence goes on from CAWEYE010000001.1 coordinate 222,744, forward strand.
TCCCATCCACGCCTCGACGGCGGCGGGCGTGCGCAGTCGTACGACGGTCAGATGGGCCAGCTCGGGCCGGCGCATCAGCTCCGGCAGGTCGCGGCGCTGGGCGAAATGCTTGCGCACGGCGAAGACGAACAGCGAGTCCCAGCCCCAGAACGCGGCCCGCCACGACTCGCGGTTGCCGTTCCAGAGCTCCTCGCCGCGGCGGATCCGGCCGAGCGTGCGCCGGCGCAGCCGGTTCAGGCAGAACCACAGCGGCAGGTCGAGCCAGACCACGGTGTCGGCGTGCTCCATCACGTACGTGCCGAGCTTGCGCCGGTAGTCGGAGTCGAGCACCCAGGCCTCGCCCTCGACCGTCGGTTGCAGCAGCAGGCGCAGCTCGGCGTCGCCGGTCTCGGTCCACCCCGGCCCGTGCACGAGCGCGTCGGTCTCGACGAACGGCGCCTCGAGCGCGGCCGCCAGCCTGCGCCCGGAGGTCGTCTTGCCGGAGCCGCTGATCCCCTGAAATACGACCCGCCGGGACACGGCCGCGCATCGTATCCGCAAGCGCCGCCCGGCCGTTACGAGACCGTGACCTGCGGCTCCTATGCTGAGCCCGTGGGCATGAGCATCGCCACCCGAATCGCATCGGCGGCCGCGGTGGCGGGCCTCTCCGCCGCCGTGGCGACCGCTCCCCTCGCGGTCCCCGCGGTGGCGCAGAGCCAACTCCCGCAGGTCGCCTCGACGACCGCGCCGACCCAGCGGATGACCGACCCGGCCGACACGCCCGGGAAGCTCGACCTGCGCTCCGTGCGGCTGACGCAGTCCGGCGGCTCGCTCGAGTTCACATTCCGCGTGAACGAGCGGTTCGCCGCGTCGGAGCTCTCCGGCCCCGGCCACCGCATCGTCTGCGTCGACCTCGTCCCCCGCGGCGACCCGGCCGGGGGCCAGCGCGTCTGCCTGATCGGCGCCGGCGGCCGCTACGCGCTCTACCGGATTCCGCTCGTCCGCGGCGGCCCGCGGCCGAAGTTCGTCCCCGCCGCGGTGCAGCACATCCGCCGCGGGGCGAAGGTGACCTTCGCCTACGGCCGCATCGGCCTGCGCCCCGAGCGGGTCGACTGGTCGGCCCAGAGCACGTGGAAGGGCAAGGCCGCGTGCGCCCACCCGTGCCACGACCTCGTCCCCAACCGCGGCCAGGCGGCCTGGCGCATCGACCGGTTCGTGGTCGACGGCTGCACCGCCGCCGGGACGTCGCAGCGGTTCGACGGCCCCTCGGCCGGGCATAGGATCGCGCTCACCTTCGACGACGGGCCCTCGATCTACACCCCGCAGGTGCTGGCGGTGCTTGACCACTACGGTGCCCACGCCACGTTCTTCGAGATCGGCGAGCAGGTCGGGGCGCTCGCAGCGACCTCCCGCAGGGTGATCCTCGACGGTGATGTCATCGGCGACCACACCTGGTCGCACCCCGTCCTCACCGCGGCCAACACGGCCGCTCAGATCCGCCCCACACAGGCGGCGATCCACACCGCCACCGGCTCCCGGCCCTGCCTGCTGCGGCCGCCCTACGGCACCGCGCCCGCCGGCGTCGTCGCCATCGCCCGCTCCCTGGGCCTGCTCACGATCCAGTGGGACGTCGACCCGAGCGACTGGGCGCGGCCCGGCGCCGACGTGATCGCCCAGCGGGTGCTCGCCGCCGTCCAGCCGGGGGCGATCGTGATCATGCACGACGGCGGCGGTGACCGCAGCGAGACCGTCGCCGCGCTGCAGACGATCGTGCCGACGCTGATCGCCCGTGGATATCAGCTCGTGACGGTGCCGCAGCTGCTGGGACTGCGCCCGGCCTACGCCTACACGCGCTGAGGCGGGCGGTGCGGCCGCCGCCGCGGTGGCGATAGACTCCCGGACGCCGATGGCCATCGCCGCCCACCTGGACACGCTGGCGCCGATCCGCGAGAAGGTTCTCGCCGGGGAGCGGCTCGATTTCGACGACGGCGTCTCGCTGCTCGAGTCCGAGGACCTGCTCGGCCTGGGCGAGCTGGCCGACACCGCCCGCAGGCTGCGCGGCGGCGGCGACGAGGTGTACTTCGTCAACAACCTGTACCTGAACCACACCAACGTATGCCGGGTCAAGTGCAAGTTCTGCGCCTTCGCCCGCACGGGCCGCCAGGAGGGCGCCTACACCTGGGACATCCCCGACCTGGTCGCCCACGCCGTCGAGGTGTACGGGCGCGAGTCCTACAGCGAGATCCACATGGTTGGCGGCGAGCATCCGCACATCGGCTACGACTACTACCCGGACGTCACGCGCGCGCTGCACGAGGCGCTGCCCGACGTCCATCTGAAGCTCTTCACGGCCTCCGAGATCCACCACATGACCAAGCTCTCGGGCAAGACGCACCCCGAGGTGCTGGCCGACCTCAAGGCCGCCGGCCTGGGATCGCTTCCCGGCGGCGGCGCCGAGGTGTTCGCCGATCGCGTGCGCCGGCTGGTGGCTCCGGGCAAGGAGCACCCCGACAACTGGATCGCCACCCACCGTGCGGCCCACGGCATGGGCATTCCCACGCACTGCACGATGCTCTACGGGCACGTCGAGACCTACGAGGAGCGCGTCGACCACTGGCTGCGCCTGCGCGACCTGCAGGACGAGACGGGCGGCTTCCTGGCGTTCATCCCGCTGCCGTTCCACCCCGAGAACACCGTCTTCCAGCGGCGCGGGTGGCGCTTCTCGACCGGCAACGACGACCTGAAGATGATCGCCATCTCGCGCCTCATGCTGGACAACATCCCGAACATCAAGGCCTACTGGATCATGATCTCGACGCCGCTCGCGCAGGTCGCCCTGCACTTCGGCGCGAACGACATCCAGGGCACGGTGATGGAGGAGCAGATCGCCCACGCGGCCGGCGCCGTCACGCCGCAGGAGGAGCGCATCGCCGATCTCGTGGCCCTGATCCGCGAGGCCGGCCGCATCCCCATCCAGCGCGACACGCTGTACAACGTCGTGAGGACCTTCTGATCCGCCTCGGCCGGATCTCGTACGCCAACATGGCGCCGGTGTTCTACGACCTGGGCGGCGTCGACGTCGAGCAGGTCACGGGCGTCCCGACGCAGCTCAACCGGATGCTGATCGCGGGCGAGATCGACGTCGCCCCGATCTCGTCGATCGAGTACGCCCGCAACTCCGAGCGGCTGACGCTCCTGCCCCGCCTGTGCGTCTCGGCCGAGGGCGCCGTGGACTCGATCCAGCTGATCACGCGCAAGCCGCTCGAGCAGGTGCGTAGCGTCGCCGTCACGCCCGAGAGCGCCACCTCGGTGGTGCTGACGAAGGTGCTGCTCGGAGATGTCGAGCTCGTGCCGCTGGACGCGCCCGCCGACGCCCGCATGCTGATCGGCGACGCCGCGCTGCGCAGCGCCTTCGAGGACCCGACTCCCCACCACGATCTCGGCCGCCTGTGGCAGGAGCGCACCGGCCTGCCGATGGTGTTCGCCGTGTGGGCCTGCCGCGAGGGCGTGACCGAGGGCCTGGCCGAGCTCGAGCGCGCCCACCTGCGCTCGCTGGCGCTGGCCCGATCCGAGCCCGAGCTCCTGGCCCGCAAGGCCTCCGCCGACTACGGCTGGCCGGCCGGGTTCCTGGCCCGCTACTTCGAGAAGCTGCGCTACCACTTCGGGCCGCGGGAGCGGCAGGGGCTCGTGCGGTTCTTCGAGCTGGCTCACCTCGCCGGCGAGCTCGACGTGGTGCCCGAGCTGCGCTTCGCCGAGCTCGAGCCGGTCGCGGGCTAGATGGTTGATCGGTAACTCCGCCGCGCCTGGTCGTCAGGCTGTGGTGGGTTGGCGGGGTGTGGTGGCGCTGCGGCCGCGAACCGTCGCATCGCTGCGTCCTCGGTCGCGCCCATAGTTGACCCACTATGAGCGCTCCCTGCGTCCTTGCGCTGCTCGGTTCGCGACCGCCCAGGACATCAGCGGAGTTACCGATCAACCATCAGACGCCCGCCGCGCGGCGATCGTCGCCGGGCGCAAAGCCGATCCGAAGCGGCGGGAACGCGTCGGCGGGCAGCGCCGCATCGACGTCGATCGCGCGCACCGTGACCGATCGACCGGGCGTGCCCGGCGGGTCGATCACGAGCATGCCGCCGCCCGACTTGCCGAGCACGTAACGGCGTGGATCGAGGCTGGGATCGCCCGGCTCGGCGCCTGACCACAGGCGCGCGCGCAGTCCCGCGCAGACGAGCTCCACCACGGCCAGCCGCGCCGCCTGCGGCCGGGCGCGCGGGTCGGGGTGGTAGTGCATGCGCAGGCCGTGGGCGTCGCCGCTCATCACGAGCACGCGGCGGCCGCCGAGCTGGACGTCCATGAAGAGCTCCATCGCCCGCCGGTACTCGTCCGGCCAGCCGAAGATGAAGCAGTCGTTCACCCGCTGGTGCGTGCGCAGGTCCGAGCGGGTGGCGAAGATGTCGGCCGAGAAGACGACGAACATCGCCGCGTCGCTCGACCGCAGGATGCCGGCCATCCATGTGAACTGCTCGCGCCCGAGCTTCGTCTTCGCGGCGGAGTTCGGGGTGGTCACCGGATCGCAGTAGCGGCGCCCGTCGAGCGTCAGGCAGTGCACGTCGCCGACGCGGAAGTCGAAGTATCCGCGCGGCGCCGGGTCGGCGTGGATGCGGTTCCAGAGCGCCCACGTCCACGGCTCGACGGTCGTGCGGTCGGCGTTGTTGACCGGCCCGTAGTCGTGATCGTCCATCGTGAAGCCGACCGGGACGCTGCGGCGGAAGCGGGCGAACTCGGGCTGGTTCAAGAGCCGCCCGAAGCGGTCGGCGAAGAAGTCCGGCGCCGCGGCGTAGCAGGCGTCGCGGGCATTGTTGGGGTAGCCGATGTCGCCCTGGTAGACGAGCGCCGCCGGGGCGGCCGGAGCCGCCTCGAGCAGCCGGTCATACCCCGCGTTCTCGGGCGCGCCGGTGAACTGGGCGCAGCTCGCCGCGAGCAGCACGAGCGGCCGGTCGCCGGCGTGGGCCTCGACGCGGTGCGGCTCGGTGCGGGTGACGGCGCCGGTCGTCGCCGAGCGCAGCGCCGCCCGCCAGTACAGGGGCCGGCCGGGCTCGAGCCGCAGCGTCTCGGCGTGGGTGTACGGCGGCTCGGCCAGGTCGGCGGCCGTCCCGATCCGCGGGCTCGTGAACGCCGGATCCTCGCTCCACTCGATCTCCGCCCGGGCCGGCAGCGCGCTCCAGACCCGCGCGATCGCACGTCCGCCGCCCGCATCCACGTCGGGGACGCCGGTGAGCGTCATGACGGCCATCGGCGGCGTCGCGGCGAAGGCGTCGTCGCTTCCGAGCGCATACTGCGCAAGCCGCAGCCGGCAGGGCCGAAGCGACGTGGGGTGAACGAGCAGGATGCCGCAGCCGCCCGATCCGGCCGGCACCGGTACGGCCAGCTGCGGATGCGGCTCGGAGCCGCCCGCGCGCCATGCGGTCGCCTGCAGACGCCCCCCGTGCGCACGCACGCGCAGGTGCAGCTGGACGTTCGCGAGCGGAGCGGCGACAGTCACGGCCGCGAGCACGCGCCGGCGCTCGCGGCCGTACTCGCAGACGAGCATCCGGCCGTGCTCGATCGTCACGCCCAGGTACTCGAATGGGCCCGTGCGGCGCAGCAGCACCCCGGGCCGCAGCGAGGGGTCGGTGATCGCAAACGTCGCCAGCTGCTCGCTCCGGGAGCAGTCGTGGTCGGTCAGGAACACGGGCATGGGCTGATCTGCGGCGGTGCCGCGCAGGCCGGTCGGAACCGCGAACACGGCCGCGCCGTTTGCCACCGACAGGCGCTGGTAGTGCAGCGGCGCCCACTCCTCACCCCAGCCCCGGCCCGGCGGCCGGGCGGTGAAGTCGCGGCCGTACTTGTGGCGGGCGGGATGCAGGACCGGGCCCGCGGTGCCGCCCTTCGCGATCTCGCGCGCGGCCACCGCGGCGGCGGCCGCCGCGGCCGCCGCCCCGCCGATCGCCTGGGCCCGGGTCAGCCGGCGGGGCGGCCGGCTCATCGCAGCGGGGTCCTGCGGCAGGTGTATCCGGGCGCATCCGCGGGCCGCACGCCGCCGCGGCCCACGCCCGGCCCCGTGTATCGGTACACGCGCACCTGGGCGATCTGGCGCACGAAGGCGAGCGTCGAGGCCTTGTCAAACGCACGCCAGCCGGCTCCCAGCCCCCGCCCGACGAGGACGTCGTCGACATGCTCCCGCGCGAGGAACGCTCCGTCGGTGACCGGGTGCAGCAGGTACTGCCGGGTCTCGTGCACCAGGCGCACGGTGCTGCGCAGGATCGCGGGGCGCAGGAACGGCGCCATCCCCTCGACGATGTCCGCGCGGCCGGTCAGGGCCTGGAAGGCGCCCTTGCTGTTGACCGTAGCGACGAGACGGCTGTTGCACGGCGTGGCGACGCGCGCGGCGGTGATGTACGCCGCCGTCGGGCTGGCCCCCTGCAGGCCCCCGCGCAGCGCGTGCGGCCCGGCCGCGGCCACCACCGCGATGGTCAGCAAAACGCACACGCCGCCCGCCCACGGCCCGGGACGGGCGAGCCGGGCGATCGCGGTCTCGGCCAGCGCGAGCGCGATCACCATCACCGGGATGGAGGCGTACTCGAACAGTCTGCGGTCGCCGAACGTGGCCGGAATGTAGAACGACTGGCGGTACGAGAACAGCAGGCCGACGAGCAGGAGGATCGCCGCCATCGCCGCGGCAGCGGCGGCCGCCGTCCCGAGCTGCGCCGACCCGAAGACCACGACCACGGCGACCGCGACGAGCGCGCAGACGGCCACGACGACGAGGCCGGTGGTGGAGGTGGTCTTGCCGGTGGCGCTCGCGAGTAGCGCCCGGGCCGTCGCCGTCGGCGCCTCGTACCAGCGCGCCTGGGTCTTCGGGCGTGGCGGGCGCAGGATGCCGTCGATGTAGGCGGTGGGGTCGTAGCGGCCGGCGAAGAGCACGTAGCCCGCGTTGCCCGATGCTCCCTGGAAGCCGATCGCGCCGCCGGCGGGTGCGAGCAGCACGAGGGTCACGGCCGCCGCGGTCGCAAGCGCGGCCCCGCCCGCGAGAAGCACCCGGCGCCGGTCGCCGCGGCGCACGAGCAGGAGCGCCGCATACGGCCCGAGCAGCGCCAGCAGCGCGACGGCCGGGATGGCGTGCGTCAGCGCCCCGGCGGCCAGCACGAGCCCGGCCGCGACCGGGACCGCGCGGCCGCCCTCTCCGCGCAGGGCCGGGATGAGCATCGCGGCGGCGATCACGGCCGCCGACCGGCCCATGTCCTCGTCCTGGAAGAAGGTGAGCTTGGCGATGATGTCGGCGTTCAGATGCACGCCGAAGGGGAGGCTCGCCCCGGCGATGCCGAGCAGCGGCAAGAGCGGCGCCGTCCACCGCAGTCCGAGCTCCCAGGCGAGCGCCCACAGGCCGGCCGCATACGCCGCCGCCGAGAGCCACAGGGCCACGGCCATCCCCGCCAGCGCATGGGCCGAGAACAGGAACGAGAGCTCGCCGGTGAAGGCGTTTCCGACCAGCTTCGACACCGTGGGCGGGTGCAGCACACCCCACTGCAGCGACGCCGCGGGGATGTGGCCGACGTCGGCCAGCTCGAGCCCGTCGGCCCAGTAGCGCCAGCCGCCGTGCGTGGGGTTGAACGGGATCCCGATCCGGGCCAGGGCGATCGCGGCGACGACGAGCGCTCCGGCGGCGAGCGCCACCGGGTCGGCCGTGACCTGCGTCCGCAGGGAGCGCAGAAGCGCGCCCAAAGGCGAGCGCCGGCGGGCGGCGACGGCCAGGCCCGCGACCACGGCGACGAGCGCCGCCGCCGCCGCGGCGGGCACGAAGGCGTGCGCGAGCACGAGCACCGTCGGCGTGAGCGCCACCACCGCATACCCCAGCCCGAACACCGCGGCCAGGCGCGTCGGCAGCGAGACCGATCCGGGCCGGTAGACGGCTGCCGTGGCCACCGCCCCGGCGGCCAGCACTGCTGCCGCGGTCACCACCGCGAGCACGACGCTCATTCCGGCCGCCGGCCGCTTCCGAGGTGGGTTGCCACGGGGTGAGCCTATCCAACCGCCGGGCGGCGGCCGCGACCGTCGGCCCGGGCGGTCGGGTACGCTTGCGCTGTGAGCGTCACCGCCGAGGCATCCACGGTCGCACCGGTGCTCGAACGGGCCCTTGCGGGCGAGCGCATCAGCGACGACGACGCCTGCGCGCTGTTTGCGCTCGCGCGACCTGGTGGCGGTCGGCCGGGTCGCCAACGAGCTGCGCAACCGCAGACGCCGAGCCGGGCGTGGTGACGTTCATCGTCGACCGCAACCTCAACTACACCAACGTCTGCTACACCGACTGCGAGTTCTGCGCCTTCTACCGCAGGCCCGGTGACACGCGCGAGGGCTACACGCTGCCGAAGGCGGTGATCTTCAAGAAGATCGAGGAGACGCTCGCCCTGGGCGGCACCGCGCTGCTGATGCAGGGCGGCCACAACCCCGATCTCGGCATCGACTGGTACGAGGACCTGTTCCGGTCGATCAAGGCCCGCTACCCGATCCACCTGCACGCGCTCTCGCCCAGCGAGATCCAGCACATCGCGCGCAAGGCCCGCCTGACGCCGTCGGAGACGCTCTCGCGGCTGCGCGACGCCGGCCTCGACTCGCTGCCCGGCGGCGGCGCCGAGATCCTGGTCGACCGCGTGCGCACAGATCATCTCGCCGAAGCAAGACCACGTCGGACGAGTGGCTGCGGATCATGCGCGCCGCCCATCGCCTGGGCATGAGCACCACCGCGACCATGATGTGGGGCCACGTCGAGACGCTGGAGGAGCGGGTCGAGCACCTGCGCCGGATCCGCGAGCTGCAGGACGAGATGCACGGCTTCCGCGCGTTCATCTCGCTGGACGTACCAGCCCGACAACACCGCGCTGGCGCCGCAGGTGACCTGGTACGCCCACGAGCTTCGACTACCTGCTGATGCAGGCGGTCAGCCGCATCTACCTCGACAACGTCGAGCACATCCAGTCGTCGTGGGTGACCCAGGGCATGAAGATCGGCCAGGTCGCGCTGTGTCTACGGCGCCGACGACATGGGCTCGATCATGATCGAGGAGAACGTGGTCTCGGCCGCGGGCACCACCTACCGCGCGCTCGACCGAGGACTTCGTGCACACGATCACGAACGCGGGCTACGTCGCCCGCCAGCGCGACACGCTCTACCGGACCGTCCGCGACCACGCGGCGTGACCCGGGCGTGAAGGTCACGGTGTCCAGCACCTGCCCGGCGCCGCCCGAGGTCGTGTGGGAGTGGATCGTCGACCCGCACAGGCACATCCGCATGCTCCCCGACGAGATCCAGGACCGGTACGTGCTCGAGAACGGCGACATCGCCTGCGAGCTCGTCGCGATGGGGAAGCGCGAGTTCATGGTCGTGCGCACGGTCGAGGCCGAGCCTCCCCGCAGGCTCGTGAACGAGCGGGTCGACGGACACCGCGAGGGCACGTCCGTGTTCGAGCTGGAGCCGGAAGGTGAGCACGCCACCCGTGTGACGCTGAGCTCCGAGGTCGCGCTGCCACGGCTGCTCGCCGCGATGGCGTCCGCGCCGATCCGAAGCGCCCTGGAGGATCAGCTGCGCAATCTGGCGGCCCTGGTCGCGGCCGGCGAGTAGCGCCGCCGCGCCGCCGTGCGCCGCTTGCTCCAAAACCGCGACGCCCGCCTCCTCCTCGCCGGGCAGATGCTGTCGGTGTTCGGCGACCGGGCGATGTTCCTCGCGCTCGGCGTGTGGGTGAAGACGCTGACCGGGTCGAGCGCCGCGGCCGGGCTCGTGTTCTTCGCCTACTCGCTGCCCGGCCTGGTCTCGCCGCTCTTCGGCGCGCTCGTCGACCGGGTGCGGGCGCGGCCGCTCATGATCGTGCTCAACCTGGCCGGCGCGGCCGTGCTCCTACCGCTCATCGGCGTGCACGGACGCGGCCAGCTGTGGCTGATCTACCTGGTCACGCTGCTGTACGGGGCGATCGGATGGCTGTTCTACTCGGCCCAGTCGGCCTACCTCACCCGCCTGCTCCCGCCCGAGCTGCTGGGCGACGCTAACGCGGCGCTGCAGACCACGGGCGAGGGCATGCGGCTCTTCGCCCCGCTCGTGGGCGCCGGGCTCTTCGCGGCGTTCGGCGGGCCGACGGTGGCGGCGCTCGACGCCGCGACGTTCGTGGTCGCCGCGCTCACCCTGGCGGTGATCCGCCACCGCGAGCGCCGCCCGGTGCCCGCGGAGCACCATCTGCGGGCGCAGGTGGCGGCCGGGGTGCGGCACATCGCCCGCTCGCCCGGCCTGCGCCGGATCGTCGCCACCACCGGCGTCGCGCTGCTCGTGGTCGGCTTCTCCGAGACGCTCGTGTTCTCGGTCATCCAGCACGGGCTGCACCGCCAGCCGACGTTCTTCGGCGTGCTGAGCTCGGCGCAGGGCCTGGGGGCGGTGGCCGGCGGCATCGTCGCCGGGGGCATGGTGCGCCGCCACGGCGACGGGCGCCTCATCGGCCTGGGGATGCTGCTCTTCGCGGTCGGTGAGACGGCGCTGCTGGTTCCACACGTGGCCGTCGTGCTGGTCGGGTTCGCGGTCGCGGGCGGCGGCGTCTCGTGGGCAGTCGTCGGGTACTTCACCGCCGTGCAGCTGCGCACGCCGGCCGCGCTCCAGGGCCGCGTCAACTCGGCGGCCGACGTCGTGGTCGGCGTCCCCCAGACCGTGTCGATCGCGCTCGGTGCCGGGCTGATCGGCTTCGTCGACTACCAGGTGCTGATCGTCGTCATGTCGCTTGTGACCGCGGGTTGCGGCGCGTATCTCCTGACCGCACATTTGCCGCCTCCAACCGACGGCCTCGTCACGGGCGCGGACGCTCGGTAACCTCCCGCGGGAATGCAATCGCTCACCCAGCACCTGCAGACGTTCATCGCCTCCCACGGCCTGCAGGCGGTGTTCGTGCTGATGGTGCTCGAGAGCATGTGCATCCCGGTGCCGAGCGAGGTCACGATGATCTACGCCGGCTACCTGGTCTCGCAGGGCAGCATGAACTTCGCCGCCGCGGTCATCGTCGGCACCGTTGCGAACCTGATCGGGTCGCTGATCGCGTGGGCGGCGGGGGCGTACGGCGTCGATGCCGTGCTCCTGCGCACCGAGCACAACCGCCGCCGCGTCGACCAGGCGCACCGCTGGTTCGAGCGCTACGGGACGCCGGCCGTGTTCTTCGGCCGGCTCCTGCCGGTCGTGCGCACGTTCATCTCGCTCCCGGCGGGCGTCGCCCGGATGCCGCTCGGGCGCTTCTCGGTGCTGACGGTGCTGGGGACGCTGCCGTGGTGCATCATGCTGGTCGCGGTGGGCAACGTCGCCGGGGCGAACTGGGACACGTGGCATCGCCGGTTCGGCTACCTCGACTACGTGGTCGTCGCCGCGTTCATCGCCACCGCAGCCTGGCTCCTACTGCGTCAGAGGCGGCAACCCGGCCACTAAAGTGGCCGAGATGCCGGTTCCCCTGATGGACATCCGCGGGCAGTACGCCGACCTCCTGGACGAGGTCAAGCGCGCCGTCTGCGACGTGATCGACTCGGGCAAGTTCATCCTCGGCCCGAACATGCGCGCGCTCGAGGAGGAGGTCGCCTCGGCGGTCGGCGCCGGCCACGGCGTGGCGGTCGCAAACGGCACCGATGCGCTCGTCCTCAGCCTGGAGGCGCTCGGCATCGGCCGGGGTGACGAGGTGGTCACGACGGCCTACACGTTCTACGCGACGGCCGAGGCGATCGCCCGCGTCGGCGCGACGCCGGTGTTCGCCGACATCGACCCGCGCACCTTCAACCTCGACCCGGCCGCCGCGGAGGCCGCCGTCACGGAGCGCACGCGCGCGATCGTGGCGGTGCACATCTACGGGCTGCCCGCCGACCTGCAGGCGCTGCGCGACGTGGCCAACCGCCACGGCCTCGCTCTGGTCGAGGATGCCGCTCAGGCCTTCGGCGCGACCGTCGAGGGCCGTGGCGCCGGCAGCTTCGGCGACCTGGCCACGTTCTCGTTCTTCCCCACCAAGAATTTCCCCGCGATGGGCGACGCCGGCATGGTCGTCTCGGGCAGCGCCGACCTGGCCGAGCGGGTGCGCCTGCTGCGCTTCCACGGCTCGCGCGAGAAGCGCCGATTCGAGCTCGTGGGGACGAACTCGCGCATGGACGAGATCCAGGCCGCGGTGCTGCGCCGGTTCCTGCCCGAGGTCGGCGGCTGGAACGCCGCCCGCCGGGCGGTCGCCGGCCGCTACCGCCGGCTCGGCGTCGGCGACCTGGTCGAGCTGCCGGCCGAGGTGCCGGGCACCGAGCACGTGTACCACCTGTACGTCGTGCGCGCCCGTGCCCGCGACCAGCTCGCCCGCAGCCTGACCGCCGCCGGGATCGGCTGCCGCGCCTACTACGACGTCCCGCTCCACCTCCAGCCGGTGTTCGCCCATCTCGGCTATCGCCGCGGCGATCTGCCCGAGACCGAGCGCGCGGCCGACGAGGGGCTGGCGCTGCCGATGTTCCCGACGCTGGACGAGACCGCCCAGCGCGAGGTCGTGGCGGCCGTGCGCGCGGCGTCGCTCGCGGCCGCCTGAGCAGGCGCGCCGCTCGTGCGCGTCTGGATCGATCTCACCAACTCACCCCACGCGGTCATCTTCGCCCCGCTGGTGCGGCGTCTGCGCGACCGCGGCTGGGACGTCGCGGTCACCGCCCGCGCGTTCGCCCAGACGCTCGAGCTGCTCGAGCTCTACGGGATCGAGCACACGGTGATCGGGCACCATGGCGGCGGCTCGCGCCCCGGCAAGGCCCGGGCGGCGGCCGGCCGGGTGGCGGCGATGACGGCCTTCGGCCGCCGCGGCCACTTCGATGTGGCGCTGGCGCACGGCTCGACCGACCTGCCGATGGCGTGCCGCGTCCTGCGCATCCCCAACACGACCATGTTCGACTACGAGTTCGCCACCCTGCAGCACTCGCTCAACTGTCGCCTGGCCTCGCGCGTGCTCGTGCCGGATGCCATCCCGCCGGGTCGGCTGCGCCGCTTCGGCGTGCGTCCGCCGCGGCTCGTGCGCTACCCGGGGCTGAAGGAGGAGTACTACCTGGCCGGGTTCGAGGCCGATCCCGCGGTGCCGCGCGCGCTCGGCCTGGACGGCGGCCGCATCGGCGTCGTCCTGCGGCCGCCCGCGGACGTCGCGCTCTATCACCGGTTCGCGAACCCGCTGTTCGACGCCGTGCTCGACCGGATCGGCCATCGCGCCGACGTGATCGCCGTGGTGCTCCCGCGCACGCCCGACCAGGGCGACCGCATCCGCGCCCTGCGCCTGCCGTCGGTGGTCGTTCCGGAGGACGCCGTCGACGGCCACAGCCTGCTCGCGGGCGCCGACCTGGTCGTGAGCGCCGGCGGCACGATGAACCGCGAGGCGGTGGTGCTGGGCACGCCCGTGTACACGACCTTCGCCGGCCGTCTAGGCGGCGTCGACGAGCGGCTGGTGGCCGAGGGCCGGCTGCGCCCGCTCGAGCGCGCCGAGGACCTCGTGCTCGAACGCAAGTCCGGCGTCTCGGCGGAGCGCCTGCGCCGCGACCCCGACCACCTGCTCGCGCTCGCGCTCGAGGGCCTGGCCCGCAGATGACGCCGAGAATCGGGGCCTGGCCCCATACGGGGCCAGGCCCCTCGTGTGATCCTTATAGGTGCTGATAAGATCGGGCTGATATGGACCTGCGCCAGCTGCAGACGTTCGTCGAGGTGGTCGAGCGGGGGTCGTTCTCGGCCGCTGCTGACGCTCTGGGGGTGACCCAGCCCGCGGTCAGCCAGCAGATCCAGACGCTCGAGCGGATGCTGGGGGCGCCGCTGATCGACCGCTCGGGCCGGCGGGCGGCGCCCACCGACCGCGGCGAGGTGCTGCACCGCTACGCGCTGCGCATGCTCACCCTCCGCGATGAGCTCGCGCGGGAGCTCTACCAGGACTCCGACCAGCCGACCGGCCACCTGATCGTCGGCGCCTCGACCGGCCCTGGCGAGCACGTGCTGCCACAGCTCCTGGGCGGGTTCCGGGCGGCGCATCCGCGGGTCGAGGTGACCCTGCGCGTGGACGCGACCGGCTCGGTGATCGACCGGGTGCTCGACCGCGACCTCGAGCTCGGCGTGGTCGGCGCCCGCCGCAGCCACCGCGCGCTCGAGTTCGAGCCGTTTCTGCGCGACCGGGTGGTGCTGGCGGTGCCGGCGGGGCATCCGTTCGCCGGCCGGGTGGTGTCGCTCGCCGAGCTCGTCGCCGAGCCGCAGGTCGTGATGCAGTCCGGGGCCGGCGTGCGCACGGTGATCGAGGACGAGCTGCGCCAGGCCGGCGTGCGGGTGCGCGACCTCAAGGTGGCGATGGAGGCGGGCCTGCAGGAGTCGGCCAAGTCGGCGGTCGAGGCCGGGTACGGCGTGTGCTTCCTCTCGTCGCTCGCCGTCGCGAAGGAGCTGCGGCTGGGCACGCTCGCGACCGCCGAGGTGGCCGGCCTCGACCCGGTGCGCGACTTCTACTCGGTGCGCCTGGCGACGCGCAGCCGCCGGCGGCTCACCGACGCGTTCCTGGCCTGGAGCCGGGTGCGCCTCGCCGCTGACTTTGGGTCGACGCAAGTTCAGGAGGACGCATGAAATATGCCAACGACGTGCTCGTGACCACCGACTGGGTGGCCCGGCATGAGGGCGACCAAGACGTCGTCGTCGCCGAGGTGGACGAGCACCCCGAGCTCTACGCCGAGGCCCATATCCCCGGGGCGGTGGCGCTGCACTGGCAGACCGAGATGCAGCAGCAGGTCGTCCGCGACGTGATCGGCAAGGGTGCGTTCGAGCGCCTGCTGGCCGCGAAGGGGATCGCCACCGATTCGACCGTGGTGCTCTACGGCGACAAGAACAACTGGTTCGCCGCCTACGCCTACTGGTACCTGAAGCTGTACGGGCACGCCGACGCCCGGATCATGGACGGCGGCCGCCAGAAGTGGATCGACGAGGGCCGCCCCGTGTCCCGGGCCGAGCCGCATCCGGCGAGCGCGGCGTACACGGCGCAGCCGCTCGACGACTCCTTGCGGATGCGCCGCGACGCTGTGATCGAGGTCGTCGGCGGGACCGAACACAGGCTGGTCGACGTGCGCAGCCCGCAGGAGTACTCGGGCGAGCTGATCGCGATGCCGGGGTACGAGCAGGAGGGCGCCCAGCGCGGCGGCCACATCCCGGGCGCGAAGTCGATCCCGTGGGCGCAGGCGGTGCGTGAGGACGGCACCTTCAAGCCGGCCGCCGAACTGCGCGCGCTGTACGAGGCCAGGGGGGTCACGCCCGACGGCCCGGTGATCGGCCTACTGCCGCATCGGCGAGCGCTCGAGCCACACCTGGTTCGTGCTGCGCGAGCTGCTCGGCTACCCCGACGTGCGCAACTACGACGGCTCGTGGACGGAGTGGGGCAACCTGGTCGACGTGCCGATCGCGAAGGGCGCAGACCCGAGCTGACGGAACCAGCTAGCCCAGGATCGGGTCGGGCTGGCCGCGGCTCGTGATGTGGGCGCGGCCCGGGTGCTGCAGGTCGAAGTACCACGAGAGCAGACGCTGGATGTCGACCGGATCGACGTCGGCGCCGGCCTGCTCGCGCTCGCAGGCGCTCGTGCTCGGCTCGTCCATCGGCTCAGCCCCCTCTCGGTGCTCACTCGTTCGCGACGTGTATCGGCACGTCCGCTGCGGGCCGGTGCCCCCCGGATGCGGTATCCCCGCCGGAGCGGTGAGGTCAGCGGGCGCCGCCGCGCCAGTCATCGAGGTCGGTCCAGAAGCTCGATCGCAGCGCGTCTGCGAGGCGCGGGTCGGTGTGGGCCGGGTTGAAGACGTTGTACGCCGTGTCGGCGCACACCTCGATCTCGCTCAGCCGCACCGCGCCGAGGGCGAGCACGATGTCGTGCGGGAGCTGGAGCTCGTCGGCGGTGTAGTGCTTGAAGTGGAGGTCGGGCGCGCGATCAAGCAGCTCCGGCCAGTCCGGGCAGGTGCGCATCCCCATCCGGTGAAGTCTATGCCCGCTCGCGCTTCGGCCGCGCGCTCAACGCTTCCCATGCGAGCGCGAGGCCGGTGCCGATGATCAGGCCGACCATCGCGGCGATGACCAGCGAGTTGCGCCGGGTGGTCGCGCTCACGCGGTGCCCGACCGCCCGCGAGATGAACTGGGCCGACTCGATGTCCTTCGTCGCAGCCAGGGCGACCTGGTCGTTCGTCAGGTTCTGGGTGAGCGTGCCGATCTGATCGGCGGCGGTCGAGAGGTCGGTCACGAACGGCGCCTGGGCGGCCACCTTGCTGAGCGGGTCGGCGCTCGAGCCGGCGATGGTGGCGAGATTCGCCCGTGCCTGCTTCTGCACCTCGAGCACCGTGTGCAGCTGGCTCTTCTCGAGGGCGACGCGGCCGGCGATCAGGTTCGTCTTCAGGGTCGTATAGCGGTTGGCGTAGTCGATCAGCGACTGCGCGAGGGTGTTTGCGACGGTCTGTACCTTGAGCCGCGTCCACGGGCCTTCGGCCGTGATCGTGATCGTCGGCGGGCCGGTGCCCGTGACCGCCTTGCCGGCCGAGGCGGCCGCTCCGCCCGACGCCAGGACGCTGATGTGGCTGCGCAGGCGGCGATTGTCGATCCCCGCCGCCTTCGCCGCGGCCGCGAGCTGCTGCGGCGCCGTCGCGTACTGGATCGAGATGGACGGGTTCGAGAGCGGCGTCGAGTTGAGCACCGCCGACCCGCTGGGAGTGAACGGCTGGCCGAGGTAGACGCCGGCCGTCGCCGCGGACTGCTTCGTCGCGCCGCTCACGCCGTGCAGGAACACGAGCAGCACCGCCGCGACGATCGCGAAGACGATCACATACCAGCGGCGCGCGGCACGGCGGACGTATTCGGTCACCCGCACCTCGCCGGCGGGCTGAACGGGCGGGGTGACTGACACGGAGGGGTAGTCTAGTCAGCGGCATTGGAGCAAGCTTTGGGCAACCGTCCCCTGCGCGTGGCGCTGGTCGACCCGTCGGGGTACTCACGCCCGTACGATCACGAGCTGGCGCGTGCCCTGCACGGCCGCGGCCACCGGGTCACGCTGTGGACTTCGGCGTTCGTGCACGGCGATGCGCCGGCCGCCGCCGGCTACGAGGTGCGGGAGCACTTCTACCGGCGCAGCAACAGCTTGCCGGTGGGAAGCCGGCTGCGGCCGCCTGCGAAGGCGGCCGAGCACATGGCCGACCTGGGGCGGCTGGGTGCGCACCTGCGGCGCGACCGGCCAGATGTGGTGCACGTCCAGTGGTGCGTCCTGCGGCCGGTCGAGCGCCAGTTCTACCGCCGGCTGCACGCCGGCGGGCTCCCGGTCGTCTTCACGGCGCACGATCCCGTACCCAACGTGGGCGGGGCGGCCCGCCGGCGCTCGGCGGCGGCCACGGCCCGCTCGTTCGAGCGGGTCGTGTGCCACAGCGAATGGGGCCGGGCGGCTCTCGTCGACCGCTGCGGCGTGGATCCCGGCCGCGTGCGGGTGATCCCGCACGGCGTGTTCGCCTACCTGCGCGACCTGGACGCCGTCGACCCCCCCGCCGTCCCTGCCGGCCCGCTGGCGGTCGCGCCGGGGCTGATCCGGCCGTACAAGGGCCTTGACGTGCTCCTGCGCGCCTGGCCGCGGGTGCGCGAGCAGGTGCCGGAGGCCACGCTGCTCGTCGCCGGCCGGCCGATGATGGACATCTCGGCCCTCGCGACCGACCAGCCGGGGGTGGTGTTCCTGCCCCGGTACCTGTCCGACGCCGAGCTCGCGGCCACGCTGCGTCGTGCCGACGTCGTCGTGCTGCCGTACCGGCGCATCGACAACTCGGGGGTGCTGGCCGCGGCGCTCGCGTTCGGAGCGCCGCTCGTGCTGAGCGATGTCGGCGGCTTCGGCGAGCTGCATCGCAGCGAGGGCGTGGGCGAGCTCGTCCCCCCCGGCGACACGGTGGAACTGGCCGCGGTGCTCGGCCGGCTGCTGGGCGACCGCGGCGCCCGTGCCCTCCTGGCCGAGCGCAGTGCCGCGGCGGCCGCCGGCCCGCTCAGCTGGGCCTCGGTGGCGGAGCTCACCGAAGCGGTCTACCGTGAGCTCACGGGCTGAATACCGGTGCCAGGCACCGGATATTCACAGGCGTGAGCCGGCCGCCTTGTCCCAGGTGGCGGGGACGCCGCGGCGCAGGTAGCCGACCAGCGCGATGACGGTCGCGAGCGTCACCAGCAGGTAGTAGTGCAGCACGCGCAGCACGCGCACGCGGCCGCGCAGGAGCATCGAGAGCGCCACCAGCGCGAGCCCGGCCAGCTGCGCCAGGAGCACCACGGCGTAGACGGTGCCGTGCGTCGCGAGCGCCGCGCTGGTCGCGAGCAGCACCAGGTGCAGCGGGCCGCTCCAGTAGCGCAGCAGGCGGTGGGAGACGATCTCGACCCAGTAGACCGGTCCCAGGCGGCGCAGGCCGAACATGCGCCCGCGAAACAGGATCAGCCAGCAGTGCTCGAACATGCGCACCTTGCGGCGGAACTCGTCTTCGATGTCGGTGGTCATGCTCTCGGTCGCCCGCGCCGACGGCTCGTACACCGCCCGGTAGCCGTTCTGCACCATGAGATACGGGAAGCTCAGATCATGCCCGAAGCGGGCATCCACCTGGCGGTAGGCCTCGCGGCGGACGGCATAGATGGCGCCGTTCGATCCCGTGATCGAGTGCACGAGCGACTCGCGCCGGCGCAGCCACATCTCGTAGCGCCAGTAGAGCCCCTCCTGGTTGGTGCCGCCGGCCGGGTTTTCGAGGCGCACGTTCCCGCACGCCATCCCGACCTGCGCGTCGGCGAACGGCCGCACCAGCCGCCGCAGCGCGTCGGCGTCCCAGCGCACGTTGGCGTCCCCGAACGCGACGATCTCGCCGCTCGTCTCGGCCACCGCCCGGTCCTGCGCGGCCACCTTGCCGCCCCGCTCGCAGCGGATCAGGCGCACGCCCCGGCCGGCGAAGCGCTCGACGAGGGCGTGGGTGCCGTCGGTGGAGTCGTCCGACGTGACCACGATCTCGAGCCGGTCGGCGGGGTAGTCGAGCGCGAGCGCGTTCTCGAGCTTCGCCTCGATCACGTCCTCCTCGTTGTAGGCCGGGATGATCAGGCTCACCGTGGGCAGGATGTCGGCCGCGGCGACCGGCCGCGGCCGAACGCGCGCAAGCAGCGCGATCGCGAGCGGGTAGAGCAGGTGCGTCCACAGGAGCGCCACCAGGCTGGCCCAGAACGCGATCTCGAGGGCGAGGATCACCGCGCGGCCCCGGCCGCCGGGGCCGCGCGTGCGCCGGCGCGCGCTCGGGCGGGTGCGAACATCGCCGCCCCCGCGACCGCCAGGAGCGCCAGCGCGTAGAAGTAGTCGAACGTCATGGTCAGGTAGAACAGGTTGCCGGCGCCGGTCGCGACGAGCGCCGCCAGCAGGCCCTGGCCGAGCCGCGCGATGTCCGGGTCGGGCGCGTGCCGAATCGCGGCCGCGCTCGCGAGCAGGTAGGCGAAATACACCAGGTACAGCGCCATGCCGACCAGGCCCGTCTCGACCAGGATCGCGATCCAGGCACTGTGCGGGCCGAAGTCGGTGCGGCCGGTGACGAACTGGTAGAAGACCGCGAAGGTGTTGAAGCCCATCCCGAACAGCGGATGCGGGTCGAGCGCAGGCGGTACGAGCTGGTAGAACTGGAGGTGGGTCTGGGTGCTGCCGCCGTTCAGCTGTGTCCGCGAGGCGACGACCGCGCGGACGAAGTGCGACGACGTATACAGCGCGGCGAGCGCCGCCGCCAGGCCGCCGAGGACGATGCCGATCGTCCGCGCCCGCGGCAGGTGACCGCGGGCGTTCGGCGCCAGCACGAGCAGGCCGGCGGCGTCGCCCAGTGCGGCCGAGCGCGACAGGGTGAGGATCTGGACGACGAGCATGAAGAGCAGCAGGAGGCCGATCCGGCGGCGGCCGCGGCGGTCGCCCAGGTAGTAGGGCAGGAGCACCATCAGCGGCACGCAGAGCATGACGCCGAGGTGGTTGGGGTCGCCGGTCAGCGCGTTGATCCGGTAGACGTTCTGCGAGCCCGACACGGTGCCGAAGATGTTGATGCCGCCGACGCCGCCCTGTCCGGCCGTGAGCGGGCCGACCACCAGCCTGTCGAGGTTGATGCCGGCGACGATCGCGAGCGTGAGCTGGATGACGCCGTAGACGCAGTTCACGACGAGCCCCGCGGTGAAGGCGACGATCGCCCGCAGGAAGAGCGGGCGGCCGCGCCGCACCATGTGGGCGACCCCCAGGATCAGGTACGTGAAGTGGATCGCCCAGGTGCCGATCCCCTTCAGCCAGTACGAGAGCGCCGCCCGGTCGGTGAGGTCGAAGTACCCGGCCAGGTACACGGCGCCGAACGCCAGCATGAAGCCGGCCAGCGTGATCGCGGCCGGGTGCAGGAGCAGGTCGCGGTGGCGGATGCGGTCGATCAGGAACGCGACGACGAACGCGGTCGCGAGCAGGTTCGTCCAGGTGAGCGTCACGAGCGACGTCTCCCACCGGATCTTCTCGAACGTCAGCACCGAGAGGGTCAGGAGCAGCAGCCAGTCGAGCCGCGAGAGCCTCATCCGGCCACCTCGCGCAGGACGTCCGCGAGCTCCGCCGCCCGCGCCCGCCGGGACATGCGCTCGGCGAGGCCGGCCGGCAGCTCGATGTCGGGCAGGCCGCCGTTTCGGCGCGTGTCGACCAGCGTCTCGAGCGCGCGTGACTGGGCGCCGGCGTCGTCGGAGTCGACCACCTCGCCCGCGCCCGCCGAGCGCAGGAGCTCCGCCGCCACGCCGGCTGGGGGCACCGCCGCGAGCACCGGTCGGCGGGCGGCAAGGTACTCGTACACCTTGCCCGAGATGACGGTGTCGCCGCGCCCATCCGCATGCGGGATCAGGAGCAGCAGGGCGTCGGCCGACCGCTGCGCAACGACCGCCTCGCGGAACGGCAGGAACCCCGTCTCCTCCCACGCGTCGTCGATGTGCAGCGCACGCGCCCAGGCGCGATCGGACGCGCGCAGGTCGCCGACGAAGCGCACGCGCACCTGGCCGCGCAGATCCGGCCGGCGGCCGAGCAGGTCGCGCACCGCCGTCAGGAACGGCCGTGGGCTGCGCTGGCCGAAGAACGCACCCGTGTGCACGATCGTGAACGGCCCCTCCGGTGCGTAGGTGAGGCCGTCGAAGTCGGTCAGATCGACGCCGTGGCCGATCACGTGCGTCTTTGCGGACGCGCTCGGGTCGAGGCCGCGGAGCTCGGCCGCGATCGCCTCGGTGACGGCCACGAGCGCGCTTGCCCGGCGGGCGACGGTGCGCGCCATCGTCCGCTCGACCGCGCGCTTGGCGCGCACCCCGCGGCTCTCGTACCGGCGGTGCGGATGCGCGAGCCACGAGTCGCGCAGGTCGGCCACCCACGGCCGCGACGTGGCGGCGGCGACGGCGGCGCCGATCAGGTGCACCGACGGCGGCGGAGACGTGGTCATGATCGCGTCGATGTGGCGCCGGCGCACGATCCGCACGGCAGCCGGGACGGCGGTCGCCGCCCACGGCGCCGCCTTGTCGGGGATGAGCGCGCGCTCGTAGGCGTAGCGGGCGTGCACAGCCGCTCGCCGCAGGCCGCTCGATCCGCGCAGAGCGTCGCCGCGAAACGACGAGCGCGGCCCCAGGAAACGGGTGCGGTGGACGGTCGTCGCGGCGGGGATCTCGTGAAGCAGCGGCTCGTCGACCGCAAACCACTTGGGGTCGCTCGGCGCGAGGACGTCGACGTCGACGCCGAACTCGGGCAGGTGGCGGCAGAACTTGAGGGTGCGCTGGACGCCGCCACCGCCCGCCGGAGGGAAGTAGAACGCGATCAGGAGGAGGCGCACGGAGCTCCAGTGTAGTGAGGGGGAGCACCGGCCCGGCGCGCTCGCGGCGCCGATACGATCGCAGGATGTGCGCCGGATTGGACGGCGGTGGCTGACGCCCGGCACGACCGCGTCCCGGTCGGCTTCCGGGTGGTCACCCCGGCGACGCCGTTCGAGCGCCGGGTCGAGCGGGTCGTGCGCCGGATCCCGCCGGGGCAGGTGGCGAGCTACGGCCGGGTGGCCGAGTGGGTCGGGCAGCCGGACGGAGCGCGCGCCGTCGGCGGGGTGATGGCGCGCAGCTCCGACGGCGTGCCCTGGCACCGCGTCGTCACAGCCGCCGGCCGGCTCGTGCCCGGGCACGAGGCGGAGCACGCCGAGCGGCTGCGGGCCGAGGGCGTGCGCGTGGCCCGCGGGCACGTCGCCGGCCCCATCCCCTGGTGGGCCGGGCCCCGGTCGCGGCGGAGCGGCTAGCCGCGCCGGAAGAGCGCCGTGCTGCCGCCGCTGCGCTCGCCGAAGCCGGCGGCGCGGTACATCGGCTCCCCTGCCGCCGTCGCCACGAGGCCGACCAGCGAACGCCCGCCGGCGCGGGCCAGGACGGACTCGAAGATCGTGCGGCCGATGCCCCCGTGCTGGTGCGGCGGCTCGACGATCATGTCCCACACCGTCGCGTACAGGGCGCCGTCGTCGAGCAGGCGGGCCATGCCGATGAGCTCGCCCCGCTCGTCGCGGGCCGTGACGTTCCAGGTCGTATCCAGGGCGACGGCCAGGATGTCGTCGTCGACGGCCGGATCGCCCCAGCCGGCCGAGCGGCGCAGGCGCCGGTACTCGGCAGGATCGATGCGGTCACCCTCGGTCAGTCGCATCTACAGGAACCAGCGGTACACCTCGAAGACCTCGGCCAGGTCGCGTCCGCCCTCGATGCCGCGGGTGCGGGCGACGTTGCGCACGTACTCCTCGTTGGCGTAGTTGCGGTGGGCCTGGCTGCGGTAGCACTGCAGGGCCGCCACCTTACGGTCGAGCTGTCCCTGCTCGAGCTCGACATAGGCCTGCTGGCGGAAGTTGAAGCAGTTCCAGGGGATCTCGTACCCGAGCAGGGTCGTCCGCTTGAACGCGCGCATGCTCTCGCGGGCGACCGTCTCGTGATCCTGGTGGATGTCGCCCAGCGACGGCGTCAGCACGAGGTCGGGTGCGAGCTCGGAGTTGAGCGCAACCAGGATCTCGAGGATGTCCTGGCGCACGCTCGGGAACGTGCGCACCTCGAAGTCGTGCACCGTCAGGTGCGACTGCGGGATCCCGAGCGTCGCCGTGGCGGCCCGCACCTCGTGCACGAGCGTGTCCGCAGGAAACCCGGCCGGCAGCGACCGCGACGCCGACGAGAACGCGACGTAGCGCACCTCGGCTCCGGCGTCGACGAGCCGCGCGATCGTGCCGCCGCAGCCGAACTCGCCGTCGTCGGTGTGCGGCGCGAGCACGAGCACGGAGCGTCCGGCGGTGATCACAGGGCGGCTGCGCGGTCGGTCATGGGCGCAGATTCTGTCACGCCGGCAGGCGGATGCTGCCCGCCTCGACGGTTGCCGAGGCGTTCCCGGCCGGGTCGACGGCGACGAGCGTGATCCGCACCTGCGCCCCCGTGAGCCCGCTTCGGTGGAAGTGGGCGACCCCGGCCCGGCCGTGGAAGAGCGTGGAGCGGCCCGTGTCGGGCCCGAGCCCGATCGCGCGCACGAAGACCACGGCCGCCTCGCTCGTGCGGTACCTGATGGGCAGGCTGCCGGGACGGCTGAGCAGCGTGAGCGTCGGGGCGGTGTTGTCGAGCTCGACGGGATCGGGGATGGTGATGACGCGGTGCAAACTCAGGAGCGCGACACGGAGGTGGTAGACACCGTCGGCCGCCGTGCCTCCGCCGTCGACGCCGCCGTTCCAGCGCACGCTGACCTGCCCCCGCGGCAGGCGCCGCCCGGAGGCCGGGGTGAGGTGGTCGACGATCTTGCCCGAGCCGTCCGAGATGGCGAGCGCGACCCTGCCCGCGGTGCGCAGGCGGAATCGCAGGAGGGCCGAGTGCGAGCTGCACCGGGTGGCGGGGCGCACGGGGCTGCACGTCGTCGAGAAGTACTTCTGCAGATGCGTGCCCCCGACCGGCGCGCGCTCGAGCTTGAGCTGCTCGGCCCGCAGGAATGCGAGGCCGGACGCCGCGAGCAGCACGCCGATGACGATGATCCCGGTCCGCTTCCTGGGCACGACGGCGGATTGTAGGAGCCGTCGGTTGGACGGTGCCTGGCACCCCCGAGGGTGCCAGGCACCGGCGTCGGACTAGAAGGCGCCGAGCAGCTTCAGGCCGGAGAGTGCGAGCACGCTTGCGATGCTGCCGCGCAGGGCGCGCGCCGGCATCCTGGCCGTGAAGTGCGAGCCGATCAGGATGCCCGGGATCGAGCCGATCAGGATCGTGCCGACGTAGCCGAAGTTGGGGGTGCCCCAGATGATCGTGCCGGCCGCCGCGGCCAGGGTCACCATCATCGCGTGGAAGAGGTCGGTGCCGACGACGCGCCGGGCCGAGAGCGGGAACAGGGTGACGAGGGCCATGCCGAAGAACACGCCCGAGCCGACCGAGGTGAGCCCGAGGATGAAGCCGAACACAGCGCCGATCGTGACCGCGAGCACCTTGTGGTTCGTGGTCAGCTCGCCGTCGGTGGGCAGCTTCGTGTGATCCCACAGGCCGCGGATGGTGACAAAGGTGCGGATGGCCACCGCGATCCCAACGGCGATCAGGGTGTAGCCGATCACGTTGGGCAGCCAGGTGTTGACGTTGTCCGCGAAGAGGTTGTAGAGGGCGTACGTGCCCAGGAACGCGGCCGGGACGCTGCCCGTCGCCATCCACAGGGCGAGCTCACGATTGACGTTCTTGAGCTGCGTGTGCCGCGCAGCCCCGAAGCACTTCGTGACCGCGGCGTACACCAGGTCGGTGCCGACGGCCGTGCTGGCCGGGATCCCGAAGAACGTGATCAGGATCGGCGTCATCAGGGAGCCGGCGCCCATGCCGGTCAGCCCCACCAGGAGGCCCACCGTGAGCCCCGCCAGCATCAGTCCAACGTTCATCTCTGCCCTTCCCTCCTCCGATGATCACCACAAACCCTACCAATATAACTGAACTAGTGGGGAAAGCAAGTGGGTGCTGAGAACGGTTCGGTCAGAACGCGCCGAGCATCTTCAGACTGGAGAGCGCGAGCACGCTCGCCAGCGAGCCGCGCAGCGCCTTCTCGGGCAGGGCGACCGTGAGCTGCGAGCCGATCAGGATGCCGGGGATCGAGCCGATCATGAGGAAGGCGATGCTCGAGAAGCGCATCGACGGCAGCAGGAAGAACGAGGCCGCGGCCGCCGCGCACGTGACCAGGGCGCCGTGGAAGAGGTCGGTGCCGACCACCCGCCGCGCCGACAGCGGAAAGAGCGTCACGAGCGCCATGCCGAAGAACGCGCCGGCGCCGACCGACGTCAGGCCGAACACGAACCCGAAGACGACGCCGATCCCGAGTGCCATGTACCGATGGCGGCGCAGCGTGTCGGCGTCCATCGGCGGGGTCGATGCATCCCAGAGCCCGCGGATGGTCACGAACGTCCGCACCGCCACGGTGACCGCCACGAGCATCAGGGCGACCCCGATCACGACCTTCATGTCGTTCTGAATCGCAGCTCCCCGGCGGGCCGCGAGCCTGTTCAGCGTGACGACGCCAAGTACCGACGCGGGCACGCTGCCGGCCGCCATCCACAGCGCGATCTCGATGTTCACCGTGCGCAGCGTCAGGTGGCGGGCGCCGCCGACGAGCTTCGTGCCCGCCGAGTACAGGAGGTCGGTGCCCACCGCGGCGACGGCGGACACGCTGAAGACGCTGATCAGGACCGGCGCCATCAGCGAGCCGGCGCCCATGCCCGTGGCGCCCACCAGGATGCCGACCACGAGTCCGGCGGCGATCAGCTCGAGCCCAGTCACAAGCCCCCTCCCAGGGTCACGCAGTTCTCGACCAGTCTAAGCGAGCTAGTGGAGAATTCAAGGGACGCTGGGAGGCGCCACCGCCGGGTGGCGCCTCCCGCGTCGGTCTTGCTCAGGCGGAGCGGTAGGCCTTGATCAGCACCTGCGCCACCTCGGGGCGGCTGAACTCGACCGGGGGCACCACGCCCTCGCCGAGCATCTCGCGCACCTTCGTCCCGGAGAGGTGCACGTGATCCTCCGAGGGGTGCGGGCAGGTCTTGGCCGAGGCCATGTTGCCGCAGGTGCGGCAGAAGAACGTGTGGTCGAAGAACATCGGCTCGATGTCGAGCTCGTGCGGCTCGAACTGATCGAAGATCAGGTGCGCGTCGTAGGTGCCGTAGTAGCTGCCGACGCCGGCGTGGTCGCGCCCGACGATGAAGTGCGAGCAGCCGTAGTTCTTGCGGCAGATGGCGTGCAACACCGCCTCGCGCGGCCCGGCGTAGCGCATCGCCGCCGGGAAGGCCGAGAGCAGCGTGCGGTCGGCCGGGTAGTACTTCTCGAGCAGCACCTCGTAGCAGCGCACGCGCACCTCGGCGGGGACGTCGTCGCCCTTCGTCTTGCCGACCAGCGGGTGCAGGAGCAGGCCGTCGACCGTCTCGAGCGCGCACTTCTGGATGTACTCGTGCGCCCGGTGCACCGGGTTGCGCGTCTGGAAGCCGACCACCCGGTTCCATCCGCGTTCGGCGAACGTCGCGCGGGTGTCGGCCGGGTCCTTGTGCAGCGCCGGGAAGGCGGACTGCGGCCGCTGGAACACGGTCACGGGCCCGCCGACGAGCACACGGCCCTCGGCGTACACCTGGGCGACGCCGGGATGGGCGTCGTCGGTGGTGCGGAAGACCTTCGCGGCCTCCTCGCTGCGGTCTGCCTCGAACACGTCGGCGACCTCGATGACGGCCAGCAGGTCGCCGTCGGAGCCCTCGAGCGCGAGCCGCTCGGCGGTCGGGCGCTCCGGCACCGACAGCGTCACCGGCAGCGCCCATGGCAGGCCGCTGTCGAGGTGCATGTCATCCACGACCCGCTCGTAGTCGGCCTGCACCATGAACCCCGTGAGCGGGCTCAGCGCCCCCGACGCGATCATGTCGAGGTCGGCGGTCTGCTTCTCGGTCATGTGCACGCGCGGCAGGGTGAGCGCCTGCTCGTGCAGGGCCGTGGCCTCGTCGCCGGTGACCGTGCGGTTGACCAGCTCGCCGCCGTGCGGTGCGATCAGGCTGCCGCTGTTGCGCGCGGCCGTGGAGGAGGCCATCAGGCGACAGCCTCCTCAAGCACGGGGGGGATGATGTTCAGCCGCTCGAGCTCGGACAGCACGAAGGCGGCCGAGTCCTCGGGCGTGCGGCCCTCGGTCTCGACGACGACCTCGGCCTGCTCGGGCGCCTCGTAGGGATCGCTCACGCCGGTGAACTCCTTGAGCTCGCCGGAGAAGGCCTTCGCGTAGAGTCCCTTCACGTCGCGCCGGGCGCACTCCTCGAGCGAGGTCGCCACGTACACCTCGACGAAGTTGCCGACCTGGCCGACCATGTCGCGCACGAGCTCGCGGGTCTCGGCGTACGGCGAGATCGCCGCGACGATGACGCCCGCGCCGTGGCGGGTCAGGAGCTTGGAGACGAAGCCGATGCGCAGGATGTTGGCATCGCGGTCCTCGCGGGAGAAGCCGAGCCCCTTGCTGAGGTGCGTGCGCACGACGTCACCGTCAAGGTGGTCGACCAGGACGCCCCGGCGCTCGATCTCGGGCCCGATGATGCGGGCGATGGTGGTCTTGCCGGATCCGGACAAACCTGTGAACCAGAGGGTGAAGCCTGTGGTGTTCTCGTGCACGCTGCTCAGTCCTTTCTGAGGAATCACTGCTTCGTAGTAGTAGCCGTTAGCGCCCGTGCAAGCCGCACTCGATCTTGCCCGTGCCCCGCCAGCGGCCGGCCCGCTCGTCTGGCTGCGCCCCGTTCACCGAAGACGTGCACGGCACACACCCGATCGACGGGTATCCGTGGTCATGCAAGGTGTTGTACGGAATGCCGTGCCTCCAGATATAGCGCCAGACGTCGCGACTTGTCCAATCGGCCAGGGGCTGTACCTTGACCACGCCGCGGCGCTCGTCCACCTCGATCTTGCGTGCGTTTTGGCGAGTTGTCGACTGGTCGCGGCGAATTCCTGTCACCCACGCGTCCATTCCCCGCAGCGCCTGCTCGAGCGGCGCGACCTTGCGCATGCCGCAGCAGGCGTCGGGATCGCGCTCCCACAGCCGCTCGCCGTGGGCGGCGGCCTGCTGCTCGACGGAGAGCTCGGGCTCGATGCGCTCGAACTTGATCGGATAGCGGGCGATCAGCCGCTCGCGCGTCTCGTACGTCTCGGGGAAGAGCAGCCCGGTGTCGAACTCGACCACCCGCAGCTGCGGCGCGACCTCCGCCAGCATGTGCACGAGCACCGAGCTCTGCTTCTGCCAGGAGCAGGTGAGCACGCCCCGGGGGCCGAACCGCTCGGCCGTCCACCGCAGCACGTCCTCGGCCGGGCGCGACTCGAACTCGTCGGCGAGGCTCTCGGCCTCGGCCGGTGAGATTGGCAGCACCGCGCTCATACGCTCGGTGTCGGCATGTCTCGGAGGAGCAGCTCGGCCATCGTGTCGGAGCGCAGCCCCAGCCGCAGCGTCTCGAGCGGGATGACCTCCTCCGGCGGGATGTTCCCCAGGTTGACCTCGGGGCCGAGGTGGCGGATGAACCAGGCCTGCTGATCCTTCTGTGGCGCCTCGAAGAGCAGGTTGTCGACCGGCACCTCGTGCACGATCTCGTCGATCAGGCCGGAGCGCACCTCGCCGCTGCCGCGGAAGATGCCGGCGGTGCCGCCCTCGCGCGCCTCGGTGATCACCTTGGCGGCGCCCGCCTCCAGCTCCTCCTTGATCCAAGCCACCCACTGGTAGGGCGCAAACACGCACTCGGAGTCCTTCGAGCCGACCTCCGACAGGACGACGAACTCCTCGGCGAGCGACGAGATCAGCTCGAGCTTGGAGTCGCGCTCGATCTGGATCGTGCCGTCGGACACCTCGACGTGCGTGAAGCCGAAGCTCTGCGTCCAGCGCTTGAACTCGTCCACCCGGCCGCGGGCGATGGCCGCCTCGAGCAGCGTGCCGCCGCACATGACGGGAATCGCCGCCGCCTGGTAGGTGCGGATCTTGGCGCCCAGATTGCGGGTCACATACGACGTGCCCCAGCCCATCTTGACGATGTCGACGTAGTCGCCGGCCGTGTCGATCAGGCCCTCGACCTCGTTCAGGCTCATGCCCTTGTCGATCACGTGCGTCCAGCCCCGCTCGCGCGGCTTGGGAGGGCGCATCGGCAGTCCCAGGAACTCCTCGACCATGATTACAACCTCGCGTAGATGGACTCGTCGAGCCGCCTGCGCGCCTCGACCTGGACGTTCTCGTACAGGCTCTCTCCGTGGCTGTCCATGCCCACGATCAGCGGGCCGAAGTCGCGGACGCGGAAGCGCCACAGGCACTCCGGCATCAGGTCCTCCCACTCGACCTGGGCGATGGCCTCGATCTGGGTCGTCTCGAGGGCCGCGGCGCCGCCGACGATGGCCAGGTAGACCCCGCCGTGCTCGCGCAGCGGCACGAGCGCCTCCGGCAGGAGCCCGCCCTTGCCCATGATCGCGCGGGCGCCGTGGTCGCGGATGAGGCCTTCGGTGAAGCGGCTCATGCGGGCCGACGTCGTCGTGCCGATGCACATCGGCTCGTACGAGCCGTCGGCGAGCTTGCGCACGTTGGGCGCCGTGTGCAGGAGCGCGGCCCCGCGCAGCGAGAACGGCGGCTCCTGGCCCTGGTCGAAGATCCGGATCTGGGTGGCGTCGCGGATGCCGATGATCTCGCCCTGGATGGTGACGGTGTCGCCGGCGCGCAGCGCGCGCACGGCCGCCTCGTCGGTCGGGAAGGTGAGCTCGACGTGGGCGATGTCACGCCTCCCGGTCGAAGTCGACGGCGCCGGCCGCGGAGATGTGCGCGCTCGCCCGGCGGGCGGCCCAGCACTGGTAGTTCACGGCTACCGGGTTCAGGGTGATGTGCGTGTGGGCCTGCTCGACGTGCACGGCCAGCACCGTCGTGTCGCCGCCGAGACCCATCGGCCCGACGCCGGTGTCGTTCAGAAGCTCCTTGAGGTCGGCCTCGAGCGCGGCCACGTCGGGATCGGCGTTGTGCGTGCCGACGGGCCGGGCGATCGCCTCCTTCGCCAGGTGCATCGCCAGGTCGGCCGAGCCGCCCACGCCGACGCCGACGATCCCCGGCGGGCAGGGCTTTCCGCCGGCGCCGACGATCGAGTCAAGGACGAAGCGCTTGATCGCCTTCACGCCGTCGGCCGGGACGAGCATCTTCAGGAAGCTCATGTTCTCCGACCCGGAGCCCTTCGGCACGCACTTCACGTCCAGGCCGTCCCAGTCCGGGACGAACTCCCAGTGGATGTGGGGGATGCGGTGGCCGGTGTTGTCGCCGGTCGCCTTCCGCGTCAGGGTGTGGACGGTGTTCGAGCGCAGCGGGTGCTCCAGCGTCGCGCGCCGCGTGCCCTCGCGCAGGGCGTCCTCGATGCGCACCGGGTGCAGCGGGAAGCGCTCGCCGACGCGGACGTAGAAGACCGCGATGCCGGTGTCCTGGCAGACCAGGTTGCCGTTCTTGTCGGCGACCGAGACGTTCGTGTTGATCGTCTCCAGGATGCGCTTCCCGACCTTGTGCGTCTCGTGCGCCATTGCGTCCTTCAACGCGTCGCGCAGGTCCTGGGGGATGTCCTTGAGCGCCCACACGTACAGGTGGGCGGCGGCATCCTCGACGGCCGTCTGCAGGTCGGTGGCGGCGACGGTGCTCATGCGGCCGCCGCCCGTCCGGCCCGGCGGCCGAAGACGACGCAGTCGAGCAGCGAGTTGCCCATCATGCGGTTGCGCCCGTGCACGCCGCCCGTGATCTCGCCGGCGGCGAAGAGTCCCTCGACCGTGGTCTGGCCGTCGCGCCCGATGCGCAGCCCGCCGTTCTGGTAGTGCAGCACGGGGTAGGTGAGGATCGGCTCGCGCAGGGGGTCGACCCCCGCTGCGCGGTAGCGCCGCAGCATGGTGGGGATCACGACGGCGGCGACCTCCGCGTCGATCGGGGTGGTGTCCAGGTGCACCGCCGGGCGGCCGTCCGGCGTCGTCAGGCCGCGGCCGGCCTCGCACTCGCGCACGATCGCCTCGGCGACCGTGTCGCGCGGCGCGAGCTCGTCGCAGAAGCGCTCGCCGGCGGCGTTGCGCAGCGTCGCGCCGTAGCTGCGGCACGTCTCCGGGATCGAGAAGCCCTGCAGCGGCGGCGGCCAGGCGCCGCCCGTGGGATGGTGCTGGAGCGCGTCGTAGTCGCGCACCTCGGCGCCCAGGGCGCGGGCGAGCGCGGTCGCCTCACCCGTGGAGCCGGGCTGGTTCGTCGTGAGCACCCCGGCGGTGTGGGCCTCGGCGTAGCAGCGGCCGCCCGCGGCAAGCACGACCGCGGCCGCGTCGAGCCGGCGCTCGTCGTCGCCGTGGCGCAGCGTGGCGCTGAAATGTCCGTTCGGGCGCTCGAGGCCGACCAGGGCGGTGTGATCGTGGATGGCGATGCCGCGGCGGTCGAGCTCGGCCCGAAGCGCCTTCGCGATCGCGTGGCCGGTGCGGTCGCCCACCTGCAGGAGGCGGGGGATGTTGGCGCCGCCGCAGCGGGCGAGCCGGTAGCCGTCGCCGTCGCGCGAGAACTCGACGCCGATCGACTCGAGCCAGGCGATTGCTTCCGGGGCCTCGGAGGTGAGCACTTCCACGAGCTCGGGGTCGGCGGTGCCGTGGGACGAGGCGAGCACGTCCTCGGCGTGGCGCTCGGGCGAGTCCTCCGGGCCGACGGCGGCCTGGATGCCGCCGTGGGCCATGCCGGTGTTGCAGGACGCCCGCGAGCCCTTGGTCACGAGCACCACGTCGGCGCCGGCGCCGGCGGCGGCCCATGCAGCGGCCAGACCGGCGCCGCCGCTGCCGATCACGAGCACGTCCGCACGCCCGGGAAGGTCACTCACAGACCGCATCGTACCCAAGCCAGGCTAATCGTGAAAATAAGACCGGCTTATGTCGGTCAGCTCTGCCGGATCGGCCGGAGCCGTCCCCGGCCGCCACGGCAGCACGAGCGGATCGCCCGCGTAGCGGGGGATCACATGCACGTGGTAGTGGAACACCGTCTGCCAGGCGGCGGCGCCGTTCGACTGCATGATCGTCACCCCGTCCGCCCCCAGCCCGCGCACGGCCCGGCCGGCGAGGCGCTTGGCGACCACCGCGGCGGCGGCCAGGTCGACCTCGGACACCTCGTGCAGGTCGGCCGCGTGGGCCCGCGGGATCACCAGCACGTGTCCGCGGGTGGCCGGGAAGATGTCCATGATCGCGACCACGCGCTCGTCCTCGTAGACGCGTGTGGAGGGCAGCTCGCCCGCGGCGATCTTGCAGAACAGGCAATCGTCCACGGCCGTATTCCAGCACAGCGCCGAGGGACGCAGCGGCAGGGGCCTGGCCCCGGTCACCGGGGCCAGGCCCCATACGCCGGCCGGCGCCGATCCGCATATCCTCCCGGCGTGGCCGACGTTCCCGACGTGACGGTGTCCATCGTCTCCAGCGGCGACCTGGGGCTGCTCGCGGCCTGTCTCGACTCCATCCCGGCCGCGGCGGGCGTCACCGACGTCGAGACGGTCGTCGTCGATAACGCGGTCGGCATCGAGGCGGCGCTTGGGGCATCGCACCCCGGCGTGCGCGTGATCGCGGGCGGCCTGCGGCGCGGCTTCGGAGCCAACCACAACCTGGTCTGCGCGGGCGCCCGCGGCAGGTACGTGTTCATCCTGAACGACGACACCGTGCTCGACCCGGAGTGCATCGACCGCCTGCGCCGGTTCCTCGACCAGAACGCGGCGGTGGCTGCGGCCGGGCCGCGGCTGCGAAACGCCGACGGCAGCGCGCAGCCCTCGGCGTTCCACTTCCCCACGCCGGCGCGGGTGGCGGCGACGACGCTCACGCTGCAGCGGGCGGGCTGGGTGATGTCCGCGGGCGAGCGCATCCGCCGGGTCGACTGGATCCACGGCGCGGCGATGATGGTGCGGCTGGATGCCCTGCGCGGCGCCGGCGGTCTCGACGAGGGCTTCTACATGTATCTCGAGGACGTCGACCTGTGCCGGCGGCTGCGCGACCGCGGGTGGGAGATCGCCTTCTTCCCCCGCGCCGGGCTCGTGCATCACGAGAACTCGTCCACCGCCGCCGTGCCGCGCCGGCGCATCTACCAGCACGCGCGCAGCCGCGGCATCTACGCGCGCAAGCACCACGGCCGGGCGGGCGAGCGGGCCGTGCAGAGCCTGACGGCCGCGACGTTCCTGGCCAGGGCGGGCCTCGCCCGCGTCCTGCCGGGGTACGACAGCGCCGACGCCGCCCGCTTCCGCGCCCACGCCCACGCGGCTCTCGACCCCTACGCCGAGCCGGCGATCGAGGAGGCTGCGGCCGATCACAACCGCGGGGCGGTCGCGTGAGCGGCCGCGTGCTCGTCACCGGCGGCCTCGGGTTCATCGGCTCGGCGTTCGTCCGCGCGCTCGCGGCCGACGGCGTCGCCGTCCTGAACGTCGACGCGGACACCTACGCCGGCGACGAGCGCCGCCTGGCCGCCGTCGCGGCGGGGCTGGTCGAGACCGTGCGGATGGACGTCGCCGCGCCCGAGCTCGCCGAGCTGGTGCGCCGCGAGCGGCCCGACGCGGATCGTGCATTTCGCGGCCGAGACCCACGTGACCAGAAGCGAGGGCGCGGCCGAGGCGTTCTTCCATGCCAACGTCGAGGGCACGCGCGGCGTGCTCGACGCGGCCGTGGCCGCCGGAGTGCAGCGGGTGGTGCACATCTCGACCGACGAGGTGTACGGGCCCTGCCCCGGCGAGCCGTTCCGCGAGGGGCAGAAGCTGCCCGGCGAGGGCCTGGCGACCAGCCCGTACGCCCGCTCGAAGGCGCTTGCCGACGACCTCGCCCACTCCTACGCCGACCGGCTGGACGTCGTTGTCGCGCGGCCGACGAACTGCATCGGGCCGTGGCAGCATCCCGAGAAGGCGGTGCCGCGCTGGGCCACCCGCGCGCTGCGCGGCGAGCGGCTCCCCGTGTGGGGCGACGGCATGCAGGTGCGCGACTGGATGTACGTCGCCGACGCCGTCTCGGGCCTGCGGGTGCTGGCCGAGCGGGGGGAGCGGGGCACGGCCTACAACCTGGGGCCGGCCGCCGAGGGCGTGCCGAACGTCGAGATCGCGCGCATGGTCGCCCGAGCGGCCGGCGGCGACGCCGGCGCCGTCTATCTGAGCGAGTACGACCGGCCCCAGCACGACCGCCGCTACGCCGTCTCCGTCGATCGCATCGGCGAGCTCGGCTGGACCGCCGCTCACACGCTCGAGCGCACCGTTGCCGAGACGGTGGCCTGGTACCGCGACCACGCCGAGTGGTGGAGCACGCTCGTGCCCGAGGCGGAGCGGCTGTATGCCGACTGAGATCGTGCCGAGCCCGATCGAGGGCGTCCGCATCTGGCGGCCGCAGGTGCACGCTGATTCGCGCGGCCGGTTCGTCGAGGTCTTCCGCAGCTCGGCCGTCCCCGAGCCGATGGCCCAGTCGAACCACTCCCGGTCGGCGGCCGGCGCCCTGCGCGGCCTGCACTACCACCGCCATCAGGCCGACCTGTGGTACCTCGTGTCCGGCCGCGCCCGGGTCGGGCTCGCGGACCTGCGCCGGCCGGTCGCGACGCCCGTGACCCAGACGTTCGTGCTCGACGGCGACACGCCGACCGCGGTCTACGTCCCGTCCGGCGTCGCCCATGGCTACCTCGCGCTGACCGAGATCGACCTGATCTACTGGGTCACGAGCGAATACGACCCCGGCGACGAGCACGGCGTCGCCTGGGACGACCCCACGCTGGCCATCGACTGGCAGCTCGACGCGGCACCGCTCCTGAGCGAGCGTGACGCCCAGAACCCGGCCCTGCAGTGGGATCTGATCCCCGCGTTCTCGTAACCGGCGCGGGCGGGCAGGTGGGCATCGCCCTGCGCGACCGCCTGCCGCACGCGGTCTTCCTCGACCGCGCCGGCCTCGACGTGTGCGACGCCGAGGCCGTGCGGGCGGCGCTCGAGCCCGGTGACGTCGTCATCCACGCCGCGGCCATGACCGACGTGGACGGCTGCGAGCGCGATCCCGAGGCGGCCTTCGCGGTGAATGCCGCCGGGGCGGCCAACGTGGCGGAGACCGGGGCGCGCACGATCCTGCTCTCGACCGACTACGTCTTCGGCGGCGAGGCCGCGGGCGCCTACGCCGAGGACGATCCGACCGGGCCGCTCTCGGCCTACGGCCGCTCCAAGCTCCAGGCCGAGCGGGCCGTCCTGCACCGGCCGGGGAACCTGGTCGTGCGCACGTCGTGGGTGTACGGGGACGGGCGCAACTTCATCCGCTCGATCCTCGCCGCCGAGCGGGCGGGGAAGGAGCTGCGCGTCGTCGCCGACCAGCGCGGCCGGCCGACGTGGGCCGGCGACCTCGCCGCCGCGCTCGCTCACCTGGTCGCGGCGGGGACGGCCGGGATCGTGCACGTGACCGGCGACGGCGAGCCCTGCACGTGGGCCGACCTGGCCGAGCTCGTGGTCGGCCACCCGGTGCAGCGGATCTCGTCGGCCGAGCTGGGTGCGCCCGCACCGCGGCCTGCAAACAGCGTGCTCGACCTGGGCCGTGCGCACGCGCTCGGCGTGCCTCTGGCAGACTGGCACCGGTCGGTTGCACGCTACCTGGAGGACGAGCGGTGAAGGGTGTTGTGCTGGCAGGGGGGCTGGGGACGCGCCTGGCGCCGATGACGACGGTCGTGAACAAGCACGTGCTCGACCTGTTCGACGAGCCGATGATCCACTTCCCCATCCGCAGCCTGGCCCGCGCGGGGGTGACCGATCTCGTGGTGGTCGTCGGCCGCCACGGCGACCAGATCCGGGCCCTCCTGGGCGACGGATCGCAGCTGGGCGTCGGGATCGCCTACGCCCACCAGGAGGGGGAGGGCGGAATCGCCGATGCCCTCGCGCGTGCCCGCGAAGCGGTGGGAGCCGGGCCGCTCGTCGTGATCCTCGGCGATCAGGTCTACCAGGACGATCTCACCCCCTACATCGACGCCTTCCGCAGCCGGCCCGCCGGCGCCCGCATCCTGCTCAAGCAGGTCGAGGACGCCCGCCGCTTCGGCGTTGCGAGCATCGACGGAGACCGCGTGAGCGCGATCGAGGAGAAGCCGTCCCGGCCGGCCACCGACCTGGCCGTGACCGGCTGCTACATGTACGACGAGCGGGTGTTCGACATCGTCGCGGGCCTGGCGCCGTCGGAGCGCGGCGAGCTCGAGATCACCGACGTCAACAACGCCTACATCGCCGCCGGCGAGATGGCGTTCGACGTCCTGCCCGGATGGTGGGCCGACGCCGGCACGCACGCGAGCAAGCTCAAGGCATCGATCCTCGTCGCGCTCACGCGCGGCGTCACCTTCCACGCCTGAGGCCTATTGCCAGGTCAGGGCCACCGGGCCGGCCACCCGGCCCAGGTCGAGCAGGACGCGGTAGATGTGCAGCGGCTGGGAGGCCTCGCTGAAGCGCGGCGTGCGGGCCTCGATCACGCGCACCTCTCCCGAGGCATCGCGCAGCGCGACCGCGATCCGGCGGCCGCCGGGCGAGGCGGCGATCCCGGCCACGCGGCCGGGCACGGTGGTGACGTCGGCGCCGGCGAGGCCGGCGACGTAGCGCGTGATCGTTCCACCCGTGCCGACGACCAGCTGGCGCGGCTCGAGCCACGCGATCTTGGGCTTGCCCGCTCCTCCTGCAGTGACGCACGTGCCGTGGCCGTGGCGGAGCGTGTCGACGACGCGCACGCGGCCCGCGCGGTCGGCGATGGCCAGCAGGCCGCCGTACGGGGCAAAGGCGACGGCGGCCGCGTGATGCAGGCCGCACCCGGGTGGGAGTGGCGACGTCGCCCCGTCGATGACGTTGTGGATCATCACCGCGCCGTCGGCGCGGATGTAGGCAAACGCCTGCGAGTCCCACCGCCAGCTCGGCGCCTGGGGCAGGGCGTGTGCGGCCACAAGGACGGCATGCGTGCCGTTTCCGAACATGTCGTAGAGGCGGTCGCCGCCGGGCGCGCGAACGACGTAGGCGATGCGGATCCCGGCCGGCGCCCAGGCGGCGGCCAGGGGGATGCCGGGCAGCCTCCGCTCGAACCCGGCCCGGCCGTCGGGGACGCCGACGGCGTGCAGCCCCCGGCGGCCGCCCTCGACCATCCACACCGCCCCTGGGCTGATCGCGAGCGCCGAGAGCCGCCGCCCGTGCAGCGCCGCGCCGCTGCTTGTCGCAAGCCACGCGCGGCCAGCGGCCACGGCCGAGAAGACGATGGCGCCGCGGGGAAGCACGGCGGCCGGCTTGGGAACAGACCGTGACGGCGGCGTGGCTCCGTGGTGGTGCGCGGGGGTGCCGACCAGCGGCAGCCGCCCGCCGGTCGCGGCCAGCGTGACGCCGCCGAACACGAAGGCGACCGCGCACGCGACGGCGGGCACCAGCAGGCGCCGGCGCCGCCGCCGGCGCACGTCGGCCGCCGCCGGCAGGGCCTCGAGCGCCGCCCGCAGCGCCCGCTCCGTGGCGTCGGCACCGGGCGGCGGCGCGGCCCGCAGGGCGCGCTCGAGGCGGTTCTCAAGCTCGTCCGGCATCCCGCTCCCGTTCGCGTTCACGCAGGTCATCGAGCGCGCGGGCAAGGCGCGAGTGCACCGTCCCCACCGGCAGCTCCAGCAGGTCGGCGATGGCTGCGGGGGAGTGGCCGAGGCCGTAGCGCAGCACGATCACGACCCGTCGCTGCGGCGAGAGCTCCGCCACCGCCTCGAGCAGGCGCCGGTCATCGCCGGCCTGGTCGCGCCACTCCCCCTCGAGCCGCTCGAGCGCGTCCGGCCCGACCAGCCGGCGCTCGCTGCGGATCAGGTCGAGCGATCGGTTGACGACGATCCGGTGCAGCCAGGGGGCGAACGGCCGTCGGCGGTCGAACCGGCCCAAGGCCGCGAAGGCGCGCTCGAACGCGTCCTGCGCGACGTCGTCGGCCATGTCGCGGCGGCCCGTGACGGCGCGGGCCACCCGCCACGCGTCCGGCCAGTGGCGGGCGAAGAGCTCGGCGGCAGCGTCGCGCGAGCCCTCGCGGGCGCGGCCGACCAGCTCGGCGTCGCTCTGCGCGTGCATGCTCACGACAGAAGGTACTACTCCGGTGCCGGCACACCGCGTCCCGCCGCCGCCAGGTCAGGCGCGGCGGGTCACGAACGTGTCGGTGCGGTAGGGCAGGCGCAGGGGGCGGGGGAGATCGGCGACGAGCGCCCGGATCTCGCCGAAGAGCTGGTCGCGGTCGGCATCGGCAAGCGTGGCGATGTAGCTCGTGGAGCCGATCCGGTGCAAGAGATCGGCGGTCGAGAGCTCCTGCGCGTGTGCGCAGATGTGCTCGGTCACGGGCTCGAAGAGGCCGCACGCCGCGAGCTCCTCGCGCCACGGCGACCGCCCGTACTGCGGCTCGCCGCGCTGGTGCGCGTGCACGAGCGCCTGCAACGCGGCCACCCAGTCGATCGATGTGTCGAACGTGTTCCAGACCAGGCCGAGGCCGCCGCCGGGGCGCAGCGTGCGGTGGATCTCTGCAAGCGCGCGCCCGGCATCGAACCAGTGGAAGGCCTGGGCGACCGTGACGGCGTCGAGGCCGCCGTCGGCCACCGGGATCGCCTCCGCCGTGCCGGCGCGCACGTCGACTCCGGGCACCGCCTCGGACAGCACCCGGCGCATCGCCTCGACGGGCTCGACGGCGATCACGGTCGCGCCCGTGGCCTGCAGGATCCGCGTGAGCTTGCCCGTGCCGGCGGCCAGGTCGAGGACCGTCGTCCCGTCCCAGAGGCCGAGCTCGGCCACGAGGTACGCGACCGCCTCCGGGGGGTAGCCCGGGCGGCCGCGCTCGTAGGCATCCGCGGCGCGGGCGAACCCGGCGGCGGCGGTGGGATGGGTGGCGCTCATCGGCAGCGGACATTACCCGCCGCAGCCGCCGCGGCCTGCCCCCGATACTACGCTCGTGCGCACCATCTGCGTCCTCTGCGGCTCCAACCCGGGCCGCCGGCCGGAGTACCTGGACGTCGCCCGGGCGCTGGCCGAGGTGCTTGCCGGCCGCCGCATCCGGGTCGTGTACGGCGGCGCGGCGGTCGGCACGATGGGCGTGCTGGCCGACGCCGTGCTCGCGGCCGGCGGCGAGGTGATCGGCGTCATCCCGCAGTCGCTGATGGACGCCGAGATCGCCCACCCCGGCCTCACCGAGCTGCGCGTGGCCGGCTCGATGCACGAGCGCAAGGCGGCGATGGTCGCGCTCTCCGACGGGTTCATCGCCCTCCCCGGCGGCCTGGGCACGCTTGACGAGCTGGCCGAGGTCGCCACCTGGGCGCAGCTGGGACTGCACGCAAAGCCGATCGGCCTGCTCGATCCGCTCGGCTACTTCGACCTTCTGCTGCGCTTCCTCGACAACGCCGTCTCGGAGCGCTTCCTGCGCGCCGAGCACCGTGCGCTGCTCCTGCGTGAGACCGCTCCCGAGCCCCTGCTCGACGCGATGGCGGGCTGGCGGCCGCCGGCCGTGGCCAAGTGGGTCGACGCCGACGGCGCGCCCGTGCGCTAGCGACCGGCTTCGCCCTCGGCAACCGGCTGCGGCGCCGCCGCCGCCACCCGGGCGATCCGCTCCCGGTTGGGCTCGGTGATCGCGGCGATCTCGCATCCCACCCGCATCAGGTCGGTGTCGATGCGGTCGGCGTGCAGGACGCGGGCGCGCAGGCGCATCGGCTGGCCGTCGACCACCGGCATGAGCGCGACGAGGTCGCCGGTATGGAACTCGCGATCGCTCACGAACGCGATCCCGGTCGTGCTCAGATCTGCAATCTCGACCGCGAACTGGGCGCCCGTGCGCACCGCCCGGCAGGTCATGGCGTAGAGCGGGGCGCGCTCGCCGATCCGCACCCGCGGCGTCACCCGCCGCGGCGCGCGGTCGTGAATCGCGGTCACCTGCAGCCGCACGATCGCCGTCCACTCCGTCTCGGGCTCGGCGCTCACGACGAACATCTCGACATCGTGGCCGCCGCCGTCGACGGCGTCCACCCGCGCCACCACGGTGGTCTTGGGCTTGATCCTCAGGCGCGGTGCCCGCGCCCGGTACTCGAGCCCGTTGCGCGAAAGGAGTTCGACTCGCAGGGCGCCACCGGCCTCGGCGAGCATCTCGACCGTCGCCGGCGGCTCGGGGAGCAGCAGCTGGGCGCGCCCGGTGATCATGCTCGGCTTGGAGATCGCCATCGTCGTATCACCAGTCGCCGGCCGCGCGAGCCTCGGCGTCAGGCGGTCTTGGCCGCTACCCGCTCGGCGGCTGAGTCCGTCGAGGCGGCCATCGTGGCCATGACGGCCAGGCGGGCGCGCTCGGATCCGGCCACGGACGTGACCTCGCACCCGACCCGGCGGCGGCCGTAGTGGGCCGGGGCCGTATGCAGGACGCGGACGCGCAGGCGGGCGAGACGGCGGTCGATCGTCGGCATCACGGACAGCAGGTCGCCCGGGGCGAGCGGCTGGTCGGTGACGAAGGCGAGGCCGTCGGCGGAGAGATCGGCCAGGTGGACGTCGAACTCGGCCTCGGTGCCGAGATGCCGTGCGTAGAGCACTCCGACGAGCGCGAGGTCGCTCATACGGGCCCGCGGCGAGGTGCGGCGGCCGCTGCGGCGGCGCAGGCGATCGACGGTCAGGTACAGGGTGGCGGCGCGCTCGGACTCGTAGAAGAGCTCGGACACGCGCAGGTCGATGTCGTGGCCGGCGCCGTGCTCGTCGCGCTCGCGCAGGCGCAGGCGCAGGCCAACGCGCACGCGCTGGAGGGGTGCCATCGCCTGGATGGTGTCGGCGTCATGCCCGGTGATCTCGAGCGTGATCGCGCCGCCGTCCTCCGACATCACATCGAGCTCGGTCGGGAGCTGTGACAGCACCGAGACGGCGGTCTCGAGCATCCTCTTGGAATTCATACGCGGCACGGCCAGGTTATCGGCCGGAGGGCCGTGAAAGATAAGCGCCGCCGGCGCCATCTCTCGACTCGTCCCCGGGGCGGTGAGTAGTATCGGTGCGGCAGTCGATCAGGGAGGGGACTACACCGTGGCGATCGTCGAAGAGCGGCGCGAGCCGTTCATCCGCCAGGACGGCAAAGACAAGGTTACGGGGCTCGGCCGGTACACGGCCGACCTGACCCGGACGGGGATGCTGCACGCCCGCTTCCGCTATGCCGATCACCCCCACGCCCGCGTGCTGCGCGTGGACACGAGCCGGGCGCGGGCGCTCGCCGGCGTGTTCGCGGTGCTCACGCAGGACGACGTCCCGGATGTGCGCTACGGCGGGTTCGTCGAGGACCGCACCCTGTTTGCCCGCGACGTCGTGCGCTTCGAGGGCGAGATCGTCGCGGCGGTCGCCGCGCTCACGCCCGAGATCGCCCAGCGCGCCGTCGAGCTGATCGAGGTCGACTACGAGCCGCTCGAGGCCGTGTCCGACGCCGAGCACGCCCTGCGCGACGGCACGATCCTCGTGCACGCCGGCTGGGAGGGGTACGAGGCCAACGAGGATCTCGTCCGCAGCGGCAACGACTGCTCGCGCTCGACGATCGCAAAGGGCGATGTCGAGGCCGGCATGGCCGAGGCCGACGTGGTCGTGAAGGAGCGCTACGTCGCCGACATGTCGCACGCCGTCCCGATCGAGCCGCGGGCGATCGTCGCCGAGTGGCAGGGCGACAAGGTGACCGTGTGGACATCCACGCAGGTGCCGTTCATCGCCCGCTCCGGCATCGCCACCACCCTGCAGCTGCCCGAGGCCGACGTGCGCGTGATCGTGCCGCACCTCGGCGGCGGGTTCGGCGGCAAGTGCGAGTTCCACTTCGAGGCGCACGTGGCGGCGCTCGCCCGGGCGGCGGCGCGCCCGGTGCGGCTCGTGTTCACCCGCCGCGAGGAGTTCATCGCGCCCGACCACCGCCGCGAGGGCCAGGTCGTCGAGATCGAGACCGGCGCGATGCGCGACGGCACCCTCGTCGCCCGGCGGGCGCGGCTCGTGCTCGACAACGGCGCCTATGCCGCCGATGCCCCGTTCTTCCCGCAGCTCGCGGCGATGATGGTGGTCGGCCCGTACCGGGTGCCGCACGTGTCCGTCGACGCCCACCTGGCCTACACGAACACGACCCCGTCGGGGTCCGTGCGCGCCCCGACCGCGCCGCAGGCCTGCTGGGCGCTCGAGCAGCACATGGACGCGGTGGCCGAGGCGATCGGCATGGACCCGGTCGAGCTGCGCCGTAGAAACATCGTGCGCGAGGGCGACGAGAGCGCCACCCGGCAGGTGTTCACACCCATCGCCGCCGCCGAGACGCTCGAGCGGGCCGTCGAGATGATCGGCTACGGCCGCGACCTGCCCGACGACGAGGCGATCGGCGTCGCGTGCGGCTGGTGGCCGTCCTTCGCGATGCCGTCGGGGGCCCACGTGAAGCTGCACGGCGACGGCTCGGGCACGATCGTGACCGGCGCCCAGGAGTGCGGCACCGGATCGGTGATGGCGCTGCCGCTGCTGGCGGCCGAGGTGCTCGGGATGCGGCCGGAGCAGTTCACGGTCGTCTACCAGGACACCGACGCCGGGCCGTGGGACGCGGGTGCGTCCGGCTCGCAGACGACGTTCAACAACGGTCGCGCCGTCGTCGCCGCCGCGGCCGATGTGCGCGACCAGCTGCTCGAGCTGGCCGAGGAGGTGCTCGAGGCGGCGCGGGCCGACCTGGAGCTCGTCGGCGGCCGCGTGCAGGTCAAGGGCTCGCCGACGACCGGCGTTGCGATCGCCGAGCTGGCCGAGAAGGCCGCCGGCGACAAGCTCCTGCTCGGGCGCGGGTCGGGATCGCCGGCGCCGCTGCCGGAGTGCGACCCGTCGGGCTGCACCGGGCGGCTGGGGATGGAGTCGTTCCTGGCCCCCACGTTCATCACGCACGCGGCCCGATGCAAGGTCGACCGCGC
This sequence comes from uncultured Actinomycetes bacterium, assembly GCA_963813245.1. Classification (GTDB taxonomy): domain Bacteria; phylum Actinomycetota; class Thermoleophilia; order Gaiellales; family JAICJC01; genus JAICJC01. The sequence goes on from CAWEYE010000001.1 coordinate 265,688, forward strand.
CACCGGTGTGGTGCGGGTGCTCGAGGTGGCGGCCGCGCACGACTCCGGCCGGGTGCTGAACCGGATCGGGGCCGACGGCCAGGTCGAGGGCGGCGTCGCGATGGGCATCGGCATGGCCCTCTCGGAGGGGTCACAGCTCTCCGCCGACGGCCGCCAGCTGAACGCCTACCTGCTCGACTACAAGCTGCAGACGGCCTCCGACGTGCCGTCGATCCAGGTCGACTGGGTGGGGGCGCCCGACCCGAACGGCGGGCCGAACGGCGCAAAGGCGGTGGCCGAGCCGCCCTGCGTGCCCACTCCCGGGGCGGTCGGAAACGCGATCGCGAAGGTCGCCGGCCGCGTGCACCAGCTGCCGATGACGCCGCTGCGCGTGTGGGAGACGATGCAGCGATGAGCGCGACCTACGCGGCCGCGGCCACCCTCGACGAGGCGCTCGCCGCGATGCGGGCGGGCTCGCGCCCGGTGGCCGGCGGCACCGATCTGGTCGTGGGCGCGCGTCAGGGCAAGGCGGCGCTGCCCGCCGCCCTCGTGGCGATCCACGGGCTGGCCGAGCTGCACGGGATCGTGGAGCTGCCCGGCGGCGGCCTGCGCATCGGCGCCCTTGTGAGCCACGCGGATCTCGTCGAGCACCCGGCCGTGCGCAGCCGCTTCACGGCGCTTGCCGACGCCTCGGCCATCGTGGGCAGCCACGCCACCCGCCACATCGGCACGATCGGCGGCAACGTCATGAACGCATCGCCCGCGATGGAGACAGGCGGCCCGCTCATGTGCTTAGGCGCCGAGGCGGTGCTGGCCTCGGCGGCCGGCGAGCGCCGGCTCGGGCTCGACGCCCTCCTGACCGGGCCCGGGAGCACCGCCGCGCAACCCGACGAGCTGCTCGTCGCGATCGAGCTGCCCGCGCCGGCGGCCGCCTCCGGCAGCTGCTACGCCCGTCTGGAATACCGGCGGCAGATGGAGATCGCCGTGGTCGGCGCGACGTGCAGCGTCTCGCTCGACGGGTCGCGGGTGGCCGCGGCCCGGGTGGCGATCACCGCGCTCACGCCGTGCATCATGCGTGTTCCCGAGGCCGAGGCCGCCCTGGCCGGATCCGAGGGCGGCGCCGACGCCGTCCGCGCTGCGGGCGCCGCGGCGGCCGCGGCGGCCAAGCCGATCTCCGACGTGCGCGCCTCGGCTGACTACCGGCGGGCGATGGCAGCGGTGATCGCCCGGCGGGCGATCGTCGCCGCGCTCGCGCGCGCTCGCGGCGGCGGCGACGCCGTGCCCATCCCCGCCAGCCCAGCCCTGCACGGGGCGAGCGACTAGAAGGAGCGACCGATTTGCGTTACGACGCCGTCCTGAACGTCAACGGCACCGACTACCCGGTCGAGATCGAGCCGGACCGCAGCCTGCTCTCGGTCGTGCGCACCGAGCTCGGCCTCGCCGGCAGCAAGGAGGGCTGTGACGACTCCGAGTGCGGCGCCTGCATGATGCTGCTCGACGGCCGGCCGGTGAACTCGTGCTCGTACCTCGCGCTGCAGGCCCAGGGGCGTGCCATCGTCACCGTCGAAGGGCTCACGAGCGGCGGCGAGCTGCACCCGCTGCAGCGCCAGTTCCTGGAGCAGGGCGGCGTGCAGTGCGGCTTCTGCACCCCCGGCATGCTGATCTCGGCAAAGGCGCTGCTCGATCAGAACCCCGATCCGACCGACGACGAGATCCGGCTCGCGCTCTCCGGCAACCTGTGCCGCTGCACCGGCTACCAGGGCATCGTGCGCGCGGTGCGGGCCGCCGCCACGGAGATGGCCGCGGGGGCGAACGTCTAGCGCGCTACCAGCGCTCGACCCAGTCGGCCGTCCACACGCATGCGCCGGTGTGGCCGAGGAAGCGGCCGCAGGCGCGGCTGATGCCGATCCGCGTGAAGCGCGGCGAGAGCAGGATCGCGCGGTGCTCGGGGCTGCCCATCCACGCCTTGACGGTGCTCACGGCGCCTGCCAGCGTGCCCGTCCCCCAGGCCAGCGTCTCGCCGCCCATCCACGAGTACCCGCTCACGAAACCGCTCTTGACGATGCGGTCGTACACGGTCTGCCCGGACGGGCTGGTGTGTGCGAAGTAGTCGCGCAGGATCATGTCGTCGGAGTGCTGCAGCGCCACCGCGTGCAGCTGCGACGACGGCAGCACGGCCCCGAGCCCGTACCGCTGGCGCACGGCGTTGATCGCGAGCCGGAGCGCGGCGCGCGGCTTTAGCGTTGTCGCGGCCGCCGTGCCCGCGCCGGCCGTGCCTGCCAGCACGACCACCGCAACCACCGCCACCACGAGACCCCATCGTGGAACCCCCATGCGGCCCATCCTCGGGGTAGGAGGCCGTTTCGCGCGACACCGAATTGGCGCGACGGGCATCCTCGTTTTGGGGTATTTCCGCGGGCGGCCCGCCTACCGAAAATCGTGGATCAGGCCGGAAAGAGCAGCGCCGCGTCGCGCGGGCGGGCCAGGTAGTACCCCTGGCCGAGGGTGGCGCCGAGGCCGCGCAGCGTGTCCAGCTCGGCCTCGGTCTCGATCCCCTCGGCGATCACCGTCGCCGACACCTCACGGGCGAAGGTGAGCAGCGAGCTCGCGAGGGCGCGGCGGTCGGGGTCGTGGTCGATGCCCCTGGTCAGCGTCATGTCCAGCTTGATGTAGTCCGGCCGCAGCCTCAGGATGTGGCGCAGGCTGGCGTAGCCCGCGCCGGCGTCGTCGACCGCGATCCGGCAGCCCGCCGCGCGCAGCTCGTGCAGGCAGCCCACGAGGCCCTCGTAGTCGGCCACCTCGGCGTGCTCGGTCAGCTCGAGCACGAGCCGGCGCGCCGGTGCGGCCGAGAGCATCTCGCTCAGCGTGCTCTCGCCGAGCAGCTCCGGAGACGCGTTCACCGCAAGGAAGGTATGCGCGGGCAGCGACCCCAGCGCGCCCATCCCGGTCGCCACGGCCGACAGCTCGAGCTCGGCCCGCAGGCCGACGGTGGCCGCATCGGAGAACCAGTCCGGCACCTGCCGGGTCGAGTGGTTGGGGAAGCGGGCGAGCGCCTCGTACCCCACCGGCTCCAGGCGCTCGAGGTCGAAGATCGGCTGCAACGCGCTCGTGAGCGTGCTGCGGTCGATCACGCCTCTGATCTCGCGGCGCAGGCGCCCGCGCTCGGCGGCCGTCCTCTGGCTCTCGCGGCGCTGGCCGGACAGCTCGGCCACCATCCCGCTGATGGCCTCGCCCGAGAGCATCGTCGTGCCGCTGGCGGCGCCCTCGAGGGCGGCCATCAGCTCGCTCGGGGGCGCGCCCTTGACCACGTACCCGGTTGCCCCCGCCCGCAGCATCGCGAGCACGAGCGTGGTGTCGTGGTAGGCGGAGTGGGCCACGATGTGGGTGTGCGGTGAGCGCGACCGGATCGCCCGCGCGGCCGAGACGCCACCGCCGGGCATGCGCACGTCGAGCAGGGCAACGTCCGGCTGGGTCTCCGCGGCCCGGTCGGCCGCCTCGTCGGCGTCGGCGGCGAGCGCTGTCACCTCGAAGCCGTCGTAGGCGCGGATCAGGTCGGCCACCATACGCAGCAGCGGTGGCTCGTCGTCGGCTATGAGGACACGGATGCTCAACAGGGGCCTCGGTTCCACGGCACGCCGAGACGTTCCGATGGATCGACCCGGCGGCCGTGCGAGCGGTACCCTGCCGACCGCCTCGTGACCCAAATTGGTACGTCCCGATGCCCGAGGTTGACAGACTAGCCTAGCCCAGGCGGCTCCGCGGGGAAAGGCCGCCGCCGCGGCCGCGCCCGCTAGTATCGGCCGGTCGTGTCCAGCGCCGCCGAGATCGCGTCCGGTTCGTGCCGATGAGCGGGCGCGTGGCCGTGGTCACGGGCGCCGCCGGCGCGATCGGCGCGGCCGTTGCCCGCAGGCTCGAGCAGGACGGGTTCCGCGTCGCCGGGGCCGACCTCGCGCCCGGAGCCGGCTTTGGCTGCGACGTGCGCTCCGAGGCCGACGTGCTGCGACTGCGCGCCGAGGTCGAACGGCAGCTCGGCCCCCCGTGGCTGCTCGTGAACGTCGCCGGGGCGTTCTTCGAGCACCGCATCACCGAGCTCTCGGAGAGCGACTGGGACCTGCTCATCGACACGAATCTGAAGGGGCCGTTCCTGACCTGCAAGACGTTTCTGCCGGCGATGATCGCCGCGGGGTCGGGCTGCATCGTGAACATCGCCTCGACGGCCGGCATCCGCGGCGGTCACCAGCGCGCGGCCTACTGCGCGGCCAAGGCCGGCGTCGTCAACCTCAGCCGGAGCCTGGCGCTCGACCACGGCGAGGACGGCGTGCGGGTCGCATGCGTGTGCCCCGGCCTGATCGAGACGCCGATGGCGGACTGGATCACGTCGCGGCCGGATGCTCTGCGCGAGTGGGAGGCGTCGGTGCCCGCCCGCCGGATCGGCACGGTCGAGGACGTTGCGGCGGCCGTCGGGTTCCTGGCCTCGGACGCCGCCTCGTACACGCACGGCACCGTCCTTGTGGTGGATGGTGGCGTGACGGCCTAGTGTTCGGCTCGCGATGGCGCTGATCTCGCGAGGGTTCCGCGGCCGGCACAGGGACAACCCCCCGGGGCGTGTCCCGCCCGGCCAGTACCTGGTCGACGGGTTCCCGGTGCTCTCGGCCGGCCCCACGCCGCACACGCCGACCGACCGGTGGGACTTCTCCGTCGTCGGCGAGGTCGACGACCCGCCCCGGTGGACCTGGGACGAGTTCCGCGCTCTGCCCACCGAGACGGTCACGAAGGACATCCACTGCGTGACCAAGTGGTCGAAGCTCGACACGGTGTGGGAGGGCGTGTCGCTCGACACGCTGCTCGCCGACCTCGTGACCGAGGCGGAGTATGTGACCGCGTTCTGCGACGGCGGCTACACGACCAACCTGCCGCTCGAAGACGTCCTGGACGGCAAGGCGTGGATCGCGACCGGCTACGGTGGCGAGCCGCTCGAGCCCGAGCACGGCGGCCCGGCCAGGCTGCTCGTCCCCCATCTCTACCTGTGGAAGAGCGCGAAATGGGTGCGCGGCCTGCGCCTGACCGCCGAGGACGAGCCCGGGTTCTGGGAGTCGCTCGGCTATCACATGTACGGTGATCCGTGGCGAGAGCAGCGATACGCGGGCGACTAAGCTGGCGCGTCGCCGAGGTCGTCGACGCCGGCATGGAGAACGCGACGGTGCGCAGCCTGCGCCTCGACGTCCCCGGGTGGCCAGGCCACCTGGCCGGCCAGCACGTCGACCTGCGGCTCACGGCCGAGGACGGCTATCAGGCGCAGCGCAGCTATTCGATCGCGTCTGGGCCAGAGGACGACCGCGTGGTGCTGACGGTCGAGCGGCTGGCCGACGGCGAGGTCTCGCCCTACCTGGTCGACGAGGTGCGACCGGGTGACCGGATCGAGCTGCGCGGCCCGATCGGCGGGTACTTCGTCTGGCAGGCGGGCGACGGCGGGCCGGTGATGCTGGTGGCCGGCGGGTCGGGGATCGTGCCGCTGCGGGCGATGACCCGCCACTGGGCGGCCCTGGGCGGGCCCGTGCCCGTCCGCCTGCTGGCCTCGTGGCGGTCGCCGGACGACGCGATCTACGCCGCCGAGCTCGACCGGCTCGCCGCGGCCGGCGACGGGTTCGAGACGGTGGCCACCTTCACCCGCTCACAGCCGCCGGGATGGGCCGGCGAGGTCGGCCGGGTGACCACTGACATGCTCGGCCGGGTCGCGTGGCCGTCCGACCGGCGGCCGCTCGCGTTCGTGTGCGGGCCGACCGGCTTCGTCGAGGCGGTCGCGAGCGGCCTGGTCGCGCTCGGGTACGAGCCCGGCCGGGTGCGCACCGAGCGCTTCGGACCGACGGGGGCCCCGGATGGATGAGCGCGATCTGCGGCTGGACGGCAACGCCGCCGCCGGCGCCCTGCAGGAGCTGTTCGGCTTCGAGGTGACCGCCGCGCGCGGTCGGTGCGACGGCTGCGGCGCCGTCGAGCCGATCGGTGCGCTCGTGCTGTACATGCACGCGCCCGGCATGGTGTTTCGGTGCGCGCACTGCGGCGCGGTGATGATCCGCCTGGTCGAGGCGCCCGATGGATACCGGGTCGATCTTCGGGGTATCCGCTGCCTCGAGATCACCGGGTAGCGTCTTCACCGGATCTTGTCGGGGTCTGTTACCGCACCGGCGTCACTTGTGAACGAGGCTCCCGGTCGGGCCGCCGGACGTGGCGGCCGTGACAGCACGGACGAGGGGAGAACCATGAGATCCGAACGACCATCGCCGCGGGTCGCGCCTCGGCTCAGCCCCGCGCACCCGCTGCGGCGGCAAGGACGCCCATCAAGCACGTGATCGTGATCGTGGGTGAGAACCACACCCTCGACAACATCTACGCGACCTACAAGGCGCGGCACGGCCAGAAGGTCGAGGACCTCCGCTCGGAGGGGATCGTCAAGCGAAACGGCCTCCCGGGGCCGCACGTGTCGCGAGCCCGCCAGTGGACGGCGACCGATACGTCGCCCGACGGCTACTCGAACGACCCCAAGCTGGTGGCGCCGTACACGTCGCTGCCGCAGCCCAACACGACAGACGTCGATCCTCGGTGCGACGGCGGCCAGGCGATGAACACGCCGGACTCGCGCTTCCCGGCGAACCTCGCGAACGCGCCGTTCCAGATCACCCGGTATGTGCCGTATGACCAGATCCACACGGCATTCAAGGCGTGCGACAACGGCGCCTACGTGGGCGATCCGCTGCACCGGTTCTACCAGATGAACCAGCAGGCCGAGCGCAACCAGAACAAGCTCTGGGTGTGGACGACGCAGACCGCCGGCGACTCCAACGGCGCACCCCCGAGCGACACCTTCCAGGGTGCCCTGTCGATGGGCTTCTACAACGTCGCGCAGGGGTGATGCTCCGGTGTTCGACTTCCTGGCGAATCACTTCTCGATGTCCGACAACTACCACCAGGCCGTCATGGGCGGCACCGGCACGAACCACGTGGCGCTGGGCAGCGGCCTGGCCGCGTCGTACCAGGACGCAAACGGCAACCCGACCACACCTCCGGCGAACCAGATCGAGAACCCCAACGCCCAGCCGGGGACGAACAACTGGTACAGCCAGGACGGCTACTCCGGCGGCACGTACTCCAAGTGCGCGGATACGTCATCGCCCGGCGTCGCCCCGATCATCGCCTACCTGCATCAGAATTGGCCAAGCGCAACGTCGCACTGCGCACCGAACACGTACTACATGCTGAACAACTACAACCCAGGCTATCTGGCCGACGGCACGAAGGACCCCGGCCCGTTCGCCGTTCCGCCGCAGAGCGAGAAGACGTATCCGACCATCGGCGATGAGCTCTCGAAGCACAACGTGAGCTGGGGCTACTTCGGCCAGGACTGGAACAACGGCAACCCCAACCTCGCGCAGTACTGCAACATCTGCAACCCGTTCCAGTACGCCACGTCGATCATGACCGACCCCACGCAGCGTGCCGAGCACCTGCACGGCCTCTCGGCCTTCCAGGCCGAGGCCAGCTCGGGCAGCCTGCCGGCGGTCTCGATCGTCAAGCCCGAGGGCACCTTCGACGGGCACGCCGGCTACTCGACGCTGGCAGCGTTCGAGGCGTTCACGAGCACGGTGATCGGCGACGTCGCGAATAACCCGTCGCTGTGGAAGAACACCGCCATCTTCGTCACGATGGACGAGGGCGGCGGCTACTACGACTCCGGGTACATCCAGCCGACGAGCTTCTTCGGCGACGGCACCCGCGTCCCGATGATCGCGGTGTCGCCGTTCGTGCAGCCCGGCCACATCGATCACACCTACACCGATCACGTCTCGGTGCTGAAGTTCATCGAGGCGAACTGGGGCCTCCAGCCGCTGTCGTCGCGGAGCCTCGACAACCTGCCCAACCCGGTTGCCGGCGGGTCTGACCCGTACGTCCCCACGAACGGGCCGGCCATCGGCACCCTGATGTCGCTGTTCGACTTCCATCGTTCAGCGGCGGAGATGAGCGCCGAGCGGGCGCAGCTGGTGGGGCTCACCAGGCGATACACCCTGCGGCCCTTCGCCCACGCGACGGTGACCGCACCCGACTCGCACGACCTCGACTGACCCCGGCGAGGGGGTGCCGCCCGCGTGGCGGCACCCCCTCATGTGGGACCGGCGGATACCCGCTGGAGAAGGCTCGGCGAACAGTCGGTGTAGCCGCGGATTCGGCGCTTCGGCCGTGATAGACGTCGGCTCGATGCTCGCCCTCGTGATCCTCCCCCGCGGATCGCCGTGGGCCTGGCGGCGGTGCTGAACCTGGTCGGGGCCTTTCTCTCGGTGACGGTGGCGGCCGCGATCAACGAGCGCGAGCACGCCGCCGCGCAGGAGGTGGCCGACGACGGGGCCGCCGTCCTCGCCGGGGCGGGCCACCTGGCAGAGGGCCGCGCCGTCAAGATCTCGGTGCCGATCGACGAGGCGATCCATCGCCACGCCGGGGAGCTCGACGCGTTCGCGATCGTGCTCGGATCGCGCGGCCGCTCGGGGCTGGGCTCGATCCTGCTCGGCGACGTCACCGGCGACGTCCTCCAGCTGGCCGGGCGGCCGGTGTTCGTCGTCCCGTCGGGCACGCTCGCGCGGCGGCGCAAAGGCCGACCGCAGCGCCGGATCCGGCACCACGGTGGAGAAGAGCTAGTCGCGGACGCGGTGCACGGCGGCGCCGAGCCGCTCGCGCAGGCCGGCCACCGTCTTGTCCTTGTCGGGCTCGGCGGCGGCGGGAAGCTCGCCCGTGGCCTGCTCGGTCACGGCCGGCTCGGTCGCCTCCGGGTCGACCGGCGGCGGCTGCGGGGGCGGAGCCGCGCGCTCGATCTCGAGCTCTGCCCGCAAGCTCTCGATGCGGTCGAGGAGCATCAGGATCGCCCTGCCCATCGCCCGGCGCTCGGCCTCGGCCGCCCCTGCGAGGGCGTCCGCCCACTGCCGCAGCTCCCGTTCGTGCTTGGACTCCATACGGGAATCATTCCAGAACCCGTCACCTGCGGTGGCTTTCCAGGTCGCGCACCCGCACGGAGAGCGTCTCGAGCAGCGCGAGGGCGATGGTCGGCTCGCGCCGCAGGAGCTTCTGGAACGCGCTGCCCGGGATGCGCAGGGCGGTCATCGCGGTCTGCGTCGTGACGGTGGCCGACCGCGGCCGCCGGTCGAGCAGCGCCATCTCGCCGAAGTGGTCTCCGGCATGGAGCTTTGCCGCCGGCGCGCCGCGCGGCATGACCACGGCCTCTCCCTCGAGGATGACGAAGAAGTCGTGGCCGCGAGTGCCCTCGCGGACGATGGCGACGCCGGCCCGGTAGCTGGCGAGCATCGCGAGCTTCCCCACCTTGCGCAGATGGCGATCGGAGAGCCCCGCGAACAACGGCACCTCGCGCAGCACCGGGAGGGAGGCTCCGGGGAGCGCCCGCGCCGAGGAGCCGGCGACCTCCGCCAAGGCGTCCGCCATCACCAGACCTCCGAGCCGGATCCCCATCGCGCACATCCTACGAAATTCCGTAGTTTCTCCAGCGCCGCGTCGGTGGTTTCCCGGATGCGGCGGTCGCGGTGCGGAGTCATGGTCAAGTGGAACATGTCCCGACACGCGTCCTCCGCAGGTGTGCTCGCGCTGCTCGCAAGCGCGGCTCTGCTTCTGATTCCGGGTTCCGGGTCGGCGGCGGTCGTCTCGGGGTCGACGGGCCCGGCGGCCCGCGCGGCCGCCGCGCGACCGGGGATCCGGTGATCGCCGCGGCCGGCGACATCGCGTGCGATCCGGACCAGTCGCAGTACCACGGCGGCACCGGCACATCGTCCGCGTGCAAGCAGATGGCGACGTCGAACCTGATCGCGTCGGATCCGTCGATCTCCGCGGTGCTCGCGCTGGGTGACAACCAGAACGACTGCGGCGGCTACAGCGCGTACCTGGAGGCGTTCGGCTCGAGCTGGGGCCGGTTCAAGTCGATCATCCACCCGGTGCCCGGAAACCACGAGTACTTCACGACCGGGGGCACCGACTGCGCCACCGGCGCGGCGGGCTACTTCCGCTACTTCGGTGCGGCGGCCGGCGACTCCCACGGCGACTACGCCTGGAACCTCGGCACGTGGCACCTGATCGCCCTGAACGGCCAGTGCAGCGCCGTGGGCGGCTGCGGCGCGGGGTCGGCGCAGGCGAAGTTCCTGCAGGCGAACCTCGGTTCCAGCACGTGCACGCTCGCGTACTGGCATCAGCCGTACTTCTCGGGCTCGACCACCCCCTCGTCCGCCTACAAGTTCTTCTGGCAGACGCTCTACAACGCCGGGGCGGATGTCGTCCTCGGCGGCCACATCCACACCTACGGGCGATTTGCGCCGCAGGACCCGAGCGGCAACGCCGACACGGCTCGCGGTATCCGCCAGTTCATCGTGGGCACGGGGGCGACAGCCACATGACGCTCAAGGGGGCGCACAACGTCCAGTTCACCCTCGACAAGGTCTTCGGTGTGATCAAGCTGACGCTGCACCCCTCGAGCTATGACTGGAAGTTCGTCACCACGGCCGGCGCGACCGTCGACTCCGGCACCCAGCAGTGCCACTGAGCAAGAACGGGGCGCCCGAAGGCGCCCCGTCACTCCGCACTAAACGACTGGCGTGAGCCGGCGGGGGCTCAGCCGCAGCCCGAGTTGTCGCCGCAGTCACGGCACGTGTAGCACGCTCCGGTGCGCACCTTGCGGCCGCCGCACTTCGCGCACTCGACGGCGTCCTCCCAGGCGTTGAAGAGCGCCCTCTGGCCGGGGCCCGGGGCGACGATCGCCTGCGGCGCCGGCTCGTCTGAGGGGACGGCCTGCGTGTGCCCGTTGCCGCCTGCGAGCTTCTCGCGCACCGCGGCGCTCATGATGCCGAGCTCGGCCTGCGTGTCGGCCTCGAGGAAGCGCTTGCCCATCCAGCGGAAGATGTAGTCGGGGATCGACTTGGCGACGCGGATGTCCGGGTCGTTGGTGAGCCCGGACGGCTCGAAGCGCATGTGGGCGAACTTGCTCACGAACACCTCGAGCGGCACGCCGTACTGCATGCCGACCGACACGGCGATCATGAACGCGTTCATGAGCCCGGCGAGCGTGGTGCCCTCTTTGGCGATGTCCACGAAGATGTCGCCCGGGTCGCCCTCGGGGAACAGGCCGACGTGGATGTAGCCCTCGTACTCGCCGACCTGGAACTTGCGGCCGATCTCCTGCCGCTCGATCGGCATCACCCGGCGGGTGGGCTTGGCGGCGATCAGCTCCGGCTGCGACGCCTTCGTCTGCAGCGGCTGGGCCACCTTGCAGCCGTCGCGGTAGATCGCGATCGCCTTCACGCCGAGCTTCCAGGCGTCCATGTACAGCTGGGCGACGTCGTCGACCGTGACCTCGGTGGGCAGGTTGACGGTCTTCGAGATGGCGCCCGAGATGAACGGCTGCACCGCCGCCATCATGTTCACGTGGCCCATGTGGTGGATCGCGCGCTCGCCGACCGCCACGTCGAACACCGACAGATGCTCGGGCCGGAACCCGGGCGCGCCCTGAACGGTGTTGTGCTCGTTCACGTGGGCGACGATCTGGTCGATCTCGTGCGGGGCGTAGCCGAGCTTCTTGAGCGCGGTCGGCACCGTCTGGTTGACGATCGTGATGTCGCCGCCGCCGACCAGGCGCTTGGACTTGACCAGCGAGAAGTCGGGCTCGATGCCGGTTGTGTCGCAGTCCATCATGAAGCTGATCGTGCCGGTGGGCGCGATCACGACGGCCTGGGCGTTGCGGTAGCCGTTGTCCTCGCCCAGCGTGAGCGCGTCGTCCCACGCCTTGCGGGCAGCCGCGCACATGTCGGCCGGCACAACGCTCGAGTCGATGTTCCCGACCGCGGCGCGGTGCTTGCGGATCACGCGCAGCATGGCGTCGGAGTTGCGGGCGTACTCGTCGAACGGGCCGACGCGGCCGGCCATGTCGGCCGACTTGCGGTACGCGCGCCCGGTCATGATCGCCGAGATCGCGGCCGCGTACGCGCGGCCCTCGTGGGAGTCGTACGCGAGCCCGCGCGCCATCAGCAGCGCGCCCAGGTTGGCGTAGCCGAGGCCGAGCTGGCGCATCGCGCGCGCGTTCTCGGTGATCTCCTCGGTCGGGTAGCTCGAGTTCGAGACCAGGATCTCCTGGGCCATGAAGATGATGTCGACGGCCCGCTCGAACCGCTCCACCTGGAACTCGTCGGTCTCCGGGTCGCGGAACTTCATCAGGTTCAGGCTGGCGAGGTTGCAGGCCGAGTTGTCGACGTGCAGGTACTCGGAGCACGGGTTGCTGGCATTGATCCGGCCGGTGGCCGGGCAGGTGTGCCAGTCGTTCATCGTCGTGTCGTAGTGCATGCCGGGATCGGCGCACTTCCACGCCGCCTCGGCGATCTGGTGCATCAGATCGCGCGCCCGCACGCTCTTCACCACCGAGCCGTCGGTGCGCGCGGTCAGATCCCAGTCGGCGTCGTCGATCACGGCGCGCATGAACTCGTCGGTCACCCGCACCGAGTTATTGGCGTTCTGGTACTGGATCGACGCCCAGTCGGGGGAGTCGAGGCTCATGTCGTAGCCGGCCGCCTGCAGCACGCGGGCCTTCTCCTCCTCGTGCTGCTTGCACCAGATGAACTCCTCGATGTCGGGGTGGTCGACGTTCAGGACGACCATCTTGGCCGCCCGGCGCGTCTTGCCGCCCGACTTGATCGTGCCGGCCGAGGCGTCGGCGCCGCGCATGAACGACACCGGCCCGGAGGCGTAGCCGCCCTTGGCCAGCTGCTCCTGCGAGGAGCGCAGCTTGCTCAGGTTGATGCCCGAGCCGGAGCCGCCGCGGAAGACCAGCCCCTCCTTGCGGATCCAGTCGAGGATCGACTCCATGTTGTCCTCGACCGAGAGGATGAAGCAGGCGCTGCACTGCGGGTGCTCCTCGAAGCCGACGTTGAACCAGACCGGCGAGTTGAACGCCACCATCTGGTGCAGCAGGAGGTGGGTCAGCTCGGCCCGGAACGTCTCGGCCTCGTCGCCGTCGGTGAAGTAGCCGTCCTTGGTGCCCCACGCGGTGACGGTGTCGGCGACGCGGCCGATCATCTGCCGCACGGAGTGCTCGCGCTCGGGCGAGTTGAGCTTGCCGCGGAAGTACTTCTGGGCCACGATGTTGGTCGCCGTCTGGCTCCAGAACGCCGGGAACTCGACGTCGCGCTGCTCGAACGAGGGCCCGTCCTTGCCCGGGATGAGCGCGGTGCGCGTCTCCCACTCGACCGCCTCGAACGGGTCGATGCCCGCCTGCGTGAAGTATCGGGGCACGCCGATGCGGACGTCCTCCTTGCCCTCGAGCACCGAGTTCTCGGTCCGCTTCAGCTCGCTCATCGCCATGCCCGTCGCCTCCTCATCCGTCGAATTCTACCGAACACTTGTTCGTTTTGCCACTCGTTTGGCCGGCTTCTTGCGGCCCTCGAGCAGCGCCAGCTCGCGCTCGAACTCGTCCACGTCCTGGAAGTCCCGGTACACCGAGGCGAACCGGACGTATGCCACCCGGTCGAGATCGCGCAGGACGCGCAGGGCCTGCTCGCCGATCCGGCGGGCCTCGACCTCGTCGCCGACGCCGTTTCGCAGGTCGGCCTCGATCCGCACCGCCGCCTGCTCGATCTGCGCCAGCGGCACCGGCCGCTTGACGCAGGCCCGGGTCAGCCCGGCCATCAGCTTCGAGCGGTCGAACGGCTGGCGCGTGCCGTCGCGCTTGACCACGTGCAGCGACGCCTGCTCGACGCGCTCGAACGTGGTCATGCGCTGGCCGCACAGCAGGCACTCGCGCCGGCGCCTGATCGAGCCCTTGCCGGCCACGCGCGTGTCGATGACCTTCGTCTCTCCGTGTTCGCAGTAGGGACAGTTCATGCGTGTGCGCTCTCCGGCTCCCGTTCCATATCTAGTGTGCCAAGCCCTGCCGAACCCCTGTATCTAGTGGGAACGACCGGTTGGGGCGATGTATTCTCGTCGCCCGGTCGGACGGACGCCGGATCCCGCTCGGGGAGCGAAATTCCCTCAGCCCGCGATCGAGCGCAGCGTCGCGGCGAGCCCGTCGGCCAGCGACGTCGTGGCCCGCCAGCCAAGCTCGCGACCGGCCAGCGAGGGGTCGAGCGCGCTCCGCGCAAGCTCGCCGAGCCGGGCCGGCCGGTGCTCGGGCGCGATGTCCGTGCCGGCCGCCCGCTGGCACTCGGCGAGCAGGTCGAGCACGCTCGTCTCGGCCGCGGTGCCGATGTTGAAGATCGCGTGCGCGCCGCCGTAGCCGACCGCGGCCAGGTTGGCCGCGACGACGTCGCCGACGTAGACGTAGTCGCGCGTCTGGGTGCCGTCGCCGAAGACGAGCGGCGTCGTGCCCTCGACGAGCTTGCCGAAGAAGATCGCCACCACGCCCGCCTCGCCGTGCGGATCCTGGCGCGGCCCGTACACGTTGCCGTAGCGCAGGACGACATGGCGCTCGCCGTACAGGCGGTTGTAGAGCTCGACGTAGTGCTCGCCGCACAGCTTCGAGACGCCGTAGGGCGCCATCGCCGCACAGGGCGTCGACTCGGGCGAGGGGATCGTGTCCACCTCGCCGTAGATGGCTCCGCCCGTCGACGAGAACACCACCCGCGCGCCGACCGCGCGGGCCGCCTCGAGCACATGCGCCGTCCCGCGCACGTTCACGTCGGCGTCATGGCCGGGATCCTCGACCGACACGCGCACGTCCGCCTGCGCGGCCAGATGGAACACGGCGTCGGGGCGGAACTCGGCCGCGAGCGCGCGCAGCGCGGCCCCCGCACGGATGTCGATCTGGTGGAACTGCGCCGCTTCGGGCACCCGCTCGCGCCTGCCGCTCGAAAGGTCGTCCACGACGGCCACGCTGTCGCCGCGCGCAAGCAGCGCGTCTGCGACATGGGAGCCGATGAAGCCGGCCCCGCCCGTGACGATCGCATTGATGGCCATGGCGGCGCAGCTTACCCGCGCCGTCTCGGCGCCGAGCCGGGGTGGCACCATCGCAGGGCGTCGAGTTCCACGGCTGCGTCCCACTCCTAAACTGGCGCCTATATGAAGGAGTGCCCGAGCTGCGGCGAGCAGCACCCGGATCGGTTTCGGCTCTGCCCGATCTGCGGCGCGCCGCTACCCGAACCGTCAGGCGTCCAGCGGGAAGAGCGCAAGCTCGTGACTGCGCTCTTCTGTGACCTGGTCGGGTTCACGAGCCGATCGGAGCAGATGGACATCGAGGATGTCCGCAGCACCCTGTCGCCATACCACGAGCTTCTGCGCGGGGAGCTCGAACGCCATGGGGGCACCGTGGAGAAGTTCATCGGTGACGCCGTGATGGCCCTTTTCGGCGCGCCTTTGGCCCGCGAGGACGATGCCGAGCGAGCCGTCCAGGCAGCGCTCTCGATTCTTGACGCGGTGGCTGGTCTGAGGGAGTCGCAGGACTTCCTCGACCTGCATGTCCGGATCGGCGTGAACACCGGAGAGGCGCTCGTCAAGCTCGACGCCAACCCCACGCTCGGCGAGGGCATGGTTTTCGGCGACCCGGTGAACGTCGCCGCTCGGCTTCAGTCAGCCGCGCCGGTGGACGGAGTGATCGTCGGCGAGGACACGTATCAGCTGACACGGCGTCGGATCGCCTACGAGTCGCTCGAGCCGATCACCGTGAAGGGGAAGCGCGAACCGATCAAGGCCTGGCTGGTGGTTAGGGCTGAGATCGGCGGCGAGGAGCAGGTACGTCTCGTCGGCCGGGCTGACGAGCTCGGAGTCCTCGTGGGGGCGCTTCCTCGACCGGGTCAGACCCGGGCCCGCCTTGTGGCGGTCATCGGAGACGCAGGGGTCGGAAAATCCCGGCTACTCGCGGCGGTTCGTGAACGTGGCTCTGGCCGGCGCGGGCTGACCTGGCATGACGCCGTCGTTCGGGACGTGCCTTCGTCGCCCTACGGCCCGTTCGCCGCTCTCGTGCGCTCGCTGATCGGCGCGACGGCCCTGGACTCGAGTGAGACCGCGTGGTCGAAGCTGCGGCAAGCGACGAGGACGTTTCACCCCGACCCGCAGACACGCGCCTGGGTGGAGGATGAGGCGGCGATCCTGCTCGGCCTGGCCGACGCACCCAGCGCCGGAGATCGTCGCGTCGAAGCATTCGCGGCCTGGATCCGCCTGATCGCCGGGGCGGCCGCGAGCCGCCCACGAGTTCTCGTGCTCGATGATCTGCATTGGGCGAGCGACTTCTTTCTCGACTTCGTCGGCGAGCTGGTGGGCCGGGTGGAGGGGCCGGTGCTGTTTCTGCTGGCGCTTCGTCCCGATGCGCGCGAGCGAGTGGAGCAGCGCCTCACGCCGCATCGGACGATCGACCTTGCCCCTCTGGCGGTCCGCGATGCCGAGGGGCTCTTCCGGCGCTTCCTGCGGCGTGCCGAGCCTGACGGTGTCGTCACGAACGTGACCCGCCGGTCGGGTGGGAACCCGCTCTTCCTACGGGAGTATGCGCGGTTTCTGGAATCCCGCACGCCTGTGCACGACCGCGCGAGCGTCGAGACGACACCCCCGATCCCTCACTCCGTACGGGCGATGATCGCCGCCCGCCTGGACGCGTTGGACCCCGATGAGAAGGAACTCGGCCAGGTGGCCTCGGTTCTCGCGCGGCCGATCACACCGGTCGGAGTCGCGGTGTGTGCGCAGCAGGAGACGAGCCGAGCCGAACGAGCCCTTGTCCGGCTGTCCGAACACGGAGTGCTCGACCATGACGCTGCATTGCCGGCCGCGCTCGGGACGGCCTATCGCTTTCAGCATGATCTGTTCCGCGAAGTCGCATACGAAACGCTTCCGCGTCGACGGCGGGCAGAGCTGCACGTCGGCGCCGGGGACTGGCTCGTAGGGCAGGCCGGCTTCGAGGAACGCCTCGAGCTTACGGCACACCACTATGGAACGGCGATCACGCTTCTTCGGGCGACCCGGCAACCGGTTGGGGAAGTCGCCGGAAAGGCGAAATCGGCCTACCGGGCCGCCGGCGATGCTGCCTTCTCGCTCAACGCGTTCGCCTCGGCAGTGCACAACTACGAGGCGGCGCTGAATCTTGCGAGAGAAGCGGCAAGCGCCGACGAGGCGCAGCTACTCCTGGCGCTCGGAGAGGCCCGCGATCACTGCCAGGACGGGCTCCCAGAAGAGCTCCCGACTGCCGCCGAACGGCTTCGAGCCTCCGGCGATAGAGAACACGCCGCACGGGCCGAGATGCTGATCGGATTCTGGCTCGGAAACCATGGGCGAATGGCGGAGGGCCTGCCGCATTCGACGCTGGCCCGCGAGCTCCTCGCGGGCCTCCCGCCTTCCCGGGTCGGCGCCGAGATCGCGATCAGCCTGGGGGAACGTGCGGTGCTGGCCGGGGCCGTCGAAGACGGCGAGGCGCTCTGCCGAGAAGCGCTCGGGGCTGCGATCAGTCTCGGGCTCTCCGAGGTCGAGGGGCAGGCGAACCTGGCGCTCGCCGTCTCTCGCATCATGCGCGGCGATGTGGATGTCCGCGCGGAGCTCGATCGGGTGATCTCGGCAGTTGCGGAGAATCACTCTCCGCGCGCGGCGGTGACCACGATGAACGCCGCCGACGTCCTTCGCTGGCTCGGTGACCTTCCCGGGAGCTTTCGTGCGCAGACAGACGGCGAGCGCCGGGCAGCCGAGCTCGAAACCGTGTTTCTCCGGCGGCTCACAGCGGCGGAGCGGGTGCGCCGGTCGTGGTATCAGGGTCGCTGGGACGACGCGCTGGCCGAGGCGGATCGCATGATCCTCGAGATCGAAGCGGGGAACGCCTTTCATCTTGAGGTCAGCCTCCGCCTTGTCCGCGCGCATATCCGCGCGGCTAAGGACCACGACGATGACGTGGGGCGGGACCTGGCTGAGGCGGTCGACGCCGCTCGGCGTTCGGGCGATCCTGAAGCGCTCATTCCCGCGTTGGCGGCCCAGGCGAGGACGGCGGCGTTGGGAGGCGACGTCCGAAGCGGCATGGAATGCCTGGCGGAGATCGCAGACGCGCTCGACGGGGGCCCTCGTTTCCTCTGGGGCCCAGCGCTTGGAGATATCGCAGCGGCCGCTCTTGTGTGTGGCCAGGAGCCGGTCCTCCGTACGCTGGTCGCGCGTCCGCCGAACACCGCCTGGACACGGGCTGCGCTGGCGATGCTCAACCGCGACCTCGATGAAGCGGTCCGCCGCTATCGAGCAATCGGCAGCGTCCCCGACGAACGGGTCGCACAGCTCATTCGTGAGGGTCGGCCAGCATCCGGATCGCGCTGACGCGCTGCCCGGACGCTGCCGGAGACGTGTCGAGACTCTCGACGGCTCGCCCCGGCGTTACGCGGCCTGGGTTGCGGCCGGCTCATCCTCGCGCTGCACCTCGACCGTGTTCTCGGGGGTGAGCACGAGCCGCCCCCGGAACGGGCCCTTGCGATCCTTGAAGTCCATCCAGTCCGACGCGCCCTGCTCGATCACCTGGCGGGCCTCGTCCGCCGAGATCTGGCGGCCTTTGGTCGACTTCCAGATCACGAAGCCGCAGCCGGGCTCCTTGCGGCTCTTCCACGACGAGCAGCCGTAGGCGCGGCTGTTCTCGCGGATGTCGCCGTCGCACTTGGGGCACTTCGCGATCGTCTCGCGCGGGCCGGCGGGGGCGTCCAGGCGGGTGCCGTCGTCGGCGATCAGCTGCACATGGTTGCCCTCGGCCAGCACGAGCCGCGCGCGGCTCGGCCGGGTCTTGAACCCGTCGAGCAGCTCGGTCTGGCCGTGCTCGAGCAGGTCGCGGGCCTCGGCCGGGCTGATCGAGCGGCCCTTCTGCTGCTTCCAGATCACGAAGCCGCAGCCCGGCTCCTCCTTGCTCTTCCACGACGAGCAGCCGTAGGCGGCCCGGTTCTCGCGGATGATGCCGTCGCCGTTGGGGCACGGCCCGATCTCGGCCCGCTGCGCCCGCACCTCTTCCGGGGTGAGGTCGCGAAAGTACTCGACCACCTCTGTGGTGAAGCGGCGGATGTCGGCCATGAAGGCGTCGCGCTGCTCCTGGCCGCGCTCGATGGCCGTCAGCCGCTTCTCCCAGTTTCCGGTCATCTCGGCGGACGTGAGCGCATGGTCGTGGAGCAGGCCGATCGCCTGGCGGCCCTTCGCGGTGGCGCGCAGCGACCGGCCCAGCCGCTCGATGTAGCCGACCCGCAGGAGCTTCTCGATCGTCTCCGCCCGCGTGGCCGGCGTGCCCAGGCCCGCGTCCTTCATCGCGTGGCGCAGCTCCTCGTCCTCGATCTGCTTGCCGGCCGTCTCCATGTCGCGCAGGAGCGATGCCTCGGAGTAGCGGGCGGGCGGCTTGGTCTGCTTCTCGAGCACCTCCGCCTTCTCGCACGTCCCCCGCTCGCCCTCGTCCACCTTGGGCAGCACCTGCCGCGGCTCGTCCTCGTCGCCCTGCGGCTCCTCGGCCGCAGCCTCCTCGCCAAAGGCGGCGCCGCGCCAGCCCGCCTCGACCAGGCGGCGGCCGCGCGTGCGGAACCGGTGCTCGGCGCAGGCCGTGATGATCTCGGTGTCCTCGAACTTGGCCTCGGGGTGGAAGACGGCCAGGAAGCGGCGCACGACCAGGTCGTAGACGTGCGCATCGTCGCCGGTCAGATCTTTCGTCGGCAGCTCGCCGGTGGGGATGATGGCGTGGTGGTCGTCGACCTTCGCGTCGTCCACGACCCGGGCCAGCGGGAGCACGTCCAGGCCGGCGACGTACTGCGCCGCAGCGCGCACCTTCGGGATCCCGGTGAGGCCGCGGGCGATGCCCTTCAGGCCGCCGATCTGGTCGGCCGGCAGGAACTGCGAGCGCGTCCGGGGGTAGGTGATGACCGCGCCGGCGGACGAGCCCTCGTACAGGCGCTGGGCCGCCTGCAGCGTCCGGGACGCCGACATGCCGAAGCGGCTGTTGGCGTCGCGCTGGAGGCTCGTCAGGTCATACAGCAGGGGCGGGCGGGTCTTGCGCTCGGTGCGCTTGACCGACTCGACCGTGGCCGGAGCGCCGCCGGCAGCGGCGGCCACCGCCTCGGCCCGATCACGCTCGGAGGTGCGGTCCTCCTTGCCCTCGACCCAGCGCCCGGTGTAGGTGCGCGGGCCGTCGAGCCCGAAGCGGGCGTCCACCTGGAAGTACGTCTCCGGCTCGAACGCGTCGATCTCGACGTCGCGGCGCACGATCAGGGCGAGCGTCGGCGTCTGCACCCGGCCGAGCGAGACGACGCCGCCGAGCGCCCGGCCACGCACGGTCGCTGCCCGGGTGGCGTTCATGCCCACCAGCCAGTCGGCCTCGGAGCGCGAGCGGGCGGCGTCCTGCAGGCTCTGCATCTCCTCGCCGGCGCGCAGGTGCTCGAACCCGTCGCCGATGGCGGCCCGGGTCATCGACGACACCCACAGCCGCTGCACCGGCTTGCCCGGCTTGGCGACGTCCATGATGTAGGCGAAGATCAGCTCGCCCTCGCGGCCGGCGTCGCAGCCGTTCACGATGTTGTCGACGTCGGCGCGCTTCATCAGCCGCTTCAGGACGTCGAGCTGCTTCTTGCCCCTGGCGTCGGGCCGCAGCTTGAACTGCTCGGGGATCACCGGGAGCGTCTTGATCGACCAGCGCTTGAGCGCCTCGTCGTACTCCTCCGGCTCGGCCAGCTCGACCAGATGGCCGATGGCCCACGACACGATGCGGTCGTCCGACTCGAGGTAGCCCTCGTGCTTCTGGAAGCCGCCGCCGAGGGCGCGCGCGTAGTCCTGGCCGACCGACGGCTTCTCGGCGACTATGAGTGTCTTGCCCATCGGGGCGGCAGGGTAGCACGGTGCCCCCGCCGGATCTCGGGTGCCCGCGAGGCCTATCCGGCCAGGTGAAACGCGCTTGCCAGCGAGGCCGCCGACGCCGCCCGGCCGAGCGCGGGCAGACCGAGCAGCTGCTCCTGCGTGCGCAGCATCGAGTAGTGCGTGAACGTCTGCCGCGAGACGGTGCCGGGACGCACCGATCGGGCCGCGACCACGGTGTAGACGCGGTTGGCCTCGTTGTGGTCGTCCTCGTCGTAGGTGATGAAGAGCGCGGTCTGGCCCGACCGGTACGCCGGCGAGGACGTGATCCGCGGCACCCACCGCGCGAGCCAGGCGTCGCCCCTTGCGACCGGGCAGTCGTGCTCGTCGCTGCAGAGGTTCGGGGCGATGAACGTGTAGGCCGCCAGGCGCCCGCGGCGCAGATTCCCGGCGAGCCCGGTCAGGGGCACGTCGGCGGCGGCGCAGGCGGCCGCCACGCGCGTGAAGTAGACCGCGGGGTTGTGGCGGGGCGCATAGTCGCCCGAGTTCGACCGGACGCAGTGGCCCGGCATGCTCTCGGCGTAGGCCCGCCAGCGGGTCTGGCCGAAGATGCTCGGCCCGCCGCTGCGGCAGCCGGCGCCCGGGGAGCAGTCCGACCCGTCGAGCCCCTGCGTCGAGCCCGACGTGAGCGCCAGGTAGTTGGGCAGCGACGGGTGGGTGACCGCGTGGTAGTCGGCGGCAAGGCCGCAGCGGCGCGCGAGCGCGTTCAGATACGGGGAGTGGCCGGCCACCTGGTCGAAGCCGTGGTTCTCCATGACGATCAGGACCACGTGCGCGAACCGGGCAGGGGCCGGGGCGCCCGTGCAGGGATGGCCCGCCCGCGCGGGCGAGCCGGGCGTCGTCGCACCACCCCCGCCGCACGCCGCTGCGAGGCACACGAGCCCCGCCACCATCATGAGAACCTTCCTCAGATCCAGCCTTTGCGCTTGTAGTAGATGACCTGGCCGATGGTCGTCACGATGATCAGGAACCACGACCACCAGTAGCCGAAGTGCCAGTGGAACTCGGGCACGCCGCGCAGGTTCTGGCCGTACAGGCCGACGATGAACGTCGGCACGAGCAGGAGCGACGCGACGACCGTCAGCCGCTTCATGACCTCGTTCTGGTCGTTGGCCACCTTGGCCTGATGGTAGTCGCGCACGCTTGCGACCAGGTCGCGGGCCAGGTCGAGGCCCTCGCTGGCGCGCAGCAGCTTGTCGTAGGCGTCGCCGAACCGCAGCTCCAGGTCGCGCGAGAAGAGCTCCTCGCCTTGGGTGTCGATGCGGTTGTCGACCACGCGGCGGACGGCGTCGCGGGTCGGCGCGAGGGTCTGGCGCACGTGCAGGAGCTTGTGGCGCAGGTCGGACAGGCGGGCGCGGATGTGGTCGGACGCCCACTCCTCGACGTGGTCCTCGAGGTCGTCGATATGGCCGTCGAGGGTGTCGACCAGATCGAGGAACGCCTCGGCGACCTCGTCGATCAGGCGGTAGGCGATCATGCCCGAAGACTCCTCGCCCTTCGTCGCGACGGTGCGGATCTCGGAGTCGTCGAACCCCTCGCGGCCCTCCGGCGCCTTGCGCACCGTCACCACCCGCCCGTGGGTGAGGATCAGGTCGATCTCCTGGTACCAGAGCTCGTGCGTCCCTTTGTCGACCACCGGCCGCAGGAGCACGCCGAACACGTAGTTGATGTGCGCCTCGATCGTCGGCCGGGGCTCGTCGTCGTGCCGGGCGGGCGAGAGCACGAGATCGAGCGCGCGGTCGTGCAATTCCAGGCCGGCGGCCCGCTCGAGCACCTCCCGGTCGGGGTCGACGAGATCGGTCCACACGCAGCCGGCCATCCGCCGCGGACGCTACTCCCACGCTCGGCCGGATCCGGTAGCGTTCTCGGCGTGGACGGCATCCACGACCTCGGCGGCCGGCAGGGCTTCGGGCCGGTGGTGGCCGAGAGCGACGAGCCGCCCTTCCACGCGGCCTGGGAGGGTCGTGTGCACGGCATGTCCGAGTCGGCCGAACTCGGGCCCGGGTTCCGGCATGCGATCGAGCGGATGGGCGCAGTCGCGTACCTGACGACGTCCTACTACGAGCACTGGCTCCAGGGGATGGAGACGCGCGGGATCGAGCACGGCCTGTTCACGCGCGCCGAGCTCGCGGCGGCCGGAGCGCGCGCCGCCGCCGGCGAGCCCGTGCCGCGCCGGCTCGATCCGCAGGCCGCCGCCGAGGCGCGGGCGTCGCTGCGCCCGCGGCCCAAGTCCACCTACACCGCGCCGCCGCCGCGCCACGCCGTGGGCGACCGCGTGACCGTCATCCGCCTGCTCCCGCCGGGCCACACCCGCTGCCCGGGATACCTGCGCGGCGCGGGCGGCGTCGTCGAGCGGGTGCACGCGCCGATGCCGCTCCTGGACGTGTTCGAGAACGAGGACGGGCGCGTGCAGCCCGAGGCGTGGTACACCGTCGCCTTCGCCGCGGCGGAGCTGTGGCAGCTCGACGGCCCCGGCCACACCGTCCTCGTGGATCTGTGGGAAAGCCATCTGGAGGCCACATGAGCGAGCACCACCGACACGCACGCCCCAAGTCGCCGCAGGAGCTCCGCGCGGCGGCGCTCGAGACGGTCCTGATCGAGAAGGGGCTCGTCTCGACCGACGCCGTCGACGCGGTGGTGGACGCGTTCGAGCACGAGATCGGCCCGCAGAACGGCGCCCGCATGGTGGCGCGGGCGTGGGTCGACCCCGGCTATCGGGGCCGGCTGCTGGCCGACGCCGCGGGCGCGGCCGGTGAGCTCGGCTACGGGGGCACCGAGGGCGACCACATGCGCGCGGTCGAAAACACTCCCGACGTGCACAACGTGATCGTGTGCACCCTGTGCTCGTGCTATCCGTGGCCCGTGCTCGGCATCCCGCCGGTCTGGTACAAGAGCCCGCCCTACCGCGCCCGCGTCGTCCGCGAGCCGCGGGCGGTGCTCGCCGAGTTCGGCCTCGAGCTCGCGGACGACGTCGAGATCCGGGTGTGGGACTCGAGCGCGGATCTGCGCTACATCGTCCTGCCGATGCGGCCGGAGGGCACCGAGGGCATGAGCGAGGACGAGCTGGCCGGCCTCGTCACCCGCGACTGCATGATCGGCGTCTCCGTCCCCCGCGTCGGGGCGACGGCATGAGCACCCCGCGCCCCGACGACCACCCGTTCTCCGAGCCCTGGCAGGCGCGCGCGTTTGCGATGGCCGTGGTGGCGGCCGAGCGGCTGGACGTCCCCTGGGACGAGTTCCGCGACCGGCTCAAGGCCGCGATCGCCGAGCGGCCCGACCAGCCCTACTACGAGTCGTGGATGGATGCCCTGGAGCGGCTGGTGACGGAGATGGCGCCTGCGTGAATCGCCCCTGTCGCGACTTCACCGGTCGGTAGCATCCCGGGGGTGTTCATCTCCTTCGAGGGCCTCGACGGCTGCGGCAAGACCACGCAGGCCGCGCTCCTGGCCGAGGCGGCCGCAGCCGGCGGCCGTGAGGTCGTGCCGGTGCGCGAGCCCGGCGGCACGGCTCCCGGCGAGCGCATCCGCTCGCTGCTGCTCGATCCGGGCCTTGCGATCGACCCCTGGGCCGAGGCGTTGCTCTACGCGGCCGCCCGGGCGCAGCTCGTGGCGGAGGTGATCCGGCCGGCCCTCGAGCGCGGGGCGACCGTGATCGCCGACCGCTATGTCGACTCCTCGCTGGCCTACCAGGGCTGCGCGCGCGGGCTCGGAGTCGACGAGGTGCTCGCGGTGAACCGCGCCGCGACGAGCGGCCTTCTGCCCGACCGCACGGTGCTCCTGGTGCTCGACACCGCCGCGGCCGCCGACCGCCGCGGCGAGCCCGACCGGATCGAGGCAGAGGGGACGAGCTTCCACCGCCGCGTGGCCGAGGGGTTCGCCGTCGCCGCGCGCCGGTTCCCCGACCGGATCGCCGTCGTCGACGCCTCGGGCACGCCCGAGCAGGTCGCCGGGCGCGTGCGAGAGGCGGTCGGGCTGTGAGTGCCTACGCCGGCCTGCCCGAGCAGCCGCGCGCCCTGCGCCTGCTCGAGGCCGCGATCGCAGCACCGGCCCACGCGTATCTGCTCACCGGCCCGGCCGGGTCGGGCAAGCGCCGCTACGCCGACCGGTTCGCCGCTGCGCTACTCGACTGCCCGCCGCACCGGATCGAGTCGCGCACGCACCCCGACCTGTTCGTGCTCGAGCCCGAGGGCCAGGGCATCCTGATCGAGGGCGCGCGCCGGCTGCGGCGCGACCTGCACCTGCGGCCGTTCGAGGCCGACCGGCGGGTGTATCTGATCCTCGACGCCCACCTCCTGCGCGACGAGTCGGCCAACGCCCTCCTGAAGTCGCTCGAGGAGCCGCCCGCCTACGGCGTGTTCATCCTCGTCTCCGACCACGCCGAGCGCATGCTCCCGACGATCCGCTCGCGGCTGCAGGCGGTCGAGTTCCGCCGCTACCCGGCGGCGGCCCTGGCGGCTGTCACGGGCGATGCGGTGGCGGCGCGCGCGGCGCTCGGCAGCCTCGACCGGGCGACCGAGCTCGCCACCGACCCCGCTGCGGCCGAGCGCCGGCGGGTGTACCTCGACCTCGCCCGCGGCGCCTGCACGGAGGAGGGCTTCGACCCGGCGCAGGCCGGCGCCCGCCTGCTCGAGGCCTCCGGCCAGCGGGCCCGGGCCGAGGCCGACGCCGTGGGCCGCGAGCGCGACGCGCGCCTGGAGTCGGTGGACGACCCGAAGGACGAGCGCGCGCTGCGCAAGCGCTACGAGGAGCGGGCCAAGCGCGAGGCCCGCAGGGCCGAGTGGGACGAGCTGCGGCTGGCGGTCGACACGATCGGCCTGTGGTACCACGACCTGCTGGCGACGGCTCTGGGCGCGACCGAGGCGGTGGTAAACTCGGACATGGCCGGAGGGCTGTCCCGAGCGACGTCGAGAGGCGGTGTGGGTCACGCCCAGCGGGCGCTTGACACGGTCGCCGACGTGCGCCGCTCGCTCGAGCTCAACGTCCATCCCGGTCTGGCCGCCGAGGCGCTCTTCCACCGCCTCGCCCAGATCCGTGAATCCACCCCCCAGGGGGCGTGATGGCGACGGTCGTCGGCGTCGTGTTCCAGCCGGGCGCGAAGGTGTACTCGTTCGATCCCGCCGGCCTCGAGCTGCGCTGGGACGAGCGCGTCATCTGCCAGACGTCGCGCGGGCGTGAGTACGGCCGGGTGGTGCAGACCGCCTACCACCTCCCCGACGAGGAGCTGACCGGCCCGCTGAAGCGGGTGGTGCGCCGGGCCGGCCCGGCGGACGAGGATCAGATCCGGCGCAACAAGGTCGAGGCCAAGCGCGGCATGCTGCTCTTTCGCGAGCTCCAGGCCCGCCACGAGCTCGAGCTGAAGCCGATCGCGGCCGAGCTCGTGTTCGACCAGAGCCGGATCGTGTTCTCGTTCTCGTCCGACGAGCGGCCCGACACGCGCGCCCTCCAGGCCGATCTCGGCGCCCGCCTGAAGCGGCGGGTCGAGCTGCGCCAGGTGGGCCCGCGCGAGCAGGGCCGGCTGTGCGGCGAGGTGGGCCTGTGCGGCACGGGCCGCCTGTGCAGCGCCCGCTACCCCTGCCACGACCAGCCGATCACGCTCAAGATGGCGAAGGAGCAGGATCTGCCCATGAACCCGGGCCGCATCACCGGCTTGTGTGGACGGCTACGCTGTTGTCTCGCATTCGAGCATCCGCTGTACCGCTCGTTCCGCGACCGGGCGCCGGCCGTTGGAAGGGCAGTGGCGACACCCAATGGGAGGGGGGTCGTTCGCAGCTACGAGGTGCTGAAAGACGCATGCGTCGTCGAACTGGACGGAAGGACGATGGTGGAGATCACGCTGGATCAGATGGTGGAGGTGGCGGGATGAGCGACGTCGCCTTCTGGGGTGCCGGAGACGGTTCGGCGCTCACTGCTTTCAGGGAGGCACTGCGGGCCGAATGGGTGCGGCGCGGCTACGAGTTCGCGGAGGGCGCGGACCCGAGCGCAGGCTGCGTGTTCAACTTCGTGAACCCGGACGATCCGAAACCGTTCCGCCGCCGCCAGCGCTCGACGTACGTGATCGCCGTGCAGACCGTGCCGGATCCGCCCGCCGACGTGCTGCGCCACCAGTATCCGATGCTCGTGCGCGCGCTCGCGAACCTGGCGATGCTCGTCGTGCCGGGCGACGCCTGCTACTTCGTGACTCCCGAGCAGGGCGTCTACGCCGTCCCCGACCCGGGCAACCTCGCCGACTGGGCGCGGGCGCTGTTCGAGCGGATCGAGCCGCTCGCCACATCGCGCCTTGTGATCGACAACCGCTTCGATACCGACCTCGAGCCCGAGCTCTGGGACGGCGATGAGCTCACCGAGGAGCTCTTCCGGGCCGGCCAGCGGCTCGACCGGCTGGGGCTCCTGCCCGCGCCGTTCCCGCTCGAGGATCTCGTCACTCCCGACGACATGCGCTGGATCAAGCTCGTCTACGGGATCGGCGGCCTGTCCTACGGCAACATGTCGGTGCGCAAGGACGACCTGCGCTACTGGATGTCGGCCTCCGGTGTGGACAAGGCGAACCTGCGCGAGATCGGCCGCGACGTCCTGATGGTGAAGGACTTCGACGCCGTCGCCGGCCAGATGATCCTCTCGGTGCCGCCGGCGATCGAGCCTCGGCGCGCGTCCGTGGACGCGATCGAGCACTGGATGATCTACCGCGAGCACCCCGAGGTGGGCGCGATCGTGCACGTGCACGCCTGGATCCCGGGCGTCGAGGCGACCGAGTTCAACTATCCGTGCGGCACGGCCGAGCTGGCCGGCGCCGTCGCCGAGATCATCCGCCGCTCGCCCGAGCCCGGCCGCACCGTCGTCGGCCTCAAGAATCACGGCCTCACGATCACGGGCCCGACGCTCGACGACATCTTCGAGCGCATCGAGCCGGTGATCGAGGTGCAAGTCCCGATGATCGCCTAGCGATCAGCCGGGTCACACGGGTTCGAACGGGAGCACGAGCGGCGGGAACAGGTCGCCGGGCCGGCCGATGTTGCCCGAGACGGCGCGCAGCGTGATCCGCCGCTCGGGCGCAGCCGGGGCGTCGATGTCGACGAGGCCGCCGCCGTAGCGGCCGAGCACGTTTCGGCGCTTGTCGAGCGTCGGGTCGGGCAGCTGGGCTCCCGACCAGATGCGCGGGCGCACTCCCGAGCAGATGAACTCGACGACGCTCGCCCCCTGCGGGGGGATCCGGCTCGGGTAGGGATGGTGGTGGATGCGCATGCCGTGGGCGTCGCCGCTCAGGATGAGCACGCGCGCGCCGCGCTGCTGCACGGCCAGGAAGAGGCGCATCGCGCGGTCGTACTCGTTCGGCCAGCCGACGAGCCAGCAGTCGTTCACGTGGTAGCGCGACGCGAAGATGCCCGCGCTGTAGATGAGGAAGAGGCGCGCGTCGCTCGTCTCGAGGATCGCCTGCATCCAGTCGAACTGGGCATGGCCGATGCGCGTCTTCTCCGGCGTGTTCGGCGTGTCCACCGGATCGGCGTAGCGGCGCACGTCGAGCGTCAGGCAGTGGACGTCGCCGAAGCGGAAGTCGAAGTAGTCCCCCGGCGCCGGGTCGGCGTGGATCTTGTTCCAGAGCGGCGCCGCCCAGGCCGCGGCGGTCGTGCGGTCGGCGTTGTTGCGCGGCCCGTAGTCGTGGTCGTCGATCGTGAAGCCCGTTGCGATCCGGGCGCGCAGGTCGGCGAAGTCGCGGCCGGCGAGGACACGCCGGAAGCGGTCGGCGAAGAAGTCGGGCGCCGACAGGTAGCACGAGTGGAAGATGTTGTTGGCGTAGCCGAGGTCGCCCTGGAAGATCAGTGCGGCCGGACGCGCCGGGGCCGCCTCGGCGAGCGCGGCATACGCCCGGCTCCTGGGCACGCCGGAGAACTGCTCGCAGCTCGCGGCGAGCAGGACGAGCCGCTCGTCGCCGTGCGGCGCGAGGAGCTCCTGCTGGGCCGAGCTGGTGCGCGCGCCGCCCTGCGGCGAGGAGAGCTCGGCGTGCCAGCGCAGCCGCTCGCCCCGCTGCACCTGGAGGATGTGCAGCGCGGTGTAGGGCGGTGCCGAGGCGTCGTGGGCGGCGGCTGCCGTCGCGCCGCCGGACGTCGAGGTGTGGAAGGTGACCTTGGCCGGGAAGGCGGAGATGACGCGCAGGCGGACGTCGTAGCGGCCGTCCGGCCGCAGCCGGGGGACGCCGGTGATCGTGGCCGCCGCCACCGGCGGCGTCGGTGCAAATGCGTCGGCCGCGGTGATCGTGTAGGAGCTCACGGCGAGCCCTGCGGCTGCGAAGTCGGCCGGATAGACGACCACGAGACCGGGCGTCCCCGCCGCCACCTCGTGCGGCCGCGCCGCGATCTGCCACGCCGGCTCCGGCAGGCCCTGCTGCCACAGCTTCGCCCGCACCAGCCGCGCGCGCACATCCAGCCGTAGCTGGTAGGTGGTGCCGACGACGAGCGCCGGGCAGGGCGCAGCGGCGATCACGGTGCGGCCGACCCTGGCGTAGCGGGCGAGCACGAGCCGGTCGCCCTCGCACGTGACCGCCAGGTAGTCGACGTCGGTGACGGCGCCGAACAGCACCCCGGGCCGCAGGGTCGGGTTGGTGACCGAGAAGGCCAGCAGGTGGCCGGCCGCGCCGCAGACGTGGTCGAGCAGGAAGATGGGCATGGGCTGGTGCGGGGCGGCCGTGTCGAGGCCCGCGCGGATGCTCCAGACGGCCTGGCCGTTTTGGACGGCGAGATCGCGCAGATAGTGCTGGGCGACCCACGGCTCCGGCCAGCCCTTGCCGTCGGGGAGCGAACCCAGCGCGGCGTCGAAGTGCTTCGGCGCGCCGCTCGAGCGGCCGCGCAGGATCGCCGGCACCGCCGCGACGCCGGCCAGCACGCCTGCGAAGAGCGCCGCGCGCGTGAAGCGGCGGCCGCCGCGCCGGGGCACCCGCGCGCTCACGACCCGCTCCCGGGGATGACGGGGCATGTGGACGGCTGGCCCAGCCCGGCCGCCCCCACATGCGGCGCGCCGGCGACGGCGTAGAGGCGCGCGCCGGACGCCGTCCCGACCAGATGCAGCCAGGGCACCGGGGGCAGCGGCAGGCGCCGGTAGGGGATGCCGTCCTCGCCGATCACCATGTCCTGCGGGATCACCATCACGTAGTCGACGTGCTCGGCCTTGACGAACGCGCGGTCGGCGTTCGGATCGTGGAAGAACGTCCGCGTCTTCTTCACGAGCCCGAGCACGCGGTCGAGCATCGCCGGGCGCAGGTACGGCGACATCCCCTCCATGACGCTGCGCCGGCCGGTGACCGCCTCGAAGACGCCCTCGCTGCGGAAGTTGGGCAGGATGCGCGCGTCGCAGGGCACGCGCGCGCTGACCAAGTCGAACACGTTGCGCGTCACGCTCGCGGTGGTGGCCGCGCCCTGCCACCGCTTGAGCGTCGCGGGGGTGTGGATCGAGCTGCCCAGGAGGACGGCGACCCCGATCCCGACCATCGCCGCTGCCAGCACGGGGTGCAGGCGCGCGGCGCGGACGGCGAGCGCCTCGGCGACCACCAGGACGAGCAGCGCGACGCTCAGCCCGGCGTAGTCGAACAGCCGCCGCTCGCCGAAGGTCGACTGGATCATCACCGTGTAGTGGTGGGCGAAGCCGATCGCCGCGATGACGAGGATGACCGCAAGCCCGATGGCGGCGACGACGACCGGCGCGAGCCGCCGCTCCAGGAAGACGCCGACGGCGACGGCCGCGAGCGCGAGCACGCCCAGGGCGGCGTACGCCGCTCCCGCCTCGCCGCTGCCCGCCGCCAGGCCCCGCTCGGCGTAGTGCTGGACGAGCTGGGCTGCGCTCGCGCCCGGGGCGAACGGCACGGGGTGGCCCGTGCGGAAGTAGGCCGTCGGATCGACCCCGCCGGGATAGGTCGTGTAGCTCGCGGTCGACTGGGCGCCCTGCAGCCCGAGGCTGCCGCGGCTGGCGGCCAGGAGCAGCGCGTAGGCGGCAACGGCCGTCCCCCCGACCGCCGCGAACCGAAGCGCGGCGCTCCGCACCGGCAGGCTGCCCAGCGCCGCGGCGACGGCGTAGAGCAGGAGCATCGCCGCGACCACGACGACCGGGATCAGATGGATGAGCGCGGCCACCCCGAGCAGCGCCCCGGCGGCGGCGAGCTGCACCTTCGCTCCTCGTCTCAGGCTGTAGACGGCGAGCGCGAAGGCGGTCAGCGCCACCAGCCGGCCGAAGTTCTCGGCGCGGAAGAGGACGATGTCCTGCGACATGGCGTTCTCGAGCGGCCAGCCGCCCGGGACGGCCAGGAGCAGCAGCGGCAGAAGCGGCGCCGTCCACCGCAGCCCGAGCTGGTCGCCGACCGCCCAGAGGGCGAGGAAGACCCCGACGGCTCCGAGCCACGTGAGCGCCGCGATCGCCTGCAGCGAGCTCGTTCCCAGCACGAGGCTCTGCCCGGCCCCGAAGGCGTTGAAGGCGACCTTGCTCACCGTCGTCGGGTAGTGCGTCCCCCACTGCAGCGTCCGTGCCGGGATGTCGCGCGCCTGGGCGAGCTCGAGGCCGTCGGCCCAGTAGCGGAACGGGGTCGACACCCCGAACTGCAAGAACGGCGAGAGGCTCCAGTGGTAGACGGCGAACACCCCGAGCCCCGCCAGGCCGGCGACCGCAGGCCATCCGGGCGGCGCCGGCCGCGAGAGCCGGGCCGACCGCCATCCCCCGCGCCATGCGGCGAGACCCCAGGCGCCCGCGCAGACGACGACATAGGCGACCAGGAACCAGCCGCGCGCGAGCGTTCCCGCCAGGGCCAGGCCGATGGCGACGAGCGCGACGAGCGCATACCCGAACGCCCACACCGAGGCCAGCCGCGTCGGCAGGCCGAGATCGCGGTCCGGAAACAGCGCCAGGCTTGCCGCCGCGCCCGGGATGACCACGACGGCCGTGGCCAGGAGCGCCGTTGCGGCGTTCATGGCCGGGCGTGGACGGGGGCGTCAGGCGGCGCGCAGCCGTGCAGCGCGGTCCATGACATCGTTCGGATGATACGGCCCGGCCGGGCCGGGGCCGCCGTCAGTCTTGGGCTGGCGTTTGAAGCAGGGTGCCGGCGCGCGCCCGTGCGGCGATCTCGGCCGACTCGCGCAGGATCGTGCCGTCCTCGAACTCGATGAACGGCAGCTTGCGCTGGCCGGTCATCTGCTCGACCTCCGGCCGGCGTGGCCGCAGCGCCGAGTGGATCACGAGCTCGTACTCGATGCCGGCGTCGTCGAGGGCCTTCTGAGCCTTCCAGCACGGGTGCGGTCCCTTGATGAACGTCCCGCTGCAGCGGTGGAGCTTGATGGCCATCGTTTCCTCCTAGCAGATGATTGATTCCATATTCCCACGCGCCTGGACGTCCGACAGCGGTTGGTCGGCGGGTCGTGGTCGCGCTGCGGCTGCGAACCGTCGCCTCGCGCTTCGGCGTCTGCGTGAATCGCAGACGCCTCAGACCGCGTTCAAGGGCAAGGCCCTTGAACGCTTCTCGGTCGCGCCCATAGTTCGACCACTATGAACGCTCCCTGCGTCCTTGCGAGGCTCGGTTCTCGCCGCCCAGGACATCACGGGAATATGGAACCAACCATCTAGTGTTTGTGGTATCCGTCGGCGCGCAGCCACTCGGCCGTCTCGCGGACCGTGTCCTCGATCGGGCGCACCGTGAAGCCGAGCTCCGCCCTCGCCTTCGCCGCGGTGAAGTACCACCAGTGGCTGCTCGAGGCCAGCTCTTGGTCGTCGAGCGGCAGCGGCAGCCGCAGCGCCGAGCCGACCCGCAGCACGGGCCGCAGCATCCCTGCCGAGAGGTGCAGCTGGCGCCGGGGCCGCGCCGTCACCCGGCCCACGAGGGCGAAGAAGTCGCGGTGGCTGAGGTTGCCCTCGTCGTTGGTGAGGATGTAGCGCTCGCCCGAGCGGCCGTGCTCCTCGGCCAGCAGGTGGCCGACGGCGATGTCGCGCGCGTCGACGTAGGAGAGGCCGCCGTCGACGGTGAACCGCAGCCGCCCGCGAAGGTACTCCTCGACCGGCCACGACGACACCCGGTGGATGTCGCCCGGCCCGATCGCGAAGCCGGGGTTCGTGACGACCACGTGCAGCCCGGCGGCCGCCGCCTCGAGGGCCGCCTGCTCGCCGGCCGCCTTGGCCCGCCCGTAGCGGAAGTCGACGCGGCCGTCGTCGCCGTCGAGCAGCCACGCGCCCTCGTCGCGGGGATGTCCCGGCCCTCCGGCCGGGCCGATGCTTGCCACCGACGAGGTGAACACGACCCGCTCGACGCCGGCCCGCGTGCACGCCGCGAGCACGTTGCGGGCGCCGTCGACGTTCACCGCTCGCAGCTTCGCGTCGTCCGTGGCCCGGTGGCCGACGACGCCGGCCAGATGGAACACGCGCGCGACGCCGTCGAGCGCCCGTTCGATCGACGCGGGGTCGAGCACGTCGCCCTCCACCGTCTCGGCGCCCGTGCCCTCCAGGCGGGCCGCCGCGGTGGGCGAGCGCACGAGCACGCGCACCTCCCGGTCGCGCCGGCGCAGCTCGCGCACGAGCTCGCCCCCGATGTAGCCGGTCCCGCCGGTGACCAGGGTGCGCATGGCGCCGGAGCCTACCGCCGTCGGAGCGTCCGTGTCCGGGCGATAGACTGGTGCACCGGGCCGACGTAGCTCAGCTGGCAGAGCACCGCTCTCGTAAAGCGGGGGTCGAGGGTTCGAGTCCCTCCGTCGGCTTTCCCGGGCTCTGGCAGCGGGCGTCGTGGCAGCGGTCAACCGTCAGGGCTGTCGGTCCAGACATACCGAGCCGTCCCCTGGGCGATCGGTTCCGACGAGCGCTCCTGCGCGACGAGGACGTACCTCCCGCCCCCGACCGCAAACGCCTTCTCGCACGGCTCCCACCGCTCGAAGTGCCGTCCATCCCACGGGCCGCCTGAGAATGTCTGTGCAATCAGTCGGCGTCGCATATCAGTGGAGTACCCGGCGTATTTCTGCTTCAACCGATCGCCCAATCCGGCACTCATATGCGCCCGCGCGAGGTCGCGCCCGCCTCGGCGAGCGCCGCGCGCACGGCGACATCCCACTCGCCGGCGATCGTCGCCGCGGCCGCGCGCTCCTCGCCGCAGATCCCGTCGACCAGGCGCGCGGTCTCGGCGTCGTCCGCCGTCTCGGCCACCCGGCGCAGCTGCTCGTAGCCACCGATCTCGAGGTGCTCGAACGCATAGGCGAACGCCGCGACCTTGCCCGTCGTATCGGGATGGGCCTTGAAGAAGGTCGCCCAATTGAGGGCGCCCACCCGCATCGCCGCGTCCTTGACGATCGAGGGCGATGCGCCGAGCTCGGCGAGCCGGTTCTCGAGCATGGCGGCGTGCCGGTCGCTCTCGGCCAGGTGCGCGCGGTACGCGTCCTGGAGCTCGGACGCCGTCGACACGTCGATCGCGCGCCGCAGCAGACCGACCGACTGCTGCTCGAGCGCGTGTGCGTCGCCGAGGTAGGCGGGCACCTGCTCGCCCGCGTCCGTCGAGCCGACCGCCGCGAGCGACGAGCGGACGGTGTCATCGAACAGGGCCTCGAGGCGCTCCGCCATCCGCCGCTCGTCCGGCAGGATCCGGTTGGCGAGCGCCTCGGTCTCCGGGTCGTCGGCCTGGCGGGCAACCCGGGCGAGGACCTCGTATGCCGCGATCTCGAGATGCTCGTAGGAGTACGCGTGCGCCGCGAGCTTGCCGGGCGTGTCCGGCTGCGACCGCGCGAAGGCAAGGAAGCCCTTGCCGCCGATCGCCATGATCAGGTCTTTCATCCGCGAAGCGGACTCGCCCAGGGCGTCCAGCCGCTCGCGGACCAGCCGCTCATGGGTCTCCGTCTCGCCCAGATGCTCGGCGAGGGCCGCCCCGAGGCGGTCGTTACCCGCAATGTCCGGCGCGGATCGGAGCTGCGCCAGCGCCTGCTCCTCGATCGAGTGTGCATCGCTCAGGTAGCCCGCCAGCTGGGTTTCGGTCGTCTTGGTCATGCCGCCTCCTCTGCGTTTACGTCGGGTCGGGCCGTCGCGGACCGGGCTGGCGCAGCCGGCGGCTGCGCTCGGTCTCGGCGTTGATCTCGGCGCCGAGCAGGAGGGCGAGGGCGGACAGCCAGAGCCAGGTGAGCATGATGATGACGGCGCCGAGGCTGCCCCAGGCCTTGTTGTAGGACGCGAACTGACTGGTGTAGAACGCAAACCCGGCCGAGGCGATCAGCCACACCAGGATCGCGAAGACGGCGCCCGGGCTGACGAACGTCCATCTGGACGGTGTGACATCCGGCGCCAGATACAGGGTGATGGCAAACGCGGCGAGCAGGCCGACGATCAGGATCGGCCACTGGGCGATCCACCACACCCACGTGACCACGGTCTCGTTGCCGACCGCCGAGCCGACCCAGGTGGTCATGTGCGGGCCGAGGATCAGCAGGCAGAAGACGAGCGCGAAGGAGATGACGGCGCAGATGATCATGACGAGCGCGATCAGGCGCTTCTTGGCGAAGTTGCGCGTCTCGTCGCGCTCGTAGGCGATGTTCGTCGCCCACATCACGGTCTGCATCGCGCCGGAGAGTGACCACAGCGCCAGCACGACCCCGACGACGATCATGACCACGCCACCGCCGTGGGTCTGGGTGGTGCGTGTCAGGGTCTGCCCGAGCAGCGTGACGGCGCTTCTGGGCATCACCGAGGAAAGGTGGTTCATGATGGTGTGCACGGCGCCCGGCCCGGCGAACACGCTGAAGGCGCCGAGTACGACGAGCAGCGCCGACGGGATCGCGAGGAACGCGTTGTAGGCGACGGCGGCGGCGAGATTCGTCGCGTTGTCGGAGAACAGCCCGGACTTCACGCCACGGATCGTGATGGCGACGAAATCGCGCTTGGAGAGGTCGGCGAGACCGGGGTCGGTCAGGCGGGGCTCGTCGAGCTCGGGGTGGGGGCGCGGCGTCGCGGAGGAGGGCGCAGCGTCGTCATGATCGTGCCCGTCGGGCGGGTGCGTCGGTGTAGGCGACCGTCGTGCCATGCCGGCCTCTTGCCCACTCCACGCAGGCCGAAAACGCGCCTCGCCGATCGGGTTTCGGTGGGGCGGTGGGAGGGCATTGGCCTCGTCACCGGAATGACCCTGGCCCCAAGGAGGCTGATCACGTTGCGCCCTGCAACCGCCGCGTCCATGCTCATGCGACCCGCGATGAGCGGGACCATCCGCGCCCGTCAGACCAAGAAGGAGCGACAGCGCGTCACCCTCAGGCAATGGCTCGGGTACGTGGCCGTCGCCGCCGCCACGACCTGGCTCACGAAGGCGCTCGACGACCTGATCGACCGGCGCCTCGGCTCCGGCTAGAACAGCGCGAGGTAGATCTGGGGCTGCCCGGTGTGCGCGTCGGCGACGGCCGAGAGCGGGAGCTTGAACGGGGCCGCCTCGCTGCCGTGGCTCGTCACGGTCGGATCTTCGCCGGGCTCCACGATGACGACGACGTGCTGGTCGCCGGGATCGCCGCCGAAGACGACCAGGTCGCCGGGCTGGGCCTTGTCGGCGGTGATCGGCTTCAGGTGCGCGAGCATCGTCATCGTGCTCCCGTTGCCGTCGTAGGCGAGGCCGTTGGGATCCGGCGCGACGGCCCAGCGCGCGAAGAGCGTGGTCGAGCCGGAGCAGTCGGTCGTGAGCGGCAGCGTGCCCGGCAGGTCGTGGACCGGGATCGGCCGCTTCTTCTCGTAGTGGATCTGATCGGTGTTGTCCACCGCCCACAGGCACCAGCTCACCATGCGCCCGCGGACGCTGTGGTTGGGCTTGAACAGGCGCCGGCGCGCGGCGCTCGGCGCCACGAACGTGCTCGGCCGCTGCTTGTAGCCGGGCGCGCCCTTCGCGACGAGGTAGCCGTACAGGTTCGGCCCGAACTCGCCGTTGACCTCGGCCTCCGGGTAGCCGAGCAGAAACTTCGCCAGCCGCGTCGCGTCCGCCGCCTTCGGCCCGAACTGGCTGTCGACCTTGCCCGGATGGAAGTTGATCCTGAACCGGTTGTCGTGCAGGACGCGCTGGGCGGCCTTCACGTCGTCGCCCGTCATGAACGGCTCGGTGACGGTGAGCTTGCGCATCTGGTCGCCGGGGAAAGCGCCCATGCGCAGGATCCTACAAGGCGGCGCCCGGCAGGTCCACCCCGGGCATCGTATGCTTGCGCGCATGTGTGCCGAAGCCGGAGGGCTGTGACGTGGTGGCCCGATTCCACGGGGGGCGCCTGGACGGCCAGTTGATCACGGATTGGCCCGACCCGCCGGGGCGGTCGGTGTGGGTGGAGCGCGTGGAGGGCGGCGTGGTCGTGACCGACGATCCCGGCGCTACGCAGGCCGGCGAGTCCGATCCCGCCGCGGCCGGCTACGACCGCTATGCGCTGGCCGAGGTGGTCGCCGATCTCGCGGTGTACCACTTCGCCGAGCCTGCCTGATCGCCGCCGGGCCAGAACCGGTAGGCTCAGTGCATGAACGTCCATGCACCCAGGCGGGGCGAGCTCCAGCGGGCCGATCTGACCGAGCGCGACCGGTTCAACGTCAGAAACGGCGCGAGGCTCGCGCGCAGGCTGTGCACCTGCCCCGTCTGCAGCACGCCCGAGCCCCGGATCTACCGCTCGTCGCTGCGCTCCGTGACCCTGCAGTGCGGCCACTGCCGGCTGCAGTGGACGATGACCTGGTACATGCTCGCCCGCGCGTTCGAGCGCGACGTCGCCCCCAGGCTGAGCGTCGACGCCGCAGCCGTCACGACCGCCGTCCTGAACCTGCTCGGTGAGAGCGAGAAGCGCGGCACAAGCCGGTGACCGCGCCGACCCGTTGACATCCCCCGGACAGGATGTAGTTTTGGAAATGTCTGGAGGGGAATGGGTGGCACGCCTCGTCATCGGCTGATCGCAGCGCTTGCGGCGTGTTCGCTCGCGTGGCTGATCGTGGGCGCGACCACCGCGGCCGCGAGCGGCAAGGCCCAGGCCGCCCGTCCCCGGGCCGGCCACGTCGGCGTCGTCGTCACCGCCGGCGAGGTGTTCGTGAGCTGGGCCAAGCCCCTCGGCGCGGCCTCGGCCACGGTCACCGTGCGCCGCGGAGAGCCGGCCTGTCCGCGCCACCCCGGCGAGGGCTCCGCCGCGGGTGAGGTGACTCCGCTGCACGTCATCGATCGCACGGTGAGCGCGGGGCAGGCGTACTGCTACACCGTCTTTCTCACCAGCCCCACGGGCCTCGTGACGACGATCGGCAGCACCGGGCCCGTGACCGTGCCCGACGCCCACGCCGTTCCGCCCACGAGCGCGCCGGCGCCGGCGCCCGCGCCGACCGTGACCGTCAGCCGCTTCAGCCACGCCCAGGTGCGCAAGGCCGAGTTCGCCGCCGGCGCGGCGCTCGCCGGACTGCTCGTGCTCGTGATCGGCCTGCGCAGCGGCCGGCGGATGTCACGCGATCGGCTCGAGCCGCGGCCGACGGCCGGGCGGGCGACGCTGGTCAGCCGCAACTCCTCGGCGCTCGTCGTCCCGGCCATGATCGCGCTCGGCTGGGTCGGCATCGTGATCGCCTTCGTGGTGCTCCGCTAGGCATGCCCGACGACGCGCACATCCGCGGCCTCACGTCCCGGCGCCTGTCCCGGCGGCAGCTGCTCGCCCGGGCCGGCACGGCGGCCGGCGCGCTCTCGGCCGCGTCGCTTCTGGCCGCATGCGGTGAGACGACCCGTGCCGCCACCGTCGGCAGCGCCGCCTGGTGGCAGGGGCAGCGGCCGACCGGGCAGCTGGCCTTCGCGAACTGGCCGCTCTACATCGACTACACGAACTGGCTCAAGGACCGCCCGAGCCTGAACTCGTTCTCGCGGCACACCGGCATCGAGGTCACCTACGAGGAGGTGATCGAGGGCAACGAGCCGTTCTTCCAGAAGATCGCGCCGCGGCTTGCGGCGGGCAAGCCGCTCGGCTACGACCTGATCGTGCTGACGAGCGGCTGGCAGGTCACCCAGCTGATCGGCAACGGTTGGGTCGTCCCGCTCGACCACGGCCTGATCCCGAACTTCGCCCGATACGCCGCCACCATCGCCAAGAGCCCGCACTACGACCCGGGCAACCGCTTCACGATCCCGTGGCAGTCCGGCTTCACCGGCATCGCGTACAACACCACGAAGATCAAGCGGCCGATCACGAGCATCAAGGATCTGTGGGATCCGGCGTTCCGGGGCCGCGTGGGCATGATGAGCGACAACACCGACCTCGGCACCGCCGGCCTGCTCAACCTTGGGATCGAGCCCGCCACGTCGACCGAGCGCGACTGGCAGGCAGCGGCGGGCGTGCTCGGAAAGCAGCAGGGGCTCGTGCGCGACTACTACGACCAGAGCTACATCGACGCGCTCGAGCGCGGCGACACGTGGATCAGCCAGGCGTGGTCGGGCGACATCTTCCAGGCCAACGCCTCGGGCCACCCCGAGCTGCGGTTCGTCGTCCCCGACGAGGGCGTCATGCACTGGACCGACACCATGATGATCCCGATGAACGCGGCCAACCCCGTGAGCGCGATGGCGTGGATGAACTACTACTACCAGCCGCGGATCGCGGCGATGGTGGCCGACTGGGTCGAGTACATCACGCCGGTGCCGGACGCCCAGGCCATCCTGCAGAAGGCGGACCCCTCGGTGGGACGCAGCCCGCTCGTGTTCCCGACGCCCGTGATGGCGGCGAAGGCGCGCGACTACCCGATCTTCCGCGACCGCAGCGCCTTCGACGCCTGGAACGGGTTCTTCGACCCGATCATCTCCGCCTGAGGGTGCCGGGCGCAAGCGGCGGTTCTCGCTTGCGAACCGGCGGCCCGACGGCGATCATCCGGTGGTGCGTACCGCAGGGGGAGAGTTGGGCGAGGCGCCTCCCAAGCCCCGCCAGAGCGCGAACGCGACCTTCGCCGCCCTCGGCACGGGCGCGATGGCCTACGTGCTCTTGCAATCGCTGGTCGTCCCGGCGCTGCCGACGCTCCAGGCCGCCCTGCACACGTCGCAGAGCACCGCGTCGTGGATCTTCACCGCCTATCTGCTGAGCGCGTCGGTGGCGACGCCGGTGCTCGGCCGTCTGGGCGACATGTTCGGCAAGGAGCGCATGCTCGTGATCGTGCTGATCGCGCTCACGGCGGGATCGCTCGTTGCGGCGCTCACGAGCTCGATCGCGGTGATGATCGCGGCGCGCGTGCTGCAGGGAGTCGGCGGCGCCGTCTTCCCGCTCGCCTTCGGGATCATCCGTGACGAGTTCCCGCGCGAGCGCGTGGCCGGCGCGATCGGCGGCATCTCGACCCTCCTCGGTGTGGGCGGCGGTCTCGGCATCGTCCTGGCGGGGCCGATCGTCGACCATCTCGGGTATCACTGGCTCTTCTGGATCCCGATGGTCATGACCGCCTTCGCGACGGTGGCCACGTTCCTGTTCGTGCCCGAGTCGCCCGTGAAGACGGCGGGCACCGTCAACTTCGGCGCCGCCGCGCTGCTCTCGGGCTGGTTGGTGGCGCTGCTCCTCGGCGTGAGCGAGGGGGCGGACTGGGGCTGGTCGTCGGCCCGCGTGCTGGGGCTCTTCGCCGCCGCGGCGATCCTGTTTGCGGCCTGGGTGGCGGTCGAGCTGCGCGCCCGCTTCCCGCTCGTCGACGTGCGGCTGATGCGGACGCCGGTCGTGTGGTGGACGAACGTCTCGGCGTTCCTGTTCGGCTTCGGCATGTACTCGATGATGGTCGTGCTGCCCGAGTTCATGGAGACGCCCAGTCAAGCCGGATACGGCTTCGGCGCGTCGGTCACCGCCGCGGGGCTCGCGATGCTCCCGGCGACCATCGCGATGATCCTGGTCGGGCTCGCGATCGGGCCGATCACCGCAGCGGTGGGATCGAAGATCCCGCTCGTGGCGGGCGGGTTGATCGGCGGCTTCGCGTTTGCGTTCCTCGCCGTCGCGCAC
Organism: uncultured Actinomycetes bacterium; assembly: GCA_963813245.1. Lineage (GTDB taxonomy): Bacteria > Actinomycetota > Thermoleophilia > Gaiellales > JAICJC01 > JAICJC01. The sequence continues at coordinate 306,426 of CAWEYE010000001.1, forward strand.
AGCGAGCAGTGGCAGGTGTACTTCGCCCTCGCGCTCGCCGGCCTCGGCATGGGCCTCGCGTTCTCGGCCATGACCAACCTGATCGTGCAGGCGGTGCCCAGGACCCACACCGGGGTCGCCACCGGGATGAACGCGAACATCCGCACGGTCGGCGGCGCCATCGGCAGCCAGGTCGTGGTCTCGGTGATCACGTCCGGCGTCGCGGTCGGCGCGCTCCCGCACGAGAGCGGCTACGTGCTGAGCTTTCTCGTGATGGCGGTGGGTCTCACCGCTGCAGGCCTGGCCGCGGTGCTCGTCCCGAGCGCCGTTCGCCGCGCCGGGCTCGCGCCCGTCTCAGCGGACGTCGCCGAGCCGCTGGCAGAGCGCGTCTAGACCGTCTGCCGCTGGGCGGCGGCCACCGCCTGCGGTGTGCCGGGGGGCTCGGCCCGCAGCGTCGCGAGGGCCACGCCGGCGGCGGTCAGGGCCACGCCCGCGGCCACCAGGTAGGCCGGGTGGATCGCGTTCGTGTAGGCCACGTCGAAGGGCTCGTGCGCCAGCAGCCCGGGCAGCCTGCCGTTCACGACGGATCCCAGCACCGCGATCCCGAGCACCAGGCCGACGTTGCGGGCCGAGCTGGCCGTCGCCGCGGCCACGCCGGCCTGCTGCCGCGGGAGCGTCGCGACCGCGACGGTGCTGACCGGAGCGTTGATGAGGCCGTAGCCGATGCCGACGAGCAGCGCGGGTACGAGGATCTGCCACAGGGGCGCCGCGTGCTCCGGCAGTGCCAGGAGCAGCGTCCCGAGCGCGAGGATGGTCGTCCCGGCGAAGAGCACGCCGCGGGCGCCCCGGGTCGCCACGAGCCGGCCCGAGATCGGTCCGAGCGCGAGCACCGGCAGCGCACCGGGCAGCATCACGACCCCGGCGAGGAGTGGGCTCATCCCGCGCACCTGCTGCAGGTAGAGCGCCGTAAAGTAGACGAATCCCGAGTAGGCGAAGAACACCGCAACGGTGATGAAGATCGCTCCCGAGAACTGGCGGTCGCGGAACACGCGCAGGTCGATCAGCGGGTCGCGCACGCGCAGCTCGACCCGGGCGAACACGAACACGAGCACCACGTCGGCGGCGAGCAGGAGCGCGATCCGGGGCGATCCCCAGCCGTAGCGCGGCGCCTCGATCAACGCGTAGGTGAGGGTTGCGAGCAGGACGACCGCGAGCACCTGCCCGCGCACGTCGAGGCCGCGGGCGACCTCGCTGCGTGACCGCGGCACCACCCGGATCGCGATCACGAGCGCCGTCAGGCCGACGACCGCGTTCACGACGAACACCGCCCGCCAGCCCATCCAGTCGGTGACGGCGCCGCCCACGATCGGGCCGGCGCCGAGCCCGACCCCCGAGGCGACTCCCCAGATGCCGATCGCCCGGGCGCGCTCGAGCGGGTCGCGGTAGAGGTTGGCCACGATCGCGAGGCTGGTCGGTGTGAGCGCGGTGCCGCCGACGGCCTGGAGCACCCGAAAGCCGATCAGCCAGCCGGCGGAGGGCGCAAGGGCGCACAGGAGCGAGCCGGCGGCGAACACGCTGTAGCCCGCGCAGAGCGCGCGCTTGCGCCCGAAGCGGTCGGCGAAGAACCCGGCCGAGAGCAGCAGGCTCGCGCCCACCAGGTTGTAGGCGTCGATGACCCACTCGAGCTCGTCGGGGCGGGCGTGCAGCGAGCGCTGGATGTCCGGAAGCGTGACCGTGACCACGGTGACGTTCAGGGTCACCAGGAAGACGCCCATCGTCAGCGCGAGCAGCGTCACGTTGCGTGGCCGGGCCTCCATCCGGAATACATACCCGGACGGTCGCCTCGAGCGGGTACGGTGGGAGGGCTACGCGGTCTGAAACCGCTCGAACCGCTGCGCAAGCAGGTCCGGGGCCGGCCGGCTGCGCGTCGCGTGAGGCAGGACGATCTCCCTGCCCTGCGCTGCCTTGAGGAGGTCGAGCATTGGCCCGTCCTCCTCCTCGAGCAGCCTCGGGGCGACATGGATGCGGTAGTCCGGCGAAATTCCCACCAGGTCGTGGTCGTAGGCGCGATGGTGGATCGTGCAGAGCGCGAGACCGTTCCGCACGGCGGCGACTCCTGCGGGGTCGGCGTCGGCGACGATGTGCGAGGCGTCAAGCAGGCGGCTCTCGTGCAGGCGGCAGATCGAGCAACGGTCGCGGTAGGCGGTCAGTACGAGACCGCGGAACCGGGCCTGGTGCAGCCGCGTGCGCGTCTCGCGCACGACGTAGCGGCGCTCCACGTCGTCTGAGGGGGGCAGCCACTCGCCGATGCGAGAGGTGACACCGGGGCTGAGCAGAACGCGGCGCGCGAGCGGGTCGTCGGAGTGGACGTAACAGGGATACACCGCCTCGAACCACCCTGGCCGTGTGCCCACGAAGTACACGATCGGCACCTGCATCGCCGACGCTTCGCGCAGAAACCGATTCTCGGCCTGGTCAACGTCGCCCTTCCGGTAGGCGTACCCGAACCCGTCATCCGTGTCTCCGTCTTCGTACGGGTTGCCGGAAGACGTCTGGATGCTCAGAACGGCCCGGCCGCGTTGGGCGCTGGCGCGATGGATGCCCTTGTAGCGATTCATGAAAGGCACTCGCCGGCCGTCGAAGACGAATCCCTGGTCGAGTCCGCCCGTGTACGGGAGCTCGTCGCCGAGCTTGGCGCGTAGTGCGTCCAGCGCGAGGAAACAGCGGATCCTGAGCAGATCGTCGCGATCCACGCGCCGATCGTACTCCCCGGCGCCCGGCGGTAAGATCGGCGCATGCATTCCTCTTACGCGCTCTCCGCCGACGACTTCGCCGTCGAACGCAACGGCACCTCCGAGCCGCTGTCCGCGCTGTGGCCGAACGGGTGGCAGCCCGACGACCGGCTCGGCGTCCTGCTCGCCAACCCGATGGATGCCGTCGGCTGCTCCAACCTGATCTGCGGCACCATCACGATGTTCTACGACCACCTGCGGGCCACGAAGGGCACGGGCAACTTCTTCCGCTACTCCGACGTGTACCTGTTCGGCGTCGGCTGCGAGCCCGGCGACTTCAACCAGCTCGACGTGTGGCCGCTGCACAAGTTCATCTCGATCCTGCAGCCAACGGCCGAGGCGGTCATCGAGGCTGTCAACGACCGCCGGATCACGCTCCTGGCCGTGCCGGAGACGGGCGCCCGCTGCCGCGGGGAGGTCGTGCTCTCGACCTGGAACACGTTCCTCGACCAGGTGCGGGCGGTGGTGCTGTACTCGTCGCGCACCGGCCGTGCCCGCGACGCCGACGTGACCCTCGTGGGCAACAGGGTCGTCGAGAGCTATGTCGAGCAGGCGATCTTCTCGACGCCCGGCCTCGACGCCGGCTTCCAGGCCCGGCTGCGGCGGCTGCGCCGCAACATCGACCGCGCCGAGAAGCAGTCGGTCGAGTCGTACCGCACCGTCGCCGGCCCGGCGCAGGTGCGCGGCCTCGTCGGCGTCACCCAGGTGCTGCCGCCCGGGCCACCAGGAGCTCACGCGGCGGGCGACGCCGACGGTGATCATGCCCGTCGAGGTGCCGATGCCGCCGATCGAGGCGATGGCCGCCCCTTTTGACATCGGCGCCGGCGCAACGCTTGCGATCTCGGAGCCGCCTCCGCCCGACCCGTCCACGGACGGCCTCCTGAAGACGGGGTTCGACCGGGTGCAGCGGCGCCTGGGCGGGACGTTCGCCGAGTGGGAGGGCTGGGACTGGATCGCGGACTTCGGCGATCCGATCGCCGAGCACCACGCTGTGCGCGAGTCGGTCGGGATCTGGGACGAGAGCCCGCTGCGCAAGTGGTTCTTCGGCGGGCCCGACGCGCTGCGCGCCGCGGATCGCATCTTCACGTCCGACATGGCGGCCCTGGACGTCGGCCAGTGCCGCTACGGCCCGTTCTGCGACGAGCAGGGGCGGATGCTCGGCGACGGCGTCGTCTACCGCGGCAGGCCCGAGGACGACATCGTCGTCGTCACGGCGCTCGACACCGACGTCGACCACTTCCGCCGCGTCACCGCCGACCTCGACCTCGAGATCACCGAGCGCACGTTCGAGCTCCCCCACCTGCAGGTGCAGGGGCCGCGCTCGCGCGAGCTCCTGGACGGGCTCACCGACGCCGACGTCACGTCGCTGCGCTACTTCCGGTTCTTCCCCGAGCCCGTCGCCGTGGCCGGCGTCGAGGGCTGCTGGGTGTCGCGCACCGGCTACTCGGGCGAGCTCGGCTACGAGGTGTTCTGCCCCGCCGACGGCGCCGAGCGCGTCTGGCAGGGGCTGCTCGACGCAGGCGCCCACCTCGGCATCCGCCCCTACGGGCTGACCGCGGTCGAGTCGCTGCGCATCGAGGCCGGGCTGATCTTCCTCGGCTACGACTACTTCCAGGGCGTCACGAGCCCGTACCACGTGAACCTCGACCGCATGATCAAGCTCGAGAAGACCGACTTCGTCGGCCGCCCGGCGCTCGAGCGCGAGCACGCCGCCGGCATCACCCACCGGATGGTCACGCTCGTGATCGCCGGCGAGGAGGCCCCGGACTACTCCACGCCCGTCGTGCGCAACGGGCGCCACGTCGGCAAGCTCACGTCACCTTCGGCGGGGCGCTCGCCGACGGTCGACCGGCTGATCGCGCTCGCGTCCATCGAGACCGAGCTGGCCGTCCCCCAGACCCAGGTCGAGGTGGTGATGGCCGACGGGCGCGCCGTCCCGGCGATCGTCGACAACTTCCCGATCTACGACCCGGAGAAGACGCGCCCGCGGTCCTGAATGGCTAACGTGGCCGACGCCCCGGTCGGGATCCTGGCCGAGGGCTGGGAGGGGCTGCGCGTGGCCGACCACCTGCAGCGGCTGCTGCCCCACGAGGACGTCGTGGTGCTCGCCGACCACGCCTATGCGCCCTATGCGCGCCGGCCGGGGGCGGTGGTGTGCGACCGCGTCGCCCACATGGTCGAGGCGCTGCGGCGCGACTACGGCTGCAAGCTCGTGGTGCTGGCCTCGCTGCAGGCGACGCTCGATGCCGGTGCGGCCGTGGGCGCGGTCGGGATGACGCTCGCGCCGGCCGTCGCCCGGGCGGCGGCGGCCGCGGGCGGCACCGTCGGCGTGTGGGTCGAGCCGGGCAGCGTGCGCGGGCCGCAGCTGCGCGCCGAGCTGCGCCGTGCCCGTCTGCGCGGGCTGCCCGCGGCGGCGCCCGAGGACGCGGCGGTCGGCCCTGCCGAGCTGGCCGAGATCGCCGCGGTGCGCGCGCGCGGGGCGCTGCGGCGGAGCGGCCTTGCGGCCGTGCGCAAGCGGCCCGGGCGGCGAACGCTGGCGAGCACCGCCCCGGCGGCGGCGCCTCCGGCGGCGTCCTGACCGGCCGATATCCTCGCGAGCATGCCGACCCAGCAGGCGCTCTACGCCGACCTGGCCGAGCGGAGCTTCGATCCGGAGCTCTCCTGGGCCGAGCACGAGCTGCCCGAACGCCTGCGCACCAAGCACGTGCACCGGCTGCATCCCTACCTGGGCAAGTTCGTCCCCCAGCTCGTGGAGACGTTCCTGCGCCGGCACTTCCAGCCGGGCCAGCGTATCCTCGACCCGTTCGCGGGCAGCGGCACGACGCTCGTCGAGTGCACGACGTTCGGCGCGCACAGCGTGGGCGTCGACGTCTCGGCGTTCAACGTCCTGCTCGCAAGCGTGAAGACCGCCCGCTACGACGCGGCGGCGGTCGAGCGCGACCTGACCGGCGTGCTGCAGCGCGCCGAGGACTGGGAGGGCGACTCCGGCGGCGTCCCGCCGAGCGACTATCTGCGGGCCTGGTACCACGGCGACGCGCTCGACCAGCTCTTGCGCTACCGCGGCGCGCTTGCAGCCTCCCCGGAGAGCGCCGATCTCGGCCGCATCGTGCTGAGCCGCGCCGCCCGCTCGGCCCGCCTGACGACGCACTTCGAGCTCGACTTCCCCCGCCGGCCGCAGACCGGGCCGTACGAGTGCCGCAAGCACTCGCGCGTGTGCGCGCCGACCGCCGATGCGGCCAAGTTCCTGCGCCGCTACACGCTCGACACGGCCCGGCGCGTGCGCGAGTACGCAGCTCTGCGGGCCGACGTGCGCGCGGACGTGATCCACGGCGACGCCCGCACCGCCGACTATGCCGTCGGCCTCGACGGCCTGATCACGTCGCCGCCCTACCCGGGCCGGATCGACTACCACGAGCAGCACCGCTACGCCTTCGAGCTGCTCGGCCTCGACGAGCGCCGCGCCGAGGAGATCGGCGCGCCCTGGCGGGGCACGGGCCGCGCCGCCATCGAGGGCTACGTCGACGACATGACGGCCGTGTTCGCGAACGCGCGCCGGTTCCTCACCCCGGGCGCGGCGGTGGTGCTCGTGGTGGACGACTCGCGCGACCTCTTCGGCGGCATTCTCGAGGGGGCGGGCATGCGCATCCGCGAGCAGCGCCTGCGCCATGTGAACCGCCGCACCGGGCGGCGGGCCGGCGAGTTCTACGAGCAGGTCATCCTGGCACAGGCGTAGCGCCCGGCCGGCGCCGCGTATGCTGCGCGGCGTCACGATCCAGGGGGGCGATGCAGCGGCTGATCGAGCAGGTGGCGGGGATCTTGCACCGCAACGGCGTTGAGTTCGACACGCGCGCCGACGGGACGCAGTACCGGATCCTGCTCGACTCGAGTGCGACCTTCGTGTCGTTTTCCGACTACGGCGGGCGCACGGTCGTCAGCCTGTACTCGCCGATCCTGCAGGAGGTCGACGACGCCGGTGGGCGCGAGAACATCCTCGAGGCCCTGAACGACCTGAATGCGGCCAGCCGCTTCGGCCGGTTCGTCTACTACCCGGAGCTGCGCGTGATCGCGCTCGAGTACGACCTCCTCGGGGACGACCTGCAGGAGGCGGAGCTGATGAATGCGATCGGCCTCGTGTCCGAGACCGCAAACGCGCAGGACGAGGAGCTGAAGCTCGTCCTCGGCACCGGCATGAGCTACCAGGAGGCCGAGCCGAGGGACTAGCGTGGCGAGGCGCTGCGCGTCCGCGCGCGGGCGCCGCGGCAGCCGCGGCCGACGCAGCGCCGGGCGGCGCTGCGCTCGCGGCGCAGCTCCCGGCGCGCGCGGCCGATCTGCACCGGGCGGGGCTGCCGCACCGGGATCACGACCGGTTCGGGCATGTGCCGCAGCGCCGGCACGAGCATCAGCGTCGCGACGACCGTGAGCGCGGAGGCGGCCAGGTACACGCCCTGGGCGCCGAGCCACGTGACGAGCGGCGCGCCCAGCGCGAACGAGGCGCCCATCGCGCCGAGCACGACGGCGTCGAGCGCGGCCGACACGCGCGAGCGCAGGCGATCCGGCGTGCGCCGCTGGAGCATGTTCTGCGCCGCGACCGTCCCGAGCGAGTCGAACACGCCCGCGACCATCATCCCCAGGAGCACCGGCCAGAAGATCGGCGTGAGGCCGACGATGGCGAAGCCGGCCGCGATCGCGCCGCTTCCGCCCACCACCGCCGCCTGCTCGAACCGGCGTACCAGCCGCACGCCGAGGATGGCCCCGGCCACGCCGCCGCCGTCCCAGAACACCGAGATCAGGCCGTAGCCCAGCGAGCCGACGCCGAAGTGGTGCGCGAGCACGACCTCGGCCACGATCACGGGGCCGACGCCGACCATGATCAGCGCCCAGGCGAGCGTCAGCCGCCGCATCCAGCGATCGGCCATGAGCTGGCGGTAGCCGTCCATGCGCCCGCCGATCTCCTCCTGGCGCTCGGCATGGAACGGCGTCCGGATGCCGACCATGAGCAGCGCCGAGACGGCCATCATGGCGGCCGAGACGACGAACACGCCGGGAGCGGTGGTCACGGCGAGCAGCGCGCCGCCGATGCCGGGGCCGAGCATGTACCCGGCGCTGCGGAACGCGCCGGCCAGGCTGTTGGCGCGGGCCAGCTCCTCGTCGGCGACGAGGTTCGGCACGGCCCCCTGGACGGCCGCCGTGAGCGCGCCCTGGGTGCAGCCTGCGGCGACGGTGACGAGGATGGTCGCGAGCATGTCGCCGTGCCACACGAGCAGGGCGCAGGCGGCGAAGCCGACGGCCGCGAGCGCGGCCGAGATGATGATGACCCAGCGGCGGTCGTGGCGATCGCCGGCGTGCCCGGTCCAGGGCGACACGGCCGTGGCCGCGCCGAAGATCGCGAGCATCGCTGCCGACAGCCACCAGGCCGACCCGGTGGCGGCGTAGAGCGCCCAGATCAGGGCGGTCAGGGCCGCCCCGCGACCAGCGTACGACAGCCCCTGGCTTGCGGCCAGGCGCAGGACGACGGTATTCGGGGTAGGGGAGCTGAGCTTCTTCATGGGAGCGTTCGGGAGAGGTGAGACGGTCTTCGCCACGCGGGGGCGCCCACGCGTGCGCGACGAGATCCGGTAGAGGCAGCATAGCGTTTCGGCATGTTCGCAAGCGGCCTTGAGCGGTGTCGAAACGGGGAAGCGGGCGGCGGGATACCCTGCGCGGGTGCTGCTCGCGACCTGGAACGTCAACTCCGTGCGCGTGCGGCTGCCCCGCGTCGTCGAGTTCCTGCAGAAGCATCAACCGCATGCGCTGCTCATGCAGGAGACGAAGGCCGATCCCGGGGCCTTCCCCCACCTCGAGCTCGAGGCCGAGGGGTACCGGGTGGCCGACCACAGCGGCGGCCGCTGGGCGGGGGTCGCCATCGCCGCCCGCGCCGATCTCGGCCTGACCGACGTGCGCACAGGCCTTCCGGGCGAGCCCGACGCCGGCGAGGCGCGCTGGATCGAGGCGACCGTGGCCGGCGTCCGCCTGGCCAGCGTGTACGTGCCGAACGGCCGCGAGGTGGGGTCGCCGACGTTCGTCGCCAAGCTCGCGTTCCTCGAGGCGATGGCCGGCCGGGCGGCGGAGCTCGCGGCCGCCCCGGCGATGGTCGCGGGCGATATGAACGTGTGCCCGACCGACGCCGACGTGTACGACCCCGCCGCGTTCGTCGGCTCGACGCACGTCACGCCGGAGGAGCGTGAGCGGCTGGGCCGCGTGCTCGCCGCCGGCCTCGTCGACGCCTACCGGGCGCTGCACCCCGACGACGTGGGCTTCACGTGGTGGGACTATCGCCAGGGCCACTTCCATCGCGGCCTCGGCCTGCGCATCGATCTCGCCCTGGTGAGCGCGGGCCTCGCCCCCCGGCTGCGGTCGTGCGGGATCGACCGCGACTTCCGCAAGGGGCCCAAGCCGTCCGACCACGCGCCGCTGCTGGTCGAGCTCGCCGACGGGTGAATCTCGGGTCTTCCCCCGCGCGAGGGATTGACTGCGCGGCTCACAGAAGGACACTGGAAGCAGGTTTCGCCGCCGCGTGGCGGCCAACGAGAGAGGTACGCGATGGGCACAAGCATTCGAATCCGCCTCGCCGGCATCGGTCGCACCGAGCCCGCCCTGGCCCCAGAGCTCACCGAGACCGACCACGAGTCGGCGCTCAGCCGGCTCACGGCGTACGACCCGCAGCCGCGGCCGCGGGAGCGCCGCCGGCCGCCGAGCTCGACGCCGCCCCTGCAGGGGCGCGCGGGCCTCTGGCGCCGCTAGGCCGACCGCGCGAGCGGGGGGATCCGCGCACCGATCCCGCCGGCGCCGTTAGGATCGCGGGCGAGATGTCCCCGCTCCTCTTCGCCGCCTCTGTCACGCCGCTTCGCGACGGCGGTGCGCGCATCGACGAGGACGCGATCGAGCCGCTCGCGCGCTTCCTCGTGGCAGGAGGCGCGGACGGCGTCTTCGCCCTGGGTACGACCGGTGAGGGCGTGCTGCTCTCGCTCGATGAGCGGCGGGCGGTCGCCGAGCGGTTCCGCGACGCCCGGGCCGGCAAGCTGATCGTGCACTGCGGCGCCCAGAGCACGGCGGACACCGTCACGCTGGCAGCCCACGCCGCGGGGATCGGCGCCGACGGCGTGGCGGTCATCCCGCCGCCGTACTACCCGCTCTCCGAGGACGCGCTCGTCGCGCACTTCTCCGCGGCCGCCGCGGCGTGCGCACCCACCCCGTTCTACCTGTACGCGTTCGCCGCCCGCAGCGGCTACCCGCTGCCCGTGACGGTCGTCGCGCGCGTGCGCGAGCGGGCGTCGAACATCGCCGGCCTCAAGGTCTCCGAGGCCCCGTTCGAGCGCGTCGAGCCGTATCTCGGGCTGGGCCTGCCGGTGTTCGTCGGCGCGGAGCGGCTGATCCCCCAGGCGCTCGCGGCGGGAGCGGCCGGGGCGGTGTCCGGGCTCGCGTCCGCCTTCCCCGAGGTCGTGGCGGGCGTCGTCGCCAGCCCCGATGCCGCCGGCGGGGCGCGGCTCGAGGAGCTGCGCGGTGCGGTCGAGCGGCACCCGTTCCAGAGTGCGCTCAAGCATGTGCTGCGCGCACGCGGCGTGCCCATCTCGGGTGACGTACGCGCACCGCTGCCGGCGCTCTCGCCCGAGCAGGTGCGTGACGTCGAGCAGCTGGCCCTCGCGGGCGTTGCATAACGAATTGTGTAAGGGTTTCTTGACGGGCGCGACGCGCGCGTGTATGCTCGCTCCGCAAGTAGGTACTGGCTCTGCGACCCGAAGGAGGCGAAGATGATCACGACGACTACTGTCAGCTTCGCTTTCGCGGCGTCCCCCGAGCCGGTCAGCCTCGCGGTGCGGTGCCTCTCCGGCACTCACACGGCCTGATTCTCAGCCGCTCACCGCGCTCCACCTGACGCCGCGCCAAGCGCACGCCTTCTGCGTGCGGTAGCGAGGCCGAGGCGTTCTCCGATACGTATCCACCCAGACGGGAGGCGGCTGCATGCATACACATCCTGTTACGTCACGACGGACCCATTGCGAAGGAGGTGAAACATCATGATCGGTATGCATCCCCAGATCAGGATCGAGCTGGCCCGGTGGCACCGCCAGGAGCAGATCGAGGCCGCGTCCGCGCGCCGGCTCGAGATCGAGGCCGCCGCCGGACGGGAAGAGCGTCCCGCCGGCGCACCCGGCCGCGCCCTGCCCCGCCTCCGTCCGCAGCAGCTGCGTCCGTGACCCGCGGACGCGCTCCCCCGCCTCGCGGCGGGCGGCACCCGTCGGTGCCCGCCCGTCGCCGGGGCGCGGGGCCGGGGGTACACTCGCTCCCGATGGCCGACCCTCCATCACCCGCTCCGGCCCAGACGCCGCACAGACACGGCTTCCGTGTCGAGGGGCACACGCCCGAAGGAGGAGCCCAAGCCGCCGCCGCGCATGCCCGGTGGGCGCCGGTTCTGGGCGGTCCTGCTGGTGCTGCTCGCGCTCAACTACGTCATCGCGGGCCTGGTCTCGTCCACCCCTTCGCATGAGCAGGTGCCGTACAGCTACTTCCGCGCGCAGGTGACGGCCGGCAACGTCTCGGAGGTCACCTCCACCGGCAACACGATCCAGGGCACGTTCAAGAAGCCGGTCAAGCCGCCCGGCGCGAGCGGGAAGCCGTCGACGCGGTTCCAGACCGAGCGGCCGGCGGTGGGAGGCGACGGCCTGCTGCAGCCTGCTCGAGCAGCAGAACGTGGTCATCAACGCCCACCCGATCGAGACCGCGACGCCGTTCTGGGAGCAGCTGGTGCTCGGGTTTGGGCCGACGATCCTGATCGTCGGCATCGTCGTCTTCATCGCCCGCCGCGTCCAGCGCATGGGCGCCGGTGGCGGGCTGGGCTCGTTCGGGCGGTCGCGGGCGCAGCGGTACGAGCCGGATGCGACCGCCAAGCGGGTCTCGTTCGATGACGTGGCCGGCATCGACGAGGCCGAGGAGGAGCTGGTCGAGGTGGTCGACTTCCTGCGCAACCCGCGGCCGCTACACGCGCCTCGGCGCAACTGTGCCGAAGGGCGTGCTGCTCTCGGGCCTGCCGGGCACGGGCAAGACGCTGCTCGCGCGGGCGGTCGCCGGCGAGGCCGCGGTGCCGTTCTTCTCGATCTCGGCATCGGAGTTCATCGAGGCGATCGTCGGCGTCGGCGCCAGCCGCGTCCGTGATCTCTTCACGCAGGCGAAGGCGGCCGCGCCCGGCGATCGTGTTCATCGACGAGCTGGATGCGATCGGGCGCGCCCGCGGCAGCTCGAACGCGTTCGGCGGCGGCCACGACGAGCGCGAGCAGACGCTGAACCAGATCCTGACCGAGATGGACGGCTTCTCCGGCACCGAGGGCGTGATCGTGATCGCGTCGACGAACCGCCCCGAGATCCTCGACCCGGCCCTCCTGCGCCCGGGCCGGTTCGATCGCCGTGTGACCGTGAACCCGCCCGACCAGTCCGGGCGCCGCCAGATCCTCGAGGTGCACACGCGCGGGATGCCGCTCGGGCCGGACGTCGACCTCGACGCGCTGGCCTCGTCGACCCCCGGGATGGTGGGCGCCGACCTGCGCAACCTCGTCAACGAGGCCGCGCTGACCGCCGCCCGCCGCAACCACGACCAGGTGCTTCTGGCCGACTTCACCGACTCGCTCGAGCGGATCGTGCTCGGGGCCGAGCGGCGGATCGTGCTCTCGGTCGCGGAGCGCGAGCGCACCGCCTATCACGAGTCCGGGCACGCGCTGCTGGGGATGCTCCAGCCGGGCGCCGACCCCGTCCGCAAGATCTCGATCATCCCGCGTGGACGCGCGCTCGGCGTGACGTTCCAGAGCCCAAGCTCGGATCGCTACGGCTACACGGCCGACTACCTGCGCGGCCGTATGGTCGGCGCGCTGGGCGGCCGCGCGGCCGAGCAGATCATCTACGGCGAGATCACCACCGGGGCCGAGTCCGACCTCGAGCAGGCCACGCGCATCGCCCGCCAGATGACGGTCGCTGGGGCATGTCCGAGCGCATCGGCCCGGTGTCGGTGCTGCCCGGCCCGAACGACGAGCCCACCCTGTTCCCCGGCGCGGGCGACTCGTCGGAGCGCACACGCGAGCTGGTGGACGAGGAGGTGCGCCGGATCCTCGAGGAGTGCGAGCGCACCGCGATGGCCCAGCTCGAGGCGCACCGCGATCAGCTCGAGGCGCTCACCCGGGCGCTGCTCGAGCACGAGACGCTGGATGAGGCCGACGCCTACCGCATCGCCGGGATCGACCGCGAGCCCGTGCCCGATCCGGCTCCCGCGACCTGAATAACCGGGGTCTGACCCCGAATATTCGCGGGGGGCGATCGGCACGCATTTGCGACATTCGCAGCGTGCTAGCCTGCAAGGCGTGCCGCGCATCACGCGCCTCGGCAGCCCGCCGCGGGACTCCGTTCCGTTCTTCGCCCTCACGGTCGTGCTCGTGATCCTCGCGGCGTTCGTCGTCGGAAACGCCGTGGCCAGGGTCGTCCTGGCTCTGGCTGCCGTGGGCGCGCTTGCACGAGCGCTTCTGCGCTGGAAGGCGGCGGCCGCCCTGCACCGCGACGAGCCGGACGAGCACCGCCGCCAGTTCGGCGACAGCATCGTCGACGCCCGCACGCAGGTCGATCCGCAGGTCGGGATGCGGCCTGTCGACACGACCCGCGATCACTGAGAAGCGGCCGGGGCCGTAGCGGGCCGATCGTCGCGGGCGTCGTAGCGCCAGAACGCCGGCAGCGCGCAGGACGGCCACGACCACGCCGACGACGCAGAGCACGCCGCCCGAGACGATCGACGCGCGCACGCCGGCGAGCGACGCCGACCGCGCCGGACTCGACGTTGCCGAGCAGCGGGCCGGTCGAGTAGCTGACCTGCTCGATCCCGGCCAGCCGGCCGCGCAGGTGGTCGGGGATCGTCTGGTTCCAGATCGTGCCGCGGAAGATGCCCGAGAGCATGTCGGCGCCGCCCGCGACGACCAGCGCCGAGCAGCGCGAGCGCGAGGTTCGGCGCCAGGCCGAAGCCGACGATGCCGACGCCCCAGACCGCCGCCGCGACGCAGACCGCGGCGCCGTGGCGGTGGACGCGCGCCGTCCAGCCGCTCGTCACCGTCGCGAGCAGCGAGCCCACCGCCGGCGCGGCGTAGAGCAGGCCGAGCACGCCCGGCGCCGCCCAGGTGGCTGGCGACGGCCGGGAAGAGCGCCATCGGCATGCCGAAGAACATCGCCACGATGTCGACGACGTAGGTGCCCATCAGCTCGGGCCGCGAGCCGGCGTAGCGCAGCCCCTCGACGATCCGCTCGCAGGCTGGGCGGCTCGGCCTCGGGCGGCGGCGGCACCGCGCGCATCATGCGCAGCGCGACGAGCGAGACCGCGAAGGTGGCCATGTCGACGGCGTAGGTCGCCGGCACGCCGACGGTCGCGACCAGCACGCCGCCGACTGCGGGGCCCGGCGATCATGCCGATCGTCATCCGGAACGAGGCGAGCGCCCCGGCGGCGATCAGCTCGTCGCGCTCGACGAGGCGCGGCGTGAGCGCGTCGAGCGACGGCCGCTGCAGCCCGTCGAGCGTCGGCCAGCAGCGGCCGACATCACGAACAGCACCCACAGCTGCGGGTGCGGCAGCGAGCGCGTTTGCGACGAGCACGAGCGACGCCGCGGCGAACGAGAGCTCGGTCAGCTGCATCATCCGCCGCCGGTCGAAGGCGTCGGCCAGCGCGCCGCCGATGAACGCGGCGGCCAGGAGCGGCGCCAGCTCGGCCAGCCCGAGCAGGCCGACCACGAGCGAGGAGCCGGTCAGCTGGTAGGCCTGGTAGGGGATCGCGACGTAGGTGATCATCGAGCCGAAGAACGACACCCCCTGGCCGATGAAGAGCAGGCGGAAGTCGCGGTGCCGCCGCAGCGGGCCGATGTCGATGGTCGCCAGCCGCAGCAGCCCGCGCGCGCCGCCCGGCGCGATCGGCGGGCCGGGGCCGACGCGCTCGGACTCGGCCTCGCGCGCGTCCGGGCCGGGCTCGGTCATCCGGCCGGGCGGCCGAGCAGCTCGCAGAACCGGGCGACGCCGACGTTCCCGCCCGACACGATCACGCCGACGCGCGCGCCGGGTGCGCTGCACGCGGCCCGGCCAGGAGGGCCGCCACGGCGGAGGCGCCACTCGGCTCGGTCACGAGCTTCATGCGGTCGAACAGGAACGCCATCGCCGCCAGGATCTCGGCGTCGGAGACGAGCTCGACGCGCGTCGAGCAGCCGGCGGTTCACGGCGAAGGTGAGCTCGCCGGGGATGTCCGCCTGCTGGCCGTCGGCGATCGTGCGCGGCGTCTCGATCCGCACCCGCTCGCCGGCGGCCAGCGAGCGGCGGGTGTCGTCGCCCGCCTGCGGCTCGACGCCGACCACGCGGATGCCGGGCGCGAGCGCCTTGGCGGCGGTCGCGCAGCCGGCGATCAGCCCGCCGCCGCCGACGGGTGCGAGCAGCAGGTCGAGTCCGGGCGCCTCGTCGAGCAGCTCCAGCGCCGCGGTGCCCTGGCCGGCCATCACCGCCGGGTGCTCGTACGGCGGCACCAGCGTGAGGCCGCGCTCGGCGGCCAGGGCCGCGCCGAGCGCCTCGCGATCCTCGCGGTAGCGGTCGTAGGTGACCACCTCGGCGCCGTAGCCGCGGGTCGCGTCGAGCTTGGCGGCCGGCGTGTCGGCCGGCATCAGGATCACGGCGGTCGAGCCGAGCATCCCCGCGGCGATCGCGACCGCCTGGGCGTGGTTGCCGGACGAGTAGGCGACGACGCCGCGGGCGCGCACTCGGCGGGCGAGCGACGAGATCATGTTGTAGGCGCCCGCGGAACTTGAACGCGCCGCCGCGCTGCAGGCACTCGGCCTTCACGAACACGCTCGCGCCGGTGCGGGCGTCGAGCGTGCGCGAGTGCAGCACCGGCGTGCGGTGGGCGACGCCGTCCAGGCGCGTCGGCGGCGGCGCGGACGTCGTCGATCGTGATCACGCGTAGTGCAGCCCTTCGGCGGCGTCCTCGTCGACCGTCTGCTCGCATGTCGGGCAGTACCAGCGCACCTCGAGGGGCGTGCCGCAGGCGGAGTGGCGGGCCGGCTCCTGCCCCTCGTGGCGCGCACCCCACTCGCTCAGAAGGCGCACGGCGCCGGCCAGGGCGCGGCCGTCGGCGGTGAGCTCGTAGGTCGAGCGCGGCGGCCGGTGCGAGTAGGGCCGGGCGACGACGAGCGCATCGCGCTCCAGGCTGCGCAGCCGGTCGGTGAGGATGTTCGGGGCGATCCCGGGCAGCCGCTCGACGAGCTCGCCGAACCGGCGCGGGCCCTCGAGCAGCGCCTCGACGACCGGCAGCGTCCAGCGATCGCCGACGCGGCCCATCGCCTCGGCCAGCGGAGAGGTGTGCGACGGCTCGTCCATGCGCCCATCGTATCCGGCTTGCGAATGTCGCTGCCCGGGAAGGTAACTTGCAGATTGCTATCAACTATCGACTTGGGTATGAGAGGGACGAATGAGCGTGCTCGAGGAACTGCAGCAGGCGACGGCGGACGTCGTCGCCAGCGCCGGGCCGGCGGTCGTCGGCCTGCGCTTCGGGTGGCGGCCGGCATCCGGCGTCGTCATCGCCACCGATCGGGTGCTGACCTGCGCCCACTCCGTACGGGGCGACGAGGTCGCCGTCACATTCGCCGACGGCCGTCGCGCCCGGGGCGGCCGGCGGCGCTCGATGCCGCCGGCGACCTGGCCGTGGTCGCCGTCGAGACCGGTGACGCCCCCGCGGCGGCATGGGCCGACGGCGCGGCGCAGCTGGGCATGCCGGTGTTCGCGCTGGCGCGGCTCGGCGACGGCGCCCTGCGCGTCACGACCGGGGCGGTGTCGGCGCTCGGCCGCTCGTTCCGCGGCCCCCGGGGCCGGCGCATCGCCGGGTCGCTCGAGCACACCGCGGCGGTGGCGCGCGGCTCTGCGGGCGGGCCCCTCGTCGCCGCCGACGGGGCGCTCCTCGGGCTGAACGCGGTGCGCCTGGACGGCGGCCTCGTGCTCGCGCTTGCGGCCGAACCTGACCTGCGCGAACGCGCGCTTGCCCTGGCCCGGGGCGAGGCACCCGCGCGGCGCAGCCTCGGAGTCGGGGTCGTGTCCGAGCCGGGCGGCCCGGCGGATGCGGCGCGCCGTCGGTCTCGGCGAGCGCGACGGCCTGCTCGTGCGCGAGGTGCAGGCCGGAGGCGCGGCGGCCGGCGCCGGCGTCGCTCCCGGCGATCTGATCGTGACCGCCGCCGGCCGGCCGGTCGGGTCGGTCGACGACCTCTACGCGGCGCTGGACGGCCTCGCCGAGGGCGCCCCGCTCGCCCTCGGGCTCGTCCGGGGCGAGGCCGAGCGCGAGATCGACGTCGTGCCGGTGCAGGACTGAGCGATGGACGAGCTCGCCACACCCCCCGTAGCAGCGGATCTGCGAGCCCGACGACGAGGCGCTGGATGCCTACTCGCGGATCGTCACATCGGTGGCCGAGCGGCTGGCGCCGTCGGTCGCCAACCTGCGCGTGCGCCGGCGCGGCCGCCGGCGCGAGGCGATCGGCGGCGGCAGCGCCGTCGTGCTCTCGGGCGACGGCTTCATGCTCACCTGCGCCCACGTCGTCGGGGCCGAGGACGCGCGCGGCCGCGCCGCCTTCACCGACGGCAGCGAGCCCGCCTTCGAGGTTGTCGGCCGCGACCCGCTCACCGACCTCGCCCTGATCCGGGCCGACGGGGCTGCCCTGGTGCCGGCCGCGCTCGGCGACGCCGGCCGGCTGCGGGTCGGGCAGCTCGTGGTCGCGATCGGCAATCCCCACGGGCTCGGCGGCACGGTGACTGCCGGCGTCGTCTCGGCGCTCGGGCGATCGCTCCCGGCCCGCAGCGGCCGCGCGCAGCGGTCGATCCCCGACGTGATCCAGACCGACGCGGCGCTCAACCCCGGCAACTCCGGCGGGGCGCTGGCCGACAGCCGCGGCCGCGTGGTCGGCATCAACACCGCCCTGGCCGGGGTCGGCCTGGGGCTGGCGGTGCCGATCAACACCGCGACCCGGGCGGATCGTCGCCGAGCTCTGCGCACCGGCCGGGTGCGGCGCGCGTTCGTCGGCATCGCCGGCGGCGACCGGCCGCTGCCCCCCGGGGTGCGCGCAGAGCTCGGCCGCGCCTCGGGGGTCGAGGTGATCGGCGTCGAGCCCGAGGGCCCGGCGGCGGCCGCCGGCGTCCGCCCCGAGGATCTGATCGTCTCGATCGACGGCCGCCCCGTCGAGCGCATGGACGACCTGCTGCGGGTCATGTCGGGCGACGCCGTCGGCGTGCCCCTGCAGGTCGGCGTCGTCCGCGCCGGCCGTCGCATCGAGCTCGAGCTCGTGCCGGGCGAGCTGGCCGACGTAGCTTAAACCGGGCATTGGACGCGTCCGGCGGGCGGGCGCGATCGCGGCTACTCTGGGTCTTGGAAGGGGAGTAGCCCACCAATGTGCTGCGTCGTCAGGACGGCTTTCGAGCCCGGCGCAGCCGGCCCCAGCGGGCGGGTGAGACCTTCGGTTTCGTGCAACCGAAGGAGGAACCTGTGCAGGATTGGTGGCAGTGGGCGGTGCTCTCGGGCACGGCCGTCGGGCTGCTTGTGCTCGACCTCGCGGTGCTGCGGCCGGCCTCGCTGCGCGCGGCCGCGGTGATCAGCGCCGGCTGGCTCGGTGCCGGCGTTGGCTTCGCCGGCGTCGTGTGGGCGTGGCGGGGGCCGACGCCGGCGGGGGAGTACCTGGCGGGCTACGCGATCGAGCGCAGCCTCTCGCTCGACAACGTGTTCGTGTTCGTGGTCGTCCTCCAGGCGTTCGCCGTCCCCGCCGAGGCGCGCGGGCGCCTGATCGTATGGGCGATCGCCGCGGCGCTGGCTCTGCGCGGGATCTTCATCGTCGCCGGATCGGCGCTGCTCGGGGCGGCGGAATGGACGGCGTACGTCTTCGCGGTCTTCCTCATGGTTGCGGGCGTGATGCTCGCAAAGGGGGCGCCCACGCCGAGCGGCGCCATGATGGCGCGGCTCACACGGGGGGGCGGCGGTGCGTCGCTGCGGGCGGCGTTCCTCGTGCTCGCGGTGACCGACGTGGCGTTCGCCGCCGATTCCATCCCGTCCATCTTCGCCGTCACCCGCGATCCGGTGATCGTCTTCGCTGCCAACGTGATGGCACTCGTGGGCCTGCCCTCGCTGTTCGTCCTGCTCGAGGGCATGCGCGACCGCTTCACCCATCTCAACCTGGGCCTTGCGGCCGTGCTCGTCCTGACCGGCGTCGAGATGGCGGCGGCGGACCTCTACCACCCGCCGGCCTGGGCCACCCTGGCCGCCGTGACCGTGCTGATCGGCGCCGCCGTCGCGGCCTCGCTGCGGCGGCCGCGCCGCGCTCACCCATCGATCCTCGAGGAGGAACCATGCTGACCATGTCCGACATCCGCGCGATCGACGCCATCGCCGATCCGCTCGGGGTGCTCTCGGTGTACGTCGACCGGCCCGACCCGGCGAGCGGGCGGCTGGTGCGGGCGGTCGCGCTCTCCGGCGAGCTGCGGCGGCTCGAGCAGGACGTGGCCGGGGCCGAGGGCACCGACCTGCGCGCCGCGTATCGCGAGTGCCTGCCGCGCATCCGGCCGGCGCTCGCTCGGATGCTTCACGGCGGCGCGCCCGGGCGGGCGCTGTTCGCGCCGCTCTGCACCGAGGAGGTGTTCGAGATCGGCGTCGGCCTGCCGGTGGGCGTCACCGCCGCCCTCGAGCCGACGGCCTATGTGCGGCCGCTCGTGGCCGCCTTCGACGAGGGCCGCCCGGCGGGCGTGATGGTCGCCGGGGCGGCGGCCGCGCAGCTCTTCGAGTGGCGGATGGGCGCCGTCGAGGAGGTCGGCGAGTACCGCTTCGCCGGCAGCGGCGCGCATTGGCGGCGGATGGGAGCGCCGCTCGCAGCCCGGCTCGCGCGCGAGGTGCACACGATCTCCGCGGAGCGGGCGTGGACGCGCATCCTGGTCGCCGGCGACGGCCGGCTCGCCCACGCGCTCGCGCGCACCGGCGTGCCCAGCGGCTGCGACGTGTCGATGGTGAACGGCTCGCGTCGAAGGCCTGCGCCCGCGCGGGATCGCCGCCGTCGTCGGCTCCGACCTGCACGCCGCCCAGCGCCGGTACGAGCGCCGCCTGGTCGCGGGCGTCGTCTCCGCGGCCCTGTCCGATCGCGCCGCCGTGCTCGGCGCCGGGCGCACGCTCGAGGCGCTCGCGGAGCGCCGGGTCGGCCATCTGCTCTTCGACGGCGAGCGCGACTACCGCTGGTCGGGGGCGCTCGCCGGGGGCGGGGGCGGATGGCCGCGGCGCGATCCGGCCGAGGCTCTGATCGAGCTCGCGCTGCACGCGGGCGCCGACATCACGCCGCTCGAGGGCGGCTCGCGGACGCTGCTCTTCGAGAACGACGGCGTCGCCGCGGTGCTGCGCTCGTGACGTCGGCCGAGGCACTGCTCGCGACGCTCGGGGATGGGCTCGGGGCCTGGTCGTACGCGCTCGTCGGAGGCCTGGCGTTCCTCGAGACGAGCGCGTTCGTCGGCCTGATCGCGCCGGGGGAGCTGGCGGTCGTCCTGGGCGGCGTGCTCGCCGGCCGCGGGCAGATGCAGCTTCCCGCCCTGGTCGCGATCGTGTGGATCGCGGCCGTGGCCGGCGACACCTGCGGGTACGTGCTCGGGCGCAGCCTGGGGCGGCGGTTCCTGCTTCGGCACGGCGGCCGCCTGGGGATCACCGAGCCGCGGCTCGTGGGGGTCGAGCGCTTCTTCGCCCGGCACGGCGCGAAGGCGATCGTGACGGGGCGCTTCGTCGGCGTCGTGCGGGCGCTCGGGCCGTTCACGGCCGGCGCGTCGGGCATGCGCGCCGGCAGGTTCGCGGCCGCCGATGTCGTCGGCGCCGGCCTGTGGGCGATCACATTCACCGGGCTCGGGTACCTGTTCGCCGGTCACGTGGGCGCGCTCCTCGGCGCGCTCCACCAGGCGCAGCTCGTGCTCGGCGCCGTTTTGGCCGCGGGGCTCGTGGCGCTCGTTGTCATCCGCCGGCGACGACGGTTGGGGGCTTGACAGCGAAGTATGTGACTGCTAACTTCCCAGGCATGGCAACCGAGGCACACCCGCAGGACGGCCGGTCGGCGCCGCATGCCGGCAGCCGAGCGGCGCGAGGCGATCCTCGAGGCCGCACGCATCGAGTTCTCCCGCGGCGGCCTGCACGGCACCGCCACCGAGGACATCGCCCGCCGGGCCGGCATCACCCAGCCGTACGTGTTTCGCCTCTTCGGGACGAAGAAGGCGCTCTACCTGGCGACGATCGAGCGCTGCTTCGACCGCATCCAGCGCGCGTTCGAGGCCGCGGCGCAGGCGGCGGCGCCGGGGGAGGAGCTGCAGGCGATGGGTGCCGCCTACGGGCCGCTCCTGCGCGATCGCTCCCTCCTGCTCGGCCAGATGCACAGCTACGCCGACTGCTCCGATCCCGATGTGCGCGCGTTGGTCAGCCGTCGCTACGGGCAGCTGTGGGAATGGGTGGAGCAGGCGGCGGGCGCGAGCCCCGAGGAGATGCGCGAGTTCTTCGCGAAGGGCATGCTCCTGAACGTGATCGCCGCCATCGATCTGCGCGGCCTGAACGATCCCTGGGTCGCGGAGTGCCTCGGCGACATGCAGCTCGGCCCGGAAGACTGACCCCTTTTTTTCCGTCATGTACTTCGTAAGCACTAACTACTAAGGAGGGAAGAACGTGACCCACAATGGCCATAGAACCATGTGGACATTCGCGATCACGAGCCTCGCGCTCTTCATGACGACCCTCGACAACCTGGTCGTCACGATGGCCCTGCCGACGATCCAACGCGATTTGCACGCCTCGATCTCGGGGCTCGAGTGGACGGTCAACGCCTACACGCTCACCTTCGCAGTGCTGCTCCTGATGGGCGCGGCGCTGGGCGATCGGTTCGGCCGCAAGCGCCTGTTCCTGATCGGCATGGCCATCTTCACGGCCGGATCGGCAGCCGCGGCGCTGGCACCGTCGATCGGCGCGCTGATCGCCGCCCGGGCGGTGCAGGGAGTCGGCGGGGCGATCGTCACCCCGCTCACGCTGACGTTGCTGACCGAGGCGGTCCCGCGGGAGCGGCGCGGCCTCGCGCTCGGCGCATGGGGCGGCATCAGCGGCCTGGGCGTCGCGCTCGGCCCGCTCGTCGGCGGCGCCGTCGTCGAGGGCATCTCGTGGCAGTGGATCTTCTGGCTGAACGTCCCGCTCGGCCTGCTGGTGCTGCCGATGGGCCTGGCCCGGCTGCGCGAGAGCCGCGGGCCGTCGATGCGGCTCGACCTGCCGGGCGTGGCGCTCGTCACCGCCGGCGCGTTCGGGCTCGTGTGGGGCCTCGTGCGGGCCAACTCGCAGGGCTGGACGAGTCCCGAGATCGTGGCCTCGCTGGCCGCGGGCGCGGCGCTGCTCGTCGCGTTCGTCGGCTGGGAGCTGCGCGCGCGGGCGCCGATGCTGCCCATGCGGTTGTTCCGCAACCGGGCCTTCTCGGCGGCCAACGGTGCATCCCTGCTGATGTTCTTCGGGATGTTCGGCTCGATCTTCCTGCTCAGCCAGTACCTGCAGAACGTGCAGGGCTACTCGCCGCTGGAAGCGGGCGTGCGCACGCTGCCGTGGACGGGGATGCCGATGATCGTCGCCCCGATCGCCGGGGCGCTGACCGATCGCATCGGCGGCAAGCCGCTGCTCGTGCTCGGCCTCGCGCTGCAGTCGATCGCGCTCGGCTGGATGGCGGTCGTGCATCTCGCCGACCGTGCCGTACACCGAGATCGTCGTGCCGTTCGCGCTCGCCGGCATCGGCATGGGGCTCTTCTTCGCCCCCATCGCGACCGTCGTCATGAGCTCGGTGCGCCTGATCGAGGCCGGCCAGGCGTCGGGTGCCAACAACGCCATCCGCGAGCTGGGCGGCGTGTTCGGAGTCGCCGTCCTGGCGTCGATCTTCGCCCACCAGGGCGGGTACGGCTCGGCGGCGCTCTTCACCGACGGACTCCGGCCGGCGCTCTGGGTCGGTGCGGCGGTGGTCGCCGCCGGGTGCGCGGCGGCGCTGTTCCTGCCGGCGCGGGCCGGCAAGTCCGCCGAGACCGTCGCTGAGACGATTCCGGAGGCCGTCACGGCCTGATCGGCGGCGACCTGGGGCCGGCGTCCGCGATGGACGCCGGCCCCGTCGCTGCGTTCAGGCGACGGGTTGCACGTGGGTCGTGAGGCCGCCGTCGGCGAAGAGGTGCAGCGCGAAGCGCCGGCGGCTCGTCGAGCACGCTCAGCTCGAGCGTGTCGGAGAGGTCAAGCGCGATCGCGACGTCGCTGCTCGGGCAGGTGAAGACGGGGCAGCCGCCGCAGACGCCCAGCATGGCGCGGTGGACATGGCCGGCGAGGACGCGGTGGACGTTCGGGGCCCGGCCCAGGATGTCGTCGAGCTCGGCCCGGGTCGGGCCGTCGAGGCCGATCGCGTCCATCCCCCGGATCCCGGTGAGAAGCGGCGGGTGGTGCATGGCGAGGATCGTCGGCGTCTCGCGGTCGTCCGCGAGCGCGGCCGCGATCCAGCCCATCCGCTCCGCGCACAGCCGGCCGCCGTCCTGCCCCGGCACGGTGGTGTCGCACACCACGAGCCGCAGCCCGCCGACGGCGGTCACGTACTGCACGAAGCCGGACGGACCGCCGTTCTGGTCGGGGAGCAGCGCGGCCCGGAGCGCCTCGCGGTCGTCGTGGTTGCCGGGCAGGACGTGGACCGGCATCGCGAGCGGGGCCAGCAGCTCGCGGACGCGCTCGTACTCGGCGGGGCGGCCGTTCTGGACGAGGTCGCCGGTGGCCACGACCGCGTCCGGCGCGGGATCGCAGCGCCGCGAGCGCCGCGACGACCGCCGTGAGCCTGCGGGCGGGCTCGCCGTCGCCCGGGCCGACGCCGACGTGCAGGTCGGTGATCTGGGCGAGCAGGGTGCGGCCGGCGGCGGTCATGGGCGCTGGGAGCGTACGCTCGGGCGGGCGGCGGCGCGCCATTTGGCGTTCGCAGATGCGTGCCAATTGGGTGGTGGGCCGCGTCGCCCAATTGGCATCGCGGTCGGATGTCAATTGCGCGCCGCCCGCTACGCCTTGTCGGCCACGAACACCGTCGGCGCGCCGCTCGCGTCGAACGGCTCGGAGAACTCCGGCAGCCGCTCGGCCAGGTCGCCCCGGCCCAGGGTGGCCAGGTAGGCGGCCGCCGCGGCGCGGTCGGCGAACACGGCTTGCGCCCGCAGGTCGGTGCGCTCGACCCGGGCGAAATGCCGCTCCAGCCGCTCGGCGCCGTTCTCGCGGCTGAACGACGACTCGAGCTTCTGCCGCGCCGACCGCGGCGTACAGCTCGCGCAGGTGCTCGTCGCCGTTTGTGATCGCCACCAGCCGGCCGCCGGGTGCAAGGACGCGCGCGAGCTCGCCGATCGCCGTGTCGAGGTCGGGCGACGTGGTAGAGCATCCACGCCGCGACGGCGCAGTCGAACTCGCCGTCTGCGAACGGCAGCCGGGTGACGTCGCCGACGATCGCGGTCGACTCCGCGCGCCGCCGTCGCCCGCACCATCTCGGCGGAGCTGTCGAGCGCCACCACCTCGCACCGCAGCTCGGCCCGGCAGCGCTCGGCGAACGCGCCCGTCCCCGGCCCGACCTCGAGCAGACGGGCGGGAGCGCGCTCGGCGAGGCGCGCGATCGCGACGTCCTGCGGCGAGCTGCCCGCGGCGGCCGGCTGCCAGACCGCGATGCGCGTCTGCAGCTTCGCGGTCGAGGCGTACTGATCCTGGACGAACCCGTCGTCGTCGAGCCGCACCGCGGCAGCCTAGCTCCAGAGCGGCCGGGAGCGCCCCGGCCAGCTCGGCCAGCGAGTCGATGCGCAGGTGCGCCTCGCCGCCTCCGGCCAGCTCGCCTGCAGATGCCCCCACGGCCCGCGGCGCAGATGAACCGCCGATCATGCCGGCCGCGACGGCGGGCAGGACGTCGTTGTCGACGCGGTCGCCGACGTAGGCGATCTGCGCCGGGCTCGGACTCCGGCGAGCCGCGCGATCGCGGCGAAGAACGCCGGATGCCGGCTTGGCGGCGCCCAGGCCGGCCGACGACGCGACGAAGTCGGCGTCGCAGTGGTCGCGCAGGAGCCGCTCGGTCTCGGCGTTCGTGTTCCCGACCACGCCGACGCGGTAGCCGCGCTCGCGCCGATCGCCGCGAGGCAGGGCAGCGCGTCGGGGTAGAGGTCGCGGGCGCGGATCTCGTCGGGCACACCGGCGGCGGCGCGGGCACGCCGCTCCGCGGCCGAGGTCGAACCCGGGACGCAGCATCCGAAACGCCTCCAGGTGATCGCTCGCGCCGCTCGATCACCGCGCCGAGCACGCCGAGCATGCGTCAGCGGCGGACACGCCGAGCCAGCCGCGCCCACTCGGTCCACGAGCGCGACTCGTCGAGCAGCGTCTCGCCGACGTCGAAGACGACCACCCGCGTGGCGCCCCGCGCCGCGGCCGGCGCTACCCGGCCGCCTCCTCGAGCGCCCGCCGGGTGAGCACGCGCACCAGGTGCTTGCGGTAGTCCGCCGAGCCGGCCGTGTCGGCCGGGGGCGAGAGGCCCTCGGCGGCGAGCTCCGCCGCCTCGGCGGC
This sequence comes from uncultured Actinomycetes bacterium, assembly GCA_963813245.1. Classification (GTDB taxonomy): domain Bacteria; phylum Actinomycetota; class Thermoleophilia; order Gaiellales; family JAICJC01; genus JAICJC01. The sequence goes on from CAWEYE010000001.1 coordinate 331,846, forward strand.
GTTCGCGCCGGTGAACGCCCGCTCGGCGGCCTCGGCACGCACGGGCCGCGGCCCGACGCCGGTGAGCGCGATCCGGGCCGACGTGCCGTCGACCACCGCCGCGACGCCGACGATCGCCCAGTCCTGCGCCCGCCGGTTGAACTTGACGTACGCGCCGTGGGCGGCCTTGGGCACGCGCACGCCGGTCAGGATCTCGTCCGGGCGCGAGCGACGTGGTCAGGAACCCGAGGAAGAGGTCGCGCGCCGCGATCGTGCGCATCCCGTCCGGGCCCTCGACCGACACCTCGCCGTCGAGCGCGAGCAGCACGGTGGGCAGGTCGCCGTGGGGATCGGCCTGCGCCAGCGAGCCGCCGATCGTGCCGCGGTTGCGCACCTGCATGTCGCCGATGCCGGCCGCCGCCTGCGCCAGGATCGGGCAGCCCGAGCGGACGAGGTCGGAGGCGGCCACGTCGGCGTGGCGCGTGAGCGCGCCGATCACGATGTGCGAGCCCGCGTCGGAGATGCCGCGCAGGCTCGAGATGCCGCCGATGTCGATCAGGGCCTCGGGCGCCGCCAGCCGCAGCTTCATCATCGGCACGAGCGAGTGCCCGCCGGCGAGCACCCGGGCGCCGTCGCCGTGCGTGCGCAGGAGGCCGGCAGCGTCGGCCACCGACTGCGGGCCGCTCGTACTCGAATGCCCGCGGGATCATGCCGCACCTCCCTTCTGCATCGCGTTCCAGACCGTCTCCGGCTGGAGCGGCATGTCGAGGTCGCGGACGCCGATCGCGTCGCACACGGCGCTCACGACCGCCGGCGAGGACGCGATCGTGCCCGCCTCGCCGATGCCCTTCACCCCGAGCGGGTTCGTCGGCGAGGGCGTGACCGTGCGGTGTGTCTCGATGTGCGGGACCTCGACGGCCGACGGGATCACGTAGTCGACCAGCGTGCCGGTCACGAGCTGGCCGCCCGAGTCGTACACGGCGCTCCTCGTAGAGCGCCTGGCCGATGCCGTGGGCGACGCCGCCGTGCACCTGGCCAGTCGACGATCATCGGGTTGATCACGTTGCCGCAGTCGTCGACGGCGATGTAGCCCGTGATCTCGACCTTGCCCGTCTCGCGGTCGACCTCGACCTCGCAGCCGTGGGCGCCGAACGGGAACACGCAGTTGGGCGGGTCGAAGAACACGGTCTCGTCGAGCCCGGGCGTGACGCCCTCGGGCATGTCGAACGCCTGCCACGCGCGGAAGGCGATCTCCTGGATCGTCACCCGCTGGTCCGGGCTGCCCTTGACCGAGAACGCGCCGGCGTCGAAGTCGAGGTCGTCGGCGCGACGCCTCGAGCATCTGGGCCGCCACCAGCCGGGCCTTGTCGCGCACCTTGCCCGCGGCCAGGTGGACGGCGGTGCCGCCGACCGCGACGCTGCGGCTGCCGTAGGTGCCGAGCCCGTACGGGGCGAAGGCGGTGTCGCCGTGGATCACCTCGACGTCGTCGAACGGGACGCCGAGCTCGGTCTCGATGATCTGCGACCACGAAGTCGCGTGTCCCTGTCCGTGCGGCGACGTGCCCGTGATGACCGTGACCTTGCCGGTCGGGTGCATACGCACGGTCGAGCTCTCCCACCCTCCCGGCGTGAGCCCGATCGCGTGCGTGCGACGTCCGAGGGCGCGAACCCGCAGATCTCGACCCACGTCGAGAGGCCGCGGCCGAGCAGCTTGCCGCGCGCGGCCGCCTCCGTGCGCCGCCGCTCGAACGTCGCCTGGTCGTCGGAGAGCTCGAGCAGCCGGTCGAGCGTCTTCGCGTAGTCGCCCGAGTCGTAGACGAGGCCGATCGCGCTCGTGAACGGCCACTCGGCCGGGAAGTTGCGCCGGCGCACCTCGGTGCGGGTGATCCCGACCTCCTTCGCCAGGATGTCCATCATCCGCTCGATGGCGTGCGTTGCCTCGGGCCGGCCCGCGCCGCGCAGCGCGTCGGTCGGCACGGTGTTCGTGTAGACGTTGGTGACCTTGACGTCGATCTCGGGGATCGCGTACGCCCCCGGGGCCATCAGCATCGTCAGCTGCGAGATCAGCGGCGTCAGCAGCTGCAGGTATGAGCCGTAGTCCTGGACGTAGTGCACGCGCATGCCCAGCACCTTGCCGTCGCTTCGTCGCCGCGAGCTCGACGTGCGCGTCCTGGGCGCGGCCGTGGCAGGTCGCGACCATGGCCTCGGAGCGCTCCTCGATCCACTTCACCGGCGCGCCCACCTTGCGGGACGCGGCCGCGGCGATGAACTCCTCGGCGTAGGTGTTCAGCTTGGCGCCGAACCCGCCGCCGACGTCCGGCGCGATCGCGCGCACCTTGGCCTCGCTCACCCCGCACACGATCGCGAGGAACGTGCGCAGGAAGTGGGGGATCTGGGTCGAGCTGTAGACGACCAGGTCGTCCGAGGCCGGGTTCCAGTCGGCCACCACGCCGCGTGTCTCGATCGGGACATGGATCAGGCGCTGGTTTCGGATCGTGTGCTTCACGACGACGTCGGCCTTGGCGAAGGCCGCATCGATACCGTCTGTCTTGTGTCGTGAGCACGAGGCCCACGTTCGAGTCGAGCTCCTCGTGGATGCGTCGGCGCGCCGTCGGCCAGCGCGGCGTCGACCCCGAGCACGACCTCGCAGCGGCGCGTAGTCGACCACGACCGCGTCCGCCGCGTCGCGGGCGGCGTAGCGGTCGGCGGCGATCACGACCGCGATCGGCTCGCCGACGTGGCGCACCCTGCCCTTTGCGAGCGGCGGCCGGGGCGGCTGCACCATGTCGCCGGTGGGGTTCGACCCGCACGGCACGCCGGCGGCGAACTCGAGATCCGTCGCCGGTGAGCACCGCGGTGACGCCCGGCATGGCGCTTGCCGCGGACGTGTCGATCCCGTTGATGTCGGCGTGCGCGTACTGGCTGCGCACGACCGCCATGTGCAGCATCCCCGGCAGCTTGATGTCGTCGACGTAGCGGCCGCGGCCGGTCAGGAACCTGCGGTCCTCCTTGCGCAGCGCCGCGACGCCGATGCCCTTGGCTCCTTCGACGGTGGTGGCCATCAGACCGTCACCCCCGATGCGGCCCGGACGGCCGCGACGATGTTCTCGTAGCCCGTGCAGCGGCACAGGTTGCCCTCGAGGCCGTGGCGGATCTCGGTCGTCGGTCGGCGCTCGGATTGCGCTCGAGCAGCTTGATCGCGGCCATCACCATGCCCGGGCGTGCAGTAGCCGCACTGGAGCGCGTGGTTCTCGTGGAACGCCTGCTGCATCGGGTGCAGCTCGCCGTTCTGCGGAGATGCCCTCGATGGTCGTCACCTCGCAGCCGTCGGCCTGGACGGCGAGCACCGTGCACGACTTCACCGCCTCGCCGTCGAGCCAGACGGTGCAGGCGCCGCAGTTGGACGTGTCGCAGCCGACGTGGGTGCCGGTCATGTTCAGGTGCTCACGCAGCAGGTGGACGAGCAGCGTGCGCGGCTCGACCTCGACGGTGCGTGACGCCCCGTTGACGGTGATGGTGACGGCGCTCTTCATCGAGCCTCCTGTGGGACGTCGGGGGTTCCCGATTTGCATAGGCAGGTGTATCGCAGCACGGCTCCATTGACAAGTGCTGCGGACGCCGGCGGCGACCCCGAGTCGTAAGGGTTTCGTATGCAACGGGCCGCAGCCGTTGACCCCCGGGGGAGGGGCTCGCTATCCAGGGAGAGAAGGCGCTTCGCCCTCCTGACGGGGGTCAGCGGAAGGCGAGGCCGAAACAGGAGAGTCGCAGATGATCGTCGAGCGCATCGAACCAGCGGAGAGGAACGCAGACGCCCGGAATGCTGCCAAGCATGCCGAGACCGCGTTCCGACGGATGGGGCCGTCCGCCGGTACGGGGGAGCGCCCGTCGAAACGCGACCAGAGGCGCTTCGAGGTCATGCTCGTGCGCCGGATCGTCACCGGCTGACCATACGGGGGACGCCGGAGACCGCCTGTTCGCCTACAGGTGGAATGCCTTGGGAAGGCCGCGAGCACCGTTGGCCTTCCCAAGGTACCTCCTGATGCCGAGCAGGTGCTCGGTCGCCCGCAGCAGCGAGAAGTGCGTCAGCAGGCGGTGGGCCAGCGTGTGCGGCCGCGTGTAGCGGCTGATCGCGACCAGCGGCACCTGGTTATGGTTGCCGCCGCCCTCGTCCCACACGAGCAGGATCGCCATGTGGCCGCGCCGGTAGGTGCGGCTCTTCACGATCATCGGCATCCACCGCGCCAGCCAGTTGTCGCCCGAGGCCAGCGGGCAGCTCGTGCATGTCGTCGCACAGGTTCGGGGTGACGAACATGAACGCCGGGGCGTGTCCGCTGTTGAGCGCGAGGTGCAGGCGGCCCGTGCGCAGCTTGCCCAGCGGGCGCACGTGCCGGCGGCAGCGGAGCGCAGGCGCGTGTAGTACACGGCCGGAACGTGCCGGGCGGCGTAGAGGCCGTGGCTGCCGCGGTCGCAGTACGTCGACATCGACTCGGCGTATGCGCGCCAGCGCAGGTGGTGGCGCGAGACCTGCGAGAACACGTTCGGGCCTCTGACCGAGCAGCTCTGCGGCTGGCAGTCGGAGTGGATGTGGTGGATCGAGCCGCTGGTCATCGCCAGGTAGTTCGGCAGGCTCGGGTGGGTGATGGCGTGGTAGTTCGTCGCCAGGCCGCAGCGCTTGGCGAGCGCAGTGATGAAGGGCGCGTGGCCGATCACGTCCGAGTAGGAGTGGTTCTCCATCACGATCACCATGACGTGGTTGATGACCGGCCGTGCCCCGGACGACTGCCCGCATGCCGCGGGCGCCGTGGCCCTGGCGGCCTGCGTGCCCGTCGCGGGGGTGGACGCCGCGCCCACGATCGCAATCGCGGCCAGCACTCCTGCCAGGACTGCGCCTCGCCTCATCGCCCGTGACCGTATCGCACATGCACGCCCGAATCTCCAGGCCTTACCAGATGCTTACGCGACCCTGACGGCGTCTTCAGCGATGCCGCGCGGCCGTCTATGCCGCGGCGACCTCGGACGTGCAGTGCGCGCAGCGCCTGGCCGCGAGCGGGATGTCGCTCAGGCACTCGGGGCAGGCGCGAGTCGTCGGACCTCCATCGGCTCGCCCGCCGCGCGCCGCGCCGCGAGCGCGTTCAACGGCTTCACGACCAGGAAGAAGATGGCCGCGGCGATCGTGACGAACGTGATCACGGCGTTCAGGAAGTCGCCGTAGAGGAACGTGCTTTGATTGATCGTGAAGCTCAGGCTGGCGAAGCTCGGCTTGCCGAAGATCGCGGCGATGAGCGGCGTGATGATGTCGGCGATCAGCGCCGTCACGACCGCGCCGAACGCGGCGCCGATGACAACGGCGACCGCGAGGTCGACCACGTTTCCGCGCATGATGAACTGCCTGAACTCCTTCAGCATCTGAACTCCTGGTTGGGATATCCCGGGCGGCGGTGAGGGTAGCGGATCGCCCGGCGCCTATGATGGCCGCCGTGGCAGAGCGGGTCGTGATCCTGGGCGGCGGCTCGACGGGCGAGGCCGGCGCGGGTGCGCTGCGCACGCTCGAGCCCGGAGACGCCGATCACGCTGTCGAGGCAGGGCCTCGTCGGCGGCGAGTGCTCGTACTTCGCCTGCATGCCGTCCAAGGCGCTGCTGCGTCCGCCCGAGGCGATCGCCGCCGCGCGGCTCGTGCCCGGCGCCGCCGAGGCGGTCACGGGCACGATCGACGTCGAGCGCGCGTTCTGGCACCGCGACCAGGTCACCGGCGGCAGCGACGACTCGAGCCAGGCGACGTGGCTGGCCGATCGCGACGTCGAGCTCGTGCGCGGCCGGGCGCGCATCGCCGGCCCCGGCCGCGGTCGAGGTGGACGGGCGCACGATCGGCTTCGGCCGGCTGCTGGTCGCGACCGGCTCGGTGCCGTCGATCCCGCCGATCCCCGGCCTGGCGGACGTCGACTACTGGACGAATCGCGAGGCCACGACGACGCACGAGGTGCCGGCACGGCTGATCGTGCTCGGCGCGGGACCGGTCGGCTGCGAGCTCGCCCAGGCCTTCTCCCGCATGGGCGCACAGGTGACGTGGTCGACATCGCCGAGCGGCTGCTGCCCCGCGATCATCCCGACGCGGGCGCGCTGATCGCCGACGTGCTCGCCGGCGAGGGCATCGCGCTGCGGCTCGGCGCGCAGCTCGAGCGCATCGAGCCGGGTGTGCGCGTCGTGCTCGGCGACGGCACCGCACCTCGAGGCCGATCGGCTGCTGGTCGCGACCGGCCGGCGGCCGAACGTGGCCGGGCTGGGGCTCGAGGCGCTCGGCGTGACGATCTCGCAGCGCGGCGTCGAGGTGGACGACGCAGCTGCGGGCCGCCGAGCGACGTCTGGGCCGCCGGCGACGTCACCGGCATCGCGATGTTCACGCACGTCGGCAAGTACCAGGCCCGGCTGGCGGCGGCCGCGATGGCGGGACGCGACGGTGCGGGCCGACTACCGGGCCGTGCCGGCGGTCACGTTCACCGACCCGCAGGTGGCATCGGTCGGCGACACGTCCGGCGAGGGCGACGGTCATGGGCGAGCGCGGGTCGGTCGCGCGGCTCTCGACGTACGAGCGGCCGAAGCGGCCCGGCTTCCTCAAGGTGTTCGCCGACCCGGGGCGGCGCGTGCTCGTCGGGGCGGTGGCCGTCGGCCCCGAGGCGGGCGAGTGGCTCGGCCAGCTGACGCTCGCGATCCGCGCCGAGGTGCCGGTGGACGTCCTGCTCGACACGATCCAGCCGTACCCGACGTTCTCGGAGGCGATCCAGTTCGCCGTCCGCGACCTGGGACTGCATGAATAACCGGGGTCAGACCCCGTTTATGCAACGCTGATGCGGAAGGCGGCCGTGTGGATCTCGCCCGGGCGCCGCACCGTCGTCAGGCCGTCGCCGCTTGCGAGCGCGTTCGTCGGCGCGGTCATCGGCTCGAAGCAGACGAGCTCGCGGTCGGCGGGCGCGTACACCTGGGCGTAGTCGTAGCCCTCGAGGAACTCGACTGCGATCGTGCGCCCGCCGCCCGAGACGGTGAACCGGGGATTGGCGCCGAGGTCGGTGTAGGCGTCGTCGAAGCTGCGGCCGCCGAGCGGCGCGCGCTCGATCCGCACCGGCTCGCGCTCGCCCGTGGGGATCATGCGCTCGTCGAGCACGAGCCGGGTGTGGACGGGGATGTCGACCGTCCACTCGCTCCGCGGCAGGCCCGGCAGGCACAGGTAGGGGTGGTAGCCGAACGCGACCGGCACCGGCCGGCGCCCTACGCGCGCAGCGTCGTTCGGATCTCGCAGGCCGTCGGCCGTCACGATCGGCCGCGACCGTGAGCTGGTGCGGGTGCGGGAACACGTCGAGCACCGCCGGATGGTCGTGCGTGTCGAACTCGGCGCGCACGCTCGCGGCGGTCTGCTCGGCCACCGTGAACGGCAGCACGCGCGGCAGCACGCCGTGGATCGGCAGGCCGTTGCTCGTCGTGGTGCACGAGCTCGGAGGCGGGCAGCGGACGCGCGAGCCGGTTCGCCCACGGGTGCAGCAGCGGGATGCCGAACGTGGAGCCGCGCTCACGGTAGGCCTCGACGCCGTCGTTCAGCGCCAGCAGCTCGACCCCGTCGTGCTCGAGCGAGCAGCCGACCATCGCGAGCTCGGGCACGAAGTCGCCACGAGCCCCCGGGCGGCGAGCCTCAGCTCGGCCTCGCTCACGGCTCCGGCACCTGGACGAGCTCGACGGTGGCGCCGTCCGGGTCGGTCATGTAGACGACGATGCATCCCGCCCAGTGCCGGCCCGCCTCCGGGCCGAGCGGCTGCGGCTTTGACCGCGCCGGGACGCCCGCCTTCACCAGCCGCCGGTACGTGGCGACGATGTCGTCGACCTGGAACGCGATGTGGCTGCCGGCGTGATCGGCGGGCGGCGGATGGTCGCGGTTCTCGATCAGCTCGAGCACCCGCCCGTCGCCGAGGTCGAGGTCGGCGATCCGCACGTGCGCGCGAGACCTCGCCGGAGACCGCCGTGAACGACGTCGCCGGCGGCGTCGACCTGCTCGCGCACGGGCACGCCGAGCAGGTCGCGGTAGAAGTGCAGCGACCGGTCGAGGTCGGCGACCGTGATGCTCGCGTGGTGCAGGCCCGTGACGGTCATCGCAGCCGCTCCGGGACGACGTCGCGGGCGAAGACGTCGGCCACCGTCTCTGCGCGCTTGACCACCTCGGCCTCGCCGCCGTGCACGAGCACCGTGGCCGGGCGGGGCAGGCCGTTGAAGTTCGAGGCGCACGCGTCCTGGTAGGCGCCGGTGTCGAGGAACGCGAGCACGTCGCCCGGCGCGAGCTCCGGCAGTCGGGCCTGCGGCGCGAGCACGTCGAATCCGCACGACATGCCGACGACGTCGGCACGGGTCGTCGCCGGGCGCGTCGGCCTGCGACGCCGCGACGACGCCGAAGCGGGCGTGCTCGATCAGGAGGTCGGCCATGAACATCTCGGTCGTGTCGGTCTCGACCCAGTCCCACGCGACCGGCCCCGACTGGTGCTTCGTGTTGCGCACCGTCGCCAGGTGGATGCCGGTGTCGGCGTAGAGCGCGCGGCCCGGCTCGGCCTCGAGGCGGATCCCGGCCGTGGTCGATCCCGGCCGTCTGCAGGCCGGCGCGCAGCGCGCCGGTGAGCCGCCGCGGCGATCGTCTCGATCGCGGCGCCGCGGCCCGCCGCCGGTCGGGTCGCGCGGCGCCGGGTAGCCGCCGCCGACGTCGATCTCGCGCCGGCCGCCACGCCACCGAGCTCGGCGCAGAGCGCCGCCGATCGCGGCGGCGAAGCTCGTCGCCCATCCCCGCCCAGACGTCCGGGTCGGTGCTGTGGCGGCCCAGGTGGGCCATCACGCCGGCAAGCTCGACGCCGTCGGTCGCAAGCGCGTCACGGGCGACGCCGGCGGCGAGGTCGAGCGGGATGCCGGGCTTGTAGCGCACGGCCGCGTCGCGCACCGACCGGCCCGGGTGCGAAGTCGGAGGGCTGGTCGAGGCCGGCGTAGTCCGGCCGCAGGCGCAGCCGCACCCGCGCCGGCCGCCCGGCCGCGCGCACGGCGGCGGCCACCAGGTCGAGCTCGCCGGGGCTGTCGAGCGTGATCCGCGCCCCCGCGGCGACCGCGCGGCCGACGAGCTCGGCGTCCTTCACCGAGCCGTTCACCGAGATCAGGCCGGGCTCGGTGCCGGCGGCGAGCGCGGCGTGCAGCTCACCCGGGCCGAACGTGTCGGCGCCGAGCCCCTCGTCGTTCAGGATCGCCCGCAGCGCGAGCGACAGGTTCGCCTTGAGCGAGGGCAGAAGCGCCGTCTCGCCGTCGGGCCAGCCGGCCGCGAACGCCGCCCCGATCCGGCGGGCGTTGCGGCGCAGCTGGTCCTCGGAGACGACGTAGAGCGGCGTGCCGAACCGGCGCGCGAGCTCGACCACGTCGCACTCCTCGAGCCACAGGCGCCCTCCCGGATCGAGAGGCACTCGTCGACGCGTACGGCGGTCGTCACTTCGAGAGCCACATCTCCGGGATCAGCTCGAAGTACGAGCCGGTGAACACGAGGCCGTGCAGCTTGGGCGACACGAACGTGGGCTGTTCGAGGTGCATGAACGGCGCCCAGCCGGCGTCGCGGCTGCATGAACTAGGTTGTCGATCTTCGCCCACATGCGCGTTGCGGGCAGCGCCGAGCGGCATCAGCTTGGCCTGATCGATCATCCGATTCAGCACCGGGTCGTTGGTGTTCGAGACGTCGTTGTTCCCCACGTTCACGATGTGCTCGCCGTTCAGCAGGGTGTCGATGAAGTCCTCGCCCTCCGGATAGTCCTGGTCGAAGTGGTTGAACGCGATCTGGGGATCGGTCTTCTGCGGACAGCAGCGTGTCCCAGTAGACCGAGTCGTCCAGCGTCCGCACCCCGGTCACCTTGAGGCCGATCGAGCTGAGCACGCTCGCCAGGTACTGCGCCGCCTTCGGCGCCGGGTCGGCGTTCGTCGTCCAGATCTGCACCGGCGCGCCGGTCGCGCCCGCCGACGCGACGAGCTGCTTGGCCTTGGCCACGTTGTGCGGGTACAGGTTGGGCTCGTGGTAGGCGGTGCCGAAGCCGGGCGGGAGCACCGTCTCGGTCGGCGTGCCCTGGCCGCCGAAGAGCTTCACGAGCGCCTGCCGGTCGATGGCGTAGTTGACCGCCTGGCGCACCGCCAGCTTGTTGAACGGCGCCAGGCGCTCGTTCATCGAGAAGTAGGTGACGTTGTTGCGCGGGAACATGTGCACCTGCGCTCGGGTACTGCGCACGCAGCGCCGTGAGCCGGTCGGGCGGCACCGCCTCCATGTACCAGTCGAGCTGGCCGTCGATCGTCTCGTTCACGGCCTGCTCGGGCGTGACGCCGATCTGCAGGCTCGACCTCGTTCAGGTGCCCGTCGGGCGAGTTGGGCGACCACTGGTGGAAGTTCGGGTTGCGCACGAGCACGATCTGCTGCTTGGGGACGTACGTCTTGATCATGTACGGCCCGGTCGCCACCCGCCACTGCGGATCGGTGGAGATGTCCTTGTACGGCATCCCGGCCGGGACGGCGAACGCGAACGGCATCGCCATGATGTCCAGGAACGCGCCGTCGGGGTGGGTCAGGTGGAACGCGATCGGTCATCGCCTTGTCGTTCGCGACGATGCCCGAGATGTGCGCTCGCGTGGTGGGCGGCGTAGGCGTTCGCGCCCTGGATGATCGTGTAGAAGCCGACGCCCGGCGAGCCGACGTGGAACAGCCGCTCGATCGCGTACGGCGAAGTCGGACGGCCGCACCGCGCGGTTCACCGGCGGCGAGTAGCGCACGCCGGGATGCACGTGGAAGGTGTAGGTGCGGCCGCCGTCGGTGACCGCCGGCATCGCCGTCGCGATGTCGGGCGACCACCTGCGAGCCCGCCGCGCCCGCGGCCTTCTTGAAGGTGAGCAGGCCGTTGTTCGTCGCCTCGAGCAGCTCCCAGCCCTCGACCGCGTAGGAGATGCCGGTGTCGAGATGGTCGGGGTTGTCGGGGATGCCCGCGCGCAGCACGCCGCCGTTCATGCACGCCCGCCGAGCCGGCGGCCGAGCCGCGCCGAGCTCGATCCGCATCCGGCCGACTGCTGCGGCCACGGCCGCAAGGCCAGCGCTCGCTGATCATCATGTCCGCTCCCTCACGACTGGATCCGGGTGCGCGGGTCGAGCCAGACGTAGGCCAGGTCGACCAGCGTGTTTGCGATGACGACGAAGAAGGCGCCGTACAGGGTCAGCGCCATCAGCGGCGGCAGGTCGAGGTGGGCGACGGACTCCTGCGCGTACTGGCCCACCCCCTCGATGCCGAAGATCGGCTCGATCAGGATCACGGTGCCGCCGACGGCGGCGCCGAAGTCGAGCCCGAACAGGGTCACGACCGGGATCAGGCAGGTGCGCAGCGTGTGCCGCAGCAGCACGCGCCGGTCGGAGAGCCCCTTGGCCCGCGCGGTGCGCACGTAGTCCTGGCGTGCGGACGTCGAGCAGCGATGCTCGCACCACGCGGGCGTAGAAGCCGATCGAGACGACGGCGAGCACGATCCAGGGCAGGAACAGGTGCTCCGCCCACTGCAGCGGGCTGGTCCGCGAACGGCACGTAGCCGCCCGGCGGGATCCAGTGAAGATCGGCCACGAGTGGTACCGGAAGGTGAGCAGGTAGAGCAGCACGGCGCCCAGCCAGAAGATCGGGATCGACACTCCGGCCAGCGCGAGCACGGTCAGGATGCGGTCGAGCCAGCGCCCCTGGTGGAGGGCCGACAGCGACGCCGATCGCGATGCCGGTGACGAGCCAGATGAGCGCCGCCCCGATCGCGAGCGAGAGGGTGCGCGGGATGCCGCGCTTGATCGTCGGGATCACCGGGCGTCTGGTCCTGGTAGGAGATCAGGTCGCGCTTGATGAAGAGCCGCTCCATCATCTTGCCGTACTGCACGTAGAGCGGCTGGTCGAAGCCCCAGTCCTTGCGGATCTGGCGGATGTTCTCCTGGGTCGGGTGGCGGCCGGCCAGGCGCAGCGCCGGGTCGCCGCCGGGGATGACGTTGAAGATCACGAACACGAGCACCGAGATCGCGAAGAGCACGACGACCAGGCCGACCAGCCGGCGCAGGATGAAGGCGCGCCATCAGCCGAGATCCGTGCATCCGTCGGCGTGGGGGTCGAGCGCGTCGCGCAGCGCGTCGCCGAGGACGTTCAGCGACACGACGGTCAGCATGATCGCGATCCCGGGCGCGACCGTCAGGGCGGGGGCGGTCACGATCGACGAGTAGCCCTGCTCGATGATGTTCCCCCACGACGGCGTCAGCACCGGCACGCCGACGCCCAGGAACGAGAGCGCCGCCTCGGTGAGGATGTTGTTGGCGACGATCAGCGTCAGCATCACGAGCGTGATCGAGGCGACGTTCGGCAGCAGCTCGAGAGCATGATCCGCATCGGCCCGGCGCCGGTCGCGACCGCCGCCTCGACGAACTCCATCCGCCGCAGCGACAGCACCTGGCCGCGGATCGGCCGGGCCACGTAGGGCACGAAGACGACGGCGATCACGACGATCGGGATCGCGAGCGAGGTCGACGAGACGTGCAGCGGCCCGACCGCGAGGCCGCCCACCGCGAGCGTGGTCGCGAGCGCCACCGCGAGCAGGTACACGGGGAACGACCAGATCAGGTCGAGCATCCGGCGTCAGATGGCCGAGTCGACGATGCCGCCGGTGTAGCCGGCGAGCAGGCCCATGACGAGCGCGATCGCGACGCACAGGAGCGCCGAGGTGATCCCGACGAAGAGCGAGATGCGGCCGCCGTAGAGGATGCGCACCATCAGGTCGCGGCCGTTCGCGTCGGCGCCGAGCAGGTAGCACGAGCGCAGCCCGGGCCCGATGGGCGTGCCGTCGGCGCGCACGACCGGGATGCGGTGGCCGTTCTGGTGGATGATAGCCCTGGATGTTCTGGTCGTTCGGGCCGTGGTGGCAGGCCAGATCGACGAAGAGCGGGGCCCGCGGGAAGCAGGCGAGCACGATCGCGATCAGCATCGCCGCCGAGCCGATCGGCCGCCGGGTTGCGCCGCAGCCGCCGCCATGCCAGCGCGAGGCCGCCCCGCCCGCCCGGTACGGCGACGGCCTCGATCTCGACGTCATGGGTCGGACGCACCATCACTGGGAGAGCCACATCGACGGGAAGCAGCTCGAAGTAGGTGCCGTTGAACACCAGGCCGTGCAGGTGCGGCGAGACGTACTTGGGCCACTGCCGGTTCATGAACGGCGCCCAGCCGGCGTCGTTCTTCATGAACAGGTAGTCGAGCTTCGCCCAGATGGCGTTGCGCTTCGGGCCGAGCGGCATGCGCTTGGCCTGGTCGATCATCTTGTTGTAGGCGGGACGTTCGTGTTGGACACGTCGTTGTTGCCGACGTTCACGATGTGCTCGCCGTTCAGGAGCACGTCGAGCCAGTCCTGCGACTCGGGGTAGTCCTCGTTCCAGTCGTTGAAGGCGATCTGAGGGTCGCCCTTCTGGCTCGCGATCGTCGGCCAGTACACCGACTCGTCCTCGGTCTTCACGGTCGCGTGCAGGCCGATCGAGTTGAGCACGCCGGCCATGTACTGGACGGCCTTGGGCGTCGGGTCGGTGTTGTGGCCCCACACGGTCACGTTCGCGCCCTCGACGCCCGCCTGCTGGATCAGCGCGCTTGGCCTTCTGCGACGTCGTGCGGGTACAGGTGGTGCGGCTGGTAGGCCGAGCCGAACCCGGGCGGGAGGATGTTCTCGGTCGGCGTGCCCTGGCCGCCGAAGATCTTCACGAGCGCCGGCCGCGCGATCGCGTAGTTGACGGCCTGGCGCACGGCCAGCTTGTTGAACGGCGTACTTGCGCTCGTTCATCGACGAAGTAGGTGGTGTTGTTGCGCGTGAAGAGGTGCACCTGGCTCGGGTAGCGCGCCTTGAGCTCGGTCAGCCGGTCGGGCGGCACCGACTCGAAGTACCAGTCGAGCTGGCCGTCGGCGATCTCGTTCACCGACTGCTCGGGCGTCACGCCGATCTGACCGAGATCGAGTTCAGATGGCCGGTCGGGCGAGATCGGGCGTCCACTGGTGGAAGTTCGGGTTGCGGGTCATGACGAGCTGCTGCTTGGGCGTGTAGCTCGACACCCGGTAGGGCCCGGTGGCGATCCGCCACTGCGGCAGGGTCGAGATGTCCTTCGACGGCGTGCCGACGGGCAGCACGAAGGCAAACGGCGTCGCCATGTAGTCGAGGAACGTGCCGTCGGGCTGGGTCAGGTGGAACGTGATCGTGCCCTTCGCGTCGTTGGCGACGATGCCCGAGATGCCGCCCTTGCGGGTCTTGGCGTAGGCGTCTGCGCCCTGGATGCCGGTGAAGAACGCGAGGCCGCCGGAGTCGACCCGGAACAGGCGCTCGATCGAGAACTTGAAGTCGGACGGCTTCACCGCGCGGCTGACCGGCGGCGAGAACATCACGTCCGGGCGCACGTGGAACGTGTAGGTGCGGCCGCCGTCGGTGACGGTCGGCATCGCCGAGGCGATGTCCGGGCACGATCTGGGCGCCGGCACCGCCGGCCGCCTTCTTGAACGTGACGAGGCCGTTGTTGGTCGCCTCGAGGATCTCCCAGCCCTCGTTCGTGTAGGAGAGGCCCGGGATCGAGGTAGTCGGGATTGTCCGGGATGCCGGCCCGCAGCGTGCCGCCGTTCACCGGCGTCCCGGACGCCGATCCACCGCTCGCCGAGCTGCCGCTGCCGCCGCCGCAGCCGGCCGCAAGGGCGGTCGCCGCGAGCATCGCGAGGACGAGCGCCGCTCGCCTCATCGCACTCCTCCGCGCGGGCCGACGTCGCCGCCGCGTCGGCGGCGGCCGCAACCGCCGGCATCGCCTCGGCAGCCGCCTCGAGCGTGCGGTCGACGTCGGCGTCGGTGTGCCCGCCGGACAGGAAGAACAGCCCCTCCTGCGGCGGCTGGATCAGGACGCCGCGCTCGCGCAGCTCGGCGTAGAGCGTCGGGAACGGGCTCGTGGCGACGACGTCGTGCGCCGGCCGGAAGCCGGCCGGCGGCTGCGGGCGCGAACCAGAGCTGGAACATCGCGCCGGTGCCGCTCCAGCAGGCCTCGAGGCCCGCCTCGCCCGCCAGGGCCACCAGGCCGTTGGCGAGCCGCCGGCCGCGCTCCTCGAGCTCCGTGTAGAAGCCGGGCGCGCCGGTGACGCCCGCCGTCGCGATCACGGCGGAGCACACGAGCGGATTCGAGTTGTAGGTGCCGCCGTGCATGGTGCGCCCGTCGATCACCATCTCCATGATCTCCCTGCGGCCGCCGACCGCGGCCACCGGGACGCCGGCGCCCAGGGCCTTCGCCAGCACGGTCAGGTCGGGGCGGATGCCGAAGAGCTCCTGCGCCCCGCCGGGCGCGACGCGCATCCCGGTCAGCACCTCGTCGAAGATCAGCACCGCGCCGTGCTCGGTGGCGAGCTCGCGCATGCGCTCGAGGTAGCCGGGTGTCGGCATGATGGCGCCGCAGTTGCCGAGGATCGGCTCGGTGATCACCGCGGCGATCTCGGAGCCGTGCTCCGCAAAGACGCGCTCGAGGGCGGCGACGTCGTTCCAGATGCCCACGATCAGCGTGCCCGCGACGGCGGCGGGCATCCCGGTCGAGCCGGCCACGGCGGCCGGCGCCTCGGCCGGGCCCCACTCTCCCGGTCCGGGGTGGCCCGACCAGTGGATCGCGTCCGACCAGCCGTGGTAGTGGCCCTCGAACCGCAGGATCTTCTCGCGGCCCGTGAACGCGCGGGCGAACCGCAGGGCGTACTGGACGCACTCGGTGCCGGAGTTGCCGAAGCGCAGGAGCTCCATCGACGGCATCCGCGCGGTGACCGCCGCCGCCGCCCGGCCTTCGAGGTCGTGTGCGAGCGAGAACAGCGACCCGCGCTCGCGCAGGGTCTCGGTGATCGCGTCGATGACGGCGTCCGGCCGGTGGCCGAGGATCAGCGGCCCCTGGCCCATCACGTAGTCGACGTAGGTGTTGCCGTCCTCGTCGGTGATGACGGCGCCCTTGCCGCTGCGCACGAAGACGGGCACCGGCAGGTACCCGGAGCGGGGCGAGCGCGTCCCCGACCCAACACCGCCGGCAAGGCTCTGCGGCCGCGTGCTCGTAGAGCTCGCGGGAACGGGCGGTCGACTGGCCGACACGGGCGTCGCTCATGCGCTCTCCTCCAGGGCCTCGGGTTCCTGCCACGCACCGTAGTGCGTGCACGTGCGCGACGCGGCGTGGGCGCCGCGCTCGAGCGCGGTCTGCAAGCGGCGCCCCCTCGACGAGGGCCGAGATGCACGCCGCGATGTAGGCGTCGCCGGCGCCCAGGGTGTCCACGACGGTGACGGGGACGGGCGGCTGGTGGTGGACGCCGCCGGCCACCGCCAGGCTGCCGTGGCGGCCGCGGGTCACGATCGCGGTGGCCGCGCCGTCGGCGACGGCGCGCTCGCCCAGCTCGGCCGCCGCGTCGGCGTCGGCCCCCGGGGGCCGACAGGAAGGCGACGTCGAGGTGGGGGCACAGCTCGGCCATGCGCTCGGGCGTCGAGATGTGCGAGAAGTCGTACGAGAGCCGCGCCCCGGACCGGCGCAGGCCGGCGAACCCGTCGACGCCGCCCCACAGGCCGGCGCCGTGCACCCAGGCCCGGTGGCCGAGGTCGGCGAGCGCCGCCGCCGTCGCCCGGAAGCGGCCGCTCGTGCCGAGCACCTCGCTCTCGAACACGCGGTCGCCGTCGGCGGTCAGGCGGATCGTCGTCAGGCCGGTCGCGCCCTCACCGACCTGGACGTGGGTCACGTCGATCCCGCGCGCCCTGGCCGCGGCGAGCACCGCCCGGCCGGCGTCGTCGGTGCCGACGGCCCCCGCGTAGGCGACATCGTGGCCGAGATCGCGCAGGCCGACGGCGACGTTCAAGGCGTTGCCGCCCACGAACTCGAGGTCGAGCGGCGGCAGGTAGTGGTCGAAGCAGTTGTCGCCCATCGTCGCGACCGGCTTCACGGCCAGCCCGCTCCGGAGAGCACCTGGTGCCCCATCAGGGCGCGGTCGTCGAGGTCGCTGATGCCGCGGACGAGGGTGGAGTAGACGATGAACCACTGCAGCGCGACCTTGAGCACGAACGGCTGCAGGAGCGGGTGCACGTCGGGATGGTCGTCGCGCGTCGAAGACGCGCACCCGGGCGCCGTGCTCGGCGCGCCACGCGGGCGGAGCGCTCGCTGATCGTCCGGGATCCGTCCCGCCCGAGCAGGAAGATCATGTCGGGGGAGTGGCGGTCGAGCATCTCGGCCGGGCCGTGCCGGAACTCGGTGCTCTCGATCACCGAGCTGTGGACGCGCATGTTCTCCATGAACACCGTCAGCCCGAACTTGTACGCCAGGCCGTACAGCGGGCCGGCGGCCAGGCAGTAGATCAGCTCGGAGGTGGCCAGCTCGAGCGCGAGCTCGCGGCCCCGCGCCCGTGTGCTCGTGAACGCATCGCGCCGACCTGGGCCGGGATTCCGGCGAGCGCGTCGAGCACGCCCGCGGCGGCCTGGTCGCCCTCGAGCCGCCCCCACTCGCAGACGAACGTCGTGACCGCGGCGAGCGGCAGGCTGTAGAGCCCGGGCGAGGCGTAGACGAGCGCCTCGTCGGCCTCGGCCCCGATCAGCGTGTCGGGCTTGCCGACGAGCGCGACGGTGCGCGCGCCGCGCTCCTGGCGAAGCGCAGCGCCGCGAGCGTGTCCTCGGTCTGGCCCGAGTAGGAGGCGACGAACACGACCGCGTCGGGCCCGAGCCGGCGCGGCGCCCGCCAGATCAGGTCGTAGGAGAGCGAGACGTCGGAGGGCGCCGGCACGAACCGGTCGCACATGAGCTTCCCCGACCACATGCTCGCCCACGAGCCGCCGCTGCCGACAAAGTAGATCTGCTGTGTGCCCGGCGGCGCGGCAGCGGGCGGCGAGCGCGCGCATCTGGGCGGCGCCGTCGCCCATGAACCGGGTGAGGTCGGCCTCCAGGTGCGGCGCGCTGAAGAGCTCGGAGCCGAGCGCGACCTCCACGAGCTGCTCGAGATCCGCCATGGCTGAGAACGCTATCATGCCGGCCCATGTCCGTCACGATCCGAGACGTCGCCAGGGCCGCCGGGGTCTCGACCGCGACCGCGGCGCGCGCCCTCGGCGGCTACGGCCACGCCTCGCCGGCCGCCCGGCGCAAGGTGTCCGAGAGCGCACGCGTGCTCGGCTACCGCCCGAACGTCGTCGCCCGCGCGCTGGTGTCGCGGGCCACGACCACCGTCGGACTGGTCGTCGGCGACATCGAGAACCCGTTCTTCGCCGCCGCCGCGCGGGGCCTGGCCGACGTGATGGACGCGCACGGATACACGGTGCTCCTGGCCAACGCCGACGAGGACGCCGAGCGCGAGCGCCGCGCCGTGGACGCGCTGCGGGCGCGGCAGGTCGACGGGATGGTCGTCGTGCCCGGCGCCCGGGGCCTCGCCCGGCCATCTGGCCGATCTCGTGGCGGCCGGCGTGCCGCTCGTCCTGCTCGACCGCGTCGTCGCCGGGCGTCGAGGCCGACAGCGTCCTCGTGCGAAATGCGGCAGGCGCCGCACGCCGCGGTCGCGCATCTGATCCGGCTCGGCCACCGCCGCATCGGGGTCGTGTCCGACCTGCCCGAGATCACCTCGTCGGCCGAGCGGATCGGCGGCTACCGGCGGGCGCTGCGCGCGGCCGGCATCGCGGCCGATCCGGGCCTCGCTCTCGGTCGGCGGCCCCACCCAGGCCGACGGCGAGGCGGCCGCCCTGCGGCTGCTGGATCGCCCCGACCGGCCCACCGCCGTCTTCACCGCCAACAACTTCATGACCGTCGGCGCCCTGCGGGCCACACGCGCGCTCGGCCTGCGCATCCCCGCCGATGTCGCGCTGGTCGGGTTCGACGATCTCGACTGGACGACGCTCGTGCAGCCGCCGGTCACGGTCGTCAGCCAGCCCGTGGCCGAGCTCGGCCGCACCGCCGGCCTGCGGCTGCTGCGGCGGCTCGAGGGCGATCGCAGCCCCCCGCGCCGGATCCGGCTCGAGGCGCGCCTGATCGTGCGCGGCTCGTGCGGGGCGAACCCATGACCGTGACGCAGCTCCTGGCGGAGCTGGTGGCGGCCGACTCGACGAACCCCGGCCTCGAGCCGGGCGGGGCGGGCGAGGCCGCCGTCGCGGCGATCCTCGCGGCGCGGATGGCGCGCGATCGGGCTCGAGGTGGACGTGTGGGACGCGGCCCCGGGGCGGCCCAACGTCGTCGGGCGCCTGCGCGGCACGGGCGGCGGCCGGTCGCTCATGTTCTGCGGCCACACCGACGTCGTCGGCGCCGCGCCCGAGGCGTTCGTGCCCAGCGTCCGCGACGGGCGTATGTACGGCCGCGGCACGTGCGACATGAAGGCCGGCATCGCCGCGCGCCGTCGCCGCCGACCGAGTGGCGGCCGACGATCGGCCGGCGGGCGACGTGCTGCTCGCCTGGGTGATCGACGAGGAGTGGCAGAGCGTCGGCGCCGAGGCGCTCATCGAGCGGTATCGGGCCGATGCCGCCGTGCTGCCCGAGCAGACCGACCTCGACGTCGTCTTCGCCCACGGCGGGTTCGCCTGGTATGACGTCACGAGCCGCGGGCTCGAGGCCGCGGGCGGCCGCCCCGAGCTCGGGCGCGACGCGATCGCGCTGAGCCGGCCCGCTGCTCGACGGGATCGCGGCGCTCGACCGCGACCTGGCCGCGCTCGAGACGGCGCAGTGGGGCCGTCCGAGCGTGCACGCCTCGACCATCCGCGGCGGCCAGAACTACCCCAGCTATCCGATGGAGTGCGTGGTCGGCGTCGAGCGCTGCCTGATGCCGGGCGAGTCGGTGGCCGATTCGCTGGCCGAGATGCAGCGGCTGCTCGACCGCGGCGCGGTCGGCGGACGCGCGCTTCGACGGCGACTGCCTGACCGTGGTCGCGCGCGAGCCCGTGCTGCTCGATCGCGAGGAGCCGGTGGTGCGGGCGACGGTGACGCGGCGGCCGCCGCCGTGCTCGGCCACGCGCCCGTCGTGCGCAGCGACTACGGCTGGATGGACTCGGGCATCCTCGTCGAGGCCGGCATTCCCGTGCGTCGTGCTGGGACCGATCGGCGACGGGCTGCATACCGCCGACGAGTGGGTCGACCTCGAGCCTCGGTGCACGCCTGCGTCGCCGTGTTCGAGCGGCTGACCCGCAGCTTCTGCGGTTAGGGTCTGCCGTCCATGCGGCGGCCGTTCCTGCTCTTCTACGCGCTCGTCTTCCTGGACGAGGTGGCGCTGCTCTCGCTCGTTCCGCTGCTGCCCGTCGTACGACCGCGCGTATCACCTCTCCGCCGTGCGCGCCGGCGCGCTGCTCGCGTCGTCCAGCCTCGCGATCGTGGTCGCGTCGGTGCCCGCCGGGCGGCTGAGCGACCGCTTCGGCGCCCGGGTGGTCACGCTGGCGGCCGGGGCGATCGCGGCGGCGGCGATGCTCGCGACGGCCCTCGCCCCCGGCTTCGCCGCCCTGCTCGTCGCCCGCGCCGCGTTCGGCGTCGGGTCGGGCACGATCTGGTCGGCCGGCATCTCGTGGCTCAGCGACTCGGCCGCTGAGGAGTCACGCGACCGGGCGCTCGCCATGGTCGTCACCGTCGCCGGCATCGGCTCGACGGTGGGGCCGGTGTTCGCGGGCCTGCTGGCCGACCGGGTGGGGCGCGGGTCGGTCTTCGCGGTCGCCGGGGTGGCGATGACCGTCGTCGTCGGCGCGCTCGCGCTCGGCGATCCCGGCCGGCGTCAGCGTCACGGCCACCAGCCCCTGCGCGAGATCGCGGCCGGCATGCGCAGCGAGCCGCTGCTCGCGGGAGCGATCGCGATCATGCTCCTCGGCGGCGTCGGCGACGGCGTCGTGAACCTCGTCGCGCCGCTCCAGCTCGGGCATCTCGGCCTGTCCTCGGCCGCGATCGGCGCCTGCTTCTCGATCGCGTCCATCATCTTCATCGGATCGAGCGCGGTGATCGCCCGGATGGGCCGGCGGGCCGTCTCGCTGCGCCTCGCGGGGGTTATGGCCGCGCTCCAGGCCGTCGCGCTGATCCCCGTGCTCGCGTCCGGGGCGGCCGCGCCGATCGTCGGGATGGTGCTCGCGCGCTCCGTCTGCGTCGGGCCGCCCTACGCGATGGCCTTCCCGCTCGGTGCGCTCGGCGCGAAGCGGCTCGGATTCGGCACCGGCACGGTGAACGGGCTGATGGGCCTGGTGTGGGGTGGGGCCAACTTCGCCGGGCCGCTGATCGCCGGGGTCGTGATCGCCGGGCCGGGCGCCCGGGCCGCCTACGCGCTCCTCGCGGCGTTCTCGCTCGTGCTGGCGCTGATGCTGATCCGGGGCGGGCGGCGCGAGGCGAGCGCGCCCGCCGCCGCCGCGCCGTGATGGTCAGATCGGGAATAGTCCCCGGCCATGGATTTCTCACTCACTCCCGCCCAGCGCGAGCTGCGCGATCGCGCCGCCCGCTACGTCGACACCGTCCTCATCCCGCTCGAGGAGCAGGCCGAGCGGGCCGGCGGGCGGCTGCCGGCCGACGCGGCCGCCCACGTTCGCCAGGCCGCACGCGAGGCCCGGCTCGACGGCGGCAACCACGCGGCCGTGCACGGCGGCCAGGGCTGGACGGCGTTCGAGCAGGTGCTCGTGCAGGAGGAGCTCGGCCGCAACACCAACGGCGTCTGGTGGAACATGGGCGGCGGCTACAACGTGCTCGCGCGGGGCACGGAGGAGCAGATCCGCCGCTATCTCGAGCCGACGCTGCGCGGCGAGCGGGCCGATGCCTATGCGGTCACCGAGGCGGAGGCGGGCTCGGATCCGGCCGGCATCGCGGCCACGGCGGAACGCACCGCCTCCGGCTGGCGCATCCGCGCCGAGAAGTGGTTCGTGACGTCGGGCGACGTGGCCGACTTCGACATCCTGATGGTGAACGTGATCGACGGCGACGCCCGCCTGCCCACGCTCTTTCTGGTCGACCGCGACCGGCCCGGGATCGAGGTCGTGGACGACCCGCCGTTCACGCACTCGTTCCCGCACGGCCACCCGACGGTGCGGTACGACTGCGAGGTCTCGGCCGACGCCGTGCTGGGCGGCGAGGGCATGATCGGCCGCGGCGGCGAGCTCCAGAACGAGTGGTTCATCGAGGAGCGCATCCACATCGCCGCCCGCTGCGTCGGGGCGATGCGGCGGCTGCTCGACGATGCCGTGGCCTGGGCGACCGAGCGGGAGCAGTTCGGCCAGCGCATCTACGACTTCCAGGGCATCAGCTTCCCGCTGGCCGACTCGGCGGCCGACTGCGCCGCCGCCCGCCTGCTCACCTACCAGGTGGCCGAGCTGGTCGACTCAGGCGCCGACCCCAAGCTCGTCCACGGACGGGCGGCGATGGCCAAGCTGTTCGCGTCGGAGGCCGCCTGGCGCTGCGCCGACCGCTGCGTGCAGGCGCTCGGCGGCCGCGGGTACATGCGCACCTTCGCCGCCGAGCGGTTCCTGCGCGAGCTGCGCGTCGACCGCATCTGGGAGGGCACGAGCGAGATCCAGCGGCTGATCATCGCCCGCGGCCTGGAGAAGCGCGGCGTCGAGCGGATGCTCGACGTCGAGGGCTAGAGCTCGCTCTCGACCGGCAGCTCGAAGCTGACCACG
Source organism: uncultured Actinomycetes bacterium (assembly GCA_963813245.1). Classification (GTDB taxonomy): domain Bacteria; phylum Actinomycetota; class Thermoleophilia; order Gaiellales; family JAICJC01; genus JAICJC01. The sequence goes on from CAWEYE010000001.1 coordinate 354,483, forward strand.
GTGCCCGAGCCGGGGATGGACGTGACCTCGACGCTGCCGCCGGCCAGCCGCAGTCGCTCCCGCATCGTGTCGAGGCCCATCCGCCGCTGGCGGCGGCTGCGCTCGAGCGCCGCTGCGACCTCGAACCCGCGGCCGTCGTCGGTGACCTGGCCGTACAGGCGCCCGTCGTGCACCTGCAGGACGATCTCGAGCGCCGACGCGCGGGCATGCTTGCGGACGTTCACGATCGCCTCGCGCACCGTGCGGTAGGCGATCTCCTCGACGACATACGGGTAGCGCGCGTCAGGGACCGAGATCGACGTCTGCAGGGCGGCCTCCTCGCCGGCCTGCTCGGCCAGATCCCGCAGCGCGCCGGAGAGGCCCTCCTGATGGAGGCTCGTCGGGCGTAGCTCGAACATCAGCCGCCGGGTGCGGTCGGTGGCCGCGGCCAGCGTGCGCCGGGCGGCGCCGACGACCGTCGCGATGCGCTCGCGGTCGGCCGTCTCGACCGTCTGCCCGAGCCGGTCGAGCGCGACCAGGCACGCGGTCAGCACCTGCACCGTGTCGTCGTGCAGCTCGGCCGCCACCCGCCGCCGCTCCTGCTCCTCGGCCCGCAGCAGGCGCTCGATGGCGTGCCGGCGCTCGCGCTCGCTGCGGCGCATGCCCGCCTCGAGCCGGCGGCAGCGCTCCTGCAGACGCGCGATCTCGCGGTCGCGCTCGACGGCCGGAAGCGAGCCCGCCACCGGCGGTTTCGTCAATGCGCGATGCCATGCGGCTAGCTGGCCTCCGCGACGCCGCGATCGACCGCGCCCAGCCCGTTCCAGAGCGCGTCGAGCGCGGCCTCCAGGTTGCCGGAGCGCTGCTCGACGAGCGCGAGCACCTGGTTGGCCTCGGCCACGTAGTGCGGGGCGGCGGTGTGCTCGAGCAGCTCGATGGCGCTGCGGCACAGGAACCGGGCCTCGTCCAGATCGCCGTCGTGCAGCGCCGCCCGCGCCAGCACGAGGGTGGCGCTGCCGGCGACGCCCGGCTCGGTCGCGGCGGTCTCGGTGAGCGCTCGCCGCGCTGCTCGCCGGGCCCCCTCGACATCCCCGGCGAGCAGCGCTGCGCGCCCGCGGTCGGCGCTCAGTGTCGCCAGCTCCGGGGTCGCGCCCGCATCGCGCATGAGTATGGTCGCCCGCTCCAGGTGCGCGTCGGCCTCGACCGGCCGGCGCTGGTCGACCAGGATCCCGCCGAGTACGGCGTGCGCCCGCCCCAGGAGCAGGGTGTGCTCGGCCGCCTCGAGCCGGGCGACCACCTCGCCCATGTACCGCTCGGCGAGCCGCAGCCGGCCCTGCTCGGCGTACGTCCGCGCCATCGCCCACAGAAGCCGTGTCCGCGCGACCGGGTCGGTGATCGCGGCCTCGACGTCGAGCACGTCGGCGAGCACGGACTCGGCGTCCGCAAACCGGCCCTGGTCGGTGTAGGCGCTCGCGAGGTACACGCCGAACCGGATCACGCCGCGGACGTCGACCGGCGCGCGCAGCGTCTCCTCCAGAGCCGCGCGCAGCACCGAGATGGCGCGGGAGAGGTCGCCGGTGCCGGCGTAGGCCCGTCCCAGCGACTCGTACAGGGCGGGCCGCAGCCGCGCGGTCGCGGTGGGCTCGAGCGCGCGCGCCTGCTCGAGCAGGGCCACGGCCCGCTCGTCGTCGCGCTCGTCGATGGCGAGCTGCCCGAGCCCCTCGACGGCGCGGCTCTCGGCGTGGACGTCGCCGCACGAGCGCGCCTCGAGCGCGAGGGCCTGCAGCGTCTCGGCCGCATCGTCGGCCCCCATCCGCACGGCCATCTCGGCCAGGCCGATCCGCGCCGGAGAGATCGATCCCCCGGCGGCTCGGCCCGCCAGCTCGGCGGTCGTGACGCCGAGCCGGCGGGCCAGCTCCGCCAGGATGCGCGGCGATGGCACCCGCTCCCCGGCCTCGATCCGGCAGATGTATGCCGCCGAGCATCCCGGGAAGGCGAGCTGCTTCATCGACAGTCCGCGCTCGGTACGCACCGCACGCAGCCGCCGACCCAGCGCTGCGGGGTCGTCGACGTGCGTCGGTGCAGGGCGGCCCACGGGTCAAAGCATACCGTTGGATGGCTATTCTGTCGATGGCAATTGACGAAACCAGCCGGCGTTCGGTACGGTGTATCGCTCCCGGGGTCCACGCGAATAAGGAGCGCCGAGATGTACGCCGGCAGGCTCTGGCCGTAATTCTGTAACCGACGTCCGGCGCCCGCGGTCGTTTGACCCGCAGGGCGCGACGAGACCTGGAGCCGCGGCGGGCAGGCCGCGGCTCAGGGCTCGAACGCGACCGGGTTGCGCAGCGTTCCGACGCCGTCGACCCACACCTCGCAGACGTCGCCGTCGCGCAGGTACCGAGGTGGGGTGCGAGCATCCCCGACGCCGCTCGGCGTGCCGGTCGCGATCACGTCGCCGGGCTCGAGCGTCATCCCCTTCGAGCAGTAGGCGATCAGCTCGACGATCGAGAAGATCAGGTTGCGCGTGTTCGAGTCCTGCAGCACCTCGCCCGAGACGGTCGTGCGGATGCCGATCGCCCCGAGGTCGACGCCGTCGGCCGAGGCGACGCACGGCCCCATCGGCGCGAACGTGTCGAAGCTCTTGCCGAGCGTGAACTGGCGCAGCGGCGTCTCGAGCTGCGCCCGCCGGCCCGAGACATCGTTCATCGCCGAGATGCCGCCCACCGCCGCGCGCGCGGCGGCCGCGTCGGCGCGGTAGGTGCGCCGGCCGATCACGACCGCCACCTCGCCCTCGTAGTCGGGCCGCGTCTCCTCGCGCGGGATGACGATCGCCGTCTCCGGGCCGACCAGCGCCGAGGTGAACTTGGCGAACAGCACCGGCACCTCGGGGATGGCGAGCTCGGACTCGGCCGCGTGGTCGCGGTAGTTGAGCCCGATCCCGATCAGCTTGCGCGGTGAGACCGGGTGCAGCAGGCGCGCGTCGGCAAGTGCGACGGTCGCGCCCGCCGCCGTCGCGACCTGCTCCCACGCCTCGGGCGAGGCGTCGAAGCCGGCGGCCCCCGCGGGGCCGGCGTCCACGACGTGGTCGCCCTCGAGGCGGCCGATGCGCGGCGCGCCGCCGCCGTGGGTGTAGCGGACGGCCCTCATCGGCCCTGCTCCGTGCGGAGCACCTTGAGGGCGTTGATCGCGCGGGGGATGCCGGTGTAGGGCGCAGTCTGCAGAATCGTCTCCTCGATGTCGGAATCGGACACGTCGATCGCGCGCAGAGCCTCGATGTGCGCGGCGACCTGGGGGTCGGAGCTGCCGAGGCCCGTGAGCAGGGCGAGGATGATCAGCTCGCGCTCGCGCGCCGACAAGCCGCCGCGGGAGTGCACGTCGCCGAAGACCCAGTCGACCAGCCAGTCGGCCATCGGCGCGCCCATCCGGTCGAGGAACGTGCTGCCGCCGGGGTGGTCGCCCAGCTCTGCCAGCCGCGCCAGTCCGCGCCGGTGGCGTTCGTCCTGCTCGGTCATCCCGCGTCCCTCCTTGACCGCATTCGGGCCAGCGGATACTGTATCCAATCGTGGCCGACCCCCGTGTGCGCGTGGACGTTACCGGATCTCCACAATGGGGCACTCTGAGCGGCGAACGGGTGCGGCTGGACGATGGCCGCGAGCTCGCCGCGGCCGACGCGGTGTTCCTGGCGCCCGTGGAGCCGACGAAGATCATCGCCACCCACCTCACCTATCGCAGCCGTGTCGAGGAGTACGCCGCGAGCGTGCCCGCCGAGCCGTCCTACTTCATGAAGCCGCTCTCGACGCTGAACGGGCACCGCGGAGTGCTGCGGCGGCCGCGCGGCGCCCGCTTCCTGAACTACGAGGGCGAGGTGGCCGCGGTGATCGGGCGGCGGATGCACGGCGTGAGCGAGGCGGAGGCGCTCGCATACGTGTCCGGCTATGCGCCTGCAAACGACGTCGGGCTGCACGACTTCCGCCACGCCGACCGCGGCTCGATGCTGCGCGTGAAGGGGCAGGACGGCTTCTGCCCGATCGGGCCGGGGCTCACGGCGGCGGCCGACTTCGACCCCACCGACTTTCGCATCCGCACGCTCGTGAACGGGGCCGTCGTCCAGGAGGGCACGGCCGCCGACCTGATCTGGCCGATCGCCTATCTGCTGGCCGACCTGTGCCGGCTGATCACGCTCGAGCCGGGCGACGTCGTCCTCACCGGCACCCCGGCCAACTCGCGGCCGATGGAGCCGGGCGACACCGTCTCTGTCGAGGTGTCCGGCCTCGGCCGGCTCGAGAACCGCGTGGTGGACTGGGACGTCGACCTGAGCGGGCCCGGCGAGCAGCTCGCGGTGTCGGCCAACACGCTGCACGTCGCCCTGGCGATGCCCGAGGACGAGGCCGAGCGGGCCGTCGGGGCGGGGAAGGCCGTGTGAGCGCCCGCACCGGAGAGCAGTTCCTGGACGGCCTGCGCGGCGACGCCCGCGAGCTGTGGCTGAACGGGGTCAAGATCACGCATCCGCTCGATCACGCCGAGCTGCGCGGCGCGGCCATGTCGCTCGCCCGCGTGTATGACCTGCAGCACGAGCACGCCGCCGAGATGCTCGCGCCCTCGCCCGGCGACGGCGCGCCCGTGAACGTCACCCACCTGATCCCGCGCTCGCGCGAGGATCTCGAGCGGCGGCGGCGCGCGATCGAGCTCGTCGCGGCCCTGTCCGGCGGCACGATGGGGCGCACGCCCGACTACCTGAACGTCACCTTCGCCTGCTTCGCCGGGCGCTCGGACGTGTGGGCGCGGCGCGGCAACGAGCAGGGCGCGGCCAACATCGTGGCCTACCAGGCGCAGATGCGCGACCGCGACCTCTCGACCACCCACTCGATCATGAACCCGCAGGTCGACCGCTCCAAGCCCGAGGCCGAGCAGGCCGCCGGCCAGGTCGCGCTGCACAAGGTGGGCGAGACCGAGAGCCACATCACCGTGCGCGGCGCCCGCATGCTGGCGACGCTCGCCCCCTTCGCCGACGAGCTCACCATCTACCCGGGGTCGGACATCCGCCCCCAGGACGGCCGCTACGCGCTCTCGTTCGCCATCCCGATGGGCACGCCCGGGCTCAAGTTCATCTGCCGCGACTCCTACTCGAAGCAGACCTCGAGCTTCGACCATCCGCTCTCGTCCCGGTTCGACGAGGTGGACGCCGTGGCGATCTTCGACGACGTCGAGGTGCCGAAGGAGCGGGTGTTCCTGGACGGCGACACCGAGGGCTACTCCGAGGTGATCACCGACACGGGCTGGCGCGGCCACATCATGCATCAGGCCTTCACCCGCGCCTACGTCAAGCTCTCGTTCGCGTTCGGCCTGGGGCACATGATCGCGAACACCACCGGCGTCGGCCGGTTCGACCACATCCAGGAGAAGCTCGGCCAGATCTGGAACATGGCCGAGCTGACCCGCTCGGCGCTCGTCGCCGCCGAGGCCGGCTCGGCCCTCGACGAGGGCGGGGTGTGGTATCCCGACGACCGCCCGTTCCTGGCGCTGCGCGGCGAGATGCCGAAGTGGCTGCCCTACTGCAACGAGCTCCTGCAGCTGATCGGCGGCGGCGGCTTCATGTGCACGCCGTCGGAGGCCGACCTGCACGGGCCGATGGCCGACGCGATCGCCACCTACTACCAGGCCGCCGGGGCCGACGCCGAGCGCCGCATCCGCCTGTTCCGGCTCGCGTGGGACTACATCGGCTCCGACCTCGGCGGGCGAGGGGAGCTGTACGAGCGCTTCTACCTGTCCGACTCGTGGCGGATGACCGCCCTGGCCTACAAGATCGCCGACAAGCGCTTCGCCGAGTCGCTGGTGGAGCAGTTCCTGCAAGACTGACGGTGTGAGTAACCAGTCCGGATACTCGCTGCCGCTCTCGCCCCGCGGCACCGCGTCGCTCGTACCGGCGCCGCCGTGGCACTACGTCGGCGACTTCCTCGTGATCGAGTACTGGGCCGATCCCGGCAGCCGTGGCGGCCGTGCTGCCCGAGGGGCTCGAGCCGCACCCCGATCCGGGCCGCTGCGCCGCGCTCTTCGTCGACTGGCAGTCGTGCTCGGACGACGGGCACGAGCTGGTCGAGCCGGGGCGGGGGCAGTACAAGGAGTTCTTCATCGTCGTGAACGCGCTCCTGGACGGCGAGCCGGTCACCAGCTGCCCGTACATCTGGGTCGACAAGGACTTCGCGCTCGTGCGCGGGTGGATCCAGGGCTTCCCCAAGAAGCTCGGCCAGATCGAGATGACCCGTAGCTTCGGCCTCGACTGCCGGGCCGAGGGCCGCACCTTCGCCGGCACGGTCTCGGCCAACGGCCACCGGCTGGCGCGAGGGCCTGGTCACGCCGGAGCGCGAGTCGCAGACCGGCCCGACCCACAACGATCCGCCGCTGATCAACCGGCGCCACTTCCCGCGTCTGGCCGCGGGCCATCACGCCGATCCGGCAGTGCACGAGCTCGTGCGGGCGAAGAGCCGCGACCGCTCGATCTCGCCCATCATGGAGGGTCAGGCATCGCTCGCGCTCTGCGCCCGCACCCGGCGAGGAGCACGCGGCGCTTGCGCCAGTGCGGACGGGGAAGGGGTTCCGCTTCACGTTCGCCTACACGGTCGACGACCTGGAAACGGTGCGCGAGCTGTGAGCACCGTCGCCGGCATCGACGTCTCGCCCGACCACTTCATCGGCGGCGAGCGCGTCGCGTCGCCCGAGCGGTTCCGCGACCTCTCGCCGATCGACGAGGCGCCGCTGGCCGAGGTCGCCCGCGGCGGGCGAGCGCGAGGCCGACCTGGCGGTGCGGCGCCGCGCGCGGCCGCCTTCCCGGCCTGGGCCGCGCTCGGGCCGGCCGGGCGCGCGCCCTACCTGCACCGCCTCGCCGACCTGATCGACGCGAACGTCGAGCGCCTCGCCCGCGTCGAGTGCCTCGACATGGCGATGCTCCAGCGCTCGCTGCAGGCGCGGGTGATCGGGCGCGGCGCGCGCAACTACCGCAGCTACGCCGACCTCGCCGCGGCCTACGAGGAGCGGGTCTGGGCCAGCAACGGCACCGGCGAACCGCGTGATCCGCATGCCGAGCGGGCCCGGCCGTCGTGATCACGCCGTGGAACGCGCCGTTCATGCTCTCGACCTGGAAGACCGCGCCGGCGCTCGCCGCCGGCTGCACGGTGATCCTCAAGCCGGCCGAGTGGTCGCCGCTCTCGTGCTCGCTGCTCGCCGATCTGGCCGCCGAGGCGGGCTTCCCGGCCGGCGTCTTCAACGTCGTGCAGGGGATCGGCGAGGAGGTGGGCGCCGCGCTCGTCGCCGCACCCCGGCGTGCGCCGCGTGACGCTTCACCGGCTCGCCCGAGACCGGCCGCCTGATCGGCGCGGCGGCGGCGGCGAACCTCGTCCCGTTCACCGCCGAGCTCGGCGGCAAGGGGCCGCTGCTCGTGTTCGCCGACGCCGACCTCGAGGCCGCCGCGGCGAAGGCCGCCGGCCAGTACGACGACGCCGGCCAGGTGTGCCTCGCGGGCACGCGGCTGCTCGTCGAGGAGTCGATCGCGGACGAGTTCCTCGAGCGCTTCCACCGCCACGCCGACGCGCACGTGCTCGGCGACCCGCGCGACGACGAGACCACGGTCTCGCCGCTGATCCACCGCGACCACCTGGCCCGGGTCGAGGGCTTCGTCGAGCGCGCCCGCGCAAACGGCGACGCGATCGTCCGCGGCGGCCGCCGGCCCGACATCGGCGGCCTCTTCTACGAGCCGACGCTCGTCGAGCCGCGCTCGAACGACACCGAGATCGTCCAGCGCGAGGTGTTCGGGCCGGTGCTGACGTTCCAGACCTTCGCCGACGAGGACGAGGGCGATCGCGCTCGCGAACTCGACCGCCTACGGCCTCTCGGCGATCGTCTACACGGGCTCGCAGGAGCGGGCCGAGCGGGTCGGCCGCGCGGTGCGCGCCGGGCACGGTGTGGGTGAACACGTTCCTCGTCCGCGACCTGACGGCGCCGTTCGGCGGCATCGGGCATCTCCGGCATCGGCCGCGAGGGCGGCGACTACGCGCTCGACTTCTACTCCGACCTGAAGACGCTCCAGATCCGCGAGGGGACGACGGCATGAGCGCACCGCCGGTCACGATCGACTTCGAGAACGACGCCTTCGCCGAGGGCATCCCGCACGAGACGTTCCGCTGGCTGCGCGACGAACGACGCCGGTGCACTGGTACGACTGGCCGCACGGGCGCGGCTACTGGGCGGTGACGCGCCACGACGACCTGGTGGCGGTGCACAAGGACACGGCCACGTACTCGTCCGAGACCGGCGCGACCGCGCTCGAGGACCTCGAGCCCGACGCGATCGAGGCGCGCAAGTCGATGCTCGACACCGACCCGCCCCGGCACACGCGCCTGCGGGCGCTCGTGAACCGCGGCTTCACGCCGCGCGCCGTGGCCGCCTACGAGGGCCTGCTGCGCGAGCTGACGACGCACATCCTCGACCGCGCGCTGCCGCGGGGCGAGTTCGACTTCGTCGACGACGTCGCCGCGGTGCTGCCGATCCGCGTCCTGTGCGAGATCCTGGGGGTGCCGCACGACGACAACACGCAGCTGATCGAGTGGGGCGACGCCATGATCGGCTCGACCGACCCCGACCTCTCCGACATCTCCTACGAGCACCCGGACAGCGACCAGTACCGGCTGCTGCCGTTCCGCAGCCCGGTCGCGCTCGAGGTGTACCGCTACGGCCACGCCCTGGCTGCCACAGCGGCGCGAGCACCCCGGCGACGACATCGTGACGAAGCTCGTCGAGGCCGAGATCGACGGAGAGCGCCTGACCGAGCAGGAGTTCGACGCGATGTTCCTGCTGCTCGTCGTCGCCGGCAACGAGACCACCCGCCAGGCGATCGCACACGGCATGCAGGCGCTCATGGACAACCCCGACCAGATGGCGCGGCTGCGCGACGACCCGGCGCTCATGCCGACGGCGGTCGAGGAGATCCTGCGCTGGTCGACGCCCGTGCTGCACTTCCGCCGCACGACCACCCGCGACGTCGAGCTGCGCGGGACGCAGATCGCGGCGGGCGACAAGGTGGTCGTCTGGTACGCGTCGGCCAACTTCGACGAGCGCGCCTTCGCCGATCCGCTGCGGTTCGACGTCGCCCGCAGCCCCAACAACGCACGTCAGCTTCGGCCGCGGCGGCCCCCACTTCTGCCTCGGCGCCCACCTCGCCAAGCTCGAGGTCAAGATCATGTTCGAGCAGCTGCTCCCGCGCCTGGCGGCGATCGAGCCCGCCGGCCGGCCGCGGCTCATCCGCACCAACTTCACCCACGCGCTCAAGCGGATGCCTGTGCGCGTCGTCGCAGCATGAAAGGATCTGAACACGTGGCCGATAGCACCCTGATCGCGCTCGAGCAGCGAGGCGTTCGCACCGTCCGCATCACCTACCCCGACCTGCACGGCATCTCCCGCGGCAAGGACTATCCGCTCGCGCACGTCGCCCACCTGACCGGCGAGGGCGGTGCGTTCTGCGAGGCGATCATGACCGTCGACCTGCGCCACAACGTGGTGGCCGGGCCCGAGCACGGGTTCCAGGACATCCTCGCCCGGCCCGACCTGGACACGCTCGTGCCGGTGCCCTGGGAGGAGGACACCGCGTGGTGCCTGGCCGACCTCTTTCGCATGGACGGCTCTCCGTACGGCGTCGATCCGCGCGACGCGGTGCGCCGCGCCGTCGCCGAGTACGCCGCGATCGGCCTCACGCCGATCGTCGGCCCCGAGCTCGAGTTCTACCTGTGCCTGCCCGATCCCGATGCGGCCGTCGGCTATCGCCGCTACGTCGACAACCCGAGCCACGTCTACACGGTCGGGCACACCGCCGATCCGCGCGGGGTGCTGACGACGATGCTGCACGCGTGCGTCGACATGGGTCTCGGCGCGATCGCGGCCAACCACGAGTACGGCCGCAGCCAGTTCGAGATCAACCTCAAGCACGGCCCGGCGCTCGACGCCGCCGACCGCGCGTTCCGGTTCAAGGCCGTCGTCAAGGACCTGGCCGCGCGCGAGGGGCTGCTGGCGACGTTCATCGGCAAGCCCTGGAACGACGACGAGGGGTCGGGCTTCCACCTGCACCTCTCGCTCGGCGACGGCTCGGGCCGAAACGCGCTGAACGGGGACGGCGCCGAGGGCCTCTCACCGGTCGCCGCACCACATGATCGCGGGGCTGCTCGAGCACGGCCCGGCCCTGATGGCGTTCTTCAACCCGACCACGAACGCCTACCGGCGCCTGCACCCCGAGGCGCTCGTGCCGACGCTCGTGAGCTGGGGCCACGACAACCGGCTGACGCTCGCCCGGGTGCCGCGCGAGCGCGGCGGGGCCACGCGGGTCGAGTTCCGCGTCGGCGACGGCGCCGCCAACCCCTACCTCGCGATCGCGGCGGCCCTCTTCGCCGGCCTCGACGGCATCCGCCGCGAGCTCGAGCCTCCCGCCCCGGTGCACGGCCTGATCTACGAGCTGCCCGAGGCCGAGACGATGACGCCGCTTCCGACCACGTTCGAGGCGGCACTCGAGGCGCTCGCTGCCGACACCGTGCTGACCGAGGCGATGGGCCCCGAGCTCGTGAGCGTGTTCCGCGTGATCAAGGAGGCCGAGCTCGCGCGCGCCCGCCAGTACGTGACCGACTGGGAATTCCCGGAGTACACACACCACCTATGAGGTGGATGCCACGGCTCCAGCGAGACCGCGTCTCGCTGGAGCACCCCGGCGGCTCTTGCGCCCCTTAAGGAGGGGGCTCGTGGGGGAACCCTGGGTTCCCCCACGGTCATTACCAGCCTGAGCCGGCGATGCCGATCACGCGGCCGCTGGGGACGAGGGCGTCCTCGTCGAGGCCGCCGAAGGCGCCGCGGTGGAAGATCAGCGGCTCGCCGCCCGAGCCCTCGAAGTCGACCACCTCGCCGACGACCAGGTCGTGGTCGCCCGCGACGTGCGTGGCCACCACCTCGCAGCGCAGGATCGCGAGCGCGTGCATGACCGCCACGTAGCCGGCCGGGTCGACGATGGTGAACCCGGGCGGGAACGGCGCGCCGGGCTTGGCGAAGGCGAGCGCCACGTCGCGCTGGCGGCGGTGCAGCACGTTCACGGCGTAGCGGTTGCTGCGCTTGACCATCTCGAGCGTGCGGGTGCCGTGCGCGAAGGACACGAGCACGAGCAGCGGGTCGAGCGAGACCGACGTGAACGAGTTCAGCGTCATGCCGGCGTGGCTCTCGCCGACCCGGCTCGTGACGACGGTGACCCCGGTCGCGAACGCGCCCACCACCTCGCGGAAGTCCAGCCGCACCGACGGGTCGTGGGCCATGCCGCGACCATACGCCAGGCCCCTGCAGTGCGCAAACGGCGCCTGGCACCCGCCGGGCGCCTTGCGCCCGTGTGGCGAGGTCATTGCCTCATGGGCAATGATGCGGCGATGCCGCCCACGGGACGACCTGCCGAGCGGCGCCTGGCCGCCGTCGAGCGTGCCCTGCGCGTGCTCGACGCCTTCCTGCAGGTGCGCGGCGACGCCGGCACGACCGAGCTCGCGCGCATCACCGGGATCAACGCGAGCACCGTCTCGCGGACGCTCTCGACGCTCGTCGACGCCGGGTACGTCGAGCACGTGGCCGGACACGGGCCGCTACCGGCTCGGCACTCACCTGCTGGCGCTGTCCAATCACGTGCTCGCCCGGCTCGACCTGCGCGTCTTCGCCCGTGTCCACCTGGAGTCGCTCGAGGCCACGCTCGGCGAGACGACGACCCTGTCGATCCCGTCCGAGCCCGACGCCATCACGGTCGACTTCGTGCCCAGCCGGGCGAGCGTGTCGTCCGTGGCCCGCATCGGCCGCGCGAGCGTCGCGCATGCGACGGCCACAGGCAAGGTGATGCTCGCCTTCGCCTCCGGCGAGCCGCGCCCCGGCCGCCTCGAGCGGTTCACCGAGCGCACCATCGTCGATCGCGCCGCGCTCCGGCGCGAGGTCGAGGCGGTGCGCGACCGCGGCTGGGCGCGGGCCGTCGGTGAGCGCGAGGAGCACCTGAACGCGATCGCGGCGCCCGTGTTCGGCGCGCGCGGCGAGCTCGCGGCGATCCTGGGCGTCCAGGGCCCCGACACCCGCTTCGACACGGCGGGCCCAGGACGCGGCCGCGCATGTCCTCGTCACGAGCGCGGTGGCGCTCTCGCGCGAGCTCGGGTATCATGCGGCCGCAGTTTGGAAATAGCTTTGCCACAGCGGCAATAAGGAGGATCGACCAATGGCTCTGCCCCGTAGCGTCAAGTACCTGGTGATCGGAGCCGGCGTGCACGGCCTCTCGACCGCGTGGCATCTCGCCAAGGAGCAGCGGGCGCGGGGCGAGGAGCCCGACGTGCTGATCCTCGACAAGACCGGGGTGGGCGCCGGCGCGTCCGGCATCGCCTGCGGCGTCGTGCGCAACAACTACTTCCAGCCGGCGATGTCCGAGCTGATGGCCGCGAACGTCGAGGTGTGGGAGCAGGATCCGCAGGGCTTCAGCTACCACCCGGTCGGCTACTGCGCGCTGGGCAGCGGCGGACAGGTCTCGGACCTGACCGAGGTGCACGAGCGCCAGCAGCGCATCGGGTACCCGTCGCAGCTGATCGTCGGCGCCGACGCCGTGCGCGCGCACATGCGCACGATGTTCCCCGACTGGCGGGCGCAGGGCGTCGAGGTGTGCCTGCACGAGGAGAAGGGCGGCTACGCCAACAACATGGCCTCGATGCAGGGCCTCGCCGCGAAGGCGCGCGAGGCCGGCGCGCGGCGCATCGACGGCGTGCGCGTGACCGGCTTCGACGATGGACGACGCCGGTGCGGTCACGACGGTGCACACCGACCAGGGCGACATCGCCGTCGAGCAGGTCGCGGTCGGCGTCGGCCCCTGGGTGGCGCAGATCTGGGAGATGCTCGGTCTGCCCGACCATCTCGATGTGCGCACGCCCGAGGGCGACGTGCACCGCGATCAGCACATGTGGACGTACTGGTATCTGCAGGAGGGCGAGATCTCGGTCGACCCCAAGCTGCTCTCCCTGCCCGACGGCTCGATGCCGCCCGTGCTGCACGTCGACTCCGACGCGCCGCTCTACGCCGACGACGGCACGCTGATCACCGACGAGCTCTGGGGCAACTACTTCAAGCAGGACATAAACGGCGTCCAGGGTGGGGCGGCGCCGGTGGTGGTCGGCCACGAGTTCGACGTCGACCCCTACCCGACGGCCAACGTCGAGTCGAGCTTCGCCGATATGTGGTGCGCATCGCTCTCTCACTGCATGGAGCGGTTCGAGGGCAAGCGCGGCACGTACCGCAACATCCGCTCGGGCGGCGTCGGCTGCTTCACGGCCGACAGCTTCCCGGTGTTCGACTACATGCGCCCGAACGTGTACGTGATCGCCGACTCCAACCACGGCTACAAGATGATCGGTGTCGGCCGCGAGGTCGCCCAGGTGATGACGGGCGGCCACTCGAGCATCCTCTACCCGTTCCGGTACGAACGCTTCGCCACCGGCGACCTGCACCCCGTCTCGAACAGCCCCTACCCCTGGAGCTGAGATCGCGGCCAAACCGCTGATCGGGGTCTCGGCCGGGTTCCACGGCTACGGCGACTACGCCGCCACGGGCTACCAGCGCCCGCTGGTGATGGCCGGTGCGGTGGCGATGGTCTTCTCGCGCGTCCCCGGCGGCCTCGACGACCAGCTCGACATGGTGGCCGGCGTCATGCTCGCCGCCGGCCACGACATCGACCCGGGCCGCTACGGCCAGCGGCCGCACGCCCTGCTCGGGACGGTGGACGCGGCCCGTGACCGGTTCGAGCTCGAGCTCGTCCAGCGGGCGATCGACCGCGGGCTGCCGGTGATCGGCACCTGCCGGGGGATGCAGATGCTGAACGTGGCTCTGGGCGGGACGATGGTGCAGGACCTGAGCCTGGTGGAGGCGTGGCGGCTGCATCCGTCCGATCCCACCGGCCGGCTCTGGCGCCAGTTCCAGGATGCGGCGATGGCCGACCTGCCGGTGCCCGACCACCCCCGGCACCGGATCGCGATGGCGCCGGGGTCGCGGCTGCACGCGCTGCTCGGCGACGAGGTGACCGTCGACAGCTTCCACCACCAGGCGGTCGACACGGTCGCGCCCGGCCTGGTCGCCTCGGCCCGCACCGCCGACGGCGTGATCGAGGCGGTCGAGATGCCCGGCAGGTTCGTGCTCGGCATGCAGTGCGAGCTGCACGAGGAGTGGCGCGTCGAGCCGCGGGTGCAGGGCGTGGTCGAGGCGTTCGTCGCCGCGGCCGCCGAGCGCAGCTAGCCGGGACGCGCCTCCGGCGCTCGGCGGGCGTGGGCGGCCAGGATCACGCCTGCGGTCACGCCGGCGGCGAGGGCCGTGCGCGGCTCGCCGAGCGCCAAAGCGGCGAAGGGCGCCACGACCGTGCCGACGAGACCCGAGGCCGTGAACGCCCGCGTGGCCAGCGTCGCCAGAGCCGCGGCCGCGAGGGCGATCGCCGCCACCCGCCAGTCGAGCACTGCGAGGCCGCCGACGGCCGGGCCGAGCCCGCGGCCGCCCCGGAACCCGAGCTGCACCGGCGCGACGTGCCCGAGCACGACCGCCGGCAGCGCCGCCGCGGCGGCATTGCCCCCAGCCACCGCGCCTGCGATCGCGACCGCCGCGGCGCCCTTGCCGAAGTCGGCGGCGAACGTCGCGACCGCGGCGGCGATACCGGCCCGGCGGGCGACGTTGCGCGCGCCGCTCGATCCGGTGGCGTGCGACCGCACGTCCTCGCCCGTGAGCGCGAGCACGATGTAGTAGCCGGTCGCGACGCAGCCGAGCGCGTATGCGGCGACGATCACCGCGAGCGTCGTCATGTGAGCGCCAGTGCCACCACTCCGGCGCAGACGAGCACCGCCCCCGCCATGCGCGTGCGCGAGACGTGCTCGTGCAGATAGACGGCGGCGAGGGCGGTCGCCATCACGACGCTCGTCTCGCGCACCGCAGCCACCGATGCGGCCGGCGCCAGGCGCAGCGCGGCGAGCACGAGGCCGTAGGCGCCGAACATCGCCAGGCCTGCGGCCGCCGACCAGCGCGAGAAGCCGGCGCGGATCACGCGCGGCCCGCGGGCGACCGCAAGGGCGCTCGCATACACGATGCCCTGCGTCGCCAGCACGACCTCGAAGTACGGGATCGTGGCCGCGTGCTGCGAGGCCGCTCTTGTCGACGACGGTGTAGCAGGCGATCGTGGCGGCGATGCCGACGGCCATCGCCGTCGCCCAGAGGTCGCCGCCCCGGGCGACCCCGCGGACGAGCAGCACGCCGGTGGCGACGGCGACGACGCCGCCGGTCTCGAGTGGCGTGGGCACAAACCCGGTCGCAACGGCCGCCGTCAGCAGCACGAGCACCGGCGCCAGGCCGCGGGCGATCGGATACACGAGCGACATCTCCGAGCGCCGGTAGGCGGCCGCGAGCAGGGCGAAGTACACGAGCTCGGCCGTCGCCGATGCGGCCATGAAGGGCACCGCCGACCACTCGACCTGCCAGGTGAGCGCCGCCACCGGCGCGAAGACCACGACCGCGAAGAGGACGGCCGCCGCGCCGGCCCCCTCGGGATCGCCCGCGCGGGCGATGAGGAGGTTCCAGCCGGCGTGCAGCGCGGCGGCCGCGAGCGTCAGCGCGAGGGCGTCGGCGGGCACCGGGTGAAGCTACCGGGCGAGCGCCAGGATGGCCGACTCGTGTCGCGTGACCGCCGCGGCTGACATCGGCCCCGCGGGCAGCTCGACCGCGAAGGAGGCGTCGCCGGGGAAGTGCCGGTTCTGCCACCGCGAGGCCGTGCCGCCCGGGTTGGGGCTCAGGAACAGCCGCAGCCCGACCAGGTGGGCGTACCGGCGGGCGGCGCCCGTGCTGCCGCCCCACGCCCACACGAGCCGCAGGTGCTGGTGGTACCAGACCGAGAGCGTCGGCCGGACGCGCTCGATCAGCCGCCGGGCGGCGCGCGTCTCGGGCTCGGAGAACGGCCGCGGGCCCGGGTAGTACGTGCTCCCCGGCGCGCCGCTCGCCGCCCAGCCGGCCGAGAAGTTGCGGTTCAGGTCGACGCCGTGCCCGTTCTGGCGCCGGTCGGCGGCCCGGCCGTCGGGGTTGAGCGTCGGCACGAGCCAGAGATCGATCGTCTGCGGCGGCCGCATCTGCCGCAGCCGCCGCACGACCGCGATCCCGGCGCACTCGTTGCCGTGGATGCACCCGACGACGAGCACCCGGGTCGGCGCCTGCGGCGCGCCCGACTCGGTGGCCATGATCGGCCGACCGTCGGCGGAGTGGCCGATCTGCTGGGTCACGTGCAGCACCGGGCCGTACGGGCCGCCGATCAGCATGGGAACCGTTGCGAGGATGGCCGCGAGGTTCGCCATCGCCCCATCGTATTGCGCTGAGTAGAAACCCGCACCCGCGGCCGTACAGCCACCGATGCGCGGAACGTGCCCGGATGGCATGGTGGAGGTCCGTTTGCCCCCTTAACAATCGCGAGCCGGGATTCGCGCTCGCTTGCTCCGACATCGATTGTGAAGGGGACTGTCCCCAGAACTGCTCCGGCCCTGGACCGTCTCCGAGGAAACGCGGCTCGCTCAGTGCAGCGGAGCCTCCCAGCCCTCGAGCACCGGCGCATGCCAGTCGGTGCCGACCGTCGCCGAGTCCGCCACCCACGATCCCAGCTCCGGCTGGGGGAACTTGCAGTGCTTGGCCTTGAGCAGGATGCCGTAGCAGTTGCCCGACTGGAGGTGCATCATCAGCACCTTGCGCGCGATCTCGTTCTCGCGCCCCTCGGGGATGGGGAAGTAGATGCGCAGGAACGAGTTCGAGTAGCGGTCGAACACGGCCGGCACGCCCTCCTCCTCGAGCAGCTCGACATCCTCGAGCCAGTTGATGTCGGCGCCGGGCGTTGAGGCCAGGAGGTCGACATCCTCGACCAGCGTGATGTCCTCCTGGTAGGGGAAGCGCCTGCCGGCGAGGGTCTCGGCGTCGATCTGGACGTGGCGTTCTTCGGTCATCTCGGCTCCTACTCTCCCGCCGCCTCGAGGGGCCGGCCGACGTGGGTGACCGTCTCCTCCTCGTGCTTCTTCGCGAGCAGGCGGCGGATCTCGGACAGCGTCTCGCGCTCGGTCACGCCGGGGATGTAGTCGGTGCCGGCCAGCGGCACCTTCGCCATCGCCGCGGCCTCGACCGTGAGCGCGCACAGATCCTCGGGCTCGAGGCTGTGGATGTTCGTCTTGCCGCACGCCCGGGCCAGCATCTGCACCTCGAGCGTGAGCGTGTGCAGGAAGTTGTAGACGCGCTCGGCGGCCTCGTCGACGATCAGGCGCTTGCGCAGCTCGACGTCCTGCGTGGTGATGCCGACCGGGCAGCGGCCCGTGTGGCAGTGGTAGCACTCGCCGGCGGGGACGCCGATCGTGCCCTCGTAGTCGGTGACGCCCGGGATCTCCTTGTTGCAGTTGAGCGCCATCAGCGCCGAATGCCCGATCGCGACGGCCTTCGCGCCGAGCGCGATGCACTTGGCGATGTCGCCGCCGTTGCGGATCCCGCCGGCGACGACGAGGTCGATCTCGTCGGCCAGGCCGACGTCCTCGAGCGCCCGCCGGGCCTCCGGGATCGCCGCCATCAGCGGGATGCCGGTCTCCTCCGAGGCGATGTGCGGGCCGGCGCCGGTGCCGCCCTCGGCCCCGTCCAGGTAGATGATGTCGGGGCCGCACTTGGCCGCCATGCGCACGTCGTCGTACACGCGCGCCGCGCCCAGCTTGAGCTGGATCGGGATCTGGTAGTCGGTCGCCTCGCGCACCTCCTGCACCTTCAGCGAGAGGTCGTCGGGGCCGAGCCAGTCGGGGTGCCGCGCGGGCGAGCGCTGGTCGATGCCGGCCGGAAGCGACCGCATCTCGGCCACCTGCTCGGTCACCTTCTGGCCCATCAGGTGGCCGCCCAGGCCGACCTTGCAGCCCTGGCCGATGAAGAACTCGCACGCGTCGGCCAGCATCAGGTGGTGCGGGTTGAACCCGTACCGGCTCTGGATGCACTGGTAGTACCACTTGGTCGACAGGTCGCGCTCGGGCGGGATCATGCCGCCCTCGCCCGAGCAGGTGGCCGTGCCGGCCATCGACGCGCCCTTCGCGAGCGCCATCTTGGCCTCGAGCGAGAGGGCGCCGAAGCTCATCCCGGTGATGTAGACCGGGATGTCGAGCTCGATCGGCTTCTTGGCGAAGCGGGCGCCGAGGATCGTCTTGGTCTCGCACTTCTCGCGGTAGCCCTCGATCACGAACCGGGTCAGCGTGCCCGGCATGAACATCAGCTCGTCCCAGTGCGGGATCGGCTTGAACATCGAGAAGCCGCGCATGCGGTAGCGGCCGAGCTCGGCCTTCACGTGGATGTCGTTCATCACCTCGGGCGTGAAGATCGAGCTGCGCCCGAGCACGTTGCGCTTGGAGGATGTCTTGTCCTGCGCCACTAGAGCACCAGCTTTCGCTCGGACGGTTCCAAATTGTCGTAGTTCAGTCGCACGCGGCCGGCTGCGCCGGCCACGTGCGGGAAAAGACCAGTTGCCTCTCGGATCGCCATCACAACACCAACTTCCTCTCGGACGGCTCGAGGTTGTCGTAGTTGTAGAGCTTCTTCCCGCACACGAACTTCTGGAACTCGGGCGGAGCGCCGAGGTCGTAGATGCGGAACTTGCGCTCGATGAACTCGGTGTCGGCGTCGGTCCACTCGCCGGGCACGCAGTCGATCCCAAGCGACTTCACCTTGCCGCCGACGTACATGATCCCGTCGTACATCGAGTCGCCCAGGCCCGGGCCGACGTCGCCGCAGATGATCTGGCGGCCGCGCTGCATCATGAAGCCGTTCATCGAGCCGGCGCTGCCCAGGGTGAGGATGGTGCCGCCCTTCTGGTCGATGCCGCTGCGGGCGCCGACCCGGCCCTTGACCACGAGGTCGCCGCCGCGCAGGGCGGCGCCGGTCAGCGAGCCGGCGTTGCCGTCGATCACCACCACGCCCGACATCATGTTCTCGCAGGCCGACCAGCCGACGCGGCCGGTGATGTGCACCTCGGGGCCGTCGATCAGGCCGCAGCCGAAGTAGCCGAGGCTGCCCTCGAACGTGATCTTGCAGCGGGTGAGGATGCCGACCCCGAGCGAGTGCTTCGAGCCCGGGTTGCGGACGGTCACGTCGGTGATGCCGCGCTCGTACAGGAGCCAGCGCAGCTCGAGGTTGATCTGGCGCGTGGTGAGGTCATGGGCGTCGAACACCGCCCGATCCCCGTCCACCTCGGACACCTTGGGGATGTCCGCGTTCGGCTCCGACAGCCCGCGGGCGTCGTAGGAGATCTGGCGCTCGCCTACCGCGTCCATACCAGCACCTCTCCCTCGTAGGGGTCGTACGTGTCGATCTCGTGGTCGATGATCGCGCGGATCGCGATCTCCTCCGACGCCAGCGCGACGAGGTCGTCGCCCTCGTAGAGCACGAGCGGCTTTGCGGCCATCTCGTCCTTCGCCACCCCGAGCGCGTCCTTGGTGACGCAGATGTAGGTGAAGACGCCGTCCAGGTCGTCCATGCTGGCCCGCATCGACTCCTCGAGCGACATGCCCTCGCCCATCTTCTCGGCCAGGTACACCGCGATGATCTCGGAGTCGCACTCCGACTGGAACCGGTGGCCGGAGCGCTCGAGCCGCCGCCGCCACTGGAAGTAGTTCGTGAGCTGGCCGTTGTGGACGACGGCGACATCGGCGAACGGGTAGGCCCAGTAGGGATGGGCGCCCGAGATGTCGACGTCGGACTCGGTGGCCATGCGCACGTGGCCGATGGCGTGGGTGCCGGTGAAGTCGCCCAGGTCGTACTGGGCCGAGACGGTCTCGGCGTCGCCCAGGTCCTTCACGATCTCGAGCGAGTGCCCCAGCGAGAGGATCTCGCAGTCGGGCACGTCCTCGAGGTAGTCGGCGAGCTGCTTCAGGTCGCCGCGGTAGTGCAGCACGGCCCGGAACGCGTAGTCGGTCTCGTCCTCGACCGACTCGATCGTGGCGCCGAGCTCGCGCATGCGCGCCTCGACCTCGGCCCGGTGGCGCTGCAGCCGGTCGGCGAACTCGAAGTCGCGCGGGTCGTTGGCGTCGGCGAGCTTGTAGCGCACGACGACCGGGTGCGAGGCGGGGCCGAACAGGGCATACCCGGTGGAGTCCGGCCCGCGGTGCTTCATCGACTGGAGCATCCGGGTCATGTCACGCCCGATGTCCTGCGCGCCGTCTCGGTAGATGATTCCTGCAATTCCGCACATACGCTGCCTTTCGGGCCGTGAAGCGTGATTCCGCTTGGTGAGCGAGGTTGCGGCTAAATGCTACCGGCGTTCCCGACCCGCCTCCAATGTCGGATCGGACATACTTCACAGGGGCCGGTGGAGTGCGGTCGCCCCGTGCCAGGCACGCATGAAGCGGCCTTCGAGCGGCGTGTCGAAGCGCAGCCGCTCCGGGCTCCACGGCTGGGCGCCCATGCGGAAGCTGCCGTCCGCGAGCGGCTCGAGGGGCCAGGCGTCGCCCCAGTGGATCACGGTCGGCGCTCCGGCGCACGTGCCGACGACGATCGCCATCTCCCAGGGGTTGTGCGACCGGTACGTCCCGCACATCGGCCGCCACCGCTCGGGCGGCTCGGCGTCGAGCGTCACCGCCGCGGCCGGCTCATCGAGGCCGCCGAGGTCGGGCTCGCCGGGATCGTCGCCGGCCGCGACGCGCAGCGCGTGCTCGGCGAGCAGGGCCGACCCGGCCTTGCCGTTCACGACGGCCGCGGCCGCAAGGCCGGCATCGAGGTCGCACCAGAGCTGGGCGTGGTGGCCGATCATGCCCCCGCTGTGGCCGATCCAGCGCCGCCCCGCCACCTCGCGCAGTGAAACGCCGTACCCGTACCACCAGCCGTCGTCGGGATCCTCCGCGACCGGCGTGGCCATCCGGGCGAGCCCGCCGGCGGAGAGCACGCCCGCGCCGTCGTTCAGGAACAGGAGCCCGTACGCGGCCAGGTCGGCCGCCGTCGCGCACACGCTGCCGTCGGCGCCCCGGTACTCGACCCACGTCGCCGGGACGAGCGGTTCGCCGAGCCGCCACCCGCGATCGCGATCGAGCGGCTCGTGGCCGACGGCCATGCGCGCCCGCAGGGCGTTCGTCAGCAGCGGCTCGGTCTCGGCCAGGCCGAGCGGTTCCATGATCTCGCGCCGGTACGTGTCGGCGAACGGCTCGCCGGTGAGCCGCTCGAGCATGAGCCCGAGCGCCTGGTAGCCGACGTTCGAGTACCAGAAGTGCTCGCCGGCGGGCGCGCGGGCGGTCTGCGCGAGCGACAGCACCTCCCATGCGGGGCTGGGCGGGTCGCCGAGGCTGCACACGATGCCGCCGGTGTGGCTCAGCAGGTGGTGGACGGTGATGCCGGCGCAGGGGAACCACGGCAGCAGCGACCGCACCTCGGCATCGAGGTCGAGCCGCCCGCGCTCCCACAGCCGCAGCAGGCAGATGGCCGTGAACGACTTCGAGATCGAGCCGATCTGGAAGAGCGTGCCGGCGTCGACCGGCCGCACCTCGTCGGCATCCATATGGCCGTACGAGCGCGCCCACACCGGGCCGTCGCGGTCGCTCACCGCGACGGCCGCCCCCGGGGTCGCCCCCGCCGCGATCAGCCGCGCGGCGAGGGCATCGACGCGTGCGACGGCGCTAAGGGAGGACGTCCAGGTACTCCTTGACGTCCCAGTCGCTCACCTCGGAGCAGTAGCGCTCCCACTCGTCCCGCTTGTAGTGCTCGAACACCCGCATCATCTCGCCGGGCAGCGCCGACTTCACGAGCTCGTCCTCGTCCAGCGCCTGCAGCGCCTCGCCGAGGGTCATCGGCACGCGCCGCACCTGCTTGCCGGCGGCGATGGCGTCGTAGATGTTGCCCTCCTCGGGGTCGCCCGGGTCGAGCGCGCGGTTGATGCCGTCCTCCATCGCCACCGTCAGCGCCCCGAGACCGAGGTATGGGTTGACGGCCGAGTCCACCGACCGGTACTCGAACCGGTCGGGCGAGGACACGCGCAGGGCGGTGGTGCGGTTCTGGTAGCCCCAGTCGGCGAACACGGGCGCCCAGAACCCCTGCTCCCAGAAGCGGCGGTACGAGTTCACCGTCGGCGCCGTGATGCACGTGAGCGCGCGCAGGTGCTCGAGGATGCCGCCGATCGCATGCAGGCCGAGCTGCGAGGGCATGCGCGGATTGTCGCCCTCGGGCAGGAACAGGTTCGTGTCGCCCTTCCACAACGAGAGGTTGGTGTGGCAGCCGTTGGCCGACACGCCCATGAACGGCTTCGGCATGAAGCACGGGAAGGCGCCCATCTCGCGGCCGACGGCCTTGCACACCTGTCGGAACGTCGTCAGGTTGTCGGCCGTCAGCTCGGCCCGGTCGAAGCCGAAGTTGAGCTCGATCTGGCCGGGCGCGTCCTCGTGGTCGCCCTGGATCATGTCGAGGCCGAGCTTGCCGGCGTATTCGATCACCTTGTGGATGATCGGCTGCAGCTCCGAGAACTGGTCGATGTGGTAGCAGTAGGGCTTGGTCTTGCCCTCGACGGACGGCGTGCCGTCGGGGTTCAGCTTGAGCCACATCATCTCGGGCTCCATGCCCGCCCGCAGATGCATCCCGGTGCGCGCCTCCAGGTCGGCCTGGATCCGGCGCAGGTTGCCGCGGCAGTCCGATGTCAGGAACGCGCCCGGGCCCTCGAGGTCCTCGCGGTTGCGGAAGCACGTGCACCACACGCGGGCCACCTTGCCGTCCCACGGCAGCGGCGCGAAGGTCTCCGGCTCGGGCACACCGACGAGCTCCCACGCCTCGGGGCCGTAGCCGATGTAGTCGCCGTGGCGGTCGACGAACAGGTTCGCCGTCGAGCCGTACACGAGCTGAAACCCCTTCTGGGCGATCGTCTCCCAGTGCTTGGCGGGGACGCCCTTGCCCATGATCCGGCCGGTGACCGACACGAACTGGTAGTAGATGTAGGTGATGCCCTCGGCGTCGATGCGGCGGCGCACGTCGGCCACCTGCTCCGCCCTCCCCGGGGCCTCGACGAACTGGTCGAGGTCGCTCACGCAGTCCTCCTTGATCGTGCGCCGCCCGTCTCTGAGCGTCGACATCGCTTCCTGGCAGAGCGCAGGCTACGTGCCCGGCGGGCAGCGTACAAGTGGCAGGTGGCGACACTCTTTCGCCCCCGGGGCTGTCACCGCTCAGTTCTCGATCGGCGTGTCGTCGCGGTTGCCCCACTCGTTCCACGAGCCGTCGTAGACGGCCGCGGCGGGGCCGCCGGCGAGCGCGAGCGCGGTGGCGACGGCCGTCGCCGAGACGCCGCCGTTGCAGTAGACGACGACCGGCCGGTCGATCCGGCCCACGTCGATCCCGGCGTCTGCGAACGCCTGCCGCAGCGTGTCGGGGCGGTGGAACGGCCCGTCATCATCGAGCAGGTTGCGGTAGGGCACGTTCACCGCTCCCGGGACGTGGCCGTGGCGGCGGGCGTGGCTCTCGATCCCGGCGTACTCGTCGTGAGCGCGGGCGTCGAGGATGAGGACGTCGCGGTCGAGCGCCGCCCGCATCTGCTCGAGCGTCCACAGCGTCGCGTCGCGCTCGCCGGGCCGGTGGGGCGGATCGGCCGGCGCCGCCGGCTCGTCGCCCCCGCGCAGCTCGTACCCGGCCGCGACCCACGCCCGCAGGCCGCCGTCGAGCACGTGCGCGCGCCGGTGCCCGTAGGCGTGCAGCGCCCACACCACCCTGCCGGCGAGCACGTTTCGGTAGTCGTCGTAGGCCACCACGACCGTGTCGTTTCTGATGCCGAGGCGGGTGGCGTCGGAGGCGAACATCTCCGGCGGCGCGAGCTGCACCGGGACGGGATCGTCGCGGTCGGTGAAATCGCGCCGCCAGTCGACGAAGACGGCGCCGGGGATGTGGCCGTCGCGGTAGGCGTCCGGGTCGGCGTGGTAGCGCGGCTCGGCCGTCAGCACAGCTCCGCGCACGTCCAGCACGCGGACGTCGCGCAGGTGCTCGCGCACGAAGGCCGGCGTGACGAGGACGTCGCTTTCCACGACCTAGATGGTAGGCCGCTCGGGCTCTGGCTCGGGCGCCGGGTCGGGGTCGTCCCGGGGCGGTGGTCGCAGCGGGCCTCCGGCCACGAGCACCGGGAGCAGCGCGCCGAGCAGGAGCACCGGCGTGGTCACGACCCGTGAGGCCGACGAGGCGATGTAGTACTGCAGGCTCGGGCGGCCGATCCAGTACGCCCAGCCGACGCTCGCCAGCACGAGCACCGCGACGGCGGCCACGAACGCGGCCGTACCCCGCCCGTCTCTGCGGGCGGCCAGCACCGCCGCCACCACTGCCACCGGCACGATCACGAGCCAGTCCCCGGGCCGCACGCTGCGCGAGAGCAGTGCCCAGGCGCCATGCGGGATCCGGCCCAGCCGGCCGGCCAGATAGCCGGCGTCGAGCATCTTGGCGTACGGGATCTCGCCGTTCTTCGTGTTCACGCCGTTTGCGTGCAGCCACAGCTGCCAGGGCACGGCCACGGCCAGCGCGGCGACGCCCGCGCCCGCCGCCTGCAGCCGCCGGCCGCGTCCGGCCGCCACCGCCAGCACGACGAACAGCGCCGCCACGAACGGGCCGCCCTCGCGCTTCGTCGAGAGGGCCGCGGCCGCAAAGAGCGCGCACAGCGCCAGGGTCTGCGGGCGGCGGTCGCCGAGCCAGCGCCAGCCCCACACGCCGGCCAGCGCGAAGAACACCGCCACCGGGACGTCGGCCAGCGCGGAGCCGGCCTGCGACGTCACCCGCGGCGCCACCGCCAGCAGGAGCACCGCCGGCCACACGAGCGCCGCCGGCACCCGGTCGCGCAGGAGCGGCGGCAGCGAGAACAGCAGGCCGACCATCAGGAGCGCGGGCTGCACGTGCACCACCTGCGTGTCGAGCGCGCCCATGAAGCGGAAGTCGATCGCCTCGAGCCCGGGCAAGAGCAACGGGTAGTCGAGGTGCAGCAGGCGGTAGCCGGGGCTCGCGAACATGTGCGGGTCAAGCCCCCCCAGGAGCACGATCGCCCGCGCCTTCATCGTCCACATCGCCCACGCATCCCACTCCGCCAGCGGCCGGTAAAAGGCGTCGACCAGGAGCAGGGCGCTGATCATCGCCACGCCCGCGGCCACCGCGATCACCGGCCAGGACTCGCTGGTCACCCGCGGCACCCGGGGCAGCAGCGGGGCCCGCGGCGCCGGTGCGAGCGCTCCTGCGGCGGCGATCAGGGCGCAGCCGGCGATCACCTGCCACGGGGCAAGCGCGAGCCCGGCGATGAGCGCCCACGTCGCCGCAATGCCGACGACTGCGAGCCCGATCATGTACAGGAGAGCGATGCGGCCCGGTATGTCGGCGGGTGAGCGCCACAGGCCGAGCGGGCGGCCGAGGCCGACCCCCGCCGCGAGGAAGCACGCATTCGCTGCCGCGAGCCCGGCGAGGTGGAGGATCATGCCGCCGTGTGGATCGCCCAGACTCCGGGCCGAAGCGGCGTCGCGCCCGGGGGCGCCTGTGCCGTGCGGTCCATCCACACGATCAGCCAGTCGGCGCTCCTGCCGCGCGGCTCGGCGATGCGCGGGAGCAGCGACGTGAACGTCCAGTACTCGACCCGGGCGGAGTGGGTCTTGATCCGGTAGGTGTCCCCGGGCGGGATCAGCGCGCGGAGCTTGCGGATCACCGGCACGAGCCTGGGGATGTAGGCCGCGCCGGCGTTCTGCACCCGCGTCTGCGACAGCTTCCTGTCGCTATGGATGCGCGCACCCAGGTGGGCCGCCGCCACCGGGAACCACGCGAGCGCCGCGAGCGCGACGGCGGTGCCGATGATCACTGCGGCCCGGCCGACGTCCGCTCTCCGCAGGGCGCGGTAGATCCCGTAGCTCACGACCAGTGCCACCGGCAGCCACGCGATCTCGGCCAGGAGGCGGATGCTCACCGCGCGCGGGCGCCGTTCTCGGAGACGCGCTCCTCGCCTTCGCGCGGAGTGCGGCGCGGCACGGCCCGCACGCGCGAGAGCGTCCACAGCGCAACCAGGCCGTCGCGCCAGGTGAGCTTCTTGCCCTCGATGCGGCCGCGGGCGGCGTAGGAGATGGGCACCTCGTAGATGCGGTGGCCGGCGCGCAGAAGCTTGGCGGTGATCTCGGGCTCGATGTCGAAGCCGTTGGAGGAGAGCCCGAGCGATCGCCACACCGAGAGCGGCATCAGCTTGTAGCAGGTCTCCATGTCCGACAGGTAGCAGTTGAAGAGCACGTTCGTCCACAGCGTCACGAGCTTGTTGCCGACGACGAACCAGAACGAGTACGCCGAGTGCGCCGAGAAGCTGCGGCTGCCGTAGACGACCGTGGCCCGGCCGCGCTCGATCGGCGCGAGCAGCGAGGCGAGCTCCGCCGGGTCGTACTCGAGGTCGGCGTCCTGGATGATCGCGTACTCCCCCGTCGCCGCGGCGATCGCCGTGCGCACGGCGGCGCCCTTGCCGCGGTTGCGCGGGTGCCGGATCAGCTGCACGCGGTGCTGGAACTCGTGCCGCGCCAGGATCGCGCCGGTGGCGTCGGTCGAGCCGTCGTCGACGATGACGATCTCGGACACCTCGGGCCGCTCGTCGACGGCGGCGAGCAGGCGCTCGAGCGTGCGCTCCTCGTTGTAGACCGGGATCAGCACCGAGAGCTCAGGCACGCCGCGACTCCATGCTCAGCCGCACGGCCAGCGGCACCCCGACGATGGTCGTGGGCACGAACCACGCCGCCTGCAGGAGCAGCGAGTAGGCGAACGCCTCACTGGCGCCGATGCCGAAGAGCCCGAGCGCGCTCACGCACAGCCACTGATAGGTGCCGACGAAGCCGGGCGACGACGGCACCGCGGTGCCGAGGTTGACGAGGCCGGTGACGAAGACGGTCTGCCACAGGCGCAGGTCGATCCCGAGCGCGTCGGCCACCAGCCACGCCGCCCCCGCCCACACGATCCACGCCCCCAGCGACAGGGCGATGGCGACGGCCATGTCGGAGCCGCGGAGCACTCCGGCGGTCGCCCGGATCAGGCCCGACAGCTGCCGGCCCGGCCACGAGAGCCGCACCCGCAGCGGCAGCGTGCGGCCGTCGCGGGCGCGGTGGCCGACGTAGAGCCGCGTCGCGATCAGACCCGCCGCGATCACGCCCGTGATCGCGAGCGACGCGACCAGCAGGTGCTCGATCCACGGCCTGTGCGGTGTGAACGGATAGGTCACGACCAGCATGGCGAGCAGGACGAAGACGTCGCAGGCGCGGTCGACGATCACCGTGCCGAGCGCCCGCGAGTGACGCACGCCGGAGCGGCGGTTCAGCCAGTGCGCCCGCAGCAGGTCGCCGGGGCGGCCGGGCAGGACGTTGTTCGCGCCGATGCCGGCGACGACGAGCCGCAGGTAGACGCGCTCGGGCAGCGGCGCCTCGCGGCGGGCGATCCAGCGCCAGCGCGCGCTCTGGATCGCGTACACGCACGCGAACGCGGCCACCGCGGCGAGCAGCGGCAGCCAGTGGGCCTCGCGCAGCGATGCGCGGACGCGGTCCCAGCCGACGTTGCGGGTGGCGATGTAGAGCAGCGCCGCGCTGATCGGGACGCCCACCGCCAGGCCGAGCAGGAGGCTGCGGCCCGAGACGCTCGATGACGCATCCACCACGGAGGTGTCGGAGGATGCCACGGGCGCGTCGCTTTCGGCCTTGCGTGCGACCGTCAGCGAGTTGCGCACGAACTGCGTTCTCGCGTACTTGTCCGATCGAGCGGGATCGTCGGGCACCTCCTGAACGGGCCGGTGCTGGGTGCGTGCGGGGAACCGGCCGATTTCACCCGCGACTATAGACGCTTGGCAACCGGACACCCGTTGGGTCACTGACACGGAAAACGCCCCTCCGGCGCACGGGTATCGTGGGCGGGTGGGGATCGCCGATCGCTACTGGGAGCCGATCTCGGACGCCGAGGCCGACGCGGTCGTCGGCGCCGGCGCCCGGGTGATCGCCCGCCACCGGCGCTGGCTCTTCGCCGTCGCCCGCTGCCGCACCCCCACGGGCGATGTGTACCTGAAGCGGCAGCCACCGATGGGCCGCGACATCGAGCAGCTGCGCCGCCAGCACCTGCTCACGAACCACCTGGCCGATCGCGGCCTCCCCGCCGCCCGCGCCGTCGGCCTGGTCGAGGCGGCCGGCCTGTGGTACGAGCTGCACGAGCCGGCCACGGGCGCGGACGTCTACGCGGGCGCGGACAGCTGGGACCCGTTCGCATCCGACGCCCATGTCGTCTCGGCCGGGCGCATGCTGGCCCGCCTGCACGCGGCCGGCGCGGATTTCCCCGACCCGACGCCCCAGCGCCAGGCCGGCTTCGTCGTCCAGCTCGGGGCCGTCGCGGCGGAGCCGGTCGCCGCCGTGCAGCGGCTGGCGGCGCTGCGCCCGGCGGTGGCGGAGCATCTCGCCGGCCGCGGGTGGGAGGGCGCCGTCGACGCCGCCTACGCCGAGCCCTTCGCGCGCCTGCGCCCGCTGCTTGCGGCTCTGCCGGAGCGGCCGCTGCACGGCGACTGGCAGACGAACAACCTGTTCTTCTCCGGCGACGACGTCTCCGGGATCATCGACTTCCACCAGGCCGATTTCGCCCCTCGCGTCCTCGACCTGGCGGTCGCGGTCGAGCGCAACTGCTTCTTCTGGAACCGGATCTCGGCCGGCGACGACACGGCGTTCGACCTGCGCCGGGCCGAGCTGCTCGTGCGCAGCTACGCCGCCGAGACCGCGCTCGACCCGGCCGAGCGGGCCGCCTTCGCCGACGTCCTCGCGGTGTGCCAGTTCGAGTACGGCATCTCGTTTCTCGACTACTACTGGGGCGTGGAGCGCGACCGCGAGAAGGCCGACTGGGCGTGGACGACGTTCGTGCTCGGTCACGCCCGCTGGTGGGGCTCGCCGGCGGGACGCGCGGCGGCGGACGCGATCCGGGGGTGGTGGTGAGCACAGCTGACCGTCCGCGAATCCGATCCGAACACCGGGAGGTTCCCATGAGCACCACCGACCAGAACATGGTTCTGGCCCACTTCATCGTCTCAGATGACGTCGAGCGTTCCCGCCGCTTCTACACCGATGTCCTCGGTGGCCGGGCCGTCATCGCGGGCGAGGGAGATGACGAGGTGACGTACATCGCGCTCGCCAACAGCTGGATCATCATCAACGTCGGAGGCGGTCCGACCGACGACAAGCCGACCGTGACGCTCGAGACGCCCGCCGATCCAGACCGCGTGAGCAGCTTCCTGAACATCCGGGTTGCGGACATCCAATCGGTGTACGCGGAGTGGAGCGAGCGGGGCGCGCAGTTCCTCACCCCGCCGAAGAAGCACGCGACCGAGCTGCGCTGCTACATCCGTGATCCGGACGGGTACCTGATCGAGGTGGGCGAGACGACCCTGGCCAGAGGGTGGCGCCCACCGTCGTGACCGCATCACCGATGGAGCCGGTTGAGCACGAGCCAGACCAGCCCAGACAGCGAGGGCGACGGCGGCGGCGAGGCCGACCACGGCTCCCGCGACCCCCGGTCCGAACTCCCCCAGCCAGAGCGCCGCCAGGAGGCCGGTCACGCCGGCCATCGCCACCGTGGCGGCGCGACCGCGCACACGGAACGCGCCGAACCCGGCCACCGCGACCATGGCGATGACCGTCAGCGAGTCGATCGAGATCACGCCCGCCCCTCCGGCAGCGCTGCGCCGATCAATCGTGCCAGCGGCCGCGCCTTCACGAGCGACTCCTCCACCTCCGCGGCCGGGTCGGAGTCCCAGACGATGCCGCCGCCGACCCACAGGTGCAGGCCGCCGTCGGCGACGGCCAGCGTGCGGATCGTGAGGCCGAGGTCGAGGTCGCCGTTGGGATGGACGACGCCGAGCGCCCCCATCGACGCGCCGCGGCCGACCGGCTCGAGCCTGGCGATGTGGTCGATCGCCGCCAGCTTCGGCGCGCCCGTGACCGAGCCGCCGGGAAACGTCGCGCGCAGGAGCTCGGCGAGGCCGACCCCGGGGCGCAGCCGCCCCTCGACGGTCGAGACCATGTGCCGCACCCCGGCCATCGGCCGCTCCGCCAGGTACTCGGCCACGCGCACGCTGCCGGGGAGGCACACCCGGCCGAGGTCGTTGCGCTCGAGGTCGACGATCATCACGTGCTCGGCCCGGTCCTTGGCGCTCGCCGCGATCGGCTCGCCCGACCCGGCCGGCCGGGTGCCCTTGATCGGCATCGTGCGGGCGATGTCGCCGCGCGTCTGCAGGAAGAGCTCGGGCGTGGCCGAGACGATCGACCAGCCGTCGCCGTGCAGGGCGTATGCCCACTCGGCCCCGAGCGGCGCGAGCGCCGCCTCGAGCGCGCCGCGGCGAGCCTGCAAACGGCGCCCGCAGGTGCTGCACCAGGTTCACCTGGTAGACGTCGCCGCGGCCGATCGCGGCGCGCACGCGCTGCACCGCCGCCGCGTGCTCGGCCGCGCTCCAGGTCGGCACGAAGGCTCCGGCGGCGAACGTGCCCGGCGCGGGCGCGGGCGCGTCGGCGGGGCGCACGCGGCAGGCCGCGAGCGGGAGCGGGCAGGGCTCGGGCGGCTGGCGCTCGTGCACGCCCGCGATGCAGGCCGCGAGGCCGTAGCCGAGGTAGAGGTCGGCCACCATCCCCGCCGGCGGGTCGGCGGTGCCGAAGCCGTGGCCGGCCAGGAAGCGCTCGATCCGCTCGAGCGGATCGCCGGCCGCCGAGGAGACCACCAGCCAGCGGTGGCTTGCGCGCGGTGTGAGTGTGCCGGCGGCGATGGCGTATCGTAGGCGGCGTGGATGCGCTCGAGGTGTCGAATCCGCCGACGGCCGACGACCTTGAACGGATCGCCGAGCGCGTGCCCGACCTGCGCGGGTACCCGCTGCGGGCCGAGCCGCTGCCGGGCGGCCTGACCAACCTCAACTACCGCATCCACGGCGCGCCCGAAAACTACGTCCTGCGCGTCACCGGCGAGGCCGAGATGCTCGGCGCCGACCGCGAGGCCGAGTACGCCGCGACCGTGATGGCGGGCGGCCTCGGCATCGGCCCGCAGGTGCTCGCCTACCTGCGGCCCGAGAAGATCCTGATCACCCGCTTCATCGAGGGCCATCTGCGTGCCGCCCGAGCAGATGCGCACGACGGCGATGCTCGGCCAGATCGCGGCGACGCTGCGGCGCCTGCACGAGGGGCCGCCCGTCCACGCCACCTTCTCGGCCTTCGGCATCGTCGAGATGTACCGCGACAACGCCCGCTGGCTCGGCGTCGCGCTGCCCGAGGCGTTCGACTGGTCATGGCAGCGGGCCGAGGAGATGCGCGCCGCGCTCGCCGCCGATCCGCCTGCGCCGTGCCTGTGCCACAACGACCTCCTGAATGCGAACTTCCTGCTCGAGGCGGGCCGGCTGCTCATCGTCGACTGGGAGTACGCGGGCATGGGCGACCCGTTCTTCGACCTCGCGAACTTCTCGACCAACCACGACCTCAGCGAGGACGACGACCGCACGCTGCTGCGGGCCTACCTCGGCCGCGTGCGCGAGCGCGACTTCGCCCGCGTGCGCCTGCTGCGGATCATGTCCGACTTCCGCGAGGCGATGTGGGGCGTCGTCCAGCAGGGCCTGCGCACCACCGACGCCGACTACGTCGCCTACGCCGACCGCTTCTTCGCCCGGCTGCGCGAGCGCGCCTCCGATGCGCGCTACGGAAGCTGGATCGAGCTCCTTGCCGGTTGACCGGTCTAGACCGGTTGTGGGAGGCTTCGAGGCGTGAGGGACGAGGCGCAGGCGGTCGTGATCGGCGGTGGGGTCGGAGGCACGAGCATCCTCTACCACCTCGCCAAGCTCGGCTGGCGTGACGTCGCCCTGGTCGAGCAGTACGGGCTCACCCACGGCTCCACGTGGCACTCGGCCGGGCTCGTCGGGCAGCTGCGCTCGACCGTCAGCCTGACCAAGATGATGCAGTACTCGGTCGGCCTCTACGCCGACCTGGCGCGGGAGACGGGCAAGGACCCGGGCTGGCACCAGCTGGGCGGGCTGCGGCTGGCGTCGTCGCGCGAGCGCTACGAGGAGATCCAGCGCCAGGCCGGCTGGGCGAAGAGCTTCGGCCTCGAGATGGAGCTCGTGTCGCCGGCCGAGGCCAAGCAGATGTTCCCGCCGATGTCGACCGACGGGGTGGTCGCGGCGGCGTTCATCCCGCTCGACGGCTACCTCGACCCCAGCCAGCTCACCTTCGCCCTCGCCGACGGCGCCCGCCTGCTGGGCGCCGACATCGAGCAGCGCACGCGCGTGACCGGCATCAACCTGCGCGGGGGCCGGGTGCACGAGGTCGTCACCGACAAGGGCACGATCCGCACGGACGTCGTCGTCAACGCCGGCGGCATGTACGCGCCCCAGATCGGGCGCATGGTCGGCGTGAACGTCCCGATCATCACCTACGGCCACGAGTTCCTGGTGACCGAGGCGTTCGCGCCCGCGCTCGCGCCCCTGCCGACGCTGCGCGACCCCGACCGGCTGATCTACTTCCGCACCGAGGTCGGCGGCCTGATCATGGGCGGCTACGAGCGCAACCCGGCGCCGTGGGCGCTCGACGGGGTGCCCGACGGCTTCGAGGCCCAGCTGCTGCCCGAGGACTGGCCGCGCTTCGAGCCGCTGCTCGAGGCCGCGGTGGAGCGGGTGCCGGCGATGGAGTCGGCCGAGGTGCGCAAGCTCTTCAACGGCCCCGAGGCGTTCACCCCCGACGGCGAGTTCATCCTGGGCGAGTCCGACGTGCCCGGCTTCTGGGTCGCGGCCGGGTTCTGCGCCCACGGACTGGCCGGGGCCGGCGGGATGGGCTGGCAGGTGGCCGAGTGGGTGGTGAACGGCGAGCCGAGCCTCGACCTGTGGCACATGGACAGCCGCCGCTTCGGCCGCCAGTACCGCAGCCGCGACTACACGCTCGCGCGGGCGACCGAGGTGTACTCGACCTACTACGACATCAAGTACCCCAACCACGAGCGCACCGCCGGGCGGCCGCTGCGGCTCTCGCCGGCCTACGGGAGCCTGGCCGAGCTCGGCGCGAGCTTCGGCGAGAAGTCGGGCTGGGAGCGCGCGAACTGGTTCGAGCCGAACGCGGTCCTCGGCGACGAGGCGCTGCGGCCGCGCGGCTGGGCCGGCCAGAACTGGTCGCCGGCGATCCACGCCGAGGCGATGGCGACGCGCGAGCGGGCGGGGCTCTTCGACGAGACGTCGTTCGCCAAGATCGAGGTCACCGGGCCCGGCGCCGCCGCCTACCTGCAGCGGCTGTGCGCGAACGACGTCGACCGCGCCGTCGGCACCGTGACCTACACCCAGATGCTGAACCGCCGCGGCGGCATCGAGTGCGACTTCACGGTCACCCGCCTGGCCGAGTCGCGCTTCCGCATCGTCACCGGCACCGCCTTCGGCAACCACGACCTGGGCTGGATCCGCGGTCATATGCCGCGGGACGGGTCGGTCGAGGTGGCCGACGTCACCTCGGCGTATGCGTGTCTGGGCCTGTGGGGGCCGCGAGCGCGCGACATCCTGCAGCCGCTCACGACCTCAGACCTCTCCGACGCCGGCCTGCCGTACATGCGCGCCGCCGAGCTCTCGGTCGGCCACGTCCCCTGTCTGGCGGTGCGCGTCACCTACGTGGGCGAGCTCGGCTGGGAGCTCTACTGCCCGACCGAGTACGGGGCGGCGCTCTTCACCGCGATCTGGGAGTCGGGCCGCGGCCACGGCATGCTGGCGGCCGGCTACCGGGCGATCGACGCGCTGCGGATCGAGAAGGGCTACCGCGTCTGGGGCGCCGACATCACCCCCGAGGACAGCCCCGACGAGGCCGGCCTCGGCTTCGCGGTGAAGCCCGGCAAGGGCGTCGAGTTCATCGGCCGCGACGCCGTCGTGCGCGCCCGGGAGGCGGAGCCGCAGCGGCGCCTGGTCTGCCTGGCGCTGGCCGATCCGGCCGCGGTCACGCTCGGGTCCGAGCCGGTGCGGATCGGCGCCGAGGTGGCCGGCCGGGTGACGAGCGGCGGGTACGGCTTCGCCGTCCGGCGCTCGCTCGCGTACGCCTACCTGCCCGCCGCGGCCGCCGCCGTGGGGACGGCGGTCGAGGTCGAGGTGTTCGGCGACTGGGTGGACGCGGAGGTCGTGGCCGAGCCGGTGTGGGATCCGCGGGGCGAGCGCATCCGCGGGTAGCTGTAGGCTGCGCGCATGGTCGGCTGGGTGCTTGCCATTCTCGGGCTCGGGGCGCTCCTGGCCGTCGTCCTCGCGGTCGTGGTCGGCGGCCTCCTGCTCGGCCCGCTGCTCGTCTGGCTCTCGTGGAACGTGCTCGACCTCGGCCACGCGGTGGGGGCGGGCGAGCTCGGCTTCTGGGGCCTCATCCTGACCGCGCTCTTCCTGGCAGTCGGGCTGGCCGGGCGGGCGATCATCGTCGCCGTCGTGTTCGTGATCGATCCCTCCTGGCTGCACAAGTCGGCAACCCTGCACTGGCCGGCGCCGACGCTCAAGAACTACGTCGCCATCCTGCTGCTCCTCATCGTCGCCAGCGCCTCGTCGCATCCGCACAAGGACTGGCAGCGCAAGCGGTCGCGTGACAAGACCGTGCCCGCGTAGCCCCGGCGGCGCGCGGCTGGGTACGCTAGTCCCATGCGCTGCCAGGCGTGCGGCACCCAAAACGAGGATGGGCGCAAGTTCTGCGGCGAGTGCGGGGCGCCGCTCACGGTGGTGTGCGGCGAGTGCGGCACCGCGAACCCGCCCGGGACGAAGTTCTGCGGCGAGTGCGGCGTGGCGCTCGCAGCGCCGCGAGTGCGCCGGCGGCCGGCCCCGCGCCCGCGCTGGAGCCCGTGGCCGAGCGGCGGCTGGTCTCGATCCTCTTCGCCGACCTGGTCGGGTTCACCACGATGTCGGAGGCGCGCGACGCCGAGGACGTGCGCGAGCTCCTGTCGCGCTACTTCGACACGTGCCGCACGCTGATCGCCCGCTACGGCGGCACCGTCGAGAAGTTCATCGGCGACGCGGTGATGGCCGTGTGGGGAGCGCCGGTGGCGATGGAGGACGACGCCGAGCGGGCGGTGCGGGCCGCGCTCGACCTGGTCGCCGCCGTCGAGGCGCTCGGAGCCGAGGTCGGCTCGGAGGGGCTGCGCGCCCGCGTCGGGGTGCTCACCGGTGAGGCCGCGGTCACGATCGGCGCGCGCGCCGAGGGGATGGTGGCCGGCGACCTGGTGAACACCGCCTCGCGGATCCAGTCGGTGGCCGAGCCGGGCACCGTGCTCGTCGGCGAGTCGACCAAGCGGGCGACCGAGGCGGCGGTGGTGTACGAGGACGCCGGCGCCCGCGAGCTCAAGGGCAAGGTCGAGCCGGTGCCGGTGTGGCGGGCGGTGCGCGTCATCGGCGGCATCGGCGGGGCGCAGCGCTCGGCCGGTCTCGAGGCGCCCTTCGTCGGCCGCGACCGCGAGCTGCGGGTGATCAAGGAGCTCTTTCACGCCTCGGCGGGCGAGTGCAAGGCCCACCTCGTGTCGGTGATGGGCGTGGCGGGGACGGGCAAGTCGCGACTGACGTGGGAGTTCTTCAAGTACATCGACGGCCTCGCCGAGGACGTGCGCTGGCATCGCGGCCGCTGCCTGCCCTACGGCGAGGGCGTCACCTTCTGGGCGCTGGCGGAGATGGTGCGCACGCGGGCGCAGATCGCCGAGGGCGAGGATCCCGCCGCCCAGCGTGCCAAGCTGCACACAGCCATCGAGGAGTCGATCCCCGACCCCGACGAGCGCCGCTTCGTCGAGCCGCGGCTGGCGCACCTGCTGGGCCTCGAGGAGCACGCGCCGTGGGAGCGCGAGAACCTCTTCAGCGCGTGGCGGCTGTTCTACGAGCGGCTGGCCGACGAGATGCCGACCGTGCTCGTCTTCGAGGACATGGAGTGGGCCGACGCGGCGCTGCTCGACTTCATCGAATACCTGGTCGACTGGTCAAAGAGCCATCCCCTGTACGTGATCGCGCTGGCCCGTCCCGAGTTGACAGAGCGACGGCCGACGTGGGGCGCGGGCAAGCGCAACTTCAGCTCGCTCTACCTCGAGCCGCTGGCGACGGCCGAGATGGACACCCTGCTCGCGGGCCTTGTGCCGGGGCTCTCCGACGAGCTGCGCGCCCGCATCCGCGAGCGGGCGGAGGGCGTGCCGCTGTACGCCGTCGAGACCGTTCGCATGCTGCTCGACCGCGGCCTGCTTGTGCAACGCGGGAGCACCTACGTGCCCGCGGGGGCGATCGAGACGCTCGAGGTGCCCGAGACCCTGCACGCGCTGATCGCCGCTCGCCTCGACGGACTCGCCGGCGACGAGCGGCGGCTGCTGCAGTCGGCCGCCGTGCTCGGCAAGACGTTCACGATCGAGGCGCTCGCGACCCTGAGCGAGCGGCCTGCGCCCGAGCTCGAGCCTGTGCTGGCCGGCCTTGCCCGCAAGGAGGTGCTGACACTTTCGGCCGATCCGCTCTCGCCGGAGCGCGGCCAGTACGGGTTCCTGCAGGACCTGGTGCGGCGGGTCGCCTACGAGATGCTCTCCAAGCACGACCGGCGGGCGAAGCACCTCGCGGCCGCTGCGGCCATGGGCGGGGGCGAGGATGAGCTCGCCGAGGTCGTCGCGGGGCACTACCTGGCGGCCTACCGGGCCGACCCCGACGCGGCCGACGCCGACGATATCGCCCACCAGGCGGTCGCGGCGCTGCGCCAGGCTGGGCTGCGGGCGGCGTCGCTCGCGGCGACCCTCGAGGCCCAGCACTACTACGAGCAGGCGGCGGCGTTCACCGGCGACGCGCTCGAGCAGGCGGATCTGCTGGAGCACGCCGGGATGATGGCCCGCGTCGGCGGCCGCTCGGACGAGGGCCGCCGGCATTTCGAGCAGGCCGTCGAGCTCTTCGAGCAGCAGGGGGCGACCCACCCGGCCGCCCGTGTCTCCGCCCGGCTGGGCGAGGTGATGTGGGACACCGGGCGGTTGCGTGAGGCCCTCGATCGTATGGACACCGCCCTCGAGCTGCTGGCGGCCGAGGAGCCTGACGCCGACGTGGCGGCCCTGGCCGCGCAGGTCGGTCGGTTCCAGTTCTTCGCCGGCGAGCCGGAGCTGGCCGCCGAGCGGGTCGAGACGGCGCTCGAGCTGGCCGAGGCGTTTGGGCTCCCCGAGGTGCTGTCGCAGGCGGTGAACACGAAGGCGATGATCCTGAGCACGCTCGGGCGCGAGGGCGAGGCCGGGGCGCTCGTGCGCTACGCGCTCGAGCTCGCCCTCGACAACGACATCCCGTCGGCGGCGCTGCGCGGCTACAACAATGTCGCCGACCTCGACGCGCGGTCTGACCGC
Source organism: uncultured Actinomycetes bacterium (assembly GCA_963813245.1). Lineage (GTDB taxonomy): Bacteria > Actinomycetota > Thermoleophilia > Gaiellales > JAICJC01 > JAICJC01. The sequence continues at coordinate 391,842 of CAWEYE010000001.1, forward strand.
TACGAGCGCGCGGCCGCCGGCTACCGCGACGGCCTGGCCCTGGCGCGCCGGGTCGGCAGCCGCCAGCAGGAGTGGATGTTCCTCGGCCAGACGTATCCGCTGTACTCGCTCGGGCGGTGGGACGAGGCCGTCGCCCAGGCGGCCGAGGTGCCGCTTGACGCGTTCTCGCAGACGCGCTTTCCGTTCGTGTGCCTGCTCGGGAACAGCGTCGCGATCCACTGCCACCGCGGCGAGATCGACGCCGCCACGGAGCTCACGGAGCGCTTCACCGTCCTGCGCGACTCGGCCGACCTGACCGAGCGTGCGAGCTACGCGTGGCCGGAGGCAATGCTGAATCTGGCGGTCGGCCGGCAGGGAGATGCGCTGCGCGTGGCGAGCGTGGCCTGGGACTACCGCGATGCGGCCGGGGTCAGCTCGGAGTGCTCAAGGAGACGTTCACGATCGCGGTCGAGGCGGCGCTCGCGGTCGGCGACCTCGTCGGCAGCCGAGCGGCTGCTCGCAGGGGTCGATGCGATGCGGTCGGGCCGCGTGCCCCAGTCGATGCGCGCACAGGCCACCCGGTGTCGGGCGCATCTGGCGGCCGCGGCCGGCGACGACGAGCGCGCGGAGCGCTTGTTCCGCGGCGCCGCCGCGCTCATGCGCGAGCTGGCGATGCCGTTCGCGATGGCGGTCGTCCTGCTCGAGCACGCCGAGTGGCTGGCCGCCGGCGGCCGTCGCGGTGAAGCCGAGAGCGGGGCGGCCGAGGCCCGGGCCGTGTTCGAGACGCTCCGCGCGGCGCCCTGGATCGAGCGGGCGCGAGTGCTGGCGACGTCGGGTGACGCCGTCGCGTCTTGAGGAGGGCCGCGGTCGGGACGGGGCGGCGGCGCCCGGCCGGGCCGGCCCCCCCAGCCCACTGGGTGGCGCTTCCGTGCCGGGCGAGCCGCGTCCGTCCCTGTCTGCGACCGCACGGAGCACCCTACGCCCCGTCCGTTAAGGCGAAGGGTCAGAAACGTAACGGTGTGGTAACGAGGTCGGGCCGCGCCGCGGTCAGGCGGCCGGGGCGAGCTCGCGCCGCGTGAGCGTCTGGTCGCGGCGCTGGCCGATCCCGACCATCGTCACGGGCACGCCCACGCGCTCCTCCACGAAGTCGAGGTACGCCCGGGCGGCGTCGGGCAGATCCCCGAACGCGGTCACCGCCGGAGATGTCGGTGCTCCACCCGGCGAGCTCCTCGTACACCGGCTGGGCGTGGTGGAAATCGGTCTGGTGGCTGGGGAAGTCGGTCGTGACCGTGCCGTCGGTCAGGCGGTAGCCGGTGCAGACCGGGATGCGCTCGAACATCGAGAGCACGTCGAGCTTGGTCACGGCGAGCTCGGTCAGGCCGTTCAGGCGGGCGGCGTAGCCGCAGGCCGACCAGGTCGAGCCAGCCGCAGCGGCGGTCGCGGCCGGTGACGGTGCCGTACTCGCCGCCGCGCTCGCGCAGCTGCGCGCCGCGGTCGGCGTCGGCCTCGCTCGGGAACGGGCCCGCGCCCACGCGCGTGAGGTAGGCCTTCGTGACGCCGAGCACCGAGCCGATCCGGGTGGGGCCGACGCCGAGGCCCGAGCAGGCGCCGCCCGCGACCGGGTTGGACGAGGTCACGAACGGATAGGTGCCGTTGTCGATGTCGAGCAGGGTGCCCTGGGCGCCCTCGCACAGGACGGTGCGCCCGGCCTCGAGCGCCCGGTGGATCAGAAGCGACGTGTCGGCGATGAACGGCTTGATGCGCTCGGCGTAGCCGAGCATCGCGACGGTCACCTCGTCCTTGTCGAGCGGCCGGTGGTGGTGGAGCTTGCGCAGCTCGACGTTCTTCACCGAGAGCGCCGTCTGGATCTTCAGGCGCAGGATCTTCTCGTCGAGCAGGTCCTGGACGCGGATCCCGACCCGCAGCGCCTTGTCGGCGTAGGCCGGGCCGATGCCGCGCCGCGTCGTCCCGATCTGGAGGCTGCCGAGCCGAAGCTCGGAGTCGGCGTCGATGATGCGATGCCAGGGCATGATCAGGTGCGCGTTGCCGCTGATCCGCAGGCCCGAGATGTCGACGTCGCGGGCGATCAGGCCGTCGAGCTCCTCGATCAGCACCTCGGGGTCGATCACGCAGCCGTTGCCGAGCACGCACTCGCGTGCCGGGGTAGAGGATGCCGCTCGGCACGAGCCGCAGCTTGTAGGTCTCGGAGCCGATCACGAGCGTGTGGCCGGCGTTGTTGCCGCCCTGGTAGCGGGCGACGACGTCGGCCCGCTCGGCCAGGAGGTCGACGATCTTGCCCTTGCCCTCGTCGCCCCACTGGGCGCCCACGACGACGTTCAGCGGCATCGGCCTCGCACTAGGCTCCGTGCCGGGCCAGGTTGTCGAATCGGGTGTAGCGGCCGACGTAGGACAGCTTGACCGTGTCGAGCGGGCCGTTGCGGTGCTTGGCCAGGATCAGCTCGGCCGTGCCCTTGTCCTCGCTCTGGTCGTTGTAGTAGTCGTCGCGGTAGACGAACATGACGAGGTCGGCGTCCTGCTCGATCGAGCCGGACTCGCGCAGGTCGGAGAGCACCGGGCGCTTGTCGCCGCGGGCCTCGACGGCGCGCGAGAGCTGCGAGATCGCGAGCACCGGCACGTCGAGGTCGCGGCCGATCAGCTTCAGCGAGCGCGAGATCTGGGAGATCTCCTGGACGCGGTTCTCGACCCGCGCGGTGCCGCCCATGAGCTGCAGGTAGTCGACGATGACGAGGCCGAGCTGGCCCTTCAGGCGCGACTTCAGGCGCCGGCTCTTGGCCTTGATCTCGATCGGCGTGACGCCGGCGGTGTCGTCGACGAAGATCGGCGCGTCGTAGAGCTTGCTCGACGCGTTGGTCAGCTTCTCCCAGTCGCCCTTGTCGAGGTTGCCGCGGCGCAGGCGCTTCGAGTCGACCTTGCCCTCGGCGCACATGAGCCGGGTCGTCACCTCCTCGCGCGACATCTCGAGCGAGAAGATCGCCACCGGGATGCGCTCGCGGATGCCGACGTGCGCGGCGATGTTGAGCGCGAGCGACGTCTTGCCCATGCCCGGCCGGGCGGCGAGCACGATCAGGTTCGAGTCCTGGAAGCCGGCGGTGAGGTCGTCGAGCTGGCGGAAGCCGCTCGCGACGCCGGTCAGGTCGCGGCCGTCGTCGGCGAGCTGGGTGAGGCGGTCGAACGACTGCTTGAGCAGCGTCTCCATGTTCTCGAAGTCGCCGGTGATGCGCTGGTCGGCGATCCCGAACACGATCTGCTCGGCGCGGTCGACCAGCTCGGGCGGCTCGCCGATGCGCTCGAACCCGAGCTGCGGCGATCTCGGTGCCCGCCCGGATCAGGCCGCGGTAGGTGGCGGTGTCGCGGACGATCTGGGCGTAGTGGCGCGCGTTTGCCACCGACGGCACGGTCGCCGCCAGGGTGTGCACGATCGCCTTGCCGCCCACCTCGTCGAGCAGGCCGCGGTTGGAGAGCGCGTTCGTGAGCGTGATCGAGTCGACGTTCTCGCCGCGCCCGTACATCTCCAGGATCGTGCGGAAGATGGTCGCGTGCGACCGGCGGTAGAAGTCCTCCGGCTGCAGCAGCTCCGAGACGGTGGCGACCGCGTTTCCGGACACCAGCATGGCACCCAGCACCGACTCCTCGGCGTCCAGGTCCTGGGGCGGAACGGTCGGCTCGTGTGAGGTGACCGACATTCGTGCGCGCGGCGGCCTAGTAGTCGTCCTCGAGATCGGAGGGCTCGGCCTCGAATGCCTCGACGCCACCCTCCTCCTCGGCTCCGCCCGGTACCACCATCACCTTGAGCACCGCGCGCACGTCGCCCCACACGGTCATCGTCACGCGATGGCTGCCGAGCGTCTTGATCGGCTCGTCGAGCTCGACCTTGCGCCGGTCGATGCGGATCTTGCGCGCCTTCCAGATCGCGTCGGAGATGTCGGTCGAGGTGACCGAGCCGTAGAGCTTGTCCTCCATGCCCGCACGCCGCTTGATCGTGAGCACGGTGCGGTTGAGCACGTGGGCCATGTCGCGGGCCTGCTCGTCGCTCTGGGCCTCGTGCTTGGCGCGCTGGTCGGCCTGGCGCTGCACCTCGGCCACGCGGGCGTCGGTCGCCGGCTCCGCCAGATGCCGCGGGGCGAGGTAGTTGCGCAGGTGGCCGGCGGCGACGTGGACCACGTCGCCCTTGCGGCCGAGCTTCTCGACGTCCTGCAGCAGGATCGCCTGTTGTGCCTTTCGTGCCATGTTGTTCCCCTAAAGCCTCTGGCGGCCGTGGCCGCCCTCGGATGGTCGCATTCCCTGGGTCCGGTTACCAGCCCCGTAGCGGGCGGATCGCCCGCTACGAGCGTGGAAACCGGGCTTAGTTGACGGCGTAGGGCAGGAGCGCCATCTCGCGCGCCCGCTTGATCGCCACGGCCACCTGACGCTGGTGGCGCCGGCAGGCTCCGGAGATCCGCCGCGACCGGATCTTGCCCTTCTCGGACATGTACCGCCGCAGCTGGTTGTAGTTCTTGTAGTCGATCTCCTCGACCTTCTCCTTGCAGAAGTAGCAGGGCTTGCGCCGCGTGGAGGCGCCCGTCGCTGCTCCCCGCTTCGGAGCTCGGCTCTTTGACTTGGGCTTCGATGCCATACGTGTTCCTCGCTAGAAGGGGATGTCGTCGTCTGAGGCCGCGGCGCCGGTGAACGCCTCGACCGGGTCGGGCTTGAGCTCGGCGCTCGGCCGGAAGCTGCCGCCGCCCCCGCCCTCGTTGTCGCCGCGCGAGCCCAGGAACTGGACGGTGTCGGCCACGACCTCGACCTTCGAGCGCTTGCCGCCGTCCTGCGACTCCCACTCGCTCCACTCGAGCCGGCCGTCGATCGCGACGGGGCGGCCCTTGCTCAGGTACTGGGCGCAGTTCTCGCCCTGCGCGCCCCACACCTTGATGTCGAAGTAGTTGGGCTTCTCGGACCACTCGCCGCTCGACTGGTCCTTGTAGCGGCGGTTCACGGCCAGGCGCAGACGGCACACGCTGGTGCCGCTGGCGAGCGTCGAGAGCTCGGGATCTGCGGTCAGGTTTCCGGTCAGGATGACGCGGTTGATGTTTGCCACTTGCGGTTCCTCCTCTGCCTCCATTGCGAACATGTGTTCGGCATATGATAGGCGGGCGGTCGGACGGGATTCAGGCCGTGGACGCCTCCGCCGGTTCGGCCTCGGCGGGCGCCTGCGGGCGAGGTGCGCGCTGCGGTCGGGCGACCGCCATATGGCGCATGACGCCGTCGGTGATCGCGAGCACGCGGGTGGCCTCGTGCAGCGCCTCGGGCTCGGACTCGAACGTGAGCACGTAGTAGAACGCGTCGGCCATGTGGTCGATCTCGTAGGCGAGCTTGCGCTTGCCCCACGAATCGACCGACCCCCAGACACCGCCACGCTCGGTGACGGTCGCCTTGGTGCGCTCGATGATCTCCGTGTGGCGCTCCTCGGCCACCTCGGGCTCGATCATGAGCATGATCTCGTATGCGGTTCATCCTGATCACCTCCTCTGGACTCGGGCGGCCCCGGGGTGCCGGACGGCATGGGCCGACCGCATGCGGCGCCGCGATCAGGAGGGCGGCACCACCCCGGAGCAGGAAGCTGCTCGGTCTCGGCGGCGAGTATACTCGGCGGCGTGCGGAGGTTGGGGTGGTTCCTGGTCGGGGCAGCGGGTGCAACGGGGCGCTGGTAGCGGCGCCGGGCTTGTACGGGCGGCTGCGTGCCGCGCTCGGCGGCGGCGACTGTGGAACGAGCTCGAGCCGGAGCCCGAGAGCAGTGGGGGGTGCTGCGGGAGGCGCCGCCGATCGCGCCGGAGCCCGAGCCGCCCGCCGAGGAGCCGGCCGCCGAGGCTGAGCCCGAACGCCGCTCCGGAGCCGGTCGTCGAAGTGCAGCCCGAGCCCGAGGCGGAGCAGCCGGCGCCAGAGCCCGAGCCCGAAGCGGCTGCGGTGGAGCCGGAGCCCGAGCCCGAGCCCGAGCCGGCAGCGCCCGAGCCGGAGCCCGAGGCGCCGGCCGAGCCGGACGCCTACGAGACGTCCGTCTGGAGCCAGCCCGCCCGGGTCGCCGAGCCGCCGGCCGAGGAGGCCGCGTCCGGCGAGGCCGAGCCGGCCGCAGCGCCTACCGAGGACGAGCCCGACGACGACACCGCCGAGATCCCCTCGACGCCGCTCACCCCGGCGCCTCCGCCCGAGGACACGGCCGCGACCGATCTGCGCTCGCGCATCGAGGCGAGCCGCGCGCGCCTGCACCGCAAGGCCCAGGCCGGCGGCGCGGGCGACGACGAGCCTGCGGCCGAGCCCGACGAGCCGGACACGAGCGCTAGCTAGAGCGCGATCTGCGCGCCCGGCGCGACCGTGCGCAGGCGCTCAGTCGAGACCGGCCGCGCCGAACGCGCGCCGGAGCTCGTCCGGCGGCGAGGTGAAGTGCTCCCACCCCTCCTGATGGACCGGCACGATCACGGCCGGGTCGAGCAGCGCCGCTACCTGGGCCGCCCGCTCGGCGTCGAGGGTGAGCAGGGTGTCGCCCCAGCCGCACGGGCACGCGGGCGCCGCCCGCGAACAGGATCGCCGACGTCGAAGGGGCCGTGCTGGCGGCCGATCTGGGCGACGACGGCGACCGATGCGTTGTCGCCGCTGACGTAGATGGTGGGCAGCCCTCGCCGCGCAGGACGAAGCCGATCACCGGGCCGTTCTTCGCCGCGACCTCGGGTGAGCCATGCTCCGCGACGACGGCGGTGATGTGCACCGGCCCGCCGTCCGGGGCGTTCAGCTCGGCGGTCTGATCCGGCTCGAGGCCGACCGCGTTCCCGCCCAGCCGCTCGGCCCCGGCCGTCGTCGTGAGCACGCTCCCGGCGCTGCGGCAGGAACGCGCGGCCGGCAGGGTCGAGGTTGTCCGCGTGGTGGTCGTGGGCGGCCGCCCGCGAGGGCCCGGTCAGCTTGCGCAGGACGACCTGCGTGCCGGGGCGCGGGTGCTCGCCGCGAGAATCGAAGGTCGGGTCGGTCAGGATACGCATGCCTCCGTAGCCGATGAGCACGGTCGGTCCGCCGATGAGCGTGAACGTCGTTGGAACGTCGGTCATGCCGCGGTCATACCCACCGCGGCGCGCGCTCAGCCCGCTGACGCCCAGGCGGACGCATACTGCACCGTCGCCGCGGCGAGCACGACGCCGGCGACGACCGCACCGCCGACGAGCAGGCGACGCTGTACCGACCCGCCCAGCCGGGCGTCGTCCCGGCGCCAGTCGGGCGCCGCCAGGCGCGGCACGCGCCACATGTAGGCCAGCACGTGCACCGAGGTGACGACGAACCACGCGATGAACGCCGCCTTGTGCAGGTTGCGCCAGACGCCGGCGCTCGGGCCGAGGATCAGGAGCATCACGCCCGTGCCGAAGACGGCCAGCGTCGAGGCGACCACGAGTGGCGCGACCATGCGCAGGAGCGGCGTCGGCGGCCCGGCGCGGCGGTAGGCGGGGTCGTGGGTGTAGTAGCGGACGAAGCGGTAGCCCGTCGTCCCCAGCTTGAGCAGCACCGGCGGGATCAGGAGCATCGCCAAGGAACACGTGCTCGTACATCAGCTGCCCCACGGCCGGGATGGTCACCCCGAGCGCGGCGAGCAGGATGAAGAGCAGCGCGCCCGCCTCCGCCGTCAGGCGCTCGTTGCCCGTGACGCCGCCGAGCCGGTCACGATCGCGGGCAGGCGGAGCGGGGACGTGAGTCCGGGTCAGTGCCATGCCCCCCGTTCTACGAGCCGGGCCTTGGGACAGGATTGGATCGCTGGGGCTGGGTACGATGGAGCCTTGGAGTGGCACGGGCCCGGTGGCCCATCCGGTCTTCAAATCGCCGCGCCACGAGAATTCGGCGATCGGGCGGGAACCGCCTGACAGAGCCAGATCCGCCCGAATTACCGCGTTTAGCAGGGAATCTTCGCTGTCGAGGAGCCCGGGGGCATTCCTCTCGCGTCCCCTCGTTTCGCGCGGTTTACTGCACCGCCGGACACAAGCCGGACACAAATCCGCCCAAACGGGGGAACCAAGACGTCCCCGCACGGACGTGCGCTCGGGACCGTGAGAGATCGGAGGCATGCCATCCCGATCCACACCCCACTCCCGCGTCGAGCGGCGCACCTGCTCGATCGCCGAAGCCTGCGCACTGCTCGGCTGCTCGCGCAACTCGTTCGACGCCCACTTCCTGCGCGCCCTCCGCCGCCGCGGCGGCGCGTTCAAGCGCGGCGGCTGCGGCCGCTGGTTTGTCCGCCTCTCCATCCTCGACCAACTGATCGCAGACGACGCGACGCGGTGGTCCGACACAACCGGAACGACCCATGACTGACACCCCTTCCCCCAAGCGACGCGACGAATGCGTCGCCGAGTCCGTGTACAAACGCCACTCCCGCCGATGTGCTGCCGGCATCGACCCCGGCCCTGATGGTCGCCGGGCACGCTGCACCTGCCCGCCGTCGGAGAAACGCTACCTGGCCCGGATCACGACCCGCGACGGCCGCAAGCTCTCGCAAGCGTTCCCCACGAGGGAGCGCGCCATCGAGTGGCGCGACCTCAGACGCGGCGACCTTCACCGAGGGCTGATCGAAGCAATCACCGCGCCGACCGTCGCCGAGACCCGCACGATCCGCGATGTGTGTGGCGACCTGATCGCCGCGGTTGAGAATCGCTCCTTCATCAGTCGGCACGGAACGCCTTTCCGGCCGTCGTCGGTGCGATCACTCCACGGAGACCTGTTGCACGTTCTCGAGGACGAGATCGCGGACGTGCCCATCGCCGACCTGACAAAGGCCCACGTCCAGGGCCTCATCTCTCGCCTGTACCGAAAGCGCTGTGCCCGCCGACCGCGCGGCTGGCCCAAGGACAAGCCGCCACCGTTCCTTTCCTCGCAGTCGGTGCTGAAGGTCTACCACGCGCTCCGAACCCTCGTGCGCTACGAGCTCGAGCAGGAGGACACCAAGCTCGACCGCGACCCGTTTCTGGGCGTCCAGAAGCCCCGCGGTTCGCAACCACGCGACCGGGTGCCCGACCTCGAGGACGTATCCGCCCTGATCGAACCGCTGCCCCTGATGCTGGCAGTGCTCTGGGGCCTCCTCCTGCGGGGTGGGCTGCGCCGAAGTGAGGCGCGAGCGATACGCGTACGCGACCTCGACACAAGACGCTGGCTGCTGACCGTCGACAAGAGCTGGGACCACGTCGAAGGCGAGCAGGAACCCAAGAGCTTCAAACACATCGTGCCGATCCGTTCAAAGCTCCTTCGGCGACTGCTCGAGCGATGGCTCCAGGAAACAGGCCGCTCCGGCAACGACTTCCTCCTCGGCCCGTCGCCCGACGAGCCGTTCGACCCACAGGAGATCTTCGCGCTCACGGACGCGATCTGGGAGGAAGCCGAGGTGAACCGCGTAACGATGCAGGACGCGCGCGCCCACTTCGCCTCCTACCTCGCCGCTGGTGGGGTGAAGCTCATGGCCGCCGCTCACATCATGGGTCACAGCCCCGAGGTGTTCTACCGAAACTACGCCCGCCTCTTCGAGGGCTCCCTCGCCGAGGCCGAACGTGCGCTTGACGCCTTCACCGATCCGGCGGATTCGTAGTGCCCGCGAGGCGCTCGGAGTCACCTCGACCGACCCTGACGCTGCCGTCGCGATCCAAGCACGAGGCGATCATCCTTGCCACGCTCGGCCCGCCGGCGCGGATGATCAGCGGCTCCAAGACGGCCTACCGTGACCGGTATCCAGAGCACCTGACCATCTTCGACGCGAACGTCTGCTTGGGCGAGGCCAAGATCTGGCACGGCGATCTTGACCTCACACTGGACGAGCCGCTGGTACTCGCCCTCGCCTCAGAAACCGGCCAGGTCGTCCACGTGCTGCGCGAGCTCGACGGGCGGTTCACGCACGAGGAACGTCCCCGGACACACGAAGCCGCCTACTCAGCGGCGACCACGGGGCACACGAGCTTCGATCCCGCCCACTCCGAGCGTCGCGCAGACGGCCGCCTCTACGCGCGGCCACTCCCGGCACGGCCCCGGTGGCTCCGGCCGAACCGACCGGGTCCCTGGCGATTCTGGAAGGTCGACACACACGCGAGCAGTCAACGACCGCCGAGGGATCACACACCGCGCGCTTCCTTCGCATCGGCCAGCGCGGTTCACCCCGGCAGGGGCCGGTGCTCGTGCTCGGACTGCACAGCTGGTCGCGCGAAGCGCGGGGCGCGTGGGTCGAGTGGAGCTGGTACCCGACCGGCCATCGAGTATGGGCGCCGATCGTGGGCGGTCGTTTGAAATGGCATCGCGGTCCCGTGCGGCCGTACGCCAGCGCGCGGCTCGCACCCGGTATCGCCCACGACTTCCGTATCGGGATCAACATCGGCCCGACCGACTTCATCTGGGGGTGATCCTCGGGGCCGGGTACGCTGGAGGCGGTCGGCCGGTGGGGCGGGCTTCCAACGCGATTCCTGTCCCCCGCCGGTCGGCGCCCGCCGCTGCCGCGCGAGTCGACGCGTCCTTCTTTGGCGCTGGCTCTTCCGTGTTCGGTGATCGTTCCGTGGGCTGCTCGTACTCGCTGGACGGGACGTCGCCGAGTTCTTCGCAAAACTCGGAGCTGGTCGGATACTCGGACACGACGAGGGTCTGCCGCCACGGCGGCCGGATTGTCGGCGTTAGCGACGAGGGCCTGCCTGCGTAACGGCGCGTGCGTTGCGGAGGCATCGAGGGCGCGATTACGCAGGACGGGTTCGCAATCCCTGCGAACGGCCTGCCGCCCTCGCGGACGCTCCTTAGCGAATCGCTAAGCCCCAGTGCTGCGGCCCGCGAGTGACCCGGTCTGCCCGATGTGACCCACGGGCTCGGTGAGCCGAGGCTCGTGTATGAGGAGGCACGGCGTGATGTCGGCCGATCGTTTTCGTCTTAGCTACTGGATCGCGGCCTTGATGCGGGCGACCTCGCGCAGTTCCCGCTCCGCGGCTTGAAGTCGTTTGCGGGCGGCCGCCAGGGCGACCTCCACATCGCGACGGTGAGGGTCATCCGGCGCGGTCTCGGCCAGGCGCAACTCAGCAGCTCCGACCTCGTCCACTGCTCGGCGTCTCACCTTCACTCCCTCTGTCTGGCCGGCAGCCGGATCGACCAGGTAAAGGCCGCGCTCCCCGGCGCGCTTGACCACGGGGGAGCGGATGATCTGGGTCAAGAAGGTTGCGATCGGGTCGCGGCCGCCGACTTGGATGCCCGAGGCGGTAACCAGGTCGAACCACTCCCGGTAGTGGACGGGAATGCCGACCCCTCGCTCGTTGGCGAGCACCTCGACCGCCGCTTCCCGGAGTCGCCTGCCGGTCAGCCCGTCGCTAGGCAGGTCGAGACGAAGCTGGGGCGCCCGGCCGAGTAGCTCGTTTAGCTCGCGAGCCTGCTCATCGAGTGCGGCCGCCTGAGCCCGGATCTGATCCACGCGAGCTTGGGCATGATCGGCTTCCTGGTTCAGCCGCTCGGATTCAGCGCGGAGCCGGTCAGCCTCGGCGGTAGTGGCCGAGATGAAGTCGTCGGAGAAGGTCTCTTGGGTCGACATCGGCTGATTGTGGCACCGACCCGAATTCGGGGTTTGCTGGTGCTGTGTAGAAACTCGGAAACTGCCTGCAAACGCATTCCGAGCGATAGTGGACAACTCGCGGAACTTGTTGCAGTTTGCGGCCTATTCGAGCCGAAAGCTGTGGAAAGTGGTTGTGGATTTCGGCTCGGCTGTGAGCTGACGCCGGAATCGGCTCGCCGATCACGTCCGGCCCTGTCGCTACGGTGAATCAGAAAGTTGCCGGAACGGCCGGCGGCAGATCCTAAGGAGTGACACTGTGCTTCAGGCAACGATCTTTCTCGCTGACTTCGCGCAGGCGACGCCCGACGGCAAGATGACGGCTGTTGGCATGGGCTGGTCGGTCACCGGCCCCAACCCGGTGCCCCACGCGGTCGGCGTATTCATACAGGTGCCCTGGGATCAAACCAACCAGAAACACCGGATCCTGCTCGAGCTTCTGGATGCGGACGGCGAACCTGTGCTCGTCGAAACCCCGGAAGGCGGCGAGACGCCCATCCGCGCCGAGGGCGAGTTGATCGCCGGCCGCTCTCCGGAGATGCGCCCCGGCTCTTCCGTCGACGTCCCCTTCGCCATCTTCCAGTCCGGCCTGCCGGTGGAGCCGGGCGGCTTGTACGTCTGGCGTCTCTCCGTGAACGGCGAGACCCGCGCCGAGTGGCGACGCCCGTTCTCCGTGCGCTCACTGCCGCCCGGCCAGATCGCCGCCTGATCCTGCCCCAACGACCCGAGGAACAAGCATGCCCACCGCCCCTTCAACCGAGTTGATCATCTTCGGCAGCAAGCCTCCGAACCTCCGCTTCACGACCCGCGACGGCGTGATGAGCGTCTTCTGCCTCAACAACCTGACGCTGAACCTCGGCGCTGACGCCCTGATCAACGGCACTTACCAGATGGGCACGCTGCTCCCGCTACCTGGTAGAGCGAATCACCGAAGCGCCGAACATCGACGTCCGCGTACGCACGCGCGTCGTGCGCGCCGAGGGTGAGGAGCGACTGGAGGCGCTCATAATCGGCGACGCAGACTCCGAGGTCGAGACGACGCTGCCAGCGGACGGGTTGTTCATCCTCATAGGCGGCGTCCCGCTCACCGCGGGGGTAGCCGGCTGGCTTCGCCGCGACGACCACGGCTTCCTCATCACCGGCCGCGACCTGCTCCAAGAAGACGACACCACCAGGTGGCCGCTGCAGCGCGACCCCTACCTGCTCGAGTCCAGCCAGCCCGGAGTCTTCGTGGCCGGCGACGTCCGCCACGCGTCAATCAAGCGCGTCGCATCAGCAGTCGGCGACGGCGCCCTCGCCGTCCAACTCATCCACCAATACCTCACCAGCCCCGAAGCGAAAGGCAGGTCAGGCGCACCCTCAACCCAAAAGGAACACGTGATCCTCGCTCTCGACGAACCCGACCCAAACGAGCAACGCGACAACCGTCCCACATAGCTCCACCGCAAGCTGCCAACGCCGCCGGATGCACCGATGACGAGAACGGTCGATCCGGCCTTCAGGTGGACTGCATCGAGGGCTTGCAGGGCGGTCATGCCCGAGATTCCGAGTACCGCTGCCTCCGCTACGGAGAGCCCATCCGGAGTCGGGGCGAGTTTCCGCTCCTTCGCTTTGGCGTACTCGGCGAACGAACCGGTTGCCACACCAAGGTGGGGACGTGGCGTTGGGGGACGATGCACCGTCGGTCAGAGCCGTTCCCGTCTCGTGCAGCGGTGATGCCGCCGTTCCACAGCACCGCCGCCAGCGCGACGTTTCCGATCGAGCAGACGAAGCTGACGATCGCAACCAGCGGCCCGATGATCGGCCCCAGAACTTCGCCAGCGTGGGTGGTGTTCGAAGATCGCGCAGCACGACGAAGCCCGGCGTCCGTGGGTGCGGACGCCGGGCCTTCTGCGAGGTGCTCGATGGGTCGAGCGTCGGTGTGGGGGGGTGACTAGGCGGCGATGCGCTCGGCGCCGGCCGGGGTGACCGGCGTTGCAGCGGCGGGCGCCGTTTCCGGCTGCGGCGAGATCGCCCATGCGGTGACCGCGCCGAGGGCGGCGCCGATCGAGGAAAGCAGCACGACGCTGAGCACGATAGCGGCCACGGACAGGATGGACGCGGCGAATATCATCGGCACGTTGAGGACGATGGCTCCGGCAGCGGCGAGGCGGGAGTTAGTCATGATTGCGGGCGCTCCTTTCAGTTCTTTGGACGGCTCAGTTGCGGGTGGTTAGAAGGTGCCGCGGAGCATCACGGCGCCTCCGGCGGTGCGGACGGAGACGTGTGATCCGTGGAGGATCTTGGGGACGGTCTGGCCGAGTTCGGTGTTGCGGTCGATCTGGGCGATGCCGCGGCTGGTGACGACGGCGCTGCCGAGCTTCGAGCCCTTGGCGTAGAAGAGCACGCGCTTGCCAGCCAAGGCCTTGAGGTGTTCGGCTTCGATTTGGAGTTCACGCTGGCCGGGCTGGGACTGGTACTGCGCCTGGCCCGTTGCGCTGGGGAAGGCGGCCGTGTGCTTGAGCGTGATCTGCCAGTTGACTGCGCCGAGTGCTGGGACGGCGACCGCCAGCAGCATCACCGCCGCCAGGAGGGGGGTTGTCAGTGCGAGCTTGTGTTTCATGATGGACCTCCGGATGGAATGGACTTGTCCAATCGATGGTAGGTCCGCGACTGCCAGGGGCGGGACAAGAGATGGCCAGTATTCAGTCGGATTCGGCCATGATTCGTGCGACCGGCACGATCGGCGCGGCACGAACCTGAGTGGTGCGACCTCGAGAGTCACGATTGAGCTCGGCTTTGAGGGTCACGGGATCGGGAAGCTGGTCGTTCCGCTGGCGCGTGGGCAGGCGCGCAGAGCAGGTGCCGCAGAACCAAGACCTGCTGAAGCAGCACCTCGAGAGCCGGACCATGACGAACGAGGCGCACCCGCCTTAGGACTGAATGTCGCCCTGGCGCGGTGGTGCGTATGCGAATGGGTGGTTGAAGGCGTCGAGGGCGGCGTCGCGGGCAACGAAGAACTGCAGCGCGGTTTCCGTGTGGTGGTCGATCACGGAGACGGAGGCCGTATCCTCGAGTGGGTGCCAGAGCAGCGAGACGTCGAGTCCGTCGCTGCTTCGGTGGGCGAGCTCTCTGGGCGGGGTGCGTGTGGGGGTGGATGTCGTCATGGATGTCCTCCTTGCGTCGCTGGAGGTGATATGGATGCCTCGACGATAGGCGGCGCCGGGTTCGGCGCGGGCCATGGGGTGGTAAGAGTTCGGCCCGGCTTGATAAGGAAACGGTGGGCGGGTCGGTGTCGGCCGCCGTTTGGGGCCGCTCTTACAAAGTTCGGCCAAGTTGGGCAAAGAATCGGCAACGCGATCACTGTGGGGCCGCGAGCGCTGCGATGATTCGGCCGTGAAGGTGCTTGTGGTCGAGGATGAGGACGCGCTCGCCGAGTCGCTGGTGAAGGGGCTGGCGCGGGAGGGGTTCGAGGTGACCCGCGCCGCAACGGGCGGGGCTGCGTTGGAGCACGGCGGTGTGGATGTGGTGCTGTTGGATTTGCGGCTGCCTGATATGGATGGGCTGGATGTGTGCCGGGAGATGCGGGCGCGGTCGGCGGTTCCGATCATCATCGTCAGCGCGCGCGGCGAGGAGGCGGATCGGGTTGTGGGGCTTGAGTTGGGAGCGGACGATTACATCGTCAAGCCGTTCGGGTTCCGCGAGGTGGTGGCGCGGATCCGCGCGGTCACAAGGCGAGCTGCGCAGCCGCGGGACGGGCACGAACCGCTCGCCGTCGGACCGCTGGTGGTGGATGTGCGCACGCGCAGGACGACGCTGGCCGGCCGCGACGTCGCGTTGACGCCGAAGGAGTTTGACTTGCTGGCGCTCTTGGCGGCTGATGCCGGCGCCGTGGTGACGCGAAACCACATCTTGCATGAGGTGTGGCAGACGGATTGGTATGGCCCCACCAAGACGATCGATGTGCATGTCGCGTCGATTCGGCGCAAGTTGGGCGATCAGCGGTGGATCGAGACGCTGCGTGGTGTGGGGTTCCGGCTGGTCATCCCGGAATGACCCGTCGCCTGCTGTTGTCGTACATCTCGCTGACGGTGCTGGTGCTCTTGAGCTTGGAGGTGCCGCTGGCGATCATCTATGCACATAGCGAGCGTCAAGACCTAAACGCCCAAGCCGAACGCGCCGCGGGCGCGGTGGCGACGCTGGTGGAGGACAACCTCGAAAACGCGCTGCCTGTGTCGAGCCCGTTGGTGACCACGGCGGCGCGCCGCTATGGCCGTGCGACCGGCGGGTACGTGATCGTGCTCGACAAGGCGGGTGTCGCCCAGATCGACACCGCGCGGCCGAGCTCCGCCGGGCGGTCATACCACGGCCAGCCCGAGGTTCGCGCGGCTCTGGACGGTCGCATCGCCAGCGGGACGATGCCGTCGAGTGCAACGGCGCCGGGTGGCCAGTTCGTCGCCGTTCCGGTCGCCTCCGGCGGTGAGGTGAACGGTGCCGTCATCCTCACCTACTCCACGTCGTCGGTGGAGGGGCGCATCCACCGCTACTGGCTCACCCTGGCCGGCATCGCCGTCATCGCGCTGGCAGCGGCAGCGCTGGTCGGGTGGCGCTTCGCCCGCCGAGTCACGCGACCGTTGCAAGACGTCGAGCGGGCCGCTGGCACGGCCGGCGCGGGAGACCTGACAGTCCGCGTGCCCGTCGGCGGCCCACCCGAGGTGCGATCGCTCGCGGAGAGCTTCAACGCCATGATCGTCAAGCTCGAAAGCCTCATGCACGCTCAGGAAGAGTTCGTGGCCGACGCCTCCCACCAACTGCGCACGCCACTGGCAACGCTCCGGCTGACGCTCGAGAACCTGGAGTACGAGGCCGCCGATCCAGGCGATCTGGAGGCGGCGCTTCGCGAAGTCGACCGCCTCTCGCGGACCGTGAACGGTCTGCTGGCGCTCGCCCGAGCCGACCGAGACCCACCCGCCCGCCAGGCGGTTGACCTGCGCGCCGTGGCGGAGGAGCGGGTCGCGCTCTGGTCACCGCTGGCGCACCAGCGCGACCTCACCCTCTCCAGCGACATCAACCAGTCGTGGTGGGTGCTCGTGACCGCCGATCGGCTGGAACAGGTGCTCGACAATCTGCTCGAAAACGCCGTGGACGTCTCGCCGCCGGGCGGGACGATCACGATCACAGTCTCGGCCGCCGACGGATGGACAGAGCTCCACATCATCGACACCGGCCCCGGCCTCACCGACGAGGAGCGCACCCGAGCCTTCGATCGGTTCTGGCGCAAAGGCAGCACCAGCGGCGGTTCGGGAATCGGGCTCGCGATCGTGGCGCGGCTCGTTCGGGCTGATGGCGGCGAGGTCGAACTACACCGAGCGGCGAAGGGCGGGATCGACGCCGTCGTCCGCCTCCGCCCCGCCACGGCGCCAGTGCGGGTCCGGACCGCGTAGCGGTGGGAGCCGCGCCGGGCGCGGCTCCCACGGGCGCCGCCCGCCTAAGACGCGATGCGCTGGAACGTGCCGCGGGCGACCCGCACCCCGTGGCTGCGTACTCCAACCCGATCCCCGATGTGCACGCGCGGAACCTTCTGGCCGTACTCCGTGGTCACATCGAACTCCGCCGACCCGGACGTGCGAACCACCATCGAACCGACCCGATGGCCATTCAGAAAGACGCCGAGCCGCTGCCCCGCCAAGCTCGCGACGTGGGCCACCTTGACGTCGAGCTCGCGGTACTGCCCGCGCTGATAGTCGGCATAGCCCTTCGCGGTGGGGAACGCCTTCCCGGGCGCGAGCTTCGCTCCGAGCTCGGTGCCCGACGCGAGCGCCGGCCCGGCCGATACGGCCGTTACCGCCACCGCCACCAGACCCAATCCAGTCAGCTGTCGCAACTGCTTCATCTCGATCCTCCTAAGATCGGTGTGGACAGATCGACCGTACTCAGCCGCGATCCAGGCCCGGGAGAGCAATCGGGAAAGGTTCCGCAGGCGCAAGCCAAGATTCGACATCGCTGCCCAAGCCGCCCCAGATCCGGCTGACTGACTCTTTCAACGTCTTCACCCTCCTGTCGGGCGGCGCCCGCGCGACGCCTGCCCAACGGAGCATCCAAGTGCGCCGACACCGGGTGAGCGTGAAGGAGCCGGCGAGCTCGGCAGCAAGCCCCCAACGAGCAACAGACCGGCGACTGGAATGAGCCAGATCGCGAGTGCCCTCGCGAATCGTCGCAGCAGTCTCGGTTCCGTCGCCGCTGTGGGCTCGTCATCTTCGTCCTCGGAGCTGTGGCTTGTCGGCCTTCCGAGCAGCTGGGGGTTTCGCGTTCCGGCGAGGTATCCGACCAGTGCTGCCAGGTCGATGACGTCGGGGGTGGTGGCGGTCAGTCGCGTTTGGTCGGCCCCTGCAACCAGGTTGTGAGGAATGTCTCACGCGCTCGTCACCCGCTGCTCATGCCGGGCAGCGACGATTCGGGTGATGATCGACTACGTGACCGGACTGTTCGTGGTGGTGGCCGCAGTTGCGGCAGCGGCGGCGACCGTGGGGCTGGTCGGGATGGCGGCGCTGGTGACGGCCTGCTGCACGTATGTTGGGCGTCGTCGAGGCGTACCGCGGTGAGAGCGTTTCACCGAGAGTCGCCGGCGCGATGACGTTCGCCCGGGCCGGAACCGTGGGGCAGCGGTCGGCTTCGGCCGGGGTCGCCGTTCGGCTCGCCCGTCTCGACGAGCTTGGCATGGGGCATGTATCCCGGGCTCGGCGCGGGTGGCTGACGCGGCTGTTCGTGCCCTATACGACCGCCGGCACGGTCGGGTTGCCGTGGCTCGCGGCCGGCGTGGCTGTGGGGCACACGTTGGCCGTTGCGATGGCGCTCGTCGTCGCGGCGATCGCGAGCGGGATGCTCAAGCACCACTGGCGGCGAAGGCGCCCCGACGTGATACCCGTGCTGGTGCGGCACCAGCGGACGACGTCGTTCCCGTCAGGGCACGCGGCGACCGGCGCCGCCGCGGCGTGCGCGCTGATCGCGGTGGCACCGCGGCTCGCGCCGCTGTGGATCGGCATGGCCGCGCTGATGGCGGCGAGCCGGGTGTACGTCGGCGTTCACTGGCCGACGGACGTCGCCGCGGGGATCGGCCTGGGAGTTCTGCTCGTCGCCCTACCGCTGCTGGCCGAGGCAGCCATCTGACCATACGCCCGCCTAGGCCGCGTACTGCTGGCGCATGGCCGATCATCCGGTGTACAGACGCTTCGGCGTGACCGTGACGAGGTCCGCTATTCAGGGCTGCGGTTGGTAGCGTCCGTCAAGATGCCCATCGACAGGGGAGATGACCGGCTCGTTCTCGTTGTGCGCAGGGCGACTGCCGGGGACGTCGAGGAGATGGTTGACTTTGCCTGCGGGTCGGCGAGGAGGGATTCTTCGTCGCTGTTGAGCCGCCGATTCGATCGGCATGAGCGTCGGCTGTGGCTGGAGCACCGCCTGGACGCGCCCTGGACGCTGGTGCTCGTCGCGGTCACGGCGGGTGACATCATCGGCTACCTGACGGCGGTCGGCTCGGAACGCGACCCGGCGGCTGCGGTTCGGGAACTACATGCGTGCGTGGTGGCCGATGATGGGCGCGATGATGAGTGCGGACAGGGTGAAGGCGAGGATCATGACTCCTAGCGCGATCCCGGGTGCCCTCCAGGTTCCGTAACGGCGTTTGAGGCGCGCCAGAAAGGGCAGCGAGGCCACGAGTCCGATCGCGGCGATCAGCGCTTGCCCGGTGGCGCCGACCAGAAGCGAGGCGCCGGCCAGCAAGCCGACGTGGTGCAGGACGTGTGGCAGTAGGCCGACGAATGCGCCCCAGGACGCTGCGAGTGTGCCGCGTGTGGCGTCGTCGTTGGGGGGTTGACTGGCTGGCGTCTTGGGGTTCACGGGTTTCGCTGTTCCTCACCCACTGCGGGGTAGGTCGATGATGAAGCGGGAGCCTTGGCCGGGCCCGTCGCTTTGGGCGGTGATGGTGCCGTGGTGGGCGTGGATGAGCGCGCGGCTGATCGCGAGGCCGAGGCCGCTGCCGCCGGTTTGGCGGCTGCGGGAGGTGTCGATGCGGTGGAAGCGGTCGAAGATGTGCTCGAGTTGGTCTGGCGGGATCCCGTCGCCGGTGTCGGCGATCGTGATCCGCGCGGTGTCGTCGGCGCGGGCGCCGACGAGTGTCACGTTGCCGCCGCTTGGGGTGTGGCGGGCGGCGTTTTCGAGCAGATTTGCGAGCACTTCGCCGAGCCGGACGGGATCGGCATCGACGATGACCGGCTCGGTGGCGTCTTGGACGGCGAGGTCGATCTGCTTGTCGGCGAAGGTGACGCGCGCGGCCTCGGCGGCGTCACTGAGTATGTCTTGGAGCAGGAGGCGCTGGCGTTGCAGGTCGATGCGGCCTTCTTCTGCGCGGGTGAGGGTGGCGAGGTCGTCGACGAGGCGTCGCATCCGCAGCGTCTGGGTGCGCAGCACGAGCCAGGTGTCGGGGCTGGACGGGATGACGCCGTCGGTGAGGCCTTCGAGGTAGCCGTCGATGGTGGCGAGCGGGGTGCGCAGTTCATGGGAGATGTCGCTGACGAACGCGCGGCGGTTGTGTTCTGCCTGCTCGAGCGCACTCGCCATGGTGTTGAACGATGCCGACACGGTGCGCAGCTCGTCTGCGCCGGCGAGGGAGACGCGGACGCCCTGCTCGCCGTGGGTGACACGATCGGCAGCGTCGGCGAGGCGGCGGATGGGCGCCGCGATCCGGGTTGCCAGCAAGAGGCTGATTGCGAGCGCGGTCACAGCTGCGACGGTGATTGCGATCGTAAGGGCGACAACGAGCGTGTCCTGGAAGGCGTGGTCGAGATGGGTGAGCTCGCCATGGGGGACACTGCCAAGCGCGTCGTGGACGTGGCGGTGAAAGATGCCGGGCGCGATCGCGGTCGCGACCAGGACGAGCGACGCGGAGCCGGCCAGGATCACCAGCGCCTGACCTGCGAGCAGGCGTGCGGTGAGACCGCGAAGCGCAGCCACTAGCCGCTCCCGATCCGGTAGCCGACGCCGCGGACGGTGCGGATGTATCGGGTGGCTGCGGCGTCGTCGCCGAGCTTTCGGCGCAGGTTGGCGACGTGCACGTCGACCACGTGCTCATCACCCACCCAGCTTTCGCCCCAGACGCGGTCAAGCAGCTGCCGACGGGTGAAGACGACGTTGGGCTGCTCCGCCAGCGCAACCAGCAGCGCGAGCTCAAGCGGCGTCGCGTCGACCAACTCGCCTGCGAGGCGCAGCTCGTGCGCGTCGTGATCGATCTCCAAGTCGCCGACGCGGATCAGCGGCGAAGCGTCCCTGGCGGCGGCTCGCGGGCGGCGCAGCATTGCCTGCACGCGTGCGACCAGCTCGCGCGGTGAAAACGGCTTGGTGATGTAGTCGTCTGCGCCGACGGAGAGACCGATGAGCATGTCGAGCTCCTCGGCCCGCGCGGTCAGCATGATGATGTAGGCATCGGAGAACGTCCGGATCCGCCGGCACGCCTCCACGCCGCCGATCCCTGGGAGCATCAGGTCGAGCACGATCACGTCCGGCGGGGCGATCCGTGCTGCCTCGACCGCAGCCAGGCCGTCGCCGACGACCTGTACGGCGAACCCCTCCCGCGTGAGGTAATCCGCCACCAGCCGGGCGAGTGGCGCCTCGTCGTCGACCACCAACGCTCGCAGCTGCGCAACGGGCGTCACCGGTCGTGGGCCGCCTCGGCGAGCCGCTGGCGCAACTTGTCGTACGTCTCCACGTCGATCTCCCCACTCGCCAGGCGCCGGTCGAGGATCTCAAGCGGCCGCTCCGGGGGCGTAGCCCACTCACGCGGTGGCTCCGGCCGGTCTTCGCGCGCGGGGAAGATGCGCACGACCGCAACCACGACCGCCACCAGCACGACCAGCCAGACGAGCGTCATCACCACCCAGTCGCCACCGCCCATCCCGTAGCCATCCATCATCGCCGCCGTCTCCCTTCCCGAGCCTATTTGACACGAAGCTCGGCGTGCATGCCGGCCCGATAGTGGCCGGGCAGGTTGCAGACAAGCTCATACCGTCCCGGCTTCAGGTTGAGGGTGACCCAACCCGACGTGCCCGGCGCGATGCCCTCACCGGCGCCGGCCCCGCACGACCGCGAAGCCTCGCCCAGACTTCCAGCCTCGCTCACGCGGTTATCCCCGCCGACAACACGCTGTCCCGCGCTCTGGCCGCGGCCGAGCGGCAGCACGACCAGCTCGTGCACCGAGCCGCCCACGTTCTGAGCGACCAGCGAAACGCGCCCGGCACGAACCACGGATCGGTCAGCCACTAGGTGCATCATCTCGCCGCCCAGCATTCCGCCATCGCCCATCATGCCGTGACCAGTTGCCGCGTCCATTCCCATCAGGCGTACCCGCACCACCGTGCCGGGCAGCTTCGCCGGCTCACACGTGTTCGGCACCATCATGCCGAGCGGCCCGGCAGATCCGCGCAAGCGGTCAGTCGTACCGCGGGTCGCTGCCCACGCAACCGACCCGGCCAGCATCGTCACTCCGGCGACTACGAGCACGGCGTACAGAATCCGTGACTGCCGCATCGCCCTCACCACCCGGTCCCGTGTGAGAGCCGCTCGACCAACGCTGCGTGCGTCTCGGCGTCGATCTCGCCACGCGCCAGCCGCTCATCGACGATGTCTAACGGTGACGGCTCACCCCGCACCGCGACGCCCTCGTCACGACGCGATCCGCTCCCACTACCGGCAAGTCGCGCGACCGCGAACACCAGCAAGCCGAGCAGCGCCGTCCACACTCCCAACATCAGCACCCAGTTCCCACCATCCATGCCATACCCGTTCATCATCAGTTGTGCCTCCATTTCGTCACCCCCAACGCTACGACGCCCACATCAAGCGACGCCCGACCAGACGATCAAGAAACGATCAAGCCCCGGCAACCAGACGGCGACCAACAACACACCGCGCCGACGCCCCGAATCGATCAGCCCGCCCAAGGAGCGCGACATCGACCTGTCTCACCGGACCGTCAACTCCCCTTGAGGGTCGTCGACTTTCCGACGACGGCCAGCGCGGCCTCGTGTAAGGCTGGCTGGCGTCGTCGAAGAGCCCGCAGGGCTCTTGGCGGAGTTGGGCGATGGAGCATCGCTTGGTCATTCGTGCCGCGTTTCCGCGTTCGTGGGCGTCTGCTGTTGGCTGGCGTGGCCCCAGATTGGACACATCCGAGGAGAGACGACAGCGTCATGCCGAGGCTAGTGAGCTGTGGTACGCCCTCGCCCGGAAGCCGCGTGCTGGAGAACAAGGCTTTCCCAGAGCCGGCCACGCTCATGGTGGGTCGCGTGAAAGCCGCGCGAGTCCGCAACCTCGATCATCCGGTCGGGTGGGTGGACGTACGTGCGGAAGGCTATTCGGCGGAGGCGAAACCACACGTTCATGGTCTGGAAGCCGAGCTTGACCCACCACGCCTCGCGGGGGATGGTGATCGCCACGCGCTCACTGGCGTGGGCGCAGGCTGCGGCCATGAGCGCGTCGGGGGCGGGGTAGCAGCAGATGACACGGTGCATGATCACGACATCGGCGGCGGGTGCCCGATCGGGGTGCTCGGCGAAGTCGGCGATGAGGCGTTCAGCCCGACCCTCAAGGTGGTGCTCAGTGATCAGGGAGCGCGCGACGGTTTCGTAGCTGTCGATGATCTCGACGTTGGTCGCGTGATCCGCCCCGGCCTTGAGCAGTTCGATTTGGAGGCTGCCGATGCCGCCGCCGACCTCGACCAGCGAGCGTTCGGTGACCCCGTCGCTCGTGAGGGCGTGGAGGAGCCATTGGGCGGAGCCGGTCAGGCCCTTGCGGCGGTAGCGGCGCGCGTCCCGCTGGACGGTCTTGGCGCCGAAGATGGTGCGGTAGCCGGTGGGGGTACAACAGCTCACGTCGTGGCATCTCCGCGAGTCGAGGGAAGGGCGACCATAGACGCTCGCGTCGACGAAGGGAAGCTGCTCGGCGCGGTGGTGCGGAGGTTCGCGGGGGCGTATGATCGCCGCTCACCGAAACCACACCGGAGGTGGTTGGGATGGCGGTGTCTGCCGAGAGTGGCGGCAAGAGCCTTGACGCGCCGGATGAGACTCGACCGTTTGCTGGTCACGGGTCGATGGCGGTCGTGCAGGTGGGCGAGACGACGTTTGGTCGTGGCACATTCGAGCCGGGCTGGCGCTGGTCGCAGGACGTAAAGCCGATCGCGGGGACGGACAGCTGCCAGGCGCATCACACGCTGTACATCCTTTCGGGGCGGATGCACGTCGTGATGAATGATGGGGCCGAGTTTGAGCTCGGGCCGGGCGATGCTGGCGTGATCGCGCCGGGTCACGACGCCTGGACGGTCGGCGACGAGGCGTGCGTGGCGGTGGACACGACCGGTGTCGCCCGCTACGCCAAGCGCGACTAACCGGCAACCGGTTCGAGGGCGACGGTATCGCGGCCCGTTGGGCCTGCCCCTGCTCACTTGGTGACTCTGGAAGTCGATCGCCTAGCCCCCGCCGAAGGCCGCGGCCCTCGGACGAACCAGAGACGATGTCGGTGACCCCGCCGAGCACGCCGAAGCGCTTGTTGGCCAGCCCGAGCAGCGTGACGATCACAAGCCCGAGCACCGGACCGGCGGTCCACCAGGGAAGCGGCGGCTGCAGAGTGGTGGTCACGAGTCCTCCTTGTGGTCACGCGCTGGACGAGGCGCTGAACGCGGGGGCGATGGGGTGCCGCTGCCAATTGGTGAGGGCAACGACGAGGCCGCTGGCAGCGGTGAGGGCGGCGACGATGATGATGGCGGCGTCTGGGCTGGCGAGGTCGGCGCCGATGCCGGCGATCAGCGCGCCGAGGACGAAGCCGAAGTCGCGCCAGAAGCGGTAGACGCCGACGACGCGGGCGCGGTCGCGCGGCTGGGTGGCGTCGGAGACGGCGGCGATCAGCGTCGGATAGACCATCGCGGTGCCGACACCGAGCAGCGACCGCGGCAACAGGGACGGCGCAGAACGCTCCTCCGCCCGCGACGAGCAACGCCGAGCGCGCCGGCCTGGACGAGCATCCCGATCGTGATCAGCGGCTTTGCGTCCAGTGTGGTCGGAGAGCCAGCCGGTGAGCGAGCTGGCCGGCGCCCCAGACGACCGGGTAGGCGGCGGCGACGATCGCGATCTGGCGCACGCTGGCACCGTGGGCGGCCAGGTAGCAGTGGAGCGAGGCCCCAGGCGAGGGCGTCGTTGAGGTTGTTCACGAGGCCGGCTTGGCTGCAGGCGCGCAGCACCGGGTCGTGCCAGGCTCGCGTGCACGAAGGCGCTGCGCAAGTGTGTGCGCTGGGGCGGTTGCGTCGTGGTCGCGCTGCTCGAGCGCGACGTGGGCGTGCGGTGTCGCGCACCGCAGAACACGCTGAGATGACAAGGCCGGTGACGACGATGACAGCGGCGCCGACCCAGACGACCGTGCGCGGCGCGTAGGTGGCGGCGAGCGCGCCGGTGGCGAAGGCGGTGGCGGCGACGCCGAGGTAGCCGGCGGCCTCGTTGAGGCCGAGCGCGAGCCCGCGCCTGGCCGGGCCGGCCAGGTCGATCTTCATCACCACCGTCATTGACCAGGCCAGGCCCTGGTTGACGCCGAGCAGGAGGTTGGCGGCGACGATGAACCACCAGCGAGGGCGCGAGCCCGATCAGGAGCGGGATCGGCAGGCGACCAGCCAGCCGTCGACCAGCAGTCGTTTGCGGCCGACGTGTTCGGCGAGGCTGCCGGCGGCCAGGTTGGTGAGCGCCTTGGCGGCGCCGAAGGCGACGCACAAACGCGAGGATCGCGGCGGTCGAGCGCAGCCCGAAGTCGTGCTTGCCGACCAGCGGCAGCACGCTTCGCTCCAGGCCGACCATCCCGCCGACGAGCGCGTTCAGCGCGACGAGGAGGACGAACTGGGCGGCGTTCTCGCGCAGCCCGAGGCGGACCGGCGCGGTCATGCGGGCGTGCTGACGGTGCCGCGAGCGGTTGGCGGCCACGATCCGCTCCTGCTCGGGCGGCCGGGCTGGCATGTCCGCGACCAGCGCGTCGGCGAACGCGTCCGGCGTCGCCGAACGCGAGCATCGGGTTGTGGGCGCGCTCGAAGCCGATCGATGAGATCGGGTTGCCGGAGAGTCCGCGGCCGCAGACCGAGCCGGCGTAGTGGCTCGGGAAGAACGACGACGTAGTCGGGCAGCTCGAGCAACCGCCGGAGGACTGCGTGCAGCAGTGCGTGCCTGGCCGTGGGCGTCGCCGGCCACGTGCAGGTCGGGGCGGCCGACATCGCCGATCAGCAGCGAGTCACCGCTGAACACCAGCCACGGCTCCTCTGTTCTCGCGGCGCAGGTCGGCGACCGCGTAGGCGTGGTGGGCGGGCGCGTGGCCGGGTGTCGCGATCGCCGTGACGAGCGTGTTTCCCAGCTCGACCATCTCTCCGTCGGCGAGCGGCGTGTGCTCGAACTCGACCCCGGCTCCGGCCGGGAGATACGCTGTCGCGCCCGTGCGCTCGACCAGGTCGGGCAGGCCGGAGACGTGGTCGGCCTGGACGTGCGTCTCGAACACCGCCACGATCGGCGTCCCGATCGCCTCGGCGGCGGCGATGTAGTCATCGACTAGGTCGACGTGCGGATCGACGACCGCCAGCTTGCCCTGCGTCGTGCAGCCGAACAGATAGCTCGCACACGAGGTCTGCGTCGTTCAGGAACGGACGTAGCAGCATCAGGCGACCCCTTTCGCAGGCATCTCGACGGGAAGGCCGGCGCGGCGCCACTCCGGGAAGCCGACGTCGAGCCGGCGCGCGGGAACGCCACGCGCATGCAGCAGCCGCACGGCGTCGTCCGCGTACACGCAATACGGACCGCGGCAGTACGCGACCACCTCGCGCCGCCGCGGCAGCCTTCGGCGGCCGTGCCGCGAGTGTCGTCCACCGGCGCCGAGGCTGCAGCCCGCGATGTGCCCAGCCCGATACTCGGCCGCCGGTCGCACGTCCAGCACCACCACCTCGCCGCGCGCCAGCCGCTCGGCCAACTCGTCTGCCGATACCTGCTCGACTCCATCGCGGTCGCCCAGATACTCGTCCGCCAACACCGACACTTCCGCCACATGGTGGGCCGCCACGTCTCTGACCGCCGCCCACAGATCCGCCACCCGATCGCTCGCCAGCCGATACACGACTCGGTGCACCATCGCGGCGCGACCGCACCAGGCCAGCCCTGGCCAGCAGCCGCAGGTGATGCGAGGTGTTGGCAAGGCTCTGGCCAATCTCCCGGGCCATCTCCTCGACCGACCGCTCACCCTGCGCTAGCACGTCGACGATCTCCGCCCGTCGGCCGCTGCCCATCGCCTGCGCCACCGACGCGAACGCGTCGAAGAGCGCGTCTTTGGCTACCCGATCACTCACGAACTCAAACTATCACTTGATCGTTTGATAGTCAAGAGTGGTGAGGGGGTCACCGACTGCGCCAAGTGTGGTCGGGCAGATCCGATCGGATCTCGACGATGGTTGCGTCTTCTCGTCCGCGGTGGGAGCCTTTTCGTATGGAGCGGCCATTCCTGGAGCGGGATCGGGAGACCGAGGCGCTGGCGGGGTGGCTGGCCGATGTCGAGCGATCGTGCACGGGCGCTCTCGTCCTGGTTGCCGGGGAGGCGGGCGTCGGCAAGACGACGCTCGTGCGCCGGTTCTGCGAAAGCCGCGGACGCCCGCGCGTGTTCTGGGGGGTCTGCGACCCTTTGGCAACGCCGGCTCCGCTCGGGCCGGTCGTCGAGGTCGCGGCACAGCTGGGCGGTGCGACGGCGGAGCTGGTCGCGGGCGGCGCGCGTCCATACGAGGTTGGGCGGGCGCTGCTCGAGGATCTGGCCGGCGCGGGATCGGCGATCGTCGTGCTCGAGGATCTCCATTGGGCCGATGAGGGCACGGTCGATGTCCTTGTCTATCTTGCGCGTCGCGTCGACCGGGCCTCGGTGCTGGTCCTCGGGACGTACCGTGACGATTCCCTCGATCCGTCGCATCCGCTGCGATCGGCACTGGGCCTGCTGGCGATGTCGCCACGCGTGGAGCGCTTGTCCTTGAAGCCGCTCTCGCTCGGGTCGGTGCGTGCCCTCGCCGTCGCGGCCGGACGCGACGGAGACTCCGTCTTTGCGACGACGCGCGGAAACCCATTCTTCGTCGCGGAGGTGCTCGCCTCGCCCCCGGGTGAGGTACCGGCGAACGTCCGCGACGCCGTCATCGGCCGCGCGTCGCGGCAGGACAGCGATGCGCGGGCGCTGCTGGATCTCGTCTCTGTCGTGCCGCCACAGGCCGAGCTCTGGCTTCTCGGCGCGGTCGCCTCTGGCGGTGCGCTCGAGCGGTGCCTCGATGCCGGGATTCTCGAACGTCACCCGGAGTCGGTGTCCTTCCGGCACGAGCTGGCACGGCTCGCGGTCGAGCAGGCGCTCAACCCGGAGCGGGCGGCGGCGCTGCACACGCACGTGCTGCACGCGCTCGAGGAGTCCGGATCAGAGCCGGCGCGACTCGCCCACCACGCCCACGCCGCGGGCGACGCGCCGCGGCTGCTTCGGTATGCGACGGCAGCCGGGCGGCGCTCGGCGGAGCTCGGGGCTCACCGGGAGGCGGCCGGGCAGTACGCGCGCGCCCTGTCGGTCGCGGCCTCGCTGCCTGACGCCGAGCGTGCCGACCTGCTCTCCCGATACGCCTTCGAGCGCTATCTGACCGATGGGCTCGATGAGGCGATCCGCGCGCAGCGGCAGGCCGCCGAGCTCTTCCGCGCTCTGGGCGATCACGAAGCGGAGGGCGACGCGTTGCGCCGCCTCTCGCGCTTCCTCTGGTTCGGCGGACGCGGCGACGAGGCGGAGATCGCGGCCCGACAGGCCGTCGGGGTGCTCGAGCAGCTCCCCCCGGGCGCGGCGCTCGCCCGTGCCTACAGCAATGTCTCGCAGCTGCGGATGCTGGCCTACGACGGCGCCGCAGCGATTGAATGGGGCACGCGCGCGCTCCAGCTCGCGCAGCGCTGCCAGGCGGAAGAGATCATCGTCCACGCCCTGGCGAACGTCGGCACCGCCGAGATGCTGATCGGGCCCGAGGCGCCGGGCCGCGCGAAGCTCGAGGACAGCCTCGCACGCGCCATCGCCCAGGGGCTCGACGACGACGCCGGCCGCGCCTATGCCAACCTGGCGACGCCGGCCGTCGAGCGGCGCCAGTTCGCGCTCGCCGACCGATACCTCGCCGACGGGGTGGCCTACTGCGATGAGCACGATCTCGTCGCCTACGGTGTCTACCTCCGCGCCTGGCTCGCGCGCCTGGCACTCGACAGCGGCCGCTGGCACGCGGCCACCGAACTCGCCGGTGAGGTGCTCGCCCACCAACAGGCATCACCGCCAACCCGCATCGTGGCCTCCGTCGTGGCTGGGCTCCTGGGCATCCGAGCGGGCGACGCCGAGCGCGGCGAGGCACAGCTGGATGAGGCCCTCGCGCTCGCGGCACCGACTGGCGAGCTGCAACGGCTGGCTCCCGTCGCCGCCGCACGCGCGGAGGCCGCCTGGCTGCGGGGGGCGGTGGAGGACGTGGACGCGGCGACCGCCGCTGTCGCCGCGCTCGCGTTCGAGCGGCAGCAGCCCTGGCTGCTCGGCGACCTGGCGATCTGGCGGCGGCGCGCCGGGCTGACCACCCCGGCAGGCGACGTCTCGCCGCCGGCCGCAGCCGAGCTGGCGGGCGACTTCGCCGGAGCGTCGTCGCTCTGGAGCGATCTCGGCTGCCCCTACGAGGCGGCTCTCGCACTGGCGGGAGCCGACGATGAGCCGGCGCTTCGGCGTGCGCTCGCCCAGCTGCAACGCCTCCACGCGACACCAGCAGCGCGGATCGTCGCACGGCGGCTGCGCGCACGTGGCGCGCGCGACCTCCCGCGCGGCCCGTACCGTGCCGCCCAGGAGAACCCGGCCGGACTCACGGCGCGCGAGCTCGAAGTCCTCACCCTGCTCGCGCAGCGGCTGCCCAACGCCGAGATCGCCCGCCGACTCGTCCTTTCGCCCCGAACCGTCGACCACCATGTCTCCAGGATCCTGGCAAAGCTCGGCGTTCGGACGCGCACCGAGGCAGTCGCCGCGGGGCGGCGGGCCGGCCTCGTAAAAGATCCGTAGCCCCATGCGAAAAGTAGGCAGTCACTGCCGATTCGCCCACGGCTCGGCTCCGCCAGCATGCAGGCATCCCACCGCGAGAGGAGGAAGCGATGAACGGCAACGGAAACGGCAAGGTGGTGGTCAACCTCGCGACCGGGCTCGAGGATCCCGAGCGGGTGACCGTGGCGTTCCTGGTCGCCGGCGCAGCCGCCACGGCAGGCAAGCAGGTGACGATGTTCCTGACCAAGGAAGCAGTACGCCTCGCCCTCCCGGGCATCGCCGAAGGCGTCGCCTGTGACGGCTGCCCGCCGCTCCCGACCCTCGCTGCGCAGTACGCCGAGGCCGGCGGGCGGCTGCTCGTCTGCCCGATCTGCTTCAACGCCCGCAAGCTCGGCGAGGACGCCCTCGTCGAGCACGCACAACTGGGCGGTGCAACGCCGCTCTGGCAATGGATCGGCGACGGCGCAACCATCTTCAGCTACTAGCAGACCGGGCGCGCTGGCGGCGGACATCCCGCGCTCCATTGGGAGGCCGTGGGGCGGGTGAAGCGTCCAGGCGCGATTCGCGGGTTACCCAGGTGAGGGTGAGGTGTCGGCGCCGACCACCGTGATGGCCGGCGCCGGCATGATCCACATGTGTGGATTCGGCGCGAAGCGGTTACAGCGAAGCGATGACGTTGTTGAGCGTGTTCTGGATCGCGGTACTGAGCAGGCCTAGTGTCACGACCACGGCGATCGTGATCACGCCCAGAACGACGGCGTACTCCGCCATCGTCTGGCCAGCTTCATCTTGCATCTTGACCAGCGTGTCCGACATTCAAACCTCCCGAAGGCTCGTTCCTCCCCGGATGTATCGGCAGCTACTGTCGATGGCGTGAGGCCCGCCTCCTTGCGTGTGCGGCGTCGTTGCATTGTCGGACCGCGCGGGGTAATGGTCGGCGGATGTACGCGCACGTCAGGGCTGACGCCGGCAGGGTGCTCGACACGGTTCGCGGCGGTTGGTGGCCGCGATGGTCAGTCGCCGGTGAGGGCGGCGGCTCCGCGGTCGAGGGCAGGGTCGACGATGACGTGGGTGACGAGCAGCGGCGCGAACCGTGTTCGGGCGTCGTGGACGAGGTTGCGTTCGAGCCATGTCGACTGGTCGGCGGGTTGGGTGGCGATGACAAGCTCGTCGGCGGGGAACTCTCGCAGCGCGTCTTCGATGGCGAGCAACGGGTTCGTGTCGCCGACGCGACCGGTGGCATGGACGCGCTGGCGCTCCAGCTCACCGCGGAGTGTCTCCATTCGCTCGGCGGCCTGCTCGGTCTCGTGGTCGATGTCGGAGGCCGGGGAGGCGCTGACACCACTCGTCGTCGCGCTCGAAGATCCGAACCTCACCTTCGTCATCGCGCGCGTCCGCCAGACCTGACTGCACCGTCGCACCAGCATTCGCGGGGACCAGGCGGTGCCTACCTGATCTGCCGGGGGCGCCGCGACACAACATGCAGTCAGCCCGCGGTACGATGATCCCGTTGCCAACCAGCCACGTGCGCCCGCCGCTCCCCACATACGCGTTTATGGCCGGGACTGGCAACTCCTGGTGGCCCGACGCCTGCCTTGGCCACGGCTGTTCAACCTGGGCACACACCGCAGCCGTTGCCCTCGCCGACGCCGTATCCGAAGCTGTCGGGATCCTTCCGAACTACCAACGGGTTAGGGTGGATAACTGGAAGGGCTACGAGCGCGCTCCTAGCGAACCGTCGCGCAGTCAGACCGTCGACTAGCTTGGCAGCGGCCTCGGGCGAAAGCTGCCCGTGTTGGGATCCGCCCGGTGCCGGGCTGGCCCTTCGCCGGTTCGCGTAGGCTGGGATGGTGGTGGTGGAGTCGTTGGTTGAGGTAGAGCTGGTGTTCGAGCGTCGGGTGGAGTACCGGCTGCAGCCGTACGCGGACGGGTTTGCGCTGTCGGGGTGGGTGGATGGCGAGTCGGGCCAGTTTCGGCACTGGCCGCTGGGCGTTGGCTGGATCGGAACGACGGGCGACAACGAGGTGCGCGACGTGAGCGCGCACGGCTGCACAGATGGCGTGGTCGAGTTGCCTGACGGCGGTCGGGCCGACGAGTCGGATGGGGAGATCCGCGTGCGGATGCGCTGGCCGGAGGAGGTGACGGCGCGGATGCACCGCGACGGGGCGGCGGCCCGCTACATGGTCGAGTTGACGTCGGCGCCGGCGGCTCGTTGGGTGCGGCTCGCGCCGGCCGACGCGTGGCTTGGCGTGTCTGAGACCGACGAGCTGTGCCGGGTCGTGTGCACGGCGGAGCTTGCCGATCAGCGGCGAATGGCGGTGCGACTCGAGGCCGTGCGGTACGCGGCGTCGCTCATGGCCGGCCGGCTGCTGCAGGTGGAGGCCGAGCCGGCCGGCGTGGATGGGTGGAGTGAGGACGCGGCCTGGCCGGAGCGGGAGTCGCTTGAGGCGGCGCGGGGAAGGGACTGGCTCGTGCTGGGGCCTGACGGCCGGTTCGAGACGCTCGAGGTCGACGGCGTCGAGGAAGGCGAGCCCATGGCCTTCGTTCGCGCCGCTGAACAGGTGGCGGCGGTCGAGGGGTGGCAGTCGTGGCCTGCCGATGTGCGGGCGACACGGTGGCGCGACGGCGATCGGAGCGTGGTGGGAGTCCGCTTCGGGGACGGCGAGCCGGATCGTTGGTCGCGTCTGGGTGCCGCGGTCTGGGTTGGGACAACCACCGGTGGAGAGATCACGCAGCTCGTGTTCACGGACGTCGAGGAGTCGGCGGGTTCGCGGGAGCCGTTCGACGATGACGACGATACCGACCTCGAGCCGGGCGAGCTGCCGGGGCGATCGCGGCTGGTCGAGCAGGCCACGTCGGCGCGGTTCGTGATCTACGGGATGGTCGGGCAGCTAGGCACGCCTGGCGGGTTCAGCACTGGCCGCGGTGGCGTTCCATCGGGGCTCGACCTGCGGTTCGGCGACGAGGCGGACGAGGGTTGGGTGACGGTCACCTCCTCGCGCGAGCCTGACCTTGACCTCGCCCGCAGCAACGCGGCATCTGACCTGGTGCCGCCCGGCGAGCCGCCAGACGACCATGCCCGGTCTGCGATCGAGGCGTACTTCGCGCAAGAGCGGGATCGCCACCAGCGCGTCGAGGCCGAAGTGCTTGCCCAAGCGTGGACGCCGGTGCCGATTACCGTCGACGGCGTCCCGGTCGAGTTTCGCCACACCAGCTATGGCGAGCGGTGGGCGGCGATCACGCGCATCGACAAGACGACCATCACGATCGTCGGTTGTGGCCGGTGGCCGGGCGACGTCGCCCTCGCCAGCGTCACCGACCTCGCGCCGCACGTCGAGTACGCCCAGCGGCGCGAGCGCGAACGCATCGAACACCGGCTCGCCGAACACGGCATCTCATGGGAGCAGTACCGCCCCACCCGAAGCTCCCAAGACCAGGCCCGCCGCGCAGCAGTGCGCGCGGTCGTCGGCGGGTTGACGAACGCGCTTCATCGAAACGCCGGCGCGCAGTTTGTTCACCGAGCGCGTCGCCGAAGGGTGGGGCGGGCGTGACCGCTACCAACAGCTGCTCTGGCTTCACACCATGCTGCGGCCCGTCACCGGCACCGGGTCAACCGGCGACTATCCCCGGTTCGAGACGACGGCAGCGCCGACATGCGCATCTCCCTCACCCACGCCGCGCCATCCGCCAGCGGCAGCCATAGCTTCGTCATCCTAAGCGCGACCGCTCAGCGGGGGAGCACCGACGACCCCGAACCAGAGCCGCAACCGGATCGGGAAGCGATCCGCCGCGGCGCGCAACACCACATCACCCTCCACCTCGTCCCCGACGGCGAGCGCTGGATGATCGACACCGACCTGCTCGACGTCCTCATCGACCGCCTCGGCAGCATCGACCAAGTCGTCCGCCCGCTCTCCGACCAGGCCGGCTCCGTGTCAGCGGACTAGCGCCTGAACGTGGCGACGCTCTCCGCCACCGTGCACATCGCCGTCTGATCTGACCTCGCGGGGATCGCCGCGGCCCGGAGCCACGCGGCGAGCCCCACGGGCGTCTCCAATGAGCTGACCGCCGCCCAGGAGCGGGTGCGCCCCGGCGACCGCCACTGCGGCAGTAGGGTTCTGGCGGGCCGCTCACGCGGGCGTGGATGGTCGCCTCACCCGGCGTTCACGGAGTTATTGGTTCGCTGCCGCCCGGCCCGGTCGGGATGCCGTTCACGACCGTCAACAGACGATGGCGCCTGCACGCGCGGCTTTCCCGCATCACGATAGGCGCGGCCACCGATGCGTCGGCGGTGCGCAGCGGCGATGCTGTCGCCATGAAGGTTCTCGTTGTTTACGCGAGCCGCCACGGGACCACCGCGGCGATCGCTGCCCGAATCGCCGATCGACTGGTTGAGGCCGGGGCCGTCGTCGAGTTGCAAAGCATTGATCAGGTCAAGGCGCTCGACGACTTCGATGCAGTCGTGTTCGGTGCGCCGGTGTACAACCAGTCGTGGCCGCCGGAGGCCAACGGTTTTGTCGCTGCGCAGCGCGAAGCCCTGGCCGCTCGACCACTTTGGCTGTTCAGCGTAGGGTCGTTCGGCGACACGAAACGCGTGATGGGCCGTGCGACTCACAAACAGCCCAAGGACATCGTGCAAATCCGTGCCGAACTGCAGCCGCTCGAATACCGCGTTTTCAAGGGTGTCATCCGGAAGCACCAATGGCCGTTTTGGCCGCGCGTATTCTTCCGTGCGCTCGGTGGGCACTTCGACGACCACCCCGACTGGCCGACGATCGATGCCTGGGCCGAGCAGATGACGCTCGAATCATCCCCTGTCCGCTAGCCCTGCAGGTTGCGGGTAGGCCGCACTTCTCAAACCAGGCGACGAGCGAGCCCGCATTCTGTCCGAACACCATCGGTGACCATCACTGGACGGCCCCGCGTGCATGGTCGGATCTCGCCCATGGTAGGCGCAGCCAGACGGACGCAGTGTGCGCGGGGTCTGCGTGCGTGCGCCCCCCGTGCAGGGGCGCGCCGAGGTCGCCCAGCTGGCCGTGACCTTTAACGAGATGCTGGATCGGTTGGAGAGCTCCTTCGCCATCCAGCAGCGGTTCGTGGACGACGCGGGACACGAGCTGCGAACGCCGATCACCATCATCCGCGGCCATCTTGACCTGTTGGGAGACGATCCAGCCGAGCGCGATGAAGTGCTCGCTCTGGTCAAGGACGAGCTGGCGCGGATGGCGCGCATCGTGAACGACCTGCTGGTGCTCGCCAAGGCTGAGCGACCCGACTTCCTGACCCTCGAGGTGGTCGACGCGGCCGCCCTGACGCGCGACGTCCACGCCAAGGCGACCGCGGTCGGCGACCGCTCGTGGGGGCTTGAGACCAACGGCGCGGCAAGATCGTTGGAGTTGGAGTTGACCCGCTTTGGTTGACACCTGGGTCTTAGGCCGCGTTGGCCTCGTCGTAGTATCGCTGTTCGTAGCCCGCCGGCTCTTGCCCACAGTTACGTGCAGCGTGATTCACTGCGCCAGGCGATTGATGTCATGCTGGCACCCGGGCATCGCCTCCCGAGCAGATTCCGAGAGCGCTCCGCTCGGCAGAACGGCGGTGGTAGGAGTGCGCCTCCAAGTGGTACGTGTGGGTGCAGCTTGGTGCAACCTAAATCGGGTCGCCGGCCGTCAAGCCGGACGGCGGGTCTTGGCGGCCGCACTTGTGGCAGCGCGTCGGTGGGTGCATAGCTCCTCCTCGATCCGTGTTGCCCGGCTGGGCCTCATCCGACTGCCGGATGGCACCTGAACGGTTCAGGTTGCCGAGCGGATCACGGGGCCGGCAGGCCCTCCCCGCTACTCGTGATGACATCTCCAAGCCTCCCCGGTGCGGCAGCTAGGGTGCGCGATTGGCGACAGTGTCGCGGCGACCACCGAAGCGGGTTGAGCCCATCGGCACCGCGCAGAGTTGGTCGATCATCTCGAGCTGTTCGATGAGCAGTCGCCGCTTGAACTCCTCGGACAGCTTCCGCACGTCGATGCCGCGGAGTTTGCCTTCGCCGACAACGGGCGAGTCTGGGCCGCTCACTGGGAACATCGGCGTGGCTCGGCCGGATAGCCGATCGCGTACCGCGCGGTCGGTGATACCAAGCACCGCCGCCCACTCGCACGGGTTCAGGATGTTGCGGACTGGCTCGGGAGCGACTGCGGGCGCCTCGAGCAGGAACCCGATGCTGATCTGCGCCCGTTCGAGCGCCTGTTCCCACGTCTCCTCATCGAGGGCGATCGCGCGCTCACCGGTCTCGTCTCGCTTCGCGTCCAACTCGAACTGGAGCGGCTCGCGGTCATCCAACGGCTTGGTGCGACCGCGCGTCCGCATCAGCTCCAAGCGCGTCTTGGCCTCCCCCAGTTGGGCCACCAGCGCCTGAGCCTCACGGTTGAGCGGCTTCAGCTCATCGGCGATGCGGTTCCTGAGCCGCGTCTTGTGCTCCTGCGCGGCGTCGCGGCTGACCATCAGCTGCGCGGCCTCGCCGTCGGTGAGCGCGCGAGCGGGAACGCGCGGCTCGATCGGCGCGTCACGCAACTCGCGATCGTCCAGTTCCAGCTGTGTGATCCGCCTATTCAGATCGTCGAGGCTTGTCCGCGCCGCCTCCAGCTCGAGCACAACCCGTTGGATCGCGGCGACGTCCCAGCCCAGCCGCGCGCCGGCGTCCTCGTGCAGCATGGCCAGCGTCCCCGGCACGCCGGGACAGCCAAGCGCCGCCCGATTACCCCAAAGCTCCGGGCGTCGCTTGACATCCATATAGCCCAGCATGTCGCTCTGCGGCCGGTGGCAAAGAAGCGCCTCGGAGAACGCGTAGGGACTGATCTGGCTGAGCGCATGGGGTCGGCTTCGCAACCACTCCCATCCCACCCCCTGTGCCAGCCGGGCGCCGAGATGGCGGACGTTATCGGCCGTATAGGCACGCCCGGTCAGGCGCGGGATGCGCGCCATGCCACCACTGACGCTCTTGAGCACATCGGAGAGCGCCTCCCCGTTCATCCGCCGGCGCCCGTCCAAAGACACCGGCCAGATTGTGCGCAGACTCTCGGTGGTGATCCCGTTCAGCGTGAGCCAAAGCCAAAGATCGGCGGCTGTATGGGCATGGATCGGCTTCCACCGCGGCTGGGGCAGCCGACGCTTCGCGCCTCGCCGCCGGCCTTTCACCGCCGGCGTGATCCGGACCATCGTCACAGTCACGCGAAGGCCGGTCTCGTGATCCTCAAACACCACGTCCCAGCGGATATCGGCGGGGGAGATGCGGGAGAGCTCGGACGGGCGGCAGGCAAGGTCGGCGCTCAAACCGAGCGCAACCAGGAAACGCAGATGCCGGAACCAGCCGTCGCCGTACGCGCCGTCTGGTCGTTTCAGTGCCGCGACTGCAGACCGGGCTTCGACGAGGCCGCGGCGGAGGATCGGAAGCGGGATCGCGGTGCGATCCATGTACACGTCGACGCCGTCGGCGATCCGTTCCATGTCCAGCTCGAACGGCTGCTGCCACGCGTTTAGGACGCCGTTAAAGGCAGGCGCCACCTCGTGGATCGCTAAGAACCAGAGCCAGCCATCGCGGACGTAGCCCGCCATCGTGGCAGACGACGGCGGCCCGCTCTCGAGCCGGTCAATCCTCGGTGGCAACGTGAGTTCGGCTTTGGACGCGATCCAGGCGATGAGACGCTCCTGGGCGCGATCCGGGCCCCATACCAGCAGCTGCGCCACCAGTTGCCAGGCGCTTGGGACTTGCACCACCAGCGGCGGTTCCAGGTCATGAAGCGACAAGAGCTCGGCGAGGAGCGTGAACGTGTCCGGCCGCCGCGTGCCGAGCACGTACACCTCATGCTCGCTACTGAAGGGAGCGGAGGTGTCTCACGAACTGACATACGGGAACAGGACATAGAGTAGGAGGGAACGATGGGGAGACACGCCGTGTTTTACGTGCTCGCGCTGGTAGCCGTCGTGGTCGGCGTGGACGTCCTATTCTTCAGGCACCATTTCGGGGAGCGGCTGATAGTCAACGTCGGAATTGTCCTGGTGTTCGCGGCGTTCTATTCGAGGTTCCTGAAGCGTCCATGAGCGCAGCCGCCGGGCACGGGCTTTACTCGCTCTCCTATATCGACGGAGCCCCGGCCCGACCGGCGCGGCGTGGGCGCCGGTGTTGGGGCAGTAGCCGCAGGCGGACGCCGACCACCCCGCCGCACCGCGCGGTTCGCCTCGCGTTTGCCGCCGCGTGTGAGGTGAGCGGCGACGGGTGGAGACGGGTCTCGGCGGACGAGGATCCGGCTCGCCGCGCGGATCCTCGCCGAGATGTCCCGGTAGCGCTCGGATTGCCTGGTCAGCCGACCCGGATCAGCTTCTTGTTCACGAACTCGTCGGCGCCGTAGCGGCCCAGCTCGCGTCCCGAGCCGGATCGCTTGACGCCGCCGAACGGCAGCTCGGCGCCATCGGCTCCGACCAGGTTGACGTACACCATGCCGGCGTCGATCTTGTTCGCGACTCGCTCCGCCTGATCGGCGTCGGTCGTGAACACATAGGAGCCGAGCCCGAACGGCGTGTCGTTTGCCACCTTCACGGCTTCGTCCTCCGACCCGACCTTGTAGACGGACGCGACGGGGCCGAAGAACTCCTCGTAGCGCGCCGAGGCGCCCTCAGGGATCTCGGCGAGCACGGTCGGCGAGAAGAAGTTGTCCTTGCGGTCGCCGCCGAGCACGACCTTGGCGCCGTCCTTGATCGCCCGGTCGAGCTGGTCCTGCAGCCGTTCGGCGGCGGTGGTCGACGACAGTGGCCCGAGAGCGGCGTCCGCCGCCGGGTCGCCCGGCTTCACCGCGCTCATCGCGGCGGTGAACTTCTCCAGGAACGGCTCGTACAGCTCGTCGATCACGATGAAGCGCTTGGCGGCGTTACACGCTTGGCCGGTGTTGTCGAGCCGGGCCGAGACGGCCGCCTCGACCGTGGCGTCCAGGTCGCTCGTGCTGAGCAGGATGAACGGGTCGGAGCCGCCCAGCTCAAGCACGACCTTCTTCAGGTTGCGGCCGGCGATCTCGGCGACCGCGGCACCCGCGCGCTCCGAGCCAGTCAACGAGACACCCTGCACCCGCGGGTCGGCGATCACCGTGGCGATCTGGTCGTTGGTGGCGTAGATATTCGTGTACGCACCCGCCGGGAATCCGGCGTCGAGGTAGATCTTCTGCAGGGCCTCAGCGGTCTCCGGGCACTGCGGTGCGTGCTTGAGCAGCACCGTGTTGCCGATGACCAGGTTCGGGCCTCCGAACCGGGCGACCTGATAGGTCGGGAAGTTCCACGGCATGATGCCCAGGATCACTCCCAGGGGGCTTCGGCGGATCAGGGCCGTGCCCTCGCCCGCGAGCAGCGTGATCGGCTCGTCCTTCATCAGCTCCGTGGCGTTCTCGGCGTAGTAGTCGTAGATGTCGACGCAGAAGTCGACCTCGCCCAGCGCCTGCTCCATCGGCTTGCCCATCTCGCGGACGGCGATCGCCGCGAGCTCCTCACGCCGCTCCGAATGCAGCTCGCCCACCCGCCGCACGAGCGCGGCGCGCTCCTCGACGGTCGTCGTGCGCGCCCACTCCTGATAGGTCTTGGCGGCCTGCGCGATCGCCGCCTGGAGTTCGCTGTCCGTGATGGTCGGGTAGACCTTGTCCGTCTCTCCGGTCGCCGGATTGATCACCGCGTAGTCGCTCATGGTGCTCCTTCGTGTGTATGGCCGGCCTCGAGAAGCGGCCGGCCGGCTCGGCAGAACATCATATTGACCCTCGCCGAAGCTGGGGGTTTGGCGTTGCGGACGACCCGCGCGACTGGGTCGCCTCGACGAAGCCGGTTGGATCGAGCCTCGAAAGCTCGAGGGTGACCCGGTCGGGCCGGCCGCCCGTGTCTTCGATGCGCTCCTTGCGCGCGATCGCCCGGCGGACGACCCGGCCGCCGACGGAGCGCAAGGGCTCGCCGGGCAGGTGGACGCCGGGTGGGCGGGTGAGTCCGCATGCCGCCCATTCGTCGTCACGGCCGAGCGCGAGCGACGCGAGGATGAGCCCGCCGATATATGACGGGCCGACGCCGTTGCCCGAGTACCCGGCGGCGCAGAACGTGTCGCCCGTCTTGCCGACCGCGAGAAAGGACGGCACACCAGACGCGGCATAGTCGATCGGCCCGCGCCAACTCTGCTCGACGG
Source organism: uncultured Actinomycetes bacterium (assembly GCA_963813245.1). Lineage (GTDB taxonomy): Bacteria > Actinomycetota > Thermoleophilia > Gaiellales > JAICJC01 > JAICJC01. Next base: position 431,690 of record CAWEYE010000001.1, read on the forward strand.
GGACGTCGCGCAGCGCCGGGTACGTCCGATGCAGGTGGGCGGCGACCTCCGATTCCCGTGGAGAGCGGCGATTGAACACGTGTCCGACCTTCCCGTTGTACGCGAGGGTGCCACCGCCCTTGCCAAACACGATGCGGCCATCGTCGGTCGTGCGGTAGTAGTTCACCAGCCGGCGCGAGTCCGACACCGCGAGCCCCGGTTCCCAGCCCGTTTCCGCCACACGGTCCGGGACGCGGCCGGTCGCCACCACGTCGCTCGCGACGACGACCACGAAGGGCCGGTATTCGGGGAGCCGCGCCGCCCATGCGTTGATGGCCAGCACCACCCGTCCAGCGGTCACCCGACCGCGCGCGGTGTGGACCTGCGGCCGGCCGTTCGCCCGCTCGATCCGCGTGATGGGTGATTGCTCGAAGATGCGGACGCCGCGTTCAAGTGCGACTCGCCGCAGGCCGCGCACAAGAAACCCGGGGTGGATCACCGCGGCGGTGGGCTCGAAGACACCAGCGAGGTGCGTGTCCGAACCTGATCGCCTCGCAACCTCCTCGGAGTCGAGCCGCTCGAACGGAGCCACGCCCGTCTTTTCGAGCTTGGAGATCGTGTCGTCCCAGGCGCCCACCTGAGCTGGGTTGGTGGCGGTCCAGAGCCAGCCGCGGTGGTGGAAATGGGCGTCGATGCCGTGGAGCTCGCAGAAGTCGCCGATCTTCGTGACAGCCTCCGCGGAACACGCAGCCAGCCGGGTCGCCTCCTCCACGCCGCACGCCTTCGTCAGGCTTCCGAACTTCGACCACCAGCTCATGACGAACCCGCCGTTGCGTCCGCTGGCTCCAGCGCCGCAGACGTCCGCTTCGAGCAGCACGATGTCGATCGAGGGGTCGAGCTCGGCGAGCCGCAAGGCTGTCCAGAGGCCGGTGAACCCGCCGCCGACGATGCACACGTCTGCGGAGATCGGCCGGTCGAGAGACTCGATCGCCTCGTTGCCGTCCTCCGGATGGAGCGCCTGCTGAAGCCAGAGAGAGCGATGCGCCGGCATGCTCCGAATGTTCCCCGACGCGGCGTTTGGACGCAATAGGACACAAGTCCCAAGAACCGGCCGCTCGTTGGTACGATGGCCAACGTGATCACGATCCGGGATCTGGTCGAGATGCCGCACCTGGGGATCCGCGTCGTGTCCGGCGGCGGCGGACTCTCCCGGGAGGCAACCTGGGCGCATGGCTGTGAGCTTGAGGATCCCACCGGCTGGCTCGACGGCGGCGAGATCATCATGACGAACGGGATCGCGATACCTGTGAACGCCGAAGGGCAGCAGGCGTACGTCGACCGGCTGTCAGACCGCGGCTGTGCCGCGATCGCGATCGGTGACAATCAGCATGCCCCACCGCTCACGGACGAGATGCTCGCACGAGCGGACGAGCGCGATTTGCCGGTTCTGGTGGTCGAGTGGGATGTGCCCTTCGTCGCGCTGTCGCGTGCGGTCGCGCAAGGCAACCAGGCCGAGGATCACGACCGGCTGGCCGATCACCTGCGCATCTATGACGCCATCGGGACGCTGGGCGGAAGCGCCGTCGATGCGGATGCGCTGCTGGCGCAACTGGAGCGGGTGACCGGGTATCGCCTGTGGATCATGACCGAGGAGGGCCGCCGGCTCGCCCCCACCTCCAGGCCGATTCCGGACGCGCTCCTGGCGGCGATTCCGCGCTCGGCGGGGCAGCCTCCGCGAGTGGGCGACGGGTTCGTGGTGCCGCTCGCGCTCGATGGGGTCGTGGCCGGCTATCTGATCGCCGATCTCGCCGACGGGAGAGCGCTCGAGCGGATCTGACCGCGATTCATCACATCGCGACTTTGGCCACGCTTGAGCTGGCCAACATCCACCGTGGCCGTGAGGCTGAGCGGCGACGCGGCGCCGAGTTGCTCTCCGAGCTGCTGCACGGCGGCATTGTGACCTCCGCGGCCGCGACGCGCATCTCGGGGGCAGGGTTTCCCAGATGCGCCGACTGCTCGCCGTGGTCTGCCTCGGAGCGACTCAGGGGAGCTGGTGGATACCCGGATCAGCAGCCGGCTACACGACCGCGAGTGTGAACCATCTCGAGCTGCGTGTAGGGCGAGCGCCTGTGGATCGTGATCGCCGAGGTCGACCTTTTGGCACTGCGCGGGGTGCTCCCTCGATGCCTCGGCGTCGGCGTCTCGCGGCCGTTCCGGACGGGCACGTCGTTCATCGAGCCGCAGCGCGAAGCCGCCTGGGCCCTCGAGCGGAGCCGCCTTGTCGGCGGCGAACCGACGACGTTCACCGATCGCGAGCCGACGCTGCGATGGCTGCCCGCCGACGCAACGACGCTCGAGGTGCTGATCAACGGAACCCTCGGCCCCGTCCTCGCCTACGACGAGGAGCACCAGTCGTCGCTGCTGCGCACGCTGAGAACATATCTGGAGTCCAACCGCCGGCCGAGCGAGGCGGCCAGGGCGCTGCACTGCCACCGACATACGCTGATGTACCGCCTGCGACGAGTAGAGGAGCTCACCGGCCGCGACCTGCGCCGCACCGGCGATGTGTCCGACTTCTGGCTGGCGCTCCGCGCGCAAACAGCGCTCGCGGCAGAGCCAACGCTCGTCTGATCGCGGCTACGCGGCCCCGAGCACGATCTGTGCGACCGTGCGGCCGATGGCGAGGGAGGCCGTCGCCGCGGGAGAGGGAGCGTTGATCACATGGGTGATCTCCTCGGTGGCGTCGTCGAGCCGGAAGTCGTCGAGGAGTTCGCCGCTCGGCGACACGCACTGTGCGCGGACGCCCGACGGCCCGAAGCGCATGTCCGCGGCGTCGAGCTCCGGGATGTAGCGGCGGGCCTCGCGGACGTAGGCTGGCTTGACCCAGTCCCGCAACACCTCGGCCAGCGCGGTGCGCGGATAGCGGACCGCGAGCCGGTAGGAGCCTGGGAAGCGGAGGACGTCGAACACGTCGCGGAGGTTGACGTCGCGGCGCCGATAGCCGCTTGCGCGCAAGTGCCAGGACGGCGTTGGGACCGGCGTGCACCGTCGCCGTCGATCCCGCGGGTGAAGTGCACCCCGAGGAAGGGGAGGGTGGGGTCGGGCACCGGATAGACGAGACCGCGAACGAGCGCCGCGCTCTTGCCGGTGAGCGTGTAGTAGTCGCCTCGAAATGGGAGGATACGCTCCGGGCCGGCACCACCCGCGAGCGTCCGCAGCCGGTCCGCCCAGAGTCCCGCGCACACGACCACGCGGCGGGCGGTGATGCGGCGCTCACCGGAGCTGATCGCATAGTGGCCGCCGTCACGTCGACCAGCGCCGGTCACCGGGAATCCGAGCACGACATCGCCCGCCGGCCCCGGCGACCTCATCCGCGTACGCCTGAGCGACCGACGCATACGAGATCACGTACGACTCGGGCACATGGAGCGCGCGGCGCCCGGACACCGCCGGCTCGACCGCGCCGATCTCGTGCGCCGCGAGCAGTCGCATGCCTTCCACACCGTTCGCGCGCCCCCGGGCGTGGAGCTCATCCAGCCTGCCGAACTCACGCTCCGACGTCGCCACCACGAGCTTCCCCCGCCGCTCATACGGAATCCCGTGTTGCTCGGCGAACCGCAGGAGCTCCGCCCGGCCGTCGCGGCACAACCGGGCCTTGAGCGAACCCGGCCGGTAGTAGAGCCCGGTATGGACACCCCGAGTTGTGGGAGCTCTGGTGGGCGGCAAGACGTGGCTCTCGCGTCGATCACCACCAGCTTGAGGGTTCGACGGTGTCGGAGCAACTGGAGCGCCGAGGCGAGCCCGACGATACCCGCACCGATGACTGCGATGTCGTGCTCGGGCCGACCGGCCGGCCGGCTCACAGCGTCAGCGCGAGGTCGGGTAGAGCGTGTAGGCGAGAAAGACCGGGTCCGGCGAGACGGCGGTGACCTGGTAGGAGAACCCGGGCGGGAAGTAGACCGCCGCGTCGGGCCCGGCCTCGACGTCGCCGTCGTCCCAGTCGACTCTGAATCCGCCCGCGGATCACGTAGTAGACCTCCTCGGTCTCGGAGTCGGGCGGAACCGTCCACCTCGCGGACGCGTCCCCCGGGATCCATCCAGCTCACGCCGACAAGGACGCTCGAACCCGTCCCGGCCCGCGTGACCAGGCGGGCGATCCGGGTACCGGTCGGAGCCTCGTCGGCCGGTACCACCTCCACCTGATCGAGTGCGACAGCGGTTGGCTTCTGAGTCATCCGTCCTCCCCTGCGGGATCCATGTACACCGTCTTCGTATCTGTGTAGAAATCGATGGCAGCGTCGCCCTGCTCGCGTGAATGCGAGCTCGAGTCCTTGACGCCGCCGAAAGGAACCTGCGGTTCGGCTCCGGGAGTCTCCGAGTTGATGTGGACGACGCCGGCACGGACACGCCGCGCAAAGTCGAGCCCCCGCCCGAGGTCGCGTGTGAAGATCGACGCCGACAGGCCGTAGCGGACGTTGTTGGCGATCTCAATCGCCTGGTCGACATTCGACGCGCGCATCACCCCGAGCACGGGCCCGAAGATCTCCTCCTGCCCGATCCGGGAGCCGGGATCGACGTCGAGGTACACGGTCGGCGTCACGAAGTACCCACCCGCGATGTCCGGGGTCTCGCCGCCGGTGGCGAGCCGGTGCCCCTCGGCGCGGGCGACATCGAGATACCCTTCGACGCGCTCAAGCTGAGCCGCCGAGGCCAACGGGCCGAGCGCCACCGCCGGATCGAGCGGATCGCCCACGCGCAGCGATCGCGCCCGGCCGACGACCAGCTCCGAGAACTCAGCGGCGACGTCGCCGACGACGATCGCCCTGCTGGTGGCCGTGCACCGCTGGCCGGTGGAGAGCATCGCGCCGCGCACCGTGTGGTCGACAGCCTGGTCGAGGTCGGCGTCCGGCAGAACGATGACGGGGTTCTTGCCACCCAGCTCGAGCTGCACCTTGACGCCGCGGGCGGCGGCCGCCGCATGGATCGCGCGGCCGACCGAAACGGACCCCGTGAACGAGATGGCATCCACCGACGAATGCCGGGTCAGGGCGTCGCCGATCTCGCCCGGAAACCCGGTCACCAGGTTGAGGACACCCGGCGGCAGCCCGGCCTCGGAGAACACCTCGCAGAGGCGTACCGCGCAGAGCGGCGTGAGCTCTGACGGCTTCCACACAACGGCGTTTCCGAAGACAAGCGCCGGGGCGATCTTCCAGAGCGGGATCGCCACTGGGAAGTTCCACGGCGTGATCATCAGAACGACGCCGAGCGGCTCGCTCACCGTGTACAGGTGCGTCGAACGCTTGGCGCTGGGATACACGCGGCCGATGGGCTGGCTGGCCGTGCCGGCGAAATAGCGCAGGATCGCGACCCCCCGGCGCACCTCGCCGATGCCCTCGGCAAGCGTCTTGCCTTCCTCCTGCGAGAGCTCGCGGCCCACGGCCTCGGCGCGTTGTTCGAGCAGTGCGGCCGCCCGGAGAAGGATCTCGCCGCGCGCCGGCGCGGGCGTCTCCCGCCACACGGTTGCCGCGGCAGCCGCCGCGCCATAGGCGGCATCGACATCGGCGCTCGTCGCACGGCCGAACTCCGCGAGTACCTCGGCCGGGCGAGCCGGATTGCGGTTCTCGAACGACCCCGTCGTCGGCAACCACTCTCCGCCGACAAAGAGGCCGTGCCGTTCCACATCGGCCCCGCTCACAGGCCGTGCAGCCGCTCGCAGTTGGTGGCAAGGACGCCTCGACCTATGCGCACCGCCTGCTCGGCCGTCATCCAGCGCCGCTCGACGGCGTTTCCGAGCACCCGTTCGAGCGCCTCGCGCGCCATGATCGCCGAGATCCAGGCCATCTCCGGCTCGGTCGACTCGTCCGAGCCGAAGATGATCTTGGCGGTCGGGCGCGATGCCCATGATCGCCTCGAGCTTCTGATCCATGATCATCGACGCCCAGGCGGTCATGATGGACGTCTCGAGATACACGCGCGGGAGGATCGATGCGACGTAGGCGCCCTCCTCGAGCCATGGCCATCCGGAGTGGATCAGGACGATCGGCTGGTCGCGGTGGCGGTCGAGCATCGGGAAGAGATCCTTGGGCCGGGCGTAGGCGAGCACGACGCTGGGATCGCCGCCGCCGCAGTGAATGTGGACCGGCCGCTCGGCCTTCTTGGCGACCTCGAGCGTGCGCACGCAGCAGCGCGTCGCGCACCGGCTTGGCGAGCTCCCGGGTCTCGGGGAAGCCGGCCTCGGCCCAGCGCAGGTAGGTGGCTTCGACCTCGGCCCGAGGCCACTCCGGCCACGTCGAGGCCGGTGCGGTAGGCGATCACCGACTTGATGGCGACCGCCCCGTCGTCGGTGCATGCCTGCTCGATCTCGGCCGAGAAGGCGTCCTCGAGCTCCCCATACGTCGCGGCCTCGTCGCGCAGGCGCACGATCACCGGCTCGATCCGCACGACCCGGTGCACGGTGATGCCCGCCTCGCGCGCCAGCTTGGCCGGATCGACCTGTGGCAGCGGGATAGCCGTCGTCGACCACCAGGCCGCGGATGTCGGCGTGCTTCCAGAGCACGCCGCAGATAGTCCGTGCCGCTGCGTCGGCAAGCTGCGCTTCGGCGCGCCTCGGACACCGCCTCTCGCGTGGGATCACACTCCAGCAGCTCCGCCAGCCGCAGCGTGCAGGCCAAGCTCAGCGGATCGGAGTCGGTGAGCTCGTGCAGCAGCGGCAGGTCGGCCGGATCGAGGCCGTCCGACGAGATCAGGCAGGCCCCCAGCATCGTGAGCCGGTCAAGGAACTCCGCCGGCGGAGCGCTCGAGCAGATCGGCCAGCCGCCACCCGTGGCAGTGCGCATCGACGACGTGCGCGTCCTCGAGGTTCGACCGGGTGTTCTGCGGTCAACGCTCGATCTCGCTGCCGGGGAATGAGAGGCCGTCCTCTTCACGCAGGCGATCGCCGATGTTGCGGGCGAAGCCCGGGATGACCATGACCGCGATCAGGCCGAGGACGATCCATGCCGCCACGATGTAGGGGAAGAGGTTGTACGGCCAGGCGGGCACCGGATAGACGTTGTGGTAGAGGGTGTAGAGCAGGAACGCCACCGCCGCGATTGGGATCACGATCTCCCACTGGCGCACCCGCTTCACCGCGCCGAAGAACAGGTATCGCATGGCCCCGATCGTCGATATGACGTAGCACACGAGCAGGGCGAGCGTGCCCATGGTGGCCGTCCAGAAGAACACGTCGATGACGCTGGTGGTCACGAACGCCCGCAGGCCGAACACCTCGATCGCGACGACGCCCATCACCGCGACCAGGGCGGAGGTTGGTGCGCCGGTCCGTGAGGAGGCGTCACCCAGCGACGCGTGGAACGCCCCATCGCGCGCGAATGCGAACAGAAGCCGCGAGCCGCCGATGGCGCTTGCAAGGCACGAGCTGAGCGCGCTGAACGCAACACCCAGGGTGATCACGTCCCCGACGGTCGAGTTCAGATACTGCGTGGAGAGATCGCCGATCAGGTTGCCCGATGACGTGAAGGCGGTGACGCCGGCGGCGTTGGTGCCAAACCCCATCGACTCGGCCATGCTGACGAGCGTGTAGAACAGTCCGGCGAACACGACACAGCCGAAGATCGCAAGCGGAATCGCCTTCGTCGGGTTCGCGGTCTCCTCGCCCATCGTCGACGCCCCCTCGAACCCCGCGAACGACAGGAACCCGAATGTGAGTGAGAAGAAGAGGGCGGAGTACCCAACTCCGTGGGGCAGGGTGAAGACGCTCATCGTGAACGTCTGCCCGTCGGGGGCGGAACCGCCGATGAGCTTGGCGAAGATCGTGATCGTGACGATCAGGATCAGCGTCACGGTGATCGATTCGATCGTCACCAAGGTGCGGGTGCTGAAGCGGGCCTCATTGGCGGCGAGCACCCAGATGACGACGTAGGCGACGAATGAGAAGAGCACCCAGCTCGCGCCCTTCCAAATCCCGGTATCGATGCAGAACTGCTGGGTGAACAGCCCGAACGCGGCCACCGACGTCGCCGTGTAGGCCAGGTAGGTGCCGAACAACGTCCAGCCGGAGACGAAGCCGGCTCGCGGTCCGACCGTCACGCCGATGAATGCGTACACCGAGCCGGCGTGATGGAAGCTCTGGCACAGCCTGATGAACCCGTAGGCGACCAGCATTACGCCGATCAGGGAAAGGAGGAATACGAGCGGGACGGCGCGCCCGACGTGAAGCGCGGGCGCCTGCGGGTTGAGGTTGATCGCGAGGCTCGGGGCCATCAATCCGAGCGCGACGCCCACAGCTCCCCAGATACTCAGGTTCCGTCGTAGCTTGCCGCGCGCCGGGGTGCTGCTGACGGGTTCGGTGGAGATGTCCGATGTGCTCATGAGTCCCCTCCTCCTTCGAGTAGAACTGAACGGATTCCGAATCGAGGTGCCGGTTGCCTATCCGTAACGAAGCTCGTGAAACGCGACGATCTGGGTGCGGTCCTGATCGCCGAAAGTGGCCCATTCATTCCGCCGCGTTGCGACGAATGCGGCGTGCTCCTCATCGCCGAGCGTCTCCTTGGCGAACTGCGAGCTCGCGATCGCCTCGATCGCCTCACCGAGGTCGGCGGGCAAGCGTCTTGCACCGCCGGCGACGAGCTGCTGCGGGGTGAGTGTCGCCGGGTCGGTCTGGTTCGCGGCGGGGAGCTGGTCGTTCGCGTCGATCCCGGCGACCGCGGCAGCGATGATGGTTCCGGCGGCGAGGTACGGGTTGGCCGCGTTGTCGGCCGGCTTGAGCTCGAAGTTCGCCCCGGTCGCGCGGCGGGTGTGCATGCCTCGCGACAGGCGCAGCGCGGCTTCCCGGTTGTCGACGCCCCACGTCGTGTACGCCCCACACCAGTGCCCCGGCTGAAGTCGGTGGTAGCTCGAGACGCTCGGGGCGAAGATTGCGCAGCATTCGTGCAGTCGGTGCAGGAGGCCGGCAACCGCCGCCTCGCCCTCCCGTGAGATGCCCCATTCGTCCTCGCCCGTGGCGAACAGGTTGTCGCCGTCTCGCCACACGCTGTAGTGGATGTGGCAGCCGTTCCCCAGGGCTTCGGAGGCAGCCATCGCCGGAGCGAAGGAGACGTCGTGGCCGTGCGCTGCTGCGATCCGGCGAATCGTCAGGCGAACGAGCACGTGCCGATCGGCGGCTCGCAGCGGCTCAGCCGCCTCCACAGCGACCTCGAACTGGCCGGGCCCTGCTTCGGCCTGGATCTGGTCGACGTGGACGCACTGATCTTCGAGTGCCGCCACCAGGTCGGTCGCGAACGCCTCGACCTCGAGCAGCCCGGCGGCGCTGAAGGCGGGCCACTCGTGTAACGCGCGCTCTCGCGGGAGCAGGGTGAACTCGAGCTCGAACGACATCTTGAACCCGAGGCCGCGGGCGGCCGCCGCGCGCTCCATGTTCTTGAGGAATGTTCGCTGGCACGTCGGTGTCGGCTGCCCCTCCTGGTGGATCTGATCCACCGGTGCCCAGGCCAGCCCCTCGGGGCCGCTCAGCTTCACGGCGGCGGTCAGGTCGGGCACCATGCGAAAGTCGCCGGCCGGGCCTTCGAGCCCGTAGAACCCGGGCACGTAGGCGGCGTGATCGTCGATTGTGAAGATGCCGATCAGGGTCGACATTCCGACGCCCGCCTCGGCGACAGCAGCGAGGCGGCGGATCGGGATCATCTTCAGCCTCGTGATGCCTGCGTTGTCGACGAGGGTCATGTGGACGAATCGCACCCCCAGGTTCTCGAGTTCGGCAATACGGCGGTTCGGCGGTTCGGTCACCGCGCCTCCGCTTCGCCGGTCGCATGCCGGTACCCGACGTAGTCGGCGTAGGAAGCCGTGCTGATATCGGCCGGCGTCGTCGACCAGAAACCCTTCAACTGGCCGCCGTCGACGACGATGGTCTCGCCGTTGATGTAGGACGCTTCGTCGGAGGCGAGGAAGAGCACGACATGCGCCTGCTCCTCGGGAAGGCTCGGCCGCCGGAGCGGGATCCTCTGCATATAGTCATGGAAGAAGGTTCGGGCCTCCGCACCGCCGTCGCCCATCGTCATGGGAGTGGCGGTGAAGCCCGGCGCCACGGCGTTCACACGGACACCCGTGTGCCCCAGCTCGTAGGCAAAGCAGCGGGTCAGCATCACGACGCCGGCCTTCGACGTGCAGTAGTGCGCGGAGGGCGACTCTGCGACGAAAGCGTCGATCGAGGCGATATTCACGATCGCTCCGCCCCCGCTCACCGCCATTTGCCTGGCCGCCCACTGGCTGGCGAAGAACACCGCACTGAGGTTGGTCGCGAGCGTCTCTGCCCACGATTCGGCTGAGATCTCCAGGATCGACTCGTCGAAGACGACCCCCGCGCAGTTGACGAGGACGTCGACGGCGCCGGACCGCGACACTCGTTCGTCGAGGCCCTGTATCAGCCGGGCGGTGTCGCGGAGATCGACGGCCAGTGTGGTGACGTCTCCGGACGCGTGCCCCGCCTCGAGCTCGGCGAGGCGCGTCCGGTCGCGGCCGAGCGCGAGAACGGACGCCCCTTCGGCCGCAAACGCCTTCACAATCGCGCGGCCTATGCCACTCGAACCGCCGGTGACGACGACGCTCCTTCCGGTGAAGCGCGTCACTGCTTGCGGTCCTCGACGATGGCGATCAGGCCTGCGACCAGGGCGACGCGGTCTGCGATCGATGACACCATGATTCGTTCGGCGGGGCTGTGGTCGTCCTCTCCGATCGGCCCCAGGCCGTCGAGCGTGGGGATTCCGAGGTCGGCTGTCCAACTTGCGTCCGAAACGCCTCCGGTCGCCACCTCGACGATCGGCGTGCCCAGCGCGCGGCCGATCTCGACAGCTGCACGGAACAGCCCCTCGACGGCCGCGGAGCGCTCGAAGGGAGGCACCCGAACTCCCGGGTCGACGCGGAGTCGAATCCCCGGGTGATTGCCGAACCTCGCCACCTCAGCGACCGCCCAGTCGAGGTCGTCCGCACGCCACGCTCGAACGTCGATCCGGATGGCTGCGTGTGAGGGCACCGAGTTCAGCACCTCCCCGGCGGACAGGAGCGTCGGGTTGACGGACAGCCCGTTGCGCGTCCCGTCGATCTCCGCCGCTCGCAGCACTTCCTGGCAGGCCGCAATTAGGGCGCTTCGCCCGCGGCCGGCGGCCACGCCGGCATGTGCCGCCAGACCGTCGATGGCGATCGCCATCCATTGGCCGCCCTTACGCGCCGTGACCACGCCGTTACCGGGCCGGCCGCACTCCATACAGAGGACTGCGTCGAAGTCACGCAGTCTGTCGAGCGTGCGGAAAGCGCCCTCGCGAAGCTCCTCGTCGGGCACGGACACGAGTTCGATGTGGCCGAAGCTGTCCCGGTGCTGGGCAAGGACTCGAATGACTTGGCCTGCCACCACGAGGCCGCCCTTCATGTCGGCGACGCCGGGGCCACGGGCGAAATCGCCGTCGATCGTGAACGGCCGTTCGCGTGCGGTTCCGGTCGGGAAAACAGTGTCATGGTGGCCGAGCAGCGCGATCCGTGCCCGGCCGGCGCCGGCAAGCGTTCCGTGCAGATAGGCGCCCTCCTCGGTGCTGATGAGGTCGATGCTCGCGCCGTAGCCCTCGATCCGTCCGGCGATCGTGGCTGCCAGCGCGTCGAGCGCGTCACGGTCGTCGCTCGGGCTATCGAGGGACACCCACCGCTCGAGGTCGGCAAGTGCGAGCGCCAGACCGTCCACCGCCTCACGCCGCACGACCTGCGCGAGTCCGGCCGGGGATCCATCCACGTTCGCGAGCGCCGCCATCGACGCGAGCGTTTCATTTTCGATCACTTCTGTCAAGACTGGCGAAAATCAATCAGAGCGTTAGACTGCCGCCGAATGCCGCCGGCCGCCTCCCTGGAACAGCTCATCCTCGACTCCATCAACACGCTGACGCCTGCCGAAACCCGTGTCGCAAGGGCGATTCTGGGCTCCTATCCCGCCTCGGCAACCCGCAGCTCATCCGCTATTGCCGAGGTGGCGGGGTCGTCCTCCGCCTCGGTGATCCGGTTTGTCAGCAAGCTCGGTTTCGCCAGCGTGCGCGAGTTCCACGAGGCTGTGCGCGCCGAGCTCGAGGGCAGGTCTAGGTCGCCCTATGACACCGTCGCGCCGGCGTCGTCGGAGCATGACCTGATCGAGGCGGTGATCCAGGCCGAGGCCACCAACGTCGCAGCGACGCTCCACCGGCTCACACCCGACTCGATCCGCGCGCTGCGCACCCTGCTCAACGAGGCGTCGTCCGTCTCCGTGCTCGGCGGCCGATTTTCCCAGGCCCTCGCCGTCTACCTCCACGCGCACCTCCGTCTGATCCGGCCGGGGGCGATACTCCTGTCCACGGCCGACGTGCCGGACGAGATCGCCCATGTCGGACGCGGCAGCGTGATCGTGATCTTCGACTTCCGCCGCTACCACCCCGAAGCGGAGTTCGCGGCGCGGTATACAAAGGCCCGCCGCGGCAAGGTCATCGTCGTCACCGATCCGTACCTCTCGCCCGCCGCGCACCACGCCGATCACACACTGGTCGCCGAAGTCGAGGGGCCGCACCTGGTGGACTCGTATGCGTCGGTGGTGGCGCTTCTCGACACGATCATCGGCGACCTCGTGGCGACGAACAGCGCCGCGATGCGCCAGCGGATCGACCGCGTCGAGACGGCTCGCGAGCAGCTCGACGTACTCGTCTTCCGAAACGCCGGCTTGCCGGACGGCCAGCATGCTGAATGACGTGTCCCAGATCGAGGCCCCGCTCGCCGCGGCCGTTGACCGCGTCCTGGCCGCGAGCGACATCTTCCCGTTCACGACTCCTGGCCACAAGCGCTCCCCGGAGTTTGCCGACGCGCTGCTGGCGCTCGACCTCCCACTCGCCACCGGGGCCGACGACGGGCACCTGTCGGAAGGTGTTCTCCAACGGGCCGAGGCGCTTGCGGCCGAGCTCTGGGGCGCCGAGCGCTGCCGCTTTTCGGTCCACGGATCCACCCACGCGAACCAGGCGCTGGCTCTCGCGGTCGGGCGGCCCGGTGACAAGGTTGTTGTCGCCCGTAACCTCCACAAGTCCCTCCTCATGGGCCTCGTCTTCGCGGGGCTTGAGCCGGCCTGGGTGTATCCCTCAGTCGATTCGACGACCGGGTTAGCGGTCACCGTTCCCGCCGCGGAGATCGAACGGGCGCTCAGCGAGACCCCCGACGCCCGCGCCGTGTTTCTCGTCGAACCCAGCTTCTTCGGAGTCGTCGGAGACGTGTCGCGGGCGTCTCAGCTCGCCCACAGCGCCGGCATACCGCTGATCGTCGACCAGGCATGGGGATCGCACTTCGGGTTCCACCCAGACGTTCCGCCCACGGCGCTCTCACAGGGCGCGGATGCGCAGGTGGTCTCCACGCACAAGACACTGGCGGCGTTCACGCAGAGCGCGCTCCTTCTGGCCCGGTCGGGCGTTCTTGATCTCGCTAGACTTGATGAGGCGTTCGACGCGCTGAACACGACGAGCCCTTCGGCGGCGATCTACGCAAGCATCGATCGCATGCGCCGGCGCATGGCAAGCGACGGCGAGGATCTCGTCGCGAGAGCGGTCCGGCTTGCAGGCCGGGCACAGCGGGCGCTAGCTCGAATCGATGGCGTCGAGGTGTTCAGTCACCACGTGGCCCGCAATTACTGCTCACCTCTCCTACGACCCCACCAAGCTTGTGATCTGCCTCGCCGGGACAGGCGCCGACGGTCTCGACGTGGAACGCGACATATGGCAAGCCGGCGTGCGGCTGGAGCTTGCAGACCACGATACCCTGATGCCGCTCGTGACCGTCGGAGACGATGACCGCGCGATCGATCGCCTCGTCGAGGCGATCACCGCCTCGATCGCGTTGCACCGCAAGGAACCGCGGGCTCCGAGCCGGGAGGACTTCACCGGCTTCCGGCTGGAGACTGTCGTGACACCGCGAACCGCCTTTTTCAGCGACCGCGAAACCGTCGCCGCAGAGGACGCCCACGGCCGGATCTCGGCCGAAGTCGTCGCGCCCTACCCGCCGGGCATCCCCGTAATCTCACCCGGCGAACGCATCGAGGGCCACGTCCTCGCAGCGCTGCAGGCCGAAGCCCGCCGAGGCACCCGCATCGCGTACTGCCGCTCACCGAACCTGGAAACGATTCAAGTCATGAGAGAGGAGCGCGCGCGGTCGACCCGACCGGCGACGAGATGGCTGGATCAGCGGAGACCGGCCATCCCGTGAGGAAATTGGAGGGTGAGGGCGTCGTCCGTCGCTCTCGTGGTGGGTACGATGGCCAGCGTGGTTCACGCGGTCCTCACGCTCGTCCTCTGGCCCCTTTCGGCGGTCTGGAGTGCCGTCCGCCTCTGCGTCTACGCTGCAGCGCCGGACACAAATCCGGACACAAACGGGCACCGGCCGAGCCGAATTCCGCATGAATACACGCTTGGAGTGGCACGGGCCCGGTGGCCCATCCGGTCTTCAAAACCGGCAGGCCGTGGTAGCCCCACGGTTGGTAGGTTCGACTCCTGCGCCGCTCCGCTAGGCCAAAAGCCGCATGGTTACGGGGATCGGCGACGTTCTACCGTGAACTTCTGACACAGAACGTGCGTTCGTCCAAGTTCGCTGGAGTTCGCTGATTTCGGACAAGATGGTCACTCAGTGGTCACTCGGGCGAGGCGCGATGACGGGATGGCCGCGCCGTAGGCTTCGCGTCATGGAACGTCGGATCGCGCGGGCTCGGCCTCGAGTTCGGCGCCAGCTTCTACGCCGATCAGGCGACGAAGCTTCTGGAGCGCACAGCGTAACCCTCGCGGTGCTCACTCAGTGGTCCATCACTCGTGGCGCGAAGTCCGCCGATCCTGGCCGTTCGCGGGCTTCGCCGTTAGGAACGTGTCATCGGGAGGGGCGGTTCTCACAACGTTGCCGGGTCGGTGACGGCGTGCAGGGTGCAGATAGTCTCGAAGCCGAGACGTTCGAGGATCGGCCTGGAGTGCGCACCGGCCTGGACGGCGAGGGCAGGGGTGCCACGGCGGGTTGCTTCGAGCCATCGTGCGTACACCAGCGCTCGGTAGGCGCCGCGGCCGCGGTGGTCGGGAAGCGTGGCGCCTAGGGCCAGCTCAAGTCCGTACGGTGACAAGGCGGCGGAGGCGACTCCGATGGGTGTCTCTGTCTCGTCGAATGCGAGAAATGTCAGCTGCCCCTCGCGACGCTCGAGCTCGAAAAGACTCGGCGCCGCAGCCAGCATTGCGTGGAGTTCGTCGTCCGATACTCCGGTGGCCGCAGCATCGATGCGAAGACCAGCCATGAGCTCGTCGAGCGTCTTGATCCGCCGTGCGGAAATCCCTTTGTCCGCCGGGGGTGTCGGCGGCTCAGTCATGATCATTGCGGCGTAGGTCGGTTCCCAAGGGGGAGTCGTTGTCGCCACGAACCCTGCCTGACGGAGCAGGGCCAGGAGGTTGGGTGGACGCGAGGACGGCCCGACGAACCAAATCGCTTGGCGATGGCCGCGGTCGAGGACGAGCGAGCGAACTTCGGCGATCAGGGCCGGGAGTCCCGCGTCGTCGCAGCGCACACCCTGTACCACGGTTTCGGTCGCTGTCGCGCCGAGGTTCACGCAGTAGCGCTCGGTAAGGACGCGCTCGAGCGGGGGCAGTGGGGGAACGATGTGTACGACCGGCTCCTCTGCGAGCAGCGCAACTAATGGGAGGTCTCCCAGCGGCATGCCTAGACAAAGACCGTACCAGCCCCGCGCAGGCGAGCTCACAACATGGGACCAACGGCGCCGCGCCGGTGCGTCTTGTGCAGCGCCGTGGCCTTCGGCGAGCTACCCCCTCGCCACGTCCCGGTGGTCACTCAGATGGTCACTCACCACTCGCAATCGTCCTTCCAGAACTAAATCTCTGCCGTCTTCAAAACCGGCAGGCGCATGTAGCCCATGCGTTGGTAGGTTCGACTCCTGCGCCGCTCCGCTAGCTCGGGCGAGCGATCCCCCGCCCGCGACAACCTGATTGCCTCCCGCCGAAACTCCGGCGCATACGGCGGCCTCGTCCTGGCCATCATCCGCTCCTCCCTCGGGCTTTCCCCGAAAGCATCGCGGTGTCAACCAGACCGGGTCAACTCCACACAGCCCTGACCCGGTAGCGTTGGCCCGGATTACCCCGCCGCTCGTCGTCTTCGCCGCAGACCAACGACGAGCAGAGCGATCCCGAGGGCGATCAGAACGACGCGTGCAAGCAGGAGCGGCCAACTGCTCGGGGCGGTGACGGCGAGCACTCCCGCTGCGACGAACAAGACTGCAGCCGGAATGAGGAACCGAGACATCCTGGCCAGTTTGGCGGACGGAGACATAATCGGCAACGGTGCCGTCGATTCTGAAGTTCGCTGAACCGCACGCCCGACACGACCATCAACGGAGTACGCAGCACCGCTGCGAGGCTCATCCAGGGCTGGACGATGGTCACGCACTATCAGCAATCGCGCTCTCAGAGCCAAATCACCGCCGTCTTCAACACCGGCAGGCCGTTGTAACCCAAGGGTTGTTAGGTTCGACTCCTGCGCCGCTCCGCTCACGAAGCTCCTGCAAGAGCCGGGTTTATGGCGGGGCGGGCTGGCCCTGGGTGGCCATCCGCCCTGCCCGTCTGGTAAACCGGCAGGCTGTTGTAGCCGCACGGTTGGCGTCTGTCAGTGGAGGTCGAGACGGCGGAAGGCGCGGGTGGCGGCGTACAGTGCGCAGACCCCAACCGCCAGCATGACGGCGTAGTCGCCGATCGTGACGCCGCTGGTGATCTGGTTGTCTCCGATCGACCAGTAGAACAGTGAGAGGTATCTCGCTGGCCGTATCCAGGTGACGACTGGCGCAAGCGAGCTGACGAGGTAGGAGGCCGCCGCCACAATCGCTCCGGCCGTGATCGCTGTCCCGCGCCGACCGGTCAGGCCGCCCACCGCCATCGTGATCAGCCCGAGGTCGACGCCCAGCACGGCCACGGCCAGCGCGCTTGCGACGATGTGCCCGAGGCCCGTCGTAAGATCGAACCAGTATCCGGCCGCGACGCACGCTGCGACCGCGGCTGCCAGGATCACCGCTTGGACGACCATCGCCGCTGCCTTCTCGATGACCACGACGTCGCGCCTGATGGGAAGGGTCGCGATCATGGACAGTGTCCCATCCTCGTCCTGTCCGGCCAGCGCTGCCGCGCCGTATGACACGGTCACGAGCAGCATCACGAGCGGGAAGAAGTTCGCGTAGATGTTGCCGTTGAGCCAGCCGTCCGATGAGGAGATAGTGCCGGTCACACCGAACAGCGCGGCCCCGGTCGGGTCGTCATGGATGAACTTGTCGAGCGACGTCGAGTCCTTGAATGCGGGGTACAGCGCCACCACGATCAGCGTGTAGACGGCCATGCCGAGGGAGTAGGCCAGCAGGCTGCGGCGTTTGGCGGTGATGTCAAGCCGGGTGATCTGGGTGCGCACCCGCGTCCTCCCCGCCGTAGAAGTCGAGGAACAGCTCGTCCAGGTCGGCGTGGCGCACCACCAGGTCGATCGGGTCGCGCTCGGCGATCACCCGCAGCAGCGGAGCGATGGCGCCGCTCACCTGCAGCGAGAAACGCGATCCATCGGCCGCAACGACCACGACCCCATCGATGCCGGCGAACAGCACGGGGCTGACCGGATCGCGGAACCGCACCTCGACCCGCTGCGGCGCGTTCTGGCGCAGGTGCTCGACGGTGTCGGTCGCAACGAGCGTTCCCGACCGGATGATCGCGACCCGGTCCGCCAGCCGCTGCACCTCGTCGAGCTCATGCGAGGACAGGAACACCGTCCCGCCCTCGGCGACGATCTCCCGCGCGACCGCCTCGAACTCTCGCTGCATCAAGGGGTCGAGCCCAGATGTCGGCTCGTCCAGCACCAGCAGATCGGGCCGGTGCATGAGCGCCATCACCAGTCCCACCTTCTGCCGGTTGCCCTTCGACAGCTCCCGCGACGGCCTGTCCAAGACGACGCCGAACCGCTCCACCAACTGATCTGCCAACGACCAGTCAGCGACCCCCCGCATACGCCCGAACCAGTCCAAGTGCTGCCGCCCCGTCATCCCCGGGTACAGCTCGAGCTCCCCCGGCAGATACCCGATCCGGCGGTGGATCTCCAGCTGGTCAGCCTGGCAGTCGAGGCCGAACACCGCCGCCCGCCCGCTCGTGGGCCGCTGCAATGCCAACAGCATCCGGATCGTGGTCGTCTTCCCGGCCCCGTTCGGCCCGAGAAAGCCGAACACCTGCCCCGCGCCCACCTCCAACTCGAGACCGGAAACCGCCCGCGTCGCACCGTAAACCTTCGTCAGACCAACCGCCTCGACCGCCATGACCATCGACCAACCGTAGCCCCTCCGCCCGCCGTACCCAGCACGGCAGCGCCCCGAGCACGGGACTGACCTGGCACCGCGGCCCTAGAACCCTCGACTACCTTGATGCCTTCGGGCTCGTCGGGAACCCGCGACCGATCTACAGATCGCCCGGGCAGCCCACACCCAGTCACGTCGGGCGTTCTTGTTGGTTGGGCGGCGCCGGGCGATGGCGTCTGATGATGGCTTCGCCGATGGCCGCGACTGCGAGCATCCCGGCGAGGATGCCGAGTTGGGCTGGGATGTGCGTGGCGGCGTAGACGATGAGTGCGACGAGTGAGCCCGTGCAGGCGACAGCCCCGGCGAGTGACAAGGCGCGGCTGGCGGTGGTGGGGGCGACGAGTCGGACGGCGGCCAGGTTAACGGCCGCAAAGACGATCAGAAAACCGGCCGAGCCCATCAAGCTGATCCCCTTGATGTCGATGGTGTTGACGATCACCAACGTGCCCAGCGTGGTCGCGATTAGGCCGCCGATCGGACGACTCCAGATCGGAGTGCCGAGCCGTTCGGGCAACTCGCCGTCGTGCGCCATCAGGTACGTGAACTTTGCGGCGCCGTAGAGGGTGGCATTGATGGCACTGGCAGTTGAGATCACGGCCGCGACCGCGATCAGCTTGAAACCGGCGCTTCCCAGGAACGGCCGGGCAGCCGCAGCAAGGACGTAGTCGCGCTCGCTCGCGATCGTGGCCGGCGCCAGGTTTCCGACCGCGACCAGGGCGACCAGCACATAGAGAACGATCACGCTGCCGATCGAGATCAGGTACGCCCGCGGCAGCGTCCGTTCCGGGTCGCGCGCATCCTCGGAGGCGTTGGCGATCAACTCAAAGCCCTCGTAGCCGAGAAAGATCAGCGTCCCCGCATACACAATCACGCCGAATGAGGGAAACGCGGACGGAGCGATCCGGCTGGGGTCGACCTCGAGCAGGCCACCGAGCACGAAAGCGGCCAGAACGGCCAGCTTGAAGTAGACAAGCACCGCCTCACCGCGGCCGACCACGCGGGCGCCAAGCAGGTTGAACGCCGCGAAACAGACGATCACCGTGCTGCCCAGGATCCGCCGCCACTCGCCGTTGGGATCGAGACCCAGCAGAGCGGCAAGGTACGCACCGAAGGCAACCGCATACAGGCCCAGCATCACGAAATAGCTCAACCACAGCAACAGGTTCAGCGGCCCCGCAATCCGCGTGCCAAACGCGCGATCGAGGAACGTGGCCGTGCCGCCGCGGCTTCGGATCAGCACCGACAGTCGCGCATACGACCAGCCAGTCAAGGCCGCCACCGTTCCACCCACCAGAAAGGAGATGTATGCCCCGGCGCCGGCGATCTGCACCGTCAACCCCAACACCGAGAAGATGCCGCCGCCGACCATCCCGCCGATCCCAATCGAGACCAGCGCGGCGAGACCCAGGGTCCTAACCGACCCATGCTGTTCGCGGTTCACTGAGCCGCAACGATCCCAGCACCAGACGACGGGTGCAAACGGCGATCGCTCTCCGCGCCAAGCCGGACTGAGGCCCCATACTGAGTGGCTACACTGGCCGCCGACTGTCGAGGATCGGAATTCGCGATGATCGAGCTGATAGCGGGGCTTCCCGACTCTGTGGTGGGCGTTCGGGCCAAGGGCGAGGTGACCGGCGACGACTACGAACAGGTGCTGATCCCGGCGATCGAGCAGCTCCTGGAGACGCGCTCCAAGATTCGTCTGCTCTACGTGCTCGGCGATGAGTTCAGCGGCTACTCGGCTGCGGCCATGTGGGACGACACCAAGGTCGGATTGGCACACCCGTTCTCGTGGGAGCGGGTAGCGGTGGTGACCGATCACGACGGCTTCCGTCGCCTGGTGCGGGGGTTCGGATTCCTGATCCCGGGCGAAGTTCGCGTGTTCGACGTCGCGGAGTTCAACGCCGCGGAGGCGTGGATCATCGACCCCGACTAACCACCCTAGTCCCGAGCCTATCGAGCCGGAGCGGGGCTGCTGCCGCTGCCCTCGCGTTCGAGGATGGCGTAGGTCGCGAGTTTGACCCGGTCGAGCAGGAGCATCCAGACCAGGGAGTAGGCCCAGGCGAGTGCTGCGTAGCGCCACGGCAGTGGGGTCATGAGGGTGCCCGAGACGGCGATCAGGGTGGCGAGGATCTGGGTGCCCAGCACCGCGATCAGAAGGACGGTGGCAGGGCGGACGGACCAGAGCGGGCCGCGGGTGCGAGCAACGAACAGCGTCAGGTGCCCGGCGACCGAGAGTTTCAGGTACATCAAGGTGCGGAGCGTGTCGTGGTCAAGATTCAGGTAGAGGTCGCCGATCAGGAGCAGTCCGAACGACTCGACCACGCCGACGAGGCCGAGCACGGCGGCGAGGGTCATGACGTCGTGCATCTGCCAGCGTTCGGATTGTGCCGAGGGGAGGACGTTGTCGTAGGCGATTGTGAGGATTGCGGCGTCGTTGAGGACGGCCAGCAGCACGATCATGATCGGGGTGACGGGGAAGAAGCCCAGGGCAAGGATGGCGAGGGTGATGAAGACGACCACGCGGATCGTTTCGGTGATGCGGTAGATGGCGTAGTTGGTCATGCGGCGGAAGATCTGGCGGCTGAGGCGAAGCGCGGTCACGATCACCGAGATGCCTGGTTCCAGCAGGACGATGTCTGCCGCGGCGCGGGCTGCGTCGGTCGCACCGGCGACGGCGATGCCTGCGTCGGCGCGGCGAAGGGCGGGGGCATCGTTGACGCCGTCGCCGGTCATGGCGACGATCCGCCCGGCGGCCTGGAGGGCCTTGACGATCCGATACTTGTCCTCCGGTATGACCTGCGCGAACCCGTCGGCTCGCTCGACCATCGCGGCAAGGGCGGCCTCGTCCGTGTCGTCGTCAAACTCTGACGTGTCGAGGATGTTTTGGCCGAGTCCGACCTCGCTGGCGACCTCGCGGGCGATCTCGGCGCGATCGCCGGTCACCATCTTGACCTCGACGCCGAGCTGCTGGGCGGCCTGGATGGTCGTCTTTGAGTCGTCTCGTGCCGGGTCGTGCAGGGCGAGCACACCGAGCAGCCGCCAGCCGTCGCCATCGTCCTGGCCGACCGCCAGCGCGCGGTAGCCGCGTCCCGCCAGCTCGGCCACCGCCCGCTCGAGCCGGTCGCCGGTCGCCGTCGGTTCCGCGAGCAGCGCCAGAACGGCCTGGCTGGCGCCCTTGGCGACCCAAAACGAGCCGCCATCCGCGCGCTGCACCCGCGCCTGGGAACGCTTCTGCTCTGGGTCGAACGGCTCAAACTCGACGATCGCATACTCCCCAAGCGCCGTCTCGCCCACGGCTTCGAGTACCGCCAGGTCGATCGGATCACGACCCTCCCGCTGGGACGCGAGCGCTGCGGCCACCAACACGTCCTGGGGGCTCGCCTCCGGATCGAGCACGGTCGGCTGGGCGACGGTGAGACGGTTTTCGGTCAGCGTCCCGGTCTTGTCGGCACACAGCACATCCACCCCTGCTAACTCCTCCACCGCCGGCAGGTGGCTGACCACAGCGTGATGGCCAGCGAGCGCCCGCGACCCGATCGCCATCGTCACCGACAGCACCGCCGGAAGCGCCACCGGCACCGACGCGATCGTCACCACCAACGCGAACTCAAGCGTCGAGGAAACCGACTCACCCCGAAGCAGCGACACCACCACAATCACCGCGACCAGCGACAGCGCAAGCACGATCAGATAGCGACCGATCGAAAGCACCGCCTGCTGGAAATGGCTCGGCGGCGGCTCCGCGTCGGCCAGTGCCGCCGTGCGACCAAACGACGTCCGCGGACCCGTCTCGGTCACCGTCGCAGTCAACTCCCCGCGCGCCATCACCGACCCCGAATAGATGATGTCCCCCGCCACCTTCTTCGCCGGCAACGACTCACCGGTCAGCGTCGACTGGTCGACCTGCGCCGAACCATCAACGACATCCGCATCAGCCGGGACGATCTGCCCCAAATCGACGTGGATCACATCACCAGGCACCAACACCCGCGCCGGCAGCGACCGCCACTGACCGTCACGCAGCACCCGCGCCGACACCGCCAACTGACTCTTCAACGCGGCGATCGCGTTACCCGCCTGATGCTCCTCCCAAAACCCGACCAACCCGTTCATCAACAACAACACCAAGATGATCGCGAAATCCGCCCAACGACCCACCACCGCCGTCAACACCACCGCCGCCTCGATCATCCACGCAATCGGCCCCCAGAAATGCCCCAAGAACTCCAGCACAACGCTCCGACCCTGCTCGGCGATCTCATTCGGCCCAACCCGTGCCAACCGCCGCGCCGCCTCGTCCGAGGACAATCCCGCACCGCCATCAACCGGCCTGATCGTGGGACTGGTCTCCTGGCCCTCGCCGATCACCCACCTCCTACCAGCCACCGAACAACCAACCCGATCATCGCCCAACACGTGCGAACGCGACCGCATCGTAAGCCCTGTCCCAGCGACTCCAGTGCCCATGAGACGGACACCCCGTCGATCTGCGTCGATGACCCGCTGAATCGCCCGTGGAGGGCGCATCGGGGGGCGCAGACCCCGCTCAATCTCTTTCGTTGAGCCAAACCCAGCCCGTCTTCAAAACCGGCAGGCCGTGGTAGCCCCACGGTTGGTGGGTTCGACTCCTGCGCCGCTCCGCTAGGCCGAAGCGCGCATGGTTGAGCGGGAATCCGGGGGCCTTGCGCCGACTCCTCGGCTAGTACTCGCCGGGCACGGCGTACGCGACCATGTGCTCGATCCTCGAGACTCCGGCGCGAAACAGGGTTGATTCGACTGCTCGCCAGAAATCCTCCGCCAGCGCGGCGTTGGGAACGCCTTCGGCCTGCGACGAGACCAGGATCAGTTCGCGGTCCTCAAGTTGCGTTCGCTCGGATTCGACGTACGACGCGGCAGCGGAGGCGACCGATCCGGGGAAGCGGCTCACAGCGTTTTCATCCGCGAACGCGTTGAGCGCGTCCGAGCGCGCCTCGGCGGGAAGGCTGAGAAAGCACATGACGATTGAACCGGCCACTTCGCGACCAGGGTAGCAGCCGTCGGATGCCGTGAACGCGAGCGGCCACCTCGCATCACAAGGCGGCCAGACGATGGCGGAACCGGTTTCGCGCAGGAGCGGGTGCATGTGCCCACCTCGAGTACGTTCCATGTCGTGAGGTGTGCCCTCGCTCTCTTGGCACTGCTTGCCGTCGGCTGCTCGAGCTCCGGCCCGTCCGGGGCGCCAACCGGGGCTTCGTCCAGCCTGCCCAGCGTCGGCACAGGAGCCGCTCCGGCGTCGACGCAGGCTCACCTGATGACCCCGGCGCAGCGAGCGCTCGGCCTGCCGCCGACGCGCTCGCGGATCGTGCCCGGCTACGTGCTGATCGCCGATCGCGACAACGGCCGGCTGATCCTGGTCGCACCGGACAAACGGGTGGTGTGGAGCTTCCCGCGGCCGAGTGACCTGCGGCCCGGCCAGACCTTCCACGACCCTGATGACGCCTTCTGGACGCCCGGTTACCGGGCGATCTCGGTCAACGAGGAGTTCAACGCGCAGATTGCGCTGGTGACGCCACGCACTCACCGGCTCACTTGGACGTACGGCCGGGCCGGCGTGCCCGGGTCCGCGCCGGGTCAGCTGTCGAATCCCGACGATGCCTACCAGCTCCCCAACGGCCAGGTGATGGTGGCCGACATCCGCAACTGCCGGGTGGTCTGGATCGCGCCGGGTCGTGGGATCGTCCGCTCGCTGGGCACAGCGGGCGACTGCACCCACGATCCGCCCAGGTCGCTCTCCTCTCCCAACGGTGACACGCCGTTACCCGGCGGGGGAGTGCTGGTGACCGAGATCGGCGGGTGGGTCGACCGCTTCGACGGGCGGGGCCGGTTGGTCTGGACGGTCCGGACGCCATTCTCCTACCCGTCCGACGCCCAGATGCTCCCCGACGGGCGCATCCTGGTGGCAGCGTTCCAGACTCCGGGTGTGGTCGACATCCTCACCCGTACCGGCCGGGTCGTATGGTCATACGGCCCTGTCGCCGGCACGGGGACGCTCGACCGGCCGTCGCTCGCGGTGCGCTGGCCGAACGGGCTCATCGCGGTCACCGACGACTGGCACCATCGGGTGATCGTGATCGATCCCCGCACGCGCCGCATCGTCTGGCAGTACGGGCATCTGGGAGTGCCGGGATCAGCTCCCGGATACCTGAACAAGCCCGACGGACTCGACCTCCTCCCCGGAGTGCCGGCGACGGACAGGGGGTCGACTCGGTGACGACACGGCGCTTGGGCGAGACGGTGGGGGCGGCAGATGAGCCGCCCCCACCGGTCGGGCCGTGCCTAGCGGACGATCAGCCCGTCGAAACCGAACGTGCCGCCGTCGACCGTGAGGGTGAGCGTGTGGGCGCCCGGTGTGAGCGAGTCCGCGTGGTAGACGATGGCGCGGTGCTCGTTGCCGCAAAGCTGGGTCGTCGGAGTCGCGCTGCCGCCGTCGATGGACACCGAGCCGGTGCCGCACGAGCCGCGAGCGAGGATCGCCACCGTCGCTCCCTGGAAGGTGACCGTCATCGTCGCGGGAGTCGTGATGTCGCTCGTGGTGTGGAGAGTGGCGAGGTAGTCGAGTCCGTCAGCGTTCGTGGTCGCCCACGTACCTGCGTATGACATCTGCGCGTTCCCATCGTCGATGGGAAACGTGATCGGCCGGACCTGGCTGGTCGTGATGTTTTCGCCGCCGTCCTGAGCGACGATCCGATACTCGAGCGTCTGACCCTCGGACGCGTTCACCGAGACACGATGGGTTCCGCCCGTCGCTCCGGTGGCGATGACGGTCCACGTGGTGTCGCCGGCGAGCCGCTGCTCGACGCTCCACTTGCGTGTATGTGAGCCACCCCGATCAGTCACGGTGAAAGGAATGCTCGTTGTGGTCGAGGCCGGCGTGGCGAGCGGCGCGAAGACGACGGTGGGAGCGGTGATGTCGTGGAGCGATGTTCCGGTGTTGGGTGCGCGGTCGACGCAGCCCGCGCGGCACACGCCCGATGCGGAGTACACGGAGAACACCTTCCAGCGATATCCGAGCGGCTTGCCCAGCAGCTTGCGGGGCACCGCGACTCTGATCGAGCTTGCGCTTGGCCTTGATGCCGTCCCCCAGCCGAGAAAGCGGCCCGCGCGGGACAGGACCGCGACGCGCAGGATGCCGTGGTCGCGGTAGACGAGCGCGACGCGTTCCGGTCGCCGATCGCCGGCGGTGTCGAACTCGAACACGAAGAAGCTCGACCTGCGGGCGGCGATCGCGCGGCTTGTCCACCGTCCGTACGTCGTGATCGTGTGCACGACCGGTCCCGCGGCCGCGTGCTCCTGGGTGACGCTGCGGATGTCGAGCTTTCCCGAGACGTCGTTGCCGTCTGCGACGGCCTTCCCGTTCGCTCGGGCCATCGCCGGCGTGAGCAGTGCGACGGCGACCACGATCCCGAATGCCAGGCCAATCCACGCCGCGGGGTGCATGCGTGCGTTGCGTGACGACATTGCGTCACCCACCTTTCGTGTGGGTCGCGGCGGGTGCCGCGACAGTGGCCACGACGCTAGGGGGGCCGACCGCCGATGGCGTCGGGGATACCCCTCGGCGTGGGCTTCCAGCCGATCGGCGCACGCAACAATCTGTACAATCGGCGGCATGCTTGTGGGCAGGGTGGAGGAGTGCGCAAGCGTCGATCGGCTGCTCGACGACGCCCGGGACGGGCGCGGGGGTGCGCTCATCGTCTGCGGTGAGCCCGGTATCGGCAAGACCGCACTTCTGGAATACGCGGCCGGACGGGCCGAGGACATGCGGGTGCTGCAGACGCGAGGCGTGCACACCGAGACGGCGGTGCCGTTCGCCGGTCTCCTGGATCTGCTGACGCCGCTCGTGGATTGCCTGCCTGCGCTGCCGAACCGTCAGGCCGAGGCGCTGCAGAGCGCGCTCGCCATGGGCCCGCCTCGGCCGGCCGACCGGCTGGCGGTACTGGTGGGGGCCTTCAACCTCCTCTGTGCGGGGGCGGCTGAGCGGCCGGTGCTGTCGCTCGTGGACGACGCCCATTGGTTGGACGCTGCCTCGTTCGAGGCGATCGCCTTCGCCGCTCGCCGCATTGGCTCCGACCGGGTGGCGCTCTTGATCGCGGCCCGCTCAACCGACCTTCTCGGGATCCCGTCGGTGCGGCCGCGGCCGCTCACGCCAGGCCAGTCGCGCGACCTTCTCGAACACCGCGGGCTCCAACCGGTTGGCGTCGATGCCGCGGTGCGCGCCGCCGCCGGAAACCCGCTCGCGCTGGTCGAGTTGGCCACGTTCGAAGATGGCCGGTTCGAGCCGGGCCGCTCGACGCTCGAGGAGGCGTACGCCGGGATCGTTCGAACGCTTCCGGAGTCATGCCGCGATGCGCTGCTCTTGCTTGCGACGTGCCGATCTGACCGCCCGACGGTGATCGGGCGCGCGCTGGCGGCCCGCGGGTTGACCGAGGCGGCCCTCGCCGCTGCCGAGCGGAACGACCTGGTCCGGGTGGGGCCGGGCAGCATCACCTTCCGGCACCCGCTGATCGGCTCCGCTGTGTACGCGTCTGCGACTGCACCCGACCGGCGCAGGGCCCACGCGGCCCTGGCCGCTGCTTGCGTCGAGCCGGAGCTGGAATGGGAGTGTGTCGCCCACCGCGCGGCCGCCGCGATCGAGCCCGACGAGGACCTCGCCGACGCGGTCGAGCGGTTCGCATCGGACGTGCGCCTGCGCGGTGGGACGATCGCGACAGTTGAGTGGTACCAGCGTGCCGGCGCGCTCAGCGTCGATCCGGCGGGGCGTCGCCGCCGGCTCCTGGCGGCCGCCGAGGCGGCGCAGGTGAGCGGTCGGGCTGAGGCCGCGCACGCGATCCTCGACGAGGTCGAGCGGGAGAGCCACGCACCACGCGACATCGCACGTATCGAACTCTTGCGAGGGCGCATCGAGTCGCGCGCGAACTCAACCCTCACCGCGAGCGCACGGCTGCTGCGCACCGCTCGGCGGCTGGAAGACGTCGATGCGAATGCCGCGGCGGAGCTCTTCATCGAGTCGGTCGACCCATCGATCCGCGCCGGACGCCCGCACCAGGCGCTCGAGGCCGCCCAGCGCGCGCTCGACCTCGTGCCGGCAGGCGACGCCCTCGCCTTGAATGCCCGGATCGCCCGCGCCGCCTCGCTGGTGTTCCTCGGCGACGCCGCGACCGCAGAGGCGGAAATCGACGAAGTCGCCGATGAGGCTGCCCGCACGCCTGCGATCGCCGCTGATGTCCAGCTGCGCGCGTACCTGGGGATGACACTCGCCTTCGCCGAGCACATCGAGAGGGCGTCGGCCACATTGAACGAGGTGATCGACGAATGCGAGCAGTCCGCGCCCGGCGCGCTCACCTATCCACTGATCAGCCGGGCGTGGGTGCGCCGGATCCTCGGAGCCTGGGAGGGCTCGCAGGCCGACGGCCAGCGAGCGGTGCGGCTCGCGCGTCAGCTTGGTCGAGCGAACGACGAATGCTGGGGACTCAGCATCCTGACCTGGATCTCCGCCGCGCAGGGACGCCTGGACGACGCGATGCTGGCGCACCAGCATGAGCTCTCGGATGAGCTCGAGCTGCCGTACCAGCGTATGTGCGTGCACGCGTGCCGCGGGATCCACGCCCTCTCCGCCGGGGTCGCCGATGATGCCGCCACCGAGCTCACAGCGGCGCTCGCGATCAAGCGCGAATACAACATCGCGGACGCGACCACGCAGCCGGTCATCGGAGCGGATCTTGTCGAGGCGCTGGTCCGATGCGGAAGGACAGCCGAAGCGACGGTGGAGGCGGCCGCCCTCCACGATGCTGCCCGCCGAGCCAGGCGCAACTCTGCGCTCGCGCTCGCCGAACGTGCAACCGCGCTCGTCACCGAGGACGGAGGCGCCCATTTCAACCGGGCGACGGAGCTCCATGCCGGGGCGGTTGACCCCTTCGCGAGGGCTCGCACCGCGCTGGCGTGGGGCGACGCCCTCCGGCGCGCAGGACAGCGCTCCGAGTCGCGACGGGAGCTCGAAACCGCTCGCGTCGAGTTCGGACGATTGGGGGCCACGCCCTGGGAGGATCAGGCGATCTCCGCGCTCGCCCGCAGCGGCAAGGTGCTGCGGCGCGAGACGGCCCGCCGCGACGAACTCACGCCCGCAGAGCTCGAGGTTGCGAGCCTCGTCGCCGAGGGGAAGATGAACAAGGAGATCGCCGGCGCCCTCTGGATAAGTGAGAAGACGGTGGAGGCCCACCTGTCGCGCATCTATCGGAAGCTGGACGTCCGCAACCGCACCGAGCTCGCAGCCAGACAGCCCTACCCGCCCGCCCGCACGGAGGACCCGCTCACGTCGTAGGGGTTCGGAGGTGGCGACCACGGATTTGCGCGATCCGGATCGGCCGCGGCCCGGTCAAGGGATTCCCCCGACGCGTCGCGAGACCATGCCCCCTAGCCTCGGAGCATTGGCTACTCGACGGGAGCGAGGGACACAGATGACAAGCGAACCTTCTCAGGAGATCGCAGACCTCCAGGTGAGCGTGAAGGTGCTGGCCGAGCGGGTCAACCGTCTTGAACGCGCCCTGCCGGACATCTCGGTCGAGAACCTGCGCGGCACCGGCGCGACGCCGGCCCTTCGTACGCCACGGCCAACCAGCGCGCCGGCGCCATCGATCTACGGGCCGCCGAACGTCGCACCACGCCCCGAGGTGCCGCGACCGGCCCCACCATCACCACCGTCTCCCCCGACACCCCCGTTCAACTGGGGCAAGCTCGCCGAGCAACTCTTCGCCGCCCGAACGCTCGCCTGGGCCGGCGGAGTCGCGACCGTGCTCGGGATCGTGTTGCTCTTCGTGATGGCGGCAAGCCGTGGATGGATCACCCCGCCCATGCGGGTCGGCATCGGTGTCCTCGTCTCGCTTGGCCTCGTTGCCGCCGCTCTCGAATTCGACCGCCGCGGATGGCGCTCGGACGCGATTCTGGCCGCGGCCGGAGCGGGGATCGCCGGGCTCTACGCGAGCCTGTGGGCGGCGACATCGGTCTACCACCTCGTCAGCCCCGGGGCGTCCGCGCCGCTCGCCGCCGTGATCGCGGGCACCGCCGTCGCGGTGGCGCTGCGGGTGAAGCAAGAGCCACTGGCGCTCTTCGGCATGTCGGCAGCGATGCTCGCGCCACTGGCCGTGAGCGAGGACGTAACGACCGGCGGAGTCGTGTTCGGCGCGATCATGGTGGCCGCGTCCCTGCCGCTCCTCGTGCGGACGGGCTGGCGGAGCCTGGTGACGTCGGTCTGGGCCATCGGCGTTGGCGAGACCTTCGCGCTGCTCAGGATCTCCTGGCCGCACGTCGGCCTCGGCGGTCCGGTGATCGCGGCGGCCGCGATGGCAGCGCTGATCGCCTGCCTCACCTTCCTCCTGGAGCTGCGCCCCGGCGAGCGGCGCCGTCTGACGGCGCTTGGGTCGCTCACGGCGGCGAGCACGTTTGCGCTCACGCTCGGTGGGACGTTCCTCTTCGGCGGGTTCCGCGAGGTGGACGGGCACTCGCTGAGCGGTTTCGCGCTCGGGGCGCTGACGGTCGTCTGGTTCCTCGCCGCCGCCGTGCCGGTCGCGGTGCGCCGACCGCATGCCGACCTGACCGACCTCCTCGCGGCCTTCGGGCTGACGAGCGCTGCCATCGCGACCGGCCTTCTCGCCGGCGGCCCGGCGCTCGTGTGCGCCTGGACGGCGGAGTCGGCCATGCTGGTGCTCGTCGGCGAGCGGATCCAGCGGCGGAGCGCAACCCGCAACGTGCGCGCGATCTCGTCCGCCGCCGCCTACCTGTTGCTCGGGATCGTGGCGACCCTCCAGGTCATCGAGCCACTGCCCGAGACGCTGCCCCGGATTGGCAGCGGCTCCGTGGGCGGGTCGATCGCGCTCGCCGCCGTTGCGCTGGCCGGGACCGTGCTGTGCTTCGGGCTGCGCCGGTTCGTCGAGCCGGCGCTCGCAGGAGCGTGGATCGTGCCCGCGCTCGCGTTGGGCTTCCTGCCGATCTGGGCGCTTCCCGCCGAGTCGGCGGTAATCACGTACGCCGGGATGGCAGCGCTGCTGCTCCTCTCCCGCCGTACGCATCCCCTGGCGCGGTTGATGCCGGAATGGGTGGGGCTCGTGATGGCATCGGCCTGGTGGATGGCCGGCGCCATCGTTGCGCTCGCGGTGACCGCGCCCGTCGACGACCTGTTCCACGGATGGGCGCAGCTCGGCCAGCGGCATGGCCTCGCGGGCCTCGCGGCCCTTCTTGCAGCGGCGGTCGTCTTCGCCTGGTCGGTGCGCCGGCCGGTGCGCACGCTCGGCGAGTACGGCCTGCTCGTGCCCGTGGCAACGCTGGGCTACGTGATCGCCGCGTCGCTCCCCACACCGTACGCGATCTGGGCATGGCTCGTGGTCGCCGGCATCCTGGCAGCCGCCGTCCAGGTGGTGCCGATCCGGCACCGCCTGACCGTCAACCCGATGCTCGTCGCGAGCGGGTCGGCGCTCACGGTCGGCGTGGTGGCAGCCTGGGCGTACGACGACTCGCTGCTTGCCATCGTCGACCACGGTGCCACGACAGGTTGGGAGAGCATCGTGCTTGCGACGGCCGCGGCGTTCCTGCTCGCCCTCGCCCTCCGCGAGCCGCTTGCTCGCACCAACGCGCTCTGGCTCCCGTTCCTGCTCGCGGCGCAGCTCTGCGCCATGCTCCTGCCGGGCCAGTACCCGCTGGTGGGGGTTGCCGCACTGTCGGCGCTCGCCGGCGTCGTAGCCCTGGTCTGGCCGTCGACCCTCGCGTCACGGCTTGAGCGGCCCGGCCTGCGGACGCTCGCCGTGATCAGCGCCGCCGCGAACGCAGGGCTCGTGCTGTTCGCCTACGAGACGCCGAACATGCTCCTCCGGACGTCGAACACCCCCGCGGCCGGTCTGGCCGCTGCAACGGCGGCCACGGTCGCGCTCCTGGCCGCGGCCGCCGCGACCCGGCGCGTTCCCTGCTCGATCGGGGGCGTCCCCGCCGCCACGCTCCTCGTCTACTCCGGCGGCGCCGCATGTCTGTGGACGCTTGCCGCCGCGATCCTCGGCGCCGAGCAGCTCGTAGCGGACGCCGGCCTCCAGGCATCGGTGCACGACCACTTCCAGCAGGGGCACGTGCTCGTCTCGATCAGCTGGGTCGTGATCGGGCTCGCGCTTGTGATGCTCTCCCTGCGCGGCGACCACCGCGCGCTGCGAGTGGGCGGCATCAGCCTGCTCTTCCTCGCCGTCGGCAAGCTCTTCCTCTATGACCTCGCATTCCTCACCGCGATGGCCCGGGCCATCTCGTTCATCGTCTCCGGCTCGGTGCTCCTGCTCGCAGCTCTCCTCCTGCAGCGATTCGCACCACAGGTCAAGGCGGCGCTCGGGGACGACTCGACCGAGCCACGGTCGGGGCACTCCCCGGTCGGATCGCCGAGGTGACGAACGGCGCAGGCATCGATGTGACCTGCCAAAGCTCACGACGCAAGCTGCGTCACCAAACCGTGCGCTGCCATTCGCGGCCGTCAACGCTCCGGCGGAAGAGCGACCTTCTTCATGGCGGCGGCGAGCGCGTCGATGTCGGAGCTGTCGTTGTAGGCGTGAAGGGAGACGCGGATGCCGCCGCCTCTCGAGCCGACCACGACGCGCTCTTCAGCGAGGCGGGCCTGGACCGTGGGGGCGGCGAGCGTGGGGTGGTGCAGCGAGACGATGTGGTGGCTCGCTCCGGGCGCGTCGAGATCTCGGTACGGCGTCCAGCCGTGTGGCGCCGTCGCGGCGACGAGCTCGCGCGCCAGCGCTTCGGCGTGTCGGGCGAGCGCGGGAAAGCCGATTCCGCTCAACAGCTCGATTGAGGTGCGCAGGCCGGCGGCCGAGCTGTATGCGATCGTGGAGAGTTCGAACCGTCGCGCGTCAGAGGCGAGCGCCAGCCTGGTGGGGTCGAATTGGAATGGGTGCTGGGTGCCCTTCCAGCCGACGATGGGCGGCACGCACTGGAGCAACTCGTCGGCGACCGCGAGCAGGGCGACGCCGCCGTGCGTGGACAGCCATTTGTACCCGCTGCACACGAGCGCGTCGGCAGACCACGAGCGCAGGCTCACCGGCATCGCTCCCGCCATCTGGGTGACATCGACGATGACGCGCGCCCCGACCGCGTGAGCATGCCGAACGACCTCGCCGACGTCGACCAGCGACCCGGTCGCGAACTGGACGGCACTGAAACACACCGCGGTGGTGCCGCGCTGAACGCCGTCGACAAGCGCGGCAGTGAGATCGTGTTCTGGATTGTCCTCGACCCACTTGACCTCGGTGCCGAACCGCTCGCGGGCAACAAGCCACGGATAGGTGACGCTGGGGAAGTCAGACGCCACCAGAACGACCTCGCCGCCGGCCGTCGCTGTCAGGATCGCGAGCTGACCGAGCGCCTCACTCGCTCCTGCCACCACAGCGATCGACCGCAGCGGGGCGTCGAGCAATTCCGCCGCAGTCGCGCGGAGGTCATCCAGAATCCGTTCCTCGGCGGCGTCCGACAGTCGCACGTTGCCGTACTGCGCGACCTCGACCAGGAACTCGACCATCGCTTCCGTTGAACGGCGCGGAACCAGGCCAAGCGACGCCTGATTCAGGTACACGCACTGCTCAAGCGCCGCGTACTCCCCACGCGGGATCACGGCCGAGGTCAACGCATCGCCGGCTGAACTCGATCCTGCAGTCGCGCCACCAACTTCGGTGCCTCCGTGCACGTTGGGTATGGCATCAGGCGTGCTGGGGCGACGCGACCCGTAGTGCCCTGGTGCGCCACCAGGCGAGCAGCTCGTCAGGGCTGAGCCTGCTCTGTGCCCATATCGTCGCATCCAGCGTGCCGTATGACCACAGGATCACGTCCTGCGGGTCGAGCAGGCCTGTGAAGAAGCGGTCGATCCTCCCTTGCGTCGTTCCGTTGGTGTCCGTCCATGTCCCGGCGAAGAAGACGTTCAGACCGTCACCATTGGCGTCGAGCAGATGGTTCATCCCGTCCTCGCTGGGCCACAGCTCGTAGTAGACGTCGACGCGCCCGCCGTCCGCGCGGCAGCGAATCTGGACGAGCGCACCTGGATCGGCGCCGTCGCGCTCCACGCCGCAGTTCTGCGACGAGATCTGCCCCGGGAAGTCGCTCGCCAGCTGTGCCGCATACCCCGCAAATCCGGCGACGCTCGTGCCAGGGTTCCTCGTCGCGTCACGCGTGACCGAGCGGGTGCCCGTGCGCGTCTTCGTGGTCGTTCGGGTGCCGCCGGCGGTCGCATGGCCGTTGGTTCGAGCGATCATGTACGCGGCCAGTAGGCCTGCGAGGAGGGTGACGAGCGCGACCGTCACGAGTGCCACCCGCCGGCGTCGGCCGCGCACACCCACCGGGGGAGGCGGCACCTCGCCGCCGGGCTGCGTCGGCCGCTCGCGAGCCCGGTCGAATGGGGCGGTCTCGCCCAACGCGAGCGCTTCTGTCGCGTACGGGTATGTGGACGGCCCGCTCGCAGGCCCGGCACCCGGCCGTCCGGCAGCCATCGCCGGCGTCGCGGAACGCCGCAGAGTCGTCGCTCGAGAGGTCGATGCCGGCCGCAAGCGCCGCTTGTGCGATGAGCTCGGCACAGGTGAAAAGCGATCGTCGCGACTTTTCGCGAGCGCCCGTGCGATCACCCGGTCGAGCGACGGAGGCAAACCCGGCCGCTCCTCGGAGACGGCGGGCGGCGCCTGCACGAGGTGCTTGTTCATGAGCTCATACAGCGAGTCGGCCTCGAAGGGCGGATGCCCGACGAGGCAGTGGAACATGACGCAGCCAAGGCTGTAGACATCGGAGCGCCAGTCAACGGCGCTTGTGAGCGTGATCTGCTCAGGCGATGCGTAGACGGTCGTGCCCAAGAACACCGCAGTGCCACCTCCGCCGGCGGGGTCCTTCGCAACCCCGAAATCGGTGAGGAGCACTTCGCCGTCGGAGCGGATCAGCACGTTCGCCGGTTTCACGTCACGATGGACGATGCCGCGCTGGTGGGCGGCGTCCAGGGCTGCCGCTACCCCCTGGAGGATCGCGAGCGTTTCTGCGACCGGAAGCGCACCCCGCGCGTCGAGGCGTCGTTGCAGATCTTCCCCGTCGACGTACTCGGTGACCAGGTACGGCTGGGACTCATCGACGCCGGCGTCGATCACGCGAACCACGTTCGGATGGCGCGCCAACACCTGCAGATGCGGCTCCTGCCCGAACCGCGTCCGGATCTCGCTTTCCGTGCAGGCGCCGCTGACGTCAGCGTGCAGCAGCTTCACGGCGACCAACTCGCCCGTGTAGCAGTGCTCGGCCTTGTAGACGACGCCCATTCCGCCAGCGCCGAGACGTTCCACGAGCCTGTAGCGGTGGTCGAGCACCACGCCGATGCGGGGATCGTCCGTCACCACGCGATCGAGATACCGTATCGCGACTCGAGGCGTCGCGCCGATCGGGCCTCGGCCGGCAATCCGCCCCCAATCCCTCTCACGGATCTCTCCGAGTCAGTGCGTACACTCGGGTGCCGTGTGCGCAGCGCTCAACGATCGGGTCGACCGGCTGGTGGTGGAGACAAGCGGCCTGACCAAGACGTTCGGTGACCGGGTCGCGCTGGACAGCGCCGACCTGCGGGTTCCGGCCGGGGTCGCGTTCGGGTTCCTGGGCCCCAACGGCGCCGGCAAGACGACGCTCATCCGCGTGCTTCTCGGCCTGACGCCCGCGACCCGCGGGGAGATGCGCCTGCTCGGCATGCCGGTCCCCGAGCGGCGCGGTGACGCGCTCAAGCGGGTGGGTGCGATCGTCGAGGAGCCGAGCTTCCATGGCCATCTGACCGGCAGGGAGAACCTGCGCATCGCGGCGGCATGTCGTGAGCCCGCCGCGCACGGCCGGATCCAGGGCTCGCTCGACCGCGTCGGCTTGACAGAGCGCGCCGACGAGCGAGTGAAGGCCTACTCGATGGGGATGCGCCAGCGGCTGGGGATCGCCCGCTGTCTGCTGGCCGACCCGGAGCTGCTGATCCTCGACGAGCCGACCAACGGGCTCGACCCGGCCGGCATCATCGAGTTTCGCGAGTTCGTGCGCTCGCTCGTCGACGACGGCCGGACGGTCTTCCTCTCCTCTCACCTGCTGGATGAGGTCGAGAAGATCTGCGACATGGCCGCGATCGTCGATCGCGGCAAGATTCTCATGCAGGGCACGGTGGCCGAGATGGCCGCCGGTGGCCAGCCGACGATCACGCTCGGCCTGAACGATGCGATCACCGCCGAGCGCCTGCTGCTCGACCACCCCGCCGTGGTCGAGTCGGGCGAGGTCGCGGGAGGCCTGCGACTCGTCCTCTCAGACGGCTCGGACGCTGCCGTCGCCGACATCAACCGTAGGCTCGTCGAGGGCGGCATCGCCGTGCACCGCATCGAGCCGGCCCGGGTCACCCTGGAGGAGCGGTTTCTCGAGGTCACCTCCCGCTTCGGGGCGTCCGCATGAACGGCCGCATGATCTCCGCCGAGCTCCTGCGCGTGCGCAAGAACCGCGCGCTCGTGATCTGGATGTTCCTCATGACCGTGGGCGCCGTTGCCGCGTTCTTTCTGATCGCCGAGGGCTTCCACCTGAACAACGCCCACCAGAACGGGCCGCCGGGCGGCGCCGCGAATCTCGTGAACGGTGTGCGGGTGATCAGCTTCATCGGCGCCGTCGCCGCCGCCATCCTGGGCTGCACGGTCGGCACCTCCGACCTGAGCTCTGGTGTCTTCCGCGACCTCGTCGTCACCGGCAAGGCGCGTGTGGCGCTCTTCGGCGCCCGCGTGCCCGGCATGCTCGTGTTCTGGATCCCGCTGATTCTGATCGCGTACGCGGTGGCTGTCGCCTTTGACTTCGCGTTCGCCGGCAGCCTCGCAACACCGGGGTTCTCGCCGATCGTCAAGGACGGCCTGTGGGCGGTCATGGTCACGTCGATCGCGCTCTGCACATCGATGGGCGTCGCCGCGCTGATCGGATCCCGCGGGATCGCGATCGGCGTGCTGCTCGGCTGGCAGCTGGCCGCCACGCCGCTCCTGCTCAACATCAGCCAGCTCGGCGTCACCCGTGAAGCCATTCTCAGCTCTGCCACCAGCCGAGTCTCGCCCTTCTCGGGTCCGAGCGGGCCCGGTGGGGACGCCGCGACGGCACTGCACGTGTCCCTCTTTGCGGCCATCGTCGTGCTCATCGCGTGGATCCTGATCCCCCTGGCCGCGGGCGGCTGGCGCACGGTCACACGCGACGCGTGAGACCGGTCGGCAGAAGCTAGGAGAGGGGACCGCGTGGTGCTCGGGCTGCGCCTGGTTCTGATCGTCGCCGGGTTGGCGCTCGCGGCCGCCTCGACGATCTCGGATCCGATCGTGGGCGACGTGGCGCTGGTGCCGGCGCTGCTGGTCTGCGTCATCGTGGGCATTGCCTGTCTGAGCGCCGATCTGGTGGCGCCGCGCCGGCGGGTCGACGTGGCCTGTTCGGCGCTCACGATCGTCGCGCCGGTCGCATTGCTGGCGCTTCCGCAGGGGCCCCGCCTGGCGGCCGCGGCCGTAATCGTCCTGCAGGTCATCCCGATCGCCCGCGCCGGTCGCTCCGGCCGCCGGGCGCTGTCCGGCTCGGCCGGAGCCCGCCGCGTCGTGGCCGCGCTGGCCATCACCACTGCGGTGCTGCTCGTGGTCGTCGTGGCGCTCACCTGGTATGGGGCGACCTATCTGCTTCCGCCGCCCGCCGGAGTGTTCCTGCGCGGTCCCTACCTGACCCGCACGACGGCGAGCGAGGCCGACCTTGCGTGGCAGCTGAAGTCGGGGCAGCCGCCGGTGACGCTGCGGGCGCTGGCGCCGGACGGCACGAGCCGTGTGGCCGCCGGCGGCCGGCTGACCGGTCTTCGGCCGGGGACCCGGTACGAGTGGACGGCGAACGTCGGCGGGCATTCGGCCGCGGTCGGCGCGTTCACGACGGCGCCACTGTCGGCGGCCACGCCGATCACGCTCGTCTCGTTCGGCGACTACGGGTCGGGGAACGCGCACGAGTACGCCGTCGGCCGACTGGCCGCAGCCGCCGATCCGCGGCTCGTTCTCTCCGCGGGCGACAACGCCTATCTGATCGCCGCCCCGCCCGTGCTCAACCGCCTGATCTTCCGGCCGCTGCACGCGTTGCTCGCCGAGGCGCCGATGGTGGCCAGCCTCGGCGAGCACGACCTGGCGTGGCGTGACGGCGCGGCCGTGATCTCCGCGCTGCACCTGCCGGGGCATCACTACGCCGTCCAGTACGGCCCGGTGCAGGTCGTCGTCCTCGGCCTCGAGGCGGACGCGTCTGCGTGGAGCTATGCGGCCGAGACGCTCGGCCGCTGCCGGACGCCCTGCCCCGTGCGGTTCGTCCTCGTCCACCGCCAGATCTCAAACACCAACGCCATCATGCCACTCCTCCGGCGCCGTCACGTCGCCGCGATCCTCGCCGGGCATCTGCACCGGTACGAGCGCCAGGTGAGGGCCGGCGTGCTGGAGTTCACCGTGGGCACCGGCGGCGAGGTCGCCGGCAGTCCCCAGTTCACGCCGGCGACTCCGGGTGCACAGGTCTCGCTTCTCACGTACGGATTCCTGCGCATCGACGTCTCCCGGGATCACGTCGACTACCACTTCATCAACGACAGCGGAAAGGTGCTCGACCAGATACGGGAACCGATCGCGACGGCGCCATGATGGCGACTCCCCGTCGGACACAATGGTGGGCGTCAGATCGGTCAGAACTCAAACGAGGAGGACAGGCGCGATGCTGAGCTCGGTCATGTACGGCATCTACGTGGTTGGCTACGTGCTGGTGTGGAGGAAGGTCGCGGGCGCATTGGTGGAGAGGGTGCGACAACGCGAGCAGCGCTCCCTGTGGGTTGAGGACTACGTGGGCTGCACGCTCATGGCGGCGCTCTACTGCCTCGTCTGGCCACCGATCGCCGTCGTCTGGTGGGTGCGTCGCGTGATCCTCCGATTGGACGCCGGGGACACGATTCTCGCGTTCGTGTTCAGCCCGCCTCGGCCGCTGCAGACACGTCGCGACCGGGTCAGGCATCTCGAGGCCGAGATCGTCAGGCTGGAGCGGCAGGTCGGTCTGGGCTGACCTGAGCGGCCCACCCAATTGCAGCCTCAGGCGATTCCGGCACAGCACGGGCCACTGGTCGCGATCGCACGGCCGTCGCGCGCCTGATACCGGTGCCGTTCACAACCTGAGGAGGAGGACAGCTAGTCGCGCGTCCCGCGTTGCTGGAGCAGCGAGCGCAGTTCGCAGATCGCTCGGTGGGCGTCATCCTCCGCGCCGGGTTGGGGCGCCGCGCAGTCCTCGATCGCCTCCGCGAGCTCGAGGAACACCTGCGCGACCCTCTCTGCCGCAGCGTCGGTCGTCTCCGCCGGGCGGCCGGCGGGGATCGTTGCCAGCACCGTGGCGAGCGCGCCCCACACCGCGCTCTCGGCCGGCCACTCGTCCCAAAGCATCACGACGTCGCGCAGCATGTCCTCGCGGGATGTGTATGGAGGGCCGCCGGAGGCGATCCAGCGCGCGATCTGGCCGCTGTTTTGGGCCCAGCGAGGATCGACCTGCGAAGGGCGTGTCGTCGTCGAGACGTTGTCGATCGGGCTCGCGGTCACCGGCGTACACGTGCGATGCCACCCCCGCTCTGGGCATATCAGCTGCGGCCGGTACGGCGGTCGCGCCTCCAGGACTTGGTGGTAGTCGATATTCCAGTCGCGCCAGCGGCCGATCTGCCCCCGGTCAGCGAGTTCCATCAGGTCGGAGCGCGCCTGTCGCCTCGACGCGAACGGCCCGACCACGGCCGTGTACCCATCCGCAAGGAAGATCGCCCGGGCGTACCAGCGCCGGTCGCAGCTGGGTGCCGGCACCTGGGGCCGGTCGACGACCGCAACCGACGCGACGTTGGGGACGTCGTGAAACAGCCGCCCCGCCGACTGGCAGGCGAGCCCCGCCGTGGCGTAGGGGCCGCCGACGTAGGTGATGCCACCGCGGGCGAGTCGGACGTACGCGCTGCCTGACGGCATCGACGCGACGAGGGCGGGGAGCGATTCCAGGCCGGGGGACGAGTCCATGACCGCCGGATCTTACCGACACCGCCGTGCCGACAGCGACAACGTCACGTCTCGGCTTTCGAACGATCCGCACGCGGCAGGCCGTCACCGACCACGCGACGTTTGACGGCGGTCGATGCCCTGGTTGACTGCCACTCGGGATCCCACTCACCCCGCGCAATCGCACTCCCACAGCCAAATCCACGTCAAACTTCCAAACCGGCAGGCCGTTGTAGCCCAACGGTTGGTAGGTTCGCCTCCTGCGCCGCTCCGCTAGGCCGAAAACAGGACGTGAACGTCGCCTTGCATACAAATATCTACCTATGTAGACTTTTTCGAGGATGCGACGAAGACAACCCTCCGCCCAGACACAGCGCGTGATGCTGGCGCTCGCCTCCGACCCATCCACGTGGCGGTACGGCTACGAGCTCGGCGTCGAGGTTGGTCTCAAGTCCGGGTCCCTCTACCCGATCCTGATGCGCCTATGTGACCGCACGCTGGTCGAGGCGCGGTGGGAGGACGATCCGCCTCGCGGCCGGCCACCGCGGCACCTGTATCGGCTGACGCCGACCGGGCGTGAGGCGGCCGCGACCCTACACCCCGGCGCCGTGGCGGAGCCGGCTCGCCGGCGAAGTCCGCAGCTCGGTGGTGCGTCATAGCGGTGCTGTTCGCAATCGCGGTCGCGATCGGTGTCGCTCTGCTCGCCGCCGCTATGCGGCGCAGACCCGGCGAGCCGCGCGATCTGGCGGTGTTGACGTTGCGCGCCGTCGCTTCAACGCTTCCGCCGTCACGGAGCCAGTGGGGCGACGCCATGCTGGCAGAGCTCGAAAGCCTGCCCGCCGGCGCCAGCCGTTGGCGCTTCTGCCTCGGCTGTGCCCGGGCGGTGGTGTTCGATCAAGCCCGCCGTCCACTTGGCCGGCATGAGCCTGGGAGCGGCCTTCGCGGCCTCATGCTGGTCGCCATCGCCGCCTCGCTTGGTAGCGTGGCCTTCGGCCTAACGCGCTACCCAGGGCTGCGCGACAGCGCCGCCACCTGGCCCGTCGTGGCCGCGTACATGGCCGTGATCGCCGCCTACGGTGGACTTGGCGTACTGCTCTCGCGCCAGTCGGACGCGAACGCGACAGCCGGCCGCCGCGTCGGGCTGGTCATCGGCCTCGCTTCCGGAGCCGCCTGGTTCGCCGTGTGGCAGTCGATCAGCTTCCTACCGGTCTTCGCCGCTCTGCTGGCGCCGGTGGTCGCCGCGACAGGGCTTGCGTGGACGCGGCGGAGCACGGCCGTTGGAGCCTGGGCGGGGCTCTGGGGAGGGCTCTTCGGCGGCCTGGTGTTCTTCATGGGCGTGTCGATCGCGAGCTACCTGAGCGACGGCCGACCATATGACCGCTACGTGATCGCCGACTACCACCGCAGCGGGGCGCCCAACCTGGCCACCTATGCGGTCGGCGACAACCTCAGCGGTGCCATCGTGATGTTGCTGGCAGTGCCGGTGTTCGCGGTCTCGTTCGGGGCGCTGGGCGCGTGGCTCGCCACGCGCTGGGCGCGTGGCTCGCCACGCACGCCGAGCGCGCGCCGCGTTAGCCGGCGCCGTCTCCTGTGCCCGAGCCGGCCGCCGACGCGCTAACTGGCGAGGCGTGCGGCGCGAGTACGCGGATACATCGCGGCAGCCACGTCGACGAACGCCTGCTGCGCGGGCGTGAGTGTCCGATCCGCTCGCCAGGCCAGCACGACGACGCGAGGCGGGACGATGCCGGTAAGGGGTGTCAACTCCACGCCCTCGTTGGCGCCGAGGCTCGTCCAAAGCTGGGGCAGAATCGCAACGCCGAGGCCCGCTCGCACCATTTCCTCGATCGCCGCGTTGTCGTCTGATCGAAAGACGATGTTGGGCTCGCCGAGTTGGCTGTCGAGGAAGGCGACGAGCGCGGTTGCGCTGCGGCAGGTGCGGTAGACGATCAGCGGCAGGCCGTGCAGCTGATCGTGAGAGTCGATCCGCGTGGGCAGCGAGCCCCCGCGCTTGGAGACGAGGACGAACTCGTCGAGGACGAGTTCGCGATAGGCGAACGTCTGCGAGTCGAGGGGAAGAAGCGCGAAGGCGAGATCGAGCGTTCCCTGCTTGACCTGCTGCAGGAGCGGAATGTCGTTATTGCTCTCCACCGCCTCGATTCGCACCGCCGGATGGTTGCTGTGGTAGCGCTGAAGGACGGTGGGGAGGATGCGCGCGAGCGCGCTCTGGAACGCGCCGACGCGGATCGATCCGGCCTCTCCGCGCGCGAGATCGAGGAGATCTTGCTTGGCGACCGCGATTCGGGTCGTCAGCTCGTCGACGTGGCCCGCAAGGATGAAGCCGGCCTCGGTGAGCGTTGCCTGTGGCGCGGCCGGAGGCAGCGCTCGAACAAGCGCTGCCCGACGATCTTCTCCAGCGCCGCGACTTGCTGGCTGACGGCCGGTTGGGTGTAGCCGAGCATCTCGGCCGCCCGTGCAAACGAGCCTGTCTGGGAGACCGCCGAAAACGCGGCGAGATGCCTGAGGTCGAGGCCAGGCCAAAGATCGCTCAACATGATGAATCGACGGGGCAACGTTCGCCTGTTGAATGTTACTCGGCCATTACTGCTCGATCGCTCCACGGACCGCACGGAGATGCGCTCGGAACGTGTAGGTCGAGTCCGATGAGCGCCGGGCGAGATAGTCCGCGAAACGCGTCTGGGCGCGAAGAGTCTCGCCGGTGCGGATCCTCTCCGCCTGACGTCGCTCGATCTCCCGGATCGCTCTCGCTGTCGAGAGGACATCCTCGACCCGGTCGGTGCCAACGAACGCGACGCCGTCGTCGTCGCAGAAGACAACGTCCTCGGTGGTCACCCAGTGGCTGCCGATGCGCGCGCTGCTGATGCAATCAGGCGCCCGGGGGTCGAGCCTCGTGGGTGGCATCGGATATGCACCGTAGCTCCAGAGTGGAAACCGGATCTCACGGAGCTCGTCGCTGTCGCGGTGGAGACCCCAGACAACCATGCCGGCCAGCCCGGCGCCTGCTGCCTCGAGCACGGCGAGGTCGCCGACGCAGGCCTCCTCACCGCGGCCACCGTTGTCGACGATCAGTACATCGCCGGGCTCGGCGGACTCAAACGCCTCGAGGAAGACGTCGACGCTGCCGTAGTGGCGGGCAGGCAGCACCCGCCCGGCAACCTTGGCACCGGCAACGAGAGTCGCGATTCCCGGCGGCGCCGCGCGCAGCGGAACTCCGACCCGGATGCAGGCGTCGAGGATCAGCGCCGTCGAGAGCTGACGGAACCCCTCGGAGGCGCGCGTATCAAACGGAAGTGGCTCGAGTGCGATGGAGAAAAGGCTAGCGGCGGGCACGTCGGTCGGAAAGCAGAGACCGATACTGCTTGATAAGGAAACCGAATCGGGTCATGTAGGGTGATTGGTATAACGTAAGTTCGGGAGCGTCAAGCCGCCTCCGGTGCCGCTTGCCGCGGATCGCATTGCGTCTGCAACAGGGGGTCGGGTATCCGGTCGCCGAGTCGCAGCAAGCCGGCGCCGATCAGTGCTGCCGTCAAGGCGCCGCCCCACCACACGGCGTCGGGCGACGTTGCGAGCACCGCGCCTCCGACCGCGGGGCCGAGGGCCAGGGCTGCCGTGAAGGTGAGGCTGTAGAGCGACATGTAGCGGCCGAGCAGATGGGGTGGTGCAAGGTCGGCGACGAGTGGGCCGAGCACGGTGGAGTGCGCGCATTCACCGATGGCGATCACGATCGCGACGCCGGCCAAGACGGTTGTGGCGCCGAGCGTCGAGCGCGTGAGCGTTGCGAGCAGGACCGCGAGCAGGGCGATCGCCCACAGCCCGCCGGTCGCGGCAAAAGCGTGTGTGCGGCGCATCCGCTTGACGACCCGCGTGGCGGGAATCTGCGCGACGACGATGAAGAAGGTGTTGAGGAAGATGATGACACCGATCTCGCCCGGTCCGACAGGCGTGTGCTCCGTCGCAAATGGCGGGAGGATGCTGGAGAAGAACGCGGGGCCGACGGCCAGGAGCACGATGTTGGCGGCGATCAGGATGAGGAAGACCCGATCTCGAGCAACCGCTCGGAAACCTCTTGCACCATTGCTCGGCGCTGCATCACTCGCGAGGCGAAGGTCCGGGATCGCCACGAGCACGATGAGCGCGAAGGCAGCGGAGGTGAGGGCGTCGAAGAGGTAGAGCGCCTGGAACGCGTGCAGGTGTTGGGCGGCGGAGGCGAGGATGAAGCCGGCAATCGTCGCCCCGCTGCCGATGCCGAAGTTGCCTGCAACTCGGCCGAGCGCGAACATGGAGGGGCGCTGCTCCGCTGTGACCAGCGTGAGGCTCAGACCTCGGTTCGCGGTGTTCGTGAGTCCGAGCCCGGCGCCGCCGACAACCGAGCAGGCAAAGGCTTGCCAGGGACGGTTGACGAACGCGAAGCCCGCATAGCCGAGGACGGCTGCGAGGCTGCCGGCGATCAGGATCGGCTTCGGGCGGAAACGGTCGACCAGCGCACCCGAAGGGGGCGTTGCAACCGCCGCCGTGCCCAGGGCCGCCGCCAGCACCAGTCCAGCAGTCTCCGTCGGAAAGCCGCGCACGTGGTGCAGGTAGATGATCTCGAAGGGAGCGATCAGTCCATAGCCGAAGTAGTTGACCGCAACGCCGGCTTCAAGAACGAGGACAGGCCCGGATAGGCCCGTCCGCCAACCGGCGAACACACGGGCGAGCGGCCTGCTCACTTGCGGCGGACTCCGGCCCGACCTTCACGGGCCTGCAGCCCGGGTCGAGCACAATAGTGGTATAGCGTCATTCCGATACGCGAACCTAGACGACAGTGACATGTCCAGGAAATAAGGGAACGTGATCAACGAATCCACAGCACCGCATGCGATCGTCGTGGGCTACGGCTTAGGCCAACCTGCGCGCACGTGCGACCTCGCCTATCACGAAGTCCGCGAACTCGGTCTGGGGCAGTCGCATGATCTCGGCGCCGTGCTGCTCGAAGCGCGATGCCAGCTCTGGTGATCGCAACGCTTCTGAAACCGCCGCCGCAAGCTCTGCGACCACCGGCGCGGGGGTCTCGGCCGGCGCCCACAGTCCGTACCAGATGGGAAAGGCGAAACCCTCCGCGCCGACCTCGGCCAGCGTCGGCACGTCCGGCAGCAGCTGCGATCGGCGG
This sequence comes from uncultured Actinomycetes bacterium, assembly GCA_963813245.1. Taxonomy (GTDB): domain Bacteria; phylum Actinomycetota; class Thermoleophilia; order Gaiellales; family JAICJC01; genus JAICJC01. The sequence continues at coordinate 476,319 of CAWEYE010000001.1, forward strand.
GCCGCCGTCACACCGATCGCGACGAGTGTGCCGGCCGTGAGATGGGGCGCGGCGATCGGAATGGGCGAGACGGCGTAGTCAGCTTCGCCTGCGGCGACACGCGCGATCGTCTCGCTGATCCCGTCCTGCGCTCGAGCCGGGATGTGGCGCGCGCCGATACCGAGATCATGGTTGAGCTGGGCAGCGCACACGTGCGTGGCAGTGCCCACTCCCGCCGAGATGAACGACAAGCCGCCGGGACGTGTCCGGCCAACGCGCGCCAGGTCGGCCGGGCGCTTCAGCCCAGCGCCGGGATTCGCCACGAGAACGTACGCCTGACGTGTCACCGCCGCGACGGGCACGAAGTCGGCGATCGGGTCATACGGGAGACCCTCGGACAGCGCCGCCGTGTAGGCATGCGCGCTCGTGTTCATGAGCAGCGTTCGGCCGTCAGCGAGGGCGCCGGCAACGAAGGCCGGCGCCGCGGTCGCACCCAGGCCGGGGCGGTTGTCGACGACCACCTGCGCGTCCAGGGTCACCGCGAGCGCCGCGGCGAACGGTCGTGTGATCACATCGACGCCGCCGCCGGTCCCAAACGGCTCCACGAGCACGATCACACCGCCACGGATGGCCATGCCACAGTTCTCCGGATCGCCGACTCCCACTCACCTCACAGCGCTGGGCATGCTCACTCAGCGGGGGTGGCCGGGAGCGCACCGGGTTCGTAGACGACGTCGGTGCGGGCGAGGAAGTCCGGCAGCGCACGGCGCCGGTCGTCGACGAGCACCGGCAGGAACCCAACGAAGATGAAGGCGATCGCGACGAGGCCGCCGGCCAGACGCACGAGCGACCGGCCCCAGCCCGGGTCGCCGCCGTCAGGATCGACAACCCGCGTGCAAAAGAGCGCCATCCCCGGAGTCTGGCCGGCGGTCGCCCAGAAGCCGGCGAAGTACGCGGCGAGCAGCGCCAGCCAGCCCACGGTCGCGATCGCCTCGGCCAGCAGGTGCGACGGCGTCACGTTCGCGAGGGCGAGCACCAGCCCCACCGTGGCGGTTCCGACCAGGAACACGGCGTGGACGGCCACGAAGTCGACCAGGAACGCCCCGATGCGCGACCCGAGTCCCGCATAGGCCGGGTTGCTCTCAGCGGGGCGTCGCAGCCAGCGACGGGGTGGCGCCTCGAGCCGTGCGTCCATCCCGCGTGCTCCAGCGACGACCCGGTCACGGAGGGTGGCGGTCCTCCGGGCGAGCGCCGCCCGTACTGCATTTTCCACCGCCTGCTGGATCTCCGGTCGCTGCACGAGCCGCTCCATGAGCTCGGCGGCCCTCGGGCTCTCGGCGGCTTCCGCCAAGAGCCGGTCGAGAACCGGACTCGCCGCCACATCGCGAACCAGCCGCTCGGTCGCAGCGCTGCTGACGGCAGCCGAGATCATCCGATCCAGCTCGCCGGAGTCGACCATCCGCGCCATCAACCGCTCCACCACGTGGTGCTCGACCAGCGAGCCCGCCAGGGCCTCAGGGAACCGGCCTGCCAGCACCACGTCGGCGGCCCGTTCGACCTCGCTCTCCAGCCGCTCACCCGCCGAGGCGGTCACGCCTCCCATCCCTGAGCGCACGGCGCGCACCGGCGCGGACACCAACCGCCCCGACGCATCGCGGAATCGACCAACGCCCGCCGCCATTTGAGCTCGACCTCCTCGCCGTTCGGAAGCGACCCCGGTAAGGATCGCAGATCCGGTGCGCCGCCGCCGAACTCGCTCTCCAAGAGCTCAGTGCTGGTGCGGCAGGTCGATCTGGCCGGGCTCCGTCGTGGAGACGACGCGCCAGGAGTCCCAGGTGATCTTGAGGATGACGAGGGTGATGGCGAGGCCGATGAGTGGGTCGGCTCTGGGCAGGCCGAGGGCGACAAGGGCGGCGCTGGCGATCACGGAGAGGGAGACGAAGCCGTCGACGCGGGCGTGGTTTCCGTCGGCGATCAGGGCGGGGCTGTGGAGGCGGCGGCCGGCACGGAGTCTGACCTGGGCGGCGATCTCGTTGCCGATGAAACCGATCACGCCGGCGGCTGCGAGCACCCAGAGGTGGGTGAGCGTCTGGGGGTGCAGAAGGCGTTGGAGCGCTTCGTAGAAGGCGACGCAGGCGGAGAAGAAGATCACCGCTACGACGGCGAGCCCGGCGAGTTTCTCGCCGCGGAAGCTGCGCAGCAGGAATGCGATCCCCAGCGGGATGGCGGTGAGCGCGTCGCCGAAGTTGTGGATCAGGTCAGCGAGCAGCGCGACCGATCCGGAGGCGATGAAGATCAGCGTCTGCGCAAGGGCGGCCACGCCGAGCACGGCGAGGCTGATGGCGACTGCCTTGACGCCCTCGTGGGAGCGGACGATGGAGGGGTCGATCAGGCCGTGGGAGTGGCCGTGCCCCTCGTCGCCGTGATGGTGGTGACGGCCGTGATCGTGATGGTGGCCGTCGTTGTCCCGCTGATGCAGGTGGTCGTGATCGTGAGCGGCCGGATCGTCATGGGGCTGTCCGAGCGGGTGCTCGTGTTCGTGTTCGTGCTCGACGGCGCCATGCTGATGTACGTGTGTGTGGCGGGCGACGGCCATCATGGCTTCAGAGTACCTACGCGGTGGGGTCGTAGATGCTCTTGCCGCGAGCCTCATCAGTTGACCCAGGCTTCGCCGCAGATCACAGCAGCGAGCTCGTCCAGCGTGTCCCGCACGAGCAGGCCGAAATCGCGGTGCTCGTCCGCGTCGATCCAGCGGTCGAACGCGGCCCGGAAGACGGCGACGCCGGCGTCGGCGGCCAGGCGGGCGGACGAGGGCTCGACGCCGCGCCCGCGCAAGGCTTCAGCCATGTCTGCGGCGAGGGTCGCGTACTTGATCTGCTCGCGCTGCTGCAGGTGTGGGTTGGCGGCGATGACGGCCTGCCGCCGGCGGGTCATGTCGCGGCGCTGGTCGAGCACGGATCCGGCTGCGTCGAGGGCGGCCGTGACGGCCTCGATCGCGGTCATCGCCGCGGGAGCGTCGGCGAGGGTGCTCACGACGACGCGCTGCACCTCACCTGAGAACACGACCTCGCGCTTGTCGGCGAAGTGACGGTAGAACGTCCGCTCGGTGAGGCCGGCCCGCTCGGCGATCTGCGCCACCGTGATCTGGTCGAAGCCGTGCTCGCCGTAGAGCTCGAGGGCCGCCTGCCGGAGGCGGCCGCGTGCGTTGGGCTGCCAGCGGGTCATGGATCGATTCTAGTGACGGCGGTGACTGTCATCGAGTGGTACGCTATGACAGTGACTGACATCACGCGAAGCCGCGATCGCCACCTGGTGCTGGCGATCTGCTCGACGGGCCTGCTGATGGTCGGGCTCGATGCGACGATCGTGAACATCGCGCTGCCAGCCATCCACCGCTCGCTGGGCTCCTCGCTGGCCGGGCTGCAGTGGACGGTCGACGCGTACACCCTCGTACTCGCAAGCCTGCTCATGCTGGCCGGTTCCACCGCCGACCGCGTCGGGCGCAAGCGCGTGTTCCGGCTCGGCCTGCTCGTGTTCTCGCTCGGTTCACTGCTGTGCGCGCTCGCGCCGACACAGGGTGTTCTGATCGCGGCCCGGGTGCTCCAGGCGATCGGCGGCTCGATGCTGAGCCCGGTGGCGATGTCGATCATCCGCACCGTGTTCGTCGATCCGGCCGAGCGCGCCCGCGCGATCGGCATCTACGCGGCGATGTTCGGGCTCAGCATCGCCCTCGGGCCCGTGCTCGGCGGCACGCTGGTCGCCGCCGTCGGCTGGCGGGCGGTCTTCCTGGTGAACGTGCCGGTCGGCGCGCTGGCGATCCTCGCCACCCACCGGTTCGTGCCCGAGTCGCGCGCCGAGCGCCCGCGCCGGATCGATCCCGTCGGTCAGATACTCGTGATCGTCGGCCTGGCAGCGCTCACGTACGGGACGATCGAGGGGCCCGACCATGGCTGGGCCTCGATCGACATCGTCGTGTCACTCGCCGTGGCGGCGCTGGCCCTCGCCGCGTTCATCCCGTACGAGCTGCGGCGGCGCGAGCCCCTGCTGGACGTGCGCTGGTTCCGCAGCGCGCCCTTCTCCGGCGCCAGCGCGATCGCCCTCTGCGCGTTCGCGGCGCTCGGGGCGTTCCTGTTCCTGAACACGCTCTACCTGCAGGACGTGCGCGGGCTTTCTCCGCTTCGCGCCGGCCTGTGCATGCTGCCGATGGCGGCAATGGTGCTCATCTTCGCCCCGCTCTCGGGCCGCCTGGTCGGGTCCCGCGGCCCGCGGCCGCCGCTGCTCGCGGCCGGCGTCGCGCTGATCGCCGCCGTGGCGATGCTGACCCAGCTGCAGGCCGGGAGCTCCATCGCCTACGTGCTCATCGCCTACACGGTGTTCGGGGTCGGCTTCGGCTTCGTCAACCCGCCGATCACCAACACCGCCGTCTCGGGCATGCCCGCCTCACAGGCCGGCGTCGCCGCCGCCGTGGCCTCGACCAGCCGCCAGGTCGGCCTGACGCTGGGAGTGGCGCTGGCGGGCGCGATCGCCGGCGGAAGCGCCGCGCTCGACGGCGGCGCCGCGGCCGGCTTCACCACCTCGGCCCGGCCGGCGTGGTGGATGATCCTCGGCGCCGTGGTCGCCGTCCTCGTGCTTGCGGTCGTGTCGACGACACGCTGGGCCGAGGCGACCGCACGCCGCACCGCCGAGGCGCACGCCTAGGGTCGGACGGCCGGGTCTGTTAGACGAGCGGGTCGACCAGGAACGCGCTGACCTCCTACGGACAGCGGCAGGCGACGGCGATCTTCGCGGCCCACTCCAGGGCTGCCTCGCGTGAGGGCACGTCGATGACGCTGATGCCTCCCAGCGGGTGGGTGCCGGCGGTTCTGTTTCCGACCGCATACGCGGTCAAGACTGACGACGCACCGGAATCTCATCGCGATCCGGGCGCATGGTTCGGCCGCCGGTTGGCGTAGAGTCGACGGGTGCGCAAGTGGCTCCCATTGGTCATCCTGGCCGCGGCCCAGTTCATCATGGTGCTCGACTCGAGCGTGATGAACGTCTCGATCTCGCAAATCGTCGAGGACCTGAACACGACGGTCACCGGGGTGCAGAGCGCGATCACGATGTACACGCTGGTGATGGCGGCGTTCATGCTCGTCGGCGCGAAGCTCGGTGACATCCTGGGCCGCGATCGGGCGTTCGGTCTGGGGCTCGGCGTGTACGGGCTCGGCTCGTTGATCACGGCGCTCAGCCCGAACCTCCCAGCGCTGCTGTTCGGGTGGTCGGGGGTCGAGGGGCTGGGAGCGGTGCTGGTGATCCCGGCGATCGCGGCACTGATCGCCGCGAACTACGAGGGCAAGGAGCGCGCGTTTGCCTACTCGATGATCGGCGGCGCCGCGGGCGCCGCGATCGCCGCGGGCCCGCTGATCGGCGGCTATGTGACGACCACCTGGAGCTGGCGGTATGTCTTCGTGGGAGAGGTTGTGGTGGTGATCGCGGTGCTCGTCGTCCACCGGCGGATGAAGCGCGCGCCCAAGCCCGAGCACCCGCCGACGCTGGACTACGGCGGCGCCGCGCTCTCGGCGGTCGCGTTTGGCCTGATCGTGTTCGGGATCCTGAAGAGCAGCACCTGGGGCTGGGTCCGGCCGATCGCCGCGCCGGTGATCAACGGGCACAAGATCACGCCGCTCGGGTTCTCGCTGGTGCCGTTCCTGATCATGGGCGGCCTGGTCGTGCTCGGCGGCTTCTTCGCGTGGGAGGAGCGCCGCGAGCGGCTCGGCAAGAGCACGCTCCTCAACCGCGCGCTGCTGAAGATCCAGACCCTCCGCGCCGGGCTCGCCTCGCTGGCGGCGCAGCAGTTGATCGTGATGGGCTCGTTCTTCGTCCTGCCCGTGTACCTCCAGGTCGTGCTCGGCTTCGACGCGTTCGAGACAGGGAAGCGGCTCTTCCCGATGTCGATCTCGATGCTGGCCGCTGCGATCGCCGGGCCGAGGGTGGCGGTGCGGTTCGGGCCGCGGGCCGTCGTCCAGGTCGGCCTCGGCGCGATGGCGATCGCCGCGCTCGTGCTCGTCGGGACGATCGACGTGACCCTGAACGGAACGGCGTTCGCGGTGTCGCTCATCTTCTTCGGGATCGGCGCCGGGCTCCTGATGTCGCAGCTCGGCAACGTGATCATGTCCTCGGCACCTCCGCAGGACACGAACGAGGCCGGGGGGCTCCAAGGGGCGGCACAGAACCTCGGCGCGTCACTCGGCACCGCGCTGATCGGCTCCGTGCTGCTGCTCGGGCTCCTGAACGGGTTCAACACGCGGATCCAGCAGAACGCGGCCGTGCCCGCCGACGTGAAGGCGCAGATCTCGAAGGCCACCCAGACCGGCATCCCGATCGTCACAACCGACCAGGCATACCAGGCCCTGCGCGATGCCGGGCTGACGTCGGCCGATGCGACCGCGGTCACCAACGACTACGCCGGCGCGCAGCTCGATGCCCTGAAGACGTCGATGCTCGCCGTCGCGTTCCTGGCGGTGCTCTCGTTCTGGTTTACGCGCCGCCTACCCGCAAAGCGCGACGAAGCTGCCTAGACGCGCTGCCGGCCGCGTGCTGCGCGGGCAAGCGGTGTCCTCACCTGGACGCGCCCACGCCCGAACGCGTCGACGTGGCCCCAGCGTCCCGGGATGTCGAGCAGAGCGAGGAGCCCGATGCTCTCGGGCAGCGCCGGATCGACGACGAGGTGGTCGCCGACGGGCTCGAGACCGAGCATCGTGCGCAGGAGCAGCAGCGGGGCTCCGGTCGACCAGGCCTGCGGGCTGCAGGCCGTCGGATACTGCACCGGGTACTTGGTCACGCCCCGCTCGTAGCCTCCGAACGCCTCGGGAAGGCGCCCGTTGAAGACCGCCGCCGCGTCCAGGATCCCGGCGGCAAGCTGCGCCGCCTCCTCCTTGAAGCCGTAGCGCCGCAGCCCCCAGGCGATGAAGGAGGTGTCGAACGGCCAGACCGTGCCGACGTGGTAGCCGATCGGGTTGTAGCGCCCCTCTCCTTCGGCGAGGGTACGGACGCCCCAGCCGGAGAAGAGCCTCGGCCCGAGCAGGTGGCGCGCAACCGCCTTCGCCTTCGACTTCTGGACGATGCCGCTCCAGAGCAGGTGGCCGTTGTTCGACGCGAGCGAGTCGACCTGGTTGCCCTCGGTGTCGAGGGCGAGGCAGAAGTACTCGCCGTCTTCGACCCAGAAGTCGCGGTTGAACCGCCGCTTCAGGTCGGCCGCCTGCCGTTCGAGCTCGTCGGCGAACGCGGGGTCCTTCCAGATGTGCCGGGCCAGGCGGGCGCCGCGCATCTTCGCGTCGTAGGCATAGCCCTGGAGCTCGCAGGTCGCCCGCGGGAAGGCCGGCAGCCGCCCGTCCTTGTAGGAGATCGAGTCCCACGAGTCCTTCCAGCACTGGTTCTCGAGGCCGGTCTGCTCGTTCCTGCGCTGGTACCAGACATACCCGTTGCCGAGGAGGTCGGCGTACTCGTCGATCCAGTTGAGCGCCGCCCGCGCCTCGCCTTCGAGCTCGTGGACGAGACGGGTGTCACCGGTCCAGCGCTCGTACTCGTCGAGGAGCACGACGTAGAGCGCCGTGGCGTCGGCGGCGCCGTAGTACGGCGAGTGCGGGCGCTCCTCGAAGGCGGTCATCTCGCCGTAGCGCATCTCGTGCGGGATGCGGCCGGGATCCTCGTCGCGGAAGTCGTCGACTCGGGTTCCCTGCCAGTCTCCCAGCGCTCGCAGCGTCGTGGCGGCGAGCTCCGGCGTGAACGGGAGCGCCTGCAGGCTCGTGAAGATGCTGTCGCGTCCGAACATCGTCATGAACCAGGGCAGACCGGCGGCCGGAAGCGTCTTGCCCCTGCCCGCGACGGGCGGTGAATAGCGCAGGGCGGCGAGGTCGACGAGGCTGCGGTGGTAGGTCGCCTTCAGCGTGTCCAGGTCGCACTCCAGGCTGGGCGCGTCCTCGATCCAGCCTTCCAGGCTGCGCTCCATGTTCGGTCGGGCGCGGCGCTCGCCGCGCCCGTATTTCGGCCGGACGCGCGCTCCGAGCGCACCGGCGGCCGGGACCACGTCGAGGTCGGTCGTCCACTCACCACCGGGCTCGAGATGGACGGCGAAGGTCAGGCCGTGCTCGTCGATCTGCGCCGGTGCGCTCGCTGAGATCGCGGTCGCACGTGCGAAGGTCTCGCGTTCGTATCGGAGCAGCAGCCGACCCTTCTCGACGTGCGCGGAGTAGCGACCCTTCTTCTTGAGCGCGTCCTTGACCTCGAACAGGTCGGCGAAGTCGCTGCCGGCCTCGATGCGGACGGTGAGATCGACCGCCTGCTCGTCGTGATTCAGCATCGTGAGCTCTTCATGGAATCCATCCCCGACCGCGCGCCGGCGGATCACCGAGAGCTTTGCGTCGACGTACACCGTCCCCGTCCCCGGCACGAGGAAGAAGCGCGTCTCGAAGTACTGCAGGTCGTCGACCGAGAGTGGGTTCAGGCTCTCGCCGTTCACGGTCAGAAGCCATCGGGAGAGGAAGCGGGTGTCGAACGAGAACAGGCCGGTCGGGTCGGTGAGCGACGCTTCGATGTCGCCGTTTGCGTTGCTGACCACGAACGTGTTGCCCTCGAGAATGGTGACGAGATCGGTGTTCATGCGCCCTTCCTTGCCGGTCCTGGAAACACACGCTGGAATGCGAGCAAGAGCCCGCGGTCGCCGTCGATCTCGATCGCTCCACGCAGGAACGCGGACATCGCGTTCGCCTCACCGCTCGCGATGCGGTCGAAGAGCGTGCGATCGGCGCGCACGACGCAGTCGGCCTTCGCGTCCTTGCGCGAGACGGCGACGGCGCCCTTCTTGATCGTGATCAGCCAGTGCTCGGCGCCCGCGCCGTCGCTGAGGTCGAAACGGAGCGTGCCCGTGGCCTTCTTGAGCGCCGGCTCGTGCCCACGCTCCGCAAGCACCTGGAAGAACTCCGCGGTTGCGTTCGTCATTTCGGATCAGCCCTCCTGCGGATCGAGCTTTGTGGGAAGGAACCAGGCCGCGACCAGTCCGATGAGCCCGAATCCGGCGAGGACGATCATCGCGACCGCGTAGGACCGGGTGCCGGTGGCGACGACGGACACCAGGATCGTGCCGGCGATCGCCGTGCCGAACGACGAGCCGAGGTTGGAGACGCTGCGCGACAGGCCGGAGATCTCGCCCTGCAGCGCCTCGGGGAAGCTCGACTGCACGACGTTGACCGAGGGCGTCAGCATCCCGCCCAGGCCGAGGCCGATGAGCAGGAGCCCGGGCACGAAGGCGACGACCCGCGACGAGGAATGGACGAGGCCGAGCAGGAGCCCGATCCCGGCCAGGGTGATGACGAAAGCCGGCCACGATCAGCGTTCGCTGCGCATGCCTCTTGGCGAGCCGCTGCGGCACCGAAGGACGAGATGAGGACGCCGACCGTCGCGGCGGTGAAGACGACACCGGTGCCGATCGCGCTGTACCCGCGCACCGTCTGGAGGAAGACGGAGACGACGAACGACGTCCCCATGAGCAGAAGCCACTGCGATGTTCTGGGTGACGAGGGCGAGGTTGGAGGTGCGGTTCTTGAACAGCCCGGTCGACAGAAGCGCCTCCTTGCCCGCTCGCTCGCGGGCGCGGATGTAGAGGAAGAACCCGACCAGGAATGCGAGCCCGAGCACGACGGACACCGCGAAGAGCACGTTGTGGGTGCCGGCCTGCAGGATCCCGAAGACGACGCAGAACATGCCGACCGCCGAGAGGATCGCTCCGACGGCGTCGAAGGGTCGCGTCGGGTCGGCCGGGAGCGGATCGACGAGGTGACGGCTCAGGAGGAGGATCGTCGCGACCACCGCGGCCTGGAAGATGAACGCGGCCCGCCAGCTGATTCCCGTCGTGATCAGGCCGCCGATCAGCGGCCCGGCCGCGGCGCCGACCCCGCCGAGCCCGCTGATCGCGCCGAACGCCCAGGCCCGCCTGGTGAGATCGGTGAACCACAGCGTCGCGAGGATGTAGACCGGCGGGATCAGGAACGCCGTCCCGACGCCCTCGAACACCGAGTTGCCGAGGATCAGCACGCCGAGGTTCGGCGCGACCGCGCTCACCAGGGCGCCGATCCCGTACAGCGCGAGGCCCAGGATGAAGCATCGCTTGCGGCCCCAGCGGTCGGTCAGCTTGCTGCACGGGATCATCAGGATCGCCATGATCAGCAGGAACAGGGTGATCGCGGTCTGGACACCCTTGCACGTCGTGTTCAGGTCCTCGCTGATGTCCGTGATCATCACGTTCATGTTCGAGCCCGCGAAGCTGCAGATGAACTGGGCGAGCGCGAGCGGAAGGATCAACCTTCGCGGGGACATCAGCGGCGACGATAATCGCGGGTCGTGAGGCCACATCGCCCCTTGGGGGTGAAACCGGGCGACCCTGACCTACGCCGGCGCGAGCGCGCGCGTCTTCGCCGCGTGCCAGCCGAGCCCCATCGCCTCGAAGCGCTCGATCGCCTGTCCGGTCAGCGTGGGATCGCTCCGCGCGCGGCCGAGCGTGCGCAGCGCGAACGGCTCGAGATACGTCCCCGGCTGGAGCAGGGACGCGGCGGCTTCCTCCGCCTCGCGCGTCCGGCCGAGCGCGAGCAGCGCGTCGAGTTTCGTGGCCAGCGCGTAGAGGCTGCCGTCCTGCGACCATTGCCACGTTGCGCCGGACGCCTCGAGCAGGGCCTCGAGCCGTTCGCGGTCGCCTCGCAGCAGCGCCAGATGTGCCGGTGGTGGGTCGAGCCAGACGCCCAGCTCGCCGTCCTTGAAGCCCTGCTCACCCGCGGTGTCCTCGAGTCGCCGCGCCTCGGCGTCGAACCCGAGCTCGGCGCACGCGACGGCACACGACAGGAGCGTCCTCGGAGCGAGCACGCACGGTGTGCCCCTGTTGGCGGCCACCGCCCGCTCGACGCGTTGCTGAATCCGGCGCACCTTCGTCCCAATGCCCGAGCGCCTCCTCGACGAAGAGCAGGACGGCGAGCGCGTGCACCTCGTGATGCGGGCTCAGCCGCGAGGCCACGATGTCGTGCCTGCGTACGAGCAACTCCGCCTCGTCCGGCCGGCCGGCGCCCAGCGCGGCCGTCGCCGCGTAGTAGTGGATGTGGGCGATCTTGTCGGGATCGGTCAGGCGGTCGAGGAGCTCGAAGCGGCGTTGCGCCCAGCGATCGGCCTCGTGGAAGTCGAGCCGGACGAACGCCGCTCCCGACCGCGCCCAGTAGGCATACGACAGCAGAACCGGATCGTCGAGCCGCTCGGCGAGCGCGACCGCCTGCACCGCCGGCTCGACGGCGTCCTCCCAGATCGACTTGGTGACGAGGGCGCGGGCGTGCGCGGCGCCGCCCGCATCCGCGAGCTCGAGTGCCCGGGCGAGCCAGCCCTCGACCAGCGTGTGGTCGAGCGAGGGCCTCCACATCCCGCCGCGCATCGTCGACTCGAACGTGAGCTCCGCGTACAGCTCGGCCAGGGCCTCCCTGCCCTCGGTCAGCTCGATCGCCCGCTCCATCGCCGGCCACATGGCCTCGCCGTCGAACTTCAGCGCGTTCACCCGGCCGATCGCATGCCACAGCCCGGCGTCGCCGGGCGCGAGCTCGGCGGCGCGGCGAAGCTGCAGGAGGGCATCGTCGAGATCGAAGCGCGCCAGCGAGAGGTCGGCGGCGCGCCGCAGCCAGCGCAGCGCCGCCGCCGAGAGCTGCCCGAGCTCGTCCTCGCGGTCCCGCCAGGCCAGGTCGGCGATGCCGGGGGCGACCGCCTCCGAGTAGTGGTGCGCCAGCACGCCGGCGCTGCGGTCTGTCGCCGCGTCCGCCTCGAGCCAGCGGGCGAAGGCGGCATGCAGGCGAGCGCGGCTCGCCTTCGGCAGGCTGCCGTAGGCGACGTCGCGGGTCAGCGCGTGCTTGAAGACGAGCTTGGGCTCCGTGGGGCGGATGAAGCCGCGCTCGACCAGTGTGCGCACCTCGGCGCTCAAGCCCGTCAGCGCCGCCACGCCCGCAGGAGTGAACGAGCGCCCGATCACCGAGGCGGCCTGGAGCGCCGCCTTCGCCTCGGCCGGGAGCAGGTCGATGCGGGCGGCGAGGACGCCCTGCACGGAGTCCGGGATGCCGAGATCGACCGTGCCGTCAGGCACGGACCAGCCGCCGGCTCCCCGCTCGAGCAGCCCCCGGTCGAGCAGGTCGGCGAGCACCTCCTCGACGAAGAACGGGTTTCCCTCCGCGTGGCCGGCGACCAGCTCCAGCGCGCGCGCATCGACCGGGCCCGCGAGCGCAGCCGCGACGAGCTCGGCCACCTCCGCGCCCGCGAGGCGTTCCAGGCTCAGCACTTCAGCCGCCGCGAGTGGTGCCCGCTCCGGCCGCGCGGTTGCGAGCACGAGCACCGGGCCCTCCACCTTGAAGAGCATGCGCTCGAGCACCTCGACCAGCGGTTCGGCGGCCCAGTGCATGTCCTCGATGACCACGACCGTGGGCCCCCGCGCACCGAGTTGCGAGATCAGCTTGACCCACTCGTCCTGCAGCTGCAGGAGCGCGGCCCGCGGGTCGAGCTCGCCGGCGACATCGAGGCCGAGGGTCAGGCCGAGCATCTCGCGGCCGGCGAGCCGCTCCAGCATGTGCTCGGGCGAGTCCTCCTGGCGCAGGCCGAGCTCTTGTCGCAGCACGTCTGCGAGCGCGCTGTAGGTGACGCCGCGGCCGTAGGAGAGGCAGCGGCCGAGCCGAAACGCGGTCTCCGCCGGCAGGCGCTCCCGGAACTGGCGGACGAGGCTCGTCTTGCCCATGCCCGCCTCGCCCACAACCGCGGCGAACCGCGGCTTCGCTTCGCTCTGCGTGCGCGCGAACAGGTCGTCGAGCCACTCGAGCTCGCGCTTGCGGCCCACGAAACTCGCTTCCAGGCCGTGCCCGCCGCGCGGCCGCCGCGGCGCCCGCATCCGCCGCAGGTCGCTGCAGACGACGCCGCCCTCCTTGCCCTTCGCCGCGACCGTCCGCGGCTCGCCGAGCTCGAACGCGCCGCCGACGAGCGCCGCGGTGCGCTCGCCCACGAGTGTGTGCCCCGGGTCGGCCGCCTGCTCGAGGCGCGCGGCCACGTTCACCGCGTCGCCGGTCGCGAAGGAGCTGCCCTCGCGGGGGCGGCCGACCACGACCTCGCCGGAGTTGACGCCGATCCTCAGAGAGAGCCGGCCGCCGAAGAGCTCCTGCAGCCGCTCCTGCATCCACAGGGCGACCTGCAGCGCCCGCTCGGCGTGGTCCTCCTGGGCTGCGGGCGCCCCGAACACGGCGACGACCGCGTCGCCGATGAACTTCTCGACCGTTCCGCCGCCGAGCGCGATCTCCGCCTCCATCGCGTCGTAGAAGCGGTCGAGCAGATCGCGCGCGTACTCCGGGTCGAGCGACGCGCCCAACTCCGTCGAGCCGACGAGGTCGGCGAACAGGATCGTCGCGAGCTTGCGCTCCACCGGGGCGAGTATAAGTCGCACCCCGCACAAGGCCAACCTGCGGCGGTGGAGGCGGCCCGGCGGGAGCTACGGTTCGGCATCCGCCCGCACGCGATCACCCGTGACACGACGGCCGACAAGAGCGTCGTGATCGTCGGCGGCGGGGCCGCCGGGACGCTCACCGCCGTGCACCTGCTCCGGGCCGGGGCGCCCGGCCCGGTCGTCGTGGTGGAGCGCGAGGATCGCCTGGCCCGGGGCGTCGCCTACTCGACCACCTTTCCCCGGCACCTGATGAACGTGGTCGCCGCGAACCTGGGCGGCATCTCCGGTCGGCCCGAGCACCTGCTCGAGTGGCTGGCGGAGCAGGGCGACCCGGTCGCTCCCGGCGACTTCGTCTCGCGGATGACGTTCGGCTGCTACCTCTCCGATCTGCTCGCGCAGGCCGATGCCGCGGCGCCCGGCGTGCTCGAGACCGTCGGCGGCGCCGTCGTCGATGTCGCCCGGGAGGACGGCCGCGCCCGGGTGGCGCTTGCGGACGGCCGCACGCTCGCGGCGGCGCACGTCGTGCTCGCCACCGGCACGCCCACGTCGGGCGACGTCCCCGTCGCCGGCGGCTGGCCGCGGGGCTCGCCCCGCTACGTGCACGACCCGTGGGCGCCCGGCGCGCTCGCGCGGGTCGCGTCCGGCGACTCCCTGCTGCTGGTCGGCACGGGGCTGACGATGGTCGACGTCGCGCTTCGGCTCGTGGCCGAGCGCCCGGACGTGCGGCTGGTTGGGCTCTCCCGCACCGGCCTTTTGCCGATCCCGCACCGCTGGCCGCAGGGGCCGGTCGACCTCGGCCACCGGCCGCCGCCGGCGGGGACGTCGCTGCTCGTGCAGGTACGGGCGTTCCGGGCGGCGATGCGGGCTGCGGCCGGCCGCGGCGGCGACGCCCGCGACGTGGTCGACGCGATGCGCCCGTACACGCAGGCGATCTGGAAGGGCTTCTCGCCCTCCGAGCAGCGCCGCGCCCTGCGCGCGTACACGCGCGTCTGGGCGATCAACCGCAACCGGATGGCGCCGGCGGCCTGGGGGTGGATCGAGGAGCTGCAGGAGCGCGGCGTGCTCACGATCGTGGCCGGCACGCCGGTCGTCGCCGAGGAGAGCAGGAGCGGGCTGGCCGTGACGCTGCGGCGCCGCCACGCGGCCGCGGAGGAGACCATTCGGTTCGACGCCGCCGTCAACTGCATCGGCCCGGCCGACTCGCCGTTCGGCGCGGGCGATCCGCTCTACGACCGCCTGCGCGAGCGCGGGCTGGCCCATCCGCACCCGCTTGGCCTCGGCCTCGACACCGGCGAGGGCGGCGTCGTCGCGGACGCCGCCGGGCGCGCGCAGCCGTGGCTCTCGACCCTCGGCTGGATGCGGCGGGGCGAGCTGTGGGAGTCGGTGGCCATCGCGGAGCTGCGCGACCAGGCGTCCGAGATCGCCGCGCGGCTCGTGAGCGGCACAACCTAACCGCCCGAAGGCGGTGAGTACGCCGTTTCGTCCCGAGGGGATGACCCGCGGCGACCTTCCGCGCGCGAGAGTGTTCATCCGAGATGCGTCGGGGACGCATGTGGGGGGAGGATCTGCGATGTTCGACGTTGTGATTACGCCTGCGGGCGTGAGGGATGATCTCGTGGCGTGTTGCGAGGATGCTGCGGAGTGGCGGTTGAGCAGAGCTGCCGAGTTCGGGCAGAACAAACGCGATCTGGCGGCGGCCGATGCCCTCGAGGCGGCGGCCGAGAGCATCGCGGAGCTGCCCGATGACCATCCGCAGCTCGCGCGACTCGCGCGGATCTGCGAGCGTCTGAGCGACGAGCAGCGCGTGCTTGCGTTCACCGAGCAGCGGCGATGCGTGAGACGGCATGGCTACGACTGCCCGGCGGCACCCAGCGCACTCCTCGCCCAGGTCACTCGTGGCGCCCAGGCGATCCTGGCGGGCCAACCGCAGTCCGGAGGCGGGAGCCGGGCCGCAACCCCGCTTCAGATCGTCGCATCGGCGCCCGGGGCACTGGCGCCGACCGGAACGAACAGGGCAGCCCGCTGAAGCGGTCTGGCGGGGCGATCCCCCAAACTCCGGAGGGTGCGGACGTGGCGCCCGAGCAAGCGGAGAAGGGCGAGGCGCGCTGGCCGATGGCCGTCGCAGTTCTGCTCACCGGGGTGCTGCGGACATTCCTGCCGCCGCAGCTGCGGTTGCACGATGCCCGCTGGCTCTTTCTCGCGCTGCTGGTCGTGCTCATCGTGGTGCTGATCGTGGGCGACCCCGGCCGGATCGACCGGCAGGCGACATGGCTGCGGATCATGACCACGTCCCTGGTCGGGCTGATCACGCTCGTCAACGCGGGCTCGTCGATACGGCTCGTGATCAGCATCGTCTACAGCGAGCCCTTCACCCAGACGGCGCGCGTCCTGCTTGCCTGCGGCGGCATCATCTGGCTGACGAACGTGATCGCGTTCGGGCTGTGGTACTGGGATCTCGATCGTGGCGGCCCGGCCGCCCGGGCGGCCGGAGCGGTGATCAAGCCGGCGTTCCTCTTTCCCGAGATGTCCAACCCGGAGTACGTCCGCGAAGACTGGTACCCGACGTTCGTCGACTACCTGCACCTGTCGTTCAACACCGCGATGGCGTTCAGCCCGACGGATGTCTCGGCGATCAAGCCGTGGGCGAAGGTGATGATGATGAGCGAGGAGGCGATCTCGGTGGTCGTCGGCGTCCTCGTCGTCGCGCGGGCCGTGAACATCCTGACGTAGGATCCGGGCGAGAGCCCCGATGCCGATGCACCGAACGGGAACACGCCAGGAATGGCTCGCCGCGCGCACCGAGCTGCTCGCGAGGGAGAAGGAGCTGACCCGCCGCAGCGACGAGGTCGCGCGCGAGCGGCAGGAGCTGCCGTGGGTCAGGCTGGACAAGGAATACGCGTTCGACACGGACGCGGGCAGCGCGACTCTGGCCGACCTCTTCCGCGGCCGATCGCAGCTGCTCGTCTACCACTTCATGTTCGGGCCCGACTACACCGCCGGCTGTCTGGCCTGCTCGGCGATCGCTGACGGCTTCAACGGCATTGCGATCCACCTGGCACACCACGACGTGATGCTCTGGGCCGTGTCCCGCGCACCGATCGACAGGCTGCAGGCGTACAAGCAGCGCATGGGCTGGAGCTTCCCGTGGGCGTCGGCCAACGACAGCGACTTCAACTTCGACTTCAACGTCTCGCTCACGGAGGAGCAGCAGCGCCTGGGGTCCGAATACAACTTCCGCGACCTGCCGCCGCAACCGCCCGCCGCGGCGCCCACGGACGGCCCCTTCGCGGCGTGGGCGGCCACCACGGGCACCGACTGGCCCACGTATACGCGGGAACGGCCCGGGATGAGCGCCTTCGCGCTCGAAGACGGCGTCGTCTACCACACGTACTCGGCGTACGCGCGCGGGCTCGACGGGCTGTGGGGCATGTACCAGTGGCTCGACCGGGCGCCGGGCGGGCGCAACGAGCGGCGGGCTGAGGGCGACCCGCTCAACTTCTTCCGCCGGCACGACGAGTACGCCGGCGGCTGACCGACGCGCTATCCGGGCGCCGAGTCTCCCGCCGGGATCAGCCACGCATCCTCGTCCGACCAGTGGAGCTGCACCTGCGACCCCCGCTCCGGCGCGGGGCCGGCGCCACGCGCCGCCGCGGTCAGCTCGCCCAGCACGGGGGAGTGCAGCCGCACGGTGCGCTCGGCACCGAGGAACGCCGCGTCGACCACCCCGGCCGCCATCCCCGCCTCGCCGCCGTCTGAGCCCGCACCGAGCTGCAGGTTCTCCGGTCGCAGCAGCACGAGCACGGCGGAGCCGGCGGTGAGCCCATCCGGGCCGCGCACATCGCGTACGCCGATGCCGTCGATCGCGACCCTGTAGCGGCCTGCGTCGGCGCTCTGCACCCGGCCGGCGAATCGGTTGGCAGTGCCGACGAAGTCGGCCACGAACGCCGACGCGGGCCGGTGGTAGATGTCCTCGGGCGTGCCCACCTGCTCCAGCAGCCCGTGGTTCATGACGGCCACCCGGTCGGACATCGAGAACGCCTCGCCCTGGTCGTGCGTGACGTAGCAGAACGTCACGCCGACGGAGCGCTGCAGGTCCTTGAGCTGGCTCTGCATGTCGGTGCGCAGCTTGAGGTCGAGCGCTCCCAGCGGCTCGTCCAGAAGCAGCACCTCGGGCCGGTTCACGAGCGCCCGGGCGAGCGCGACCCGTTGCTGCTGGCCGCCGGAGAGCTGCCGGGGGCGCGAGTGCTCGCGGCCCTCGAGCTGGACGAGGCTCACGGCCTCGCCGACGCGGGCCCGCACCTCGGCCTTGCC
This sequence comes from uncultured Actinomycetes bacterium, assembly GCA_963813245.1. GTDB lineage: Bacteria > Actinomycetota > Thermoleophilia > Gaiellales > JAICJC01 > JAICJC01. The sequence goes on from CAWEYE010000001.1 coordinate 494,089, forward strand.
CACTTTGGCCTCGCGCAGGCCGAAGGCGATGTTCTCGAACACGTCCAGATGCGGGAACAGCGCGTAGCTCTGAAACACGGTGTTGACCGGCCGCCGGTAGGGGCGCACACCGGTCATGTCCCGCCCGCCCACGCTGATCCGGCCGGCGGTGGGGTCCTCGAACCCGGCGATCATCCTCAGCGTGGTGGTCTTGCCGCAGCCCGACGGGCCGATGATCGAGAAGAACTCGCCGCGCTCGATCTGCAGGTCGAGGCTGCGCACCGCGACCAGATCGCCGAAGCGCTTCTCGACTCCCGCGATGTCGACGGCGGCGTCGCTCATCGGCCCCGGTAGATGTCGAGCATGTTGCCCCTGCGCCCGGACCGACCGAGCGAGCCGGCGGTCGCGTAGATCGCCACGGCGACGCTCATGAGGGTGACGGTGAAGAGCATCACGAGCAGGCCGATCGCGTTGATCTCGGGTGTGATGCGGAAGCGGATCATCCCGAGGATGACGACCGGAAGCGGCGTGTTGGACGCGCCCTGCAGGAAGACCGAGGTGACCACGTCGTCGAACGAGAACGTGAAGGCGAGCAGGCCGGCGGCGATGATCGCGGGCAGAAGCGCCGAGAGCGTCACCCGCCGGAACGTGCGCCATGGGGTCGCTCCCAGGTCGGCCGCGGCCTCCTCGAGCGCCGGGTCGAGGCCCGCCATCCGGGCCTGCACGATGATCGCCGCGTAGGCCGAGTTCCAGACCGTGTGGCCGATCACGATCGCGGTCAGCCCGAGCGTGTAGTGGATCTTCAGGAACAGGAAGAAGAGCGCGGTTGCCGACACCACCTCGGGCAGGATGATGCGGGCGTAGATCAGGCCGTCATACACCGCCCGCGCCTTCGGCGAGGCGCGTCGCCACCACAGCGCCCCGGACACCGCGATCGCGAGCGAGAGCAGCGCCGAGGCGACCGCGATGTAGAGCGTCGTGCGCAGGCCGGTGCGCACGTTCTGGTCGTGCAGGGCGAGCCCGTACCAGTGCGTGGTGAACCCGCCCCAGCCGGCCATGATCGTCTGCTGGTTGAACGAGTTCACGGCGACGACGATCAGCGGCAGCCACATGAACAGGAGCACCAGCAGGCTGAGGCCGGCGGCGAAGGGGTGGCGGCGGATGTTCACTGCGCGTCCGTCGCGGGTTGGGCGCGGCGCAGCAGGAAGAGCAGCACCATCAGCACGACCATGATGCTCACGGCCAGCGCCGAGCCGAACGGATAGTTGCCGGTCTCCAGGAACTGGTCGGCGAGGATGTTGCCGGCCATCAGCGTCTTGCCGCCGCCCAGGATCTGGGGGATCACGTACTCGCCGAGCGCGGGCACCCCGACGATGATGATGCCGGCGATCAGCCCGGGCACGGCCAGCGGCAGCACCACCCGGCGGAACTGGCGCCACGGCGTTGCGCCCAGATCCTCGGCCGCGTCGAACAGCGCCGGGTCGATGCGCTCGAGCGAGACGTAGATCGGCAGGATCATCAGCGGCAGGTAGGAGTAGAGGATCCCGATCCCGATCGAGTACTGCGTGTACAGCAGGTCGATGTGCCCGTGCAGGCCCAGTGCGCGCGCAAACCGGTCGATCGGCCCCAGGTTCTGGAGCAGGTCGACCCACGAGTAGGTGCGCACGATGAAGCTCGTCCAGAACGGCACGATCACCGCCACGAGCAGCAGTCGCTGGGCCTTCGGGCTCTGGCGGCTGATGAAATACGCGAAGGTGAATCCGATCACCGCGCAGGCGAGCGTGGTCGAGAGCGAGAGCACGACGCTGCGCACAAGCGTGTGTACGTAGAGGGCTGACGTGAACGCCCGGTAGTTGCCCGTCGTCCAGCCGAAGAAGACGTTGAAGTCGACCTGGTTGACGGATCCGAACGAGTACAGCGCGATCAGGCCGAGCGGCACGACGAAGCACACCGTCGTGATGAGCAGCGTCGGTGCGAGCAGCGCGAGGCGCGCCCACCGGCCCGAGTCGAGGCGCCGCCGCCTCGGTGCCCGCGGCGGCGGCGGCGCCAGATGCTCGATGGCTACGCCGCCTTGATCGCGGTCCACGTGTTCGACCACAGGGTCGCGCCGTCCCCGCCGAGATACTTGTCGAACTCGGTCTTCGCCAGCACCTCTTTGGTGGGCACGAGAACCGGGTTCTGCGAGATGGTCTTCAGGACGAGCGGCGTCGCCGAGGGCATCACGAACGCCGTCCCGGTCGTGTTGACGAAGTCGGCGTACTGGACCGGCTCGGCAAGGAAGTTCAGGAAGGCCTGGATCACCGCGATCTTGCTCGTGTCCTGCACCGCGGTGAAGCCCTCGAGGTACGCATGGACGCCCTCGTCCGGTAGCACCCACTTGATCTTTGAGTTCTTCTGCTGCAGTAGCGCCACGTCGTAGTCCCAGTCCATCACCATCGCGGTCGATCCGTTGACCAGGCCCGCGCCGACGTTCGTGTTCAGGAACGCCTTCAGGTGCGGCTTCACGCCGACGATCGCGTTCTGCACCTTCTTGAGGTCATCCGGGTTGGTGGTGTTGGACGAGAAGCCGAGGTACTTGCAGGTCGATCCCATGCAGTCGCGCTCGAGGTCGATGAAGACCGTCTGGCCGGAGTACCGGGGGATCAGCTCCCAGAGGTCATGCCAGCTCGTGATCGTGGCGCCGCCGATCAGGTCGGGGCGGTAGGCGATGCCGACCTTGCCGTAGTCGGTGGGCAGGCCCCACGGATACGACGTGCGGAACTGCTGGGCGACGTTCTTGATGTTCGGGACCTTCGACCAGTCGAGCTTGGTGATCAGATTCGCCGCCGACGCCTGGCCCGCGTCGCTCGTGTCGGCGAGCAGGAAGTCGTACTGCTTGCTCTTGAACTGCAGCACCACCTCGGCGGTGCTCGACGTCGCGTTGGAGATCATCTTGATCGAGGCGCCGGGGTACTTCTTCGCGAACTCGGCGAGGTTGTTCTTGCCCATCCAGCCGGGGTAGTTGGCGAGGATCGCCTGGCCGGTGATGGCCTCGGAGCTCGAGCCGCCGGCGGCCGACGAGCCAGAGGAGCTCGAGCTGCCGCACGCGGCCAGGAGCGACGCCGCGGACACGCCGAGCGCCCCGGCCCCCGCGCGCCGAAGCAGCGTCGCACGGGTGAGCGGATCGAGTGAGAATGGTTCCTCGGTCTTCACGGCAGCACCTCCAGAAATGACCAATACGCTCGAAGGGGCAGTTTGGCCCGGCCCCGGCACCGTGTCAAACCGGACGGTGGGCGTGCTAGCCTCGCCGCCCATGCACGGCGCTTGTTCCCTCGAGCTCGACGGCGGAAACGTCCTTCTGGAGCGGGACGTCGGCGTGATCGTGCGCGACGGGGTGCGGCTCTCGGTCGACATGTACCGCCCCAACCGGCCCGGGCGGTTTCCCGCGATCCTCGAGCACATCCCCTACCGCAAGGACGACCTGCGCGCGATCGAGGACCGGTCGCAGAGCACGTTTCTCGTGAACGCCGGGTTCGCCTGCGTGCGCCTCGACGTCCGCGGCACCGGCAGCTCGCAGGGCGTGGCGCAGGACGAGTACACCGAGGCCGAGCAGCTCGACGGCTGCGACGTGGTCGCCTGGATGGCGCAACAGCCGTGGTGCACCGGCGCGGTGGCCTCGTGGGGCGTGTCGTACGGCGGGTTCACGCTGCATCCAGCTCGCCGCCCTACGTCCGCCGGCGCTGCGGGCGATCGCACCCGTCTACGCGACGGACGACCGCTACACCGACGACATGCACTTCCACGGCGGGGCGCTGAACGCGAGCAGCCTGCCCGGCTACCCCACGGAGATGATCGCGATGAACGCGCTGCCGCCGCTCGGCCGCCGCGACGAGGAGTTCGACCGCACCTGGCGGCGCCGGATCGAGGAGCACGCCCGCGTGGCTGGTGGACTGGATCCGCGAGCAGCACGACGGCCCCTACTGGCGCAACGGCTCGCTGCGGCCCGACTACGGCCGGATCGTGTGCCCCGTGCTGATCTGCGCCGGCTGGCGGGACGGCTACCGCACGGCCGCGCTGCGCATGGCGCGAAACCTGGAGGCGCCCTGGCAGCTGCTGGCCGGGCCGTGGGCGCACAAGCTGCCGGATCGCGGCGTCCCCGGGCCGCGCTATCCCTTCCTGGCCGAGATGGCGCGGTTCTTTCACCTGCACCTCGGCGAGGGCGGTGGGCCACCGCCGCCCGGCCGGCCGCGGTCGGTCTTCTTCATCGGCAGCCCGGACACGCCGGTGCGTCCCGCACCCGGTGGTGTCGGGGGAGTGGCTGGCCTCGGAGAGCTGGCCCGAAGGCGTGCGGCACACGCGCGTGACGCTCGGCGGGCCGGCGACGGCGCCCGCCCGGGTGACCACGGGGATCATGACCGGGCAATGGTGCCCGCCGCCTCCTGCGACCGGCCAGTTCCTCGACCAGTCCCGCGACGACGCGCCAGAGCGCCGTCTTCGACGGCGAGCCGCTGGCGGCGCCGGTGGAGCTCTTCGGCGAGCCGGTCGTGCGCCTGCGGCTGCGGCATCCGGGGCCGCGCACGCTGGTGTCGGTCAAGCTCCACAACGTCGCCCCGGACGGCTCGGCGCAGCCGGTCACGACCGCCGCCGTGAACATCGCGATCGCGGGCGAGGCCGCGCTCGAGCTGCCGCTGATGGCGACCGGCTGGCGGTTTGCGGCCGGCCACCGGATCCGGGTCGCGGTCGCGGTCGCCGACTGGCCCAACCTGTGGCCGCTGCCGCAGGTCGCGCCGCTCGAGATCACCTCGCCGGTTGAGCTGGAGCTGCCCGGCCTCCCGGCCGACGCCGTCGCCTTTGAGCCCGCCGACGAGCCACTGGTGCAGATCGCCCAGCCCGGGGCGCAGACCTCGGCGCCGCTCGCAGTGGGACGTCGTCACCGACGTGCTCACCGGCCGCGCCGGCATCGTCACCTCGATGCGCGCCCGCGAGGCGATCCCGGCCGAGGGCTTCACGGTGACCGAGTCCGGCAGCCGCGTCGCGATGACGGGCGACGACGATCCCACGAGCGCGGAGGTCAAGGGCACCTGGCGCTACCACCTCACGCGACCCGGCCTCGAGGCGCACGTCCATGCCGAGTCGCGCTTCCGGGCAACGGCTGACGCGTTCCTGGTCGACCTGCGGTGCGGGTCAAGGCCGACGGGGCGCCGTTCGCCGAGCGTCGCTGGAAGGAGCGGATCCCGCGCCGGGGCGTGTGACGCATCTGGAGTCGGCCGGCGGGCGGATCGTGGTCGAGCGCGACGTCCGCATTCGCATGCGTGACGGCGTGCACCTCTCGGCCGACGTCTACCGCCCCGACCGGCCGGGGCGGTTCGGCGCCATTCTCGAGCACATCCCCTACCGCAAGGACGACCTGCGCGCGCTGCAGGATCGCGGCCAGAACCTCGTGCTGGTCGAGGCCGGATTCGTGTGTGTGCGGCTGGACGTCCGCGGCACTGGCGGCTCCGAGGGCGTGGCGCTCGACGAGTACACCGAGGCCGAGCAGCTCGACGGGGTCGAGGTCGTCGACTGGATGTCGCGTCAGGAGTGGTGCAACGGCAACGTCGGCTCCTGGGGCAAGTCCTACGGCGGCTTCGCCTGCATCCAGCTCGCCGCGCGCCGGCCGCCCGCGCTGCGCGCGATCGCTCCGGTGTACGCGACCGACGACCGCTACACCGACGACATGCACTACGACGGCGGCGCGGTGGCGGCGTTCGAGCTCAGCAACTACCCGATCCGCATGATCGGCATGAACGCGCTCCCGCCGGGTGAGGGCGAGGGGCCCGAGTTCGACCGCCGCTGGCGGGAGCGGATCGACTCGACCCCGCCCTGGGTGGTGCGGTGGCTGACCGAGCAGCGCGACGGCCCCTACTGGCGCAACGGGTCGCTGCGCCCGGACTACGAGCGGATCGAGTGCCCCGTCTTCATCGTCTCGGGCTGGCACGACGGCTACCGCACCGCGGGCGTGCGGATGGCCGCCCGGCTGCGCAGCCCGTGGCAGCTCCTCGGCGGGCCCGTGGACGCATGTCGCGCCCGACCGCGGCGTGCCCCGGCCGAGATACTCCTTCATGGGCGAGCTGATCGAGTTCTTCCGCGCGCATCTCGATCCCGGCTCGGCCCCGGCCCGCGCGGCCGGCCGGCCCCGGTCGGTGGTGTTCATCGAGGAGCACGACGATCCCGGCGAGCCCGCGGAGCGAGTATCGGGCGAGTGGATCGCGAGCGAGTCGTGGCCGGCGGCGAGCGCCGAGACGGTGCTGACGCTGGGTGCGGCGCAGACCGCGCCCGCCTCGGCCTCGGTGGGCCTTGCCACCGGCAACTGGTGCCCACCCCCGCCCGACAGCGGCCTGTTCGGCGATCAGCGCATCGACGAGGCGAAAAGCGCCTGCTTCGACAGCGAGCCGCTGAGCGATCCGGTCGCGCTGCTCGGCGTGCCGCGGGTGCGCTTCCGGATCGCCCATCCCGGCCCGCGCGCGCTCGTGTCGGTCAAGCTGAACGACGTCGCGCCCGGCGGTGCGTCACAGCCGGTGACGCGCGGCACGGTCAACCTCGCCTGCGCCGGCGAGGCGGCGGTCGAGCTCGACCTGATGGCCACCGGCTGGAAGTTTCGGCCGGGGCACCGGATCCGGGTTGCCGTGGCGGCCAACGACTGGCCGTGCCTGTGGCCGCTGCCCCGGCTCGAGCCGCTGAACGTGACCACCGCGGTCGAGCTTCGGCTGCCCGGCCTGCCCCCCGACGCTGCGCCCCACGTCGCGGCGACCGACGTGGTGCCGGTGACGTGGACCGGGGGCGTCGTGGCGGACCGGCCGTCGCGGTGGGAGATCGCCCGCGACCCCGAGACCGGCATGGCCGGGATCGAGGCCGCCGACTGGTCGGCCTTCGAGTTCCCGCAGGAGGGCCTGCGGTGCGAGGAGGGGCACGTCTACTCGACCGGCGTCCGCGACGACGACCCGCTCTCGGCCCGCGCGGAGGGGCGCACGACGCTTCGGTCTGACCCGGCCGGGCCTCGACGTCGTGGCCGAGGCGAGCGGACGGTTCACGTGCACGGAGTCGGAGTTCGTGGTCGAGCTCGACCTCGCCGTCACCCGCGCCGGCGAGCCGTTCCACCGCCGCAGCTGGCGCGAGCGCATCCCCCGCGACGGCTGCTAGGCCCCTGAGCGACTATCCGATGAACTCGCTCACGTACCGCAGCGCGATCGCGAGTACGAGGCCGCCGAGCAGGCGGCGCAGCCAGAGCTCTGGGAGGCGGTGGTGGAGGCGTGCGCCGATGTTGGCCCCGGCGATGCCGCCCAGGCCGAGGGGGATGCCGGTCGTCCAGTCGGGGGCGATGCTGCCGCTGTGCGTGGTGGCCAGGGCGAGGAACGCGATCACGCCGGCGATCGATGTTACGAAGGTCGATGCCAGCGCCGCCGGGGCGACATCGTGGGCCGCGTATCCGGCTGCGAACAGGATCGGCGCCAGGATGGATCCTCCGCCGATGCCGTAGATGCCACCGACGATGCCGACGACGAATGCGAGCGTGACGATCGTGGTCGGTGCGAGCTGGATCTTGCGGTGCGTGGTGCCGTCGCTCCAGAGCAGGAACACGCCCAGCGGCGCGAGCACGGCTGCGACCACGAGCAGGAAGGTCTTTGGGCCGCTCAGGATCTCGACCCGCAGGACGGCGCCGATCACGACGCCGGGCAGGGTGCCGGCGATCAGCCTGGCGGGCAGCGAGCCGCGCGGCTGGCCGAGCTGCCAGTAGCGCCACAGCGCGCCCGGTGTGGCGACGACGTTGTAGAGCAGGTTGGTGGGCGTCACCGCCGGGCTGGGAACGTCGAGCACGCTGACCTGGATCGGGAGCAGCAGCACCGCGCCCGAGACGCCTGCCGGTGTCGTCGCGGCCGCGACGGTCAGACCGATCAGAAACGCCTCCAGAGCCCTGAGCACCGGGCCAGCATACGAAGCCGCCGGGACACCGAGGCCGGTCCGGCGGGTTGGCGTGACCATCTTCGATGGAGGACCATGGCCGCATGCAGGTCTCCGACCTCGAGGCGGCGTTCTCTCCCCGGGTCACCCTGCTCGCCGGGGCGGCCGGGATCGATGCGACCGTGCGCTGGGTGCACGCGACGGATCTCCCCGATCCGTCGCCCTATCTGCGCGGGGGCGAGCTGGTGCTGACCAACGGCCAGTGGCGCCACCGCCGCTCGGACTCCCCGCGGTTCGTCGAGCTGATCGCGGGAGCCGGCGCCGTCGCGATCGGGTTTGGGCTGCAGGAGCCGGGCACGCGCACGCCGCCGGATCTCGTCGCCGCCTGCGAGGAGGCTGGGGTGCCGCTCTTCGAGATCCCGCACGACATGGCCTTCGGCGAGATCTCCGAGTACGTGGCCACGAGCTACGCACAGCAGGGTCAGCGGCGGCTGGTGCGGCGGCTGCGCCGCGACGAGGCGCTCCTCTCGAGCGTCACCGGCGGCGCGGGCATCGACGAGACGCTGCGGGTGCTTGCCCACGACCACGGGCTCGACCTGCTGCTCGTCGATCATGCCGGCCAGACGCTCGGCAGCACCGTGCGCGGGGACGCCGCTCCCGCCGCGCCCGCGCTCGCGGCGGCCGTGGCCGGGGTGACGGAGCCCGCGGGCAGCTTCGTGGACGGCGACCCGGTGACGGTGTTCCCGGTCGCGGCCCACGGCGACGTCGAGGCGTTCCTGATCTGCCTGCGGCCGATCGACCAGGTGGCCGCCGACGAGCGGTCGGCGATCGGGCATGGGCTCGTCTTCGTCGGCCTCGAGCTGTCGCACGCCCTGGCCACGCGCGAGCTCACCGAGCGACTCGTCGATGAGCTGCCGAACGTGATCGCGGGCGGCGACGCGCGGGCGGCGGAGCTCGCCGGGCGGCTGCGGTCGCTGGGCGTCGACCCGGGCCGGCCGATCACGGCGATCGCGCTCGTGCCGGAGGCCCCCGCCGCTGCCGGAGTTGCGCGCAGGGTCGCCCGGCTCACGATGCGACTGCTCGCCGCCCGCGGCATTCCCGCGGTCGCCCCGATCGATGGATCCACGGTGATCGTCGTCGCCGTGCTCGAGGCCGGCGCCCGTGAGCTGGCGGAGCTCCTGGTCGGGGCGCTCGCGCGCGAGGGATGCCCCGTCTGCGCCGGCGTCGGCTCGCTGGTCGCCCCCGGCTCGCGAGACGTGCGCCAGAGCGTCGGCGAGGCCCGCCTAGCCGCCGACTTCGCCCGGCACCGGGGCGGCGAGCACCGGGTGGCCACGTCCGCGGAGGCCGGCTCCTACCGGGTGCTGCTGGCCGGCCAGGACGCCGACGCGTGCATGGCCTTCGCGGAGGCCGTGCTCGGGCCGGTGCTGGAGCAGGACCGGCAGCGGGGGACGCAGCTCGTCGAGAGCCTGGATGCGTTTCTGCGCGACGGTGGTCACTGGCAGCGCGTCGCCGATGGGCTGCACCTGCACGTGAACACGTTGCGGTATCGCATCGGGCGGGTGGAGCAGCTGACGGGCCGGCCGCTCTCGTCGTTCGAGGAGCGGGTCAACTTCTTCCTCGCGCTGGAGGCCCTGCGCGAAGGCGCCGCCGAGGCGCGTTTAGAGGATCCTCCAAACTAGCGGCGCAAGTTCGGATTCCCTGTGACTACCGGCCGGCCGCGGGTGCCTGGTAGACCTTCGTGCCATGGTGCACGAGCCTCCCGACGCCCTTCTGGCCCCCCGATTCACGGGGCCGCGAACCTACGCGCGGCTGCCCTACGTCAAGGCGCTCGACGACGCCGAGTGCGCGGTGTTCGGCATGCCGTGGGACGGCGGGGCGTCGTTCCGGCCGGGCGCGCGGTTCGGCCCCGAGGCGATCCGTTCGGCGTCTGGGATGATCCGCACCTACAACGCGGAGCAGCGCGTGCAGGTCTTCGGCGTGCTGTCGACGATCGACTACGGCGATGCCCCGACCGTGCCCGGGTACATCGAGGACACGCTCGAGCGCATCGACGAGTTCGTCACCCCGCTGGTGAAGGCCGGCGTCGTCACGATCGGCATGGGCGGCGATCACTCCGCGACGCTGGCCGAGCTGCGCGCGATCGCCCGCGTGCACGGACCGCTCGGGCTGGTGCACTTCGACTCGCACACCGACCTCTGGGACAGCTACTTCGGCCGCCCGTACGCGCACGGAACGATGTTCCGGCGCGCCATCGAGGAGGGCGTCGTCGATCCGGCCCGGGTCGTCCAGGCGGGGATGCACGGGCCGCTCTACGGCGAGTCGGACGAGGGCATCCCCGCCGAGCTCGGCGTCGACATGATCCCCTGGCGTGAGCTGGCCGCACTCGGCGTCGGCGAGTTCGCCGACCGGGTGCGCGCACGGGTCGGCGACGGACCGACCTTCCTGACCTTCGACGTCGACTTCGTGGACGCGGCCTTCGCTCCGGGCACGGGCACGCCGGAGGTGGGCGGGCCGACGAGCTTCCAGGCGCTGTCCTACCTGAGGGCGCTGGCCGACGTACCGTTCGTCGGTTTCGACGTGGCGGAGGTGTCGCCGATGTACGACGGGCCGGGGCAGATCACCGCGCTGCTGGGTGCCAACCTGATCTTCGACATGCTGGCGATGACGGCGCGCGCTCGCGGCCGGTCGCGGGGAGCCGGGAATGTTCAAGCGTAAGTCGTCGGGCGGCGACGGGCTGCGCGTCTTCTTCGTGACAGACGTTCACGGCTCGGATCAGTGCTTCACGAAGTTCATCAACGCCGCCGCGGCCTACAAGGCGCAGGTGCTCATCCTCGGCGGCGACATCACCGGCAAGCGGGTGGTGCCGATCGTGCCGACGACCGGCGGGGAGTTCGTCGCGACCATGGGCGCCGGAGAGGTGCGGCTCACCTCCGACGAGGACATCCGCAGCTTCGAGAAGGAGTCTGCGAACGCCGGCCTGTATGCGTTCCGGGCCACGGCGGACGACGTGAGCGAGCTCGACTCCGACCCGCAGGCGGTCGAGCGCTACTTCCTGCGCCTGGCCCGCGTCCGGCTCGAGCGGTGGCTCGCGCTCGCGCAGGAACGCCTGACGGGCTCCGGCGTGCGGCTCATCATGAACTGCGGGAACGACGACCCGTTCGAGCTCGACGAGCTGCTGCGGGATTCGGAGATCGCCGTGTTCGCCGAGGGCCGGGCGATCGAGATCGACGAGCGGCGCGCCCTAGTCAGCGTTGGGTTCGCGAACCAGACGCCCTGGCACTGCCCCCGCGATACCACCGAGGACGACCTGGCCCAGCGGATCCGAGCCGCCGTCGGCGGCGCGAACGGCAATCGCGAGCTCATCTTCAACTTCCACTGCCCGCCGTACGACTCGGGCCTGGACATGGCGCCGCAGCTCACCGAGGACATGTCGACGGTCATGGAGGCCGGCCAGCCGCTGGTCGGCCCGGTCGGCAGCACGGCGGTGCGTGAGGCGATCGAGGAGCGGCAGCCGTTGCTCTCGCTGCACGGACACATCCACGAGGGGCGGGGCGCGGTCAAGATCGGCCGCACGCTCGCGATCAACCCCGGAAGCGAATACCCCGACGGCGTCCTTCGCGGCGCCCTGATCGACCTCGACGCAAAGGGAATCAAGGGCTACGTCCTGACCTCGGGTTAGGCAAGGAGGAACGATGGCAACACCGCCACAGACAGCCGCACCGCCCCGCATGTACGTGCGCCGCTCGTCCGGGCTCGTCCGCGAGATCAGCGGCGGAAACGCGCTGATCGGCAGCCTGGTCTGCTTTAACTTCGCGATCGCCGCGATCACGCTCGTCAGCCTGCCGTGGCTCTTCCCGGGCACGAACCTGGCGGTCGGTGTCCTCCTGTCGCTGATCCCCGCGACGGCCCTGGGCGGTGTGTACGTCCTGTTCGGGATCGCGATGCCCCGCTCCGGCGGAGACTACGTGTTCATCTCACGCACGCTGCATCCGTCGATCGGCCTCGCGGCGAACATGAGCGCCACCGCCTGGAACCTGATCATCCTCGGCGTGTACGCGAACTGGGTGTCCACGATCGGGCTCTCTGGCATGTTCGCCTCGATCGGGTTTGCGACCGGGTCGAGCACGTGGACGGACTGGGCGGGCAAGCTCAGCTCGAGCGGATGGGCGTTTGCGGTCGGCACGATCGTGATCCTCATCATCACCACGGCGCTCCTGAACCTGCGGGCGGCGCTGCGGCTGCAGAAGATCCTCTTCTACGTCGGCATGCTCGGCATCGGGGTCACGCTGGTCGTGCTCGCCACGACGAGCCATGCGACGTTCGTCGACCATTTCAACAAGATCACCTCGTACAACGGCTTCATGCACGCTGCCGGCAAGGCCGGCTTCGCCCATCCCGCCGGCGGCTGGAGCGACGCCAAGGAGACCGTGCTCGGCACCGCCTTCCTCTGCCTGAGCACCCTCTTCGTCATGTACGCCGTCTACACCGGCGGCGAGGTGCGCGACGTCCGCCGGTCGATCCCGTTCTCGATCTTCGGCACCGTGATCGTCGGCGGCGCGGTGTTCTTCGTCATGGCGCTCGTCGCCGTGCACACCTGGGGATCGGATTTCATGGCCGCGGCCTGGACGCTGAACGGCTCCTCCGCATACCCCTTCGCGACCGCGCCGTACTTCAACTTCCTGGCGTCGATCGCGAATTCGAACACGATCCTGGTGGTGGTGATGAACCTCGCCTTCGTCTGTATCCCGATGGCGTCGATGATCTTCACCGCGATCGCCGCGACCCGCTGCCTGTTCGCCTGGTCGTTCGACCGGCTCCTGCCCGAGCAGGTCGCGGCCGTCAACGAGCGCCTGCACAGCCCCGTGAACGCCACGCTCACCACCGCTGTGGTAGCAGAGGCGGCGCTCTACTTCTACACCTACCACGGCGACATCGCCTTCCTCGGCGGCGCCACGATGGGCTGGATGTCGGCGTTCGCGACCACCTGCATTGCCGCCGTGGTCTTCCCGTGGCGGCGCCGGGCCGCGTTCGACGCCGCGCCCGAGCCCGTGCGGAGACGCGTGCTCGGCGTGCCGCTGATCGCCATCTGCGGTGTGGCCGCCTTCGCGATGCTCGCGGTGATGATCTACACCTTCCTCACCAACGCCGTCTTCGGCGCCAACACGCACACCGCGCTCGAGTTCTTCCTCGGCTTCTGGGTGATCGGCTTCGTGATGTTCTGGGTGGCGCGCGGGATCCGGATGCGGCAGGGCGTGCCGTTCGACGTCGCCATGGCCGAGCTCCCGCCCGAATGACTGAGGCACCGGCGATGAGCACAGAGACCGCCCTCCGCTCCTTCCACGCGCCGGTCCGGATCCTGTACGGATCCGGACTCACCGCCACCGCAGGCGCCGAGATCGTCGCGGCGCTGCCCGGTGTGCGCCGCGCGCTGGTCGTCACCGACAACGGCGTCCGCGAGGCGGGGATCACGGAGCGGGTCGAGGAGTCGCTCGCGGCCGCCGCGTTCGCCACCGAGACGATCGCGGTCGCCGCGGAGCCGACCGAGGCCGACGTTGCCCGCGGCGCCGAGCTGCTCCGCGAGCACGAGGCCGACGTCGTCGTCGGCGTCGGCGGAGGATCCGCCCTCGACGCGGGCAAGGCGATCAACGTGGCCTTCCACAACGACAGGGAGATCCGCTCGTTCGAGGGGTTCGACCGGATCCCCAACCCGGGCCTGCCGTTCGTCAGCGTGCCCACCACGGCCGGCACCGGCTCCGAGGTCGGCTGCGGGATGGTCGTCGCCGACACGGCAGCGCGGCGCAAGTACCTGGTCGTCGACAAGCGCTACTGGCCGGCGCTGGCGCTGCTCGACCCCGACCTCACGCTCTCGCTCCCGCCCCGCGCGACCGCGTGGTCGGGCATCGACGCGCTCGCCCAGGCCATGGGAGCGCTGGTCGTTACCCTCGCTCACCCGCTGATGGAGCCGACCGGGCTGGGCGCTGTGCGGCTGCTGGGACGGAACCTGATCGCGGTGGTCGAGGACGGCTCCGACACCCAGGCACGACTGGCGATGCAGCTCGGAAGCGCCCTCGCCGGGTTCGCGATGTACAACGCCGAGGCGGGGCTCGACCACGCCTTCGGCGAGGTCGTCGGCGGGCGCTTCGGCGTGCCCCACGGCGCGTCCGTCGCCATGTTCCTGCCCCACACGACCGCCTTCACGATGCCGTCCGCGGCGCCGATGTACGCCCGCATCGGGCGCGAGATCTCGCCTGGGTGGGCCACCCTCTCGGACGCGGCCGCCTGCGACCGGCTGCTCACCTGGCTGACCGATCTCAACGCCCGATTCGACATCCCCCGGCTGGGCGCCTTTGCCGCCACCGAGACCGACATCCCGGAACTCGTGGGCCTCACGCTGGAGCACTTCTCGACGTCGATCAACCCGCGCCCGCTGCGGAGCGAGGACGCCGAGGCGATCTACCGGGCGGCACTGTAAGTTCCGGTGGCGCTACCCGCCGGAGAGCTCGGCCAGCGTGCTGGGTGATCGGACCGGAGCCGGGCGTGGTCGGATAGACGTCGCCCACCGCCCAGACTGCGCCGGGCGCGGCCGCGACGCCCTGCAGGTCGCTGCTGTCGCCGGGCTGCACCGGCGGCACGGCCTGCCATGCCGACCCCGTCCACTGCTCGGCGATGCCGACGGTCGCGGCACCGGTGATGGCGGAGCCGACGGCCCACAGCGTCGCCTGTACCGGGAACGCGCACGACGCTCTGCAGCCAGTCGTTCACGGACGGATCCGGCGTCGGCACGACCGACCACCGCGAGCCGTCCCAGCGCTCGGCGAGCGTGCTCCTCGCGCCGGTCAGCGGCCGTCGTCGAGCCGACCGCCCACACGGCCGTGGGCGAGACGGGGGTCACCGACTGGAGCGAGCTGCCGGCCGGGGCGTTGGCCGGGACGATCGACCAGCCCGCGCCGGACGAGCGCTCGATCAGCGCCTGGTCGGAAGTGCCGTCGGCGCCGGCGCAGAATCCGACGGCGAAGCGCACGGACGAGCCGGGCACCGCCGCGATCGACGTGAACGATCCCTGGCACCCGGAGGGGTTCGGCGCGGTGTGGGCCGTCCACCGCTGTCCGTCCCAGTGCTCGATCAGCGGGCCGCCCGTGGCGGTCGCCGAGAACCACGTCCCGACCGCGTCGACATCGGTGGCCGAGAAGGCGCGCACGCTCGCGAGCGTGCCGCCGGCGGCGGCGCTCGGCAGCGGCGCGGCAGTGCGCCGCCAGGCACTGCCGTTCCACACGAAGATGAGCGGGAGGGTGGCGTGGACGAAGCTCCCGCCGACGGCCCACGCGTGCGCCGGGGACGCGGCGGCCACGCCGCTCAGCTGCTCGAAGCGGCTCATCCGCGGGATCGGCGACTCGGCGAACGCGCCCCCGCTCGAGGCCTCGATGAGGCTGTGCGCGGGGCCGGTCTGATCGAGCGTGTAGCCCGCGGCCCAGAACTGCCCGGTGCCGGGGACCCGCGCGACGGCGGTCAGGAAGTTCTTGTACGGGTTCGGGCTCGCGCTCGGCGCGACCTGCCACACCGCGGCGTCGGCGCTCGCCGCGAGCATGACCGCCCACGCACACGCCGCCGCCACCAGACCGAGCATTCGACGAGACATCTCGTCACCCCCCATTCCCCTTGCCTTAGGCCAGTCTGGCACGGATCGGCGCGCGGCGCCACCCACACAATTGGGGGGGTGGCGGCGGATCGCGCAGGCTCAGCGCACGTAGCTCGCCGAGTTCACGTCGACCGTCGCGCCCGTCGCATGCCGGGCCTTGCCCGAGGCGAGGAACGCGATCACGTTCGCGACATCCTGTGGCTGGGCGACCTCGCCGAGCGCGGTGTCGTCCACGAACAGCTGCATGCCGTGCTCGGCGACCGCCGGCGCGTTGAACGGCGTGTCGACGAACCCGGGCGCCACGGCGAACGCGGTCACGCCCTGGCGGCCGTACTGCCGCGCGATCGTCTTGGTCATCGCGACGACGCCCGCCTTCGCCGCCGCGTAGTGCCAGTAGTCGGCGTCCTCGCCGCGCCAGGCCGCGCGGCTCGCGAGGTTGACGATGATGCCGCCGCCCGGCTGATCGCGGAAGGTGGCGATCGCCGCCCTGCAGAGCGCCGCCGGGGCGACCAGGCAGATTGCAAGCGTGCGCTCCCACGCCGCCTGCCAGGCCGCGAGGTCGCCGTCGGGATCGGCCGCCTCGTAGATGCCCGCGTTGTTGATGAGGACGTCGACGTGGCCGCGCCAGGCGACGGCCTCGTGCCAGAGCGCGTCCGCCGCCGCCGGCTCGCGCAGGTCGGCCGCAAGCGCGTGGGCGGCGGCGCCGAGCTCGTCGGCGAGCGCGCCGAGCCGCCCGTCGCGACGCACGTCGTGGACGATGACCGCGGCGCCCTCGGCGGCGAGGGTGCGGGCGGTCGCGGCGCCGATGCCGCCGCCCGCGCCGGTGATGAGGACGACGCGCTGGCGGTGTGTGCTCACTGGCGCTCCGAGTAGTCGTAGGCGGGGACGGGCACGCCGGCGAGGGCGTCGATGCGCAGCTCGAGCGTGTCGAGCGCGACCGTCAGGATCGTCATGTTGTCGAGCGTGTGCCAGCCCCGCGACTCGGGCTGGTCGAAGCCGGTCGACGCGACGACGACCAGGTCGTCCTCGACCCGGAAGCGCAGGGCGAAGAGGTCGTGCGGGTCGCCGGGGTACGGCAGCGCGGTGGGGTTGTGCGCGTTGATGACGTACAGGTGCTCCGGCGTGAGGTACATCGAATTCAGCACCGGCGACGTGAAGCGCTCGAGCAGCTCCGCGAGCGCATCCGAGACGACCTCGACGAACGGCCCGCCGTCCTCGAGCAGGTCGTAGAGGTAGAGGAACAGGCGCTCGCTGTCGGTCGAGCCGGCGACCTCGGCCTCGAGGTGCGCGGGCAGGAGCTCGGGCAGGCGGTGCTGGGGGTGGATCGCGCCGTTCTGCGCGAAGGCGGCGCCGGGGCGTACGAACGGGTGGCAGTTCTCGAGCTCGATGGTCAGCCCGGGCGTCGCGCCGCGCAGGTGCACGACGTTCGCGCAGCCCGCGACGGTGCGCATCGTCGCGGTGAACTCGGGGTCCTCGCGTGCGCTTCCGACCGCCCGCCGGCGCTCGGGGGCGGCGCCGTCTGCGGCTGCGTCGAGCGACGGCCACCACGACATGCCCCAGCCGTCGGGGTGGCGCGGCGAGAGATCGCCGAAGGAGCCGAGATCGGCGGCACCGATCGCCTCGGCGACCGTGACGGGCCGGCGGGACACATGGGCGAGCAGCCGGCACATCAGTAGAACTCGAAGTACTCGCGCATCTCCCAGGCGCTGCGGCCGGAGCCGTCCTCTCCGTCGCCCGCGACCGCCTCGTCGAAGCGCTTCAGCTCGGCGCGCTTCATCATCACGATGTAGTCGACGAGCGCGTCGCCGAACGCGGCCCGGTAGAACGCGCCGCGCTCGAGCTCGTCGACGGCCTCGCCGAGGGACTGCGGCAGGAGCGGCGCGTCGACGACGTACGGGTCGCCCTCGACGGGCTCCGGCGGCTCGGCGCCGCGGTCGACGCCGTCGAGGCCCGCCGCGATGTTGGCGGCCAGCCACAGGTACGGGTTCGCGGCCGGCTCCGAGAGCCGGTTCTCGACGTGCGTCCCGGCGTCGCCAGGGCCGCCCTGGACGCGGATGAGCGCGCCGCGGTTGTCGCCGCCCCAGCAGATGCGGTCGGGTGCGAACGAGTACGGGCGGAAGCGCGGGTAGGCGTTCGTCGTCGGGTCGCCGAAGACGGTCATCTCCCGCGCATGGTCGAGCAGCCCGGCCACGAACTGGCGGCCGACCGGCGACAGGAGCGCGTGGTCGTCCATGAAGACGTTCCTGCCGCTCTCGATCTTGATCAGCGACTGGTGCAGGTGCCAGCCGCTCGGGAAGAAGTTCGGAAGCGCCGGCCAGCACATGAACGTCGCGTGCAGGCCCAGGCGCGCGCAGATCGCCTTGACGGTGCTGCGGAAGAGGATCATGGCGTCGGCCGCGGCCAGGCCCTCCATCGGGCTGAACGTGATCTCGATCTGCCCCGGCCCCCACTCGTTCTCGATCGAGCGCGGCGGCAGGCCGATGTCGACGAGTCCGTCGCGGATCGCCTCCAGCGTGCCGGCGATGCCGTCCATGCGGCTGTCCGAGAGGAACTGGTAGCCGCGCTCGATCGCCTCGACCTCAAGCACCGCGCCCGGTGAGCCGGGCTGCGCCGTCTCGTCGAACCCGACCGCCGTGTGCGCCAGCCGCGTCACGTACAGCTCGACCTCGAGGCCGGAGTAGACGGCGAGCCCGCGCTCGGCGAGGCGGGCGAGCTGGCGCCGCAGGAGCCCACGGCCGTCGAGCGGTATCGGCTTGCCGTTTGCGAAGTACGCGTCGGACAGGATCCACCCGGTGCGGTTGGCGTACGGCAGCACGCGGAACGTCGTCGGGTCGGGCACGAGCGTCACGTCCGGGAAGCCGGTCATCTCGTCGATGCCGAAGCCGCCGCCCGCTGCGAACGCCGGCGGGAACACGGCGTTGCCGGTGTCCATGCTGTAGATCGCCCCCGAGAAGTCCGAGCCGTTCTCGAGCGCCGACACGAGCGCGGCGCCGGAGAGGTACTTCGCCCGCGGGATGCCGTGCTGGTCGACGACGATCAGCCGGATCGTGCGCAGACCCGCGCCGCTGATCTGGCGCTGCACCTCGCCCGCGGCCTTGCGCTGGGCGTCGCTGTGCAGGCCGTGGGCCGCGATGAACCCCGCCGACCCCACCCCCAGGCCGGCGCTCTGGCCGGCGAATCCGTCCGACACCCCACGCTCCTCCCAGTCGCCGGCGGCAAGCATACTGAAGCGCGCCGGCGGCGGGCTACCGCCGCCAGTTGCGCTGGAGCTCGCTGGCGTAGCGGCGGCCCAGCCAGGCGCGCTGCTGCGGCAGCCAGGCCGTGAACCGGGTCGCCGCGGTCGGCGGTGCATGCGAGACCAGCAGCTCGTCCATCAAGGCGCCGAGCTCTTCGGCGGTGACCAGGGTGTCTCGCAGCGGGATCGCCATCGCGCGGCTGAGCGGCGGGACGAGCGCCGCCGGCACGTCGACCAGGCGCGCGATTCCGCCGACGTCGCGGCGCAGCAGCTCGAGCAGCCGCCGGTAGCTGAGCACGTCGGGGCCGGCGGCGTCGATGGTGGTCGCGTCCCGGGAGCGTCCGGCCGCGACGGCGAGCGCGGCCACGTCGTGCACCGACACCGGCTGGACGCGATAGCCGCCGTCGCCCGGGATCGGATACAGGGGCAGATGCCGCAGGCACCAGCTCATGTTGTTGATCAGGATCTCCTCGCGGCCGCCGAAGACGAGGGTGGGGCGGATCACGGCCGCCGAGATGGGCAGCGCGCCCAGCCGCCGCTCGACCGCCGCCTTGCCGCGGAAGTAGGCGTAGCGCGACTCCTCGCTCGGGTTCGAGACCGAGATGTGGACGATCCGCTCGATGCCCGCGGCGATCGCGGCGCGGAACAGCCCCGCGGAGCTCTCGATCGCCTGCTCGAAGGTGGTATCGCCGCGGCGGAAGCGAATCCAGTAGGTGTTGAACAGCGTCGACGCACCCCGCAGGCTCTCGGTCAGCTGCGCGTGGTCGTCCATTCGCAAGGGCGCGACCTCCACCCGGCCGGCCAGCGGGTGGCCGGCGGGCGGCCCTCGCCGGCTGAGCGTGCGCACGCGCTCGCCGTCGGCCAGCAGCTGTTCGGCGATGTAGCGACCGGTGTAGGAGAAGGCGCCGGTGACGATGTGCACGGCCACGCGTGGAAGTAGGCTAGCCCCGCGATGGAGCATCGGGACATCCCCCGGCTGGGGCGCGGGGTTTCGTGCGTGGGCATCGGCACGTGGCAGCTCGGCTCCGACTGGGGCGACGTCCCGGAGGCCGACGCGATCGCCACGCTCGAGGGCGCGCTCGATGCGGGCATCACGTTCATCGACACCGCCGACAACTACGGCGACGGCATCAGCGAGCAGGTGATCGGCCGTGTGCTTGCAAACCACGCGTCCGACCCGCCGTTCGTGGCCACCAAGATGGGCCAGCTGGGGCCGCAGGAGGTCGGCGAGTTCACGCAGGTCCGCTTCCGGCAGTGGATCGCACAATCGTGCGAGCACCTCGGTGTGGCGCGGCTCGATCTGGTGCAGCTGCACTGCCCGCCGGCGGAGGTGTTCGAGCGCGACGCGGTCTACGAGGACATCGACGAGCTGGTCGCAGAGGGGCTGATCGCCGCCTACGGAGTCAGCGTCGAGACGTGCGACCAGGCGCTTGCGGCGATCGCCCATCCGAACGTCGCCACAGTGCAGATCATCCTGAACGCCTTCCGGTTGAAGCCGCTCGAGCGCGTGCTCCCGGCCGCCCGCGAAGCGGGGGTGGGGATCATCGCCCGGGTGCCGCTCGCGAGCGGGATGCTCTCGGGGCGTTACGACAGCGCCACGACATTCACGGCCGACGACCACCGCACGTACAACCGCCACGGCGAGGAGTTCGACGTCGGCGAGACGTTCTCGGGGGTCGACTACGAGACCGGCCTCGAGGCCGTCCGCCGGCTGGCGCCGCTCGTTCCCGCCGGGGCGACGATGGCCCAGTGGGCCTTGCGCTTCGTCCTCGACCAGCCGGGCCTCTCCGTTGTGATCCCGGGGGCCCGAAACGCCGAGCAGGCCCGCGCGAACGCCGCCGCCGCGGCGCTTTCGCCGCTCTCCCCCGCCGACCTCGCGGCCGTGCACAGCGTCTACGACGAGCTCCTGCGCCCCTCCGTCCACGGCCGCTGGTAGACGCACGCCGGGCTCACCGGCCCCACGGCCTCTTGACACGCCACGCTCGGTAAGTGTAGATTGACCGTTCGTGACCACTTACCAGCAGCGCGCCCTGCAGGCGCTCGGAGACCCCACCCGGCGTGAGATCTTCGAGCGGCTGAGCCAAAGCCCGCTCGCGGTCGGGCAGCTCGCGCGCGAGCTCCCGGTGAGCCGTCCCGCCGTCTCGCAGCATCTCAAGGTGCTCAAGGAGGCCGGCCTCGTCTTCGATCGAGCGGCGGGCACGCGCCGCGTCTACCAGGTCGATCCGCAAGGGGCGGCTGCACTGCGCGAGTACTTCGACGCCTTCTGGTCGCAGGCGCTGGCCAACTTCAAACGTGCCGCCGAGGCCTCGCCCGGCGACCACGAACCCGAGGAGACGTGATGACCCCAGCACAAGGCACCTCCGTTCGCCACGCGATCACCGTCGACACATCGCAGGAGCAGGCGTTCGCGACCTTCACGAGGGGTCACAACGGGTGGTGGCCACGCGAGTTTCACATCGGCGGCGCCGAGCTCGAGGAGGCCGTGATCGAGGGCCGCGAGGGCGGCCGCTGGTACGAGCGCGACGTCGACGGCAGCGAGTGCGACTGGGGCAAGGTGCTGGTGTGGGAGCCGCCCTCGCGGCTCGTCCTCGCCTGGCAGATCACCGGTGAGTGGGCCTACGACGCCGACATCATGACCGAGGTCGAGGTGCGATTCGTGCCCGACGGGCCCGACCGCACCCGCGTCGAGCTCGAGCACCGCGGCCTCGATGCATACGGTGAGGGCATGGATCAGATGCGCGACCAGTTCGACTCGGGGTGGCCGGGCATCCTCGCGGGCTTCGCCGCGGCCGCGGCTGCGGGCTGAAGCCTCCAATGGACGCCTACCACGTCGTGCTGTACGTGCATCTGCTGTCGCTGCTTGCGATGGCCGGCGGCATCACGGTTCTCGGGGTGTGCTACCTGCGTCTACGTGCGGCTGACTCGCTCAGCGACGCCGTGCCGTGGGCGACCCTGGCAGACCAGGCCGGATGGGTCTTTCCGCTCTCGATCCTCGGGCTCCTTGCGAGTGGCGCGTACCTGACGAGCGCCAGGTGGACGTGGGGCGCGCCGTGGATCGACGTTTCCATCGCTGCTCTCGCAGTCGTGGCCGTGCAGGGCCCTGTGGTCGCCGGGCCGCGCGCCAAGGCGCTCAAGGACGCGCTGAGCGAGACCGCGCTCGGACCGCTCGACGCTCGCGCTCGGCGGCTGGCGCGTGACCCGGCGCTCTGGATCGTTCTCCTGGCGAATCCCGGGCTCGTGCTCGCGATCGTCTGGAACATGACCGTGAAGCCGGGCCTGGCCGGGGCGATCGCCGCCGTCGTTGCCGGGTACGCCGTCGGCGCAGCCGCGGCGCTCCCGCTCGCGAAACAGGCCGCCATCGGGGCGAAGCCCGGCCCGGGAGAAGCGCGGTAACGTCCACCGCGTGAGACCGCTGCAACCGATCGTGTCCGACCGCGCCTCCGGCGGCACCGGGGGGTACTCGCCGGCGCTGCGGGCGGGCGACTTCGTCTTCGTCTCCGGTCAGGGCCCGCTCGATCCGCGGACGCTCGCCGTCCTGGGCTCGACGGTCGCCGAGCAGACGACGCACACGCTGCGAAACGTGCTGCACCTGGTCGAGGCCGGCGGCGGCGACGCGAGCAGCATCGTGCGCTGCACCTGCTACCTGGCGTCCATCGACCTGTTCGACGAGTTCACGGCCGCGTACGAGCGGTTCTTCGCGCACGAGCCGCGGCCGACCCGAACGACGATCGGGTGCGAGCTCTCCGGCATCCTGGTCGAGATCGACTGCATCGCCTACGTCCCGCAGGGATCGGATGGCTGAATCGCTGCGAACCGCGCCGGGCGAGTGGCTCGCCGCGCACGCCGATGACCTGGTCGAGCTCACGCGCACGCTCGTCTCCCACCGCAGCGAGAACCGGCCGCCGCGCGGGGAGGAGGCGGCCTGCCAGGCCTTCGTCGCCGACTATCTGCGCGGGCTCGGCCTGGAGCCCGACGTCTTCCAGCCGGACGTGGTCGCCGGTGCGCTCGAGCATCCCGCCTGGTGGCCGGGCCGCGACTACGCCGGGCGGCCGAACGTCGTCGCCCGACTGAAGGGGACCGGCGGCGGCCGCTCGCTGATCTTCTCGGGCCACGTGGACGTCGTGCCCGCGCACGGCGACGGAGCCCACTCCTACTGGGACGGCGAGGTCGCCGCCGGTCGGCTGTACGGCCGCGGCGCGCTCGACATGAAGGGCGGAGTCGCGTGTTACCTGCACGCGCTGCGGTGCCTGATCGAGTGCGGCTTGACACCCGCCGGCGACGTCATCGTCGAGACGACGGTCGATGAGGAGTTCGGCGGCGCGAACGGCACGCTCGCGTGCCGGCTGCGCGGGTACAACGCCGACGGCGCGGTGCTGGCGGAGCCCACCGGGCTCGCGGTGTGCCATGCCACCCGCGGCGGGATCCAGTACCGGCTGCACGCGCACGGCGGCAAGGGCGGGATGGACTTCGGCGGCGGCTCCGAGGCGAGCGCGCTCGTCACCCTCGCCCGGGCGGCCGCCGCCCTGGCGGCGACCGAGCCGGACCGGGGCGCGCCGATCTACCAGTTCCTGCTGCAGTCCGGGGAGGAGCTTCCCTGGGGCACGGCCGAGGGCACCCCCACCGACGGCGTGCTCGAGTTCTGGGCCGAGATCGTGCCGGGCACGACCCGCGCGATGCTCGAGGACGAGCTGCGGGGCACGGTCGGGCGGGCGACGGCCGCCGGCACGCCGCTTCGGTGGGAGCAGCGCACCCGGTTCCTCGACGCGCTCGACGGCGATCCCGCCGCCCCGATCGTGACCGCCATGCGCGAGGCGCTCCCGCACCGGCCGGCGCCCGCCACCGCCCCGTTCGCCTGCGACGCGTTCATGTTCGGTGAGCACTCGCCGACGCCGGTGGTCGTCTGCGGGCCCGGCGGCGACAATCCGCACGCCCCCGACGAGTACGTGAACGTCGCCGATCTGCACACGCTCACCGCCGCGTATGTGCGCCTCGCCTGCGACTGGTGCGCCGGCGGACGTCCGGGTGAAGCGTGAGCGAGCGCTTCCTGGTCACAGGCGCCTTCGGCTGCATCGGCGCCTGGGTGGTTGCGGAGCTGGTGGCCGCGGGCCTCCCGGTGACGGCGTTCGACCTCGGCGGCGACGACCGCCGCTGGCGGCTCGTCATGTCCGCCGACGAGATCGCCTCGGTGCGCCGGGTGCAGGGCGACATCGCCGACCTGGACGTCGTGGAGCGTGTGCTGGACGAGGACGGGATCACGCACATCGTCCACCTGGCGGCACTCCAGGTGCCGTTCTGCCGGGCCGACCCCCCGCTGGGCGCGAGGGTGAACGTGCTCGGCACCGTGAACGTGTTCGAGGCGGCCAAGCGCCGGGCCGGGAGCATCGGCGCCATCGTGTACGCGTCGTCGATCGCCGCCTACGACGCGCTCGAGGAGGGCGGCGGGACGGTCGAGATGAGTGGCCAGCCGGGCACGCTCTACGGTGTCTACAAGCGCGCGAACGAGGGCACCGCCCACGTGTACTTCACCGACCACGGCGTTGTCAGCGTGGGCCTGAGGCCGCACACGGTCTTCGGCCCCGGCCGCGACCAGGGCCTGACGTCGGCGCCCACGACCGCCATGCTCGCGGCCGCCTGCGGCCGCCCCTACCGGATCCCGTTCGGCGGCCGCAGCCAGTTCCAGTATGCGCCCGATGCCGCCCGCGCGTTCGTCGCGGCCGCCCGCGCCGGCGCCCAGGGCGCGGCCGTGCACAACCTGGCCGGCACGAGCGTGGACATGGACGAGGTCGTGACCGCCATCACCGCCGCCGCCCCCGAGTCGGCGGGCAGCATCGAGTTCGACCAGGTGCTGCTGCCGTTTCCGGGCGAGGTGGACGCCGCGTCGTTCGCGCGTCTCGTCGGGCCGATCGCGGAGACGCCGTTCCCGCAGGCGGTGGCAGACTCGGTTGCCCGCTTCCGCGACCTGGTCGCCCGCGGCCTGATCAACCCCCAGGAGGTGTTCCGTGGTTAAGCCCGTCGAGTTCGCCGAGTACTTCGCGCCGACGCCCATCCCGTTCTGGACCATCCTCCAGCAGGTCGGCGTCAGCAAGGTCATCTCCGAGCTCGACCGCACGCCCGACGGGATCCACGACGACACCGGCGACCGGCCCTGGGATCTGACGCCGCTCGCGCGCATGCAGCAGCTCTACGCCGACGCCGGGCTCGAGCTCGTCGGGGTCGAGGACTACCCGCCGCTCGACCGCGCCCGCACGGGTGCGCCCGGCGCCGAGGAGGAGACGGAGTGGTTCTGCACGTTGATCCGAAACCTCGGCCGCCTGGGTGTCCCGACGCTCTGCTACAACTGGATGCCGGGGGCCAACTGGGTGCGCACGAGCACCATCGCCCGCGGCCGCGGCGGCGCGCTCGTGACGGCGTTTCGGGCCGACGCGCTGCCCACCGACCAGCCGATGAAGGTCGGCTCTCCCGACGCCGAGCAGCTGTGGAAGGCGTTCGAGCGGTTCATCCACACGGTCGTGCCGGTCGCCGAGCGCGCCGGCGTGCGGCTGGCGCTTCATCCCGACGACCCGCCGATCACGTCCTACCGCGGCGCTGCGCGGATCATGAACTCGGTCGAGGCCTTCGACCGCGTGCTTGACATCGCCGACTCCGAGGCCAACGCACTCTGCTTCTGCCAGGGGAACATGACGCTCGTCACCGCCCGACGTGCCGGGGGCGATCCGCCACTTCGGCGCCCGGGGCGCCATCGCGTTTGGCCACTTCCGCGACGTCCGCGGCACGCCGACGAGCTTCGAGGAGACGTTCCACGACGAGGGCCAGACGGACATGCGCGCGTGCATGGACGCCTGGCACGAGATCGGGTTCGCCGGCGTGCTGCGTCCCGACCACGTGCCGACGCTGCTCGGCGAAGGCATGGACTCTCCAAGCTACGCGCTGCTCGGCCGGCTGCACGCGATCGGCTACATGCAGGGTCTGCGCGAGGCGAGCGTGCACCACGCCTCCGGCTGATCCGGCCCGGCCCGGGCTACGATCCGGCCGCACCGGATCGCAGTAGATGGAGAGACGTGCGCTCGCTTCTCGACCTCAATCTGCCGCCGCTCGTCGACGCCGAGCGGCAGCTCGCCGAGCTGTCCGATCAGCGCACCCAGCGGCTGGCCGCTGCGGCCGTGCTCAGCGTCCTCGCCGTCGCCGCCTTTTTCGTGCTGGGCCAGCTCTGGATCGTGCTCGCGATCGGGGCGATCGCGGCGCTTCTCATGGCGGCGTTCACGATGAGCCGCCGCAACACCTTGCTCTCGACGCTCACCCAGGTGCGCGAGGCCTACCGGGTCGACGCGGTCAGGGAGGCCGGGACGCGGTTTGCGACGCGCGCCCGGCGCGATCGGCTCGCGATCGGGCTGCGTGGGATGGTGGACGGCGCAGAGCGCACGGGTGGCCGCCCGGCCTACACGGCGGCGGCGCTCGAGGATCGGGTCATCCCTCGCCGCGAGCGGCTGCTGGCGGTGGCGACGGCGCTCGAGGGCGACGACGATGCACTTCACCCGGCGGGGGTCGCGATCGCGCATCGCCTGCTCACGCGGCCGTCGGTGTCGCCGATCTTCAATCCGGCGCTGCCCGAGTACGTGCTCGATGATGCGCTGCACCGGGTCGAGGCGTGCGTCGCCGGTGCGACGCCGCTCACGGCGTCACCGGGGTGATCAGCGGCCGCCCTGCGGCGGCCGCGTGCAGGTTGTCCACGAGCACCCGGGTCATGGCGAAGCGGGTCGGTGCGGTGGCGGTGGCGATGTGCGGCGTCAGCACGACGTTGCGCAGGCCCGACAGGGCCTCGGGCGCCGCCGGCTCGTGCCAGAACACGTCGAGGCCGGCCTGGATCCGGCCCGAGCGCAGCTCGGCGGTGAGCGCGGCCTCGTCCACGAGCGCTCCGCGGGCGGCGTTGATCAGGCACGCGCCGTCGCGCATCAGGGCGAGCATGCGGGCGTCGACCAGCCCGCGCGTGGCGGTGGTCAGGGGGCAGTGCAGCGTGACGATGTCGGACTCGGCCATGAGCTCGGGAAGTGCGCGCGGCTCGATGCCGAGCGCGCGCTCCTCGGCCGGGTCGAGCCGTGTCCGCGACGTGTAGAGCACGCGCATGCGAAACGCCCGCGCCCGCCGCGTCACCGCGCGGCCGATGCGGCCCATGCCGACGATGCCGAGCGTCGCCCCCGACACCTCGTCTGCCAGCGGCGCCTCGACGATGTCGGCCGTCCACTCGCCGCTCCGCACCATGCGATCGCCCCACACGACCCCGCGGCGGCAGGCCAGGATGAGGGCGAGGGTCATGTCGGCGGTCGTCTCGTCGAGCACGCCGGGCGTGTTGGTGACGGCGACGCCGCGGCGGGCGCACTCGGCCACGTCGACCGTGTCGTAGCCGACGCCGTAGTTGGCGACGAGGGCGAGCCGCGGCAGCAGGTCGAGCACGGCGGCGTCGATGTGCTCGTGCACCACCGCGAGCGCCTCGACGTCCGGTCGCGGGCCTGCGAGGCCCGCGGGCAGCCGGGCGGGCAGGTACTCGACCGGGCCGACCTCGTCCCACGCCGGGCCCGGCAGCCGGCACGTCGCGAGCAGCTTCATCGGAGGGAGGCTAGATCACGCCGTAGGTGCGGAAGGCGTCCCAGACGGGCATGCCTTCGGCGAGCTTGGAGCGCACCAGGTTCTCGCCCGAGACCTTGTCCTCGGCGAGGGAGATGACCTCGTCCGCAACCGCCGCCGGCACCACGACGACGCCGTCGAAGTCGGCCAGCACGAGATCGCCCTGCTCGACCCGCACGCCGCCGCACTCGATCGGCACGCCGACCCCGTCGACGTCGATCCGCCCGAGCGAGTCGTAGCAGCTGATCCCGGCCACGAACGTCGGGAACTGCATCTCGATCAGCTGCAGCGTGTCGCGCGTGTAGCCGTCGACGACGATGCCGCGGGCGCCGCGGTAGCGCGACGCGGTCGCGAGCAGCTCGCCCCAGTAGGAGCCCTGCATCGTCGAGACCAGCATGATGTCGTCCGGCCCGAGCGCGTCCACGGCCTGCAACTCGCCCTTGTAGTAGTCGTCGCGGTTCGCCGGCGGGCCGCTCACCTGCACGGCGTGCACGGTCGAGGCGAAGCCCGCCATGCGGGCCTCGGGGTAGAGCGGCCGGATGCGCGGGTCCATCACGTTCGTGCGGTACCCGACCTTGTCGAGGCAGTCGGCCACCACCGCGGGGTACAGCCGCTCGAGCCGTTCGAGGAGCGCCGTCCTCGCCGTCAGATCGGTCGCTTGATCGTTCAAGAGGGCACGAGTCTACCGACCCGCCGCGGGCCGGTCAACCGCCCTGAAGCGCGGCTTGACACGTCCGGCGCGAGGGGGGAGACTACCGCCGCTTGAACGATCAACCCAGGGAGGGTCGGTGATGGATCATGGCTAGCGAACAGTCTGTGGCGGGTCAGGGACATTTCGCACGCCGGGCGACGGGGTTCGTCCGCGAGGTCAAGGTGCGCGATGCCGTCATCTTCAACGTGCTCCCGGCGTGCCCCGGCCTCGTCATGGCCGTCTCGGTGTTCTGGGTGCTGTCCTCGTTCGCAGGCGTCAACGTCTACGCGGCGATCGCTGATCACGGCGCTGTGCTCGTTCCTCATCTCGGGCGCCTTCGGCCTGCTTTCACAGATCATGCCCCGATCCGGGGCCGACTACATCCTCATCTCACGCTCTCTGCATCCGGCGCTCGCGGTCGGCTCGAGCATCCTGATCGGCGCCTCGTCGATGATCGCCATGGGCTACTGGGGCGTCTTCACGGCCAAGATCTGCATCGGCCCGATGCTGACGATGGTCGGCGTTGCCGCCGACTCCTCCACGCTCCAGAGCTGGGGCACGACCGTCACATCCAACGGCTGGGCCATGGTCGATCGGCCTGATCGAGATCGCCACCCTGGCGCTCGTGATGGCCTACGGGATGCGGCTCATGATGCGCGTGCAGCTGTGGCTGTTCGCGCTCGGCAGCATGGCGGCTTCATCGTCGCCGCGCTCACGCTGATCACCACGTCGCGGTCGGGCTTCATCAGCTCGTACAACAGCTATGCGCGGCCGTTCACGCACAGGGCCGACACCTACCACTTCTTCATCGCGAAGGCCAACAAGGCGGGCGTCAACCTGTCCAGCGGCACCGACTGGCACAACACGATCGTCGCCTCCGGCGCGTTCATCGCGTTCGGCGTGTGGGTGTGGTTCTCGACCAACCTGGCCGGTGAGATCCGGCAGGCGGGCACGCGCAAGAACTGGTACTCGATGCTCGGCGGCCTGGCCTGCACCTTCGGCTCGATCCTGATCATGATCGCGCTGCTCTACCACACGGTCGGCCAGACGTTCCTGACCGCCGTGAACGGCGTCTCGGGCGATCCGACCGTCTACACGCTGCCGAATGCGCCCTGGTGGATCACGCTGGTGGCGGCGATCCACACGAACACGTGTTCGTGGCCTTCCTGGGCATCACGTTCGTCGCCTGGGCGCCGCTGATCGTGTACATCCAGATCGTGCAGCCGGTGCGCGCGCTCTTCGCCTGGTCGTTCGACCAGGTGATCCCCGAGAAGGTCGCGTCGATCAACGAGCGCACGCACACGCCGGTGTTCACGCTGGCGCTGATCACGGTGTGCTCGATCCCGTTCCTGTACATGGCCGCGTACACGACCAACTTCTTCAAGGTCGTGGCGCTGTCGACGATCGTCGGCTTCCCGACGTTCGTGCTGGTCGGGATCTCGGCGATCCTCTTCCCGTACCGGCGCAAGGCGGCCTACGAGGCCTCGGTGTCGAACATCTCGCTGCTCGGGGTGCCGCTGCTCGTCTACTTCGGCATCGGCTCGATCCTCGCCGGGCTCTTCGGCGGGTGGCTGTGGTTCGCCTATCCCACCCTCGGCCTGCCGCGGGCGGGTGACAGCCTGGTGGCGCAGCTCTTCACGAGCCCGTTCCGCGGTGGCCTGGCCCTCGTGGCGGCGTGTCTGATCGTGGGCGCGTGCATCTACTACGTCGGCAAGGCCGTGGCGGGCGTCGCAGGGGATCGACCTGTCGCTCAACTACCTCGAGATCCCACCGGAATAGCCGCGTGGGGTTTCTCCGGCGCAAGACGGCGGAGGGCGGCGATGCCGCCCTCCGCCTCTACTACGCCTCCGACATCCACGGCACCGAGGTGCTGTGGAAGAAGTTCCTGAATGCGCCCAAGTACTACAAGGCGCGGGTGCTCGTCATGGGGGGCGACATCACCGGCAAGGTGGTGATCCCGGTCGTCAAGGACGGCGACGTCTGGACGGCGCAGCTCCTCGGCGGCAACCAGCGGGCCGACGACGGCCGCCGAGCTCGACGCGCTCGAGCGCCGCATCCGCGGCAACGGCATGTACCCGTACCGCACGACGGCCGAGGAGGTGGCGCGCATCGCCGGCCTGCCGGAGGCCGAGCGCGAGGAGTGGTTCGAGTCGGTCATGGTCGCGACGTTCGACGAGCTGGATCGACGCTCGCCGACGAGCGCCTCGAGGGCACCGGCCTGCGCTGCTTCGTGATGCCCGGAAACGACGATCCGCCCAGGATCGAGGAGTCGATCCGCAAGGGCCGAAACGTCGAGGCGTGCGACGAGGCCGTCGTCGAGTTCGAGGACTACACGATGCTCTCGCTCGGATACTCGAACCGCACGCCCGTGGGACTCGCCCCGCGAGCTCGACGAGGACGAGCTGTACAGCCGGATCGCGGCGCTGGCCGAGCAGGTGCCCGACATGAGCCGGCTGCGTCTTCAACCTGCACGTCCCGCCCGTACGACTCGCGCCTCGACACGGCCGCCGAGCTCGACGACGACTTCAACATGGTGCTGGTCGGCAAGGAGCCGCACATGATCCCGGTCGGGTCGACCGCCGTGCGGCGAGGCGATCGAGGAGTTCCAGCCGATGGCGGCCCTGCACGGCCACATCCACGAGTCGCCCGGGACGAACCGGATCGGCCGCACGCTGTGCGTCAACCCGGGCAGCGACTACCACACGGGCCGCATCGCCGGCTGCCTGGTGACGCTGCGAGGCGACCAGGCGCAGCACCAGTTCGTGACGGGCTAGAGAGGGCGAGAAGCGGGGACTGTCCCCGCTGGGGACAGTCCCGATACCGCCGAGTCGGAGACAACCGAGGTCAGACCCCACTCCGGAACCGTCACGGCAGTGTTACGCGTTCCGTTCGGGGCCAGGCCCCGGTTTCAGGCGCCGAGCTCCCACGGCAGCGAGCGGTCAGAGGCGGCCGGCGCCGCCCGGAGGCAGGGTTCGCACCAGGTCGGATGGGGCCGCCCCGGCGTGCTCCGCCGGCAGGTCGTCGCTGGCGCCGCGCTCCGCGCTCGTGACCCGCGTCCACACCGATCGCAGCCAATTCCGGAATCTGTTGATGCAGCCATGATACGTGGTGCCCCCCGACTGAGACGCTCAGCGGTCGGGGACGACCGGGATGCCGAGCAGCCGGCAGAGCAGCTCGAGCTCGTCGGCGTGATCTCCGTGCACGGCCGCGAAGTGCTGGGACTGCACCCGGTCGAGGATCGAGCGCACGCTCCCGTCGGGGACAAAGCGCAGGCTCGGCAGCGGCCCGGGCACGGACAGCTCCTCCCAGTCGGGCGGCGCCACGCCCTCGCCGGTGACCACGTGCATCCGGTAGTCGTCCGCTCCGTCGACCTCGGCCAGGCAGGCCAGGGTCAGCCGGCCCGGCCGCATCCGCGAGCACTGGGCAACGCCGACGGGCTCGCCGGTCGCGACGCTTCGCACCGGCTTCACGCGCGGCCGGCCGCTGATCCAGTCGTCGGGGACGAAGCCGTCGACGCCGAGCAGGATCCACTCCGGGTGGTGCTCGTAGTGCTCGACGAACGACGGCGTCGCGCCGGCGAGCCAGCCGAGCATCAGCTGGGCCGTGAGGTTCAGCATGTCGTTCTCGTCGATGTAGGGCACGCCGGCCGATGCCACAAGCGACGAGGGCAGATTGTGGGTCGTGCCGAGCTCGAGCGACACGCCCTCCACGCTCTTGTAGGAGAACGCGTCGAACCCCTTCTGCGCGCAGATCGCAAGCGTCCCCTGCGCCAGGCGGACGGCGCGCTCGAGCGTCTCGGCCGGCACCGCCCCGAAGGGCTCGTCCCACGACGCCGCGAGCCGGCTCACCTCGTCCTTTACGGCGACCGCCGGCACCTCGTCGGCCGCGCGGCGCAGCTGCAGCAGGTCGACCGACTCGACCTCGGGGCCGATCCGCCCGCGCAGCCGGGTGACGTCGAAGGAGGTCGTCATGAGGCCCATGTCGTGGGCGCCGGCCATCCCCAGGCGCGTCCGTCCCAGCCGCCGGGCTGTGGCGGCGGCGCGGGCCGCGGCCAGCACGCCGGCGGTGTCCATCGGCGAGTCGGGCGGGTTGTAGAGGTAGACGAACTGCACGCCGAAGCGCTCGAGCGGCATGCGCAGGCCGGTCGATCCGGCGCCGGCCGCTGGCGAGACGAGGAGGCCGCCCTCGGTGCGGCCGCCGTAGCTGTAGAGCACCATCGGCCGGTCGCGGAACTCGAGCGCGACCCGCGTGGCCGACCGCACGTCGATCCAGTTGATCACGTTCAGGATCAGGATGTCCCAGTCGGCGGCGCGCAGCTCGCGTACGGCGCGCTCGACCTCGTCCGGGCGCGTGACGGCGTCGGTGCGGACGAGCTCGAGCCCGGCGCCGCGAAGCTCCGACTCCGCTCGGGCCGCGATCGCATCGAGGCGGTCGCGCTCGTACATGTGCGAGCCGAGCGGGACGTGCCCGGCGACAAGGGGGGCGGCGGTGCTCACCAGTCGGCGACGGAGCCGTCGGGGTGGAAGTAGCGCATGAGCGGCTCCTGCTGGAACGGGTGCTTGGCCGCCTCGCGCTCGTCGACACAGACGCCCAGGCCGGGGGCCGTCGGCAGCTGGGCGGTGCCGCCTTCGAAGGGCAGCGTCTGCGAGAGCACGTCGAAGCGCCAGGGTACGTCGGCGCGCCACGTCTCCTGGATGATGAAGTTGGGAGTGGCGAACGCGACGTGCATCGATGCGGCGTGCCCGATCGGCCCCGTTGAGGAGTGCGGCGCGAGCGCCGCGTGGTAGGCCTCGCCCATCGCCGCGATCCGGCGTAGCTCCGAGATCCCGCCGCAGTGCACCGCATCTGGCTGCAGCACCGAGCAGGCGCCCAGCTCGAGCAGCTCCTTGAACGGATGGCGCGTGCACAGCCGCTCGCCGGTCGCAAACGGCACCGTGGTGCGGCGGGCGAGCTCGGCCATCGCCTGCGGGTGCTCGGGCGGGCAGGGCTCCTCGAAGAACCACGGCCGGTACGGCTCGAGCACGGGGATGTACTGGGCGGCCATCATCGGCGAGCAGCGACCGTGCATGTCCACCATCAGCTCGACGTCGTCGCCGACCTCGTCGCGCACGGCGGCCATGATCGCGTCGGCGTGGTGGAGCGCTGCGCTCCCGTCGAGCCGGCCGGTGCGGGGGATGACGACCTCGAGCTTGATCGCGTCGAAGCCGAGCTCGACCGACTCGCGGGCGCGCTCGCGCGCCTGCTCGGGCGAGAGCGCGTGGTAGACCGAGTGCATCTCGCCGCCGCCGAGGTGGTCGTACAGGCGCACGGTGTCGCGCACCGCGCCGCCCAGGAGCTGGTACACCGGCACGCCGAGCGCCTTCCCGGTGATGTCCCAGCAGGCGTGCTCGATGCCGCTCATGGCGGAGCACTCGACCATCCCGGGGCGGAAGAAGTGCTGCCGGTACATCATCTGCCACAGGTGCTCGACCCGGCGCGGATCCTCGCCCACGAGCAGCGTGCGGTAGTCCTCGACGCAGCCGACCACGGCGCGGGTCTTCCACTCGACCGTCGCCTCGCCCCACCCCACAAGGCCCTCGTCCGTGCTCACCTTGACGAACACCCAGTTGCGCATCTCGGCATGCACGACGACCGTGTCGATGGCGGTGATCTTCATGGCCGCACGTACCTCGGGGGACGCTCGCCGGCGCGCTGCACCCGGGCCCGGCCGGTGCGCAGCATGCGGCGGACGTGGCCGTGGACGACGAACATCAGGTTGACGGCGTCGGCGCCGAACGGCCCCAGCCGCTCGTCGGCGTGCCCGCACAGCTCGGCGAGGGTCGCCGGACGCTCGAGGCGCTCGGCGAGAGCGGCGTCCATCCGCTCCACGAACGCACGGCTCTCGTCCAGGAAGGCGGCGATCTCGGCGCCGCGCCGTTCGGGCCAGTGGCCGGAGTGGAGCTCGGCGGCCGAGAGCGACGCGAGCATGTCGATCGTCTCGAGGTAGACGTCCACCTCCTCGTATGTGGGCGGCAGGGCGGGGGACCCGTCGGCCGCGGGGCACACGCGCCAGTGCACGGCGTCGGAGCTGAAGACGAGCCCGGTCGCCGGCTCGTGCAGGACGAGGTGGCCGGGCGAATGCCCCGGCGCGTGGTGCACGGCGAGGGTGCGGTCGCCCACGGCGACCACCTCGCCGCCGGCAAAGCCGACCTCGACCGTGGCGGGCGCGCCGTAGTTCGCGCGCATCCACACCTTGTCCGCCGGGCCGTAGCCGACGTCGTGTTCGACCTCGAAGGCGCCGTAGCGGTCGGTGACGAGCCGCTCGGGCTCGGAGACCATCATCCGGTCGGCGAACCCGCACGCGGCCACGGCGTTCGGCAACACCTCGCGCAGGCCGGCCAGCCCGCCCTGGTGGTCGAGGTCGGGATGCGTGACGACGACCATGGTCACGTCGGCCGGGTCGATCCCGGCGGCGCGCATGCCCGGCAGGATCACGTCGCGGGGGGTCGGCGTCATCCCCGTGTCGACGACGATCGCCTCGTCGCCGTCGGCGATCAGGTACTGGAACATGTTGCGGGGCCCCACGAGCGACTCGCAGCGCCACGTCCCGGCGGCAATCTCACGGTGCATTGAACGATCAAGTAAACCACACTAGACTGGCGCGATGACGAGCGGCTCCGACGCACCCGGGGGGCTCCGCGGCCGCCACGCGGCCATGCTCGCGGGCGTCGGGCTCGCGCCGCCCGCCCGCCTCGCGCCCGCCTCGGCGGGGCGCTTCGACGACGGCCGCCGCCACCATTACGAGATCGCGAGCGTCGAGGGGCCGGGCGTGCTGCGCGCGGTGCTCGAGGAGGCCGATGCCCAGGGCATCCGCGTCGACCGCGTGTCGCAGGGCTCGGGCGTGATGATGCTCTCGGATGCCGCCCTGGATGAGATGGCCGCGCTCGGCCGCGAGCGCGACGTCGAGGTGTGCCTCTTCCTCGGCCCGCGCGGCGGCTGGGATCCCGGCGGCCAGGCGCTCGTGATGGACGCCGCCGCCGGCGTCGCCCGCGGGCCGGAGGCCGTCGAGGCCTGCGTCGCCGAGGCCGACCGCGCCTGCTCGCACGGCATCCGCAGCCTGCTCGTCGGCGACATCGGCGTGCTCGACGTGCTCGCGCGGCTGCGCACGTCCGGCGATCTGCCGGCCGACCTGCGCTTCAAGACCTCGGCGGTCATGTGCGCCGCGAACCCTGCCACCGCGGCGCTCTACGACCGCATCGGCGCCGACACGATCAACGTCGCCACCGACCTCACCATCGACATGCTGGCGGCCATGCGCCGGGTCACCGAGCGGCCGCTCGACCTCTACGTCGAGGCGCCCGACGACCTGGGCGGGTTCGTGCGCAGCTACGACGTGCCCGAGATCGTGCGGGTGGCCGCGCCGGTGCACCTGAAGTTCGGGCTGCGAAACGCCCGCTCCGTGTATCCGAGCGGCGGGCATCTCGAGGACGTCGCCGTCGCGCAGGCGCGCGAGAAGGTCCGCCGTGCGGCGCTGGCCGAGCGGCTGCTGCGCGAGCTCGCCCCGGAGCTGGTCTAGCTCGCCGGCACCCCCGCGCTCAGGCCGCCGTCGACCACGAACGGGGCGGCCGTGCAGAAGCCGGACTCGTCCGAGCACAGGAAGAGCGCCATCGCCGCGATCTCCTCGGGGCGCCCGATCCGGCCCAGCGCGTGCATCCGGCCGGCCTCGACGCGGGCGGCGTCGGGATCGGCCTGGATCTCGAAGTAGCGCTGCGCCATGCCGGTGTCGATGTAGCCCGGGCAGATGCAGTTGCAGCGGATCCCGTAGCGGCCGTTCTCGAGCGCGATCGCGCGGGTGAGGTTGATCACGCCGCCCTTGGCAGCGCAGTAGGCGCCGAGCGCCGGCTCGACCCAGAAGCCGTTCACCGACGCCATGTTCACGATCGATCCGCCGCCGAGCGCGCGCATGCGGGGGATGGCCGCGCGCGCACACAGGTAGACGCCCTTCAGGTTCACGCCGAGCACGCGGTCCCAGTCCTCGGGCGGCGTGTCCTCGACGGTGCGCTCGTACTGGACCGCCGCGTTCGAGACGATCGCGTCCGGCCCTCCGTGGCGCCCGGCCGCCGCCATCAGCGCCTCCACCTGGGCGGCGTCGGACACGTCGCACACGTGCGCCTCGGCCCGTCCGCCGCCGTCCTCGATGGCGGCGGCCGCCGCGCGCACGCCGTCACCGTCCACATCCGCGCACAGGACGACCGCGCCCTCGGCCGCGAGCCGCTCCGCGATCGCCCGGCCGATGCCGGTCGCCGCTCCGGTCACGACGCTCACCTTGCCTTGCATCCGCACGTCCGCACCTCCTTCGTCGGTCTGCGCATCCTCCGTCACTTTGACGATCAAGTAAAGTGGCGGCGGTGAAGAGCGCGCCCCGGCAGACGTCCGACGATGCGCGATGTGGCCGAGCACGCGGGCGTCTCGGCGCAGACGGTCTCAAACCTCGTCAACAACCGGCTCCGGCAGATGTCCGACGAGACGCGGGTGCGGATCGAGGGTGCGATGGTAGAGCTCGGCTACCACCCCAACCTGACGGCGCGCAGCCTGCGCTCGGCGCGCACGCACGACCATCGGCTTCCTCCTGCTGGACGAGGGCGCCCGCTACCTCGCCGACCCGATGACCGACCAGGTGATCGCCGGCGTCGGCGACATCGCCCGCGACCGCGGCTACAGCGTGCTGATCCACGCCGGCCGGCCTGGGCCGCCCGACAGCGGCCTCCTCAAGCCGGTGCTCGAGTCGCGCGTCGACGGTGTGCTGCTCTTCCTGTCCGGCCCGCCCGCCCAGCGCGCCTGGTATCCGGCGCGTGCGGCCGAGCTGAACGTGCCCACGGTGGTCGCTCGAGGAGACGCAGGCCGGCGGCGGCCTGCAGATGTCGGTCACCGCTGACAACCGCACCGGTGCGAGGCGCTCTGGCGGATCACCTGATCACATGCGGGCACACACGCATCGCGTTCATCGCGGCGCGCCAGCCGTGGCCGATGGTCGAGCAGCGCCACGCGGGCTACTGCGAGGCGCTTCACGCCGCGGGCCTCGAGCGCGACCCCTCGTTCGAGCTCTTCGAGGGCATCTGGGACGCGGCCGACGCCGGCGTCATGGTCGACCGCCTGCTCGCGCTGCCGAATCCGCCGACGGCGGTCATGGGCGGCAACGACCTGCTCGCGATCGGGGTGATGCGGCAGGCGCGCGCCGCGCGGTCTGCGCGTCCCCGAAGACCTCGCCGTGACCGGCTTCAACGACTTCGCATTCGCCGAGTTCGTCGACCCACCGCTGACCACGGTGCACGTCCCCGGGCTACGAGATGGGATGCTCGGCGGCGCAGCTTCTGATCGACCACCTCGACGGCCGGGAGATCTCCCAGCCGCACCTCACGCTCCCCGTCGAGCTGCGCTTGCGCGGGTCGGCGTGAGCCGCCACAGCCGAAACCAGCGCTCGTACGAGCACTTCAAGGAGGTCGCCCCGTATGGATACTGACTCCCGTTCACGATCCCTGGACGGTCGCAGCGCCGTCGTCACCGGCGTGGGCTCGGGCCTCGGCCAGGCGATTGCGCGCGAGCTCGCGGCCGAGGGGGCGCTGGTGCTCGGCTGCGACATCAACGACGATGCGGGCGCCGAGACGATGGCCGGGATCGGCGAGTACCGCCACGCCGACGTCTCGAGCGAGCGGGCGGTGGAGGCGCTGGTCGCCGCCGCGGTCAGCCGCCACGGCCGTCTGGACGTGATGGTGAACAACGCCGCCGTCCAGATCGAGCAGGAGCTGGCCGAGACCACCGAGCAGCAGCTCGATCGCATCCTCGCCGTCAACCTGAAGGGCGTCTTCTTCGGGTGCAAGCACGCCGTGCGCGCCATGCGGCCCGCGGGCGGCGGCGCGATCGTGAACATCGCGTCGATCCTGGGCCTCGTCGGCGACGGGATCCTGGCCGCGTACTGCGCCGCGAAGGGCGGCGTGCTCGGCATCACCCGCGCGACCGCCGTCCAGTACGGACGCGACGGCATCCGCTGCAACGCCGTCTGCCCGGGCGACATCGACACTCCGCTCGTGCAGGCCTACTTCGAAACGGCCGCCGATCCCGCCGCGCTGCGTGCGCAGATCAGCGCCGAGTACCCGCTTGAGCGGATCGCCCAGCCGCGCGAGATCGCCCGGGCGGTGGTGTTCCTCGCGGGCGAGGATGCCTCGTTCATGAGCGGCCAGCCCCTCGTCGTCGACGGTGGCCTTCTGGCCACGTGCTACTGATGGGCGCGCGCATCGACGACCGCTGGACGTACCACGGACTGCGCGTCGTGCGGCTCGAGAACGCCCGCCTCCAGATCGACGTGATGCCGGAGTTGGGCGGGAAGATCCTCCGCATCGTCGACAAGCGCGGCGACCGTGACGTCCTGTGGCACTCTCCGCGCGTCGAGCCCCATCGCGCCGAGCTGCACGCGAACTTCGACGACCACTGGCCCGGCGGCTGGGATGAGGCGTTCCCCGGCGGGGCGCCCTCGCCGAATCGCTACGGCGACCAGCTGCCCTACATGGGCGAGCTGTGGACGACGGCGGCGACGCACCGGATCGTCCGCGCCGACCCCGGCGGCGTCGAGCTCGAGCTTGGGCTGGACACGCCGATCACGCCCGCGCGCTGGACGCGCCGGCTCGTGCTCGAGGGCGACGACCCGGTGCTGCGCATCTCCTACCGGCTCGAGAACGTCGGCACGATGGCGTTCGACTACAACTGGGGCCTGCACCCGGTGGCGGCGATCTCACCGCAGCACCGCTTCGACGTCCCGGCGGCGCTCGCCGAGGTCGACGAGAACGGGGGCGGCACGCTCGGCGTCAAGGGCGACCGCTACGAGTGGCCGCTCATGAACGGCATGGACGTGCGCCGGGCGCTCGGCCCCGATGCCGGCTGCTTCGCGCTCCACTACCTGACCGAGCTGCGCGAGGGCTGGGTCGCCACCACCGACACGGCGGCGCGGCGCGGGTTCGGCCTGGTCTTTGACCGGACGCTCTTCCCGGTCGTGTGGCTGTGGATGGTCTACGGCGGCTGGCGCGGCTACTACCACGCCATCGCCGAGCCCTGGACCGGGTATCCGAGCCCGCTGGCCGAGGCGGTTGCGGCCGGCCGGGCGCGCGTGCTCGACCCGGGCGCGGTGCTCGAGACGGAGGTCTCGGCGATCGTCTACGACGGCGTCCAGCAGGTGTCGCGCCTGGCTACCGACGGCTCCGTGACGGCCTGACCGGCGCGGCCGGCCGTGGCTTGACGAACCGGCGGCGGGTGGGGTAACGTGACCGCCCTTGAACGATCAAGTGGCAGCCGTCGGGCGGGGCCTGCGCACCGTCGCAAACGGCCTTGACCACCCCGAGGGGGTGTGCTGGTCTGCGGCCGAGGGTGCGGTCTATGCGGGCGGCGAGGCGGGGCAGCTCTACCGCTTCGCCCTCGCCGGCGGGTCGGCCGAGACCGTCGCGACCGTGCCCGGGGGTTTTCTGCTCGGCATGGCGCTCGACGCCCGCGGCAACGTGTACGCGTGCGACGCATCGAGCGGCCACGTGCAGCGGATCGCGCCCGACGGCCGGATCGAGCCCTACGGCGACCGCATCGGCTATCCCAACTTCCCGGTCTTCGACCATGACGGCAATCTGTGGGTGACCGACTCCGGCGCCTGGGACCAGGTGTCCGGCGGCCTCGTGCGGATCGCCCCGGACGCGACCACCGAGCGCATCGCGGGGCCGTTCCGGTTCGCGAACGGGCTCGCGATCCGCGGCGAGCACCTGTACATGGTCGAGTCGCAGATGCCGGGCGTCGTGCGCATGCCGCTCGCCGGCGGACCGTTCGAGGCGGTCGTCGAGCTTCCGCGCACAGTCCCCGACGGCCTCGCGTTCGACGCCGAGGGTGGCCTCTGGATCGGCTGCTACCAACCCAATCGCATCTACCGGCTCGGGGCCGGCGGCGAGCTCGACGTGATCGTCGACGACTGGACGGGCGAGTACGTGATGACGCCGACCAACCTGGCGTTCGCCGGCGCCGGGCTCGGTGAGCTCGTGCTGGCCTCGCTCTGCGGGTGGGCCGTGAAGGCGATCGACCCCGGCGTCAAGGGTGCGCCGCTCGAGTATCCCGAGCCGGCCGATGGCTGACGTCGTCGTGATCGGCGGCGGCATCCTCGGCGCCACGGCCGCGCTGCATCTGGCCGATGCGGGCGCCGGCGAGGTCGTGCTGCTCGAGCGCGAGCCGGCGCTGGGCACGCAGACGACGGCGGCCGGGGCGGGATTCGTCGGCTACTGGGCGGGTGAGCTCGAGGCCGAGCTGGCCGAGTACGGCATGCGCTTCTACGCCGACCTGCGCGACCGCTCGGGCGGCGATCTCGGCGTGCGCCAGGTGGGCCTGCTCTTCCCGGCCCTGTCGGAGCCGGGCGTCGAGATGCTGCGCCAGGAGTACGAGCGCGAGCTCGCGTTCGCGCCCGGGGTCGCGATGATCGACGCCGCCGAGACCGTGCGCATGGCGCCGATCCTGGCGCCGGACGCCGTGCACGGCGCGCTCCTGCAGCCGGATGCCCACCAGGTGAACACCGTGCGCGTGATGACGGCCCTCGCCGGCGAGCTGCGCGCCGCGGGCGTCGATGTCCGCACCGGCGTCGCCGCCGAGGGCGCGATCGTGCAGGACGGGCGGGTCGCGGGCGTGCGCACGTCGGAGGGGCCGATCGCGGCGGGCGCGGTCGTGAACGCGGCGGGCGCCGCTGCGCGGGCGCTCGGCGCGGGCGACGGCGTCGACATCGCCGCGGTGCCGCTGCTCGAGTCGCGGTTCACGACCGAGCCGATCGCGGGGGCCACGGCCGACCTGCCGATGATGCTCTTCTTCGAGCACGACCTGCTGTACCTGCGGGAGGAGGCGGGCGGCCTGCTCGTGGGGGCGATCGAGCGCGCCATCGGCGATCGCTCGCGGGTCGACCTGGACGCGCCGCCCCGCACCGCCGAGCTCTCCGACCACGCCGCCCGCGAGCACGAGCAGCTTGCCCGTGAGCTCGCGGACGTCATCCCCGCCCTCGCCGGCGCACGCGTGCGCGAGCGCGCGAGCGGCCTGCCCACCTGGACTCCCGACGGCCGTCACATCCTCGGCTTCGCGCCCGGCATCGAGGGCTACGTCGTGCTGGCAGGCTGCAACGAGTCGTGTGTCACCCACGGCCCGGGCCTGGCCCGGATCGCGGCCGAGCTGGTCACGACCGGCGCCTGCGAGGCCGACATCTCGGCCTATCGGGTCGACCGCTTCGGCGTGCTCGACACGGATGCGCTCCAGGTCGCCGCCGAGGGCCAGTACCTGCTGCGGCACCCGCCCGCCGAGGGCGTCGCCGCGACACCGTTTGGGATCGAGCTTTCATGAGCGGCGAGCTGCGCAGCGCGCGCTGGTTCGGGACGCAGGACGTGGCCGGGCTGATCCACCGCTCATACCTCAAGGCGGAGGGCATCTCGCAGGCGGCGATCCAGGGCCGGCCGATCGTCGGCGTCTGCAACTCGTGGAGCGAGCTCGTCAACTGCAACGTGCACTTCCGCGGTCTGGCCGCCGCCGTCAAGCGGGGGGTGCTGCAGGCGGGCGGGCTGCCGCTCGAGTTCCCGACGATCTCGCTCGGCGAGGCGTTCATGAAGCCGACCACCATGCTGTTCCGCAACCTGATGGCGATGGACGTCGAGGAGACCATCCGCGCCAATCCGTTCGATGCGGTGGTGCTGATCGGCGGGTGCGACAAGACCGTACCGGCGCAGCTCATGGGAGCGGCCAGCGTCGACCTGCCGGCGATCATGATCACCGGCGGCCCCGCCCAGCCGGCGGTGTTCCGCGGCGAGCACATCTCCAACGGCACCGACCTGTGGCGCTATACCGCCGACCTGCGCGCCGGCCGGATCACCCAGGCCGACTACGACGCCCTCGAGGCGGCGATGGTGCCCGTCGGTCGGGCACTGCCAGGAGATGGGCACCGCCTCGACGATGACGTCGCTGGTGGAGGCCCTCGGGATGGCGCTGCCCGGCACGGCGTCGATCCCGGCGGTGGACGCGCGCCGCGCGGCGGCGGCCGAGGCGACCGGCCGGCGTGCCGTCGAGATGGTGCTCGAGGGCGGCCCGCGCCCGTCCCAGATCCTCACCGCGGGCGCCTTCGACAACGCGATCACCCTGCTGATGGCGCTGGCCGGTTCGACCAACGCGGTGCTGCACCTGCTCGCGCTCGCCGGCCGCGTCGGCGTCGACCTGCGCCTCGACCGCTTCGACGAGATCTCGCGGCGCACGCCGGTGCTCGCGAACGTGCGGCCCAGCGGCGAGCACCTGGTCGAGGACCTCTTCCACGCCGGCGGCGTGCCGGCCGTGCTGCACGAGCTCGCGCCGCTGCTCGACGGCGACCGCGCTGACCGTGACCGGCGCCAGCCTGGCCGAGACCGTCGCCGCGGGCGCCGCGTCGATCAACCGCTCGGTGGTCGCGGCGCTCGACCGCCCGATCGCGACCGAGGGCGGCATCGCGGTGCTGCGCGGTTCGCTCGCCCCCGGCGGCGCGCTGATCAAGCGCAGCGCCGCCTCGCCCGAGCTGATGCGCCACCGCGGCCCGGCGGTGGTGTTCGAGGATGTCTACGACCTGGCGGCGCGGATCGACGACCCGGCGCTCGACGTGAGCCCGGACTCCGTGCTCGTTCTGCGCGACAGCGGCCCGAAGGGTGCCCCGGGGATGCCGGAATGGGGCCAGCTGCCGATCCCCGCGAAGCTCCTGAAGGCGGGCGTGTCGGACATGGTGCGGATCTCGGACGCACGCATGAGCGGCACCGTCGTTCGGCACCGTCGTCCTGCATGTCGTGCCCGAGTCGGCCGCGCGCGGGCCGCTGGCGGTCGTGCGCGACGGCGACCCGATCGTGCTCGACGTCGAGCAGCGCAGGCTCGATGTCGAGCTGCCGGCCGCCGAGCTCGCCGACCGGCTGGCGGCCCTGCCGGAGGCCGCCCCGAAATACACGCGCGGCTACGGCCGTCTCTACCTCGACCACGTCATGCAGGCGGACACCGGCTGCGACTTCGACTTCCTGCGCGGCCGCGAGGGCGAGCCGGCGCAGCCCGATCCGCTCGGCCTGGTGGGTGGGCCGATCGGCGGCTGGTAGGGGCAGACACCGGGGGCGGTGCTCAGCCCCCGGCCGTCCCCCCGTCGATCAGGTACACGGTGTCGAGGTTCGCCGCCGACACCAGGTAGTCGATGCTGCCGTTGCCGTTTGTGTCGCCGACTCCGACCGCGTCGAAGCCGAGGTTCTCGTTGGGCGTCGTGCTCGTGATGGTGCGCAGCACGCGCCCCGTGGCGCCGGAGACGACCTTCACCTTGCCCGCCTGGGGCGCGCCGTCGCTGCTCGTGTACTCGCCGATGATCAGGTCGACCTTGCCGTCGTGGTTGACGTCGCCGGCGGCGCGGCCGGGGCCGAGGCCCTCACCGGCGGCGCCGCGCCATGCGTGCAGCCGAGACCCGTCGACGCCCGAGTAGACCGCCGCGAAGCCGCCTGCCGACCCGGCGTTTTGGGAGGCGTAGTCACCGACGTAGATGTCGGGGACGCCGTCGCCGTTGGTGTCGCCGACCCCGGCCACGAAGAACACCCCGAACGCGACGTTGCCGTGCTCGCCACGGATGCGGAAGAGCAGCCTGCCGGTCTTGCCCGAGTACACGTAGGCGGCGCCGTGGCCGGGCGTGGCCGAGGAGCTTGCGCCGACGATCAGGTCGGACACGCCGTCGTCGTTCAGATCGTCCGAGCGGGCGGTGCCGACGCCGAAGCCGTCGCCCGGCCGGTGCGCCGAAAGGACGCAGATGACGTGGTGCG
Source organism: uncultured Actinomycetes bacterium (assembly GCA_963813245.1). Taxonomy (GTDB): domain Bacteria; phylum Actinomycetota; class Thermoleophilia; order Gaiellales; family JAICJC01; genus JAICJC01. The sequence goes on from CAWEYE010000001.1 coordinate 537,996, forward strand.
TTCGTCCGGAGATCACGTAAGCGCGCCCCACCGCAGAGCCGCTGCCCGGCGCGCCGATCAGGAGGTCAGCGTGCCCATCGCCGTTCACGTCGCCCGCGCTCGCCACGGCCGCGCCGAACTGGTCGCCGGGATGATGGCCGTGCAGGCGCATGAGCGTCTTCCCGGTCGCGCCGGAGTAGACATAGGCGTGGCCGACCGCGTTCCCCACCCCCGGGGCGCCGCTGACGATGTCGGGGACGCCGTCGCCGTTCATGTCGCCGGCATCGGCGACCGCGTAGCCGTTCTGGTCGTTGGCACGGCCGGCTCTGCGGAAGATGAGACGGCCGGTGCGGCCCGAGTACACCCACACCCGCCCGCGGATGTGTGAGCCGCCGTTCACCTCGCCGATCACGAGGTCGGTGACATGGTCGCCGTCGATGTCGCGCAGCTCGCTGACCGCCCAGCCGAAGTAGGCGCCCTTGCCGGTGGTCGGGCCGTGGAAGGTGTGCAGCACCCGCACCGGCTGGACGAACGTGCCCGCGGCACTTGCGCCGGACGACGACGATCAGCGCGGCCAGCGCGCCGGCCAGGGCAGCAGCTCGTAGCAGGACTCTTCGCGACATCGATGCCTCCTCACCCGTGGACTGCCGCGATGCTACGAACCGCCCGGCCCATAGACATAGGACGTTCTTGCGCGCCGGCCCTCAGGCGGCCAGCATGCGCCGGATCATGTCCGGCCCCGCCAGCGCGTCGGCGGCCGCGGCGCGCACCGCCGAGGGCGTCTCGCCGAACGCGCGGCGGAAGCGCGCGGTGAAGTGGCTGTGCCCCTGGAAGCCGCAGCCCGAGGGCGACGTCGGCGAGCGGGACGCCGGCCAGCATCGGGTCGACCGAGCGGCGCAGCCGCAGGTGCAGGTGGTACTGGTGCAGCGTGTAGCCCGTGCGGGCATGGAACGAGCGCAGCAGATGGAAGCGGGAGTAGTGCGCCTCGCGGGCGATCCGCTCGAGCGGGACGAGGCCGCCCGCCGATGTCGCCATCAGCTCCTTCGTCTGCTCGACCGCACCGCCGCCGGCGGCGGTCGCGCCGTTTGGCGTCCGCCGCAGCGTCGCCGCCACGAGCGCGAGCCCGAGCTCTCCGGCCAGGTGCGGGTCATGGCCGGGGGTCGTGAGATAGGCGGCCAGGAGCCGCTGGGCGAGCCAGACCGGCGGTGTCAGCACCGGGTCTGCGATCGGGTCGTCCCGCAGCCCGAGCCGCTCGCACGTGGCCGGTGCCAGGATCGCGAACAGGCAGTGGTCGCCCTCGCTGGTCAGGTCGCGGCGGTGGAAGCGCAGCCGCGGGGGATAGAGCACGGCGTGGTTCGGGGTGGCGACGAAGCCGGGCATCGCCCGGCGGGCGATGTGCACGGGCGTCCACGGGAAGACGACGTGGAACCCCTCACCGATGTCGTTCTCGCTGTGCCAGCGCCAGTCGCCGGGCGGGCAGACGAACTCGCCGAGCGTGAGGTCGTCTGTCTCAAGCAGCGTCCGGATCGTGGCCGCACCGCCGGTCATGCTCCAAGTATGGCCGCTCGCCCGGCTCCGGCTGGCACGAAATTGCGGTTTTAGGCGGGTATGCAGACGAACCGGCGCTCGAGCTCGGCGAAGAAGGCGTCTGCGAGCCGCTCGAACTCGGCCGCCGTGAGCGCGATGCGGTCGCCGGCCGCGAGCCCGGTGACCGACTCCTCCGGCACGAGCTTGATCACGGTGCTGCGCCGCAGCACGCCGGCGTCAGAGATCAGCGACTCACCCAGCAGCTCGACCTCGTTCAGCGGGTTGCCGTCGTTGCCGGTGACCAGCCGCACCCTGTGGACGAAGTAGCGGTCGAGCACGAGGGCCATGTTGTTGCAGAAGAGCGGCTCGAACGTCTCCAGCGCCGAGCGCGCCTCCGCATCGCCCGTGGCGGCGACGGCGGCCTCGAGCCGGCGGTACGCGGCGAGTTGGCGGTCGATCGCCGTGCGGGCTCCGTCGAACTCCTCCTGCGTGTAGGTCTTGCGGCCAAGCATCGGTCATCACCCCTCTGTGTCGACGACTGTTGCTATGCCGACAAACGGGCGCCGCCGAAATCGACAGGCGGGTTACACATGTCCGGTCAGGTACAGCCGGATGCCGTCGGCGATCCCCCACGCGGCCAGGTGCCGGAACGCCGCCGACTCGAGCTTCGCGGCGTTGCCGGGGCTGCCCATGTTGCCCGTCTCGATGAAGATCTTGGGCACATGGGAGAGGTTCGTGCCGCCGTAGGCATCGGAGCGCAGGTACCCGGTCGTGTAGAGGTTCGAGATCTTCATGCCGGTGATCTGGTGGTAGGCCGTGAGCATCGCCCCGCCGAGGCGCACGTCGTGTGCGATCCGGCGCGGCCCCAGGCCGACGCCCGGCAGCGGGTGGCTCGGGACGATCACGTAGAAGCCGTGCACGTTCGACGGCGCGCCGTCGGCGTGGATCGAGACCGCGGCGTCGGCGTCCAGGCTGTTCCCGAGCGCCGCCCGCCGCGTGATGCACGGCCCCCACGCCCGCGTGTTCACCGGGGTCATCACGACCGTGGCGCCCATGTCGCGCAGGATCTTGACCACGTGCAGGCCAACGGCCAGGGTGTAGCGGGCCTCGGTGTAGCCGCTTGCGGTGGCCGTGCCGGTGGTGTCGCACGGCTTCGTCGCGCCCGGGATGCCGTAGAACACCGGGCGGTTGATCTCACCGGGATGCATCCAGTTGTTCACGTTGTGCCCCGGATCGATCAGGATCACCTTCCCGGCCAGCGACTTGCGCGGCGCCGCGTGCGTGGCGGCCGCGGCCCGCTGCGAGCCGGTGAGCAGGACGACAGCAAGGCAGCCGCCGGCGATCAGGCTGGCGGCCAGGGCGCAGGCGGCGGCGATGGGGCGGCGGGGGCCGGGCATGCGCGAAGGCTACCCCTCCGCGGCGGGCGGCATAAGCGGCACGGTTGGTAGCGTGCCAGCAGCCGCGCGGTGGCCGCGCCGATCCCCGTACCGCCCCCTGTCACGAGCGCCACCGCGCCCGGCATGCCGTCGGCCGCCTTGGCTTCTGGTCTGATTACCGGCTGAACGTAGCACACTCACCCGGGAAGCGCCTGGAAGGGACTATCCTGTGCCGATGCAGGAGCCGAATTCGAAGCTCACGCTCACTCCGGCTCCGCGGCGAAAGCTCACCGAGACGGTGGCTGAACAGCTGCTTGCGGCGATCCGCGAGCGGCCGCCCGGCACGAAGGTGCCGTCCGAGCGCGAGCTGACGAAGGAGCTCGGCGTCGGCCGCTCGACGGTGCGCGAGGCCTTGAACGGCCTGGCGATGCTCGGCATCGTCGAGATCCGCCATGGCCAAGGCGTGTTCGTGACCGGCGATCCTGCCCAGGTGAGCGAGCTTTCGGCGGTCACGTCGGCGCTCGAGCGCGGTGTCACCCACGAGTTCATCGAGGCGCGCCTGATCGTCGAGGTCGAGGTGGCGCGGCTGGCCGCGCGGCGGCGCACCGACGAGGATCTGGCCCGGCTCTCGGCCGCGCTGGTCGAGCAGGAGGCGCGGCTCAAGGGCGAGATCGGCCCGCTCGTCGACGTCGCGGCGTCGTTCAACGTCCTGCTCGCGGAGGCGGCCCACAACGAGGTGCTGGCCGCGATGATCCAGTCGTTCGTCTCGCTGATGGTCGAGCGCGGCCCGCGCGTGTACAGCATCGAGGGGTTCGGGGAATGGGATCTGCAGGAGCACCGCGGCCTGTTCGGGGCGGTGCGCAACCGCGACGCCGAGCTCGCGGCCCGGCTCATGCGCGAGCACATCGAGGAGCTCGCCCGCCGCTACCGCACGGTCGGCGCAGCCTAATCGTTACGTTTCAGGATCCGTACGGGCCGACGCCGGCCGTAGCGCTACCATAGCGCGCCAGGATCGGCCACACGTCGATGATGACACCGTCCTCGACGACGTGATAGCAGTCATAGAAGTTGGCCGTCGTCGGCGCATACCCGGGCATCATCTCGACGCGGTCGCCCACGCGAGCTGCGAGTCGGCCGCGAGCTCGAGCCCGATGTGCTCCTCGTGGATGAACGGCACTCCGTACTCGTACCGCAGCACGCCCTCGCCGCTCACGACCTCGGGCGGCGTGCGGTCGATCCCGATCGACTTGCGCCCCGAGTCGAGCACGGCCAGGTCGCCGTGGCGCGAGATCACCGTCGAGAGGACGGTCAGGGCCGGGTCGAACCCGGGCACGAGGGTGCGGTGGAAGGCGTCGCTGAAGATGTAGGAGCCGGCGTGGATCTCGGTGATGCGCGGGTTCGCGCCCGTGATGTCCCACGTGCCCAGGCCGCCCGCGGCCACGATCGTGGTCTCGAGGCCGTGCCGGTCGAACTCGTCCACCATGCCGGTGAGGACGTCGTTGGCCGCCCGCGCCTTCTGGATCCGCAGGTCGCGGTCGGGCTCGAGCATGGAGTGCCCCTCGTAGCCGAGCACGCCCTTCAGCCGCAGGCCGGTCGCCTGCTCGACCAGCGTACCGAGCGCGACGCCGTCGGCGGCCGAGCGCACGCCGGAGCAGTGCTGGCCGACGTCGACCTCGACGATGACGTTGATCTCGCTCCCGGCCGCCTGGGCGGCCTCCGAGAGCTACTTCGCGTTGGATGCGCTCTCGACGGCGATGGTCAGCTGCCCGAGCGGCGCCACCTCGACGTACGACTGCGCGGCTGGCCGTGATCGCGACGGTCGTGACCTCGCGCCCGGGCCGGCCGCTCGTCGTCGACGCGGGCTCCAAGCGGATCGGCTCCGAGGCCGGCCGGCCGGTGCTGGCCGGGTTCCCCGCGGCGCACCAGGCCACGTCGGAGGAGCACAACCGCTTCGTGATCGCAGGCCCGCGCATGCCGGGCGTCGGCGACCGGGTCGCGGTCGTCCCCGGCCACACCTGCTCGACGGTCGCCCTCTACCGCACGCTCGTCGGCTGCCGGGACGGGCGCTGCGAGCGCCTGCTCGAGATCGACGGCCGCGACCCGCTGGCCTAGATGGCCCGGCCCAAACGTTCGCCGATCCGGTGACCCCGTACCCCCCTTAAGGGTGATGCCGCGAACCGCCGCTCCCGGGAAAGTCCCCGCAATGGGGGGAAAACGGGCCGCACGCTGGTCGGCCTTTCCTCGTACCGAGCTGACCGGGGAGGTCACCTTGCCCGCCGAACGCATCACTCCCGCCGCTTCCGGCGGGGACAACTCCACGCTGGACTATGCCAAGGCGCTTGCGGCCGCCTCGCGCCGCGCGCCGCTCGAGGCCTGGCTGGCCGCCGGCTGCGTTCTGGTCGTGCTGTGGGCGGTGGGGTGGCTGTGAGCGCCTGACGCGGCGCGTGTAGACTCGGACGCCGGCGGGACTGGAGGGCTGGTGGACGAGTTGACCCTCGGCGTCGTTGCGACGTCGCGCAAGGAGCACGAGCAGCGGCTGCCGATCCATCCCCGGCACGTCGAGCGGATCGATGCCGGCCTGCGCCGCCGGATCTTCCTCGAGCGCGGCTACGGGCAGCGGTACGGCTATGCCGACGACGAGCTGGCAGAGCACTTCGGCGGCCTGCGTACGCGCGAGCAGCTGATCGCCGAGTGCGACGTCATCGCTCTCCCCAAGCCGCTGCACGCCGACGTCGCGGCGCTGCGGCCGGGCCAGGTGCTGTGGGGCTGGCCGCACTGCGTCCAGGATGCCGAGCTGACGCAGATCGGCATCGACGGGCGGCTGACCATGATCGCCTGGGAGGCGATGAACCACTGGACGCGCGACGGCGCCTTCAGCCTGCACGTCTTCCACAAGAACAACGAGCTCGCCGGCTACGCGTCCGTCCTGCACGCGCTCGCAGCTGCGCGGCACGTCGGGGCACTTCGGCCCCGGGCTGCGGGCGGCGGTGATCAGCTTCGGGGCGACGGCGCGCGGCGCGGTCGCGGCCCTGCTCGCCCTCGGCGTCCACGACATCACCGTGCTCACCCATCGCAGCGTCCCGGCGGTCGCGGCCCCGATGCCGCCCGGCCCGCCTGGTGCACTACGACCACGACGCCGGCATGCAGCCCGAGCTCGTCCAGCCCGAGCGCGGCTCCGTCGCCGCGTTCCTGGCCCGGCACGACATCGTCGTGAACTGCATCCTCCAGGACACGGACGATCCGCTCACTGTTCGTGGCCAACGCCGATCTCGACCGGTTCCAGCGCGGGAGCCTGATCGTCGACGTCTCCTGCGACGAGGGGATGGGGTTCGAGTGGGCCCGGCCGACGTCGTTCGCCGAGCCGATCTTCACGGTCGGGGCGGGCGTCCACTACTACGCCGTCGACCACAGCCCGTCCTACCTCTGGAACTCCGCCACCTGGGAGATCAGCGAGGCGCTGATCCCGCACGTGGGCGCCGTCATGTCGGGGCCGGACGGGCTGGGAGGGCAGCGAGACGATCCGCCGCGCGATCGAGATCCGTGACGGCGTCGTCCAGAACCCGCGCATCCTCTCGTTCCAGAATCGCGCGCCCGAGTATCCCCACCCCCGGCGCTTATCGGCGATGCGATGATGGGGATGTGAGCGCGACGGGCGCCGAACCGGCCTGGCGGATCTCGGGGACATACCTCGAGGTGTGCAACTGCGACGCGATCTGCCCCTGCCGTCGCATCGACGGCACGAAGGGCGGGCGCTCGACCTACGGGGTGTGCACCGGGGTGCTCTCGTGGCGGATCACTGCCGGCGCGGTAGGCGCGACCGACCTGGCGGCGCTGGGTGTGGTGATCGTCTCCTACTACAGCGACGACGAGGCCGGGTCTCCGTGGAGCTGGGTCCTGCACCTCGACGAGCGCGCCGACGCCGCGCAGCGCACCGCCCTCGAGGATGTGTTCGCCGGCCGGCGCGGCGGCACCCCGCTCGCCCAGTTCCCGTGGGCGTTCAAGCCGAGCACCCTGCTGGCCGTCGTCCCCTGCCGCATCGAGATCGACCACACGCCGGGACGGGGCTGGTTCCGCGCGGGCGGGTCGGTGAGCGTGCGCATTGCCGGCCCGTTCGAGACGCAGAGCCCGGTCTCGTGCATCATCCCCGGCCACGACCGCAGCGGCCGCGAGGTCGTCGCCGAGCTCTTGCATGTCGCCGACGAGCACTTCCAGCTCGACTACACCGGCCGGTGCGGCTACGAGGCGACCTTCGAGTACTCCTCGGACGCGCGTCCGTAGGTCACCGCCCGGCGCACCTCGTCCGGCGCGTCGGCGATGAGCTCCGCATCGGTCGGCACCCCGAGGGCGGCGTTGTAGGCCGTGAACGCCAGCCGGAAGACCGCCAGCATCGTCGCCTCCGCGATCTCGCGATCGTCGAGCCCGGCCGCGCGCAGCTCGCGCATGTCCGCCTCGCCGGTCGCGTTGGGATCGGTCGCCACGGCCGCCGCCCACCGCGCCAGGGCGCGCTGGCGGTCGCTCAGCCCGTCGGTCGCTCCGCCGAGGACGGCGGCGGCCGCGGCCGGGCCGGTGTGCGCCGCGAGCTTCGTCCCCCACGCGAGCGAGCAGGCCGGGTCGCGGCGGGCGCCGGCGACGGCGGCGTTCACCACGGCCGCCTCGGCCGGTGAGAGCGTGGTCGACGCGCCGAGCAGCTTGCGGGCGCTGAAGAACGTGTTGGCGACGTCCTGCCGCCAGGCCCAGGCGTGGGCGTAGTTCATGAGGTGTCCGGCTTCGGCGGTGTTGGCCGCGTAGGCGGCCTCGACCGTCGCGTCGATCTCTGGTTCGGGCAGGAACATGGGGCACCGTCCGCGGTCGATGTCACGAGTCGATCGGGAACTCCGGTGATGTCCTGGGCGGGCGCGAACCGAGCCTCGCAAGGACGCAGGGAGCGTTCATAGTGGGGACTATGGGCGCGACCGAGGACGCAGCGATGCGACGGTTCGCGGCCGCAGTCCCACCACGAACCGCCAACCCACAAGAACGTGACGACCAGGCGCGCCGATACCATCTAGACCGCCCTCGCCGCACCCGTGACGATCCCGATCGTCCGGCACATCGTCGGCGGGTCAGAAGCGTGGCCCGCCCTCGCCCGGCCACTGCGCACGCCAGCCGCGTGCGATCCATTCGACCTCGGCTCGCCCCAACTCGGGCACGTCGCCGTCGATCGCGCGGGCGTCCAGGTAGACGCGGGCGGCGCCCTCGGTGATGCTGGCGGCAAGGAAGGCGTGGGCGAGATCGGCGCCGATCGCGAGCAGCCCGTGGTGGCGCAGGAAGCAGGCGCCCCGGTCCTCCAGCGCGTCGGCGGTGAGGTCGGCCATCTCGGCGGTGCCCGGCCGCGAGTAGGGCGCCGTGCGCACGCCGCCGCCGACGGCGTCCACGAGGCCGGTCAGGATCGGCGGCAGCGTCCACCCGAACACCGCCATCGTCGTCGCCGCGGGCGAGTGGGTGTGGACGATGGCGCCGACCTCCGGCCGGCGCGCGTAGACCAACGTGTGCAGCGGCAGCTCGCTCGTGGGCTCGCGCCGGCCTGCGATCAGTCGCCCCGCGGTGGTGACGAGCGGGATGTCGTCGAGCTCGAGGGCGTCGTACGGATACTCCGTGGGGGTCATGGCGATCACGCCCGGCTCGTCCGGGACGCGGGCGCTCACGTTGCCCGCCGTCGCGTGCACGAGGTGCTCCGCCTGCAGGCGGCGGCAGCACGCGATCACCTCGGCGCGCGTGCGCCGGCGGCTGTCACCATCGCCTGGCCCGTCCATCGGCCCAGCGTACCGGCCAGGCGCGTGCAGGCGCTCGTATGATGGGCGCGTGCCCGGCCGATCCGCCGATGTCCGCAGGACGCCGCTCGGACAGAGCCTCGCCGAGTTGGGCGGCCGGCGGGTGACCCGGGTTCTGTGGAAGGAGCTCGAGCGGCTCGCCTCGACCGCGACGGTCAACAGCCGCGCCCAGCAGGTGCTCGCAGGCTGGTCGGGCGACGGCTACACCGCCGTCTGGGCGCTCACGATCTCGGAGCTCCTGACGCTGACCGAGCAGAGCGGGGCGAGCCGCGTCATCCCGCTGGGAGAGATCGAGGGCGTCGTCCGTCCGGCCGACGGCACGATCCGCGTGCTGATCGACGGGGCGCGGTTCGTGGCATTCCGCTCGCCGGACGCCGGCACCGACGCCTTCGCCCGCGCGGTTGCCGACCGCGCCCACGCGCCGCTCGGGGGCGTCGACGCGCTGTTCTCCGCGGATGGACTCGTGGCCCTTGCAGGCACGCCGGCCCGCGTCACCGGGCAGTATCTGGGCGGGTTCCGCGACCTCGCCGCCGGGCCGCTTGTCGTCCTGTTCGACGACCGGGGCGTGCACCTCGTCCGTGCCGCGACGCCGTGGTGGCAGGCGTGCGCGCTCGATTGGGCGGACGTGCACGAGATCCGGGTCGAGGGCCAGGAGGAGACGCGCCAGCGTGTCACCGCGGCCCGCATCCTGATCGCCGGCCCGCTGGCGCTCGCGATCCCCAAGGACGAGGAGTTCAGCCACGCGTACGTGACGGTCGCCGCCAGGGACGGCGACATCGTCGTCCGCATCGACGGCGCTCGTCCGCGCGAGCTCAAGGTTGCGCTCGGCGACGTGCTGCGGCGCCCGGCCGTGGAACCGGAGGGTGGGCAGCCCGGCTCCGGCGGCGGCATCGACCTGGCCGGTCAGGTGGCCCGTCTGGGCGAGCTGCACCGAAGCGGCGTCCTCACCGACGAGGAGTTCACCGCCGCCAAGCGCAAGCTGCTCGATCTCTGACGGCCGTGCCGGCTCCGCGCTCGTTCTGGCAGGTGCAGCACCGGGGGCCGCGGTTCCCGCGGCTCTCGGGGGAGGTCAACGCCGATGTCGTGGTGATCGGCGCAGGCGTAACCGGCTGCGCCTGCGCGCTCGCGCTCGCAGAGGCCGGCGCGACGGTCACGGTGCTCGAGGCGGGGCGGGCGGCCGCCGGGGCGAGCGGCCGAAACGGCGGCTTCGCGTCGGCCGGGACCGGCCTCGGTCTCGGCGAAGCGGCGGCGCTGATCGGCCTGCCGGCGGCGGTCGCGCTGCGGCGGGCGACCGAGACGGCGCTCGACGAGATGCTCACACTCGCGGCGGAGCGGGGCGACGTCGGCGCGGTGCGCCGCACCGGCAGCCTGTGGCTCGCGTCCGCCGCCGAGGCCGACGCGATGACGGCGGCGCTGGCCGAGCTCGCGGCCGCCGGGGTCGACTGCCGCGACGCGCCGGAGCTGATCCCCGCGCCGATGCGCCCGCACTACCCGCGGGCCGCCGTGTTCCTGCGCGACTGCGAGCTGCAGCCCGCCCGGTGGGTGGGAGCGCTCGCCGGGGCCGCCGCCGCCGCCGGCGCCGCGCTGCACGAGCGCTCGCCGGCGCAGGCCATCGACCGCCGGGCGCGCGGTTGGCGCGTGCGCAGCACGGCGGGCGCCGCCACCGCGCCGGCCGTCGTCGTCGCCTGCGACGGCCTTCTGCCCCGGCTCGTGCCCGAGCTCGCGGGCATCGTCTACCCGGTGCGGGGGCAGATGCTCGCCACCGAGCCGCTCCCCGCCACGGTGACCACGCTGCCGACCCACTCCGACCACGGGTTCGTCTACGCCCGCCCCACCCTCGATGGGCGGCTCGCGATCGGCGGTTGCCGGTGGGTCGACCTCGAGGCCGAGTACACCGACGCCGATCGGCCGACTCGCACCGTGCAGCGGGCGATCGAGCGCTTCATGGCCGAGCGCATGGGCCTCGCCGGCGTTTCCGTCAGCCACCGCTGGGCCGGCGTGATGGGGTTCTCGGCCGACCTCCTGCCGGTCGTCGGCGAGGTGCCGGGACGCCCGGGGCTGCACGTGGCCGGCGGCTACAGCGGGGTTGGAAACGTGCAGGGCTTCGTGTGCGGGCGCATGCTCGCCGACGCTCTGCTCGGCCGGCCGCATCCACTCCACGCCGCCCTCGCGGTCGGCCGGTTCGCCGCCGGCGGCCGCCTGCGGCCCCCCGGCGAGCTGCGCGAGCGGGCCGAGAGCCGCCGGCTGCGGCAGCTCCTCCCCGCGCTTTAGAAGTACGGATTTCCGTACCCCCGGACGTCGGCTGGCCACCTGTGCAGGGCGCGGCGCAAGTGGCAATCTGGGTGGCAGGTGAGAGCAGCTTCCTATCTGAACGCATGTTTGCCGTCGCCGCCGGCGGGGAAGCGGCGGAGGATGGTCACACGGCAACGCGAGCTGCTCGAGGAGCTCCGGAGCGCGCGTCGCGTGCTTCGTCGTCGACGACCACCCGAGCTTCCGCCGCTGCGCCCGGACGCTGCTCACGGCCGAGGGCTTCGACGTCGTCGGCGAGGCGGCGGACGGCGCCACGGCGCGTCGCCCTGGCCGCCGAGCTCGAGCCCGAGCTCGTCCTGCTCGACATCCAGCTCCCGGACATCGACGGCTTCGAGGTCGCCGCGCGGCTGCTCGCGCGCGACCCGGCGCTGCGCGATCGTGCTCGTGTCGAGCCGCGACCGCTCGCGAGTACGGGCCGCTGATCGAGCGAGCGGCGCGCGCGGGTTCGTCACGAAGGGCGAGCTCTCCGGCGGCGGCGCTCGAGAGGCTGCTCGGGTGAGCGAGCGGCTGCGCCGTCGCGCCGGCGACGGCGCCGGCGCGGCGCGCGGGACGGCCCGCGGGCCGGCGGCGAGGCCGTGCTGCCGCTCGCGCTCGCCGCGCGGCGCTCGCCGCGACCGCGCGCCGCCGTCTACATGACCGCGACGAGCCGGCACGCGCCGAATCCGGCCGGCCACGCCGCGCTGACGGTCGTCGTCTGCCTGTCGTTCGTCGGCGCCGGCCTCGTCGCGCTGCGGCGGCGGCCGTACGGCGCGCTTCGGCCTGCTGCTCGCGGCGGTCGGGCTTCGCGTCGCTGCTCGGCGCGCTGCACGACGCGAACGGCGGCGCTGCCGTACACGATCGGCGTGCTCACGGCGAACCTCGTCTTCGCGCGTGCTCGTGCACGCGCTGCTCGCGTTCCCGAAGGGCCGGCTCTGCTCGCGCGCCGAGCCGCGTGCTCGTCGTCGCGGCGTACGCGGACGTGCTCGTGCTCCAGGCGGTCGCGGTCGCTGTTCGACCCGCTGACGCGCTGGCACAGCGACCACCCGCGCAACGTCGCGCTCGTCGACTCGCACGCAGACGCTCGCGACCGTGCTCGAGGAGCTCGAGGCGGCGATCGCGGTCGGCATCGCGCTCGCCGTGGCCGCGATCCTCGTCCGCCGGGCGCGCGCGGCGACGCCCGGCCCGCGCGCGGCAGCTCGTGCCGGTGCTCTACGGCGGCAAGTCGTGCGGCCTGCTGATCTTCGCGGTCGGGCTCGCGCTCGCGCCGCTCTCCTCGGGGGCCGCGGTGGTCGGGATCGGCCTCGGCCTGCTCGCCTCGCTCGCGCTGCCGGTCGCGTTCGTCGCATCCTGATCTCCAGGGCCGGCTGTCGCGGGTCGCCGTCGGCGAGCTGCTGTCGAGCTGCGCGAGGGCGCGGGCCGCCCGACCTCGAGGACGCGCTGCGGCGCGCGCTCGGCGACCCGGCGCTCGAGCTGGCGCGCCTGCGCGCCGACGGCCGCTACGTCGACGCGGCCGGACGCGAGCTCGCCCTGCCCGACCCGAGCGACGGCGCGCGTCGCGACGCCGATCCTCCACCAGGGCGAGCCGGTCGGCGTCCTCGTCCACGACCGCTCGCTGCGCATGCGCCCCGAGCTCCTCGACGCGGTCAGCGCCGCGGCCGGGTTCGCGCTCGCGAACGAGCGCGCGCTCGCGACGGTGCGGCAGGTCGAGCACCGAAACCGCGCCCTGATCGACGCGATCCCCGACCCGATGCTGCGGCGTCGCGCGCGACGGCACCTACCTCGACGTCCGCGCCGACGACGACTCGCGGCTCTTCCTGCCCGCCGCGCGAGCTCGTCGGCCGCAACGTCCGCGACGTTCCTGCCGGCGCATGTCGCCGACGCGGCCTTCGCGTGCATCGAGCGCGCGCTTGCGACCGGGACGATGAGCTCGTTCGAGTACGAGTTCGAGATCGACGGCGTGCGCCACTGGCAGCGAGTCGCGGATGGTGCCGAGCGGCCGACGGCGAGGTGGTGACGATCGTGCGCGACTTCACCGAGCAGCGGCGCGAGGCCGAGGCGGAGCTGCGGCCGGCTCGCCGACGAGCAGGCGGCGCTGCGGCGGGTGGCGACGCTCGTCGCCGGCGACGCCGCCCCGGAGCGACGTGTTCCAGGCGGTGACCGAGGAGGTGTGCGGCCTGCTCGGCCTCCGCTCGGCGCTGCTCCTGCGCTACGAGGATGCGACCACCGCGCACGATCGTCGGCAGGTTCGGCGACGCCGCACGACGACTTCGTCCTCGGCAACACGCTCAAGCTCGACCGAGGGGGCGGCCGCGCAGCCGTGCTGGCGCACCGGAGCGCCGGCCCGGGTCGACTACGAGCGCGCTCGACGGCGCGCTCGCGGCCCGGATGCGCACGCACGGGTTCCGCTCGAGCGTCGCCGTGCCGATCAGCGTCGCCGGATCCACGTGGGGGGCGCTGATCGCGGCCTGCGGGAGACCGAGACGCTGCACGGCGGGGACGGAGCACCGGCTGGAGGCGTTCGCCGAGCTGGTCGCGCTGGCCGTCGCGAGCGCGCAGGCGCGCGACGAGCTCGCCGCCTCGCGGCTGCGCATCGTCGAGGCGGGCGACGCCGAGCGCCGCCGCATCGAGCGCAACCTGCACGACGGCGCCCAGCAGCGGCTCGTGGCGCTCTCGGTCGGGCTGCGGCTCGTCCAGGCGAAGATCGCCACGCGCACCGGGAGAGGCCGAGGAGCTGCTCGCGTTCGCCGCCGAGGACCTGGCCGAGGCGCTCACGGAGCTGCGCGAGCTGGCGCAGGGGATCCACCCCGCCGTGCTCACCGAGCGCGGCCTCGAGGCGGCGCTCGAGGTGCTGGCAGCGCGCACGCCGCTGCCGGTCGCGCTCGACGTCGATCTGCCGGATCGGCTGCCGACCGCCGTCGAGGCGGCCGCGTACTACGTCGTCTCGGAGTCGCTCGCGAACGTCGTCAAGCACGCCGGCGCCCGCACCGCGCGCGTGCGCGTCGCAGCGCGTGGACGGCCACGCCGCTCGTCGAGGTCGCAGACGACGGCGCCGGCGGCGCCGACCTGGACGGCGGCTCCGGCCTCTGCGGCCTCCGCGACCGCGTCGAGACGCTCGACGGCCGCCTCGACATCGAGAGCGCGGCCGACCGGGGCACGCGCGTCCGCGCCGAGCTGCCCGTCGCATGACCATCACCTTCTTCTTCAGCGACATCGAGGACTCGACCGGCCTCTTGACCCGGCTCCGCGACGGGTACGCGCCCGTGCTCGCCGATGCCCACGGCCTCGTCCGCACGGCGGTCGCCGCCGCCGCCGGGCGCGAGATCGAGTGTCGCGGCGACGAGCTCTTCTGCGTGTTCGACCACCCCGAGCCGGCCGCCGCCGCGGCCCGGGCGGCGCTGCGGGCGTTCAGGGCGCATCCGTGGCCTGCGGGTGAGAGCGTGCGCGTGCGCTTCGGCCTGCACACCGGCGACGCCGACAGCGCCCCCGGCGGCGGCTACGTCGGGATCGACGTCCACCGCGCCGCGCGCATCTGCCAGGCGGCCCACGGCGGCCAGGTGCTCGCCTCGCAGGACGCCGCCCGGCTGCTGCGCTCGCCGACGCGTGACCTGGGCGAGTACGACTTCAGCGGCCTGCGCGATCCCGAGCGGATCCACCAGCTCGTCGCCGACGACCTCCCGGCCGACTTCCCGCCCCTGCGCAACGCGCGCGAGCACACCGACGCCCTGCGGGCCGTGATCGCCGACGACTCGACCCTGCTTCGCGAGGGGCTCGCGCGCCTGCTCGAGGAGGCGGGCATCGACGTGGTCGGCCAGGCCCGCGACCGCCGACGAGCTGATGCTGAAGGTGCGCAGCTACAACCCCGACGTCGCGATCGTCGACATCCGCATGCCGCCGACCCAGACCGACGAGGGCATCCGGGCCGCCCGCGAGATCCGGGCCAAGCACCCCGGCACCGGCGTGCTCGTGCTCTCCCAGCACGTCGCCCACACCTACGCGGTCGAGCTCCTGGACTCCAGCGCCGAGGGCCTCGGCTACCTGCTCAAGGACCGCGTCTCCGACCTCGACGAGTTCACCGGGGCGGTGCGCCGCGTCGGCGAGGGCGGCTCCGCGCTCGACCCGCTCGTCGTCTCCGAGCTCGTCGGGCGCAGCCGCGCACGACGACCCGGTGGAGCAGCTCTCCCCGCGCGAGCGGGAGGTGCTCGAGCTGATGGCCGAGGGCCGCACGAACCACGCGATCGGGCAGCGGCTCTTCATCTCGCCCCGCGCCGTCGAGAAGCACGTCACGAGCATCTTCGGGAAGCTCGGCCTGCCCGCGGCCCCCGACGACCACCGCCGCGTGCTCGCCGTCCTGCGCTTCCTCGGCTCCTAGCCGCTCGCCTCGGGGTGCGGTTTGCCGCACCGCCGGCCGGGGGGTGGCGCCCACCCGGATGCCGGGCTCCCCCACTGCGCCGCGGGTGCGCGCGGGCGAAGCTGCGGGGGAGTTCCGTGACCTCATGACAAAGCGAGGCATCCCCATGTTCAGCATCCCCACCTCATCCGATACCGGCGGTGGCCGCGAGCTGGCCCACCGCCAGACCCAGGACATCGACGTGCGCCTGATGTGGCACCCGGCGGACGACCGGCTCACGGTCGTCGTCGAGAGCCGGGCCGACGGCACGCAGGTCGCCCTCGACGTGGGCGATCGGCCCGCGCTTGCGGTGTACCAGCACCCGTTCGCCTACGCCGTGTCCCCTGACGACTCACAGGCGCCGACCGCAGCGTGACTGCACGGCCGGCGGCCTTCACACCTGAGGAGTTCACATGCCTGCGAAGCTCATCCGCTTCTTACCAACCGATCGGCGGTGGATCGCCCTTGCGGTGATCGTGACGGCCCAGTTCATGGTCGTGCTCGACGTGGCGATCGTGAACGTCGCTCTGCCGACGATCAAGACCGACCTGCACTTCAGCGAGGAGAGCCTGCAGTGGGTGGTGACCGCCTACTCGATCCTCTTCGGCGGCGTGCTCCTGCTGGGCGGCCGGATGGCCGACCTGCTCGGGCGCCGGCGCCTGTTCATGACGGGCCTCGGGCTGTTCACCGTGATGTCGCTGCTGGACGGGCTGGCCTGGTCGGAGGGCTCGCTGATCGCCTTCCGGGCGCTGCAGGGGCTCGGCGCCGCGCTGCTTGCGCCCGCCGCGCTCTCGATCCTGATGACCACCTTCGAGGAAGGCCGCGAGCGCAACCTGGCGCTCGGGGTCTGGGGCGCGGTCTCCGGCAGCGGCGGCGCTGCCGGCGTTCTGCTCGGCGGCGCGCTCACGAGCTCGTTCAGCTGGTCGTGGATCTTCTTCATCAACGTCCCCGTCGGGGTGCTCGTGCTGCTCGTCAGCCCGAGGCTCCTGAAGGAGAGCCGCGCCGGCCTCGCCCATCGCCACTACGACCTGCCGGGCGCCGCGTCGATCACGGGCGGGCTGATGCTGCTCGTCTACACGATGACCCGGGCCGTCCAGCACGGCTGGGGCAACGTCGAGACGTCTGCGCTGATCACCGCGTCGGTCGCCCTGATCGCCGCATTCGTGGCCATCGAGCTGCGGTCGGCGGCGCCGCTTCTGCCGATGCGGATGTTCCGCCTGCGCACGCTCGCCGGGTCGAACGTGGCCGGGTTCCTGCTCGGTGGCGCGGTGTTCTCGCAGTTCTTCCTGCTCACCCTCTACATGCAGCAGGTGCTGCACTACACGGCGATGCAGACCGGCGTCGCCTACATCACCCTGACGTTCGCGGTCATCGTGTTCGCGAACGTCGCCCAGGCGCTGTCGCTGCGGGTGGGGATCCGGCGGGTGCTGCCCGTCGGCCTCCTGCTCTCGGCGGTCGCGCTCGTGCTCTACGCGCGCGTGCCCGTGGACGGCCACTACTTCTGGGATCTGTTCCCGGGCTTCCTGCTCGGTGGCATCGGTCTGGCGCTGGGCTTCATCCCGCTCACGATCGGCGCGCTCGCCGGCGTGCGCCACGACGACGCCGGCGTGGCCTCGGGCCTGGTCAACACCAGCCAGCAGATCGGTGGAGCGATCGGCGTCGCCGCCGCGACGACGATCGCCGCGACCGCCACGAGCAACTACCTCGGCGTGCACCCCGGGGTGCTGCCGACCAGCGGTGCGGCGCTCACCCACGGCTTCGCGATGGCGTTCTACGCACTCGCGGGAGTCGCGGCCCTGGGCGCGGTGCTTGCGGCCGTCGTCATCGAGTCGGAGCCGCCGGTCGCGGCGGCCGAGGCCGACCTGGGCGAGGAGCTCGCCCTGGAGGCGGCCGCATAGGCTCACGAAGAAGCCGGCAAGGGCGGGGCCCATCACGGAGAGAGGGTGGGTCCCGCCCCACCGGTGAGCGCAGGCTCAGGCCGACGCGCCGCCGTCCACGACCAGCGTGTGGCCGGTGACGTAGTCGGAGGCCGCCGAGGCCAGATACCCGATCGCGCCCTTGAGGTCGTTCTCGCCGCCCAGACGCCGCAT
This sequence comes from uncultured Actinomycetes bacterium, assembly GCA_963813245.1. Lineage (GTDB taxonomy): Bacteria > Actinomycetota > Thermoleophilia > Gaiellales > JAICJC01 > JAICJC01. Next base: position 555,454 of record CAWEYE010000001.1, read on the forward strand.
CGGGATCGCGTCGAGCAGGTCGTCGCCGGCCCGCTCGAGCACCGGCCGCGAGAGTCCGGTGTCGAACCAGCCCGGTGCGATCGCGTTCACGCCGATGCCGTGCCGGGCCCACTTCCAGGCCAGATCGCGCGTGAAGGCGATCACCGCCCCCTTGGCCGAGCTGTAGGCGATGGCGTCGAGCACCTCGGGCCGCGATCCGCGCAGGCCCGTGATGGACGCGATGTTCACGATCTTGCCCCGGCCCTGGTCGATCATCACCCGGCCCGCCGCCTGCGTGCACAGAAAGACGCCGGTCAGGTTCACGTCGATCACCTTCTGCCAGCCGTGCAGCGGCGTGTCCACGGCGGGCGCGCCCCAGGCCGTCCCGGCGTTGTTCACCAGGATGTCGATGCGCCCGCGGGCCGCGTGCGTCCCGGTCACGAGCCGGGCGACGTCGTCTGCGTCGGCGACGTTGCAGGCCACGCCCAGGCAGGGTACGCCGTGGGCCTGCTCGAGCGCCTGCGCGACCTCGGCGCAGCGCCCGCCGTTTCGCCCGCAGATCGTGACGCTCGCGCCCAGCTCGGCCAGGGCTTCCGACATCTGCCGCCCGAGCCCGGTCGCGCCGCCCGTCACGATCGCGGACTGGCCGGAGAGGTCAAACAGATCCCGAACGCTCACCCAGCGCCTCGCTTCCGGCCTCCGTGCGCGCCCGCTCGCGCAGGACGTGCTTCTGCACCTTGCCCGTGGCGGTCTTCGGGAGCGCGCCCGTGACCTCGATCGTCTTCGGCACCTTGTGCCGGGCCAGGTGCGTGCGGGCGAACTCGCGCAGGTCGTCCGGGTCCGCGCCGGCGCCGTCGCGCAGCACCACGTAGGCCTTCGGCACCTCGCCCCACACGTCGTCGGCGACGCCCACCACCGCCACCTCGACGACCTCCGGGTGCGCGGCCAGGGCGTGCTCGACCTCGATGCTCGAGATGTTCTCGCCGCCGGAGATGATCATGTCCTTCAGCCGGTCGCGGATCTCGACGTAGCCGTCGGGGTGCATGACCCCGAGATCGCCGGAGTGGAACCACCCGTCCCGGAAGGCCGCCGCGGTCGCGCGCTCGTCGCGGTAGTAGCCGACGGCGACGTTGTTGCCGCGCATCACGATCTCGCCCATCGTGGCGCCGTCGGCGGGGACGTCCCGCCCCTCGGGATCGACGATCCGAAGCGCCTCGCTCACCACCGTGCCCACCCCCTGCCGCGATCGCATCACCATCCGCTCGGAGGCGGGGAGCGCGTCCCAGGCCGGCTGCCAGGCGCACACGGCGATCGGCCCGTAGGTCTCGGTGAGCCCGTAGAGGTGCGTGACCCGCATGCCCAGATCCTCGACGACGCGCAGCAGCGCCGGCGACGGCGGCGCGCCGCCGACGAAGACGCTGACCTCGCGCGGGAGCCGGGCCGCGCCGGGATCGGCCGCCAGCATGGTGAGCACGGTCGGCGCCCCGCACAGGTGGCTGACCTCGCCCGCCGCGAGCATCTCCCACACCCTGCCGGCATCGAACTTCGCCAGACAGCGATGCTCGCCGCCCATCGCCGTGACGGCCCACGTGAACGCCCAGCCGTTGCAGTGGAACATCGGCAGCGTCCACAGGTAGGCGGTGCGCATGTCGAGGCGGGCCTCGGCGATGACGCCGAGCGTATGCAGGTAGGCGCCGCGGTGGGTGTACATCACGCCCTTCGGCCGCCCGGTGGTGCCGCTCGTGTAGTTGATCGAGAGCAGCGCGTTCTCGTCGTCCGGCGGCGCGACCGCGCGCGGGGCGGCCGCCGCGAGGCGCTGCTCGTACTCCGAGTCGTCTGTGGCCTGCGCCCTGGTCATGATCACCCGGGGCGGCTCCGCGAGCAGGGCGATCGCGTCGGCGACGACGTCGGCGAGGCTCGGGTGCGCCACCAGGACGCGCGCTCCGGAGTGCTCCAGGATGTAGGCCAGATCGGCGCCGGTCATGCGCACGTTCACGGGCACGAGCACCGCCCCAGCCGCCGGCACGGCGAAGTGCAGCTCGAGCAGCTCGGGGACGTTCGGGAGGATCGCCGCCACTCGGTCTCCCGGCTGCACGCCGCATGCACAGAGGCCGCCGGCCACGCGCTCGCAGCGTTCGAGGAGCTCGCGATACGTCACCGCCCAGGCGTCCCACCGCACCGCGGGGCGCTCTCCCCAGACGGCGCCGGCGTGCAGCAGCGCGCTCAGCGGGCTCAGGGGCGAGTGGGATGCGGAGGGCGGCATGAACCGGCCGATCGATCGTACCGCGCAGCGGCTGCGGCCGCCGCTTCCAGCTTGGCCGGGACGCCCGCCTCCATCGCGCGGGCGAAGTCGTCGCTGCGCTCCCCGGCCAGGAACCGCTTGTACATGTTCTCGCAGAAGATCGCCGCCTTCCAGTGGGCGAGGGCCTCGTACCAGGCCAGCCGCTCGACCGACCGGCCGGTGCGCTGCGCGTAGAGCGCCGCGAGCTCGGCCCGGGTCGGGAACCCCTCGGCGCGGGTGACGGGCGAGAGCGTCGCGATCCCCTCGCCCGGGGCGGAGTCCCGGTCGACGTAGGTCGACACCAGGTAGCCGAGGTCGGCCAGCGGGTCGCCGAGGGTGGCGAGCTCCCAGTCGAGGATGGCCGACACGCGCGCGGGCGGCTCGGCCGCGACGAGCAGGTTGCCGACGCGGTAATCGCCGTGCACGACCGTCGCGGGGCCGGACTCGGGGACGGTCTCCGCCAGGAAGCGCCCAACCTCGGCGACGAGCGGCAGGTCGCGGGTGCGGTTGACCTCCCACAGGCCGGTGAAGCGGCGCACCTGGCGGCGCAGGTAGCCCTCGGGCCGGCCGATGGCCGCGAGGCCGGCCGCGCCCGGGTCGATCGCGTGCACCTCGGCGAGGGCCGAGATGATGTCGCGGCCCAGGCGCGCGCGCTCGGCGGGCACGTCGACCGCCGGCGGAAGCGCGGCGTCAATGACCTCGCCGGCGGCGAGGGTCATCAGGTAGAACGGCACACCGAGGACGCGCTCGTCGGCGCACACCGCGAGCACGCGCGGCACCCGCGCGCCGGCCCGGTGCAGGCCGGCGACGACGGTGCTCTCGCGCACCATGTCGTGGGCCGAAGGCGGCAGCGGCGGGGGCGGCGGCCGCCGCAGCACGAACCGCTCGCCGCCGCGCTCGACCAGGAACGTCAGGTTCGAATGCCCGTCGCCGAGCCGCTCGGCCCGAAGCGGCCCCGAGCCGATCCCGTGGGCGTCGCAGAACGCCGCGACCGCCGCGAGGTCGAGCACCCCGCCGCTACTCGAAGCTCCAGGCATCGCCCGTCCGGTAGCGATCCAGGATCCGGCGCGCGACCACCATGCGGTGCACCTCGTCGGGGCCGTCGTAGATGCGCGCGAAGCGGGCGCCCAGGTACATCGCCGCGAGCGGGGAGTCGCCGGACACCCCCAATGCGCCGTGGGTCTGCACCGCCCGGTCGATCACGTCGTGCAGCACCCGCGCGGCGAACACCTTGAGCGCAGAGACCTCGACGCGGGCGGGCTCGCCCCGGTCGACCTTGCCGGCGGCGGCGAGCGTCATCAGCCGGCAGGCGCTGATCTCGGCGGCCGAGTCGGCGATCCAGGTCTGGATCGTCTGCTTCTCGGCCAGCGGCTCGCCGAAGGCGGAGCGGGACAGGCTGTAGGAGCACATGAGATCGAACGCGCGCTGCATCTGGCCGAGCCAGCGCATGGCGTGGTGGATGCGCCCGGGGGTGAGCCGCTTCTGCGCGATCAGGAAGCCGTCGCCGCGCTCGCCGAGCATGTTCGCGGCGGGCACGCGCACGCGGCGAAGCGCACCTCGCAGTGCGTGTTCCAGCCGCGGCCCTCGTGTCCGAACACCGGGATCCGGCGGACGACCTCGACGCCCTCGGCGTCGGTCGGCACGATGAAGAGCGACGCCCGCCGGTGCGGTGCGGCATCCGCGTCGGTGACGGCCATGACGATCCCGAACGCCGATCCGTCGGCGCCGGTCGAGAACCACTTGTGGCCGTCCATCACCCACGCGTTGCCGTCGCTGCGCGCCCGGCTCTCGAGCGTCGTCGGGTCGGCGCCCGAGACGCCCGGCTCGGTCATCCCGAAGAACGAGCGCACGTCACCCGCGACGAGCGGCTCCAGCCACGCGCGTCGCTGCGCCCGGGTGCCGAACAGCGCCAGGATCTCGCCGTTGCCCGCGTCGGGCGCCTGGCAGCCGAACACGAGCTGGCCCCAGTAGCTGCGGCCGATCTGCTCGTTCAGGTAGGCGTAGGCGAGGAAGCCGCGGCCGGTGCCGCCGGCCTCGGGGCCGATGTGCGGCGCCCAGAGGCCGGCGGCGCGCGCCCGGTCGCGCAGCTCGGCGATCAGCGCTTCGGCGGCCGCGTCGTCGGCCGCAAACGCCGTCTCGTTCGGATACACGTGCTCGTCCATGAACGCCGCGTAGCGGTCGCGCAGCGCCCGCAGCTCGGGCGTGACCACGCGCAGGGCGTCCTCGCTCATCGCGCCGGTATACCACAGCGCCGCCCGGCCGCCCCTACGTCGTGTAGGTGACGGCCGGGTAGAGCGCGTCGGCCACGGCCCGGGAGCCATTGATCGCAAGCGGCTGGCCGGGCTGCTTGACCGGGAAGTACGAGACGTGGTCGCCGTCGATCGCAACGCTCCAGCGGTGCGTCAGCCGCACCTCGCCGCCGTTTCGGATCTGCCACTGGAAGCGGTCGAGCGCGCGCACCGCAGGGCCGGCCGTGCGCTGCCCGCGGCGATCGAACTGGCTGCCGTGGCAGGGGCAGCCGAAGCCGGCGCTGCTCGTCTGGACGGGGCAGCCGACGTGGGTGCAGTGGTTCGACCAGATCACGAACATCGCTTTGGGGTCGAGCCAGTCCGGGCTCGCGCCGCCGGTGTTGTGGACGTAGGCGAGCTCGACGCTCGTCGCCGGCTCGGCGGGATTGGCCACGAACGGCTTGGGCGTCGGTTTGAACCCCCCGGCCTCGTGGGGGAAGTCGGCGACGGTGCCGAGCAGCACCGGTCTGAACGTCGCCTCCTTCGTCGCCGGCGCCAGCAGATACGCTGCGGCGGGCGCCGCGATCACCCCGCCGATCCCCGCTCCCAGCCCGACCGTCGTCAGTCCCAGCAACTTCCCGCGCGTGTAGCCCGTGCTCATGGCCGTCCTTCCGGATTCGAGAATTGGTCTATGCCGGTTCGTACTGATCTGCCCATAGGCCGGTTTGCAGAGATCCGGAAACGGGGTAGAGGGCGATGGCCGCGCGCCGCGGCCCCGATCCGAAGGAGGGCTCAGCCGATGAGCGGCTACACGAAGACCAACCTGCGCGAGGTCGAGGACTCGGCCCCGAAGTTCAAGATGCCGTCCGAGATGAGCGCCCGCTTCGCCCGCACGCCGATCGGCGGCGAGACGCTCGGCCTGAGCCTCTTCCGGCTCGAGCCGAACTTCCGCATCCCGTTCGGGCACAAGCACGCCTCGCAAGAGGAGGTGTACGTCATCGTCCGCGGCTCGGGCCGGGTCAAGGTCGGCGACGAGATCGTCGATGTCGGCCAGTGGGACGCGATCCGCTTCGACAAGGACACGATGCGAAACGTCGAGGCCGGGCCGGACGGGATCGAATACGTCGCCTTCGGCGCCGGCGAGGACGCGCGCGAGGTGGAGATGGCGCAGGACTGGTGGAGCGACTGAACCGTGTAGGTGGGAACGCGGTTCACGCCGAGGCTTCGTGAAGTGCCCGCGAGCCGTGGCGGCGGCGATGATACGGAGGACAGGCTCGTCGTCCGCGTACGGAATACTGGGCTACCCCTTGGCCCCAGCAGGTTGAGGGTGAGTTCGCGGCGCACTTCGTCGGGCATGGCCCGCCGGGATTCGCGGCTCCAACATGTGCTGAGTCAGTGTGCCCAGAACTCGTTCGGGAACGCCTCGGTGTCCGACGCGGCTGACTCGAAGTACTCCGCGACGAACAACACGCGGGTCGCGGCCGGGTCGCCGCTATCGGCCATCTGACGAATCGCGGCGGCCTGCCGCCGGGCGCGTTCTACGACGACGGCACGGAATCCTTGCCGGTCTGCGTCGTACCCGTAGGCGTCAAGCAGAAGATGCAGGCGGCGGGATCTGCCGTCGAAGTCGTGGAAGCCCAGCGGCTCGACCGCGCTCGGCGGGCAGAGCGGCACCCACCAGAGGGCCGAGAGCGCCAGATCGAACTCTCGTGACGACGGCGCCGCTATGTCCCAGTCGCAGAAACCGACCAACTGGTCGCCGTCCATCACGGCGTTGTACGGCGCCGCATCCTGATGGCCCACGATCAGGCCCGGTTGCACCGTGCCGCCGATGAACCACCTTTCGTCCGCCGGCGGCACGAAGCTCACGGTCGCGTCATGGAGGCGACGCAGCCATCGGCCGACCTGGATCAGGGTCGCGTCGCTCCACACCCAGGCTGGCCAAGGTTCCCGGTCGCCGATCGTTTCGCCGGGCAGGTAGGTGAGCATCTCGCGGCCGTGATCGTCAAAGCCCAGCGCGCGCGGAGCATCGTCGAAGCCGACATCCTCCAGGTGTCGCAACAGGGCGTGCACCGTGGATGTCCAGGGCGCGGCTGGCTTGTGGATGACGTCACCGATCAACACGGCCCCCGTGCTGAAACCGCCCGGCAGGATCTCTTCGGTCATGCTCGTTGTGTACAGGAGTTTGACGAGAGCCGACGGCGATATCGGCCCGGGCGGCGATCGAAAGCGTCCTCTGTCAGCGCTAGCCGGGCGCCCAAACCCTCAACCCACGAACCCACTGTCTTAAGGGCCTTTCGAAATATAAGGGCCTTTCGAAATCAGTGGAGCCAAAGGGACAGCCCACTACGGATATCTTCTCGCCAGGTCTCCGATGAGGCCCGCAGGGAACTGCAGCTCGAGTCCGGCGATCACGCCATGCCCGCGCGGCTTACCGACTCGACCGGGATAGGGTCGAGGATAGCCCGGTTTCCCGCCACCCCGAGACTTACGAGCTGGAGGCGGCCGTCCCCCAATTGGCATCCGCTGCGAATGCCAATTGGCCGGCACGCCACCGCCCGTAACGTTCCCGGGACGCGCCACCTGGCAGAATTCGGGCGTGGGCTCCACCCCGGAGACGACGTGACCGCCCTTGCGGCCGTGCGCAGGCCGCGCGCGCTCGTTTCGGCCGGCCTCGCCGCGATCGTCGCCCTGACGTTTGCGCAGATCGTCCTGAACGATCTCACCCACTCCTCCTGGACGTTCGCAGTGCCGCTGATCGCGATCATGCTGCCCTTCGTCGGCGTGGGCGCGCTCGTGGCGTGGCGCCGGCCCGAGAACCCGCTCGGCTGGATCCTGATGGCGATCATCGGCCTCTTCCTGCTGAGCACCGACGGAGGCACCTACGGCCAGCTCGTCTACCAGCACCACCGGCACTGGCCGGGAGGCCCGGTGTCGCTCTTCCTGGAGCCGCTGTGGGTGCCCTCCCTGATCATCCTGCCACCGATCGCGATCCTGCTCTTCCCGGAGGGGCGCGTGACGGGCCGGATCCTGCGGGGGATGCTCGCCGTCTACCTCGCCGCCACCGTGATCTACCTGGTGAGCGCGTGGGAGATCGTCGCCGGGGCGGTGATCGACTCGAACATCCACCTCGTCCCCGACGGCGACCTGACGGTCATCAACACGCCGCCGCAGTGGTTCGGCGTCGTCCAGGCGGTGATCCTCGGCGTGGTCGCCGTGTGCGCGCTTTCGTGGATCGGCGTCCAGGCGCTGCGTTGGCGGCGGGCGACCGGCGAGCAGCGCCAGCAGGTGAAGTGGCTGATCGGCGGCGCGGGCACCGCGCTCGTGTGCCTCGGCTTCATGCTCTTCGCCTCCGGGTCGAGCACGAACGCGTACGTCCAACTCGCCGTCAACATCGCCCTGCCGATCGGTCTCGCCGCGCTCCCGGTCTCGATCGCGGTCGGGATCCTGCGGTATCGCCTCTACGAGATCGACGTGATCATCAGAAAGACCCTGGTCTACGCCGCGCTTGCGGGCACGCTGGCGGTCGTCTATCTGGGCGGGATCTCGCTGATCGACCGCGCCCTGCAGGCCGTCACCGGCCAGTCCGGGGCGCTGGCCGTGACCGTGTCGACGCTGGCGGTGGCCGCGGCCTTCCAGCCGCTGCGGACGCGCATCCAGCGGGGCGTCGACCGCCGCTTCTACCGGGCCAAGTACGACGCCGCGCACACGCTCGAGGAGTTCGCCGGCAGGTTGCGCGATCAGATCGAGCTGGACGCCCTCGCCGCCGACGTGATCGGCGTCGTGCGGCTGACCGTGCAGCCGCGGCACGTCAGTCTCTGGCTGCGGCCGTCGGAGCCCGCCCGCGGCGGCGACATCCGGCGTTAGGCGCACCCCGCGAGCGGGTACCGTGTCCGGCATGGCCGAGCTCGCCACCGTCACCCTGCGCATCAACGGCGAGGAGCGCAGGCTCGACCTCGACACACGCACGTCGCTGCTCGACCTCCTGCGCGAGCGGCTGGGCCTGACGGGGGCGAAGAAGGGCTGCGACCACGGGCAGTGCGGGGCGTGCACGGTGTTGATCGACGGGCGGCGTGCGAACGCCTGCCTCGCGCTCGCGGTCGCCCAGGACGGGGCCGACATCACGACGATCGAGGGACTCGCGGCCGGCGGGCTGCATCCGCTCCAGACGGCGTTCGTCGCCACCGATGCGTTCCAGTGCGGCTACTGCACGCCGGGCCAGATCTGCTCGGCCGTCGGGATGCTGTCCGAGGTCGAGGCCGGTTGGCCGAGCCATGCCACCGCGGACGTCGCGACGGTGCCGGAGCTCGACGCCGACGAGATCCGCGAGCGCATGAGCGGGAACATCTGCCGCTGCGGCGCCTACCCGAACATCGTCCGCGCCATCCAGGACGTGGCCGGATGAGGCCGTTCCGGTACGAGCGCGTCGGCGACGACCTCGGCGCGGTGAAGGCGATCGCCGCCACCCCGGGGGCGCGGTTCCTCGGCGGCGGCACGAACCTGGTCGACCTCATGCGGCTCGGAGTGGAGACGCCGCCGGTGCTGATCGACGTCACCCGGCTGCCGCACGACCGGGTCGAGGAGCTCGACGACGGCGGCCTGCGCATCGGCGCCGGTGTGCGGAACAGCGACCTCGCCGCGGACCCTCGCATTCGCGTGCACTACCGCGCCCTGGCCGAGGCGCTGCTCGCCGGAGCGTCCGGACAGCTGCGGAACCAGGCCACCACCGCCGGGAACCTGCTCCAGCGCACCCGCTGCGCGTACTTCCAGGACGTCTCGCAGCCCTGCAACAAGCGCACGCCGCGAAGCGGCTGCCCGGCCCGCGAGGGCGAGCACCGCAACCTTGCCGTTCTGGGGCACTCCGAGCACTGCGTCGCCACGCACCCGTCCGATATGGCGGTCGCGCTGGCCGCCTTCGACGCGGTGGTGCGGGTCGTCGGCCCGGTGGGCGGGCGCGAGATCCCGCTCGTCGACTTCCATCGGCTGCCGCAGGACGCGCCCGAGCGCGACACGCTGCTCGGGCCGGACGAGCTGATCGTGGCGGTCGATCTTCCGCTCCTGCCGGTGGCCGCGCGGTCGCGCTACCGCAAGGTGCGCGAGCGGGCCTCGTTCGCGTTCGCACTCGTCTCGGTCGCCGCCGCCCTCGACGTTGTGGACGGCGAGGTGCGCGATGTCCGCATCGCCTTCGGAGGCCTGGCGCACAAGCCGTGGCGGGCGCATGCCGCGGAGGCCGTCCTGCGCGGCTCCTCGGCGACCGTCGCGAAGTTCGCCGAGGCGGCCGAGGCCGAGCTCGCCGCTGCGCGGCCGCTGCGCGACAACGCCTACAAGGTTGACCTGGCCCGGAACACGCTCGTCCGTACGCTCGAGGAGCTGGCGGCGTGAGCACCGCGACCCGCACGCTCGGCTCCCCGGTCGAGCGGATCGAGGGGCGCGAGAAGGTCGCGGGCGAGGCGCTCTACGCCGCCGAGCACAATCCGGAGGGGGTCGTCCACGCCGTCATCGTCCAGGCGGCGATTGCCAAGGGCGCGGTCGCGTCCGTGGATGCGGGCGAGGCGCTGCGCCTGCCGGGCGTCCTCGGCGTGCTCTGCGCCGAGAACGCGCCCGAGCTCCCCGGCGCCGAGGGCGAGCTGGCGGTGCTGCAGTCGCCCCGCGTCGCCTATCGCGGCCAGATCGTGGCTGCGGTGATCGCCGACACGCTCGAGACGGGCCGGCATGCCGCCCAGCTCATCCGCGTCGTCTACGAGGCCGCCCCGCACGACGTGGAGCTGCGCGCCGACCATCCGCGGCTCTACAAGCCCGACAAGGTCAACCCCAACTTCCCCACGGATACCGCGGAGGGCGACGTGGACGCGGCGCTTGGCGGCGCCGAGGTCACCGTGGACGCGACCTACACGACGCCCGCGCAGCACAACAACCCGATGGAGCCCCATGCGACCGTGGCCGTCTGGGAGGGCGGCGGCCTGCGGCTGTACGACTCCACCCAGGGGGCGTGGAACGCCGCCCAGGCGATCGCGAAGGTCTTCGGTCTCGACGCCGGCCGGGTGCGGGTGATCTCGCCGCACGTGGGCGGGGGATTCGGGTCGAAGGGCACGCCGCGGCCGCACGCCGTCCTGGCCGCGATGTGCGCGCAGCACGTCGGTCGTCCGGTCAAGCTGGCCGTCACCCGCCGGCAGATGTTCACCCTCACCGGCTACCGCACGCCGACCATCCAGCGCGTCCGGCTGGGCGCCGACGCCGGCGGCCGGCTGCAGGCGATCGCGCACGACGTGATCGAGCAGACGTCGACGGTGCAGGAGTTCGCCGAGCAGACCGCCGTCGCGACGCGGATGATGTACGCGGCGCCCAGCCGGCGCACGACCCACCGCCTCGTCGCGCTCGACCTGCCGACGCCGTCGTGGATGCGCGCCCCCGGCGAGTGCCCGGGCATGTTCGCGCTCGAGTCGGCGCTCGACGAGCTCGCGATCGCGTGCGGGATCGACCCGGTCGAGCTCCGCGTCCAAAACGACCCGCAGATCGATCCGGAGAGCGGCAACCCCTTCTCGACCCGCAACCTGGTGGCCTGCCTGCGCGAGGGCGCCGCGCGGTTCGGCTGGCAGGATCGCCCCGGCGTCAGGTCGCGTCGCGACGGCCGCTGGATGATCGGGATGGGCGTCGCCTCGTCGACCTACCCCGCCCGGCGCGCGGCGGCCACGGCGCACGCGACCACTGCCGGCGACGGCACGTACGTCTTCCGCATCACCGCGGCGGACATCGGCACCGGCGCGCGCACCGTGCTCACCCAGATCGCGGCCGATGCGCTCGAGGTGCCGCTCGACCGCGTGCGCGTCGACATCGGCGACAGCGAATCGGGCCAGGCGATGCTGGCGGGCGGCTCGATGGGGACGTCGTCGTGGGGTGCGGCGATCATCGAGGCCTGCGCGGGGCTGCGACGGGGCGAGACGGAGGTGCACGTCGACACGGCCGAGGATGCGCGCGCGGCGGTGCCGTTCGCCCGGCACGCCTTCGGCGCCCAGTTCGTCGAGGTGCGCGTGGACGCCGACACCGGCGAGGTGCGCATCCCCCGGGCCCTCGGCATGTTCGCCTGCGGTCGCATCCTGAACCCGCTCACGGCGCGCTCGCAGTTCCTCGGCGGGATGACGATGGGGATCTCGATGGCGCTCTTCGAGGAGACGATCCTCGATCCGGTCGCCGGCGCGTACGTGAACTGCGACCTGGCGATGTACCACGTGGCGACGAACGCGGACATCGGCGAGATCGCCGTCGGCTGGGTGCCCGAGGAGGACATGACCGTCAACCCGATGGGGGCGAAGGGCATCGGCGAGATCGGCATCGTCGGCACCGCCGCCGCCGTCGCAAACGCCGTCCACAACGCGACCGGCGTGCGCGTCCGCGACCTCCCGATCACGCCGGCGAAGCTCGTCGACCGCATCTGAGGCGGGGTCAGACCCCGGCTAGGCGGGCACGCGGCGCCCGAGGAAGTCGCGGATGCAGGCGAGGTACAGGTCCGCCTCCTTCTCGAGGATGGTGATGTGGCTCGCGTTCCCGAACACGACGAATTCGTTGTCGGCGATGCCGTCGGCCAGCGTGCGGCTGCAGCGCTTCGGCGAGAGCTCGTCGTACCAGCCGCACAGGATCAGCGCCGGCACGGCGATCTCGCCCAGCCGGCCGGAGATGTCGAAGAAGGCCTGCGGCCCGGTGCCCTTGAACTCGTGCGGGCCCCAGAGCGCGTAGGCGGGGCCGATGTCGCCCATGTAGCGCGCCTCGATCTCGGCGAACTCCCGCCGCGAGCGCTCCGGCTCGTAGGGGCTCGACCGGCGCAGGTGGCGCGAGTTCAGCTCGAGCACGGCGGCCAGGTACTCGGGGGCGTCGAGGTCGTCCTCGTGCTCGTGCTTGAGCATCAGCGCGTGCAGATCCTTGCCGAGGGCCATCCGGTGCTCGGAGATGTCGAGCAGGTAGTCCTTGCCGTTCGCGTACGTGTTGGAGAGCACGAGCGCGTTCACGTTCTGCGGATGGTCGAGCGTGTAGGCGAGCGCCAGCATGCCGCCCCACGACTGGCCGTACAGCGTGACCGTGCCCAGGTCGAGGGCGGTGCGCATCGTCTCGACCTCGTCCACGAAGCGCGGGATCTGCCACAGCGCCGGATCGTCGGGCCGGTCGGAGTCGCCGCCGCCGAGCTGGTCGTAGAGCACGAGCCGCAGATCGCCCCCGACCACCTCGGCCAGACGATCCAGGTAGCGGCTGCTCGCCCCCGGCCCGCCGTGCAGCGCGAGCAGCGTGCGGCTGCCCGTGCCGAACACCCGATAGGCGATGCGATAGCCCTGCTCGACCTCGATCCGGCCCGCATCGGTGAGCTCCACCGTCATGCCGGCCATCGTAGGGATCCAGGCGGCCGGACGTCCTGTAGTGTGAGCCCATGCGTGACGTCGGCATCGGCCTCGTCGGATCCGGGTTCATCGCCGAGGCGCATGCCGAGGGGTTCAAGCACGTTCCGGCGGCCAGCGTGCGCGGCGTGGCGTCGCCGACGCCGGGTAAGGCCGAGCGGTTCGCGCACGAGCGCGGCATCCCCCGCCACCACACCGACTACCGCGCGCTGATCGAGCAGTCCGACGTCGACATCGTCTGCATCGGCGCCCCGAACGACCTGCACCGCGACATCACCGTCGCCGCCGCCGAGGCCGGCAAGCACGTGATCTGCGAGAAGCCGCTCGCGCGCACCCTGCGCGAGGCCGACGAGATGATCGCGGCCTGCGCGAAGGCGGGCACCAAGCTCATGTACGCCGAGGAGCTGTGCTTCGCGCCGAAGTACGTGCGGGCGAAGGAGCTCGCCGACGAGGGCGCGCTCGGCTCGGTGCACCTGGTGCGCCAGGGCGAGCAGCACTTCGGCCCGCATGCGGACTGGTTCTGGGATCCCGATCGGGCCGGCGGCGGGGTGCTGATGGACATGGGCTGCCACGGGATCGAGTTCGCCCGCTGGGTGTACGGGAAGCCGGAGGCGGAGTCGGCGACCGCCGAGCTGGGGACGTTCGTGCACGGCGCGCGCACGCAGGCCGAGGATCACGCGGTCGGCGTCGTCCGCTTCGCCGGCAACCGGATGGGCGTGATCGAGACGAGCTGGGCCAAGCCCGGCGGGATGGACGACCGCGCCGAGCTGATCGGGTCGGAGGGCGTCACCTACGTCGACATCCTGCGCGGCTCCGCGCTCATGACCTACAGCGAGCACGGCTACGGCTACGCGGTCGAGAAGGCGCCGCAGACGAGCGGCTGGACGTTCACGATGTTCGAGGAGATCTGGAACTACGGCTTCCCGCAGGAGATGCGCCACTTCGTCGACTGCGTGCTCGCCGATGCCGAGCCGATGGAGACGGGCGCCGACGGGCGGGCCGTCCTCGAGATCATCTACGCGATGTACATGGCCGCGGGCGGCGCCGGGCGCGTCTCGCTCCCGCTCGAGATCAGCCCCGAGGTGGCGGCGAGGCCGCCGTACCTGTGCTGGAAGGAGCCCGCCGCCGGGCGCGTGGTCGGCTCCGACTAGTCGATGGCGATCGACGTCGAGACGCAGATCGAGATCCTCCGTCCCCGTTCCGAGGTGGCCGCGTTCGCGTCCGACCCCGACAACGCGACGGCGTGGTATCGCAACATCAAGCGGGTCGAGTGGAAGACGGAGCGGCCGCTTGCGGTCGGATCGCGGGTGGCCTTCGCCGCCGAGTTTCTCGGGCGCAGCATGGCGTACACCTACGAGGTCGTGGCGCTCGATCCCGGGGAGCGGCTCGTCATGCGCACCGCGGACGGCCCCTTCCCGATGGAGACGATCTACGCGTGGGCCGACGGTCCGGCCGGCTCGACGGTGATGGTGCTGCGAAACCGCGGAGAGCCCGCGGGGTTCTCGAGCCTGACCCGGCCGATGATGGCCGCAGCGATGCGGCGCGCGAACCGCGGCGACCTGCGCCGCCTGAAGGCCGCCCTCGAGACACGGGTCTAGCCCAGCACCGCCGGCAGGCTGGCCTCCCACGCGTAGTAGGTGAGATAGCCGAGCCGGTCGCGGGCCATCGCCCCGGCGTAGGCGAGCACCGCGTCGACGTACAGGTTCGACGGGTTATAGGCGTGCAGGGCGGCGTGCTCGTCGGCGGGCGCGCCGGAGCGGTGCAGGTAGTTGGCGGCGCCGAGGATGGCGTCGCGCGGCACGTGCACATTCCCGCCCAGCCCGTACTCCCGCCAGGTTGCCGGCAGGAACTGCATGGGGCCCTGGGCACCGGCGCTCGAGCGGTTGACGACGCGGCCGAACGCCGACTCGACGAAGTTCACGGCTGCGAGCACCTGCCAGCGCACGCCGAAGCGGCGCTCAGCCGCGCGGTAGTCGGCCAGCAGCTCGCCGGCCGGGCGCGGCGGCGCGAGGTGAAAGGCGGTCGGGTGCTTGGGCGGCGGGCCGTCCAGCCGGCGCAGGTCATGGGCCGCGCGCAGGTCGGATCGCACGCGGGCGGCCAGCCCGGCCGGGAGCGCCGCCACGACCGGCCGCGCGAGGTCGGGCCTGCGCGCGAGCCGGTGCACGATGCCGCGCTCCGTCGCGGCGGCGGCGAGCGCGACCCGCGGCGGCGTGCGCAGTGCCGGGTCGGCCGCGAGCCACGCCGTGAGCGCCGTTCGCAGCGCCGCGTCGGCGTGGGTCAGGCGGGCCGCGAGCACGGTTGGGTCCTGTGCGGCGCCGCTGCGTGCCACCGGCGCCGACGATCCCGCTCCGCCGCCTCCGCCGCACCCGAGGCCGGGCAGGCACGCCGCCGCGACCAGGGCGAGTGCGGTGCGCCGTCTCACCCGTCCACCATAGATGGGCCGCGCGGCCGGCGGGGCGGCGGCCGGGTCGCCCAACTCCCAATTGACATCCACTGCGGATGCCAATTGGCCAGAGGGGCAGGCGCAGGGTGGCCGCCGAGATGGATCAGACGGCGTCGGATACGACGATACGAAGACCCGTGTCCAGGTGGGACAGGCGGCGCAGGTCGCCGTACCGCGCGTCCCAGACACCCGAGGCGAGGTCGCGGCGGAGACGGGCGACCCCGGCAGCCACCTGATCCTCTGGGAGCAGTCGGAAGGTCGACATGTTTCGCCTCACCTCCGGGTCGAGGTACGCCTCCGGTCGAGCGATGAACGCCTCCGTGAAGCCGTCAACGCAGTCGACCGGAACACGTAGCGGACGGATCTCCGTCCGGCCGCCCAGCCGCTCGGCGATCGCCTGCGGTTGCACCTCGCGTCGGGCACCGAACGCCATGCCGGGGAAGTACTCGGCGGTCAGCCACAGCCGGTCGATCACGTCTGCGGCGCCCGCGACCACGACCACCCGGCGGGCGACCCGCCGCAACTCGCCCAGTCCGGCTGCGGGGTCGCTCCAGTGATGCACCGTATGCAGCGCCATCGCGGCATCGAAGCTGCCGTCGACGAACGGGAGCCGCTCGGCGGCCGCCAGCACCGCCGGAGCAGCGTCCGCGGGCCGCTGGGCGATCATCACCGGCGAGGGCTCGACCGCCAGCACGGTGCGGTCGCGCGGCTCGTACGCCCCGGCCCCGGCGCCGACATTCAGCAGGGTGCGGCCGTCGCTCAGCGCGGTGTGGATCTGGCCGGCCAGCTCCGGATCCTCGCGGCGGGTCACGGTGTAGGTCGTTCCCAACCAGTCGTACCGGGGAGCGTCCATAGCGCGCGTACTATATAGCACACATGCTGTTATCGCCTGACCGGGCGGCGCGCCTCACCGAATGGCGGGCGTCCGCTCGCTCGGCTCGGCCTCGGGCCAGGCGTGGGCCTCGCGCCGCACCGTCCCCATCCGGATGTGCCCGAAGAGCGCGAAGATCGCGATCAGGCCGACCACGATGTTGAAGGCCACGGTCACCGCCTGGACGCCGATCGAGAAGGCCAGCACCTGGCCCGACGTCGCCACGCCGCCGAGCGCGAACACGAGCAGCCCCTGCTGGGCGCCGACGCCGCCCGGCGTGAGGGGAAGGGCGGTCGAGACCGAGTCGATCACGACCACGAGCACCGCGAACCGCACCGCCGTGGGGATCCCGAAGGCGGCGAGCATCGCATAGGCGACGCCGACCCGCAGCACCCAGTCGACGAGCTGCGGCGCCGCCACCACCCGGGCGAAGCGCCCCGGCGAGCGCATGATCGAGAAGCCCTGAACCGCGCGCTGCCAGAATCCGCGCACGTGGTGCATCGCCCACTCGGCGCCGAGCAGGACGATGCCGGCCGCGACGCCGAGCGCGACCGCGACGAGCCCGGCGTGGCGGGCATAGAACGAGAACTCGAACGCCCTCGCGTCGGGCAGGTGGACGATCGGCGGCAGCCAGCCCAGGCCGACCGTCGCCCCCACCATCGCCGCGACCACCACCACGCCGAAGATCGTCTCGGCGACGAGCGTCGAGACGATCGTCGTCACCGACGCGTTTCCGAGCTCACGGCGGATCGTGAAGATGCGAACGACGTCCCCACCGCGGAACGGGGCGATCGCGTTTGCGCCGACGCCGGCCAGGTACGACCACACCGCCGAGCGCAGCGCGACCCGGCGATCGCGGGAACGCGGCCGAGAGGATGCCGCGCCAGACCCACGCGCGCAGGAGCAGGCTCAGCAGGTGCAGGGCGAGCGCGATCGCAAGCGGGAGCAGGTGGGTGTCGCCCATGCGGTCGCCGAACGCGGTCGCGGCGTCGCGCAGCTGAGCCAGCCCTTCGTGCATCACTCACATGATGCGGGAGGTTCATGTGCGCCGCATCAGACTTTGCCCCGCGTTCGCTCAGGGAAACTACGCAACCGGCCGGCGAGCCCGATGAGGCCGGGGTGAGGGCGACGTTACGCCGCCCCCACCCCGGCGCCGTGGCTCAGGCGTACGTGTCGATCGTCCTGGACGACGGCGCGGTCGCCGTGACCGTGGTGGCCTTCTCGTCGGCCTCCTTGGTGCGGCTCTCGGCCTGCTCTTCGGCATCGCGCTGATGAAGCTGCCATGCCTGTACCACCGGGTTGGCTGTGTATCCCGAGTGGATCGAGCTGATGCTCATAGTAGGGAATCCCTTCCATTGAGCCTGCACGCCCATCATGGGCATGCGTGTGCACTTCCGTTAATCGGCGCGCGCGGCGGCGAGGTGAGGCAGGTGTCACGAGGGCGGCGCAGGCTCAGGGCAGCTCGACCCGGCCGAGCGCGCGCGCCGTCGCCCAGGCGGCGACCGCGGCGACCCCGATCAGGACGAGCGCCGACACCGCCGTGCCCGCCACCGGGCGGGACGCCTGGGGCAGGACGTGCCCGACGAAGGCGCGCCCGTAGGCCGAGATCGAGAGCTTGGCCGCCGACGCCGCGAACGTCGCGATCGACCCCTCCCACAGCAGGATGTAGATGACGCCGATCACGATCGGGCGGCGGGTGTGCAGCGAGAGCAGGACCGCCGCCGCGCAGTAGGCGAGGCTCGCGAGCACCACGCCGAGCAGCGGCCAGCCGATCAGGCCGGCCGTGCGGCCGTGGCCGAGACTGAGAAAGCCGCTCGCGACGAGGCTCGGCACGAGCAGGATCAGCGCGGCCGCCCAGGCGGCTGCGATCTTCGCGACGACCAGGCGCAGGCGCGACTGCGGGGTGGCGACGAGGTAGAGGATCGTGCCGTCCTCGCGCTCGTCACCGAAGGCGCTCACGCCGAAGACGAGCGAGACGAGCGACGCCACGGTGGGCACGAAGAGCTGCTGCACGAGGTCGGAGTAGAACGAGTGGTCATGGCTCCCCGGGCCGCGTGCGAGGGCGTAGATCAGGGCCATCAGCGCCGGCGCGGCGGCCACCAGCCCGAGCACGATCGTGCGCTTCTGCAGCAGGAGCGCGCGCAGGGTGAGCATGAAGACGGGGTCGATCACCGCGCCTGCCCCCGGGCGCGCTCGTGCAGGTAGGCGTAGACGCTCTCGAGGTCGTCCCCGACCGGGCGGATCCCGCGCAGGAGCGTCTCCGTCCGCTGCGCGGCCAGCGGCAGCTCGCGACTGAGGGTCGTCGGGTCGCTGGTCTCGATCTCGATCGTGCCGTCGGCGAGCCGCACGGCATCGACGTCGGCCAGGCCGAGCAGCTCGCGCGCGAGCGCCCGGCCGTTGCCGTCGGCGCTCACGAGCACCCGCCGCGGCCGCTCGCTGATCAGCCTGCGGATCGCGTCGGTGGCGCCCTCGGCGACCAGATGGCCGTTCACGAGCACGAGCACACGCGGCGCCATCCGCTCGACCTCGTGCAGCACGTGCGACGAGACGATGACGGTGCGGCCCTCGTGCCCGAGCCGGGTGAGCAGCTCGATCACGTGGCTGCGCTGGGCCGGGTCAAGCCCGTTCAGCGGCTCGTCCAGGAGCAGCAGCTCGGGGTCGTGGGCGAGCGCCTGGGCGAGCTTCACGCGCTGGCGCATGCCGTGCGAGAACTCGCCCACCGGCCGGTCGGCCGCCGCCTCGAGGTCGACCGTCGCGATCGCCGCAGCGGCGGCCGCGCGGAAGTCGTCCACCCGGTGCAGCCGGGCCGCGAGCTCGACCACCCCGCGCGCCGACAGGAACGGCCACGGCGGGCTGTGGTCGGGGACGATGCCGACCCGGCGATACACGGCGGGCGTGCGCCGCGGGTCGACGCCGAAGATGCGCACGACGCCGCTGCTCGGCGTCGAGAACCCGGCCGAGAGCTTGAGCGTCGTCGACTTGCCGGCGCCGTTGTGCCCGAGCAGGCCGATCACGCCGCCGTCGGCGGTGAACGAGACGTCGGCGAGCGCGACGGTGTCCCCGAACCAGCGCGAGACGCCGGTGAACTCGATCGCGGGGGCGCTCACCCCTCGTCCCGCCCGTAGCGGATGGCGAGCACGATGACCGCGACCACGATCAGCTCGACCGACGTCGCCGCCCACACCGCCGCGCTGATGTGGCCGCGGTCGGTGTAGCCCGGGTAGAGGCCGCGGGCGGCCTGGATCGGGGCGGCGGCGAACGCGAGCAGGCGCAGGTAGCGCTCGTTCAGCGCGTGGGCGAGCACGCCGCCGACGATGGTCGGGATGATCAGGAAGGCCAGGTAGCCGCCGACGGCGAACGCGCGCCGCCCGGTCAGCGACGAGATGGCGAGGCCGACCAGCGCGTAGAACGCGGCGATCAGGAGGCCCGAGGCGACGATGCGGGGGATGTCGGCGAGGTGCTGGCCGAGGTAGCCGACCGGGTGCACGGCGAAGAGCAGGTTGCCGGCGTAGAGCATGAGCGGCGGCGCCAGCGTGACCAGCAGGAGCGGCATCAGCGCCGCCAGGATCTTGCCGATCACGTAGTCGCCCCGGCTGATCGCCGTCGAGAAGTAGAGCGAGAGGGTGCGGTCGCGGCGGTCGGGGCAGACGAGCTCCGGCGTGATGACGACGCTGAAGACGAGGATGATGATCGCCGTGACGGTGCTGTAGCTCGCATACGGCAGCGCCTTCACGAGATCCCTCGTGAAGCTGGACGTCCCGAAGAGCGCCCGCAGGCCCAGGATCACGAGCGCCGGCGCGAACGCGAGCAGCGTGAGCGTGATGGGGATGAGCTTGGCCTTCCACCCCCGCCGCGCGCCGAGCGCGCGCAGCGCGCTCCACCGCGCCAGCGACCAGATCGCCCCCAGGCGGCCGGCCCGGGGCCCGTCGTAGCGGCTGTAGGCGACATCGACGACGCGGGCGTCGGCGCTCATCCGATCGCCCCGATCAGCGATTCCTCGAGCGTCGGCCCGGCGGGCCGCAGCTCGTGCAGGCCGACGCCGGCCACGACGGCGGCGTCGCGCACCCCGGCGAGCACGCCGTCGGCGTCCTTGCCCCGCACGAGCAGCCACGCGCCGTCGCCGTCCCCGTCGCCCTGCACCGTGAGCCCGAGCCCCGTGGCCGCCTGGGTGAACCGGGCCGCGTCGCCGGTGATGCGCACCTGCACGTCGCCCTGCGTGGCCGCGGCAGCGTGGTCGATCGCACGCGTCGCGGCCACCCGGCCCTCGCGCAGCACGATCACCGAGTCGCAGGTGCGGGCGACGTCCTCGAGCACGTGCGACGACATGACGACGGCGATCCCGAGCTCGGCCGACAGCCGCCGCACGAGCGTGAGCATCTCCTCCCGGCCGGCCGGGTCGAGGCCGTTCGTCGGCTCGTCCAGGATCACGAGCCCCGGCGAGTGCACGATCGCCTGGGCGAGGTTCGTGCGCTGCTTCATCCCCACCGAGAACGTGCGGATCAGGCGCGAGCGCTCCTCCTCGAGCCCCACCTGGAAGAGCACCTCGGACGCGCGCAGCACCGCGACCCGCCGCGGCAGGCCGCGCAGCTCGCCCATATGGACGACCAGGTCGCGCGCCGTCATCCCGAGCGGCAGGGAGTTGTGCTCCGGCATGTAGCCGAGCAGCCGCCGGATCTCCCACGTCGGCTTCGAGGCGTCGATCCCGAGCACGCGGATGCGTGCCCGCGTCGGCCTTGATCAGGCCGAGGATCGCCCGCATCAGCGTCGACTTGCCGGCGCCGTTTGCGCCCAGCAGCCCGACCGCCCGCTCGGTCACCGACGCCGAGACGTCGTCCAGCGCGACGATCGCGCCGTAGCGCTTGGTGACGCCGTGGATCTCGACCAGCGGCTCACCGCCGCCGTTTCCGCTCACCCGGCCAACTCAGCGAAGCGCTTGGGCAGCGGTCATGATCCGCGCCGCCGGCTGCGAGCCGACGACCGTGTACGTGATGCCGCCACGGCTCCACTGTACGAGCGATCCGAGCGTCGTATCGAGCTCGCGGCCGTGCACGCCTCCGATCGAGGCCGACGGCAGCGACTTCAGCTGGCTCTGACCGGCGGTCCCGTGCTGCTCGAGCACGAAGATCGCGCCCAGTCCGCGGCCGTACGTGATGAGTGCCGCTGGGCTCTTGCCGAGGTTCACCGACCGTACCTCGCGCTGGGCCATGCCCGCGAGCTTGGCGGGCGCGGCCAGGCGGAAGCCGACCGCCCGGGCCACGGCGGCCGCGCCGGTCACCGAGGCCGTGTGCGCGGTCTGCGAGTGGTCTGCGCTGCGGCTCGGCATGTGCACGTGCACGATCTTCGTGCCCGCGGGCAGCGTGAGCGCCAGGTGGGCGGCCGGCACGGTGCCGTAGCGGATGTGCGTCACCGTGATCGCGATAGCGGCGGTGCTCGACCCGTGCGGATAGACGGCCAGCCGCAGCGGAATGCCCTGCGCGGCGTCCCAGGCCAGCTCGAAGTTGCCGAACAGGCCGCCGTTTCGGCGCGGGGCCGCGCGCACGGTGTAGGCCTTGTGGCCGGCGACGTTGCTCGGGATCGCGCCCGAGACGACCGCGACATGTCCGAGGCGCGCGATCGCCTTCTGAATCGCGGCGATGGTCGGCACGGTGTGCGTGTGCGCCGCGTCGGCGCCGGCGCTCGTGTGGTGTGCCACCGGCAGGATGTAGGCGACGTGATGCTTTTTGTCGTACAGCGTCACGTTGCGGCCGTCGAAGCTGAGCGCGGTCGTGCCGAGCTGCGACTTGATGTTCAGGCGAACGTGGCCGCCGCCGACGAAGACGCTTCCGGTCGCGCCCGAGATCGGGCTGGCCGAGATCGTCGTGGAGGCGCCGGCCAGCAGGTGCTGGTCGATCACAAAGCGGGCCGAGACGCCGGCGACCGGGTGGTGCGAGAGCGCAACGTGCACGGCGCTTGCAAGCGACCGCTGCGGCGGCTTGGGCGGCCCGCTGCGGGTGACCGCGTAGGCGGTGACCGTGACGGCCGAGAGCAGCACCGCCAGGAGGACGAACCACCCGGCCAGGCCTGTTGCCGATGAACGCCTGATCATGCCCATTGCGCACTTCCTCCTCGCGAGATCCCCGGAACGCTAGCGGCCGACCCTGAGAGCCGTGTGAGCGTGCGTGCGCTCGTCGGCGGGGACGCGGCTGCCGCGCAGGAGCGACGCCGCGGCCGCGACCAGGCAGGCGACGATCGCAAAGGCGAAGGCGGCGTGCAGGCCGTTTCGGAACGGCGCCGAGATCAGGTGGGGGAAGAACGAGGGCCCGGTCAGCACCGTGCGGTTGTGCGCGGACAGGGCGTGCAGCGCGCCCGGGCCGAGCAGGTGCCCGATCGGGTTGTAGCCGAGGAATGCGGCAAACAGGATCGAGACGGGCGGCAGGTGGGCGATGTGCCCGGCGGTGGCGGGCGAGACGCCGTGGGCGACGAGCCCGGCATGGACGGTGGTCGGAAGCGTGGTTGCGAGGCCCAGGATCATGAGCGTGAAGAAGATGCCGATCGAGAGCACCTGGGCCGAGTTCTGGAAGGTCTGGTTCATGCCGCCGCCGGCGCCGCGGTCGCCGGCCGGGAGGCTGTTCATGACGCTGGCGCGGTTCGGCGAGGCGAACATGCCCATCGAGACGCCGTTCAGGACGAGCACGGCGGCGAAGTAGCGGATACGAGAAGTCGGTCGGAAGCAGCAGCAGGAGGCCGAAGCTCGCCGCGGCCCCGATCATCCCGGCCGTCGCGAACAGGCGCGCCCCGAAGCGGTCGGAGAGGTAGCCGGAGGTCGGGCCGGCGACGAGCATGCCGAGCGTCAGCGGCAGCATGTAGATCCCGGCCCAGAGCGGCGTGTCGCTGAAGTTGTAGCCGTGCTCCGGCAGCCAGATGCCCTGCAGCCAGATGATCAGCATGAACATCAGCCCGCCGCGGGCGACCGCCGAGAGAAACGTCGAGAGCGTCCCGAACGTGAACGCGCGGATCCGGAACAGCGGCAGCTTGAACATCGGGTCGGGCACGCGCCGCTCGATGGTCGCAAACGCGATCAGGCTCACGGCCGCGGCGCCCATCAGGCCGATCACGCGCATGCTCGTCCAGCCGGTGGCATGGCCGCCGGCCGGGCGGATCCCGTACGTCACCGCCACCATCATGAACACGAGCCCGAGCGCGAAGGTGACGTTGCCCCACCAGTCGATCGGCGCCCGCTTCGGCACGCTGCGCTCCTCGAGCTTGAGGTATGCCCAGACGGTGCCGAAGACGCCGACCGGCACCGAGATCAGGAACACCAGGCGCCAGTCGATGGGTGCGAGCAGGCCGCCGAGCACGAGGCCCACGAACATGCCGCTCACGCCGACGATGTTGTTGATCCCGAGCGCCATGCCGCGCTGGTTGGAGGGGAAGGCGTCGGTGATGATCGCCGCGGCATTGGCCAGCAGGCAGGCGCCGCCGAGGCCCTGGACGATCCGAAAGACGATCAGGTAGGTCGCTCCGGAGCGGCCCGTCATCCAGTCGATGGCCAGGAGCAGCGAGGCGACCGTGTAGATCACGAAGCCGAGGTTGTAGATGCGCACCCGGCCGTACATGTCCCCGAGCCGGCCGAGGCTGACGATGAGGACGCTCGTGATCACCAGGTAGCCGAGGATCATCCACAGCAGGTAGAAGCTGTTTGCCGGCACCAGCGGATCGAGCTTGATGCCGCGGAAGATGTCCGGCATCGCGATCAGCGTGATCGACGCGTCGAGCGTCGCGAGCAGCACCCCCAGGGTCGTGTTCGAGAGGGCGATCCACTTGTAGCGGTCGGCGGTCACCACGCCAATTCTACAGGCAGACTGTTCAGTTATGCTGCATACATGAGCGACCCAAACACGCTCGCAAGCGACCTGCGCGTGGTCATCGGCCGGCTGGTGCGCCGCCTGCGGGCCGAGCGGCGCGACATCTCGCTCGCCCAGCTCACGGTGCTTGGCCGGCTCGACCGCGACGGCCTTTCGGGCGTGAGCGCGATCGCCGCGGCCGAGCGGGTGCGCCCGCAGTCGGTGGCGAGCACGGTGGCCGCGCTCGAGCAGGCCGGGCTGATCTCGCGCCGGCCCGATCCCGGCGACGGCCGCCGGGTCGTGCTCGAGCTCACCCCGGCGGGCCGCGAGGCGCTGGCCGCCGACCGCCGCCGCCGCGAGGGCTGGCTGGCCGACGCGATCGCCCGCGACCTGACGGCCGACGAGCGCCGCGTCCTGGCCGAGGCCGCCGCCCTGCTGCGGAGGCTGGCCGACGGCTGACGGGCGGCGGTGGTATCAGGTAGCCTGATCAGCGCACGCCCCGCCAATTGGCATTCGCTGCGGATGCCAATTGGTCAGAAGGGGGCCCGTCGATGTCCGCCAACCCCGCCAACCTCGCCCACATCCTCGACACGGCCGCCGCCACCCACGGCGAGCGCGCGGCGCTGATCTGCGAGGGCGCCGGCACGACGACCTACGCCGAGCTCGTCCGGCGGGCGGCCGGCGTCGCGGCCCTACTGGCCGAGCACGGCGTCCGCGCCGGCGACCGGGTTGCCCTGCACCTGCGAAACGGGCCGGCCTACGTCGCCGCCTACTTTGGGGCGCTGCGGGCCGGCGCGGTCGTGGTGCCGCTGAACGTCCTGCTGGCGCCGCCCGAGATCGCCCAGCGCATCGAGGCATCCGGCGCGCGCATCACGATCGACCCCTCGTGGCCGCCAGGGGAGGCGCCGGCCATCGCCGCAGACGGCCCGATCGCCGAGCGCCGTCCCGGCGACCCGGCGGTGATCCTGTACACGTCGGGCACGACGGGGGCGGCGAAGGGGGCCGTCCTGACCCACGCCGGCCTGCGCGAGGCCGGCGAGAACGCCGTGGCGGTGCTCGCCTATACGCGCGACGACGTCATCCTGGGCGTTGCGCCCTTCGCCCACGTGCTCGGCCAGTCGGGGGCGATGATCGCCGCCGTCCTCACAGGCGCGGCGGTCGCAATCCCCGACCGCTTCGACGCCCCGCGCACGCTGCTCGAGATGGCCCGCACCCGCACGACCGTGCTGCTGGGCGTCCCCACCATGTGCGTCGCGCTCTCCGCCGCCGCCCGCGAGACGGACGTGCGCCCGCCGCTTCGGCTCGCGCATATCGGCGGTGCGCCGCTGCCCGAGGGCGTCCGGGACGAGTTCGAGCGCACGTTCGGCTGCCCGATCCACGAGGGGTACGGCCTCACCGAGCTCTCGGGGATGGCGGCCGCACAGCCGGTCGGGCTGCCGCGGACTCCGGGCTCGGTGGGAATCCCGGCGGGCAGGGTCGAGATGCGCATCCGGGCCAGCGACGGCTCCATGTGCCCCGCCGGGGAGATCGGTGAGATCCAGTTTCGCGGCGGCACGGTGATCCCCGGCTACTGGCGCGATCCCGCGGCCACGGCGGCGGCCATTGATGCCGACGGGTGGCTTGCGACCGGCGACCTCGGCCGCACCGACGCGGCGGGCAACCTCTTCCTGGTCGACCGCACGAAGGAGGTGATCATCCGCGGCGGCTACAACGTCTACCCGCGCGAGGTCGAGGAGGCGCTGTACGCCCATCCCGACGTGCGCGAGGCTGCCGTTGTCGGCACACCGCACGCTGCGCTTGGCGAGGAGGTAACGGCCTTTATCGTGCTCGCGCCCGGAGCGGCGCGGGACGCCGACGCCCTGCGTGCCTTCGCCGCCGAGCGGGTCGCTGCCTACAAGTTCCCGCGCCGGATCGTGTTCATGGACGAGCTTCCCAAGAGCGCCACGGGAAAGGTGCAGAAGCGCGAGCTCGTGCGGTCGCTCGAGACGTAACGATGTGACGTTACCTAACGCTCGTACGCCTCGAGGCCGGGCCGGATCTTCTTCTCGTCCAGGAACTGCGAGAGGCCCTGCTCGCGGCCGCGCTCGGCGTCCAGGAACTGCGACTGCTCGAGCTTGGCGTAGAGGTAGTCCTCGGCCTCGTCCCAGCTCATGTCGCGGCAGTGCTTGAACCCGAGCTTGGCCGCCCGCAGGACGACAGGGTTCTTCCCGAGCAGCTCCTCGGCCAGCCGCCGCGTCTCGGCGCGCAGCTCCGCCAGGGGCACGCTCGCGTTCACAAGCCCCATCTCGGCCGCCCGCCGGCCGTCGAACGTGCGGCCGGTCATGATGTGCAAGAGCGCCGCCCGCGTCCCGACCGTCTCGGCCAGCGCGCGGCTCACGACCCCGCCGGGGGGAATGCCCCAGTTCACCTCCGAGAGCCCGAACGTGGCCTCGTCTGCGGCGATGGCCAGGTCGCAGGCCACGAGCGGGGTGAAGGCGCCGCCGAAGCACCAGCCGTTGACCATCGCGATCGTGGGCTTGGCGTAGGTGCGCAGCAGCCGCCACTGCCACTGGGCGGAGTCGCGGCGGACGCGCCGCTGGACATGGGCCGGGCCGGCGTCGACCTCGCGGAAGTACTCCTTGAGATCCATGCCGGCCGAGAACGCGTCGCCCGCGCCGGTGAGGACGACGACAAGGCAGGCGTCGTCGGCGTCGAGCGCCTCCAGCACCTCGATCATCTCGGTGTTCATGGTGGGGTTCATGGCATTGCGCTTGTCGGGCCGGTTGAGCTGCACCCAGGCGATGCCGGCGGGCTCCAGATCCACCCGCACCGTGCTCCAGCGGTCGGTGTACGTCATGTCGCTCCTCTCAGGCTGCCTGTCATGTAACCCCGTCCTGTAGTCTCGCGGGATGGAGCCGCGCTTGAGCTACGTGATCGGCCGGCTCGACCACGTCCTGCGGCGCCGCATCGCCGAGCTGGTCGAGCCGCATGGGCTGACGGTCTCACAGTACACGGCGCTCTCGGTGATGCGCTCGCGCCCAGGCCTCTCCAACGCGCAGCTCGCCAGGCGGGCGCTGATCACACCGCAGTCGATGAACGAGGTGCTGGCGCAGCTGACCGCCCTCAAGCTGATCCGGCGCCAGCCCGACCCGAACCACGGGCGGGCGATCCGCACCGACCTGACCACCGCCGGCGAGCGTCTCCTCGCGGCCTGCGACCGCGACGTGGATGCGCTCGAGGAGGATCTGCTGGCGGGGATGCACATCTCGGAGGTCGAGCAGTTCCACGAGCTCCTGGTCGGCTGCGTGCGCCGGCTGGGAGCCGGCCTGTGACGAATCTGGGAGCGGAATCCGGGCACGGTCGTCAGGTTACCTGATCCTCCATCTCGACCAGCAATATCAGGTAGCCTGATCCGAATTCTCGTGGCGGCGCGCCCCCTCGGGGTCTACAATTGGGGTGCAACGAGTCGCGGCCCGAACGACGAACACGCCGCCCGAGCTTCGGCCCCCGGAACAAAGGAGGGACGATGCCCACCACACTCACTCGCTGGGATCCGTTCCAGCAGATCGCGCAGGTTCAGCGCGAGATGGACCGGATGCTCGGCCGCACGCTGCCGGCCGGCATGGCGCGCACGGCGCCGTGGGTGCCGGCCACCGACATCGAGCAGACGGAGGACGCGATCGTCTTCAAGCTCGAGATGCCGGACATGAAGAAGGAGGATGTTGCGATCGAGGTGCACGGGCGCACGCTCCAGATCACGGGCGAGCGCCACGAGGAGAAGGAGGAGAAGCACGAGGGCTACCTCGCCCGCGAGCGCTCCTACGGCGGATTCAGCCGCAGCTTCCTGCTCCCCGAGGGCACGCATGAGGACGACATCGAGGCCACGTTCGAAGCACGGCCTTCTGAAGGTGACGGTGCCGCGGCCGCTGGCCGAGACACCCCACAAGGTCGAGATCACGAGCTAGGCGATCACGCGGCGCCCGTCCCGGCGAAGACGCGCGGGGCGGGCGGCGCCGTCTCGGCGCGTGGAAGCCTCGCCATTTCCTTACCGAACTCCCGTCCGGCGCTCGGCCGGCGCTCGGCTCGGCCACAACCGCTGGCCGTAGCGTGGGGTGTATCGCAGGCTCGATCCGAACCGACACCCCGAAAGGCCAGAAATGCCCCACCTCCTTGCCAGCCTGATCGCAAACGCCGTCAGCGTCTACACACTGCTCATCCTCGCCGCGGTCGTGTTCTCGTGGATGCGCGCCCCCCGCTCGCCCGCGCTTGCGGGCATCCGCAGCGGGATCGAATCGCTCACGCTGCCCTACCTGCGCCTGTTCCGGCGGTTCGTGCCCCCGCTGGGCCGGCTTGACCTCTCGCCCATGGTCGCGGTCATCGCCCTGCAGGTGCTCGGCGGCGCGACGGTGGCCACGGTTGCCCAGCTGTAGGCCACATCACGCGGTGACCGGCGCATCCGGGGGACGGGTGCCGGTCACCGCGGCACGTCAGCGGACGGTGAAGGCGGCGCCCGCGATCTTCACGTACAGGTCGTCGCGCAGCAGGTAGACGCTGTAGCGGCCGGGTGTGAGCGGGACGGCGAAGATGCCGCTCGGTCGCAGCGAGAACGTGCCGTCGATCGCCGAGTGCGTGTAGCCCCAGAGCAGGTAGGACGCCACCAGCGGGTTGGCTCCGCGGTGGTAGATGCCGAGCCAGTCCCAGCGGTCGCCGGGGGCGTCCTTCACCGTCACGCCGATCGGCTCGCCGGTCGCGAACGTCGCCTTCGTCGTGCGCACGACGGGCGGCGCGCCGGGCCGAGCCACCCAGAACGGGAAGGTCGAGCGCACGCGTCCGCCCGGGCCGAGCAGGGCGGCCGCGTAGGCGCCCGGCGCCCAGCTCGAGCTTCGCGAAGCGTCGACGGTGCCGATGCCGCGGGCGGCCGCCGCCGTCACTTGCCGGCGGGCGACGACGGTCGCCGTGCCGCCGCGCAGGTGCTCGATCGCGACCGCCGACACGGCCCCGCCGGCGTGGAACGAGGCCGGCACGGCGTCACCGACGCGCACGAGCCGGTGCGGCACCGTGACGAGCGCCGGCGGAGTCGCGCCGCGCACGCGGAAGGTCGAGACGACCAGGCGGTGGTCGGACGGCCACGGCGCCACGGCCGCGGACGTGCCGGCCGCACCCGGCTCGCCGACGATGCGGCTCGCGACGGCGGTTGCGCCCTGCGAGAACACGAAGTCGATCCGGTCCTTTGGCTCGCCGCAGGAAGAGGTCGACTCCCGGGATCGTGCGGTGGGCCGGCCAGGTCAGCCCCGGCACCTTCACCGGGCTCGGGTGCACCGCCCGGAACGAGTCGGTGAAGCCGGCGGCCTCGACGGCGGCCGACACCGGCCAGCGCAGCGGGTAGGGCATGTATGGCCGGATGCCGACGGTGGCCTGCGTCCAGTCGCGGAACGACGGCGAGTTGAAGTCGCCGGTCAGAAACACGGGGATGCCGGCCGCGTGCAGCGTGCGCGCCGCGGCCAGGTCGGGCTCGATCGCGGGCAGGCGCACCCGCTTCTCCATCGCGATCACCTGCGCCGCGGTCTTGCCGTGCTTCACCCACACCGGCCCGTACGGCGCCGAGGGCAGATGCACGTTCTCCATCGCGACGACCCGGCCCGGCGCGGCCTCGACGAAGGTGTACAGCCCATGCCCACCCGGTGGGTCGATCAGCGGCAGCCGCGACACGATCTGCATGCGGATGTCGTAGTAGCGCCAGTGCAGCGCGTGGGCGATCTGACGGATCTCGCCGCCGCCCTCCTCGATGCCGACGACGTCGGCCCCGCTCGCCCGGATCGCCCGGGCGACGAGGGCCGCCTTGATGATCGGGAACTCGTCGGAGATGTCGCAGTTGAACTGCGCCACCCGGATCGTGGCCACCCGGGGCGCCGAGACCGGCGTCGCGGCCCGCACGGTGCCGCCGCCCAGGGCGACGGTCGCTGCCGCCACGGCCAGAACAAGCTGCACGCGCCCCCGCATGGGCGCGAGCCTACCACCGCCGGTCGGCGTCAGGGCGTCCCCGGGCCGCACTCCAGCCCTTTCCAGGAATTAGCAGCGTTTGACACAAGACAGTGGCGTGGAGTACGGTCGCGTGCTTCGGGCCGGGGGGCCGGAGGGCATGCAATCGCTGCTCGACTCCACAGCGGAGCTGATTCGTCTACGTCGTTTCGATGCAGCCGAAGCGGTGCTGCGTGACGTCATCGCGAGTGGGCTTGCGAGCGAGCCGATGCTCGAAACGGCCGAGGCGCTGTGCCCGCTGTGCGAGGCTGCCGCCGAGCAGCGGCGCCTCGCCGAGGCGCTCGCCGTCGCCGCGAGCCGCCACCGGGCGGCCGAGGAGCATCTGCAGGCGCGGATCGAGCACGCACTCGCCGACCGCTGCCCGCCATTCGAGCCACTCGCGGCCGCGACCCCGCGCCAGGACGGCTGCTCAGGCCGCCCGCCGCCGGCGACTGCGCGCACGATCGAGGTGTGTCTGCTGGGGCCACTCACCGTTGCGATCGGCGGACGCCCGGTCGAGCGTTGGCGCAGCTCGAAGGCCCGCTCGTTGTTCCAGTACCTTGCATTTCACCCGGACAAGCCGATCCGGCGCGATGTGCTGATGGACGTGTTCTGGCCGGGGTACACACGTGACTCGGCTCGCAACAACCTGAACGTGGCCTTCTACAACCTGCGCAGGACGCTCCAGAGCGTGAAGGACGAGGACTACGTCCTGTACGCGGATGCGTGCTACCTGCGCAATCCCGCGCTGCTGTGGTGGATCGACAGTGACCAGTTCGCGGCGTCGATCGAGAACGCTCACGATCATCTGCGCGGCGACCGGCCCGGCGAGGCCATCGAGGCGTACCAACGCGCGATTGCGCTCTATCGCGGGCCGCTCCTCGAGGACGATTCGACGTCGGAGTGGCACCTGTACGAGCGGCGCCACCTGGAGGACGTCTGTGTCCAGGCGCTCGAGCAGCTCGCCGAGCTGTGGCTCGGCTGCGACGATCCGGCGCGGGCCGAGCAGGCGGCCCAGCGGGCGCTCGCAAGCGACCCGTGCCGAGAGTCCGTCCACAGGCTGCTCATGCGCTGCTACGCACATCAGCGCCAGCACCACCTCGTGTCCCGTCAGCTGCAGATCTGCATCGGGAATCTGCGCAGCGAGCTCGGGACCGCCCCGCACCCGAGACCGTGCACCTGTGTGACGCGCTCACCCGCCCCCGCGGACGAGATTAAGCGGGTTAAGCGAATCCGCACAGCCGCGTTAACCGAGCGCGGCAGCGTGGCGTAAGCAGCCTCTGTGATCGTGGCGCGGCGGCGGTGCCGAGTCGGCCGCAAGCGACGAAAAGGAGGAGCTGTGCCCCCCATCGACTATCCGTGCTTCCCGGACGACAAGGACTACCTCGACGGCCGATCCGAGATCACGGTGCCGCCCGACGAGTTGAAGGCGCACTGGGATCTCGACATCCTCGACGTGAACGGCATCAAGCCGAACCGCATCATCAGCGTGCGGGATTCCTTCCAGGTCCGCCTCCGGATCGAGTTGTGCGGCAGGTTGTGGCACTGCATGAGCGGCAAGTGGTGCTGGGACGTCCGCTTCACGCCGGTCGGCGAGGGAACGGCCGTCAACCTCTCGTCCAAGATGCCCGGCCAGTTCGAGTTCGAGTGGAACGGCTGCGAGACGCGCTGCATCGAGAAGTGCATCACCGTCCCCGCGGGCACGGTCCCCGGCGGCGCTCCCGGCAGCTGCTGCGGCGCGCTCTACATCGTCGGCGGCGTCTACGGGTTCTGCTGCTGCGGCGGCGTGAGGCCCATCTCGGGCTCCGAGAAGAAGGGCGACTTCGAGTTCTATGACCCCGGCCCCGGCGGACCCTGAGGTTCACGGCAAGCCCGAACGGCGGCGCTCATGACGGCCGACGATCTGGCGACGCTCGGCTCCCTGCTGGAAAAGCACCGCAAGGTTCTGGCCGAGGAGCTCGACGTGACGACCTGCCGGGCCCTCGTGATGGCCGAGCGCCGGCCGATCCTGGCCGCGATGAGGCGGCGGAGGATCACCCCGCGTCCGACCCTCGAGGACATCGCCGTCTGGCAGGACGAGGCCCGGGCGCAGCTTGCCGCCGCTCCCTCCCCGACGGGCGTCGCGAGCGCGACGCATGACTGGGAGCGGGCTGCGTCGTTCGCTGTCGTCTTCGACCAGCGCGAGGGCGACAGCGGACGGGAGCAGCGGCTCGCGGTCGAGCAGACCGAGATCGAGGGCGCCGCCCCGGAGCATGTGTGGCTGAGTTGGGACTGCTCGGAGCTCTGCGCGTGGATGCGCGGGCAGATCGAGGCCGCGGTGGCGACCGCCGCGACGGCCGCGCCCGCGCCCCGCGGGGCTCGCGGCACGCGGGCTCGCATCCCGACGGCGGCGGTGCGGATCGACGGCGTGTGGCTGGTCGACTCCGAGGGCGAGCGGGCGGTTCCCCGCACGGCAGATCCGGCTGGCGGCCCGGTGATCGCCCCGAGCGACGCGCGCGTGGCGGTCGCCGTCACCGCGCCCCGGGCTGACCAGGTCGTGAGCGTCGTCGTGATGCTCTGTCCGCCGGGGCAAGAGCCGAGCCGGCTGGCCGATCCGATCGAGATCGAGCACAGCGGGCGGTGCGAGTTCGACATCTCATCGCTGACCGCGGGGCGGCACGAGGGCATCACCGTCTACGCCAGAGTCCCGCTCGGCGGGGCGAGCTTCGCGGACTTCCCGCTGCCGGTGCTCGAACGGCTCCCTACACCTCCACCCGCGAGCCCATGATGAGCGTGCGGGCGCGCGGGAGGCCGAAGTACTCGGCGGCGTCGGCGGTGATGCTCGACGTCGCGATGAACAGGTGCTTGCGCCACCGGCTCATCCCGGGTGCGTCGCCCATCGTGAGCTCGATCTTGGAGAGGAAGTAGGACGCCTCGTCGACCTCGAGCGGACACTCGAGGCCGGCACTCGCGGCCATCCGCAGCACGCCGGGGACGTTGGGGTCGTCCATGTAGCCGAACCGGGCCTCGACGTGGGTGATCCCGTCGTCGGCGAAGCCGAGGTCGTCGATCGCGAGGCGTTCGGCCGCGGGCACGTGCGGCACCGGCAGCGTCTCGATGGTGAGGATCACGACGTGCTCGTGGAGGATGTGGTTGTGCTCGACGTTCGCGCGCATGGCGAGCGGCGTCGTCGTCTTGCCGCGGTTCAGGAACACCGCGGTGCCCGGCACCCGCTGCAGCGGCGGGCGGCGCGCGTGAAGCTCGTTCACGAACGTCCGCAGCGAGCCCTCGTCGTGCTCGCGCCGCTTCGTGACGAGCGCCCGGCCGCGCTGCCAGGTCGTGAGCACCGTGAACACCGAGACGCCGATCAGGAGCGGCAGCCACGCGCCGTGAACGAGCTTGGTCAGGTTGGCGGCCAGGAACAGCAGGTCAACGAGCAGGAGGCCGCCTGCCCCGAGGAGCACGAGCCACAGCGGCTTGCGCCACTGGTGGCGGACGATGTAGAAGAAGAGCAGCGTCGTGATCGTGATCGTCCCGGTCACCGCCATGCCGAAGGCGAAGGCGAGCGCCGCCGAGCTGCGGAACGCGAACACGAGCGTGAGCACCGAGACCATGAGCACCCAGTTGATCCAGGGGACGTAGATCTGGCCGATCCGCTCCTCCGAGGTGTGGTCGATCCGCAAGCGCGGCAGGTAGCCGAGCTGGACGGCCTGGTGGGTGAGCGAGAACGCGCCGGTGATGACCGCCTGCGATGCGATCACCGTGGCCGCGGTTGCGAGCAGCACCATCGGCACCCGCCCCCAGTGCGGCACGAGCAGGAAGAACGGGCTCGCGACCGCCCGGGCCGGGTTCGCCAGCACGAGCGCGCCCTGGCCCAGGTAGCTCAGGATGCAGGCCGGGAACACGAGCCCGAGCCACGCGCGGGTGATCGGCGGACGGCCGAAATGGCCCATGTCGGCGTACAGGGCCTCCGCCCCGGTGACCGCGAGCACGACGGCGGCGAGCGAGAAGAACGCCGTCGCGAAGTGGCCGGCGAAGAAGGCCAGGGCATACGTCGGCGAGAGCGCCCGCAGGATCGCGGGATGGTCGGCGACGCCGGAGACGCCGCAGGCCCCGATCGCCACGAACCACACGATCATCACGGGCCCGAACATCCGCCCCACGGCCGCCGACCCGAACCGCTGGGTGGCGAAGAGCAGGACGATGATCGCCGCCGTGATCGGGACGACCAGATGCGCCAGGGAGGGCTGGACGACCTTCACGCCCTCGACGGCCGAGAGCACCGAGATGGCCGGGGTGATCATGCTGTCGCCGAAGAACAGCGACGCGCCGAAGATGCCGAGCGCCGCGAGCGCGATCCGCGTTCGCCGCCCGCCGCGCACCCGTCCCCGCCTGATGAGCGTGATCAGCGCCATGATCCCGCCCTCGCCGTCGTTTGACGCCCGCATCACGAGCAGCACGTAGGTGACGGTGACGACGAGCGTCACCGCCCAGACGATCAGCGAGACGACGCCGTAGACGCTGTCCTGCGAGACCGCCACCGGATGCGGGTCGCTGGGGTTGAAGACGGTCTGCACCGTGTAGATCGGGCTCGTCCCGATATCGCCGAACACGACACCGAGGGCGCCGACGACGAGCGCAGCCTGGGCCGGGCTGCGGGAGCGGTGGATGTTGGCGGTGGGCGTGACGGCGTCTCGGTCTCGGGCTCGCGAGCACGCTACACCCGGCCTTCAGTAGAATCGCCCGATGGGGGCTCGTGACGAGGGTAGCGAGCTGGCTACCGGGGCGCGCGTGCGAAAGACGGTCACGATCGTCTTCTCGGACGTCGTCGGCTCGACGGCGCTCGGCGAGCGGCTCGACCCCGAGGCGCTGCAGGCCGTGATGGGGCGCTACGGCGGCGCGATGCAGCGCGTCGTCGAGCTGCACGGCGGCCGGGTCGAGAAGTTCATCGGCGACGCCGTGATGGCCGTGTTCGGGGTGCCGGTGCTGCACGAGGACGATGCTCTGCGGGCCGTGCGGGCGGCGCTCGAGATGCGCTCGGCGCTGGCCGACCTGAACGGCGACCTCGAGACCGAGTACGGCGTCGAGCTCGGGATCCGCATCGGCGTGCACACCGGCGAGGTGATCACCGCCGAGGGCGCGGTCGACCAGGGGCTGATCGTCGGCGACGCCGTGAACGCCGCAGCCCGGCTGCAGGCCTCGGCGCCCACCGGGGCGGTGCTGATCGGGCCCGAGACGCACCGGCTGGTCGCGAGCACGACGCGGCTGCGCCGCCACGGCGACCTCGAGCTGCGCGGCAAGACTGGTCGCATGCGCACATGGTGCGTCGAGGGCCTGCGGCCGGGCCGCGAGTCGCTGCGGGCGACGGCGGATGCCGGGATGGTCGGTCGCCGCCGCGAGCTGCGGCGCATGCAGGGCCGCTTCGACCGCTGTCTGAGCACGGAACGGTGCGTCGTCACGACGGTGCTCGGGCCGGCCGGGATCGGCAAGTCGCGGCTCGTGAAGCAGTTCGTGGCCGACGTGCAGGGGCGCGCCCGGGTCGTCGTCGGCCACTGCCTGCCCTACGGCGAGGGCATCACGTACTGGCCGCTCAAGGAGATCGTGGACGAGCTCGGCGGCGTGGCGGGGCTCGAGCGGCTCATGGCCGGCGACGAGCAGGACACGCTCGCAACGGCGATGGTGTCCGCCGCGATCGGCCGGTCGCACTCCACCGCCTCCGCCCAGGACGTGCAGTGGGCCGTTCGGCGGCTGCTCGAATCGCTCGCGCGCAAGCTCGCGCTCGTGGTCGCCTTCGACGACATCCAGTGGGCCGAGCCGCCGCTGCTCGACCTGATCCAGTACCTGGCGAGCTACGTGCGCACCGCGCCGGTCGCGATCGTCTGCCTGGCCCGCGACGACCTGCTCGAGCGCCGCCCCGCCTGGGCGACGGCGTTTGGCCGCGGCGCGACGGTGCGCCTGCGGCCGCTCTCCGACACCGACTCGGCCCGGCTCCTGCGCGGGCTGGCCGGGAGGCAGGGCCGGCGCCTGCGCCGGTTCGAGATCCTGGCGGCCGCCGAGGGCAATCCGCTCTTCCTCGAGCATCTGGTGGCGATGCGGGCCGACGATCCCGCCGGCGTCACGCCGCCGAGCATCAACGCGCTGCTGGCGGCACGCATCGACGGCCTGCCGCGGCAGGCCCGGCGGGTGATCGAGGCGGCGGCGGTCGAGGGCCGCGGTTTCCATCGCGGCGTCGTCTCGGCGCTGCTGGCCGACGAGGGCGCGATCGACGTCGACGAGGCCCTGCGCGAGCTCGAGCGGCGCGAGCTCGTGCGTCCGGCGCAGCGCGCGTTCGAGGGCGACGAGGGCTACCGGTTCACCCATCTGCTCGTCCGCGACGCCGCCTATGAGCTCATCCCCAAGCGGCGGCGGGCGGAGCTGCACGTGGGCTTTGCGAACTGGCTGCTGTCGGTGGCGGCCGAGCGGCGCGAGCTCGACGAGATCATCGGCTACCACCTCGAGCAGGCCCACGACCTACCGGCGTCAGCTCGGCCGGGTCGATTCCGGGCCGCACCGGGCGCTGGCGGCCGACGCGTCGGGGCACCTGAGCGCGGCGGGGCGGCGCGTGCTCGACGCAGGCGATCGCGCGGCGGCGGCGAACCTGCTGCGCCGGGCGGCGGCGCTGCGCACGCCCGACGAGCCCGAGCGGACGACGCTTCTGATCGACCTGGGCGGTGTGCTGCGCGAGGAGGGCCGCTTCGACGACGCCATCACGGTGCTCGGGGATGCGATGCGGCTCGCGGACGCGCACATCGATGCCGGGCTGCGCGCGCGGGCCGAGGTCGAGCGGCTGCTGGTGCTCCTGATGGTCGATCCGGCTGCCGTCGCCCGCCAGGCGGCGCGCCACGGCGGGCGCATCGCACGCGCGCTCGAGGAGGCCGGCGACCACGCCGGCCTGGCCCGCCTGTGGCACCTGCGGGCGCTGCTTTCGTGGATCCGGGCCCAGGCCGGGGAGGCTGCCGACGGCTGGCAGCGGGCGATTGCCGAGGCTGATATGGCCGGTGACGAGCTCATCCTGGCGGATGGGCTCGGCTGGGAGGCATCGGCGCTGATTCATGGGCCCACGCCCGTCGACGAGGCGTTCGCGCGCTGCGACGAGATCGCCAAGCGGCTGCACGGGAACCCCTGGGCGGAGGCGCTGGTGCACCACCAGGTCGCGGCCCTGTACGGGATGCGGGGGGACTTTGAGCAGGCGTTCGCGCTCCTCGACGAAGCGAACGATGTCCTCGCCGGGTTTTCGCCCACGGTCGACGCCGCCGTGTCTCGACCCGGAGGTGTTCGTCTCGATGCTGGCACTCGACCCAGCCCGCGCCGAGCGGCACCTGCGCGCGGGGCGGCGCCAGCTCGAGGCGATGGGCGAGCGGGCGGTACTGGCATCGACCGAGGCGATGCTCGGGACGGTTGTGCTCGCCCAGGGGCGCAGCGCCGAGGCCGACCGGCTGGCGCGGCGGTCGGCCAGGCTGACGACCGACGGCGACATCTCGGCGCAGGCGCTCTGGCGGCGCGTACGCGCGGTGGTGCTCGCCGAGCGCGGCCGGGCCGACGATGCCGAGCGGCTCGCGACCGAGGCGGTGGAGCTCTCCGAGCGCACCGACTGCCTGAACGATCGGGGCGCGGCTCTGGAAGACCTCGCCCGCGTGCACGATCTCGCCGGACGCCGCACGGCTGCGCGGGACGGCTCGCGACGCGGCGCTCGAGATGTACCGACGGAAGGGAAACGTCGTCTCCAGCGTCCGGTTGGAAACGATGTTGACAGCGAGCGCCTGACCGTGACCCGAAGGACACCCCACGGATAGGAGAGATCATGTCCCATAACCCGATGATGCCGAAGATGCTGCCCGGCCTGAGGCTCACCAACAACGGCAACACCATCGAGGTGGTTGGTCCGATCCACTGGAACCCACAGAACCCGCCCACGCCACCGAGGAGATCGCGGCCGTGTTCGCGGTGGTCGTCTCCCAGGTGAAGCCGAACGGCGGCATCGCCGTGGCCATCGGCGGGTCGGAGATGTACCTCCCGAACCAGCCTGATCTGGGACGCCGATGCCAACGCCATCGGCACGACCGGCCCGTTCTCCCCGGGGGAGCCACCGCCGCGGCGTGGGCGTCGGTCGCACACGACGACGGCAGCTACTGGTCGTATCAGTGGACGCTCCCCGTCCAGCTGCAGTAGGCCGGGAGCGCTAGTCCGGCGGCGGCTCGGCGGCAGGCGAGTCGCCACCGTAGTCCGCCTCGAGCTCCTCGGAGAGCTCGCCAGATCCCGTGTCGGGCTCGGTGTCGCCCGGCCCGTGCCCGGAGGCGACCACCTTCGTGCCCTTCTGCGTGAGCCGGTCCATCAGGTTGTCGAGCCAGTTCATCGGTCGGAGTCTACTCGCGGCCTTGCGTCAGTCCCGCTGCCGCAGCAGGAAGTCCAGGGTCGCCCGGTTGAACGTCTCGGCATCCTCGTGCAGCGCCGCGTGGGAGAGGTGGTCGAACACCACGAGCTCGCTCCCCGCGATGCCTCCCTGCAGCGGCGCGGCAAAGCGCGTCGAGGTGCAGATGTCGTGCGCTCCGAAGGTGATCTGCGTGGGCGCCGTGATGCGTCCGAGCACACCGCTCGCATCGTGCGCGAGCACGGCGTCGGTCTGCGCCAGGAACGCCTCGAGCGGCTGGGCCGGGCGGCTGCGGACGAAGTCGACGAGGCCCTGCACGAAATCGGGCTTCTCGTTGTACATCTCGGCCGTGAAGCAGAACGGGAAGATGCCCTCGATGACGGCGTCCGCGACCGTCGGCAGCCCGGGCGCGAGCGACCGCCACATCTCGACGAGGGCGCGCAGGTAGGCGTCGGTGCGGTCCCAGCCGCTGTGCAGCGAGAGCGAGCGCACCCGCTCGGGGTGGCGCGCGGCCACGTGCGTTGCGACCGCTGCCCCGAGCGAGACGCCGGCCACGTGCGCCCGCTCGATGCCCGCGGCGGCCATGAAGGCCGCCACCTGGTCGGCGTAGACGTCGGTCGCGTAGGGACCGGGTGGCTTGGAGCTCTCGCCGGACCCCGGCAGGTCGACCGCGACGCAGCTGAAGTGCTGGGTGTAGGCGGGGAGCTGGAACGCGTAGCAGGCGTGATCGGCGCCGGTGTAGGGGATGAGCAGCAGCGGCTCGCCCTCGCCCTGCACGTCGTAGTTGAACTGGAGCCCGGCTGCTTGCACCTGCGGCATGTTGGCCCCTCCTCAGCGACTGCGGCTAGAACCCGTCGCGGCGGTCCATGTCGCCGAGGCCGAATCGCCGCTCCGCGCGGTTGTCCGCCGCCAGGCCCTCGATGTCGCCGGAGATCACCTCGCGCTCCTCGTCGGATCCGCTGCGGCTCTCGTCCTCGGCGCGCTTGACGGCGTCGTCGTCCTCATGCTTTCGCAGCTTGGCAAACCATGCACTGATACCCATGCGCGCGAGCATAGCTGCTTGCGCCGCCGCCCGCCTCGTCCCGATCGGACGATGCGCTAGTCGCGGATGACCCAGAAGAGCGCCGCCGGGCGCTGGGCGATGTTGCGCCAGCCGCGGATGCTCGTGCGGTCGGCGAGCAGGGCCTCGCCCTGGCGCAGCACCGGCCGTCCGCTCGTGAGCTGCACCTGCACGAGGCCGGCGATCACGGCGACGAGCTCGCTGCCCTTGTGGGCGACGTTCGGGGTCGCGGTCGCGCCGGGCGCGAGCCGCACCAGGTAGGCCCGCAGGCCGGCCTCGGGGTCGTCGAGCAGCGGCACCGGGTTGCCGGTGGGCGTTGCCGCCGGGTCGTCGCGGCGGCCCAGCCGGTAGCCCGGCGAGACGTGGCCGCGCAGGAGCTCGTCGACGGTGATGTTCAGGTTCGCGGTGAGCGTGAGCAGCGTCTCGAGCGAGAGCCCGCGCTGGCCGCGCTCGGCCTGCGAGATGGCGCTCGCCGAGACCTCGGCGAGCTGGGCGAGCTGGGCCTGGCTGAGCTGGCGCTGCATGCGCACGGCCCGCAGCGCCCCGCCGAGCCGGGCGGCCGCGGGCGCCTGGGTGAGCTCGGGCTTGCCGTCGGCGAGGCGGTAGTGGTAGACGCTGCCCTGCACGCCCACCGGCCGGCCCTCCGCCTTCGCGATCCGCAGGCGGCTGTCGCGCAGCACGAGCACGCACTGGGTGACGTCCTCCACGTCGCGGCGCAGCGCCTCGAAGCGCTCGCCCTGCGAGAGCGACCAGTAGGCGATCGCCCCGACCTCGAGCAGGAGCGGGCAGCAGCGGGTGAAGAAGCGCCGCGCCATGTCGGCGCCCCAGCGGGCGGCCATGTCGTCGAGCGGGTCGAAGAGCAGGAGCGTGCGTGACTGTGGCTTTGACCGCCGCCGGATCTCGTTCAGGAGCGCACCGGCCTCGGCGAGGGGCGTGCCCGGCCGCGCGTCGATCAGGGTCAGGCTCGGGTAGTCGCGCTCGACGATCTCCGGCGGCAGCGAGAGCGAGACGTAGGCGGCCTGGTCATACGGCGCGGTGAGAGCGGCGATGGCGGCGTAGAAGGGCATCGCCGTCTCGGTGCGGTCGGGCTGGAAGACGACGTTGTCGCCCCAGTAGAGGCCGTGCAGGGCGCGGTCGAGATCCGCGACGCCGGTGCTCGCGACGGGGTAGTGCTGCTCGTCGGTCTCTACCGGCGGCATAAAGCACTGCTGTCGGAAATCGTGAATCTCATCACGGCCGCTCTAGGTTAGCGCGGTCATCCACGAGAGGAGCACTACCGATGGAAACCGTGATCGTCGCCCTCGATGGGCCCGAGTCCGAGCGCGCGCTGCCCGCAGCGCAGGAGCTCGCCAAGCAGTTCCTGTCCCGCATCGTCATCGTCCATGTCAACCAGCTCATCCCGGGCGCCCGCGGCGGCCGCTTCCCGGTGCACGCCGACGAGGACGCCCGCCTCGCCCGCCTGCACGAGGTCGTCGCCGAGCTGCGCGCCCAGGGCTTTGACGCCGACCTCGAGCTCTCGACGACGTCGCTCGGCCAGCCCGCCACGATCATCGCCCGCGCCGCCGAGCGGCATGGCGCCGGCACGATCGTGCTCGCCGCCCGCCGCCACTCCGGCGTGCTCGGAGCGCTCGGCTCGAGCGTGAGCGCGCGCCTGCTGCGCTCGGCGCCGTGCCCCGTGCTGATCGTCACCCCGGCGACCACGCGCGAGACGTTCCACGCGGTCACCCACCGTCAGCCGGCCGCGGCGTGATCGAGTCGGCCGGACGGCTGGGAGGGCCGCGGGCGATCGCGACCCCGGCCGTCGCGTATCTCGCACCGCTCGCGGGCGCCCTGGTGGCGCTCGCGGCCGGTGTCGAGACGCGCACCGTGGTCGTCGCGGTGGCCGCCTCGGCCATCGTGTGCGCGCTCGTCCGTGGCGTGATCGAGCACGCCCGCATCGAGGCGGCCAGGGAGCGGGCAGACCGCTGGATCGCCTGCCGCATCGGCCAGCCGCCGAGCGACGCCGTGCTGCTGGCCCGGATCGAGGAGCTCACGAGCCCGCGCCTGCGCGCACACCTGGCCCGGTCGTTTCGGCGCATCGCCGCCGATGCCGTCGAGTCTGGAGGCCGGGCGCTGACGCCGGCGCAGCACAACCGCCGCGTCCTTCGCGCGCACGTCGATGCGCTGCGGCGGATGGCCGATCGGCTCGCCGATCCCGCCCAGCCCGTGACACCGCGCGGGGTCGCGCTCGTGCACGGCCTCGTCACCGCCGGCGGCGGCCCGCTCTACAACCCGAAGCGGGCCGACGAGCTGCCGGCGCGGCTCGCGGCGGCGCTGGCCGCGCTTGACCTCGACGCGATCGGTGCGGCGCCGAGCGTCGCCCGAGGCGAGCGGGCGGCGTAGCGAGAAGCACGGCGGTCGCGCGCCGTCATCCGGAATGGAGGATGCGGGCGAGCGCGCGGACGGCAATCCTCGCCGCATGTCCGCGCCGACCCGGGACACGGCGATCACGACCTCGTCCGAGGAGGCCCGCGCGATCGGCCTCGAGGCCTACGTCTACCTGTATCCGCTGGTGATGATGGAGACGACGCGCCGCCAGATGACGAACGTCGCGGGCCGGCGTGGTACCGGTCACGGCATGCCCGACCCGATCGAATCGGGCCAGCTTTTTGATGTCGATGTGCAGCAGCTCGCCCGGTCGCTGGCGCTGGTAGCGGTTTGCCGGCTCGGCCGGTCGAGCCGGCTGAGCCGACCCAACCCGATCCGCTTGAGCACTGCATGCACGGTGCTCAGCGGCATCCGCAGCGTCAGACTGATCTCGGCACCGGTAAACCGCAAACGACGCAGCGCCATGATCGCCTCGACCCGATCAGCCGCCGTCTTACCCGCCACTCGCTTCGGCGCCGACGAACGATCCTCCAAGCCAGCCTCACCCTGATCACGGAACCGACGCAACCACTTTCCAGCAGTGCGCTCGCTCGTCCCCACCGCCACCGCCGCCGCCTTCACCGACCACTGCTGCTCACCACCCGACCAACGATCAACCGACGCGTCGCCGGGCACGTCCGAGCGTTACGGTGCAATCTCATCTGGGGCCTCTTGCGGCCGGGCTACGGGCCTCCGAACACCCTCAGTCACATCCGCCAATTCCCGGATGCCAAGTTCCGGTCAGTGGTGCGGCCGAACTTCGACACGCTCTACTCGACGGCGATGCTCGACCTGACCGAGGAGCCGGTCGTCGTGTCCGTCCCGGAGGTCGGCGACCGCTACTACCTGCTGCCCATGTACGACATGTGGACGGATGCGTTCGCGGCGCCCGGCAGTCGCACGACCGGCCCCCACGCGGGGCACTTCGCGGTGGTCACGCGCGACTGGCGGGGCACGCTGCCGGTGGGCGTCGAGGTGATCGAGGCGCCGACACCGTACGTGTGGATCATCGGGCGCACGCAGACAAACGGCCCGGGCGACTACGAGGCGGTGCACGCCGTTCAGGACGGGTTCGCGGTCACGCCGCTCTCGGCCTTCCCGGGCCGGGCGCCGGCCCGACAGCCCGCGATCGACCCCGCGATCGACATGGAGACGCCGACGCTCGAGCAGGTGAACGCTCTCTCCGCCGCCGACCTCCTGCAGCTCGGGGCCGAGCTCCTGCGGCTGCACCCGCCCCACGCCACCGACTGGTCGATCCTCGCCCGCCTGCGCCGCATCGGCCTGTGCCCCGGTGAGAGCTTCGACGTCGGCTCGCTGCCGTCCGCGGTCGGCGAGGGTCTGAGCGGCGGTTCACGCGGACGCGCTCGCGCTCATGCGGCGCAGGGCGGCGGCGCTCGCCCCGCCGGTGAACGGCTGGCAGATGGTCACCGAGGCGTTGGGCGTCTACGGCAACGCCTACCTGCGGCGGGCGGTCGTGGCGATGGTGGGCCTGGGCGCGAACCAGCCCGAGGACGCCGTCTACCCGCTCCTGATCGCCGACGCCGACCGGCGCCCGCTCGACGGCGCGAACGACTACGTGCTCCACTTCGAAGCCGACGAGCTGCCGCCGGTGGGGGCGTTCTGGTCGGTGACGATGTACGACGAGGACGGCTTCCAGGCCGCGAACCCGATCAATCGTTTCGCGATCGGCGACCGCGACGAGCTCACATTCGGCGCCGACGGATCGCTCGACCTGTACCTGCAGCACGAGAAGCCCGGCGGCGGCAAGGAGTCCAACTGGGTCCCGGCGCCGCGCGGGCCGCTCGGCGTCACGATGCGACTCTATGCGCCCGAGCCGCAGGTGCTCGACGGGCGCTGGGTGCCGCCCGCCGTGAGGCGCGTCTAGGTCAGTACGACCTGCTCGCGTCGGCGACGTCGGCGGCGCCGTGCAGCGCTCCGATCGCCTCGGTGCTCGTCATCGGCTGCGAGAACATCGGGTAGTCCTGCGCCGTCGCCGCCTTCTGCTCGTCCGCGCTCGTGGCGGCCGTGCAGTCGGTGAGCGTGATGACGTCGTAGCCCTTCTCGTAGGCCGAGCGCATCGTCGACTCGACGCAGCAGTTGGTCAGGAAGCCGCCCAGCATGACGGTCTCGATCTCGCGGCTGCGCAGGATGAAGTCCAGGTTCGTGGTGGCGAACGTGTCGAGGCC
Source organism: uncultured Actinomycetes bacterium (assembly GCA_963813245.1). Classification (GTDB taxonomy): domain Bacteria; phylum Actinomycetota; class Thermoleophilia; order Gaiellales; family JAICJC01; genus JAICJC01. The sequence continues at coordinate 599,495 of CAWEYE010000001.1, forward strand.
GCGCTTGCCCTCGACGACGATGTCGTCGCCCTGCGGGGCCATCTCGTCGCAGATCGCGGCGCCCCAGGTGCCCTTGACGAAGGCGGTCGAGTCGATCACGCCCTTGAGGATGCCGTACACCTTGTCGGGGTTTCCGAGCTCGCCGTAGCCGGGCGCGAAGGTGATCGGCGCGTGGATGACGGTCGCGCCGGCCTTGCGCGGCCTCGTCCGCGATGCGCTTGGTGTTCGCGAGCATGTTCGAGTCGTCCATGACGCCCTTGACGGCGTCGTGCAGGGCGCCCCCGTCGGTCGTGAAGTCGTTCTGGTACTCGATCAGGACGAGCGCGGTCTTGGCGGGATCGACGTCCACGGTGGCCTCCGGTGTGGTTGGGGACCCAAAATGTAGCGCTCTTGGTGGCTTCCGTAACGTGCCCGTAACGGCTCGTGTGGGAGGGTTCGGGGATGAGTGCTCTCGGGATCGCGCGCGCGAACCCGGCGCGGCTGGCGCTGCCGGCCTGGTGCGTGTGCGCGGCGCTCGTGGTCGTCGCCCTGGTGCTGCACGGCGTGAACCTGGGGTCGGGGGCGGGGATGATCTCGCCGATCGGCGACAACCTGGTGTTCGCGCTCTGGGCCGTTGCGTACGCGAGCGTCGGCGCCGTGATCGGCGCGCGCCGGCCGGCGAACCCGATCGGGTGGCTGCTGCTCGCGGCCGGCTTCGTGCTCGCCGCGTCCGGGGCCGCCTTCGAGTACGCGGACTACGCGTTCGGCTCGCAGCCGCCGCTCCCCGGCGGGACGGCCGCCGCGTGGGTCGCGTTCTGCGTCTCGCCGGATGCGCTCGTGCTCGTCCCGCTGGCGTTGCTTTACTTCCCCGACGGGCACCCGCGCTCGCCGCGCTGGCGGCGGGCGATGTGGATCCCGGTCGGCGCGATTGTGGGGCTCACGATCGGGACCGGCCTCTACCCGGGGCCGCTCGACCAGACCGCTCACATCGCTCCGAACCCGATCGGCGTCGGCGCGCCCACCCTGATCGACGTGGCGCAGTCGATCGGGTGGACGCTGCTCGTTGTGAGCTTCATGGCCGCGGCGGCGGTGATCGTCCTCAACCTGCGCGGGTCGACCGGACTGCGGCGCCAGCAGATGAAGTGGGTGGCGGGCGCGGGCGCGCTGCTCGGCGTCGCGTGGACGTGGTGGTCGCTGACATACGTGCTGCCGGTGCCGGACAGCGTCGGCGTTGTGAGCCTCGTCTTCCTCGTGCTCGCCGAGTGCGGCATCCCGGTCGCGATCGGGATCGCGGTCATGCGCTACCGGCTGTACGGGATCGACGTGCTGATCCGGCGGACGGTCACGTACACGGCACTCGTGGCGGTGCTGGCTGCCGTGTACCTCGGCTGCGTCGTCGTGCTCGAGGCGGGACTGCAGTCGGTGAGCGGCCAGTCGGGCTCGATCGCGGTCACGATGTCGACGCTCGCCGTGGCGGGGTTATTTGGGCCGGCCCTCCGCGGGATCCGCCGAGCGGTCGACCGCCGCTTCTCGCGCAGTGTGTACGACGGGGCGCAGACCCTGGTGGAGTTCTCGGGTCGTCTGCGGCATGAGATCGACCTGGAGACCGTCGAGGTCGAGTTGATCGGCGTCGTGCGGGAGACGATGGGGCCGACGCATGCGACGCTCTGGCTGCGGCACGGCCCCTCAGAGATAGACCTCTGAAAGTTGGAGGTAGCAGCGCTGCTCGCCGACGCCCGGCGGGAACTCCGCCCAGCGGGCGAGCGAGAACCTGATGAGCGCCCCCTTGGGGATGGTTTGGATCGGCGCCGTCATGCCCTTGTACCTGACCCGTTGTATGCGTTGGCCGCCGTCGAACCAGTACCTCTGCCACGAGTCGATCGTGGCTTCCGTACGAGACTCCCAGAAGCCTGTGCTGCCCGCCGGCAGCTGCGATCTTGGACCGAGAAACGCGGTTCCGTTCTCGGTCACATCGAGGTGACCGTCGAAGATCTGGTCGAGCTCGCACTCCCACGGGGTCCAAACCTGGAGGATCGCGCCCTTCATATCCGGCACGTCTTGCTCCTTGTGGCCGCGGCTCACGATGACGTCCTCTACGTGCGGCGGCTCCAAGCCGTACGGGGGGTTCGCGTACGTCAAGTCCCAGACAGCACCAGGTCTGATCTGGTGCTCTTCCGACAGGTTGCGGCCGTCGCTTCCGAGCAGTCGTAGGCTCTGACCGGTATCCAGCTCGATTCCGCCGACGCACACGCGGTCAGTCGCCATCCGTGTCCGGGCGACGACGAGCACTCTCATGGCGTCAGGTGAGCCACCTTCGCACCCGCCGCGGCGAGGCAGTGGGCAACGAGGCCGCGGTGGCAGGCGCTCGGCTCGCGTTCGACGCAGAAGAGGACGACGGGGCCGTCGCCGCCCAACTCGTCCAGGAACGCGCGAGCATCGAAGTCGCGCAGGCGTTCGGCCTCGTACGCTCGCACGAAGGCTTCGCTCAAGTCGGTGCGAGCACGCTTGCCGACTCCGGCGGCCGAGTCGACCGCGTACTGCGCCTGCCGCACCTCGTTGCTCGGGGCAAGGTCGATGCGGTGGACATAGGCGATGCCGAGCTCGGCCAGGCGCTGCTGCAGCCGGTTGCTGTTGACGAAGGCGTACTCCGAGCCGCGCACGCCACGGCGACGGCGAACGTCGCAGAAGGTTGCGACGCCGGCGGCTTCGAGCGCGGCGAAAAAGGCCGGCTCATTCCAGCCATATGCACCGATGGTCAAGACGTCCGCCACGGCCTGCCTCCGTGTTAGGCGACGCGCTTGCGCGACCGCGACGCGGCCGCGTGTCCGCCGAACAGTGTCTCCTGCCCGTCGGTGATCATAGCCATGATCTCGTCTTGCGATCTGCGCGCGCCCTGCTCGTCGATGTGCGCGACCGGGACGCCCAAGGCAAGGAGCTCCTCGGCGATGAGCTTGGTGCGGTGGCACTCCTGCGGCTTGCCCTCGCTGCACATGAGCACGAGCGTATGCCCTGCTTCCCAGCCCGCCTCGAGGCTCGTGAGCCCGTCGGCGAACGCAGGGCGCAGGCGAAGCCGGCCATAGTCGACCCGCCCGTCGGCGTCGAAGCACTCGGGCTCGTCCGGCTTGCCGCCGAGCTCCTTGCCCATGAAGACATACCGGATCCCGTGCGCCTCAAGAGCGGCGGCCAGCGGCTCGAGCGAGAACTCCGGCTTGAATCGCGAGTACGGCGCTGAGCGCACGTCCACGAGGTACTCGGCCCCGGCCTCCTCGAGCACCGCGACGAACTCCTCGATCGAGCGGGCGCCGTAGCCAACGGTCAGGATCTCGGTGCCGCGTTCCATCGGAGCCACTCTACCGATCGGGGAGGACGTCGACGATCGACACCTGCCGGCTTCGGAGGGCTTCGCGAACAGTGATACTGAGGGATGTCCAAACGCAGTGGAGCGGATGGAGAGGGCCCTGTCGAACACCCACCGCTTCGCCCGGACCGGACGTCGACACGATCATTCGCGACGCCGGCCAGCTGGCCCGGGGCCTGAGTCTGTACGACTGGCAGGCTCGAGCTCTGGCCGCGTGGGAACGGGCTGGGCATCGTGGAATCGTCGCGGCGGTTACCGGTTCGGGGAAGACGAGAGTCGGTCTTGCGGCAATCGACCACCACATGTCCCACTGGCGCCGTGTTGCGAAGGCGGTGGTGCTCGTGCCCACGACCGACCTTGCCCATCAATGGCGAGCCGAGATTGAGCGAGCACTCGACTTGCGAGTCGGTCTTCTCGGCGACGGAGGCACGGACTCCCTCTTCGACTGTGACGTGCTCGTCACGGTCGTCCACTCAGCAGCGGGACAGGTGCCCGAGCAGGTGCGTCTGGCACGCGGGACGCGCCCCGTCCTCCTCGTTGCAGACGAGTGCCACCGGTATGGAGCCGACACCTTCTCAGGCGCCCTGGACGCGCCGTATCACGCGACACTCGGTCTGACGGCGACGCCGGAACGCGGCTACGACAGCGGGATGGAGCAGCATGTGTTCCCCAAGGTCGGCGAGGTCGTCTTCGAGTACGCCTACGAGGATGCGGTGAGCGAGGGCGTGATCGTCGACTTCGACTGTGCCTTCGTGGGTCTCGATTTTCGTCCCCGTGAGCGGACTGCATACGACGAGCTGAGCGATCGCATCGTCAGCACGAAGCAGGGTCTCATGTTCGCTCATCCCGAACTCGAAATCACGGGCTCCGAGTTCTTTCCCAGGGTGACGGCCCTGGCTCGCGACGAAGATCCGACTGCGCTGGCGTTCCTCTCGGCGGTTGCCAAGCGGCGGCACGTCCTCCTGTACGCACGAGCCCGCAGCGACTTCATCGCGTGGCTCGTCGACCGCACTGCCTGGGGCGGGAAGGCGATCCTCTTCCACGAGCGGATCGACCAGTGCGACGAGCTCGTGGAGATCCTCGCCCAGGCCGGCATTGCCGCCGTGTCGCACCATTCCGAGCTGACGTCCAGCGCGCGCCGGCGCGCTCTCGACTCGTTCGCCTCAGGGGAAACCCGCGCGATCGTCGCGCCGAAAACGCTCGATGAGGGCATCGATGTTCCGGACGCCGACCTTGCCATCATCGTCGCCGGGTCGACGGTCAAACGGCAGCGGATCCAGCGCATCGGCCGGGTCTTGCGGAGGGCGGAAGGAAAGCCCCGTGCCCGGGTGATCCTGCTGTACGTCCGGGGGTCTCGCGAAGACCCCAACCAACTCGGTGCGAGCGATGGGTTCGCCGAGGCGATGGAGAAGATCGACCGTGCGGTGTGGTTCAACTGGCCCCGCCAGGGAGAGCGCCTCCTCGCACATCTGCGAGGTGAGATTGTCCAGCGTGCCGATCGGCCGCCGCGCGGCGAGCGTCCCGCATCTCACCGACCTGCCGCGGCGGAGCTCACCCACCCTGAAGAGCTGCCTCCGACCGAGGGGCAGCTCCTCGACCTCGCTCAGAGGGGGTACCGGGGCGAGCAACCGATCTCGCAAGCGGCGGCCGATCGGGTCTTGGTTGGGCTGCCGCGGTCTCGTCGCAGGCCTCGAGTCGGAGCGCCGGCTCATCGCAGTGCGACGCCGCCGACATTCGCTCAGATACTGCAGGCGATCCCCGCCGGCCGGCGACTCTCCGACGAGCGCCGCGCAGCCCATGTCGCTGGCTTGCGGCGCGACCTGAGGGCGAGGATCGAGGCCGAGCTCGACAGGATCCGAGCGATGCCAGGGGAAAAGCAGAAGCAAGCGCTGGTGATGTTGCAGGCGAGGCGCGATCGTGTGCAGGCGGGGTTGGAGGCGCTCGACCCATGAACCGATCCGGCCCGCCCGCGACACCCAACCCGAACCCCGGGGCTAACGGGCAGACTGGATACGGAGGCCTGCCAGCGCATCCTTCATCTGTCTCGCGGTCGCGAACCGATCTGACCGATCCGGAGCGCACGCCTTGATGAGGAACTCGGCGAGATCGTCCGGGATCTCCGGTCGGATCGTCCGCGGGTCGATCACCTGCTCTCCAACCATCGGCTTGGCCGCCGGGTACGGATGCTGGCCGTTGCAGAGCAGCTCGTAGAGCATCACGCCGACGGCGAAGAGGTCGGTGGAGACGTCCCAGCGGGTGAGGTCCGCGTCGGGCGCCTGGTACGGCGGCGTGCCCGACTGGGTGTAGACCGGGTCGCCGACCCGCGACGCGATGTTGAAGTCGAGCAGCTTCGCGCCGGTGCGGGTGAGCATGACGTTCAGCGGCTTGATGTCGCGATGCACGAGGCCCTTCTCCTGAAGCGCCATCCACTCGTCATACTCGCCTCGCTGAGCTCGCCTCTCGCGCTTCCTCTTGCGTCGAGCTCCTCGATCCGGGCGGCGTCGGGGTGGATGGCGACGAGCGCGTCGAGGACGTCGAGGGCGACGTCGATGGCCTCTCGGTCGCGGAGGTGTTGCTTGCCGGTCGCGTAGTCGTCGAGCGACTCGCCGTCGATGTACTCGGTGATGAGGTACCAGTCGCCGTCGTTGGTCTTCCCAGCCCAGAAGACCTTCGACGACGTTGGGATGGTGGACCTTGCGGAGCGCGCCGATCTCTCGGCGCACGGCCTCGTAGCCGGCGGCGTTCTCGAACAGCTTGAACGCGCGCTCCTCGCCCTCGACCTCGTCGCGCACCCGGTAGACCTTCGAGAAGCCGCCCTGCCCGAGGACGTCGAGGATCTCGAACCGACCGTCGATCACGTCGCCGACGGCGTAGTCGGCGGCCTTGGCGCCGACGGACGACTCCACCTCGCGCGGGTCCGGCTGCGGGCAAGCACCTCGCTGTCCCGCTGGCGCTGCGCGTCGCGTCTCGCTCGTCGGCTACCGCAGCCGGTGCTGCGACCGACTCTCGCAGTAGACGACGTCGTCTCGGGCCGGTCACCGAGGCGGTAGCTCAGGTCGACCTTGCCGAACTCGGCCGGCGCCGATGAACGCCTGCTGCTCCTTCACCCGCCGGCGCAACTCCAGCGCGAGCTCGGCCGCCCAGGCGAGCGCGTCGTCGGGCACCTCCATCTCCGGGTTCGGCCACAGCAGCTTCAGCAGGCCGTTGACCGTGTTGTTGGCGGCCTTGCGGTCGCGGCCGCTGAGCTGGCTCCCCCACTCGAGGCGACCCTGCGTCGACGTCGAGCCGCGACGTGCGGCGCAGCTGGCTCCAGCACTCGGCGAGGAAGTCGCTGACGAAGCCCGAAGTGGTCGGTGAAGTACGACGGGTCGAGCTTCGGGACGTCCCAGCCGGGCAGGTAGGCGTGGATGCGGTCCTGGAACGCCGTGTCGTCGCGCATCTCCTTCGGCATCGGCCCGAAGAGGTGGCCCTCGGCGGAGCTCGTCGTCGACGTCGACGTCGAAGTTGCCGACCATGACGATGCCGCCGTCGGCGCGGATGCTCTCCTTGCCGCGGCTGAACTCGCCCGACTCCATGTAGCCCTTGAGGATGTTGACGCCTTCCTTCGTGTCGAAGGAGACGCCGGAGACCTCGTCGAAGCAGATGACGTCGTACTGCGCGACGAGGCCGCGCCGGCCGGTCGCGTTGTTGACGAACATGTTGGCGATCGTCGCCTTGCCGCCCGAGACGAGATGGGCGTACGGCGAGACCTGCTGGAACAGGTGCGACTTGCCGGTCCCGCGTGGGCCGAGCTCGACGGCGTTGTAGTTGGGCACGACGAACGGGACCATCCGCGCGAGCAGGATGTCCTGCTGCGCGCGGCGTGAACCGGCGGGCTCGAAGCCGACGCTGCGCAGCAGCAGGTCGCGCCACTGGTCCAGCGTGAAGTGCGCGCGGCCCTGCGACGAAGGTGTCGAGCGCGTCGCGGGTCGACATCTGGATCGGCCGCACCGACTCGACGCGGAACGGCTGCCCGCCCGGCTCGCTGGGCCAGCGCGGCGATGTACTCGAGCGTGACCTCGGCGTAGAAGCCGCCGGTGAGCATCCGGTCGTGCTCGTTGACGAGCTCGTCGGAGATGTGGATGTCGTTGAGCTGGAGGCTCGGCAGCTCGGCCTTGTAGGCGTCCGCTCTTGGCGTCGAGCCGCGCCGCAGCAGGTCGATGATCTTGACCCTGCCCCTTCTCCCGCGCCCGCGACTTGAACAGCTCCTCCTCGCCGGCGCGGACCGTGCGCTCCTTCATCGAGCGCTCGACGATCGCGAGGCCCTCGGCGATCTCGTCGGGATCGGTCGTGGCGCAGTACCGGCCGAGCAGGAACTCGCCGACGTAGGTCGGGACCGGGTACTGGCCGCGGAACTGCTGGGCGAGGTCCTTGCGGACGAGGTAGCCCTCGAAGACGTCGGCGGCGAGCCGGTCGAGCTCGTCGAGGATGGTGTCGGTCATGGGTTGGGTGCGTGTTGTTGGGCGTGGTGTTTTTGGGTGAGGGTGGTGTGATTGTCGTTGTGCCGCTCGGTACCGTCGGGGTTCTTGCCGCGGTCCTTGCTTCCAGTGGATGTTGAACGGCGACCGCGCAGCACGCCCGCCTCGACGAACGGGCGGATGTTGAGGCGAACGCCGTCGTTCAGGTCGGGCTCCCACCCGATCGGCTGCTCGTGCAGCGGCTTCCACCGCACGTAGATGTCTAGCGGCGCCTCACCCTCGAGGATCGCCTCGAGCTTCTTCTGCAAGCTCAAGCGCGGCCGCCGAGCCGAGCCTCGGCACCAGGTACGCTCGTCGCGCACCTCGGCGCGCTGGCGCTCGACCCAGTCCTGACCGAGGTAGGTGTAGGTCAGCTTCTCCAGCGTCTTGCGGTCGAGCCGGTGGTAGTTGACCAGCGCCGAGAAGCCGTCGCGCTGCCCGTCCCAGATATGCCAGACGAACGGCCGGTTGCCGAACAGCGCGCAGTGCTGCTTGAAGAACTCGTCCCGCAGCCAGTCGGCGAGGTTCTTCTTCTTGCTCCCCGCCTGCTCCAAGCAGCTCCTTCACCTTCGCCGGCGACCACGACTCGCCGAACGCCGCCGCCAGCACCTGCTGCACCCGATCCGCCGCCGGCGCCTCACCCGCCACCGACGGCAAGCACACGATCCCGTCCGCATCGGCGAACTCGTCGAGATCATCCGACTCGGCTTGCTCCGGCCACCGATACCCGACCAGCCGTGCCGACCGCCACCTGCAACGGCGCAGTCGACACCTCCGGCCGCCCCTCGAACAACCACTGCGTCGGATCATCCGACCACGGCTCCGGCAACGGCCCCGCCTCCTCAGCCACACCCCGCCAATACTCAACATCAAACGGGACATCCACAATGGAACTCGTCGCGATACCGACTCGGCGGTCCAGGGCCAGAACGTGACGCTTATGTTGGCCGGACTCGCAGTAGCGCCATATCGCGTTCAGAAGAGCGGGGTCCATCGGTCGGACGACGACGGTGGTCTTCTGGAATGCCTTTCCGAGGTACAACGACGCTCGGACGCCACTCATCCGTTCGACCACGATCCCGACACTACCCCACGCCTGGAGCCCTTGAACCCTGGCTCCAGGGTCCGCCGTCAGGTCGCCTTGGCCTTGCTGCCAAAACACAATTCGTGATCTATTCCGCCGTATGCCATTGTCGCGTCCGGGGCCCGTTGGAAGAGATACCAGTCGTCGTCGATAGCGGCGATTTCCCAAAAGGCCCGTTGATACCTCGCACCGTCGCCGGTCGACATGCCTTCGGTGCTAGTCGCGTATGCTCGTAGAAGGAGGGCTTCTGGATTGATCCCAGGGACCAACCGGCAAAGTCGATCCTCAAGGAAGAACCGTTGGGGCACGAACTCAAGCTCACACGCACGGGCGAGAGCTTCGGGCTTGCCGGCCCGAGGTATCGACCCAACGTCAAGCATTCCGACAACGTGGTCGTTACGCGCGTTACATGGGGTTATGGTCATGAGGCAAACACGAACGACCTCTCCGCCGATCTCCTCGAATGCTCTCGGCCCAAGTAGGGCTAGGATGCCGATCGCACCCTGTTTGAGCAAAGTGCGCCGGAATTCTTCAAGGCTGCTGAGGAACAGAGTAGCTTCTGGCAATACCTGCGCGACCGACCCGCCGGAACGAGTCAAGAGCGTCAGCCTTTGAGTAAACGCTATCGCTAGATCCTCGGCAGCGACGGGATTGTGCGCGGTAAGGTATGTCCTAAGAACCACTCCCTGTCCGGTTCTTCCCAAATATGGAACGTTCGTCGCGAGGAGTGTGTAGTTATGGGAGAGGTAGTCGGCGGCTCGCGACAGCGCGGCTGCATCCGTGCCGAGGACTGTCGCGGCTGGATCTGTGTCTTCGTGGGTTGCGGCTTCTTGGAGGAGTGGCGCGATTTCTGTCCAGTTGGCGTCGTCGAGTGCTGTTTGGCCGCTGGGAGTGCTGGTTTCGATTGCTTGGCGTGGGTCGATCAAGGCAGCCGAGTGTGTCGGCGTCTTGGAAGAGGGTGTGCAGGCGGGTGAGGGCGGTTTCGAGGCGGGTGTCGCCGTGTGCGAGCGCCGTCCACTCGTCGAGCGGGGCTTTGACGGGGATACCCGAGCAGGCGATGTTTGGGGTGGGGAGGCTGGCGCCACCCGCCGCCGGTCTTCCAGGCCTGTAGGGCGACGTTGAACATGGCGATCTGGACGCAGCGCGGATCGAGCTCCAGCCCGTACAGGTTGTCGCGCAGCACCGCGTCTTGCGCGTCGACCGGGCGCAGACCTTCTTCCTCGGCGCGCATCTGCCACAGCATCCGAGAACGCCTCGACCAGGAAGTGGCCTGATCCGCAGCACGGGTCCATCACCGTCACCTCGGCCACCCGATCGGGCCACCCGTCGAACCGGCCAGCTGCTGGCTCGCCGTCCTCGTCGAAGCGCAGGTACTCGAACCCATTCAGGAGCGGGCTGTCGGGATGGCGCGCCGCCCACCACGCGCCCAGCGAGTTCTCCAGCAAGAAGCGCACCATGTAGTGCTCGGTGAAGAGCTGCGTCACCGGCCCGAGATCAGCACCGCCGATCTTCCGCTCCGACGCGTTGATCTCGTCCTTCTTGTCCTTCTGCCAGAACTGGTACACCCAGCCCAACGCGTCATCCGCCGAAAACACCTCCGCCGGCAATCCCGTCAACGACCCGCTCCAAGCGCATGCCGACCCTCAGGCGCCAACCGCAGCCGCACACACGGATCATCCAGCCGAAAGATCCCCGGCAAGATCTCCGCCGCAAACCGCGCCGCCACCGCCCACCCATCCGGCTCACCCAACTCCTCCGCCAACTCCTCACACTCCGCCAAACGTCACCGGCGCCCCAAACCGCGGATGCAACAACAACCCGTTCTCTGCCAAAAACCGGGCAAACAACAACCGATGCCACTGCTCATACGCACACTCAGACACCAACAACCCCTCATCACACCCCAACTGCCGCCACTTCGCCCGCAACCCCACCCGAACCACCGCCCGCTCACCCACCACATGCTCCGGCCGCCGATCCAAAAACACCCCCAACCCCTCAACCGCAGCCCAAACCCCACCCTCAGCCGCACGCCGCCCAGCCAACACCCCCAACCTCAATTCTCGACGAACCGAGCACCGGAGAGGGTGCATTGGTCTGCGGCCTGGGCACCGGCCTCGTCATCGGTTCTTACCAACGACGACCGCTCGCTGAGCGAGGATCTCTCCGCTAGGCGCGACGAGAACGAGGTACGCCGCTTCGCCTTCGTGGCCCTCATCTGGCACGACGAGCGAGACACGTCCACTGCTCGAGGTCTCCTTCGCCTCCTGGGCGATGCTCGTGTGTGCATCCCCCGGAAGGGCTCGGAGGTCGACCCTTGCGCCGTCGACTCCCCCAACCACCTCGACCCGGCAGAGCAGGCCCAGCCACTTCACGCTGCTGAGACGGGCCGCCCCCGATACCGCCGCGCCGGCGGTGACGCTGAGGCGAGGGACGATGCACTCCTGCGGACTGACGCCGCCATGTTCGTACTCCTTCCCCGCCTCGAAGCACGTAACCCCTGGTGCGAGGGCGATCCGAACATCGTGATCCCAGTGCCACGGCACGGTTGGCGTGGCGACGACTGCCCCGTGCTTGAGTCGAGCGCATCGGCCCTTCTTGACTTCGACCGTCGCTGGTGCGAGTTCGACTTTCTCCATCGCGCCAGGAAGAAGGATCCATCCGTGGTCAGTTCGGACGTCGACCCGCTGCCACCCGGCGTCGAGGAGCTCCTGGATACGGGTGACGACGCGTCCGAGCTCCTCGTCGAGCTCGTCGACCAAGCGGATGCCGAGGTCGTGACCGCGCCGGTCGATCTCTCCCGCCTCAGCCCACCCGGTCCCCGATGGGTCGCCGGAGTCGGCGGCCGCGAGGATCTGCACGCCTCGGTCCTCCATCAGCGACCTCAGCACCTGGATCGTCGCCTTTGTTCCGGTGGCGGCGTTGGCCGCGTGGAGCTCGGTCCTCCCTGCAGGGTGCCGTCGGCGACGGGAACCACCGCTGGCTTGGCCGTTTGGGTGACCGTGGGGAGTGCCGCGAGAGTGGTCGTCGCCTCGACCCCCAGTCCGGCCGAGTCGAGTCTGTTCCGGAGCCGATGCGCGACGTCGAGGCGGAGCCCGTCGACGAACAACGTGACGGTGCCACCGGATGCGGATGCGGGATCGCCCACTTCGTATGCGTGGCTGTTGGCCATCGGCCCGATGATGGCTTGCAGCTCCCTCGCGGCGGCGTCGATCCATGGCCAGTACATCGCCCGTGCGGCTGCTGCCACAGCGGTTCGGTCGGATGGGCTGGGCGCGGCCTGCAGGCTGCGGACCATTGCGTCGTCCGCCCGCCAACCGCGTTCGGCGTAGTCGGAGATAAGAGACGCGAGGCCGTCAAAGGAGAGCGGCTGAGTCGTCAGCTCTGACAGAAGGACGAGCTGTTCGAGTGCGAACGCGAGTGGGGCGAGCTCGAGGTCGGCCCATACGGTCGCGCGTCTCCACGCGTGCTCCGCGTCGAGGCGGAGGACCTCCTTCGCCGCTCCCGCTGCGGTCAGAGCGTCGAAATCACGGAGCGCATTACGGAGCTGATCTTCTCCGACCTCGTTGTCTTGAGGCCACACGTCCGACTGCGAGGGGGCATCAAACGCCAGTTGCACCTCGGGTCGCGCCCTGCGAAGTTGGTCAAGGATGCCCGGATATCGTCGCGGAGCGTCGGCGTACAGCTCCCACAGGTCGAGCCACCGGCCGGTTCGCTCCGCGAGCATGCGGGCCGCGCTGATCCTTCCGTCTCGCTCGGGGTCGAAACCGTAGTCGGCTACACACTGGTGCACGAAGGCGGCCCACTGCGCCTCAGTAATTCGGTCTCGGAAACCAGTCCCATCGTCGAGCCAGCCGAGGACACTGCGCATGGGATCAGGGTTGACAAGCTCATTCAGCAGGTCGGCATCGAGCGTTTCTGCCTCAAACCGAGCAATGGGCGCATCGAGAAGGCGGTCGAGGGCGAGGTTCAGCGCCGCGCCGGTGTGCGCGTCCTCGGCGACGCGGAGGCCAAGGCCGCGGTCACCGTGGGCGAGCAAGGCTCGGACCGTCCAGTCGCGGGTACTGGGATGTGAGAACCAAAGACTCCGGTATTGGAGCTCGGCGATAGGAGCTAGAAGTGGGGGGCAAGAATCGACTGCGCGGAGCGCGGAGCGCCCGACGCCGGGCAGGTAGACGATCGGAGTGCCGTCTGGCAGGTCGGCCTCAACAGTGCCGGCGAGCACGCAGCGAATCCAGTATGCCGGGCCGATCGGGGTACTTGGCGCGTAGGTACCGAGTGTGACGAGCGGGAAACGTGGCCTCAGTCGATCAACCACCGTCTCCCACTGACGACCCTCGTCCGGCCAGAGCAGAGCAGCTGGGGACACCGACGTTCGGGTTGTACTCGAGCGCCACCGAAAGACACTGCGCGATCCGGTCGAGGATGGTGTCGGTCATGGGTTGGGTGCGTGTTGTTGGGCGTGGTGTTTTTGGGTGAGGGTGGTGTGATTGTCGTTGGTGCGGTCGCTACCGTCGGGGTTCTTGCCGCGGTCTTTCTTCCAGTGGATGTTGAACGGGGCTGCGCAGGACGCCGGCGGCGACGAACGGGCGGATGTTGAGGCGCACGCCGTCGTTGAGGTCGGGCTCCCAGCCGACCGGCTGCTCGTGCAGCGGCTTCCAGCGCACGTAGATGTCGTAGCGGCGCCTCGCCCTCCAGGATCGCCTCCAGCTTCGTCTGCAGCTCGAGCGCGGCGGCGAGGCGGGCCTCGGCGCCCGGCACCTCGTCGCGGGCTTCGGCGCGCTGGCGCTCGACCCAGTCCTGGCCGAGGTAGGTGTAGGTCAGCTTCTCCAGCGTCTTGCGGTCGAGCCGGTGGTAGTTGACCAGCGCGGAGAAGCCGTCGCGCTGCGCCGTCCCAGATGTGCCAGATGAACGGGCGGTTGCCGAACAGCGCGCAGTGCTGCTTGAAGAACTCGTCCCGCAGCCAGTCGGCGAGGTTCTTCTTCTTGCTGCCGGCCTGCTCCAGCAGCCCCTGCGCCTTCGCCGGCGACCACGACATCCCCAAACGCCGTCGCGAGCAGCTGCTGCGACCCGCTCGGCCGCCGGCGGCTCACCCGCCACCGACGGCAGACACACGATCCCGTCCGGATCGACGAACCCGTCGAGATCGTCCGACTCGGCTTGCTCCGGCCACCGGTACCCCAGCAGCCGCGCCACCGCCACCTGCAACGGCGCCGTCGACACCTCCGGCCGCCCCTCGAACAACCACTGCGTCGGATCATCCGACCACGGCTCCGGCAACGGCCCCGCCGCCTCAGCCACACCCCGCCAATACTCAACATCAAACGGCACCTTCGCCAGAGTATGGGCGGTGACTCCGATCTTGTGGTCGAGCTGGCGTACGTATCCGGGATACTGCTCACTAGAGCAGAACTGCCAGACGGCGTCCAGGATGTCTGTCTCTGCGTGGCACAATAACGGCGATGACGTTCTCAAATCGCTCGCCGGTATAGAGAGTGACGGGCAGGTCGCCCGTATATCTGACGGCGACCCCAGAACGCCCCCAAACGCCACGGCCCGCGATGGTGGCGCCCTGAGACCCCAACTGCACGAGAGCGCCGAGCCCATGCTCCCACCTCAGCAGGTACTCGCGTCCGCGGTACGGTGCGGTCGTATCGGTGGGCCCCTGTTGACGCTCCCATTGTGGATCAGCCCAATGCACCTCCCAGAAGAAGGCGCGAAATCGGGGAGAGTCGCCAGTCGTGATGCCGCCTACCGCGTCGGCGTGGTCGGACAGGAGGGAACCTCTTGCGAACGGGTTCAGTACAAACCGGGCGTCCGGACCACCGAGTACATCCGCGATTGCGCGAACAACAGGCGAGGCCGATCGGAGAGCCGCAGCCTTTTTGTCCGGCGACGCATCTCCGGTCACATCGTAGAATGTGAGGGTGTTGTCGGAAGTCGACGCGACCCGTTGAAGTAACAGAAGGCCAACGTTCACGACGTCACCACTAATGCCTGCGAACGCTCCGGAACCGATATGTGCGCACAAGCGCACCCGCTGGTCGGTGAGTAGCGATTGGCGTAGCAGACGGTAGCGACCAAGTTGGAATACACTCCGGGGTGTGACAATGCCTGCAACGCCGCCGGGCTCGAGCATACTCAGACATCGATGAACAAAGATGGTCGCTAGGTCTTCCCGTGCGATCCTGTGCCATCTCTCCGCGTACCGACGCAGCTCGGGCGATTGTCGAGCCTTCTGGAGATACGGCACATTCGTTATAGCTATCGTATAGAGGCGCGACAGAAACGCGGCCGCTCGCGCGACAGCCGCTGCGTCCGTGCCGATTACAGATATGGCCGGATCGCCTGCTTCGCGGTCTCCCGCGGTTTGCAGGAGTGGCGCGATTTCTGTCCCAGTTGGCGTCGTCGAGTGCTGTTTGGCCGCTGGGAGTGCTGGTTTCGATTGCTTGGCGTGGGTCGATCGAGGCTGCCGAGCGTGTCGGCGTCGCGGAACAGGATGTGCAGCCGGACGAGGGCGTTCTCGAGGCGCTCGTCGCCGTCGGCGAGCGCCTTCCACTCCTCGACCGGGGCTTTGACGGGGATGCCGGAGCAGGCGATGTTCGGGACGGGGAGCTGACGCCACCCGCCGCCGGCCTTCCACGCCTGCAGGGCGACGGCGAACATGGCGATCTGGACGCAGCGCGGATCGAGCTCGAGCCCGAAGAGGTTGTCGCGCAGCACCGCGTCCTGCGCGTCGACTGGGCGCAGTCCTTCCTCCTCGGCGCGCATCTGCCACAGCATCGAGAACGCCTCGACGAGGAAGTGACCCGACCCGCAGCACGGGTCCATCACCGTCACCTCGGCGACGCGGTCGGGCCAGCCGTCGAACGGGCCAGCCGCCGGCTTGCCGTCGTCGTCGAAGCGGAGGTACTCGAAGTCCTTCACGAGCGGACTGTCGGGATGCCGGGCCGCCCACCACGCGCCGAGGGAGTTCTCGAGCAGGAACCGGACCATGTAGTTCTCGGTGAACAGCTGGGTCACCGGCCCGAGGTCGGCGCCGCCGATCTTGCGCTCCGACGCGTTGACCTCGTCCTTCTTGTCCTTCTGCCAGAACTGGTACACCCACCCGAGCGCGTCGTCCGCGACGAACACCTCCGCCGGCAATCCCGTCGAGGATCTGCTCCAGCGCATGGCGACCCTCCGGCGCGAGGCGCAGCCGCACGCACGGGTCGTCGAGCCGGAAGATGCCCGGCAGGATCTCCGCCGCGAACCGTGCCGCGACCGACCACCCGTCGGCTCGCCGAGCTCGGCCGCGAGCTCCTCGCACTCGGCGAGCGTCACCGGCGCCTTGAACTGCGGGTGCAGCAGCAGGCCGTTCTCGGCCAGGAACCGCGCGAACAGCAGCCGGTGCCACTGCTCGTACGCGCACTCGCGACGAGCAGCTCCCGGTCGCCGCCCAACTGGCGCCACTTCGCCCGCAAGCCCATTGCGCAGCGCCGCCTGCTCGGCATCGAGATGCTCCGGCCGCCGATCGGCGAACACGCCGAGCCCCTCGATCGCAGCGCGCGACGCCGCCCTCCGCCGCACGACGGGCGGCGAGCACCGCCGTCTCCAGCTGCTTCCGACGGAAGGAGGACAAGAGCGCGCATGCAGGCTCAGATGATCACGGTCTTGCCGGCGTCGAGGTGCGACTGCACGAGCGCACGCAGCTGCGTCGAGGTACGGTCTCGAGCTCGTCGTCGGTCTTGATGGTCGCCGACGGTGGCGTGACGCGCGACGCTCTCCGGCTCGAGCTTCTTGGCGGCCCGCTGCCGGGCCTGGTCGCGGCGGCTGGGGACGAAGCGTGATCCGGTCGGTCCCACGCATCTGAGGGGGATCGGCGTCGAGCGCCTCGAGCAGCTTCGCCTCGGTGCCCACGTCGGGCGGCGGCGATCGGGACGAGCTTGCCGCGGCGATGATGCGCTTCCGGTCGTCCGCGCCCGGAGCTTGCCCCACTCGTCCCATGCTTCGAGCTCGGCGACCGCCGCGCGCTGGGCGTCGGCGAGCTTCTGCGCCCGGCCCTTCACCTCGGCGCGCAGGGCCGCGGTCGAGCTCTGTGAGGAGCGGCGCGATCGGATCGGGCTCGTCGAGGAGCTGGCGACCATCGCGGATGGCGGCGACCGCCGGCGCGACCGCGTCGGCGATGGGCAGTCCGTCGGCGTGGCGGAGCAGGCGGCCGAGTTCGCCCCACTCGCGCTCGCGCTTCTCGCGCGCTTGGTCGGCGGCCCGCCACGTGTCGAGGTCCTCCCTGAGGCGCTCGTGGTCGTCGGCGACCGCGCGGAACCGCTGGTTGCCTCCCAGGAGCGAGAAGCGCGTCGAGGTGGTCGGTGTCGGGCGGCTCGGGAAGCGGCGGCGCACCGCCGGCGCGGGCGGCGAGGTCCTTGAGCTGCTGGAGGAGGGCCGGGATCTGCGGCGCCCTCCTGCCCGGCTCGTAGGGGATCCCCGCCGCCGTCAGGAGCCCCCGCACGGCGAGGCGCTGACTCGATCGTCGGCGGCTCATCCTCCTTGTAGAGGGTGACCTTGCCGATCTGGGTCGGCGGGAGCTCCTTCGGGCCGCCGAGATCCTTGCCGTCCTGGGCGGCGCGGATGTTGCCCAGCCGCGAGCAGGGCGAGGACGGCTCCGTTGACGGCGTCCTTCGGCCAGCCGAACGGCGGCGCGGCGAAGCGCTTCTGGAGGTCGGCGCCCTTGGTGCCCCCGGGGCTGATCGCGGCGAGCACTTCCTTGCACACCGGGTTGGTCGTCGGCTCGCCGTGGTGGCCGACGGCGTCGAGCGCGTCGGGGGCGCCGTCGCGGGCCTTCGTGACGACCTTCCCCCAGTTGGGGTTGTCGCCCGCGCGAACTTCGGGAACAGGCGGATGAGCGATCGCTTGGCGGCGGTCTCGACGGCGTCGCGCAGCGACGACGTGGTGAGCTTCGGTGCCGCCTCCCTGGAAGACGCGAGCGTGGGCGACGACGTCGCGGAACAGATGCCGTCAGCCGCTCGTTCGTCGGCGACACTCCGCGTCTGCATCGCCCGCTGCGCGGCCCTGCCCTCGTCGGTCTGCGGGGTCGGGCCGCCGCAGGGTGTCCTCGGCCGCCGCATAGCTGGCGAGAGCGTCTCTTGATCTGGTCGGCCTCGTGCTTCGGGAGGAAGACGAAGACGATCGGGCTCTCGTCGCCGGCCTCGGCGGCCGCCTTCTTCACCGCCGACTCGCGTGACCGACCACTCGTCCCGCATCCACACGGGCACGTCACCCTCGCTCGAGCGCCGGTTCGTCCTGCCCCCAGTGGATGTCGATCTTGCGAGGGGTCTTGCTCGCGCCGTGGGTGAGCTTGAGCCCGCCGAGGGCGTCCTCGACGGCGGCGATGAGTCGTTCGCTGCGGAGCTGGTTCATGCGCGTGGCGTCGTCGCGGACGGCGGCGAGGCGGCTGCGGTAGTCCTTCTCCCACTCGGCGCCCTCTTCGGTCTGAAGCCGGTACTCGTCGTCGATGCGCATCGATGCGACCGTCGGCGACGAGCTCGTCGAGCAGCTCGGGCACGCGCTTTCGGAGCCGGGCGCCGTCCTCGGCGAGGTCCTCGACGAGGAGGTCGGCGAGGAACGGCGCGGTCGCTCGCAGCCCGGTCTCGCCGCCGAGGTCCGGCTCGGGCATCTGCGAGATGAGGAAGATCAGCGCGCAGATGCGGGACTTGAGCGCGCCGTCGCCGCCCTCGCCGCATCGTCCGCGGATGAGCTCGTCGATCTCCTTGAGCAGCACGCCGCTCTGGAGCATGCCGGGCGATTGCTCGTCGTAGAGGAAGTCGGCGCCGACGACGTGCCCGACGGGTCGTCGGCGACGCGCGCCGCGGCTTCGTGGACGATCCGGAGCTGCGTCCGCAGGACGCCCGCCTTGCCGGCCCGGTCGATGGCGCGCAGGGCCAGCTCCCAGAACCGGCGCCGCGTCGGCAGCAGCGGGTAGTCGGGGACGAGGTCGGGCTTGTCCGCCGCCTTCGGCGCGAGCTGCGTGCCGCCGAGTTGCCGGTCGATCTCGCCGCTCACCGCGTCGAGCGTCGACTTGAGCGCGGGGACGTGCTCCGGCTTCTTGCGCAGCACGACCTCGCGGACGACGGTCTCGACGTCGTTGTCGGACAGCGCGACCTGGACCGCGAACCGGTCGGTGAGCTTCTGCAGGGTCGGCGTCGCCGTGAGGGCGCTCTGGCCGGTGGCGACGAAGAGCACCTGGCTCTCGAACCGCGCCGAGCAGCCCTCGACGATGTTCTGCACGGCGAGCGCCTTGTCGTTGTCGTCGCCGATGTACTGCTGCATCTCGTCGAGCACGACGAGGGTGAGCGGCAGCTTGCCCGTCGTCGTCGACTGGAGGCGGAGGACGTCGTCCATGACGTCGAACATCTCGTCGTCGGTGACGTCCTTCGTCGTCGGCGGGAACTGTGTCTTGGCAGGAGCTCGCGCACGTCCTTGACCGAGCCGCCCAGGGTCGGGTCGGCGTCGAGGAGCGCCTTCGCGATCACCGGCGACACGTAGAGGTCGTGGATCTCCTTGTCGAACGTGCGGCCTGCCGCCTCCACGGCCGCTCGGAGCGCGTCGAGGTAGCCGTTCTTCTGCGCCCAGATCGTGAAGCGCGCGAGCGGGTACTGCTCGGGGAGCCCGGCGCTCTCGAAGAGGACCGACAGGAACGCCAGGCGCACCGCATCGCTCTTGCCCGAGGCGAGCGTGCCGGCCGCCGACCACAGGCCACCGAGGCGCTTGCCCGGCTGTCGACAGCTCGGTGAGGTGGTCGCGGACCTCGTCGGGGAGCGTGACGAGGTCGCGGGCACGCTCGCCGCCCGGCAGCTCGACATCGCGCCAGAGGTACTCGAGGACACGGACGAGGTGCGACTTGCCGCTGCCGTAGAAGCCGCTCACCCACACCGCCGGCTGCTGCGCCTGGCTGAGGTTGGTGAGGAAGCTGTCGAGGATCCGCTCGAGACCGCGGGCGTACTGGCCGTCGCACACGAAGCTGCTGCAGCTCCCAGCGCAGCACGTCCCACTGCTGCTCGGTCTCCGGCCGGACGACCTTGGCGACACCGTCGTTCGGGATCTTCGTCTCGGTCGGATCTCGGTAGAAGAGCTCTCGGTTCGTGATCGTCATCGACCGCTCCCGTTCGGCGTGATCGGAATCGCGAGGTAGTTCCAGCCGTCGCGCGCGTCGAGCAGCCGGTAGCTGTTGCCCTCGTGCTCGCCGGGAAGAAGACGAGCAGCCGGCCGGCGATGGCGTCGTTCACGGCGTTCAGCAGCGCGGAGACCTTGACGGCGTCGCCGAGCCCGAAGAGCGTCGCCCGCGCCGAGGAGCGCCACGACGCCGTCAGGATCGGCGTGGTCTGCAAGCTGCGGCTCGCACGCTCGTCGACGAGGTGCTCGAAGAACGCCGGGAGCGCCGTCTCAAGCAGCTCCGGGTCCTCGAAGTAGTCGTCGCGGTACTCGTGGTCGGCCATCCAGCGTCTCGAACGACGTCGTGATGTCGATCGAGCGCCCAGGAGTGGTGCGTGCTCGTTCGTCGCCGCCTTGAACGCCGGAAGGTGCAGGCGGAGCCGTCGCTCGTGCTCGGGCGGATAGACGGCCATCCACACCCGCTGCGGCGGCGCGAGGTTCTGCTGCCAGGGCAGCGCGACGAACCGGCGGTAGGCGTCGAGGAGCTCGTCGACGTAGCTCACACCATCCCCAGCTGGTCGCGGTCGAAGGGGCGCAGCAGCTCGCCGAAACCCGACCTCGACGACCCCACCGCCGCGGCGGAACTCGATCATCCCGTGCTGTGACGCCGCGGCAGCGAGGTCGACGAGGTGCGATGTGGGCTGGTCGAGCGAACGCGCCCACAGCGTCTCGAAGAGCCGTTGGCCGCGTACGCCCTGGAGATGGCCCAGGAGCAGGGCGTAGGCGACGTCGGCCGGCCGACACACCGCCCGCGTACGGATCTTCGTGGTCGTCCGGCGGGCGCGAGGTGCCCGGTCTGCTCCCACGACGAGAACGTGTTGCGGCCGATCTTGGCCAGCGTGCTGTCGCCGTAGCTGTCGGGGAACTCTGCACCGACGGCGGCCGCGAGGTCGGCCGAGGTCAGGGTGTCGCCCGGCGGGGCACGCGAGGATGGCGCCGCTGCTCGCCCGGAACACCGCGTCGCGAGCAAGCGCACAGAGACCGGCGAGCAGGGGGCGACCATTGGGGTCGATCGCCCAGAGGTCGCGCAGCGCCCGGAAGAGGAGCGAGTCCGGGCGGAGCAGGTAGAGCTCCTTGAGATAGCGGAACGTCCGAGCGCGAGCCCCGTTCGTTTTCTTCCCGAGGACGTTTGCCTCCAGGACGGCGACTCGGTAGTCCTCGTGGCTCGCGTCGGGCGGAACCGCATCCAGGAGCGAGTCCAAAGCGGCGACGACGATCGTGTGACTGGTGTTAGCGCCGCCACTCGCACCTTCGGGTGCGATCTCACGTGCATGGTCGGCAGCGCCGCCGTCTTCCGAGAGTCCGACTGACCTGTCGGGGGTGCCCCGGTCACGCCTACGTTGAAGGGGTGGCGTGTGACGGAGCTCTTCCGAAGGAGTGTTCGAAATTGGATCGGTCCTTCTCATCGGCGTGAAGGCGGATCTTGGCGAGACGCGAGTCGCCCGGTGGATCCTACGGGCGAGGGCGAGGCGGCGTGGGCGGACGGCCTCAATCAATGTGCCGACCCGGCACACGGTCGTCGATTCCTCGCTCCAGGTCTTCGGCCACTCAAGAGCCCGCCGTTGCACTAGCCCCCCGTCCCATCGAGAGCCCGACGGAACACCCCATCCGCAGCCCCGGACACCGGCTGCACACGGGCGCCGGCTTCTTGACTACCGCGACCCGGGCACCGGCCAGGCCGCCGAGCACGACACGGATGCCCGCGTTCAGTTCCGCCGTATCGTCGGCCCCGTACCGCCCCGCCACCACCGCCCCTCCATGCGCGACATGGCACCACGCGGTCTCCACCCGCTCCGCCCCGCCTCGCAGCCCCGCCAGCGCATAGATCGCCTGCTGCAGCGCATACCCCGGATCGTCCGGCCCGTGCAGCGTGCCGGTCTTCCAGTCGACGATGAGCACGGTCCCGTCGGCCTCCAGCGCCCACACGTCGGCCACGCCTTCGACGACCGCACCGCCGACGCCCACCAGGAACGGCCACTCCGTTCGCACCTCGACGGCCGCGGCCAGCCGCCTCCCCAGATCGCCCGCGCAGGATCACGCCGAACAGCTCCTGCGCCCGCGGGTCGTCCCACCCCAACCGAGGCGCCCGCCAGTCCACGTGCTGGATCTCGTCGTGGAACCGTTCGCCGAACGCCCGCGCTCCCGGGCAACCCGCCACCGCCGGCCCCAGCGACCACAACGTCAGACGCCGGCAGTCCCAGCTCGACCTGCAGGTGGTACCGCAGCGAGCACGCCGCGTGCAGCTCGAGCGCTGAGTAGCTCACGCGCAGGCCGCGCAGCGGGTCGACCGCGGGCAGCGGCGGCGGAACAGCCGGCGCCACGCCCGCCTCGACCAACGCCGGCGGCCCCGAAACGACCGCCGCCACACCCTGCCGCCGGCGCCACCGTCCGCACGCTGCACCGACGCGGGCGGTTCGGCCGCGATCCACTTCATCGCCCCTTCCCAGCCGCGACTCCCATCGGCCCGTGGGAACGCCCGCCCCACCACGCTCAGGTGCCGCTGCGCCCGCGTCATCGCCACATACGTGATCCGCCGCTCCTCCGCATCGCCGAGCGCCTTGTCGGCCTCGCACAGCTCGCCGTAGGCGAACCCGTCCGCCAGATCGAGCCCGTCGGGCCGGCAGCGGATGCCTACCCGCGTCCCGTCCTCGGACACGAGCACCGCCGGCTGGCCGCTGCCGCCGCGGTTCGCGCAGTCGGCGAGCACCACCGCCGGGAACTCCTGCCCCTTCGCCCCGTGCACCGTCATCAGCCGCACCGCGTCGGACTCCTCGTCGACCACGACCGCCTCGCCCGGATCGGCGCCCAGGTCGACCGCCCGGCGCACGAACCGCAGGAACCCGCGCACGTCGGCCCCGCGCACCTGGCCGTAGCGCTCCGCCAGCAGCACCAGCCGGCGCAGATTGGCATACCGGGCCTCGCCAATTGGCAGGCCGAGCGCCGCCAGCTCGTAGTCGCGAAATCGCAGACACTCCTCGACGAGCACCCCCAGGTCGAGCCCGGCCCGGCGGGCGCGCAGCGCGCGCAGCCCCTCGCCGAACTCCGCGAGCGCCGGCACCTGCGGAACCGCATCCCACAACGCCCCGCCGGGCCCGGCCGCCTCGCGCAGCGCCAGCAGGTCGTCGTCCGACGCCGCCACGTACGGCGAGGCCAGCACCCGCACCAGCGGCTCCTCGTCGTGCGGGTTCTCGACCAGCGCCAGCAGCCCCAGCACGTCGGCCACCTGCTCGTGCTCGGCGAACACGTTGCCGCCGATCAGCACGGTCGGCACGCCGGCCGCGCGCAGCGCCTGGTCGTAGAGGCCGATCCCCGTCCGCGCCCGGAAGAGCACCACGATGTCGCCGAAGCGAAACCCCTCCTCGTCGTGCAGGCGACGCACGACCGCGGCCGTCTCGACCGCCTCCTGGTCGCGCGTCGCCCGATCGCCGGTGTCCTCGACGATCACGAGCTCGACCGCCGGATCCGGCGTCGCCGCCGGCGCGACCGCCACCCGCAGCGGCGCGAACTCGCCCAGGATGCCTTCAAACCAGCCGTTCAGCGGCTCGAGCACCGCCGCCTGGCTGCGGTAGTTCTCGCGCAGCGGGAACGGGGTCGCCCGCCCCTGCGCCCGCCGGAAGCACTCCACGTCCGCCCACCGGAACCGGTAGATCGACTGCTGCTCGTCACCCACCCGCAGCACCCGGCCGGCGCCCTCGGCCAGCAGCTCGACCAGCTCGTCCTGCAGCGGGTTCACGTCCTGCGCCTCGTCGACGTACACCCGGTCGAACCGGTACGCCGCCCGGGCCGCCGGATCCGTCTGCAGCACATGGCGCGCGAGCAGCTGCAGATCCTCGAAGTCGACCGCGCCGCGCTCCTGCTTCAGACGCTCGTACGCCTCGCCCACGCAGGCGACGAACGCGGCGAAGGCCTGCAGGTGGGGATGGACTGCGCGGTCGTTCAGGTTCCGGATCGCCTCGGTCACCGCGGCGTCGTACTCCGCGCACGCCGTCACGCAGTCCGCCCGCGGGCGCCCGCCGATCGGCTTCATTCCGTGTGACGTGCCTGCGGCGAGCGCCGCGAGTGCCGCGGCGGCCGTCTCGCGACGTGTCGGCGTCATCGAGGCGTGGTCGAGGATCGCTTGCGCCGCTCGCCGCAGCGGACCCGGGTCGAGCGGGGGAGGTATCGGCGGCACCGGCACCTCGGGCGTCGCGCGCCCCGCCGCTCGCCCGCGGTCGAGCACCGAGCGAGCCGCCGTGCGGACGTCGGTCAGCGCGGCCATCATCGCGATCAGCCCCGGGTGGTCGCACGTCTCCGCTGCAGCGTCCAGCGCGAGCTCGAGCAGCATCCGGCCCTCGAGCTCGTCCAGGACGACGAGGTCGGGAGCCACGCCGGCCGCGTGTGCGCGTTCGCGAACGATCCGTCCGCAGAGCGCGTGGAACGTCCCCACCCAGGCGCAGGACAGATCGATCGCCGGCTCGGACGGATCGCGACCCTCCGCAAACTCGGCTTGGATCCGCCCAACAAGATGCGCCGCCGCCGCGTTGTTGAACGCCACGACGAGGATGCGCTCTATCGGGATCCCGCGCATGGCCACGTCCTCGTAGACCGCGCGGGCGAGCAGCGTCGTCTTTCCCGATCCGGCGCCCGCCGACACGACGCCGGACTCGGTCGAGTCCAGGATCGTCCGCTTCTCGGCCGAGAGTTCTCTCAGCGCCATACGAGACCGTGCTGGCAGTAGGGCGGGCAATCGTCGGGCGGCGGGTCGAGCTCGCCGCGGCGCATCGCGGCCACGGCCTCACGTGCCAGCTCGACGGCTCCGTCGACCCGCGCGCGCCAGTCCTGCGGCGACTCGAGCCAGTTCTTGCCGATCTCGGTGTACGGCGGCGCGTCGGCGCGTGCCCGCAGGTCGAACTCGCTCTTCATAACCGCCTGGTAGGCACCGCCTGCCGGTTCGGCGCCGAGCGCCCGCGCTGCCATCAGCGCGTAGAGCGGAATCTGCAGGTACACCTCGCCCTCGCGGTCGAGCCGCCGCCCGCTGCGCTTGTAGTCGACGACGACCACGAAGCGACCGTCGGGCGATCGATCGATCCGGTCGCACGTGCCCGACAGGGTGACGCCGGGGACGATCCCGTCGTCGGTGAAGCGATGCTCAAATTTCGTCGGAACGTAGCGCGGCCCGCGCGCTGCCTCCTCGCCGAGCCGGTGTCCGAGGCGGACCCCGAGGCCGTGGACGAACGCGTCGAAGGCGCGTCCGGCGTCGGCCGGGCGCACCTCGGTCGCGACCTCAGCAAGCGCTGTCCGCATCCCGTCCCGGTAACGGTTGAGCATGGTCGGCACGCACGGGCCGGTGCCCCTCGCCGCGAGCCGGCTGAACGTGCGCTCAAGGACCTCGTGACCGAACGTCCCCTCGGCGGCCGGATCCCACTCGAGCTCGAGCGGGCGCGGCGCGAGCACACTCGACACGAACCAGCCGTACGCGCAGGCCAGGTAGCGCTCGAGCTCAGTCACCCGCACCCGGTCGTGGTTCACGCCGCCCGTGAGGCCGCGCAGCCTTGACCGGCGCGAGAGCGCAGCGGCCACGGATGGACGCGCGGGCCGGTGCTCGAGCGCCAGTCGGCGGTCCAGATCGCGATCGCTCACAGCCTCGGTCAGACCAGGGACGAGCCCCGTCACGCCGCGGCGCACCGGGGCACCGGCCGCGAGCAGGCGCCTCGACTCGGCCCAGTATGGGGACGGCGCGAGCTCGCGGCCGTCGTCGTCGGCGAAGCGGCGCACGAGCGTCAGGCGCTCGGTCGCACAGGCGCAGGCGGCATGGAAGCGCAGCAGCGCCTCGGTCGTGCCGGGCGCGCGCGGCGGCAACAGGCCGAGCCTCTTGCGCAGGTCGTCGGGCAGATACGGGTCGGGGGCGGGATGGCCGGGCAGCGTCCCGTCCTCGAGCCCGAGCACGATCACCTCGTCGAACGCCAGACCGCGCGCCTGAGAGAGGTCGAGCAGGGCAACTGCGCCCGCCGGCCCGGACTGCTCCACGAAACCGAGGTCGGCCAGGAGCGCGCCGAGCCGGCCCGGCAGGACGTCGCCGCGGGCCTGGGGGCGGTCGTCGTCGGGGAGCTCCGAGGCCGCCCCGCCGAGCACGGCGAACGCGCTGTCGTCGAGCAGGTCGGATGCCGACGGCGGGCTCGACGAGGCATGGGCCAGCCGTTCGCGGCCGATCTTCACCAGGTAGGCGGCTTGGCTTCGCAGCGCCCCGTCGCGCATGCCGCGAAGCGCTATCGCCGGCTGCATGGCCTCGCCCTGCCAGCGCGCCATGAGTTGGCCGCGGGTGCGCGGCGACCCGCGCCGCATGTCGGCCTCGAAGATGTCCACCTCGGCCGTTTCGGCGCCCGAATAGGGGCTGCGCAGCCAGGCGACCAGCCGGTCGATCGACTCCGGCCCGTCCTCGTCGAGCGCGAACGCGAAGAGCGACACGAGCGCCCGCGCAAGCGGCGAGGCCGCAAGTGGCCGCCGCACGCGATGGCGGGAGGCGACGCCGGCCTCGGCAAGCGCCGAGCGCAGGCCGCTCAGATGCTCGAAGAGCCGCGGCGCGACAACCGCGATCCGGTCGGGCGGGGTCCCGGCCCGCAGCGCCGCGACCACCCGCTCGGCCGCCATCCGGTGGCAGACGTCGGTGCCGGCCGCCTCGAGCCACTCGACGCCCTCGACCGCTTCCGGCGGCCCGGGCTCGAAGAGGCGCTGCTCGAGGCTGCCGATCGCGCCAATTGGCATCCGCGGCGAATGCCAATTGGTCGTTTCGGCGTCTGCCGTCCACGCCGCGACGCGGTCGTGCCGGGCGGCGAAGACGCGCCGATCCCGCTCGTAGGCCAGCCCAGCTGCGATCGGATTCCGCACGGCCAGCGCGCGCAGGAGCGCCCACTCGACCGGGGCGTAGTCGTCGAAGCCGACCAGGCACACCGGGCCGATCGCGACGGACGCAGCGGCGTCGACCGTCTCCCACTCCGGCGCGTCGGGCGAGGGGATGTCGGCCACCGCGTGGTAGACGCGCGCGGCCGTGCGCAGCGGCGCGGAGCCCGTCGCCTCAGCCGCGGCCGCGAACGCTGCAGGGGTCGCCCGCGCGCTGCGCAGCTCCAGGATCAGCCGCTCGAGCGCGGCCACATGGCCCGCCCCGGTCGGGTCAAGCGACTCGGTGATCGCGCAGCGCAGGGCGAGGCCGTCGCGGCGTTCCGCGTCGGCCAGGCCCGCCAGCTCGCGCGCGCGGGCGAAGAGCGTCGCAAACGTGCCGGCGCGGCAACCCCACACGGCTCCCTCAGCGGTAGCCGCGGCCAGCGCCCGGGCGAGCGAATGCTCGTCGCGGGCGACCAGCAGGCCGCCGTCCTGCCGCCACCGTTCGGTGAGCAGGCCGTCGACCCCGCTCGAGCGGGCGCCCACATGCAGCGTCAAGCCCATGTGCCGCCCGCGATCGTAGCCGGGCCGAGCTGGCCCGAACGAACTACGTTGTCACGGTAACGGTGACCGTCGTTGTCGGCCCGGTGACGGTGATGATGGCGGTCGTCGTGCCGGTGACGGTCTGGGTCTGCGTGCGGATGACCGTCGTCACCGTCGTGTGATTGACCGTGGTCGTGTTCGTCTTGGTGGTCGGGACGGTCACCGGCACCTTGACGGTGTGATTCACGTCGACCTTGACCGCGACCGTCTTGCCCGAGATCACCGTGCTCGCGGGCAGCTTGACCGTGCTCGCGGGGATGTGCACCGTCTTGCCCTTCACCTTCACGGTCAGCGCCGGCGTTGAGACATAGCGGGCGCCGGCGATCGTGATCACCTTGCCGCGGATCTTGACCGTGCGGGTGAGCACCGCTGCATTGGCATGACCGCCGACCATGCCGCCCAGCCAGAAGCCGCCCACGACCAGGACGGCCGCCGAGAGCAGCGCCGGCACCGCGTGCCACGGGCGCAGCCGCTCCATCGCCCACGCCACCCAGCCGCTGCTCTCGCGCATCCGCTCCTTCATGTCGTGGATGCGCGGCGACAGGTCGGGCAGCCCGCGGGAGCGGTCGTGGAGCCGATCGCGCACCTCGCCGCGCTCGGCGCGGCGCTCGCGCAGGATCTCGGCCCGCTCGGCCAGCCGCTCCCGCAGGTCCTGGAACTTGGGCCGGCGGCCGCGCACGCGCGGCAGCATCTGGCGCCACTCGGCCGACCGCTCGCGCAGCCC
Source organism: uncultured Actinomycetes bacterium (assembly GCA_963813245.1). GTDB lineage: Bacteria > Actinomycetota > Thermoleophilia > Gaiellales > JAICJC01 > JAICJC01. Next base: position 627,781 of record CAWEYE010000001.1, read on the forward strand.
TTCGATCAGCTCTTCGAGGCGGCTCAGCATGACAGGTTCCGGACTGTACCATCGCCCCGGGCATGGCGCTTACGCGTACGCGGAGAGCTGCAGGATCTCGCCGTCGAGCTCGAGGCCTGTGGCGGCGACGCTCTTCGTGGTGACGCGCAGATCGATGCCCAGTCCGGCCGAGGCCCGGTGCGATGCCGAGACCAGGGAAAGCCGGTGCAGCAGCCGGTGCGCGGGCTCGATCCCTGCGGGCGGGCGGTCGAGCTGGTCGAGCGCGTCCATGAGGTAGCCGTCGACGAGCTTGCGGTGGTGATCGGCGTAGGCATCCGGCCGCGACAGGTAGTCGAGGCAGACGTGCCCGTCGGGCAGGACGAGGATCACCCCGCACTGGCCCGGCCTGGCGGGAAACGCATCGCGCAGCTCGGCCAGGGCGCCCTCGTGGTGGACGAACATGTCGGCGTGGGCCGCTGTGGGCGAGTCGACGCCGCGGCGGCCGGCCTGGTCGGCCACGGCCTGCCACACCTCGTGCTGGGCGACGCCGCGGGCGAGCGCGTCGGCGCCGAGCGCCCGTGCCTTGCGCAGCCGCAGCTCGGGGCCGGCCGTATGCGCGGCGGCGGCGAAGGTGGCCGAGCGCCGCCGCCAGCGGCCCGCCTCGACGCAGCTCACGGGGATCGGCGTCACCGACCCCTCGGCCAGCAGCACCGTCAGGTTGAGGATGCGGTTCTGCTTGGCGCCGACGAGCTCCTCGCCGTCGTAGAGCAGCACCCGCTCCACCAGCGGATTCGTGACCAGGAGCTCGGGCACGCTGCCGTCGCTGCCCTTCTCGGTCACCTCCAGGCCGCGCCGCAGTGCGCCCGCGAGCGTCGTGTAGGCGGCGGCCGGGTCGCGCCGCGGGAAGAGCGGCACGACGGTGATGCCTCGATAGATGGTGGGTTCGTCGAGCTGTGCGGGCAGCGTGATCGGCATGGGCGGCGTCCTCCTGTGGCGGTTGCGGAGGGGACGTCCGCCCGCAGGCGCGCCGTCTTACAGCGAGCGCCAGCGATCGGCCTCGGCCTGCAAGTCGACCGGCAGCGCCTGCAGATAGCCGAGGTTCACGAGGCGATAGCCCATCGCCACGTCCGAGACGCCGAAGCGGCCTGCGAGCACTATCGGGTCGGCGCCGGCCCGGTCGGCCTCGGCGCGCACGAGCGGCTCGGGCATCAGCAGCTCGGCGGCGAAGCGGTTGGCCTCGCGCTCGCGCGCCCGCTCGTCGCCTGCGGCCGCCTCGACGTCGGCCGGCCGGCACAGCACCGCCGCTCCGTCGGAGTGCAGCAGATGGTGGCCGACCTCGTGGGCGACGGTGAAGCGGCGCCGGGGCGCGGGCTCGTCGCGGCGCACCCAGATCTCCCACCTGGCGGGCAGGAGCAGGCCCGAGAGCGGCGTCGCCGGGGCTGTGCCCGCGATCGGGCACAGGTCGTCGGCGTCGCGCACGCGCAGCCGGCACAGGCTTCCGGCGAGCTCCTCGACATCGACGGGCGGGGCGGCCGCGGCGTAGGTGGCGGTGAAGCGGGCAAACGCCGTGCGCGCCGCCGCGATCTCATCCATCGGCGCCGGTGAAGAGGTCGTCGATTGCAGCGACGCGCTCGGGACCCTCGGCGCGCACCGACGGCGCCGGCATGTCCAGGTGCTGCAGGGCCGAGCGGTGAAACGCGAGCGCCGGGCTCGCGGGCGCGGCGGGCGGCACCATCCGCCGGCCCAGCTCGAGCAGCGCCTCGGGCACGTCCAGGATCCGCGCCAGCGCCGCCACCACCGGCGGGCGCACGCGCCGCGGCTCGAGCTGCCCGGTCTCGAGATCGTGCACGTGCTCCTCGACCTGCTCACGCGCCTCCGGGTGGCCGAGCGCCGCCGCGAGCTCGGTGACGAGCGCGCCGCGGGTGGTGCCGGTGCGGGCCCGCAGCGCAGGGAGCAGCTCGGCCCAGGCCCGCGGCGGCTCGCTGCGCGGGTCGGCGGCGCGGGCGGCGACCTCCTCGGCCGAAACGTCCGTGCGCGGGTGCGCGGCCAGGTAGGCGGCGATCATGGCGGCCAGCGGCTCGCGGTCGGCCGGAGCGGCCGCGGCGATCGCGGTTGCCGGGTCGGGCCGCTCGCCGCGCTCCCACGCGGCGGTGAAGTCGGCGAAGCCGCGCTCGGCACTCATCGCTCGAGCTCCTCTCGCAGCCTGCGCATGGCACGGAAGAAGATCACATCCACGTTGCCCGGGGTCGTGTCCATGCGCTGCGCGACCTCGGCGCTCGTGAGGCCTGCGAAGAGCCGCCCCCACACCACGTCGCGCTGCCGCTCCGAAAGCGCCGCGAGCAACTCCTCGACGGCCTGGGCCGCCGCCACCTGGTCGTAGCCGTCCTCGGCGGCCGCGACGTCGCCCGCCGCGTCGAGGGAGACGCCCGCGGGCTTGCGGCGGTCGTGGTAGGAGGCCACCACACGCCTGGCCATGACGACCAGCAGTCCGGCCGGGACGTCGATCGGCGTGCGGCGCAGATAGACGACGCGCACGAACCGCTCGTAGACGCCGCTTTCGAGGTCGTCCACGTCGTCGATGGGAGCCTTGGCCGCGCACAGCGCCCGCACCAGGCCGCGATGGCGCTCGAACACCAGCGCGACGCAGCGCTTGGCCGTCTCGACGCCGGCCTCACCGGCGGCGAGCCACACACGGGCATGGGCGACGAGCTCGGCATCCGACATGCGCGCGAGCTCGTCATGCGAGGTTGGCCTCCCGGGTCCCACACTGGCAGATGCTAGGCCACATACCGGAAGGGTCGCGGGCCGCCCCGAGCCGCTTACAACCGCTCAGTACTCGTCGTGCCGGCGCACCCACCACTGGTTGCCGCGGCCCTCGCCCTCCTGCCGCCCCAGCGGCACCGTGTCGAGGTAGTTGTAGGCCGTGTTGAAGATGTCGATGCCGCGCGCGTAGGCGGAGTAGGTGTGGAAGATGCGGCCGCCCTCGTCCTTGTAGAAGACCCTCATGCCCTCGCGCTCGGTGAGACCGATCTTCTGCACGCGGTAGTTGAAGAAGGCGCCCTCGGCCGCCTCCTCGGGGGTGAACGAGGCGCCGAAGTCGCGGCTGAAGTCGGTGCCGTGCGCCGAGAGCCAGCGGAAGCTCCAGCCCATGCGCTTGCGGTAGGCCTCGAGCCTTGCGATCGGCGAGATGGACACGGCCACCATCGTCACGTCGACCGCGTTCAGGTGCACGACGACCGGGTCGAAGTTGTCGGCCCAGAACGAGCAGTGCTTGCAGCCGTCGTCCCAGTCCTCCGGGTACATGAAGTGGTAGACGATCAACTGGCTGCGCCCGGCGAAGACGTCTGCGAGCGGCTCGGGGCCGTCGGGCCCGGTGAGGACGTAGTCCTTCGTGACCTCCTCCCAGGGCAGGGCGCGGCGGGCCCGGCTGAGCTCGTCGCGCAGCTTGGTGAACTCCTTCTCCTTCGCAAGCAGCGCGGTGCGGGCCTCGATCCAGGCGTCGTGGGAAACGATGTCGTTCAACATGTCGGTTTAATATCACAGCGGCTGGTAACGTTCAACCGTATGGTTGAGGATACCGCCGTGCTCGACCGCACCTACCGCGCATTGGGCGATCCCACCCGCCGCCGCCTGCTGGCCGCGCTCGGCGCGGGCGAGGCCCGCATCACCGACCTGGCGGCCCCGCTTCCGATCTCGTTCGCGGCGGTCGCCCGGCACGTGTCGGTGCTCGAGCAGGCGGGCCTGATCCGGCGCGAGGTGCGCGGCCGCGAGCATTGGCTCTCGGTGCGGGCCGGGGCGCTCCACGACGCCGAGGCCTGGATCGCCGAGCAGACCGCGTTCTGGCAGGGGCGCGCCGACGCGCTCGCCGACCACCTCGCCCGCGGCCGCTCGTGACCGGCGAGGCGCTTGCCACCGCCCGCGTCGAGCGCATCCTTCCCGCCGCGCCCGACGCGGTCTACGCCGCCTGGGTGCAGGCCGAGGCGCTCGCACAGTTCATCGCCCCGGCGCCGGGCACGGCCCGGGTCGAGCTCGACCCGCGCGTCGGCGGGCGGCTGCGGATCGTGATGACGTTCCCCGACCGCGTCACCGAGATCGAGGGCGAGTTCCTGGTGCTCGACCGGCCGCACCGGATCAGCTTCAGCTGGCGGCCGCTGCGGGCCGCCTTCGACAGCGTCGTCACGGTCGCGCTCGAGCCGCACGGCGAGGCGCAGACGCGCATGACCATCACCCACAGCCGCCTGCCGGCGGAGTGGCTTGACTCGTACCGGCGCGGGTGGGGCATGATCAGGGACGAGCTCGCCGCCATGCTCGCCCGATGACTTTCGCCGGATGCGCCGGTCTTCCCCGCGAGCACACTCGAAGGAGGATCGACATGCGCAGGATCATCGTGACAGAGTTCGTCTCACTGGACGGTGTGATGGAGGACCCGGGCGGGGCCGAGGGCACCGCGTTCGGCGGCTGGGCGTTCAAGTTCGAGCGCGGGCCCGAGGGCGACAAGTACAAGTTCGACGAGCTGATGGCGGCCGACGCCATGCTGCTCGGGCGGGTCACGTACCAGGGCTTCGCGAAGGCGTGGCCGAGCATGACCGACGAGGTCGGGTTTGCTGAGAAGATGAACGGCATGCGCAAGTACGTCGTCTCCTCGACGCTCGAGCAGGCCGAGTGGCAGAACTCGCAGATCCTGCGCGGCGACGTGGCCGACGAGGTGCGCAACCTGAAGGCACAGGAGGGCGGGGACATCCTGGTCGCCGGCAGCGCGCGGCTCGCGCACGCGCTCCAGGACGCGGATCTGGTGGACGAGTACCGGCTGATGATCTACCCGACGGTGCTCGGCAGCGGCAAGCGCCTGTTCCCCGACGGCGGCCGGCCGGGCGGCCTTGAGCTGGTCGAGGCCCGCCAGTCCGAAGCGGTCGCGATCATGACGCTCCAGCGTGTCCGCGAAGGCGACGCGCCCGCGGCATGACACCCGTTCCCCCGGCCCGGCACCTGCTGCGCGCGAAGGATCTGATCGACGCCCGCTATCGCGAGCGCCTCGAGGTCGAGGCGCTCGCGCGGGCGTCGCACCTGTCGATCGCGCACTTCAGCCGCGAATTCCGGCGGGCCTTCGGCGAGACGCCGCACCAGTACCTGCTCACGCGCCGGCTCGAGCGGGCCGCCGCCCTGCTGCGCAACACCGATCACTCGGTGGTGGACATCTGCATGGCGGTGGGCCTGCGCAGCGTCGGGTCGTTCACAACCAGCTTCGGTCGCGCCTACGGCCGCACCCCGACCGCCTACCGCGCCGCCCATCCGCCGGCCGCGTCGCGCCCGCCGATCCCCGGCTGCGTGATGCTCGCGTGGGCACGGCCCCGGTCGAGCAGTTTTCGAGAAGACGGGGCTGCGGCGGCCGGTTAGCGTCTCCCCAGGCTCACTACTCGAAGGGGGAAGACATGTTGCAGAAGCTGACCAACGTGAACGTGTGGGTGCACGACCAGGACGAGGCGCTCGCCTTCTACACCGAGAAGCTCGGCATGGAGGTGCGCGCCGACGTGACGGTGCCGGAGATGGGCGGCTTCCGCTGGCTCACCGTCGGCCTGCCCGGGCAGGACGACGTCGCCCTGGCGCTGCTGCCGGTGCCGGGGCCGCCGGTGTTCGACGACGAGACGCGCGCCGCGATCGCGACGATCGTCGCCAAGGGCGCCGCGGGCGGGCTCTTCTTCTCGGTCACGGACTGCCAGGCCACGTACGAGGAGCTGGTCGGCCGCGGGGTCGAGTTCTCACAGGAGCCGACCGAGCAGCCCTACGGCATCGACGCCGGCTTCCGGGATCCGTCCGGAAACCAGATGCGGATGGCGCAGCTCTCGGAGCTCTCCTAGGCGAAACCCGGGGCCTGGCCCCGCTTCAGGCGGGGCCAGGCCCCATCACATTTGCGTGACGAACGTCACGTGGTTCGCTTGACCGGCTGCACAGACACGGGGCGGTAGCGGCCCGAACATCGATTGCATGGAGACGCAGACGCAGTCGGTCGTCGTCGGGCGCTACCGGCTCGAGGTCGGAGCTCCCGCCGGCACGCGCCTGCAGGTCGCGGCGGTGTCGAGCCGGACCGACCCGTGGGCGCTCGCCTCCGCCCTGGCGGCAAGCCCGGCCCGCCGGCCGCAGGTCGTCGAGGAACTGTCCGCCGATGTCGAGCGCCTGGCGGCATCGAGCGACGCGGTCGAGTCGGCGCTCGCGGTGCTCGCGGCGGGCCTGCGGGGCGGGCTCGCAGACGGCGATATGCGCGACCGCGAGATCAGCCTGCTCCTGGGCGTGCTCGAACGCCTCGATCGCGAAGACCGCCACAAGGAGGCGCTGCGGATTGCGCGGACGCTCGCGACGCTGCTCGCGCTCCTGGGGCGCTGGTCGGCCCTGATCGAGACGCTGCGCTTCTCGGTCCGCGTAGCGCGGGCAAGCGGCGACCGGCCCGGCGAGGCCTGGGCCCTGCACGAGCTGGGGACGTTCTCGGCGTGTGCCGGCAGGCGGTCGGAGGCGCGTGACCTGCTCGGGCAGGCGCGCAGCCTGCGCCTGGCGCTCCGCGACGAGGCCGGCGTCGCCGCGACCGAGCAGAACCTCGCGCTGAACGCAGCGCGCGCGGGCGGCGGGGTTCTGCGAGACCTCGTTCGGTCTCCGCGCCGCGCCTGCGTCCTGAGTGCGCTGGCGGCGGCCACGATCGGGGGAGCCGTTGGTACGGTCGCGGCCGGGGCGATCGCGGCGTCGCCCGCAAACGCAGGCCCGGGCACGACCAGGGCGTGCCCTCCGCCGTCGGGACACACGCAGACGGCGCCTCTTCACAGCACGAGCACGCCGCCGACGCACGGCACGACCACGCCGCTTCCGGTGGACACGACCGCGCCCGCGCTCATGCTCGCCTCCCCGAAGCTCGGCGAGCGCGTCGAGTCCTCGGCGCTCGTGTTCTCAGGCGTCGGCGGCACCGACCCGGGTGACGTTGCCACCGTCTCGATTGCGGTCTTCCCCGGGACGGACACGAGCGGCGCACCGGTCGCGCCGGCCTCCACCGCGGGGCTCGACCCTACGGGTGCCTTCCGGCTGGCCGAGTCGCTGCCCGACGGCACGTACACGGCCGCGGCGGTGCAGGCGGACCAAAGCGGCAACACGACGACGAGGACGGCGACATTCACCGTCTACACGGTGGCGGCGGCACCCCCGATCAGCTGACCCGGGGACGGCCCCACGCAGGTGTCGGGAGTCGTGCCGCGAACTGACGGGGCGACATGGCGATCGCCGGTTCCGACAGGTCAGCAGACGACGACCGCGTCCGCATAACGACGTTCACCTTCGCGGACGGCGACGAGACGGGCGATCATCGCCACGAGTACGACTACATCGTCGTGCCGATCACCGGCGGCACGTTCGAGGTCACCGATCACGACGGCACCGTCCGCAGGCGCGAGCAGACGGCCGGCTCGCCCTATCAGGGCCGTGAGGGCACCGACCACAACGTCGTGAACCGCAGCGGCCGCACCGCGATCTTTGTCGAGATCGAGCTGAAGCGCTGATCGCAATCGGCGGCGTGTTTGTGGCGTCGGTCACGGGGGTAAACGGACGGTTACCGTGAGAACCCACCGGCCCTCTCGCGTCTCCCTGTTGGTCGTGGTGACCGCCCTCCTCGCCCTCGTCGCCGCCTCCTGCGGCTCGAGCAGCACGACGAGCAAGGGCCCGATCACCCTCAACTGGTACATCTTCCCCGAGTTCTCAGGCGCCTTCGTGAAGAGCGCCGCGGCCTGCTCGGCGCACTCGGGCGGCGCCTACAAGATCCAGATCCAGACGCTGCCGAACGCGGCCGACGGCCAGCGCCAGCAGATGGTGCGCCGCCTGGCGGCGGACGACCCGTCGATGGACATCCTCGGCCTCGACGTCACCTGGACGCCCGAGTTCGCCGAGGCGGGCTGGATCACGCCGTGGCCCGCGAACGTCGCCCGGCAGATCGTCCACGGCACGCTGAAGACGATGGTCGACACGGCGACCTGGAACGGGAGGCTCTACTCGGCGCCGTTCAACACGAACACGCAGCTCCTGTGGTACCGCAAGGACCTGGTCCCGCATCCGCCCAAGACGTGGAAGCAGATGATCTCGATGGCGAACGCCCTCGCCAAGCAGGGCAAGCCGCACTACATCGAGATCCAGGGTGCCCAGTACGAGGGCTACACCGTCTGGTTCAACACGCTCGTGAACTCGTCCGGCGGCCAGATCCTGAGCAACAACGGCCAGAAGGTGCTGCTCGGCCCGCCCGCCGTCAAGGCGCTCAACGTGATCCACACGCTCGCCCACTCGCCCGCCGCCGATCCCTCGCTGGCCAACCAGATGGAGGACCAGACCCGGCTCCAGTTCGAGGCGGGCAGGGCGGCGTTCGAGCTGAACTACCCCTACGTCTACCCGTCCGCCAAGGCCGACGTGCCCGACATCTTCAAGAACATGCGCTGGACGACCTACCCGACGGTGAAGCCGGGTGAGCCTGCGCACGTGACGATCGGCGGCATAGACCTCGCAGTGGGCGCGTCCTCGAAGCACCAGGCGCAGGCCTTCGCCGCGATCGAGTGCCTGCGGAACCCACAGAACGAGATCCGAAACGCCACGCTCGGCGGGCTGCCGCCTGTGCTCGAGTCGATCTATTCGCAGCCGGCGTTCCAGAAGGTCTACCCGATGTGGAAGGCGATCCTCGACACACTGAAGACCGCAAGCGTGCGGCCCAAGACACCCGCCTACCAGTCCGTGTCGCTCCAGATCTCCTACACGCTCTCGCCGCCGAGCGGAGTGAGCGCCGGCGACCTCGGGACGCTGCGGAGCCGCCTGGATGACGCAATCCACTCGAGAGGGCTGGTGCCATGAGGCTCGGATTCGGAACCGGGAGGCTGGGAGCGGTCGCCGACGTCGGAGCGCCGGCCGGGCGGATGCGTCGGCGGGCCCCGGTCACCGAGCGGGCACGCGCCGAGCGGCGGCTGGCCTGGATGCTGTGTGCCCCGGCCGTGGCCGTGATGGCGCTCGTCGCGATCTACCCCATCGTCTACGCGATCTACCTGTCGTTCCAGCGCTACGACCTGCGCTTCCCGAACGACAAGGCGTTCATCGGCCTCGACAATTACACGACCATCCTCTCCTCCACAGGCCTGTGGTGGCAGGCGTTCGGGATCACCGTCCTCATCACCGTCGTGTCCGTCGCGATCGAGCTCGTCCTGGGGATGGCCGTGGCGCTTGTCATGCACCGCGCCATCTTCGGCCGCGGCGTGATCCGCACCGCAGTGCTCCTGCCGTACGGCATCGTCACCGTCGCCGCCGCGTTCAGCTGGCAGTACGCCTGGACGCCGGGCACCGGCTACCTCGCCGGCCTCCTCTCCTCGACGAACGCTCCGCTGACCCACCAGTGGCAGGCGGTGGCGATCATCATCCTGGCCGAGGTGTGGAAGACGACGCCGTTCATGGCGCTCCTCCTCCTGGCCGGGCTCTCCCTCGTGCCGGAGGAGCTCTTGCGGGCGGCCAAGGTCGACGGCGCCACCGCCTGGCAGCGGTTCTGGAACGTGATGGTGCCGGTGATGAAGCCGGCGATCCTGGTGGCGCTCCTCTTCCGGACGCTCGACGCGTTCCGCATCTTCGACAACATCTACATCCTGACCCAGGGGTCGCAGAACACCCGCTCGGTCTCGATCCTGAACTATGACCAGCTGTTCACGGCGCTCAACCTGGGGGTGGGCTCGGCGATGTCCGTTCTGATCTTCATCGCGGTGGGCCTGATCGCGTTCGCCTACATCAAGGGCTTCGGCGCGGCGGCGCCGGGGCAGGAGCTGAAGCAATGAACGTCACCGCACGGCAGCGAATCGGCTGGGGGTTCGCGAACACGATCGTCGTCCTGATCGCGGCAATCCCGGTGCTGTGGCTCGTGTCGCTCTCGCTCAAGGACCCGAGCACGCTCACCGACGGCAGCTTCTACCCGCACAAGTGGACGTTCGCGAACTACCGGGGCATCTTCAACCAGCCGCTGTTCACCCATGCGCTCGTGAACTCGATCGGCATCGCCCTCATCTCGACGTTCCTCGGCGTGGTGCTTGGGGCGATGGCCGCCTACGCGATCGCCCGGCTCGACTTCCCCGGCAAGCGGCTGCTGGTGGCATCGGCGCTCCTGATCGCCATGTTCCCTGCGATCTCGCTCGTGAACCCGATGTTCAACCTGTGGCGGACCCTGGGCATCTTCGATACCTGGATCGGGCTGATCATCCCGTACATGACGTTCTCGCTGCCGCTCTCGATCTACACGCTCTCCGCATTCTTCCGCGAGATCCCCTGGGAGCTCGAGAAGGCGGCCGCGCTCGACGGAGCGACGCCCTTGCAGGCGTTCCGGCGGGTGATCCTCCCGCTGGCCGCCCCGGGCGTGTTCACGACCGCGATCCTGGTGTTCCTGTACTGCTGGAACGATTTCGTGTTCGCGATCTCGCTCACGTCCACCAACAACGCCAGGACGGTGCCGGCGGCGCTCGCGTTCTTCACCGGCGCCTCCCAGTTCCAGGAGCCGACGGGGTCGATCGCGGCGGCCGCGGTCGTCATCACCATCCCGGTCGTGATCGTTGTCCTGTTGTTCCAGCGTCGGATCGTCGCCGGCCTCACGGCCGGGGCGGTCAAGGGCTGACCGAAGGAGGGTAAGCGGGCATGGCAGAGATCGTCCTCGACCACGTGACCAAGCGGTTCCCCGACGGGGCGCTCGCGGTCGACGATGTGAACCTCACGATCGCCGACGGCGAGTTCGTGATCCTGGTCGGACCGTCCGGCTGCGGCAAGTCGACGACCCTGAACATGATCGCGGGCCTCGAGGACATCTCCTCGGGGGAGCTGCGCATCGGCGGCGAGGTGGCGAACCAGAAGTCGTCGCGCGACCGCGACATCGGCATGGTGTTCCAGAACTACGCCCTCTACCCGCACATGACGGTGCGCGAGAATATGGCGTTCTCGCTCAAGCTCGCGAAAGCCGACAAGGCCAAGATCGACGAGCGGGTGACGTGGGCGGCCGAGATCCTCGACCTCGCGCCGCACCTCGACCGCAAGCCGGCGCAGCTCTCCGGCGGCCAGCGCCAGCGGGTGGCGATGGGGCGCGTGATCGTCCGCACCCCGAACGCCTTTCTGATGGACGAGCCGCTCTCGAACCTCGACGCCAAGCTGCGGGTGCAGATGCGCACCGAGGTCTCGCGGCTGCAGAAGCGGCTCGGGACGACGACGGTGTACGTCACTCACGACCAGGTCGAGGCCATGACGCTCGGCGACCGTGTCGCCGTCATGCGTGCCGGCGAGATCCAGCAGGTGGCCTCGCCGGAGGAGCTGTACGAGCGGCCGGTCAACCTGTTCGTGGCCGGCTTCATCGGCTCGCCTGCCATGAACTTCCTGCCCGCCACGCTCAAGGATGGGGTCGTGCAGACGCCGCTCGGCGAGCTGCGCCTCCCCGCCGACCGCCGCCAGGGGCTCGAGGGCGTGGAGCGGCCGGTCATCATCGGCATCCGCCCCGAGCACTTCGAGGACGCCGAGCTCGTCGGCGACAAGCGCGATCGCGGCACCGTGGTGCGGGCCAAGATCGATCTGCTCGAGTCGCTCGGATCCGACAAGTTCGCCTACTTCACCGTGGAGAGCGAGCGGGCGGCCGCGGCGCATCTCGAGGAGCTCGCGGCCGACGCGGGCACCGGCGACCTGGGCGGTGGGAACGAGGGCGTGCAGGTGACCGCGCGCCTGGACGCCGCCAGTAAGGCGCATGAGGACCAGGAGCTCGACATCTGGATCGACCTCGCGAAGGTGCACGTGTTCGACCCGGAGAGCGGCGCCAACCTGACGCTCAAGGAGACCGAGGAGCCGAAGGCGGAAGCCCCCGCTACGAGCTAGACCAGCGGCCCCGGCGGGGGCGCAGGCGGGCGACGATCTCGTCGCTCCACTCGTGCGTGCGGATCAGGCGGTAGCGGTCGCAGGCGACGCGCAGGTAGGCCTCGGCATCGGTGCCGCCGCCGACGAGGCCGGCGTCGTGCAGCATCGCCACCACGGGCAGGTACTCCTCCTCGAACCAGCGCCGGGCGGCGTCGCGGCGGTCGAGGAACCCGCGCTCGTCCTGAACGAGCCGGAACGCCCAGGCCTCGACGCTCTCGGACAGCTGCGCGTAGTCCCACGGGTCGCTCACACGGATGCGAGCCGCCATCTCGTCGGGCAGCGGCACGCGCTGGCGGAAGAGGCGCTCGTAGTCCTTGACGACCAGGTCGCCGCGGCTCGAGATGCCGTCAGCGGGCAGCTGCGTCTGGACCTCGGTCACGTACGCCTCGATGACGGTATTGCGCATCGCGAGCGCGACCGACACGCGGTGGTGGCCGTCGCGCACGAAGTGCAGGTCGCCGATGCGGTAGACCGAGATCGGCGGCATGCCGCGGCCGCGCCGAAGCGCCATGTCGATGCCCTGCCAGCGCTCGCGCAGGCGGTTGGAGGTCGGCCGGAAGCGGCGGTCGAAGTCGCGGGTGCGATCGACGCTGCCGACGATGGTCGCAAGCGCGATCGTCTGCAGGCCGAGCACGCGCTCGCCCTTGCGCCCGAGCGCGTGCACCACCTCGTCGAACGGCAGGATCAGGTTGATGTCGTCGGGCTCGCCCCGCAGCCGCCGGGCGAGCGTGCCGAGCACCTGGCGGCGGCGGGCGCGCTGGAAGTCGGTCTCGGCGTCGATCTGGTGCAGGCCCGTGTCCCACGGCATGTCCGAAAGGGTACTCAGGCCGTGCGGAAGATCGCCCCGGAGCCCGGCTCGAGCACCGCTCCGTCGCCGGCGCCGGGGGTTGCGAGCAGCACCTCTCCCAATTGACATCCACTCGAATTGTCAATTGGGAGGTGGGGCGCCGCCGCGACCGGCCCCGCTCCCAGGTTGAGCGCAACAAGGACGTCGCCGCGGCGATAGGCCAGCAGCCCGTCGGGCTGTGCCGCGACCAGGTCGAGGCCGCCGCGCAGGCCGCGCCGCAGCTCGATCAGGCGCCGGTGAAGCGAATACAGCGAGCCGGGGTCGGCGCGCTGGTCGGCGACGTTGCGGACGGCCGGGTCGACCGTCGCCAGCCACGGCGTCGCGGTCGTGAAGCCGCCCGCCGGCGAGGAGTCCCACTGCATCGGGTGGCGGGCGCGGTCGCGACCGTAGCGGTCGTCGGGCGGGTCGCCGTCGGGGCCGTCGAGCAGCCCGATCTCGTCGCCCTGGTACAGGAAGACCGTGCCGGGGAGCGTCAGCAGGAGCATCGCCGCCGCGGGCAGGTTGTGCTCGCCGATGCGCGATCCGGCCCGGCTGAAGTCGTGGTTTGAGAGCATCCACGCGGGGTGCTCGAGCAGGGCGCCGCGGGCGATCACCTCGCCGACGACGTCGGCCCGCCACGGCGCGAACAGGAGCTCGAACACGAAGGCGCTCGAGAGGTGGGCCAGGTACGGCTGAAGGCCCTGCGTGGGCAGGTAGACCTCGCCGACCAGAAACGCGTCGCCGGCGGCCGCCCGCAGGGCGGCGAGCGCCGGGCCGAGCGCGGGCGCGTAGTTGCGCGAGTAGCGGTGCTCGAGCGCGGCCGAGTCGGGCGTCTCGGGAAAGGCGGGCGGCACCGTCGCGGGCGGCTCGTCGAGCAGGTCGGGGTGCTTGCCGAGGCGATCGATGGCGTCGAGGCGGAAGCCGTCCACGCCACGTGCGAGCCAGGTGCGCACCACCTCCTGCATCGCGGCCGGCACTGCCGGGTTGCGCCAGTCGAGGTCGGGCTGCTCGGGGTAGAACGAGTGCAGATAGGCGCGCCCGGTCGCCGCGTCGCGCGACCAGGCCGGGCCGCCGAAGGCCGCCCGCCAGTTGTTCGCCGGCGCATCCGCCCACACGTACCGGTCCGGGTGCTCCCGGAACCACGGGTGCTCGATCGACGTGTGGTTGGGGACGAGGTCGAGCAAGAGGCGCATGCCCCGCGCGTGCGCCTGCGCCGCCAGCTCGACCACGTCCGCGACGCTTCCCAGCCGCGGGTCGACACCAGTGAAGTCGGCGATGTCGTAGCCGCCGTCGGCAAACGGCGAGGGGTACATCGGCGAGAGCCAGAGCGCGTCGACGCCGAGCGCCTTCAGGTCGTCCAGCCGGGCCGCGATCCCGCGCAGGTCGCCGAGGCCGTCGCCGTCGGAGTCCTGGAACGAGCGCGGGTAGATCTGGTAGACGACCGCGTCCCGCCACCAATCGTTGCTCACAGCCGCAGGACCCGGCGGGCGTTGCCCTCGTAGACGAGCGCGCGGTCGGTGGGGCCGAGGCCGAGCGCCTCGATGTCGGCGATCGTCTCGGCCACCACATCGGGCCCGCCCAGCGGCATGTCGGTGCCGAACAGCATGTGCTCCGTGCCGAAGAAGTCGACCGCGCAGCGCAGCGCGTGGGGCGCGCCGAAGAGGGCCGTGTCGGCGTAGAACCGGTGGAAGTACTCGAGCGGCTCGAGCGGCAGCCGCTCGAGCGCGGGCCGCTGATCCTCGGTCTGGATCTTGCGGAAGCGGCCGGAGAAGTACGGGATCATCGCGCCGGCGTGGTGGGTGACGATGCGCAGGCCCGGGTGGGCCTCGAGCAGGCCGGAATACACCAGCCGGCACATGGCGGCGGCCGTCTCGTACGGCCAGCCGATCGACCACCAGATGCCGTGCCGCGACGCCGGCTCGGCCGGGTAGTCGGGCCACGCGGGGCTGCGGGTCGGGTGCAGCCAGATCGTCACGTCGAGCTGCGCCGCGCGCGCGAAGAGCGGGGCGAAGCGGGCGTCGTCGAGCGGCCTGCCGTTGACGTTCGAGTAGAGCTGGAAGCCGAGCGCGCCCAGGTCGGCGACCGCGCGGTCGAGCTCGGCCAGGCTCGCCTCGATGTCGTTCAGCGGCAGGCCGGCGGCGAAGCCGCAGAAGCGGTCGTGGTCGCGTACCAGGCCGGCCATCTCGTCGTTCGCGAGCCGGGCCAGGTCGCGCGTGACGGCCGCCGCGCCGAGCTCCTCGAGCGGCGGCGCGCCCAGCACGAGCACCTGGCGGTAGTCGGCGAACGGCTCCAGGGCGCGCCAGCGCGCGTCGAGGTCGAAGAGCACCGGGTCCTCGCGCAGCCACGGCCCGTGCTCGCGCACGGCGGCGCTCACGCCGGGGCTCGCGAGGATGGCCTCGACCCGCTCCAGGTACAGGATCGGGGAGATGTGGGCGAAGGCGTCGATCTGCATGCGCGGCCACCCCGATCCTAATGCCGCTCTCAACGGCCGCAGCTACGGTTCGGCCTCGTCTACCGAATCGGAGGCCCTCCATGGCTGACTCCAACCGCAAGATCCTGGCCGCGAGCTTCTCGACCCCGGATGGCGGCTCGCGAGGAGCCGGCGCGGTCGCCGGTGCGTTTCCCGAGATGGTCGGCAACACGGCCGTCCTGATCGTGCGCGAGGACGGCGACGTGAAGTTCGTCGAGTCGAAGGACTGGGGCGCCGGCCGCGGCGCGCTCGTGGGTGGCGTGATCGGCATCCTCGGCGGCCCGATCGGCATCATCGCCGGCGGCGGCATCGGCGCCCTGGCGGCGAAGCTGCGCGACTCGGGCTTCAAGAACGATCAGCTCGAGGCGCTCGGCAAGTCGATGACACCGGGCAGCTCGGCGACCGTGCTCGAGATCGCCGACGACGGCGTTGCGACTGCCAAGCAGCTCCTGACCACGCTCGGCGCCCGCCAGATGGTGGTCGAAGACCTCGACTCGAACGTCGACGCGCTGTTCGCGGGCGACGCCGCTCCCGCACCGGAGACGGAGATCGCCTCGGCGGCGAAGAGCAGCTAGCCCGGCCGGCGGGCGGTGATCGGCCAGCCGTCCCATCCGGGCCACCACACGCCGTGCTCGAAGTGCGGCTCGCGGCGCACGCGCACGTCGGTGAAGCGGGCGGCCTGCAGGCGCCCGAGCAGGTCGGGGAGGGCGAAGCCGCGCAGCTCGAGCGTCTCTCCCGGGCCGCCGTGGAAGACGAGGTCCGTGAACTCCTGCAGCCGGCCGTCACGGGTCGTGTTGCGCAGCACGTGGCGACCGTCGCGCTCGACGATCGTGTAGTCGTGCAGGTCGGGGAAGTGCTCGACCGTCTCGCCGTCGGCGGTGTAGGGCACGCTGAACACGAGCAGGCCGCCCGGCCGCAGCAGCTCGAAGAGGCCGGCGAAGGCCGGCTCGAGCGGGGCCGGGACGTGCTCGAACACCTCGCTGCAGACGACCAGGTCGTAGCGGCCCGCGTGCTCGCCCGGGGCGCACACGTCGAGGCGCGGCTCGCAGTGGTAGAAGGTGTTCGTGTAGGTCATGTGGCGCCCGAGCGCGGCCGCGAGCGCCGGGTGGTCGCTCATGCCGGCGCCGACCAGCTCGGGCCGGCGCGGCAGCGCCGGAAGCGGCGCGGCGGACTCGAACAGCTCCCGCGCAACGATGTCGGCCAGGCACCGGAATCGCGCCGCCGACCCGCAGCTCGGGCAGGTGGCCGTGTCGCGCGGCCAGCCGCGGTTCTCGGCCACGGCGTCGGATCCGCAGATGTTGCAGGTGAACCGGTGCAGGCGCGGATAGGGGCCGGCCAGGCGCAGGCCGTACAGGCTGCGCAGATCGGCGGGCGCGACCCAGGGCAGGTCGGCGAGCTCGCCGTGGGGGCGCTGCTCCGAGAGCACGGCGGCCAGGTGCGGTGCGGCGGCGGCGAGTCCGTCGGCGGCAACGAGCACCATGTCGGGGCTCTCCTCGCCGAGCGCCGCGGCGGCGGCTGCGACCTCGGCCTCGGGGCCGCCGTGGATGACGAGGGTGGCGTCGTCGGCCGCGCCGAACCCGTCGGCGAATGCCTGCAGGAGCGCCTCCGCCTCCGGGTCGCGCCAGTCCAGTGCCGCGGCGAAGGCGCGCAGGTCGATCACGTGGCGAGAGGGATCGAAGGGGACATCGCAGGGGTGATCGGCGTCCCGGGACGTGCGCTAAAGCCCGCTCGAATGCGACCGGCGCGTACCTGGAGAAAGTTGACAGCCGCGTGGCACGCGGTACATTCGATAATGTGTAAGCGGCGCGTTCATGCGATGAGGAGGCTGGGTGTGACTAGGAGTATGGGTATTCGTGGCGTGGTCCTGCTCGCGGTTTCGGCAGGCGCGTTCGTATTCGCCTCGGCGGCCAACGCCGCCGTGGTCGGCTCCAAGCCGATCGCGGGCTGGCAGGCCAACAACACCGTGCGGGTGCGAGGTCGTTAGCGGCAACATCGCCTACATCGGCGGACAGTTCACGACGGTGTTTCCCGCCGGATCGAACGGCACGACGGGCGCGGTGACGCGCAACGGCGCGGCGGCCATCAATCTGGACACCGGGGCGCTTCTCCCCTGGAACCCGAACGTGACCGGCGGCACCGTGTACGCGATCGAGGTCGATCCCAACTCGGGCAACGTCTTCGTCGGCGGCGCCTTCAGCACCGTTGGCGGCGCGACGCACAAGAAGATCGTCGAGGTGACGCCCGCGACCGCGCCCACCAACCCGGGCGCGGTGTTGACCACGTTCCATCCGCCCGTGCCGAACAAGGCCGTCCGCGGCCTGAACGTGCTCGGCTCGCAGCTCTACATGGGTGGCGCGTTCACCAAGCTCGGCTCGAACGCCCGCTCGTTCATCGGCCGCGTCAGCGACTCCAACGGCGCGTTCGACTCGTCGTGGACTCCCGTCGTCGACGGCGAGGTGCACGCGATCGCCTTCGACACTGCCGGCACCCGCGCCGTGCTGGGCGGGTTCTTCCGCAACGTGAACGGCGCGTCGTTCGTCGGCGTCGGCGCGGTCGACACGGTCACGGGCGCCACGGTCGCGTGGGCGTATCACACCGCCGACCTGCAGACGTTCCGGCCGTGGCAGATCCTCCGCTTCGCCCAGGACGGCAACACCCTGTTCGGCTCGGCGACTGGCAACGGCGGCTCCCTGGTGAGCTGGGACATCACAACCGGCAACCTGAATTGGATTGCCGGCACGAACGGCAACGTCGTCGATGCAGGCGTGCTGAACGGCATCGTCTACTTCGGTGGCCACTTCTCGCAGTACTGCGGCCTGATCCCGGGGAACAACTTCTGCACCCCGGTCGCAGCCCGCGACAAGCTGATCGCCCTCGACGAGACCAGCGGGGCCCTGCAGAGCTGGCACCCGGCCGTGAACACGACCCTCGGCGTCGAGGCGATGGCGGCCGGCGACAACCAGCTGCTCATCGGCGGCGAGTTCACGAAGGCGGGCGGCGTCGCGCAGCAGCGCATCGCCCAGTTCAAGTAAGCGCGACTTCGCGTAGCTGACCATGGGGCCTGGCCCCGGTTCCTCGAGAACCGGGGCCAGGCCCCTCGTTCGTGCTAGCCGAGCTCCGCTCGCGCCGCCGCGA
Organism: uncultured Actinomycetes bacterium; assembly: GCA_963813245.1. Lineage (GTDB taxonomy): Bacteria > Actinomycetota > Thermoleophilia > Gaiellales > JAICJC01 > JAICJC01. Next base: position 646,116 of record CAWEYE010000001.1, read on the forward strand.
ACTGATCGACGGCGAAATCGATGTCGGCGGCCGAGTGGGCCGCCGACATCTGCGTGCGGATACGGGCCGTGCCCTGGGGCACGACCGGGTACGAGAAGCTGACCGCGTAGACGCCGCGGCGGACCAGCGCGTCGGCCAGCCGGGCGGCCTGGGCGGCGTCGCCGACCATCACCGGCACGATCGGGTGAGAGCCGGGCAGGACGTCGAAGCCGAGCTCGGTCATGCGGGCGCGGAAATGGGCGGTGTTTGCGAAGAGCCGCTCGCGCAGCTCGCCCGAGCGCTCGATCAGGTCGAGCGCGCGCAGGCTGGCGGCGGCGATCGGCGGCGCGAGGCTGTTCGAGAAGAGGTACGGCCGGGAGCGCTGGCGCAGGAGCTCGACCACCTCCGAGCGCGCGGCCACGTAGCCGCCGCTGGCGCCGCCCATCGCCTTGCCGAGCGTGCCGGTGAGGATGTCCACCCGGCCGATCACGTCGTGCAGCTCGTGGGTGCCGCGTCCGCCCGCGCCCATGAAGCCGACCGCGTGCGAGTCGTCCACCATCACGATCGCGTCGTGGCGCTCGGCCAGGTCGCAGATCTCGGGCAGCTTGGCCAGGTAGCCGTCCATCGAGAACACGCCGTCGGTGGCGATCAGCCGGTGGCGGGCGTCGGCGGCCTCGGTCAGGCGCGCCTCGAGCTCGTCCATGTCGCCGTTTGCGATACCGCAGCCGGCGGGCCTTGCAGAGGCGGATGCCGTCGATGATCGAGGCGTGGTTGAGCTCGTCGGAGATGACCGCGTCCTCGGGGCCGAGCAGGGCCTCGAAGAGGCCGCCGTTGGCGTCGAAGCACGAGCCGTAGAGGATCGCGTCCTCGCTGCCCGAGGAAGCTCGCCGAGCCGCTCCTCCAGCTCGCGGTGCACCTGCTGGGTGCCGCAGATGAAGCGCACGGACGCCATGCCGTAGCCCCACCGCTCGAGCGCCTCGTGCGCGGCCGCCACGATCTCGGGGTGGTCGGCCAGGCCGAGGTAGTTGTTGGCGCACAGGTTCAGCACCTCGCCCTGCCCGGCGACGCGCACGTGCGCCGACTGCGGCGTCTGGATCACGTGCTCGCTCTTGTAGAGGCCGGCGGCGCGCAGCTCCTCGAGCCGCCCGCGCAGGTCGTCGCGCAGCGTCGTGTCCACTCAGACCTCCGTCCAGTCGAGCACGACCTTGCCGGATTGGCCCGAGGCCGCGACGGCGAACCCCTCGGCGAACTCGGTGTAGGGCATGCGGTGCGTGATGACCGGGGCGATGTCCAGGCCCGACTGCAGCATCACGGTCATCTGGTACCAGGTCTCGTACATCTCGCGGCCGTAGATGCCCGTGCAGGGTCAGCATGTTGAACACGACCTGCGTCCAGTCGATCGCGATCTCCTCGGTGGGGATGCCGAGCAGGGCGATGCGCCCGCCGTGGGACATGTTCGCCGAGCATGCTGCGTGCAGGGCGGCCGGGCTGCCCGACATCTCGAGGCCGACGTCGAAGCCCTCGGTCATGCCGAGCTCGCGCTGCACGTCGTCGAGGCCGCGCGCGCCCGGGTCGACGGTGAGGGTCGCCCCCAGCTGCTCCGCCAGGTCGCGGCGGTACGGGTTGGGGTCGCTGACGACGACGTGGCGCGCACCGGCGTGGCGCACGACCGCCGCCGCCATGCAGCCGATCGGGCCGGCGCCGGTGATGAGCACGTCCTCGCCCAGCACGGGGAAGGCGAGCGCGGTGTGGACGGCGTTGCCGAACGGGTCGAAGATCGCGGCCACGTCCTCGTCGATGCCCGGCCAGTGGTGCCAGATGTTCGTCATCGGCAGCGCGATCAGCTCGGCGAACGCGCCGGGCCGGTTGACGCCGACGCCCTGCGTGTGCGCGCACAGGTGGCGGCGGCCCGCCATGCAGTTGCGGCAGCGGCCGCAGACGACGTGGCCCTCGCCGCTGACGAGGTCGCCGGGGTGGAAGTCGCTGACGTTGGAGCCCACGGCGACGATCTCGCCGACGAACTCGTGCCCGATCACGAGCGGCACCGGGATCGTCCGCTGCGCCCACGGCATCCCAGCGCTCGATGTGCACGTCGGTGCCGCAGATGCCGGTGCGCCGCACCCGGATCAGCACGTCGTTGATGCCGTGCTCGGGCTCGGGCACGTCCTCCAGCCACAGGCCCGGCTCCGGCCGGCTCTTCACGAGGGCGCGCATCGCCCGGGAGGATATGCCGCCGGGCAGCCGTCCTGCGACCCATCTGGCGTAGCATGGCGAGCATGGAGCGAGTCACCGGAATCGGCGGGGTGTTCCAGCGCGCCGGACAGGCCGCGAGCCTGCGGGGCTGGTACGCCGAGCATCTCGGCATCGACATCTCCGAGTGGGGTACCAAGACCTTCGAATCGACGCCGGGCGGTTCCACGGCCTGGGCGATCTGCGATCGTGATACCGAGTACTTCGGTCGGCCGCAGCAGGCGTTCATGGTGAACTTCCGCGTCGCCGATCTCGACGCGATGCTGGCCCAGTTGCGCGCGGCGGGCGAGCGTGGATCTACTCGCCGATCGCCTTGAGGAGGACGCGCTTGCGCCGGCGGCCGTCGAACTCGGCGTAGAAGACCTGCTCCCACGGGCCGAGGTCGAGCCCGCCGGCCGTGATCGCGAGCACGACCTGGTGGGCCATCAGCTGGCGCTTCAGGTGCGCGTCGGCGTTGTCCTCGCCGCGGTTGTGCCGGTACCCGGACACCGGCTCGTGGGGCGCGAGCCGTTCGAGCCAATCGTCGATGTCGGCGATCAGGCCGCCCTCGTCGTCGTTCACGTACACCGCCGCGGTGATGTGCATCGGGTTCACGAGGCAGAGCCCCTCGGCGATCCCGCTCGTGCCGACGAACTCCTCCACCTGCGGCGTGATGTTGAGATAGGCGCGGCGCTCGGACACGTCGAACCAGAGCTCCTTGCGGGCGTGCTTCATGAGGTCTCCTCGAAGCTGAATGTGAACATGCGCCGCGCGTCGATGCGGGCGTAGGGGTGCTGCTCGGCCCAGCCGATCCACTCGTCGCCGTAGCGCGGCGCGTACACCTCCGCGAGCGCCGCCCGGAATCCCGCGACGGCCGGATCGCGCAGGTCGAACACCTCGGCGCGGCCGTGCACGGTGACCGAGAACGGCTCGCCCTCGATGTGGGTCGCGCTCACATCCGGCCGGGCGCGGATGTGCCGGAACCGGACGGAGTCAGGCGCCGACCCGAACCAGAACGCACCCCGGTAGAAGATCCCGTCGACCGGGCCGACGATCGGCCGGCCGTCGGCGGTGACGGTGGCGAGGGCGAGCAGGCGCACACCGGCCAGCCGGTGCGCGAGCGCCGCGGCGCTCAGCCGCCGCTCCGGCGTGATGATCCTGCGCAGGTGGCCGCCGGCGCCGGCGTAGCTTCGGTCGAGGAGCTTCTGGAGCGCCTCGAGGTCGGCCGCCGTCTCGTGCACGGGCGTACGGTAGCCGTCACGCAGCCGGCGGAATGCTCTGCCGGAACCGGAACACCTGGTCGGGATCCCACATGTGCTTGATCGCCCGCAGCCGGGGCAGGTTCGTGGCGTAGTAGGCGTGCTGCCAGCCGGAGAGGCCCGGGTCGATGTAGTTCTGATACGCCTGGCCGGAGGTGAACGGGCGCAGGCTGCTCGCCAGGCCGTTCAGCCAGCGGTCGGCGGCCGCGCTCTCGCCGGCCGCGCCGTAGTAGGCGAGCATCTGCGCCGAGAAGAGCTGGTCGCGGTGAACGAACGCGGTCGCGTCTGCGGCGACGCGGTTGAGGGCGCCGCCGTAGGGGTCGAGCAGCACCGCGCCCGAACCCTCGCCCGCGGCCTGGCGCCGCTCCACCGCCGCCACGATCGCCTGGGATCCGGCAGACGGAAGCGCCTGAGCGACGTAGGCCGAGCGGGCCGAGAAGCTGGACGGCTTGATGGTGCGGCAGGCGGCGGCCGTCTCGGAAGCGCAGCCGGCCCAGATCCGCTGCACGTCCAGGTAGGTGCCCGATCCGGTCGAAAGCGACGCGCCGGCTACGGCCGTGATCGGCGCCATAGCCGTTCGCAGCGCCGCCTCGCTGCCTCCCAGGAGCTGCCCGAATACGCGCACCTGGGGCATGCTCGCACCGGTCTCGAGCGCGCAGATCAGATACAGGCCGTCGGGCCCATGCGGGGCGACGCCCTGCCAGGCCGCGAGCGCCGCGCCCGCCTGCGACCAGGGGAAGTCGCAGAACCCGTACGCCGCCGTCGAGACCGGGTGGGTGGCCAGCGTGAGGGCGGTGACGACGCCGAAGTTGCCGCCGCCGCCTCCGCGGCACGCCCAGTAGAGGTCCGGGTTCGTGGCCGCATCCGCCGTCACCACCCGCCCGTCCGCGGTGACGATGCGAACGCCGAGGATGGTGTCGCAGGTCGCTCCCATCGCCCGCCCGGCGAACCCGACCCCGCCGCCGAGGGCGAGGCCGGAGATGCCGACGGTCGGGCACGATCCTGTCGGGACCGCCAGGCCCCGGGCCGCGAGCGCTGTGATCAGGTCGATCGCAAGCACTCCCGCGCCGACCGTCACCGAGCGCCGATCCGCCGCGACCGTGATCGCGCTCAGCCGGCGCACGTCGCAGACGAGCCCCTGGTTCGTGGAGTAGCCGGCGTAGCTGTGGCCGCCGCAGCGGACGGCGAACGGGAGCGCCGAGCCGGCGGCGAAGCGCACGCAGGCGGCGACATCGTCCTCGCCGAGCACGCGCGCGATCGCCCGCGGCTGGGTGCCGGCGTAGCGCTCGTTCGAGATCACGCTGGCATTGGCGTAATGGCTCGTCCCGGGCCGAAGCAGCGGCCCGCGCAGCTGCGTCTCGAGGTCGCTGAGCGTCATCCGCGCCTGCGGCGAGGTGGCCTTCTGCGCCGAGGATGAGGATGACCCGTGCGAGCAGCCGGCGAGGCCGCCGGCCATCGGCAGGGCGGCCGCCCGGGCAAGGAACTGGCGCCGTTTCACCTCCACATCGTGCCACCCGCGTCGGCCCGGGCATGTACCGGCTCGACTACGATCGCCGCCGTGCCGACCATTGCGCACATGCCCTGGGACGTGCCCGTCATGCAGGCGCCGCTCGGTCCCGCCGCGAGCGCGGCGCTCGTCGCGGCCGTCTCGGGCGCGGGAGGGATCGGCTGCCTGGGGGCGTCGTGGACCGAGCCCGGCGCCCTGCGCGAGCAGATCCGGGCGATCCGGCGGCTCACCGACCGGCCGTTCTGCGTGAACGTCGTGCTCGCCTTCGACCAGTCCGAGCGGCTGGAGGTGTGCGTCGAGGAGCGCGTCTCACTCGTGTCGTTCTCGTGGGGTGTGCAGCCCGATCTCGTCGCCCGCGCCCACGCCGCCGGGTGCATGGTGCTCGTCCAGGTGGGCTCGGCCGCCGCCGCGGTGGCCGCCGCCGAGGCGGGAGGCGACGCGATCATCGCCCAGGGCATCGAGGCCGGCGGGCACGTGCAGGGGACGATCGGCCTGCACGGCCTGCTCCGCGAGGTCACGGCCGCGGTCGACCTGCCCGTGATCGCGGCGGGCGGGATCACCGCCGCCGCCAGCGTGCGGGCGGTCATCGCCGCGGGCGCTGCGGGCGCCGCGATGGGCACGCGGTTCGTCGCGAGCGCCGAGGCCGACATCCACCCGGGCTACGCCGCCCGGCTCGTGGCCGCCGGCCCCGCCGACACGGTGCACACGCGGCTCTTCGACGGCGGCTGGCCCGACGCCGCCCATCGCGTGCTCGCAAACAGCACCTACGTGGGCTGGATCGCGGCCGGTCGGCCTCGGTCAGGCGAACGGCCGGGCGAGGGCGAGGTCGTGGCCGAGATCGACGGCGTCCCCATCCTCCGGTACGCGTCCGACGAGCCGCGCCGCGCGACCACGGGCGACGTCGAGGCGATGTGCCTCTACGCCGGGGCGGGGGTGGGCGCGATCACATCCGTCGAGCCGGCCGCCGCGGTCGTCGCACAGATCGCGCGCGGGCTCATGCCGTAGACTCGGCCTCCATTCCCGCAGGAGGTAGTGGCATGCGCAGGACACTGATCGCAACGAGCCTGGCCGCGGTGCTGGCGTCGGCCCTCACGGCCGGCGCAATGGCGCTGGGATCGGGCTCGGGCGGGATCGTCTCGCCCGTCCGGATCCACGTCGTCGAGCATCCCGTGACCGACCAGGTGATCGACATCGGCGCCCCGGGCGACTCGCCGGGCGACCAGCTCCCGTTCGCAAACCCGGTCTTCGATGCGAAGAACCACAAGCGGGTCGGCTCCGACGAGGGCAACTGCGTGCGCGCGAGCGTCGTCCAGGGCCGGTGGGAGTGCATGTGGACCACGTTCCTGCGCAAGGGCCAGGTCACGGTCGAGGGCCCGTTCCGCGACGCGTTCCCGACCACGGTGCTGGCGGTGACAGGCGGCACGGGCGCCTATGCGAACGCCCGCGGCCAGATGGTGCTGCACCTGCGCAAGGACGGCAACTTCGACTTCATCTTCAAGCTGCAGCCGTAGCACCACCCCAGGTGGGTGGTGCGGGTTGCAAGATCCGCACCGAGCGGTACCGTGGACGAAGGGGGGATCAGCAGATACGGCAGGAGGTCGTGCGATGAAGCGTGTCGTTCCGGGTCGAGCGGTGGCGGCGATGATGATGTTCGCCTGGGTGCTCGCGGCTCCGGCTGCGATCGGGACGGCGGCGGCTCAGGCCGCACCCGCCGAGCCGATCGTCGTGATCGTGCTCGAGAACAAGGCGTACCAGACCATTGTCGGCAGCTCGAATGCCCCCTACATCCAGTCGCTCATCGCCGCCGGCACGCTCTACACGAACTACCAGGCCGCGCCCGGCAGCCTGCCCGACTACCTGCGCATGACCGGCGGCATTGCCACGACCTCGGCCGCCAAGAGCTCGGACAACATCTTCCACCAGCTGCAGACGGCCGGCATCAGCTGGGGCCAGTACAACGAGTCGATGCCGAGCGCCTGCTACACGAAGTCCGGCCCGGCCCCGTACAACAAGAACCACAACGCCGCGGTCTGGTACAGCGACATCACGTCGAACAAGGCCGCGTGCGCGAACATGCTGCCCTACACCGCGTTCAACCCGGCCAACCTGCGCTCGTTCTCCTACGTCGTGCCCAACGACGACAACGACATGCACAACGGCTCGAGCAAGGCCGCCCAGATCAAGGCCGGCGACGCGTGGCTCAAGGCCAACGTGCCGGCGATGCTGGCCGGCGGGGCCGAGGTGATCGTGACCTGGGACGAGGGCACGCGCAGCAACGAGCACATCGCGACGATCGCGATTGGCGGCACGGCCAAGAAAGGCGCTAAGGACGGCACCGCCTACACCCACTTCGGTCTCCTGGCCGGACTCGAGGACGTCTACGGCGTGCCGCGCCTGAATGCGGCGCAGACCGCCACACCGCTGCCGATCAAGTAAGGAAGTACGGGCGACAGGTGCCTGGCACCGGGACGGTGCCAGGCACCTCTCCCAAGAACCGGGGCCAGGCCCCAAGAACCGGGGCCAGGCCCCAAGAACCGGGGCCAGGCCCCAAGAACCAAAACCGGGGCCAGGCCCCAAGAACCGGGGCCAGGCCCCCCGCGGGGCCTGGCCCCGGTTCAATCCCGGGTGAAGGAGATCGCGCAGCCGACCGCGGCGCCGCAGATGCCGAGCACCAGGGCGGCATGGACGCCGCTGTGGGCGATCAGGCTGCCGCCCGCCGCGGTGCCGACGGCGATGCCCGACGTGACCGCGGTCGAGAGCCACCCGAACACCTCGGCCTGGGTTCCGGCCACGGCCGCCCGCTCGATCAGGTTGTAGGCGATCGCGACGCTGGGCGCGATCGGAAGCCCTGCGATCAGCATGATCACGACCATCTGCGGCATCGACCCGGCCAGGAGCGGCAGCACGAGCACGAGCGCGAACGCCGCGCTGATCGCCTGCAGGCGCCGGTTGAGGCCGCCGGACGACGACGCCGCCCCGGCGAGGATGCCGCCGATCAGGCTCCCGCCCGAGAACGCCGCCAGCGCGATCCCGCCCAGCGAGCGGCCGCCGTGGGCCTCGGCGAACGCCGGCATCGACACCTCAGCGGCCCCGAACGCCACCCCGTAGGCGAGGCCGAGCAGGAGCACCCGGCGCACGCCCCAGGGCACGAGCGCCTCGAGCAGGCGGTGGCCGGTGCGGTCGTGGCTCTGGTCGGGGCGCCGGGCTCTCACCGCCGGAGTGAACGTGAAGCCCAGGGTGCCCGCCATGCAGGCGATCGCCGCCGCGACGATGCCCGCGCTCGACGAGATCGTGGCTGCGAGCACGGCCACCACCAGCGGGCCGGCCACGAAGATGACCTCCTGGATCGTCGCCTCGAGCGCGAACGCCGTCGTGCGCAGCTCGGGCCGGGGCAGCATCGCCGGCCACATCATCCGGATCGTCGGCCCGACCGGCGGCGCCAGCAGGCCCGCGACCAGCGCCCCGCCCGTCAGGGCGGCCACGGGGGCTCCCGCGTGCGCCAGCGCGAGCAGTCCGGCCAGCGCCACGCCGTAGGCGATGCCGTAGCAGACGAGCAGCCCCGCGGGCCGGCGCCGGTCGACCAGGCGGCCGCCGACGACGGCACCCACCCCCGACGCGACGGCGTAGGTGCCCGTCACGATGCCCGCGGCCGCATACGACCGGCCCTCGCCGCGCACGAGCAGCACGAGCGCGAGCGAGCTCATCCCCATCGGCATCCGTGCCAGCAGGCCCCATGACACCACCCGGCGCGCTTCGGTCCCCGCGAGCAGCTCGCGGTAGCTGCGCACCCCGAGCGCCGCGGTCACGCTCACGCGTGCAGCGGCAGGCGGTCGGCCAGGAGGGCCGTGATGTCCGAGACCGAGAGCGGGTCCTCGCCCGTCAGCGCCCGGTAGTCGCCGGTGACGACGTCGAACTCGCCCGCGCGCAGTGCCGCATAGGACGAGAGCCCGGCCTCGATCGCCCATTCCTCCTTGCCGCGCGCCCGCCACCGCGCCTCCCAGTGCGCGTCGCTCGCCGGCGCGTAGCGGTAGTTCGACCCGCTCACCGCCCAGGCGATCTCGGCCAGCTCCCGCATGCTCACCGCCTGAGGTGTGACGACGTTGTAGACCATGCCCGCATGCCCGGGCTCGGTCATCGTCACGGCGATGGCGCGGGCGAGCTCGGGCCGGTAGGAGAAGCTCATGCGACCGTCGCCGCCCGGCACCGTGTTCAGGCCGTCGGCGTCGAACCAGCCCGGGATGTCGTCGGCGTACATCGAGTTTCGGATCGACGTGTGCGCGACGCCGGCGTCGGCCAGCATCCGCTCGGTGGCGCCGTGGGAGCGCGCATGCAGGAAGATGGCATCGGGCCCGGCCGCGACGAACGACAGATAGACGACCTGCGCGACACCGGCGGCCGCCGCGGCGTCGACGAAGTTGCGGTGGTGGGGCACACGCTGCTCGGGGCCCTCGTGCAGCGAGACCATGAACACGCGGTCGCCCTCGTGGAGGGCGGCGCGCAGCGACGCGGGGTCGGCGTAGTCGGCTGCGACGACCTCGGCGCCCGCGATCGCGGGCGCCCGGGCCGGGTCGCGCACGAGCAGCCGCTGCTCGTGGCCGCGGGCGGCCAGCTCGTCGGCCACCAGGCGGCCCACATGGCCGGTCGATCCGGTGACGACGAGCATGCTGCTCAGAGTATCGAGCGCCGGGCCGTCCCGGCGTCACCTGGATCGACCACCCTAGAGCAGCTCGGAGCGGTGTTCGCGGAAGATCGCGGCGTAATCGCCCGCACCCGGCGCGTGCAGCGCCTGCACGAGCCGGTGGATCCGTGGCGTCATCACGAGCACGTAGCGGGCCGGCCCGGAGCCTGCGTTCCAGAACGTGTGCGGCGTGCCGCGGCTCGCGAACACGACCGCGCCGGCGCCCGCCTCGACGGTCTCGTCTGCGAGGCGGAAGCCGAGCGTGCCCTCGAGCACGTACCAGGCCTCGTCGTCGTCGTGGTGGACGTGCAGGCCGGCGATCGGCCGGTCGGGCCCCGTGACCCCGCCCGGGTCGCCCCACTCGACCAGGACGAAGTCGCCGTCGGGGAGACCGACCGGGCCGGCTGTGAGCCGCGGTGCCGAGGATGGCGACACGGCTCGATCATATGCGGGCGCCCTACGCGACGCCCGCGGCGCTCACGGCAGCCAGCACCTCGCCGCGGGCGATCATCGGCTCGGGCTCGGTGATCTCGCCGGTGCGCTCGCGGAACCAGGCGGCGGCCGTGTCGGTGGTGGCCTCGACGGCCTGTTCGGTGTCGCACACCGAGATGCTCGCGCAGCCGGCATCGGTGCGGAAGAGGACGTAGGACTGCAGCCCGTCGATTCCGGCCATCAGGGCCTGGATCTCGTCGGCGTGCCCGGCCAGCTCGTCGGCGAGCTCGGGCTGGTTGTAGATCCTGATCGTGGCGTACACGGGCAACCTCCTGTGGGTTCGGTGGGGCACCGTGTCCGTACCCGGCGCCCCACCGAACCAAACGGCGCACTACTGCGCCGGGAAGGCCTCGCCCGTCTCGATCAGCGTCTTCATGTTGCTCAGGATGTATGACCACCCCGTCACGCTTGCGGCCGTCTTGGGGGCGCCCTCGAGCTTGTCGTGCACGAGCGTCAGCTTCGACGTGCCGCCCGCCGCGGGCTCGATCTCCCACGTGACCCGGCTCTCGTCCTCGGCCGCGAGCTCGTCGTCGTACAGGCTGCGCCACGTGTGCACGTAGCGGCGCGGGGGATCGAACTCCAGGATCGTGTTGTCGCCCCACAGCCGCGTGCGGTCGGGCGACCAGCTGCGCCGCGAGGCGCCGACCTCGAGCGGCCCCGGGTCGACCTGGGCGCCGTGGAAGTACTTCGCGATCGTGTCCGGGTTCGTGATCGCGTCCCACACCTGCTCGGGTGTCGCCCTGATGTAGAGCTGGTACACCTGCGTCGTCGTGTCCGTCATCGTCGTCATGCCGTGTCCTCCAGGCTGGTCTTGAGGTCGAGCAGCGCCGACACCGCGTGCTCCCGGTACTTGCCGATCCAGCGGTCGTGGATCTGCCGGATCGGCACCGGGTTCAGGTAGTGCAGCTTCTCCCGGCCCTGTTTGCGAGGGACGACGAGTCCCGCCAGCTCGAGCACCTTCAGGTGCTTCATGACCCCGAACCGCGACATCTCGAGCTGCGACTCGAGCTCGGTGAGCGTGCGGCCGTCACGCTCGAACAGCCGGTCGAGCAGAAGCCGCCGGGTCGGGTCGGCGAGGGCCTTGAACACGAGGTCGTCGTCCATGCGCCGATAATAGGTGACCAAATGGTCACATGTCAAGCGCGGATGCGATGAAGCGCCGCCGCTACGGCGTCCGGCCGCTCGTACCAGACGAAGTGGCCGCTGCCCTCGACCTCGTCGACCAGCGCATGCGGGATCAGCGCGGCGGTCTCACGCGATGTCCCTACGGGCATGGGGCTCTGCGCCCCGTGCACGAAGATCACGGGGATCGTCGCGGGGACGCGCGGCAGCCCGGCGGCTCTCACGCGCGCCGATCTCGTCCAGCCGCCGCAGCTTGTCGGCGGCGAGCCGCGGCGCAGATTTCGGCCGAACTCCTCGAGCACGTCCAGGTCGGCGCCCAGCGGAAGCCCTCGCCGATGAGCGGCACGAGCGAGTCGAGGTAGTCGCCCATGCCCGGACCGCCGTGCAGGAGCACGGCGGTCTGCCCACCCGCGCCACCCCGCCAGGCGGCGATCTCGCCGGCCGGCGTGGAGATACGGAGCGGTTCCTCGGCCATCTGCGCGCAGTATCGCCCCTGGCGGTAGAACACGACGGATGGAGCCCGACGCGATCGTCCGCGAGTTCACGCACCAGTCCGAGGCCTTCAACGCCGCGCCGGCCATGCGCTCGGCCGACACGCTCGGGCGGCTGCTCGAGCTGATCCCGGCCGCTCCCGGCGAGCGCTGGCTCGACGCCGCCTGCGGGCCCGGGCTCGTCGCCCGCGGGCTGGCCGCGCGGGTCGGCCGGGTCGACGGCATCGACATGACCCCGGCGATGGTCGCGCTCGCCCGCCGCGAGGCGCAGCGCGAGGGGGCGGCAAACGCCGTCTTCTCGATCGGCGATGCCACCGCCCTTGCGTTCGAGGCCGGGCAGCTTCGACGGCGCCGTCACCCGCTTCAGCCTGCACCACATCCCCGTCCCGGGCCGGGTCGTCGCCGAGCTTCGCCGGGTCGTGCGCACGGGCGGTGCGATCGTCCTGGCCGACCACGTCACCTCGGAGGACGGCGACGTGGCCGCCTGGCATCAGGAGATCGAGCGCCTGCGCGACCCGTCGCACTGGGCGTGTCTCACGCCGGCGCGACTGCGGTCGCTGGGGGAGCGGGCGGGGCTCGTGCTCGAGCGCGAGCTGGAGGCGCCGTTTTCGATCGACTTCGAGGAGTGGATCGCCCGCGGCAGCGGCGGCGAGGCGGCCCGCGCCCTGATTGAGGCGGCGGTGGCCGAGCGCGTGCCCGCGCCCGACGTCTTCCGCGTGGCCGACTCGGCCGGCGGACGCCGGCTCGGGCTCGTCTACTGGCTCTCGCTCTGGCGCCGGCCCGCGCCGGCGTCGAGCGGCGGCGGCGGCGTGTAGGCGGGCGCATCCTCGCCGCCGGGGGGCACGTAGGCCGGCGGCGGCGTGTAGACGGGCAGCGCAACAGGCAGCTCGTCGGCCGGGTCGGCGTGATGGTGGTTCAGCCCGTCGAGCCCCTGGCGGAACTCCCGCATGCCCTTGCCGATCGCCTGGCCGGCCTCGGGCAGCCGCTTCGGGCCCAGGAAGACGAGGGCGATGACGAGCACCAGGATGACTTCGGGAATACCGAGCTGGAACGGCATCTGCGCGACCGCCGATCAGGCTAGCACCGCCGCGCCGGTGCCCACGCAGGCAGATGTGACCGTCCCCACCCGGATGGGTGGACCGGCCGCCTCTGGCTTGCCCGAACGGGTGGGCGGCGGGTACCCTGCCATGACGTTTCGTGGGTGCGTTTACGTCGAATTTGCAGGAATTAGGGGAGGCGAAAGGTATGCGGAAGGGCGCAATTCTGCGCCGCGGCGCGCTGGTCGGCGCTGTGGGGCTCATGGTGGTCGGGGCGGCGGTCGCGCTGGGCGCGCCGGTGCAGGCGAAGGTGAAGCCGACGTGGCAGACGAACGGCCGGGTCGAGGCGATCGCCATCGTCGGGTCGACCGCCTACATCGGCGGCCAGTTCACGTCGGTGCGCCCCGCCGGAGATCCGGCGGGCACCGGCGAGGTGGCCCGCAACCGGGTCGCCGCGATCAATCTTTCGACAGGCGCGCTTCTGCCCTGGAACCCGAACGCCAGCGGCACCGTGCAGGCGATCGCTGCCTCCGGTAGCACGGTCTACCTGGGCGGCTCGTTCACAAAGGTCGGCGGCAAGGGCCACCAGCGCGTCGCCGCCGTCGACGCCACCTCCGGGACGCCCATCGCCTCGTTCAAGCCGACGGTCGACCATGAGGTCATGACGCTTGCGCTGCATGGCAGCGACCTCTACATGGGCGGCCAGTTCACGGTCGTGAACGGCGCGTCGCACACCTATCTGGCGGCGCTGAACGCCTCCACGGGTGCGACCGACTCCGGCTTCACCGGCTCGGCCGACGCGCCGGTGCTCGGGGCCGTGATGACGACGGACGGCTCGAAGCTCGTGATCGGCGGCAGCTTCACCCACGTCGACGGCAGCTCGCAGAACCACATCGCGGCGGTCAGCCCGACCTCGGGTGCGACGCTCTCGTGGTCGACGCACACGTCCTATGCGATCGTCGGCCTGGCCGCCGACTCGGCCGGCATCTACGCCGCCGGCGCGGGCAGCGGCGGCAACTTCGCCGCCTTCAACCCGTCCAGCGGGTCGATGAAGTGGCAGGGCGGCACGAACGGCAACGTGCAGGCGATCACGGCGTTCAACGGCGAGGTGTACGCCGGCGGCCACTACACGAACTACTGCGGCCCGCAGGGCGGGCAGCACACCTGCACCGAACCCGAGTCCCGCGCTCGAAGATGCTCGCGGTCGACGAGAACACCGGTGCGCTGCAGTCCTGGGCGCCGAGCGTGAACAGCGCGCTCGGCGTGTTCGCGCTGGCCGGCGGGGCGGGCTTCCTCGAGATGGGCGGCGACTTCACGAAGGTCGCCGGCACCTCCCAGCAGGGCTTCGCGATCTTCCCCCAGTAACGCCCGGCTCAGCCGCGCCCGGTCGATCCGCCGGGCGCGGCCGGGCCATCCGCGCCCGGCCTGAGTGTTAAAGGTTCGTTGACAGGGGTTTGCCGTACGCGAACTCGGCCGTACGCTTGGGGTGGACTTCTCGGCGCGAGTGGTCGCGCCGAGCACATACAGGAGGATGGGCACATGTCGCATCGACGACACGCCGGCCGAGTGCTGGCGTCGATCGGTTTGCTCGCGGTGGCCGTTGCGGCCTCTGCGGGCCCCGCGGGGGCCGCGTCGCGGACGATCAAGGAATTCACAATCAAGAGCGCAGGCAATCAGCCGGGCGATATGACGCTCGGCATCGACGGCAACGTCTACTTCGTCGACTCTGCGACGAACAAGATCGGTCACATCACGAAGGCCGGCCTGATCGGCGGGATCCTGATCCCGACGCCCAAGAGCAACCCGATCGGCATCGCAACGGGCTCCGATGGGGCGATCTGGTTCACCGAGGCGGCCGCCAGCAAGATCGGGCGCCTGGCGAGCGGCAAGATCACCCAGATCGTGCTGCCGAAGGGCGTCAGCCCGCGCGGCATCACGCCCGGGCCTGACGGCAATCTCTACTTCGTCGAGGCCGCGACGCACACCGTCCACAAGCTGACGATCTCGACCCACAAGGTGTCGCCGTTCGTCACCCTGCCGGCGGGATCCAGCCCGACCCGCATCACGAGCGGTCCCGACGGCGCGCTGTGGGTGTCCGAGACGGGCAGGAACAGCGTCGCCAGGGTCACCATGGGCAAGGCGATCACCCAGGTGGCGCTGACCGGCGCCGCCGCTCCCTCGCGGATCACGTCCGGCAAGGACGGCAACGTGTGGGTGGCCGACCCGGGCACCAACCGGGTGACGCGCATCACCACCGCGCCCGCGCCGGTCAAGACCAACTTCCCGGTCGGCGGGCATCCGACGGGCATCGCCAGCGCGCCCGACGGCAACCTGTACGTCACCGAGCAGACGGGCAACAACCTCGCCCGCATCACCGACCGCCGGGGACGGTGTCGACGTTCGCGGTTCCGACCGCCGGCTCCAAGCCCGCGGGTGTGGTCGCAGGCGCCGACGGCAACGTCTGGTTCAGCGAGAGCCACGGCAACAAGATCGGGATGCTTCCCGGCCGCCCAGGGCCACTCGAGCTGGGTGACTATCTACGACGGCCGCTTCGTCCCCGCCACGCAGGGCATCGCCCTCGCGACCGGCACCGCGAAGAAGCCGACGACGGTGCGGTGGCTCAACGACGGCGGCAAGTCGCACATCATCACCGACTCGAGCGGCATGGGCCTGTTCGGCTCGAGCGGCCCGCTGACTCCTGGCATGAACTACTCGTTCCAGTTCACCACGGCGGGCCGGTTCAACTACAGCTCGACGTCGGCACTGACACGCAGCACGGCCAGATCACGGTCACGCCGCAGGGTGTCAGTCCGGCTCGAACATCGATCGTCACCGTGGCCACCTACGACGGGCATCACCACCAACGTCCAGGTGAAGGCTCCCAGGTGCGCGCGCGTTCGTCGCGGCCGGGTCGCACGGGCGTGAACACCGACACGTACACGTACACCCCGAGCGCGGGCACGGTGCCTACCGGTTCCAGGTGCAGACCAGCGTCGGGCGGCACACCTCCGGCTGGTCGCCGACGATCACCGTCAACTTCTGATCCGAGGTCCCACGACGCCGGCCGGGGAGTCCGCTCCCCGGCCGGCGTTCGTGCGTCTCAGCGGTAGGGCAGCCGTGTCCCGATCCCAAGCGCCTGGGCGCGGACGAGCATCGCCCGGCCGAGCGCGATGTCGGTCAGGCTGAGGCCGCGGTGCCAGAGCAGGATCCGCTCGGAGTCGTGCTCGCGGCCGGGCCGGGCGCCGCAGACGATCTGGCCCAGCTCGGCGTGCAGGGTGGCCTCCGACAGGCGGCCCGAGTCGACGTGCGCGCGCAGGGCGCCGAGCGGCCCCGCCCGCGCCTGACCCCAGTCGTCGACGACGATCTTGTCCATGACGTCGGTCAGGTCGAGCCCGACGGCGCTCACGGTGCCGTAGGGGATGACCAGCGCCCCCGGGGCGATCCACTCGGTGCGCAGCAGCGGCTCGGGGGTGACGAGCCGGGTCGCCTCGACCACGATGTCGGCGCCGCGGACGCACTCCTCCCAGCCGTCGACGGCGTGCACGGGCAGGCCGAGCTCGCGCTCGAGGCGGGCGGCGAGTGCCGTGCGGCTCGCGGCCGTGCGCGAGTGGATGCGCACCTCCTCGATGCCGGGCAGGACGTGGCAGAGCAGGCGCACGTTCCACTCCGCGGTGCCGCGGCTGCCGATGTGGGCGAGCACGCGGCTCTCCGGGCGGGCCAGGTGGCGGGCGCCGACCGCCGTCACGGCGCCGGTGCGCATCGCGGTGATCGCAGTCGCATCCAGGATCGCCGTCGGCGCGCCGGTGGAGGCGTCGTAGAGCGTGAGCAGCGCCAGCTCCGACGGCAGGCCGCGCGCGTGGTTTCCGACGTAGTCGCCCACCACCTTCACTCCGGCGACGGCGGCCAGGGGCAGGGCGCCGCGCAGGACGTTGAAGTGCCCATCGGCGCCGCCTCCCGGGAAGAGGTGCACCCGCGGCTCGATCACGGTCTCGCCGCGGCCCTGGGCGGCGAGCACATCTGACACCGCCGAGAGGATGTCGGCGGGGGGCAGCGCGAGCGCGTCGATGTCGGCGCCGCCGAGGTAGGTCAGCTCGAGTCCGGCCACCGCACCGCCTCGCGCACCCGCTCGCGCAACACCCCCGACGCCACCAGCTCACGTGCGACCAGCTCCACGTCGGCGCCCAGCGGGCGATCGTCGTCGAGCGCCGCCACCAGCTCGCGCACGCAGGCGTGGGCGGTGGCGGTGCCGGTGCCGAGCCGGGCGGGCGCCGCCAGGTCGACCGCCTGCGCGGCGCACACGAGCTCGAGGCCGATCAGACGGCCGAGCAGCCCGAGCTGGGCCTCGACCCGCAGCGCCGCGGCGGCCGCGTTCGTCGAGTCGTCCTCGACGCCGTCGGCACCGAAGCGGGGGTCGATCGCAAGCGGTGCGGCCAGATGCCGGATCTCGACGGCGAGGGCCTGCGCCGTCTTCAGAAGCGGCGCGACGCCCGAGCGGCCCTCGCCCGCCCGGGTGAGGTTGGCCGGAAGGCCGCTCAGCCGGTCGGTGGCGAGCCGGGCCGGGCGCTCGGCGGCCGGGCCGGCGGTCTGGGCGATCGCGATCGCGGTGGCGTCGAGGGCGACGGCCAGGGCGGGCGTGTGGAAGTTCCCGGTCGAGACGATCTCGCCGCCGGCCAGCACGAGCGGGTTGTCGCCGGCGCCGTTCAGGGCGGCATGCACGGCCACCGCGAGCAGGTCGAGCGTCCACCGCAGGGTGCCGTGCACGTGGCTTGCGCACCTGAAGCTGAGCGGATCCTGCAGTCGCCGCGACGTCCGCGCCTCGAGCAGGGAGCCGCCGCGCAGGAGCTCGCGCAGCCCGGCCGCCTCCCACTCCTGACCAGGGGCGGCGTGGGCGCCGGCGACGTGGGCGTCGATCGGCGACGTCGATGCGCGGAACCCCTCCATCGAGAGCGCGGCGGCGATCTGCACGGCGTCGAGCAGGCGGTCGCCCGCGTCGACGGCGAGGGCGGCGATGCCCGCGGCGACCGACGACGCGTTGCAGAGCGCGAGCCCGTCGCCCGGCCCGATCGCCGGCAGGGCGATGCCGGCAGAGCGCAGCGCCTCGCCGCCCGCCATGCGCACCCCGTCGACCTCGGCCTCACCCTCGCCGAGCACCACCAGCCCCACGTGCGCGAGCAGGCACAGGTCGCCGGCCCCGATCGATCCCGTGCGGGGGACGATTGGGTGCACGCCCGCGTTCAGCATGGCGGCGAGGGTCTCGGCGACGTCAGGAGAGGCGCCGGCCCCGCCGGCACAGAGGCCGTTCAGGCGGGCGAGGAGCGTCGCCCGGACGTCGGCGCTCGGCAGCGGCTCGCCCACCGCTGTCGCCCGGCCGCGGACGATCCTGGCCGCCTGCTCGCCGGCCTGCTCGGGCGCGATCGGCTCGACCACGCGCGGGCCGAGGCCGGTCGTCAGCCCGTACACCTGCCGACCCTCCCGAAGCGCCCGCTCGAGCGCGCCGCGGGCAACCTGCATGCGCTCGTGTGCAGCCGCCGCGACCTCGACCGAGCGGCCGCGCAGGGCGACGTCGGCCACATCGGCCGGCGCGAGCCCGTGCCCGGTAACGACCAGCGTGTTCGGCGTCGCGGCGATGCCGCAATCTAGTTCTTGATCGCGACCGCGGTGCAGCGGGTCGCAGCAACGTCGTTGATCGTGAGCGCCGAGACGCAGTACATGTAGTGGCCGTCCCGATAGGCGCGGGTGTCGAGGCCCCTCTGGCCGCCGACGTGCCACACCATCGTCTGGCTGCACGTGGGGTGGCCGTAGAAGCAGCCGTTGTCGCGCCATGTGCCCCACGCCCACTTGTGCCACAGGTCTGGGTTGGACACGAGCCGGGAGCCGTCCATGATCAGGCGCAGCACGAGGTGGCTCTTCGGGCGGTTCGGGGTGGTCAGCCATGCCCTGATCGCCGAGACGGCCAGCTCGGGGATGTGGGTCTGACCGCCGACGACGTTGATCCGCGTGTGAGGCGCGTGCACCATCGCCGACGCGCGCAGATCGACGACGCCGTGCAGGTCGGCCAGATCCTCGGGCGTGGCCGGGTCGGACGGCGGCGCTGCGTCAATCGCCGGCGGGCGCGACCAGGCGGCCCCGTTGGCGACATACGCGGACAGCGGTCCCACGATCGGCTTCTGCCTATTGGCCGGGTTCCAGAAGTTCCCGGTGGGCCGACGGGGGTCGATGTAATGGCAGCCCTTCACTTGCTCGGAGATGTGCACGTGGTAGTAGTTCTGCACGATCTTTCCGAGGAGCTCGTGCGGGCGGACGAGCATCCCGCGCTTCCAGCCGTCCGTGGACTGCAGGTGCCAGTACGACCAGCGGTGCGTGGGCGTGTCGGCGATCTCCATCGTGTGCTTGGTGCGATCGATAAGCGTCCCGCCGTCGATTGCATACACGTCGGCGGCGTCCGCCGGGGCGGCGACGTCGACGCCGAAGTGCGATCCGTTGAGCGCCCTCACCTCGTTGAACGATCCCCGGATGGGCGCCGTCCGGCGGCTGTCGGCCCAGGGCCAGCCCTTGGCCGCGCCGCCCGGCGCGTAGAAGCACTCCCAATCGACGCTCGCGAGCGTGAACGGCCCATTGGCCACCAGCGTCAGCCGCCGTCTCATCGGCCGCCGTGGCGAGGCCGCTGCTCCCGGACCGGTGGCCGCCAGGGCAACGAGGGCAAGCGCCGGAAGGGCGACTGCGATGAGCGTGCGGTTGAACACCGGAGGATCCCTTCGTCGACACCCCTCCTGACTGGCTGCCAAGAGGCAACGCGTTGGTAACACCCCAGCGATCGCCGCAAAGCCACCCCGGGGGGACGCGCAATCCGGCATTCCGGCCTCCACGCTCTGGCGCAATCGGCCGTAACGGCAACGACGTAGGCGCCATTTCGCATTTCCGGTAGGCGCGGGTCGCGCTTGACAACCCGCGAGGTCTTTGCAATCGTTTGCAGAGACCAGCGTCGGCGAATCGTTGAGGGAGATCGGGTGAGCGAAGCTTCGGGGTCGAGCCCCGCCGTGGCGGCGGCCGAGCGGGGAGGTCTGCTCGACCTGTACGGGCAGATGGTGCGCATCCGCGCGTTCGAGGACGAGATGCAGCGCCTGTTCCTGCGCGGCGAGGTGCACGGGACGGTGCACCTGTACAGCGGCCAGGAGGCCTGCGCCGTGGGTGTGTGCTCGGTGCTCCAGGCCGGCGACCGCGTCGCCGCCACCTACCGCGGCCACGGGGCCGCGCTCGCAATGGGCACCGAGCCACGGGCGCTCGCCGCCGAGCTGATGGGCCGCAGCACCGGCGTGTGCGGCGGCCGGGCCGGCTCGATGAACGTCATCGACCTCGAGCACGGCCTGATCGGCTGCTTCGGGATCGTCGGCGGGAGCATCGCCGCCGCGACCGGCGCCGGCCTCTCGCTGCAGCGCAGCGGACGGCGTGGCGGTCGCCTTCTTCGGCGACGGCGCGACCAACCACGGCTACTTCCACGAGTGCCTGAACTTCGCCCGGGTGCGCCGGCTGCCGGTGCTCTTCGTGTGCGAGAACAACCTGTACGGCGAGTTCACGCCGATGGCCGACGTCACCGCCGGCGGCGACATCCGCGCCCGCGCGGCCGCCTACGACATGCCGGCCGAGAAGGTCGACGGCAACGACGTGGAGCAGGTGCGCGCCGTGGCCGAGCGCGCCGCCGCCCACGCCCGCCGCGGCGACGGGCCGGCGTTCCTGGAGTGCCTCACCTATCGCCACCTGGGCCACTCGAAGACCGACCCCGGCGCCTACCGGCTGGAGGGCGAGCTGGAGGAGTGGCTTCACCGCGACCCGCTCACGATCGCCGCGGCGAAGCTGGGCGAGGCCGGTGTGGCGACCGAGGAGGTCGCCGCCTGCGCCGCTGCGGTGCGGGCCGACGTCGAGGCCGGCGTCGCCGCAGCGGTGGCCGATCCGTACCCGGATCCGGCGGTCGCCGCGCGGGAGTACGCCGAATGACGGCCGACCTGCGCACCGCCGTGCGCGACGCGCTCGCGGCCGAGATGCGCCGCGACGAGCGGGTCGTGCTCTTCGGCGAGGACATCGCCGCGGCCGGAGGCGTCTTCAAGGCGACGCCGGGCCTCGTGGAGGAGTTCGGGCCCGAGCGCGTGTTCGACACGCCGATCTCCGAGCTGGCGCTCGCCGGCGCGGCCTTCGGCAGCGCGGTCACCGGCCTGCGCCCCGTGGTCGAGATCATGTTCGGAGACTTCATGGCCCTCGCGATGGACAGCCTCGTGAACCAGTCGGCCAAGTACTGGTACATGTCGAACGAGCAGGCGCCGGTGCCGCTCGTGATCCGCTGCGCGGTCGGCGGCGGCGGCCGCTTCGGCGCCATCCACTCGCAGACGCCGGCGACCTGGCTGCAGAGCATCGCCGGCCTGAAGATCGTGGCGCCGGCGTTCCCGGACGACGCCCGCGGGCTGATCGCGGCCGCGGTGCGCGACGACAACCCCGTGGTCGTGCTCGAGCACAAGCGGCTCTATCCGGTCACGGGCGAGATCGGCTCGGAGCCGGTCGCGATCGGCTCGGCCCGGGTCGTGCGGCCCGGATCCGACGTCACCATCGTCTCGGTCATGCGCGGTGTGCACGACGCGCTCGCCGCCGCCGAGACCCTGGCCGGCGCCGGCGTCGACGCCGAGGTGATCGACCTGCGCAGCCTGCGCCCGCTCGACCACGCCACGGTCGTCGAGTCGGTGCTGAAGACGAGCCGGTTGCTCGCGGTCGAGGAGGGGCCGGAGCTCGGCGGCTGGGCGAGCGGCCTGCTGGGAGCGGTGGCCGAGCGCGCGCTGGGCGATCTCGACGACGTGTGGACGCTGACCACGCCCCCCACGCCCATCCCCTACAGCCCGCCGCTCGAAGACGCATATCTGCCGGACGCCGGCGCCATCGCCCGCAGCGTGCTCGCGCGGCTGGCCGTCGCCGATCCGGCCTGACGGGAGGTAGGCGATGGGCAAGACGTTCGGGCTAAACGCGGTCGACTGGGAGCAGCGGGTCGACGTCGACCGGCTGCGGCGCCAGCGGCTCGAGCGGATCGGCGGGCTCCTGGAGCGATCCGAGCTGGGCGCGCTGCTCTGCTTCGACATGGTGAACATCCGCTACATCACCGCCACCCACATCGGCACGTGGGCGATGGACAAGCTGGCCCGCTTCTCGCTGCTTGCCCGCGGCGCCGAGCCGATCATGTGGGACTTCGGGTCGGCCGCGCGCCACCACGAGCTCTACTGCCCGTGGCTCGAGGGCCGCAGCCCGGCCGGGATCTCGACCATGCGCGGGGCGATGTCGCCCGAAAGCGGCCGGGCCGAGGACGTGGCCGACAAGATCTGGCGCGAGCTCGAAGCGCGCGGCCTGCAGGCAGAGCCGCTCGGCGTGGACGTGGTCGAGCCGGCGGTGCTCTTCGCGCTGCAGGCCCGCGGCCTGACGGTCGTCGACGGCCAGCAGCTGATGCAGTCGGCGCGCGTCATCAAGACCGCCGACGAGATCACGCTGCTCGACACCGCCTGCATGATGGTCGATGCGGCCTACGACGAGCTCTACCGCAGCATGCGGCCGGGCATGCGCGAGAACGAGTGCGTCGGCCTGGTCGGCCAAGGTGCTGTACGACCTGGGCTCGGAGCACGTCGAGGGCGTGAACGCGATCTCGGGCGAGCGCGCGAACCCGCACCCGCACGTCTACTCCGACCGCGTGCTGCGGCCGGGCGATCCGGCCTACTTCGACGTCCTGCACAGCCACATGGGCTACCGCACGTGCTACTACCGCACGTTCGCGGTCAGCAGCGCCTCGCGCGCCCAGGTCGACGCCTACCGCCGCTGCCGCGACCTGCTCGACCAGGCGATCGCGCTCGTGCGGCCCGGCGTGACCACGGCCGAGGTGGCGAGCGTGTGGCCGCGGGCGCAGGAGTTCGGCTTCCCGAGCGAGGAGGCGGCGTTCGCCCTCCAGTTCGGGCACGGCGTCGGCCTCTCGATCTGGGAGAAGCCGATCATCAGCCGGCTCGTGTCGCTCGACCACCCCGAGGTGATCGAGCAGGGGATGGTGTTCGCGCTCGAGACGTTCTGGCCGACCACCGACGGGTTCGGGGCCGCGCGGATCGAGGAGCAGCTGGTGGTGACCGAGACGGGCTGTGAGGTGATCACCCGCTTCCCGGCCGAGGATCTGCTCGTGGCCGGGCGCAGCAACTACTTCACGGTGGGGGGGCAGCTGCCCGGGATCCGCGAGACGCAGTCGCACCTGAACCGGCCGGCCGCCGACGCCGGGCCGGCGCCGCCGTCGAGCCCCGCACCCTGAGCGTCGGCTCGAAGACGAGCGTCTGCGGCGTCGCCGCCGGATCCTCGATCCGCTCGAGCAGGAGCTCGGCGGCGCGCGCGCCGATGTGGCCGTGGGGGATGTGGACGGTCGTGAGCGGCGGCGCGAAGCGGTCGGCGAAGGGCATGTCGTTGAAGCCCACCACCGACACGTCGCCCGGGCAGTCCAGGCCGGCCTCGGCCAGGGCCGTGTAGGCCCCCAGCGCCAGCAGGTCGTTCGCGGCCACGATCCCGGTCGGGGGATCGGCGGCGGCGAGCAGCTCGCGGGCGGCCTTTGCGCCGGCGGTGACCGTGAACGCCTCGCCCTGCCCGATCAGGCCGCGGTCGGGGGCGATGCCGGCGTCCTCCATCGCCTCGACGAAGCCGCGATACCGCAGCAGGCCGGTGGTGGTCTGCTGCGGCCCGGCGATGTGGGCGATGCGGGTGTGGCCGAGCGCCGCCAGATGGTCGACCGCCATCGCCGAGCCGCGGCGGTCGTCGGGGACGACGGCGAAGACGCCCTCGCCCTCGATGGTGCGGTTCACGAGCACGACGGCCAGCTCCGACGCGATCGCGTCGGCGACCACCGGGTGGCGGCGCTCGGCGGTCGCGATCACGAAGCCGTCCACCTGGCGGGCGATCAGCGCCTCGAGCCGCTGCCGCTCGCGGGCCGGCTCGCCGTCGGTCGACGCGACCAGGGCGGTGTAGCCGGCGGCGTCGAGCACGCGCTCGATGCCGCGGATGATGGGCGGGAAGAGCGGGTTCGTGAGGTCGGGGATGAGGACGCCGACGCTGAACGTGCGCCGGGTCTTCAGGCCGCGCGCGATCGGGTTCAGGGAGTAGCCCATCTCGCGGGCGACCTGCTCGACGCGGTCGGCCGTGGCCGGGTTCACGAGCGGGCGGGTGCGCGCGTTGAGCACGCGCGAGACCGTGCCCGGGTGCACCCCGGCTGTGCGGGCGACATCGCGCATGGTGACCTGCGTTCGCGACATGCCTCACTCTACTTTCGGGAGGGGCGGGACGTTTGACGCTCACGGGCGTCGTCGGTATAGTAGGTGCAATCGATTGCTGTCATACCGGCCACGCCGGGGAGGGGAGATCGGAGGCGTGAACCAGGCAATGGCGGCAAACGGCGCGGTCGGCTGGATCGGCGCCGGACGGATGGGATATCGGCTCGTCGAGCGCCTGCTCGCCGCCGGCTGCGACGTCTCGGTGTGGAACCGCACCCGGGACAAGGCGCAGCCGCTGGCCGAGCTCGGCGCAACCATCGTCGGGAGCCCCGCCGATCTGGCCGACCGCGACATCGTCTTCACCATGGTGGCGGGCCCTGACGACTTCAAGGCGGTCACCACCGGCCCCGGCGGCGTGCTCACTCGCGCGGACGCGGCACCGGCGGTGCTGGTCGACTCCTCGACCGTCTCGCCGGACGCGTCGGCCGCCGTGCGCGCGGTCGCGGACACCCGCGGCACGGCGCTCCTGGCAGCGCCCGTAAGCGGCAACCCGAAGGTGGTCGCGGCCGGCCGGCTGACCGTCGTCGCGTCCGGGCCGCGGCATGCGTACGACCTCGCATTGCCCTATTTGCAGCACTTTGGCGAGGGTGTCACCTACGTCGGCGAGGGCGACGCCGCCCGGCTCGTCAAGATCTGCCACAACCTCTTCCTCGGCGTCGTCGCCCAGTCGCTGGCCGAGATCACCGTCCTGGCCGAGAAGGGCGGGGTGCCCCGGCGCGACTTCTTCGAGTTCCTCAATGCAAGCGTGATGGGATCGACGTTCACCCGGTACAAGACCCCGGCATACGTGAACCGCGAGTACACGCCGACCTTCACGATGGAGCTTCTGCGCAAGGACTTCGACCTCGGCCTCGATGCCGGCGATGAGCTGGGCGTGCCGCTGCCGACGATGCAGCTCGTGCGCGGCCTGGTGCAGGAGGCGATCGACGCGGGGCAGACGGGCGTCGACTTCGCCGCGCTGATCGAGGTCGAGGCGGCGCGCGCCGGGCTCGAGATGGCAGCCGACCCGGGGCCGGTTGCGGACGGCCTCACCCGTTGACATGCACCGGGCGAGGAACTAGGCTCATGCAACCGATTGCAATCGGCGTTGCAGGCGACTCCGCCACCGGGCGGGTCGCATCACCGACGGGAGAGGAGTCGTCGTGAGGGTCGCACCACACAAGGTCTCACTGGGGATGGCCATTGCGGCCCTCGCGGTCACGGCGGCATGCGGCGGCGGCTCGGGCGGAGGGTCGAGCTCCGGCAGCTCAAAGCCGCTCGTGGTCGGCATCTCGCTCTCGTTCTCGGGTGACTTCTCCGACCCCGGCCACGCGGCCGAGCTCGGCTACAAGCTCTGGGCCGACCAGGTCAACAAGCAGGGCGGCATCCTCGGGCGCAAGGTCCAGCTCAAGATCGTGGACGACGCCTCGAGCCCCAACCAGGTGGTCACGAACTACCAGACGCTGATCACGCGCGACAAGGTCGACCTCGTGTTCGGGCCGTTCTCGACGCTGCTCACGGCCCCGGCCGCGCGGGTCGCGTCGCGCTACGGCTACGCGTTCCCCGAGCCCTCGGGCGGCGGCCCGCTCGTCTTCCAGGAGAAGCTCGGCAACGTCTTCTTCGTGCAGCCCGCGCCGGTCGTCGGCTGCGGCGACCCGTTCGTCAAGTACATCCTGTCGCTGCCCGCGAGCCAGCGGCCGAAGACCGCCGCATACCCCGAGCTCGACGACCCGTTCGCCGCGCCGATCGCCGAGCGCGCCCGCCTGCAGTTCGAGGCCGCCGGGATCAAGACCGTCTTCAAGCAGGTCTACCCGCCGGAGATGGCCGACCTGACGCCGGTGGTCGAGAAGATGGCCGCCGCCAAGCCGGACATGGTGTTCGCCGGCACGCAGTCGGACGACGCCTACTCGATGGTGAACGCGATGGTGCAGCTCGGCTTCAGCCCGAAGTTCCTGTTCCAGGCCAACGGCGCCAACTCGCCGGTGGAGTTCCCGAGCAAGGTCGGCGCCAAGAACGTGAACGGCATCTTCAGCTGCGGCGACTGGTTCCCCGAACTCGAAGGCGCCCGGAAACCAGGCGTTCATCAAGGCCTACCTCGCCAAGTACGGCGGCACGTCTGCGAACATCGACTCCGGCTCGGCCGAGGCCTACGCGGTCGGCGAGGTCGTCGCCGAGGTGGCGAAGAAGACCGGCAAGATCGACAATGCCACGATCATCAAGACGCTGCACTCCGGCACGTGGCCGACGGTCGAGGGCAACCTCGCCTGGGACAAGTACGGCTCGCCGTCCGGGACGACGATGCTGATCGAGTGGATCGACGGCAAGCTGCTGCCGGTGTATCCGCCCGCGCAGGCGCTGCACGCCCCGGTCATCCCCAAGCCGCCGTGGGGCGGCTAAGCATCACGGCGTAGGGAGTCGGTTGCACCTCGTCATCCAGGCGCTCATCCTCGGCCTTCTGACCGGCGGCGTGTACGCCCTGATGGCGAGCGGCCTGACGCTGGCCTTCGGGGTCATGCGGGTGATCAACGTCGCCCAGGGGGCGATGATCGTCGCCGGGGCGTACGTGAGCTACACGCTCTTCACCGACTTCCACATCGATCCGTTCGTCTCGATCCTGCTCATGACCCCGGCGGCCTTCGCAGTCGGGGTCGTGCTGCAGCTCGTGTTCATCCGGCCGCTGCGCTCCGACGAGCGTGAGGAGCTCTCGCTGCTCGTGACCTGGGCGATCGCGCTCGGGTTCGAGGGCGTCCTCTCGCGTGATCTACACGACCACCTACCGGGCGACGCTGCCGAGCTACGTGAACGACACGATCACGTGGGCAGCTACCGGATCGCGGTGGTGCGGCTGGCCGCGTTCGGGGTGTCGTGCGTCATCCTGGTCATGCTGTACCTGGTGCTGCACCGCACCCGGCTCGGGCGCTCGATCCGGGCGACGGTGCAGAACCCCACGTCGGCCAAGCTCCTGGGCGTCGACGCCGAGCGCGTCTCCGCCTACGGCTTCGGCCTGAGCGTCGCCACCGCCACGGCCGCCGGCGCCGTGTTCGGGATGGTGGAGCCCTTCAACCCGGGCAGCCACTACGACCTGATCTCGCGCCTGCTCACGATCATCGTGCTCGGCGGCCTCGGCAGCCTCGCCGGCGCCGTGGTGGCCGCGCTCGTCATGGGCGTGTCGGAGGCGGTGCTCGCGGCGACCATCTCGCCCACGTGGTCGTCGATGGTGTTCTTCGTCGTCCTGATCGCCGTGCTCGTGGTGCGGCCGCAGGGCCTCTTCGGCTCAACCGAGCGGGGCAGGTTGTGAGAAGGCTCACCGCCCTCGGCCTGGCCCGCGGGCTCGGCTTCACCGCCGCCTTCGTCGCCTTCCCGTTCGTCTTCAGCGAGCCATGGGTGGTGAACATCGCCATCTTCACGGTCATGTACGCCGCCCTGGCGACGGCCTGGAACATCCTCGGCGGCTTCTCCGGCTATCTCTCGCTCGGCCACGCCGCCTTCTTCGGCATGGGCGCGTACGCGGAGGGGATCGTGTTCCAGCACATCGGGATCGGCGGCGGCTACCGGCCCTTCGCGGTGCTGCCGGCCGTCGGCCTCGCGGTGGCGGTGGCGGCGCTCCCGATCGCGTGGGTGGCCGTGCGCGTGCGGGCGGCCACGTTCGCGATCGTCACCATCACGATGCTCTTCATCGTCCAGCAGCTCGCGTTCAACCTGCACTCGCTCACGAACGGCGCCCAGGGCCTCGTGATGCCGCTGCCGCCGTTCCCGGCGAGCCACGTTCGAGCGGCCGTTCTACCTGGCGATGGTGGCCGTGTTCGCGCTCTCGGTGCTGCTGTCCTGGTACGTCTCCACCGGCAAGCTCGGCCTGATGCTCTTCACGATCCGCGACGACGAGGACCGCGCCCGCGGCCTCGGCGTGCAGGTCACCTACGCCAAGCTCATCGCGTTTGCGATCAGCGCCGGCCTGACCGCGATGGCCGGCGGCATCTGGGCGT
The DNA here is from genome assembly GCA_963813245.1 of uncultured Actinomycetes bacterium. Taxonomy (GTDB): domain Bacteria; phylum Actinomycetota; class Thermoleophilia; order Gaiellales; family JAICJC01; genus JAICJC01. The sequence continues at coordinate 674,193 of CAWEYE010000001.1, forward strand.
ACTACATCGGCTTCATCTACCCGCAGTTCGCCGTCGACCCGCTCGTCACGATCGGCGCCGTGCTGATGGCCTTCCTCGGCGGCCGCGGCACGATCTGGGGGCCGACGCTGGGCGCCCTGATCCTCGTCCCGGCGCAGCAGTACCTGGCGCTACAGCCAGGGTGCGAGCGAGCTCTACCTGGTCGCCTACTCCGCCATCTTCCTGGTCGTGATGCTGCTCCTGCCGCGCGGCATCCTGCCGTCGCTGCGCGACCTGGTGGCCGCCCGCCGCTCGCCGAACGGCGCCCACAGGGCGGACGGGCCGCGGGCCGAGATGACCGGGGCGGCGACGTGACGCGCGATGCTCGAGGTGGACGGCCTGACGAAACGCTTCGGCGGCGTCGCGGCGGTCGACGATTGCTCGCTCGCCGTCGCCGAGGGCACCGTGACGGCGCTGATCGGCCCCAACGGGTCGGGCAAGACGACGCTCTTCAACCTGATCACCGGCTACATGAAGGCCGACGCGGGCTCGGTCACGTTCGCCGGGCGGCGCGATGCGCCGCCCCGACCCGACGGCGCTCTGCCGGCGCGGGCTCACGCGCACGTTCCAGCAGGCGCGCGTGTTCGGGTCGCTGACCCTGGTCGAGAACATGATCGCGGCGATTCAGCAGCCGCGGCGCAGCCTGTTGCGGGCGTCCGCACCGCGCGCCGACCGCGAGCGGGCCGTCGAGCTGCTCGACGAGTTCGGGCTCGCGGGCCTGCGCGACGCCCGCGCCGATCAGCTCTCGTTCGGGCAGCGCAAGCTGCTCGAGTTCGCGTCGGTGCTGATGGGCGATCCGCGGCTCGTGCTGCTCGACGAGCCCACGTCGGGTGTGAACCCGGTGATGGTGGAGACGATGGAGCGCCACATCCGCGAGCTGCACGCCCGCGGCCTGACGCTCCTGATCGTCGAGCACGCGATGCCCACCGTGATGCGCCTGTGCGACCCGGTGATCGTGCTCGATCACGGCGCCAAGATCGCCGAAGGTGCGCCCGCTGCGGTGCAGAGCGACCCGGCCGTCCTCGACGCGTACCTGGGCACGTGAGCGTGCTCGAGCTTGCGCGGCGTGCGGGCCGGATACGGCGCCGCAGACGTGTTGCGCGGCGTCGATCTGGCGCTCGAGCCGGGCACGATCACGTGCCTCGTGGGGCCGAACGGCGCCGGCAAGTCGACCGTGCTGCGCACCATCTCCGGCCTGCTGCGTCCGCGCCAGGGCGCGATCGTGCTCGACGGCACAGACATCTCCGGCCTCTCGCCCGGCGCCGTGCTGCGCAAGGGCATCGTGCACGTGCCGCAGGAGCGCGGCCTGTTCGCGGGCATGACCGTGTGGGAGAACGTGCTCATGGGCGCGCACATCGTGCGCGACGGGGCCGAGGTGCGGCGGCGCGCCGGGGCCGTCGCGGAGCGCTTCGCGATCGTCGCCGAGCGCCGCGGCGACCGGGCCGGCTCGCTCTCGGGCGGCCAGCAGAAGATCGTCGAGATCGCCCGGGCCCTGATGCTCGAGCCGCGCCTGATCCTGATGGACGAGCCGTCGATGGGGCTCGATCCGAAGGCGCGCCACCTGGTGTTCGAGACGATCACCGCGCTCAACCGGGACGAGGGCCACACCATCCTGCTCGTCGAGCAGAACGCCCGCGCGGGCCTCGGCATCGCCCACCGCGGGGCGGTCATGGACGCCGGAGCCGTGGCCATCGCGGCGACCGGGGCGGAGCTCCTGGCCGACCCGCGCATGGCCCAGCTCTACCTGGGCGGCCACGCCCGCCAGACCGCATAGCGGGTCCGCGACGGTGCTGGGTTGACGGCTTCCCGGACCACACCTATATTCTCAAGTATGATCATCGACTTTATAGTCAACTAGTCGTGGAACCCCACCTCGAGCCTACGGCCGCGGCGCCGCTGCGGCAATCGCCCGCGCCCGACATCCACAACCTCCCCGCGACGCTCACGGCGCTCGGCGAGCGGCACATGCCGGCGCAGGCCCACTTCCGTCGTGAGCACTTCCCCGTCCCGCACGTCGATCCGGCCGAGTGGCGCCTGCGCCTGGCCGGCGCCGTGCGCACCCCGGCGATCGTCACGCTGGCCGACCTCGTGACGATGCCGCAGCGGTCGGCCGTCGTCGTGCTCGAGTGCGCCGGCCATCGCCGCGCCGAGCTCGTGCCGGCCACGCCCGGACTGCAGTGGGGGCCCGGCGCCGTGTCCGAGGCCACCTGGACAGGAGTCCCGCTGCGCGATCTGCTCCAGCGCGCGGGCGTCGAGGCGCAGGCCGCCGAGGTCGTGCTGCTCGGCGTCGACCGCGGCCCGTTCGAGGGCAGCGCGACGAGGCACCGCTACGGCCGCGCGCTCCCGCTGCGCAAGGCGCTCGACCCCGACACGCTGCTCGCATTCGAGATGAACGGCCGCCCGATCCCGCCCGAGCACGGCGGCCCGGTGCGCGCGATCGTGCCCGGCTGGTACGCCACCGACTCGGTCAAGTGGCTCGAGCGCGTCCATGTGTCGGCCGACGAGTTCGACGGCCCCTTCCAGGCGATCGACTACCGGTTCGCGCCCCTCGACGACCCCGGGCCGGGATCGCGGATGGAGCGGATGCCCGTGCACTCGCTCGTGACCGACCCCGCCGACGCGGCCGCCCTGCTCCCCGGGGCGGCCCGTGTCCGCGGGATCGCGTGGAGCGGCGGCGGCGTCGTCACCCGCGTCGACGTGCGCGTCGACGACGGCCCCTGGGCGAAGGCGGCGATCGTCGCCCGCACCGGGCGCCACGGCCGCACGTTCTGGGAGCACGAGTGGGAGGCGACGCCGGGAGCGCACACGATCGCCGTGCGCGCCCGCGACGCCGGCGGCGCCGTGCAGCCCGAGCAGCCGATCTGGAACCGGCGTGGCTACGCGGTCAACGCCATCCACCGCGTGACGGTGGACGTCAAGGAGGTGGCGTGATGGCGACGTTTGCCCGAGACCAGGCCCAGGGGGCCAGCGAGACATTCGCGGCGAGGCAGCGCTCGACGCGTGGATGGCCGGGCGCGACCGCGGCAGGGAGTCGACGCGAGCCGAGCTCGAGCAGCTCGTGCGCGAGGCCGCGGACGCCGAGATCTTCGACATCCTGGGGCCGCGCACGCGCGTCGAGGAGGACGAGGCCCGCTACGACCCGAGCCGGTTCGAGCGCTATGACGGTTACCTGGACTGGGCGCTCGAGGCCGGCACGACCCCGAACGGCGTCTTCGGCGCCAAGGTGATGTGGGGCTACTTCAACGGCTTCGTCACCGGCCTGCGCTGGGCCGTCCCCGGCCGCCAGCGGCTGTCGGTGTGCGAGCTCGCGCCCTCGGTGTTCCCCAACCTGCGCTACCTCTCGGTGACGCGGCGCGACAAGGTGCGCCAGGCCGTCTCGCTGTGGCGGGCGCTGCAGACGTGGAGCTGGTCGAGCGACCAGGTGCCCGCGGTCGGAACCGAGCACCTCGTCTACAGCCACGCCGCCATCGCCCACCTGATCCGCGACATCGAGGCCCACGAGTACGAATGGCGGGCCTACTTCCGCGAGTGCGGCGTCGAGCCGCTCACGATCGTCTACGAGGACTTCGCCGGGCGATACGCGGACGGACCTGTGCGCGACATCCGGCCGCCACCTGGCAGATCCCGCGAGGAGTTCGCGAGCCGGCGGCCGATCCCGGTCGCCGCACAAGCGCCGCGTCCGACGACCGTCGCGGCAGTGAAGCCGACCGCTACCGGGCGAGTCGGGCAAGCTCGCGCACGTCTAGCGTACCATCTAGCCGTACGATCCGCCGGGTGTGGATCGACCCACCCGACTCCGACGCTGTCCTCGTGCTCGGCCACGGCGCCGGCTCCGGCATGCGCTCGCCCTTCATGGCCGGCTTCGCCGAGGCGATCGGCCGCCTCGGCGTCGCCACGCTGCGCTTCGACTTCCCCTACATGCAGGCGGGGCGCAAGGCGCCCGATCGGGCGCCGGTGCTCGTCGAGGCGTGGAACGAGGCGTTCGCAGACGCCGTTGGCCGAGCAGGCGGGCGGCCGGTGCTGGCGGGCGGCAAGTCGATGGGCGGGCGGATCGCGTCGATGGCGGCGGCCGAGGGCATGCCCGCCGCCGGGCTCGTGTTCCTGGGATACCCGCTGCATCCGCCCGGGCGGCCCGACAAGATCCGCGACGCGCACCTGGACGCGGTGCCGATGCCGATGCTCTTCCTGCAGGGAACCCGCGACACGTTCGCCCGGCCGGACCTGCTGGCGCCCGGTGCTCGCCCGCCTCGGCGACGCGGGCGCAGCTCGTGGCGATCGAGGGCGGCGACCACTCGTTCCGCGTGCCCGGCGGCCCGCGCGACCCCGCGGTGATCGCCGCCGGGCTGGCCGAGCCGGCGGCGGCGTTCGTGCACCGCGTCGCGGGGTGAGGACGGCGAGAAGCGGGGCCTGGCCCCGTTCGGGGCCAGGCCCATCGCGTCGGCTACAGCGGGCGGGTCATCGCGACCCGCGGGGCGGCGCCCGGGATCACCGCGCGCTCGTGGGCGACCCGAGCGCGCAGCTGCGGCCCCCACTCCTGCTCGGGCAGCTCGCGGAAGCCGAGCCGCGCGTAGTAGGGCGCGTTCCAGGGGATGTCCCGGAAGGTGGTCAGGGTCACCGCGCTGCGCCCGGATGCCCGGGCCAGGCCGGCCACGTGGTCGATCAGCGCCGCGCCGATCCGCGCGCCGCGATGGGCGGGGGAGACGCTGACCTGATCGACGTGGATGCCGTCGTCCAGGTTGGCGGTGAGGATGTAGGCGATCGGGGTGTCCGTGGCGTCCGCGGCGACCCACGCCGCGCCCGCCGCGCGGTAGGGCTCGAGCTCCGCGACGCTGCCCGGGTCGGCGGCGGCGATCTCGGGCATGCCGTGGTCTGCGAACGCGCGGCCGGCCGTCGCGCTCGATCTCGACGAGCAGCTCGAGCTCGGCCGGCGTGGGCGGGCGGATCGTCACGGGTCGAGCAGCCATCGCACCACGTCGAGATGCGCGCCGGGGCCGTCGATCGCCCACGCGATCGTCTGGCCGATCGTCCAGCCGCGGGCGCGGTCGCGGTCGAGGCCCAGCTCCGCCGTCAGCCGGTCGAGCCGGTGCAGCACGGCCCGGCGGCTGTGGCCGAGCTCGGTCGAGCGCACGATCGGCGCGACCGCGAACTCGCGCTCGCCGGTGAGCGGCTTGGGGTCGATCGCAAGCCAGGGTTCGCGCTGCGCGGCGAGCACGTTGTCGCCGTGCAGATCCTGATGCAGCAGCACCTGCTCGCCCTGGGTGGGCGCGAGCGTCGCCAGCGCCTCGACGGCGGCGTCGAGCAGGCGGCGCTCGAAGGGGCGGCCCGCGGCCTCCCACTCGCCCGGTAGGTAGCCGACCCACCACTCCGCCTCGGCGGCCAGCGTGTGGAACGGCTCGCCCGCCGGCACCCACAACCGCGGCAGCAGGTCGACGAGGACGTCGAGCGCACGCGCCGGCCCCGCCGCCGAGAGCGGCGTCCCCGGCTCGCACCGCTCCATCAGGATGGCGCTTGCCTCGTCGTCGCGGTCGAGCAGCCGCACCGCGCCGGCGCCGTCCCAGAGCGCGAGCGCGTCGGCCTCGTGCTCGGACTCGCGGTGCGGGTGGATCAGCTTCAGCACCGCCGGCGTCCCGTCGGCGAGCTGCGCCCGCACGGCGTACCCGGCCGCGCCCTGCGGGTACGGCTCGCCCAGCGTGAGCCGCCAGCGCCGGGCGCACTCGGCGGCCGCCGCCGCTACAGCCGCGATCTGATCGCCCACAGGTCGGGGAACGCCTGGCGGCCGATCGTCGTCTCCAGGTAGCCGACGCCGGAGGAGCCGCCGGTGCCCGGCTTCTGACCGATGGTGCGCTCGACCATCTTCACGTGCCGGTAGCGCCACTCCTGGATGCCCTCGTCGATGTCCACCATCCGCTCGCTCACCTGGGCGCTCGCCGGATCGGACTGGTACATCTCGACCAGCACGGCCTGCACCTTGTCCGACGGGGCGATCGGCTGGGACGGATCGCGTTCGAGCACTTCGGGCGGGATCCAGTGGCCGAGGCGGTCGAGGTGGATCAGGAACGAGTCCCACAGGCTGCGGCGCGACATGGCCGCCTCGATGCGGTCGCGGGCCGGCCCGGGCGGGTGGTGGCCGAGCACGCGCGTGTCGCGCCCGCCGAGCACGGCCTCGAGCTCGCGGAACTGGGCCGACTGGAAGCCGCTCGCGCGCTCGAGCCGGCCGCGGAAGCTCGAGAACCCAAGCGGCGTCATCGTCTCGAGTACGTCGATCTGGGCGACGATCGTCTTCAGGATCGTCAGGATCCGCTTCATCGCCTGCAGGGCCGATCCGCGGTCGCCGATCTCGAGCCGGTCCTGCAGCCGCGCCAGCTCGTGCAGCAGCACCTTGAACCACAGCTCGTAGACCTGGTGGATGACGATGAAGAGCAGCTCGTCGTGCTCGGGCCCGTCCGACAGCGGCTCCTGGCAGGCCAGGAGCTCGTCGATGTGCAGATAGGACGAATAGGTGAGGGCGGGGTGCTCGGAGGCCACTGCGCCGAACTATCGCACCTGGCGCCGGTTCTGCACCGGGGCCCTACTTTGGCGCGTCGTAGAGGTGGCGCACCGCGCGGGAGATCGTTCGGGGCGGCGCGGTGGGGTGGTATTCGCCCTGAAGCACCTCGAACGTGATGTCGAGGTTCGGGTAGCCGCGGCTCCGCAGCCGGTCCACCAGGTCACGGGCGTAGCCGACCTCGTCTTCCATAGGGGAACTCGGCCTCGGCGCGAAGCGACGCTGCTCGCGCCTCCGGGGTCATCTGCTCGCGGTGGCGGTCGTCCCCAGCCGGGTTCTCGTACTCTCCGATCGACACGTATACCTTGGCCGGCAGGTCGTCGTGGGTGTTCGCGTAGCGCTCCTCGGTTGCGAAGATCACCTTCGGGCCGTACCAGTACGATGGGCTGCCGATCCCGTAGCGCTGGAAGGCCGACGGCCGGGACAGCAACAGGTGCGTGACGAACAAGCCGCCGAGGGAAAAGCCGAACACGCCGAAGTCGTCTCGGGCGACGTCGAAGCGGTCAAGGATCCACGGCTTCAACTCCTCCGCAAGGAAGCCCGCGAACTGGTCGGCGCCCTGCATCATCCCGGGATTGCCCTCCGCCGCCCGTGGGTCGGCCACCGGGCTGAAATCTCGCCCCCGCAGCCGCGTCGTGTCGGCGACGGTCACCGGCCGGTAGCCGACTCCAACCACCAGCAGCGGCCTGATGTGCTCTGCCAGCGCCAGCAACCGCACCGTCTCAAGCGCCGTCCCGAAATTGAAGAACGCGTCCAACACGACCAACACACCGACCCCGGCCGGAGCATCCTCACAGCCGCCGACGATGATCCGAAACTCGTCCCCCACGTGCCCCGACGACAGGTAGCGCACCTGCGTGTTGGCAAGCGCCGCCTCATCGTTACCGGTCACTGCACGCGCCCCCCGGAGGATCGACCACCAAGGCCCCGAGTGTATACCGACCCCTCCGACCGACGCCCAGCCGGGCCGGGCCCGCTTACCCCAGCACCGGGTCGGGTTCGAGCCCAGGCCGCTCGCGCAGGTGCGGCAGCGGCTGGGCCGGGTCGGCCGAGTCGATCTCGCGCCCGAGCCGGTGCCCGTCCCAGATCGCGTCGGCGATCAGCCGCGGCGCGACGCAGTCGCCCACGCGATAGACGCCCTCGCAGTGACCCCCGGTCGCCGGCGAGCTCGAGATAGAGCGCCTCGTCCGAGACGCGCTGGGTGACGAGCACGACCGCGTCCGCCTCGAGCTCGAACGTGTCGCCGAGCTCGGTCTCGCAGGCCACCCCGCCCGGCTCGATCCGGGTCACCCAGGTCTCGGCCCGCATGCCGATGCCGAGGTCGTGCAGGTGGCGGCGCAGGATCGGCCCCTCGAGCGTCTCGTCGCACATCGGCGCGACCTTCTCGCACGAGGTCAGGAGGTCGACGTCGTGGCCGTGGGCGCGCATGAGCTCGGCCATTCCGGCGCCCATGAAGTAGCCCTCGCAGTCGAGCACGAGCACCCGCGACCCGGGCGGGCGCTTGCCCTCGAGCATCACCTGCTCGGGGGTGAGCACGTGCGGGAGCGAGGCGTCGGCGCCCGGGAATCGGCCCCCGGGTGACGCCGTTTCGGCCGTCGCCGGCCCACGCGGCGCCGGTCGCGATCACGACCAGCTCGGCGCCGGCCGCACGCACGCCGGCGGCATCGAGACGCACGCCCGTCTCGATGGCGACGTTTGCGAGCTGTGCGAGCTGGCCGAGCCGCCATGTGCGCAGGCGATCCCACTCGTCCAGGCCGGGCAGGCGCGGGATCCAGCGGGTGATGCCGCCCGGCTCCGAGGCGGCGTCGACCAGCCGCACCCGGCGCATGCCGCGGCGGCCGAGCACGAGCGCGCACTCCATGCCCGCCGGGCCGGCCCCCACCACCAGCACCTCGCGGTCGGCGTTCGCGGCCCGCTCGAAGCGCTCGGGGTGCCAGCCGCGGCGGTGCTCCTCGCCGGCGGTGGCGTTCTGGGTGCAGCCGATGTGGCGGCGGTAGTCGCCCTTCGAGATGCACATGTTGCAGCCGATGCAGGCGCGGATGTCGCGCGAACCGGCCCTGGCGGATCTTCTCGGGCAGGAACGGGTCGGCGATGTTCGGGCGGGCGGCGCCGATCAGGTCCCAGGCGCCCGACTCGACGATCTCGACCATGCGCTCGGGCGTCGTCAGGCGGCCGACGCCGACGATCGGCTTCCGGGTCGCCCCGCGCACATGCCCGGTCCATTCCAGCTGCCAGCCCTCGGCGAAGAAGCGCGACGCGCCCGAGTCCTTCGACCACTCCGAGATCGAGCCGATGTGCACGTCCCAGAGGTCGACCAGGTGGTCGGCCATGCGCACGAACTCGAGCCCCTCCTCGAGCTCCACCCCGGCGCCGCCCGCCGCCGACACGGCCATCCGGCAGGCGATCGCGCAGTCCGCGCCGACCGCCTCGCGCACCGCCGCGAGCGTCTCGATCCACATCCGCGCCCGGTTCTCGAGCGAGCCGCCGTAGGCGTCGGTGCGCTGGTTGTAGAACGGCGAGAGCATCTGCCCGAGCAGATAGGAGTGGCCGCCGTAGACGTAGACGATGTCGAAGCCGGCGTCGCGCGAGCGGATGGCGGCGCGCACCCAGTCGGAGATGATGCGGTCGATGTCGAGCTGCTCCATCGTCTTCGGCGTGATCCCGGAGAAGTCGCTCGGGATCTGCGACGGCGCCGGCGGCGGCAGTCGCGTCTCGCAGTTCTCGCCGTGGGCGCCGGAGTGCGAGAGCTCGATGCCGGCCAGGGCGCCGTGGGCGTGCGCCGCGTCGCACACGAGCCGCAGGTGGCGCAGGTCGTGGTCGTCCCACATGCGCGCCGAGATGTAGGGCGTCTCGTCGGCGTCGGCCGAGACGGTGCAGTACTCGGTGCAGACCGCCGCCCACCCGCCCTCGGCCTTGACCGCCCTGTGCGCCGCCTGCGACCAGGGCTTCTCGACCCCGAAGCCGGTGCAGTGGGGCACCTGGTAGAAGCGGTTGCGAAGCGTCTTTGGCCCGATCTGGACGGGCTCGAACAGGATGTCGAAGCGAGGGTCGCGCGGCATGGGCCGCGACTATACGGCCGCGTGCTGCTGTGAGTTGCGGGTGCCTGGCACGGCAACGCGGTGCCAGGCACCTGCCACCCGGCCAGAATGGGTGTTTTGCCCTCCTTGACTTCCGTCCGCAGCGAGCGGCAGAATGCCCGGACGTGCGTGTCTTCTTCGCCACGGACATCCATGGGTCGGAGACGTGCTGGCGCAAGTTTCTGAACTCCGGCACGCACTACAAGGCCGACGTCATGATCCTCGGCGGCGACATGACCGGCAAGGCGCTCGTGCCGGTCATCCACGACGGCGGCGATGCCTGGCACGGGACGCTGCAGGAGCAGCGCCGTGACCTGCACGGCGAGGATCAGGTCATCGCGTTCGAGCAGGACGTGATCCGGCGCGGGTACTACCCGTTCCGCACGACGCCGGAGGAGCTGACCGAGCTCGAGGCCGATTCCGACCGGCTCGACGACCTGTTCCACAGCCACATGCTGGGCACCGTCGAGCGGTGGATGCAGATGGCCGCGGAGAAGCTCGCCGGCCAGCCGCAGCGCATGTTCGTCTGCCCCGGCAACGACGACCAGTTCGAGGTGGACGCGATCCTGGCGGCCGCCAAGCGGGTGGAGCTGGCCGAGGGGCGGGTGGTCGACATCGACGGCTTCCAGATGGCCTCGACCGGCTGGGCGAACCCGACGCCCTGGCACACCTACCGCGAGGAGCCCGAGGACGTGCTGCTCGAGCGCATCCGGGCGGTCACCGCCCAGCTCACCGTGCCGCACGAGCGCGTCATCCTGAACCTGCACTGCCCGCCGTACGGCTCCGGCCTCGACGACGCCCCCGGCCTCGACGAGAACCTGAAGCCCAAGCACGGCGGCCACGCGCCCGAGCCCGTCGGCTCCACGGCCGTGCGCACCGCGATCGAGGAGACGCACCCCGTGCTCTCGCTGCACGGGCACATCCACGAGGCCCGCGGCCACACCCGCATCGGCAGCACGCTGTGCATCAACCCGGGCAGCGCGTACGAGCAGGGCGACCTGATGGGCGCGCTGATCGACCTGAACGGCAGCAAGGTGAAGAACTTCGTGCTCACCAGCGGCTGAAAGGAGAGGGGATGGCTGCAGCAGACACACCGGCCGAGCGCACGATGTTCGTGCGCAAGGCGACCGGCCTCGTGAAGGGGTGGTCGGTGTTCGACGCCTTCATCTACTCGGCCTTCGCCATCAACCTGATGGCGCTCGGCTTCGGGTACGCCTTCACGGGCATCGCGGTCTTCCCGGAGGGCGGCCTGATCGCCGCGATCATCCTCTCGGGCCTGTTCATCGTCTTCGAGGTGATCACCTACGCGTCGCTGATCGCCGTCATGCCCAGGGCCGGCGGCGACTACGTGTGGCAGAGCCGCGTGTTCGGCGGCGGCGTCGGCTTCGTCCTGGCGGCCACCGGCTGGTGGTTCATCCTGTGGCACTGGGTGCCGATCTACGCCAACATCCTCATCCTCGAGTTCATCCAGCCGGTCCTGAACGTCCTCGGGTACAACGGCACGAGCACGTTCCACGCCGCCTGGTGGAACCCGGTGCACGGCACCGGCATCTTCGTGGCCTCGCTGGCGACGGCCGCCATCGCGACGATCGTCGTCTCGATCGGCATGCGCAACTACGCCCGGTTCCAGAAGATGTGCTTCTACGGGGCGATCGTCGGGCTTGTGATCATGCTCGCGCTCTTCCTGTTCCACTCGAAGGCCGACTTCGCGGCCGCCTTCAACCGCCAGACCGACATCTACGGCTCGCACGACCCGAACGCGTTCGCGAAGACGACGGCTGCGGCCCACTCGGCCGGAGTGACCTCCAAGGGGTTCGGCGCCTTCCCGCTGCGGGCGACGCTGCTCCTCGTCCCCTTCATGCTGTTCTACAACCTGTGGCCGAACTGGGGCGCGACGCTCTACGGCGAGGTGCGGGGTGCGTCCGACTTCCGCAAGAACATCTACGCGATGGGCGGTGCGCTGCTCTTCACGACCGTCGTCGTCGTGATCACCTTCGCCGCGATGGCCCACGCGATGGGCTACAACTTCTACGGCATCCTGAGCGGCGAGTACTGGGCCTCGGTGACGAAGGCGCCGACCTACTGGTTCCCGTACCCGGGGATGCTGGCGGCGATGTTCATCCACAACGGGTTCCTGCAGATCGTCCTGCTGCTCCTGCTCTCGCTGTGGTTCTTCGGCTGGGCCGGGAGCGTGTTCCTGAGCTCGACCCGGGTCATCTTCGCGGCGGCGTTCGACCGGATCCTGCCCGAGTGGGCGGCCAAGGTCGACGACCGCACGCACGTGCCCGTGGCGGCCCTGCTGCTCATGCTCGTGCCGTCGATCCCGATCAGCTACCTGTACGCGTACAACTCGAACTTCTACGGCTACACGCTCGACGCGACCGTCGTGATCGCGATCACCTACTTCGGCACGACGCTCTCGGCGATCGTCCTACCCTGGCGCCGGCGCGACATCTACAAGGCATCGCCGATCGCCAAGTACGAGATCGCCGGGATCCCGCTCGTGACCCTCTCCGGGGTCGTGTTCGCGGCGTTCCTGGCGTTCTGCGGGTACAAGTGGTTCTCGAACGACTCCTACGGGATCAACCACTCGAATTCGCTCAAATACATGGCCGTCCTCTACCTGATCGCCATCGCGATCTACGTCGGCTCGCGGATCGTGCGCCGGCGTGAGGGCATCGATCTCGGCATGATCAACTCCGAGATCCCGGTCGAATAGCTGCGCACGCGTGGGGGGCCGGCCCGGCCGGCCTCCCACGCTGGCAGGCCGGAGTCGGCGCAAGCCGTGCCGAGCGTATTGACTTCCCCGCCCGTGTCGGGGAAGATTTTCCTGGTCTAGACCACAACCTGTCTCCGTAAGGGAGGGGAGGGGCATGCAAGAAGGCACCAACTCGGACAGCCAGCAACTGGCGCAGTTCGGGTATCGCCAGGAGCTGCACCGCACGCTGGGCAGCTTCTCGTCGTTCGCCGCCGGCTACAGCTACATCTCGATTCTCACCGGCATGTTCCAGACATCGGCGCTGGGATTCTTCTTCGCAGGCCCCGCGTTCGTCTGGGCCTGGCTTTTCGTCATGTTCGGCCAGTTCATGGTGGCACTGCAGTTCGCCGAGCTCTCGGCCCACTACCCGCTGGCCGGGTCGGTGTACCAGTGGTCGAAGAACCTGGCCTCGAAGGCCTGGTCGTGGAACACGGGGTGGATGTACCTGTGCGCCCAGATCATCACGGTGCCGGCCGTGGCGCTGGCCTGGCAGGTCATCCTGCCGCAGATCTCGACCCGGTTCCAGATCGTCGGGTCGCCGGCCAACTCGCTCAACATCTACAGCAAGGACTTCGCCGAGAACGCGATCATCCTGGCGCTCGTGATGGTCACGCTGACCACCATCATCAACGCCACCGGCGTGCGGCTGCTCGCGCGCATCAACAACATCGGCGTGATCGCCGAGCTCGTCGGGGCGACCGGCCTGATCATCCTGTTCCTGATCCACGCCAACCGCGGCCCGGCGAGCGTGCTGACCAACACGGCCAACACTGCCAACGTCCCCGTCCACCATGCGTGGGGCTACCTGGGAGCGCTGCTCGTGGGGGCCATCATGCCGCTGTACGTGATGTACGGCTTCGACAGCGCCGGCTCGCTGGCCGAGGAGACCGACAACCCGCGCCGCAAGGCGCCCCGTGCCGTGCTGCAGGCGCTCGCGACGGCGGGCACGATGGGCTTCCTGCTCATCCTGTTCGGCACGATGGCCGTGAGTAGCGCCCTGTACAAGACGCCCACGTCGCTCGGACTGACCGTCATCACGACCGACGTTCTCGGATCCACCTGGGGCAAGATCTTCCTGGCCGACGTGGCCCTGGCGATCTTCGTCTGCTGCCTGGCCATCCACGCGATGTCCGTGCGGATCCTGTTCGCGATGGGCCGCGACGACAACCTGCCGGGCGGCTCGCGGCTGGCACACGTGTCCGGTGTGCGCCGAGTGCCGGTGTTCCCGGCCGTGCTGGTGGGGGCGATCGCGATGGTCGTCCTGGCCTTCAACATCTACAACCAGTACGCGTTCGAGGTCATCATCGCTCTGGGGATCATCTTCATGTACCTCGCCTACCTGGGCGTCACGATCCCGCTGCTGCAGCAGCGCCTGAAGGGATGGCCGGGCAACCTGAACGACGGCCAGAACCTGTTCAAGCTCGGCAGGTGGGGCGTGATTACGAATGTGATCGCGGTCGCGTACGGGGCAGCGATGGCGATCAACCTGGCCTGGCCGCGCGACTACTACTACGGCACCAAGTGGTACCAGCAGTACGGGCCGATCATCGGCATCAGTGCGGTCGTGATCGCCGGGCTCGCGCTCTACTACGGGCGCCAGCAGTACCACGGGACGGTGCTCGCCGAGCACCGCGCCGACCTGACGGTCGCCGCCGAGGGCGACTGACCAGCCTCCACGGGGGGCGGCGTCGGCCCCGATGACGCTGCCCCCCGATCAGCTGCGCAAGCTCGTCCGGCGTGATCTGATGGTGGCCGGCGGCGGTGCCCTGCTGGCGATCTGGTCGCTGGGGCTCGTGGCCGCGGCCGGGCTCGGGTTCATCTCGAAGCTGACGGCGGGCCGGGCGGTGGTCGCCACCGCGGTGATCGTCGGCGTCGTCTGCATCTGGTGGTGGGCCGCGGGCCCGCGCGTCTACCTGCGTGAGCGGGTGATCGTGCTGACACCGGTGTTCCTGATCGCAGGCCCGGGCCTGATCGGCGTCCACGAGCTGGGCGGCGGCCTGGCGGTCGCGGCCCTGTCGGGCGCGGTCGGCTTCTCCGCGGCTGCCATCCTCGGCCTCGCCTGGGGCTCCCGCCGCCGCTGACGCACCAAGCGGGGTCGGACCCCTTTTGGTGCGCCTATCCTGCCCGGCATGAACCAGACGTACGTCTACTCCATGTACCGGTGCAACAAGTTCTTCGGCCCCGAGCGCCAGGTGCTGCGCGATATCTCGCTGTCGTTCCTGCCCGGGGCCAAGATCGGCGTGCTCGGCCCCAACGGCGCCGGCAAGTCGACGCTGCTGCGGATCATGGCCGGCCTCGACGAGCCGTCCAACGGCGAGGCCCGGATCGCGCCGGGCGCCACCGTCGGCTACCTGTCGCAGGAGCCCGAGCTCGACCCGGCGCAAGGACGTGCGCGGCAACGTCGAGGACGGCGTCGCCGAGAAGCGCGCGCTGCTCGACCGCTTCAACGAGATCTCGGCCCGCTTCGCCGAGCCGATGTCAGACGACGAGATGCAGACGCTGCTCGAGGAGCAGGGCGAGGTGCAGGACCGGATCGAGCGCACCGACGCCTGGAGCCTCGACCGGCATGCTCGACGTGGCCATGGACGCGCTGCGGCTGCCGCCGGCCGACGCCGAGGTCACCAACCTCTCGGGCGGCGAGCGCCGCCGGGTGGCGCTGTGCCGGCTGCTGCTGTCCTCGCCCGACCTGCTGCTGCTGGACGAGCCGACCAACCACCTCGACGCCGAGTCGGTCGCGTGGCTCGAGCGCTTCCTGGACGACTACGCGGGCACCGTCGCTCGCGGTCACCCACGACCGCTACTTCCTCGACAACGTCGCCGGCTGGATCCTCGAGCTCGACCGCGGCCACGGCATCCCGTTCCAGGGCAACTACTCGTCGTGGCTCGAGCAGAAGCAGGCCCGGCTGGCGGTCGAGGAGAAGCAGGAGTCGGCCCGCCAGGCGGACGCTCGCAGCGCGAGCTCGAGTGGGTGCGGATGGCGCCGCGGGCGCGGCACGCCAAGAGCCGGGCGCGCGTCGCCGCCTACGAGCAGCTGCTCGCCGAGGACGCGGCGGTCAAGCTCGACACGCGTCGAGATCCACATCCCGGCCGGGCCGCGGCTCGGCGACGTGGTCGTCGAGGCCGACGGCCTGCGCAAGGGCTACGGCGAGCGCCTGCTGATCGACGGACCTGGACTTCTCGCTGCCGCGCGGGCGGGATCGTCGGCGTGATCGGCCCCAACGGCGCCGGCAAGACGACGCTCTTTCGCATGATCGCCGGCCAGGAGCAGCCCGACGGCGGCGAGCTGCGGGTCGGCCCGTCGGTGCAGCTCGCCTACGTCGACCAGGCCCGCGCCGACCTCGACCCCGCCGAACACCGTCTGGAAGGAGATCTCCGGCGGCAAGGAGCGGATCACGGTCGGCACGCGCGAGATCGCGTCGCGCGCCTACGTGGCGTCGTTCAACTTCCGCGGCGGCGACCAGCAGAAGCGCGTCTCCGACCTCTCCGGCGGCGAGCGCAACCGCCTGCACCTGGCCAAGCTCCTGCGCTCGGGCGGCAACCTGCTGCTGCTGGACGAGCCGACGAACGACCTCGACGTCGACACGCTGCGCGCGCTCGAGGAGGCGCTGCTCTCGTTCGCCGGCTGCGCCGTGGTGATCACGCCACGATCGCTGGTTCCTCGACCGCGTCGCGACGCACATCCTCGCGTTCGAGGGCGACTCCGAGGTGGTCTGGTTCGAGGGCACCTACGACGAGTACGAGGACGAACCGCCACAAGCGCCTCGGCGCCGAGGCCGACCAGCCGCACCGGATCCGCTACAAGCCGCTCGTCCGGCCGTAGCAGCGGTTGCAGGTGCCTGGCACCGCGTCGCGGTGCCAGGCACCTCACCCTGCGAGATGCCGGCCGACGAACCGCACCTGTGCCGGAAGCATGCGCCGCCAGAAGTCCTCGTCGTGGCACCCGGAGGTGAACTCGCCCGCCGGGGCGTGCGCGAGCCGGCCGGCGAATGCGCGGTCTTTCGCAGGAACGGATCGGCCGTGCCGCAGCTGATCGAGACGGCCGGTGCCGGGCCAGCCGGCCGGATCCGGCGAAGACGTCGTTCCGGGCGAAGTCGGCCGGGCCGTCGAACGCATCGGCGACGGCCGCGTGCTGCTGCGCGTAGGTCGGCCAGATGGCTGCGCTCGAGACCGCCACCGGCGCGGAAGAGCGCCGGGCGACGCTCGGCCGCGAGCAGCGCGCCGTACCCGCCCATCGACCAGCCCATGACCGCCCGCGGGCGCAGGCCGAAGCGGCGTTCGAGCAGGGGCAGGAACTCGTCGAAGAGCATGCGCATGCGATCCTCGCCCGACGCGCGCCGGTGCCAGTAGGACTCGCCGCCGTCGACCGCCGCGACGGCGTAGCGCAGGCCCGCCGCAGCGACGAAGTCGACCACGTGCAGCGTGTCCACGACCCAGCGGGCGTCGCTGCCGCGACCGGGCAGGCACACGGCCGCCGCCGAACCCGTATGTCCGGGCGGGAGGCCGACCGCATACCCGACCGGCTCGGCGACATGGCGCGAGTGCAGGTCGTCGAGCGAAACCCGCGTACCCGGCCGCCGCGGCGGCGCCGGCCCGGCGGGCCCGCAGGCGCCGGTCAGGTCGTCGTACCACGTGCGCAGCGGGAGCGCTCGTGCGCCGGCACCGGCGCCCACGACGGCGGCGCCGAGGCCGACGAACGCCCCTCTTCTGGTCACGCGCATCCGGGTCAGGCT
Source organism: uncultured Actinomycetes bacterium (assembly GCA_963813245.1). Classification (GTDB taxonomy): domain Bacteria; phylum Actinomycetota; class Thermoleophilia; order Gaiellales; family JAICJC01; genus JAICJC01. Next base: position 691,320 of record CAWEYE010000001.1, read on the forward strand.
AGGAGCCGTGCGTCACCGTCGTGTAACGGCGGGCCGTCGTCCGCCGTCGCAGCCGCTCAGGCGGCCATGCGCTCGATCGCGCTCAGCCGGTTGGTGGCGTCGAGCGCCGCCACCTTGTACGACTCGGCCAGCGTCGGGTAGTTGAAGACCGTGTCGAGGAGCACGTCGATCGTGCCGCCCATCGCCATCACGAGCTGGCCGATGTGCACGAGCTCGGTGGCGCCCGTGCCGAACGCGTGCACGCCGAGCAGCGTGCGGTCTCGCGGCGAGACGAGCAGCTTCAGCATGCCGGACGTGTCGCCCAGGATCTGGCCGCGGGCGAGCTCGCGGTAGCGCGAGATGCCGATCTCGTACGGCACCGCCGCCTCGGTCAGCTGCTCCTCGGTGCGGCCGACGAAGCTGATCTCGGGGATCGTGTAGATCCCGATCGGGAGCATCGCGTCCATCGCGTGGGAGGCCACGCCGAAGGCGTCGCAGGCCGCGAGCCGGCCCTGCTCCATCGAGGTTGCCGCGAGGCTGGGGAAGCCGATCACGTCGCCGACCGCGTAGATGTGGCGCGCCGAGGTGCGGAAGCGCTCGTTCGACGGCGATGCGGCCGCGGCGGTCGGCCTCGAGGCCGGCCTTCGCCAGGTCGAGCCCGTCGGTGGCGCCCTGGCGGCCGGCCGAGTAGAGCACGGCGTCGGCGGGGATGAGCTTGCCGCTCGCGAGATGGGTCACCGCGCCGCCCTTGTGCTTGTCGACGCCGTCACCGTCTCGTCGAAGCGGAAGATCACGCCGAGGTCGCGCAGGTGGTACTGCAGCGCCTCGATGATCTGGAAGTCGCAGAACTCGAGCAGGCGCTGGCGCTGCTCGACGACGGTCACGCGGGTGCCGAGCGCCGCGAACATCGATGCGTACTCGATGCCGATCACGCCGGCGCCGACGACGACCAGGGAGTTCGGCAGCCAGTCGAGCGAGACGATGTCGTCGGAGTCGAGCACGGTGCGCCCGTCGAACGCGACGGTCGCGGGGCGGGCCGGGCGGGTGCCGGTCGCGATCACGATCTTCGCGGCCGTGACGCGGCGCTCGTCGCCCGTGACGCTGCCGACCGACACGGAGTGCGGGTCGAGGAAGCGGCCGTGGCCCGCGAGCACTCCGCACGCGGTTGCGGGCGAGCTGGCTGCGCACCACGTCGATCTCGCGCTGGACGACGTGCTGGATGCGCGCGAACACGTCCTCGCTCGTGATGTCGTCCTTGACGCGGTAGCTCTGCCCGTAGATGCCGCGCTGGCTCATGCCGGTCAGGAAGACGACGGCCTCGCGCAGCGTCTTCGACGGGATCGTGCCGGTGTTCGTGCACACGCCGCCGAGCGTCTCGCGGCGGTCGACGACGGCCACGCGCTTGCCGAGCTTGGCGGCCTGGATCGCCGCCTTCTGGCCGCCGGGGCCGGAGCCGATCACGAGCAGGTCATAGTCGAACTTCACCCGCGGGTTATCGGCGCGAGGCGGCGGGGATTCACGCCGGGCCGGCCCTGGCCAATTGGCATCCACCATGGATGTCAATTGAGATGGGTATCATCCGCCGGCCGTGGCCGAGTACCGCATCACCAGCTGGCGCGAGATCCCGACGATGGTGACCGCGCGCGACGCGGCCGGCGCAATCGCGAAGGTGGCGCTGCCCGACCGCTTCCAGGAGGCGATCGACGAGGCCGCGATGCGGCAGGGCCTGGCCGGGTCGGACGCCTACCTCGAGGCCTGGGAGCAGGGGCCGTGGCAGGAGGCCGACGGATCGCCCGACGAGGTGGCCGCACGGGTGGCCGCGGAGCTCGACGCCGCCCACCCGGCCGAGCGGCTCGCAGCCATGCTCGACGGGCTGAGGCGTAGAATCGCGCTGGCTCCACGTCCACGCGATCCAACGGAAGGCGGACATGGCCCGCACGCCCTATGACTACATCATCGTCGGCGGAGGCTCGGCGGGCTCGGCGCTCGCGAACCGCCTGAGCGCCGACCCCTCGACCCGCGTGCTCGTGCTCGAGGCCGGCCGCAGCGACTACAAGGCCGACATCTTCATCCACATGCCGGCGGCGCTGACCTACCCGATCGGCAGCCGCTTCTACGACTGGAAGTACGAGTCGGAGCCCGAGCCGAACATGCACGGGCGGCGCGTCTACCACGCCCGCGGCAAGGTGCTCGGCGGCTCGAGCAGCATCAACGGGATGATCTTCCAGCGCGGCAACCCGATCGACTACGAGCGCTGGGGCGCCGATCCGGGCATGGAGACGTGGGACTACGCCCACTGCCTGCCCTACTTCAAGAGGATGGAGACGTGCCTGGCCGGCGCCGACGAGTACCGCGGCGGCGACGGGCCGCTCGTGCTCGAGCGCGGCCCGGCCACGAACCCGCTCTTCCTCGCGTTCTTCGAGGCCGTGCAGCAGGCCGGCTACCAGCTCACGAGCGACGTCAACGGCTACCGCCAGGAGGGGTTCGCCGCCTTCGACCGCAACATCCACCGCGGCCGCCGGCTGAGCGCCGCCCGGGCGTACCTGCACCCGGTCATGGACCGGCCGAACCTGACGGTGAAGACGAACGCGTTCGTGCGCCGGATCGTCTTCGAGGGCAACACGCGCGACGGGCGTCTCGTTCGACCTGCCCCGCGGCCCGACGCGGCGGGCGCACGCGCGGCGAGATCATCGTGTGCGGCGGCGCGATCAACTCGCCGCAGCTGCTGCAGCTCTCCGGCGTCGGCAACGCCGCCGAGCTCGAGGCGCTCGGCGTCGACGTCGTGCACGACCTGCCGGGCGTCGGCGAGAACCTGCAGGACCACCTCGAGGTGTACGTCCAGTACGGCAGCAAGCTGCCCGTCTCGGTCGCCCCGGCGATGCTCTACCGCAACCGGCCGAAGGTGTACCTGCAGTGGCTCGCGCGCGCGCGGCGACGGCGCCACCAACCACTTCGAGGGCGGCGGCTTTGCCCGCTCGAACGACGAGGTCGCCTACCCGAACCTGATGTTCCACTTCCTGCCGCTCGCGATCCGCTACGACGGCTCCAAGCCCGCCGGCGGCCACGGCTACCAGGTGCACATCGGGCCGATGTACTCGGACACCCGCGGCGTCGGTGAAGATCACCTCGACCGACCCGACCGTGCACCCGGCGCTGCGCTTCAACTACGTGTCGACCGAGCAGGACCGGCGCGAGTGGGTCGAGGCGATCCGGGTCGCGCGCAACATCCTGACCCAGCCGGCGTTCGACCCCTACAACGCGGGCGAGCTCTCGCCCGGGCCCGGCGTCGCCACCGACGAGGAGATCCTCGACTGGGTCGGGCGCGACGGCGAGACGGCCCTGCACCCCTCGTGCACCTGCGCGATGGGCACCGGACCGATGTCGGTTGTCGATCCCACGAACATGCGCGTGCACGGCCTCGAGGGCCTGCGCGTGGTCGACGCCTCGGCCATGCCCTACGTCACGAACGGCAACATCTACGCGCCGGTGATGATGATGGCCGAGAAGGCCGCCGACCTGATCCTGGGCAACACGCCGCTCGAGCCGCTGAACGTCGAGTTCTACCGCCACCAGCCGAAGGCGGCCGCCGCCGGCGAGTAGGCGGGCCGAGAAGCGGGGACTGTTCCATGCGGGGACAGTCCCCTTAGACTCAGGCCAGCTCGAGGATGACGCGGGTGGCGTCGCCCGAGCGCACCAGGTCCATCGCCGCGCCGGCCTCGTCGAGCGGCAGGCGGTGCGAGATCAGGCGGTCGATCGGCAGGTGCCCGTGGCGGTACATGTCGAGGATCAGCGGGAAGTCGCGGTCGGGTCGGGCCGAGCCGTAGATCGACCCCAGCACCCGCCGCTCCATGCGCGGGATCGAGAGCGCCGGCAGCGTGATGGTGGCGTCGGCGCGGGGGATGCCGCACAGCACGGCGGCACCGCGCGCTCGCGTCGAGAGGAACGCCGCCTCGGCCGCCGCCGGCCGGCCGCGGGCCTCAAAGGCGTAGTCGACGCCGCCGCCGCTCGCGTCGCGCACGGCGGCCGCGACCTCGGCGGGCGTCCCCTGCCACTCCACGGTGCTCGTCGCGCCCAGCTCGCGGGCGCGCTCCAGGCGGCTCGCGCGCGCGTCCACCGCCACGATCTGCGAGGCGCCCGCGGCGACCGAGCCGATCACGGCCGCAAGGCCCGTGCCGCCGAGGCCGAAGACCGCCACCCGCTCGCCCGGGCGCACGCCGGCCGTCCGCCACACGGCGCACACGCCGCTTGCGACGGCGCACCCAACGAGCGCCGCGACGTCGAACGGCACGTCGGCGGGGATGCGCACGCACGAGCGCTCGGGCACGACGGCGCGCTCCGCGAACGACGAGAGGAAGCAGTAGTGGTGCACGGTGGCGCCGCCGAAGGAGAGCCGGGTGGTGCCGTCGAGCAGGCCGCCCGGCGAGCATCTTCGGCCACGCCGTCCCGCACAGGTGAGGCAGGTCGCGCAGGCACTGCTCGCAGTGGCCGCAGTAGGGCGCCCACGAGAGGGCGACGTGGTCGCCGACCGCGAGCGTGGCGACGTCCGGGCCGATCGCCTCGACCACGCCCGCGCCCTCGTGCCCGAGCACCGCCGGGCACGGCACCTCGATCGAGCCGTCAAACGCGTTCAGGTCGTCGCTGCAGACCCCGCTTGCGTGCAGGCGCACGCGCACTTCGCCCGGCCCGGGCGGGGCCAGATCGAGCTCGACCACCCGCAGCCGCGTGCCGACCGCCGGCAGGAGCGCCGCGCGGGTGGTGACGGTGTCAGCCATCGGTGCCCGTCCCCACCAGGCGCTCCAGATCGCGCTCGAGGCCGCCCTCGCCGACGTCGACGACCTCGAGCGGCAGGCCGATGCGGTCGGCCGCCGCGCGCGCCTGCTCGAGCAGCCGCGGCGTCGGCCGCTGGGCCAGGTACACCACCCGGCGGTAGTTCTTGAAGTAGGCGTCGCGCAGCTCGGGGTGGCGGTCGAGGCCGAGCGAGCGCACGACCGTGCGCTCGAACGTGCGGGCCAGGAAGTCGGTCAGGAAGTAGGTGCCGGGCTCCTCGCGCATCGCCTCGCGCACCTCGGCGCGGGCGAACACGTCGTAGCAGTGGTCGCCGGCGAGGCGCTCGACCCCCAGCTCGTCCACGGCGCCCATGCTGCCGCAGTCGGCGTAGGCGAGCACGACCCGGTCGTAGCCGGCCTCGAGCTGCGCGATCAGCTCCGCGGCCGCCGGGGCGATCCGCTCCGGGCGGTTGTGCAGCTCGGGCGGCAGCGGATGCACGTCGACCGCCCACCCGCGCCGGCGCGCGATCGCCTGCACGTGCAGCGCGAGCGCGCCGCAGGCGACGACCGCGACCCGCTTCTGGGCGGGCGCGCTCATCCCGGGAACTTGAGCTGGTCGATGAACATGTCGTTGAAGTCTTCACGCCCGGAGAGCTCGACGTACTCGACCTCGTCGAGGATGGCATCCGCGGCCGCGCGCTCGCGCAGCGACAGGGCCGCCATCTTCGAGCCCTCGCCGGCCACGTTGCCCGCCGACACGATCCGCGTCAGCGGCAGCTTGGGCACGAGGCCGATGCGGACGGCGCTGGCCGGCGACAGGTAGGAGCCGAAGCTGCCCGCAAGCAGCACCTGGGACGACGTCGGCCGCGGTGATGCCGAGCTCGCTCATGAGGATCATCCAGCCGGTCGCGATCGAGGCCTTCGCGAACTGCAGCTCGCGCACGTCGCGCTGCGAGAGGTAGATCGCGTTCTCGGGCTCCTCGCCGCGCCAGGCGAGCACGAACACGCGCTCCTCGCCCACCTTGACGAGCCGCTTGGACAGCACCGGATGCGCCTCGGCCGCGTCCTCGTCGGGGATGTAGCGGCCGGAGTGGTCGAGCAGGCCGCAGGCGACCAGCTGGGCGACCGCGTCCACGAGGCCCGAGCCGCACATGCCGACCGGGGCGGTGTCGCCGATCACCTCCAGGCTGAGCTCGTCGCCCGCGATGGTCACACCCTCGATCGCGCCCTCGGCGGCGCGCATGCCGCAGCGGATCTGGGCCGCCTCGAAGGCCGGGCCGGCCGGCGCGGCGGTCGAGACCACCCGCTCCTGCGAGCCGAGCGCGATCTCGGAGTTGGTGCCGACGTCGATGAAGAGCCGCACCCGGCGGTCGCGCGTGAGGCCGGTCGCGAGCATGCCGGCGACGATGTCGCCGCCGACGTAGGCGCCGAGGGCGGGGAAGGTGTAGGCCTGGGCGCGCGGGATGCAGCGGCACGCCGTAGTCGGCGGAGGTGACGGCCGGCAGCCGCCGCGCGGCGACGATGAACGGCGCCACCGCCAGCGGCTCGGGATCGATCCCGAGCGCGATCTGGGTCATCGTGACGTTGCCGCACACGACCATCTCGTACACCCGCTCGCGCTCGACGCCCGCCTCGGCGCACACCTCGGACGCGAGCTGGTTCAGCGTCTCGGCGGCCCGCGCCTGCAGCGCCTCGAGCGCGTCGGGGTCGAGCATCGTCGCCGACACCCGCGAGATCACGTCGGCGCCGAACGGCTGCTGGCGGTTCAGCATCGAGCGCACCGCGAGCGGCTGGCCGGTGGCGAGGTCGAGCAGGTTCGCGACCACGGTGGTCGTGCCGAGGTCGAACGCGATCGCATGCCGGTCGGCGGTCGTGTCGCCCGGCTCGACGTCGATCAGGAGGTCGTCGCAGATGACGGCGGTGACCTTGAAGTCCGCCGCGCGCAGCGTGCGGCCGAGCCGGCGCACCGCCCCGGGGTGGACGCGCAGCTCGTAGTCGTCGACGGCGGCCAGCACCCGCTCGAGGTCGGAGACCTGGTCCTCGAGCGTGGGCTCGTCGAGCTCGAGGTAGCGCTTCTGCACCGCCGGGCGCAGGATGACGTGGCGGCCGACGCCGACGAGGGCCGCCTTCGGCCGCGTCTGCAGCGGCGGCACGTCGATCTCGAGGTCCTCGGTGGCCGCCGCGCGGCAGGCCAGCCGCCAGCCGCCCTTGAGCTCGTCGATCGTGAACGCGCGCGGGTCGACGCTCGAGATCGGCACCGCCCCGGACATGACCCGCACCTTGCACTTCTTGCAGGTGCCGTGGCCGCCGCAGGTGGAGTCGATCGCGATCCCGTTCCACGAGGCGGCGTCGAACACCGTCGTCCCGGCGGGCACGCGCACGTCGCCGCCGTCGGGGCGAAACTGCAGCCGCACCCGGCCCGTGCCGGCCTGGACGGCGGCCTCGCTCATACTGTCCCGGCGGCCTGCGCGGCGGCCAGCTTCGCCCGGTGGGCGGCGATCCAGCGCGCGCCCCACTCGTCGTGGCCGAGCAGGAAGTCGGCCGCGCGCACCGCCTCGACGCACACCGGCGCGCGCGCGTCCATGATCGCGCTCGTGAGCCCGTGGCTCGCGGCGATGCCGAGGAAGCCGGCGCCGAGCACGTGCCGTCCCGGCAGGCCGAACGAGGTGTTCGAGGCGCCGCAGGTCATGTTCACGCCCAGGTCGTCGCGGATCAGGCGCACGGTCTCGATGAACAGCGTCACCGCCCGCGGCTCGGCGCCGACCGGCATCGCCAGCGGGTCGATGACGATGTCCTGCGGCGGGATGCCGTGGTCGCCCGCGACCGAGACGATCTTGCGCGCCAGCTCCAGCCGCCGCTGCGGCTCCATCGGGATCTCGTCGTCGTTGGGGAGGGCGATCACGGCCGCGCCGTACTTGGCGACGAGCGGCAGGATCGCCTCGAGCCGGTCGTCCTCGGCGGTGACCGAGTTCACGAGCGCCTTGCCCTCGTAGGCGCCCAGGCCGGCCTCGAGCGCCTCGATCACCGAGGAGTCGATCACGAGCGGCAGGTCGGTCAGGCCCTGCATGAGCGGGATCGCGCTTCGCATCAGCTCGACCTCGTCGGCGAGCGGGTCGCCCACGTTCACGTCGAGCATGTCGGCGCCGCCCGCGACCTGCTCGGCGACGTCCTGCTCGAGCTGCGGCCAGGTCGCCCGCCTGCAGCTGGGCCTGGAAGGCCTTGCGGCCGGTCGGGTTGATGCGCTCCCCGATGATGCAGAACGGCTTGTCCGCGCCGATGACGACCGTCTTAGACCGGGACTGGAGAACGGTATCCATGCTCAACCCTTTCGGCGTGCGTCGGGGATCCCGAGTCGCCGGCAGAGCGCGGCGATCCCGGCGTCCTTGCGGAAGCTGATGAAGTGCAGGCCGCGCACGCCCGGCTGCGCCAGGGCGTGGCTGGGCCAGCTCGTAGGCGACGTCGAAGCAGGCCTCCTGCTGGTCGGCCGCCGCCTCGACCCGCTCGATGATCGCCGGCCGGCACCGAGATGCCCGGCACCTTCGCGTCGATGAACCGCAGCGCCCGGGCCGAGCGCAGGATCGTGATCGACGGCAGGAGCGCGGCGTGCTCGGTGACGCCGAGCCGTGCGGCCTCGGCCGTGAAGGCTGCGAGCCGCTCGGGCTCGAAGCAGATCTGCAGCTGCAGGAACTGCGCGCCCGCGCGCACCTTCTTCAGCGCTCGCTGCGCTCGGTAGTCGAAGGGCGGGGCGCCGGGATTCTCGACCGCACCGAGGAAGAGGTGCGGCGGCGGGTCGATCGCTCGGCCGCTCAGGTAGCGGCCGCGGCGCGATCGCCCGCGGCGGTCGCCAGCAGCTGCGGGCTGTCGAGGTCGAAGACGCGCCGGGCCTCGGGCTCGTCGCCGGCGGTGACGTCGTCGCCGGTCAGGCAGCACACGTTCTCGATCCCGTGCAGCGACGCGCCGACGATGTCGGCCTCGAGCGCGAGCCGGTTGCGGTCGCGGCAGACGAGCTGCATGATCGGCTCCATCCCGCACTGCCGCAGCGCGATCGCGATCGCAAGCGGCGATGCGTGCGCGTGGGCGGCGGTGTTGTCGGTGGCGTTGCAGGCGTCGAGGTACGGCGCCATCGGCTCGAGCTGGAAGCGCACCTCGTCCATGCCGCCGCCGTCGATCGTCGGCATCTCGGCGGTGACGACGAACCGCCCCTGCGGCGAGGGCCTGCTCGAGCCGGCTCAATGCTCGCCGGCCTCCCAGCCCGCGGGCGTCTGGCGGTCGCGCCCGCTGACGAGGTTCGTCCACGACGCCGTGCCCCGCAGGCGGTTGTCGACCGGCGCGGCGCAGGTGGTTGAACTCGTCGCGCCACACGGCGGGCAGGCGGCAGCCGGCGCGAGCGCTCGTAGCCCCGCAGCCACACGCACCGCATCTCGGGCTTGACCTCGCAGCCGCCGTCGGCGCGGACGCCGCCGCAGGGGCCGTTGCGCAGCGTCTTCGGGCAGGTCATCGGGCAGGTCATGCCGGTCGAGTGCAGCACGCACTGGCCGCACATCTGGCAGCCGAAGACGGGCCCTTGACCACCGCCTCCATCGTCGCGAGCACGCCCATGCGTCTGGCTAGACCGTGGCGGCCTGGTTGCGCTGCTGCTCGATCAGCGCCTTTGCCATGCGCACGGCCGTCGAGGCGTCGGCGGCGTAGCCGTCGGCGCCGACCGCGTCGGCGTACTCCTGGGTGACCGGCGCGCCGCCGACCATCACGATCACGTGGTCGCGCAGGCCGGCCTTCTGGAGGGCGTTGATGTTGGCCTTGAACATCGGCATCGTCGTGGTCAGGAAGGCCGAGAAGCCGACGATGTCGGGCTCGTGCTTCTGGATCTCCTCGACGAACCGCTCGGGGGCGACGTTGACGCCGAGGTCATGCACGGTGAAGCCGGCGCCCTCGAGCATGATGTTGACGAGGTTCTTGCCGATGTCGTGCACGTCGCCCTTGACCGTGCCCATCACGAACGTGCCGATCGGCTTGGCGCCGGTCTCGGCCAGGAGCGGCCGCAGGATGTCGAGCGCGCCCTGCATCGCCCGCGCGGCGATCAGCATCTCGGGCACGAAGAAGTCGCCGCGCTCGAAGCGGGCGCCGACCTCCTCGAGCGACGGGATCAGCGCGTCGTAGAGCATCGACTCGGGGCCGAGGCCGTCGGCGAGGCCCTGGTTGGTCAGGTCCTTGACCTCGGGCGCGTTGCCGATCAGCGTGTTGTCGTACAGGCCTTGCAGGATCTCGTCGTGCGTCATGCTGCTCCTTGGGTGGTGGTGCGATACCCCAGCCGGGCCGAGACCGCGGCCGCCTCCTGCAGCAGCACGGGTGCCAGCTCTGTGATCCGCTCTCTTGTCAGCCGTCCCTCCGGCCCTGAGATCGAGAGCGCGGCGAGCACGTCGCCGCTGCCGTCGCGCACGGGCGCGGCCATCGCCGCGAGCCCGGGCTCGAGCTCGTCGATGGCGGTGGCGTAGCCGCGTGCGCGCACGGTCTCGAGCTCCGGCCGCAGCGCGGCGTGGTCGCGCGTCAGGCGCACGGCGCCGAAGGCCAGGAAGACCTTGCCGACGGCCGTGCTCGTATGCGGGACGCGGCGGCCGATCCAGTTCGTCGAGCCGATGAAGTGATCGCTGTCGACCTGGCTCAGGTGCTCGACGCCGAGCGGCGTCGGCACGGCCAGGTTGATCGTCTCCGCGCTCGCCTCGGCCAGCCGCCGCAGCGAGTCGGCGGCGAGGTCGACCAGGTCGCGGTCGCCGACGCCGCGGCGGGCCAGGCGCATCATCACGGGCCCGGGCCGCAGCGGCCCGCGGGCGCCGTCGCGCTGGACGAGCGCGTGCCGCTCGAGCGCGGCGACCAGCCGCGAGACGGTGCTCTTGGGCAGATCGGTGGCCTCGGCCAGCTCGCCCACGCCGATCGGGGTAGCGCTGTCGGCCACCGCCACCAGAAGCTGGGCGGCCCGGTCGATCGACTGCGTGCCGGAGGCGTTTGGCATTGAAAACTGGCTCACGATGTGGAACTATAGTTCCACTATTGGGATCATAGGGATCGACCCGGGGGCCGTCAAGGACGGTGCGAGGGGTCGCCGGCCGAACCGGAGGACGCATGTTCCTAAACACGATGCCGCGCTACGAGATCCTCTCCGAGGACGCCATGGACACGCTCGACCGCGGCTGGCGGCGGATCGTCTCCGAGATCGGGGTCGAGTTCATCCTCCCCGAGGCCGTCGAGATCTTCCGCGCCGCCGGCTGCAAGACCGAGGACGCGAACGTGTTCCTCGACCCCGACTTCGTGCTCGAGCAGGTCGCGAAGGCCCCGCGCGAGTTCGACCTCGTGGCGCGCAACCCGGAGCGCTCCGTGCGCGTCGGCGGCGACAACATGGTGTTCTCGGGCGTGTACGGGCCGCCGTTCGTGCGCGAGGGCGACGTGCGCCGCGACGCGACGATGGCCGACTTCGAGCGGTTCGTGATGCTGTCGCACCAGTTCGATCAGCTCGACTCGGCCGGCGGCACGATCTGCGAGCCCAACGACACCCCGCTCGACTCGCGCCACCTGGACATGGTGTTCGCGCTGCAGACGCTCTCGGACAAGTTCCACATGGGCTCGGTCACGTCGGGCCCGAACGCCGCCGACACGATCGCGATGAGCGAGATCCTGTTCGGCTCGCGCGAGGCGATCGAGCGCGCGCCGGTCACGATCTCGCTGATCAACGTGAACTCGCCGCTGCGCTTCGACGACCGCATGCTGGCGGCCATGCTCGAGTACAACCGCGCGAACCAGGCCGTGATCATCACGCCGTTCCTGCTCATGGGCGCGATGTCGCCGGTGAGCACCCCCGCGTCGCTCGTGCAGCAGATGGCCGAGGCGATGGCCGGGATCACGCTCTCGCAGCTCGTGCGGCCGGGCTGCCCGGTCGTGTTCGGCTCGTTCCTCTCGAACACCGACCTGCAGTCGGGCTCGCCCAGCTTCGGCACGCCCGAGTCGGCGATCGGCCTTCTGTGCACGGGCCAGATCGCGCGCCGCTTCGGCCTGCCCTGGCGCAGCGGCGGCGGCCTCACGTCCAGCCAGACGGTCGACGCGCAGGCGTCCTACGAGGCGCTCATGACGATGCTCCCGACGTTCCTGGCGGGGGCCAACTACGTGATGCACTCGGCCGGGTGGCTGGAGTCGGGCCTGGTCAGCTGCTACGAGAAGTTCATCGTCGACATCGAGATCCTGCGCATGCTGCAGGAGGAGTTCACGCCGCTCGAGGTCGACGAGGCCAGCCTGGCCTACGGCGCCCACCAGGAGGTCGGCCACGGCGGCCACTTCCTCGGCGCGGCGCACACGCTGGAGCGGTTCCGCACCTGCTTCTACCGCCCGCTCTTGTCCTCGACGGAGAACTTCGAGCGGTGGAAGTCGAAGGGATCGCGCGACGCAACCGAGCGCGCCGGCGAGATCTGGCGCAAGACGCTCGAGGAGTACGAGCAGCCGGCGATCGACCCGGACATGCGGGCGCGCCTGAAGGAGTACGTCGACCGCCGCCGGATCGAGCTGGGGGACTGATGGCGGACCGGAGCGGCTCGCGCAGAGCATGGGCCGGCTCGGCACCGAGACCGCGTTCGAGGTGCTCGCGCGCGCGAAGGCGCTCGAGGCGACGGGCCGGCGGGTGATCCACCTCGAGATCGGCGAGCCCGACTTCGCGACGCCGCGCCACATCATCGAGGCGGGCGCGCAAGGCGCTGCGCGACGGCCACACGCACTACTGCCCCGCGCCCGGCCTGCCGGAGCTGCGCGAGGCGTGCGCCGCGCACCTGTCGCGCCACCGCGGCCTCGACGATCGACCCGGGCCGCGTCGTCGTCGCGCCCGGCGCCAAGCCGTTCCTCTTCTTCGGCGTGCTCGCGACCTGCAACCCGGGCGACGAGGTGATCTACCCGAACCCCGGCTTCCCGATCTACGAGTCGGTGATCCGCTTCGCCGGCGCCACGCCGGTGCCGCTGCCGCTCGTCGAGGAGCGCGGCTTCGCGTTCACCGCCGACGACCTGGCCGAGCGGCTCACGCCGCGGACGCAGCTCGTGATCCTGAACTCGCCCGCGAACCCGACCGGCGGCATCGTGCCGCCGCGAGCTGAACGCCGAGATCGCCGAGGTGCTGGCCGACCACGACTGCTGGATCCTCTCCGACGAGGTCTACTCCGAGATGCTCTACGAGCGGCGCGCACGACACGATCGCCGCCCACGACGGCCTGCTCGAGCGCACGATCCTGCTCGACGGCTTCTCGAAGACGTTCGCGATGACCGGCTGGCGGCTCGGCTACGCGGCGCTGCCCGGCCGAGCTCGTCGAGCCGATCACGCGCCTCATGATCAACTCGGTGCTCGTGCACGGCGCCGGCCGTGCAGCTCGCCGGCGTGGCGGCGCTGACGGGGCCGCGCGACGAGGTCGACGCGATGCTGGCCGAGTTCGACGCGCCGCCGAGCGCCGTCGTCGCGGGCCTGAACGAGCTGCCGGGCGTCTCGCTGCGTGATGCCGAACGGCGCGTTCTACGCCTTCCCGAACATCACGGGCACGGGCCTCGACGCGCGCGAGCTCGCCGACCGCCTGCTCGAGCGAGGCCGGCGTCGCGCGTGCTCGCCGGCACGGCGTTCGGCGCGTACGGCGAGGGCTACCTGCGCCTCTCCTACGCCAACTCGCTCGAGAACATCGAGGAGGCGCTCGCGGCGATGGGCGACCTGCTCGGCGCAGTCGCCGTCTGACGCCGATCATGCCGCCCGCATCGTCGTCACGCGCCGCGTGCCCGAGCCGGCGCTCGAGCTGCCTGCGCGCGGCCGGCGACGTGTGGGTCTCGCCGCACGACCGCCGCTGCGCGTCGACGAGCTGCACGCCGGCGATCGCGGGCGCCGACGCCGTGCGTCACGCTGCTGCACGACCGCGTCGACGACGCGTTCCTCGACGCCGCCGGCCCGCAGCTGCGGGTCGTCGCCAACGTCGCCGTCGGCTACGACAACATCGACGTCGCCGCCTGCGCGCCGGCGCGGCGTGCGTGTCACGAACACGCCGGGCGTGCTGACCGACGCCACGGCCGACATCGCGATGGCGCTGATCCTGATGGTCGACGCGCCGGCTCGGCGAGGGCGAGCGCGTGATCCGCAGCCGGCGCGACGTGGTCGTGGAGCATGTTCTTCCTGCTCGGCACCGGCCTGCAGGGCAAGACGCTCGGCATCGTCGGCCTCGGCCAGATCGGCACGGCGACCGCGCGCCGCGCGCGGGCGTTCGGGATGCAGATCGCCTACAGCGGCCGGCGGCGCGCCGACGCGGCCGTCGAGGCCGAGCTCGAGGCGACGCTTCCTCGACCTCGACGAGCTGCTCGCGGCCGCGCGACGTCGTCTCGCTGCACTGCCCGCTGAGCGCCGAGACGCCGGCATCTGATCGACGCCCGCCGGCTGCGCGCTGATGCAAGCCGACGGCCTACCTCGTCAACACGACGCGCGGGCCGGTCGTCGACGAGGCGGCGCTGGCGGCGGCGCTGCGCGACGGGCGTGATCGCCGGGCGCCGGGCTCGACGTGTTCGAGCGCGAGCCGGAGGTCGAGCCCGGCCTGCTCGAGCTCGAGAACGTCGTGCTGATCCCGCACCTCGGCTCGGCGACGATCGAGACGCGCACGGCGATGGGCGTGCTGGCGGCGCGCAACGTCGTCGCGGTGCTGGCGCGGCGAGCCGCCGCTCACGCCGATCACTGCATAAATCGGTGCCAGGCACCGTTATTCAGCGAGGGCGGCGGCCATCGCCGCCATGTGCGCGGGCGTCGAGCCGCAGCAGCCGCCGACCAGCTCGACCCCGAGGGCGCGCATGCGGCGGGCGTAGTCGGCCATCTCGGCGGGTGAGGTGTCGTAGTGGAACTCGTCGCCGCGGATGACCGGCAGCCCGGCGTTGGACTGGGCGATCAGGAGCAGCCCGTCGGGGCGGTGCGCGACCATCTCGGTCATCACGGCCACCATGTCGGAGATGCCGCGGCCGCAGTTGGCGCCGACCGCGGTCACACCCAGATCGGCCAGCGTGGCGACGGCCTGGGCGGGAGAGACGCCCATCATGGTGTGCCGGTTGGTGTCGAAGCTCAGCGTGACCGCCACCTCGAGATCCGGTGCGGCCTCGTGGGCGGCGCGGACGACCGCCTCCGCCTCCGCCAGGTCGCTCATCGTCTCGGCCAGGATCAGGTCGGCGCCGGCCGTGGCGAGCGCCTCGATCTGCTCCTCGAACACCGCCTGGGCGTCGTACGCCGACAGCGTCCCGAGCGGCTCGATCAGCTCGCCGGTGGGGCCGACGTCGCCGGCCACGAGCGCGCCGAACTCGTCGGCGACGGTGCGCGCGATCCGCACGGCGGCGGCGTTCACCTCGGCGACGCGATCCTCCAGGCCGACGGCCGCGAGCCGCGGTGCCGACGCCCCGAACGTGTTTGTCGTGACCAGCACGGCACCCGCGGCGCTGTAGCTGCGATGGATCTCGGCGACGGCGTTGGCGCGATCGAGGTTCCAGCGCTCGCCCGACTCGCCGGCCTCGAGACCGGCCCCCTGCAGCATCGTGCCCATCGCGCCGTCGAAGAGCGCGCAGCCCTGCGCCGAGATCAGGTCGCGCAGAGTGGTGCGGGCGGCGGTCGTCATGACGCGGGATGCTACCTCCCGCACGGCCCGGCGGCGCCCGCAAGACTACGCGCGTGAGCCGACCGCCGGGGATGCCGACCGATCGCGAGGTGCTTGCGCTCGCCATCCCGGCCCTCGGCGCGCTGATCGCCGAGCCGCTCTACGTTCTGGGCGACACGGCCATCATCGGCCATCTCGGCACCGTGCCGCTCGCGGGCCTGGCGCTCTCGGGGCTGCTGCTCTCGGAGATCTTCGGGTTCTGCACCTTCCTCGAGTACGGCACCACGGCGCGGGCCGCGCGGCTGTACGGTGCCGGCCGCGTCGACGAGGCCCTCGACGTCGGCGTCCAGGCCACCTGGCTCGCGCTCGGGCTCGGAGTGGTGCTCGCGCTTGGCCTCGAGCTGGTGGCAGGCGCCGGCGATCCACGCGATGGCGGGCGGCAGTACACCGGCCGCGGCCCAGGCCCTGGAGTGGATGCGGATCGCGTCGCTCGGCGCGCCGTTCGTCCTCGTCACGGCCGCCGCCCAGGGGTGGATGCGCGCGCTCCAGGACACGCGCACGCCGCTCGTCGTGATCGGTGTCGCCAACCTCGCGAGCATCGCCCTGTCGGCGGCGCTCGTGTTCGGCGCCGGGATGGGCATCCGCGGATCGGCGATCGCGAACGTGACCGCCCAGGCGGCATCGGGTCTGGTGTTCCTCGTCATCCTGGCCCGCAAGGGGGCGCCGCTGCGGCCGTCCGGCCACCGCATCCGGGTGCAGTTCTCGGCCGCCCGCGACCTCACGCTGCGCACGGCCGCGTTCTTCATCACGTTCACCGTGGCGGCCTCGGTCGCCGCCCGCATCGGGAACACGACGCTCGCAGCGCACCAGATCGGGGCCCAGATCTGGACGTTCTGCGCCCTCTTCCTCGACTCCACGGCGATCGCCGCCCAGGCGCTGATCGGCCGCCTCCTGGGCGCGGGCCAGATCGATGCCGCGCAGCAGCTCGGCCGCAGGCTCCTGTGGGCCGGCGGGCTCCTCGGCTGCGCGTTCGCCGTCGTCCTCGCAGCGGGCTACGCAGCTCATCCCGCGGCTGTTCACCTCGGACGAGGCGGTGATCGCAAAGGCGCATGTGCTGTGGCCGTGGCTCGTCGCGATGATGCCGCTGAACGGGTGGGTGTTCGCCCTCGACGGGATCCTGTTCGGGGCCGGCGACCTGCGGTTCATGCGCAACGTCACCGTCGCGGGCGCGCTGCTCGGCTACCTGCCGCTCACGCTCGCAACGGCGGAGTTCGGCTGGGGCCTGACCGGCATCTGGGTCGGCATCTCGACCTTCATCTGGATCCGGGCGGCGATCGGGTTTGCCCGCTGGCGCGGCCGGCGCTGGCTGGTCGGAGGCGTCCAGATGGCCGACGAGGCCGCCTGAACCGTCCATATCGGCCAAACATCCCCCGTACGGGTCACGAGCAATGCGCTCGAGAACCCGTAACCTCATTGGGGGGTCACAACTGATGGATCTGGGCACGGAGCATTCCGGCGAGTCGTGGATGCCGCGGCAGGTCGCGTGGCATGGTCGCGGCGTGCGCGCTCGGCCTCGGCGTCGCAGGCGTCTACGCCGTCCTGGGCGCACTCGCGCTGACGGTGCCGCAGGTGGGCAACCTGCTGCCCCGGGTCTCAAGCGCGGTGAGCGGATACGTCGCGACGCTGCCCGATCCGCTCCATCACGCCCGCCACGTGCACCGGGCACGGCATCCGCAGGCGGCATTGCTCGCTCGGCGCTCACAAGCTCGCCCGCCGTGGCCGCGGTGCCGGTCTCGCGGATCGTCGCTCGCGCAGCCACGCCCGGCCCGGCGACGTCCAGGCCAGTCGCCCCGGTGCATCGGCGCGGGGAGGGGCCACCGACGGCCCACGCCCCGGCCATCGTCGTCGTCACCACGGCCGCCATGCACGCAGCACGGGCGCCGCAATGAGCATGGGCGGCAGCGTCACCACGAGCACCGCCGCGACCGCAGGGCCGGCGAGCACAGCCGCCACCGCGAGCACGGGCACCGTCACGTCCATCACCGGGATCGGCCGTCACACGGCTTCCGTCACCATGATCGTCACCACGGTGGTCCCCCCTGCCATCGCGGCGGGCACCACCACCACGGCCCCTAGATCGCGTCGACCTTCTCGACGTACCACACGACCCACGCGCCCTCCGTCCGCTCGGCCTGGACGACACGTGCGGCGGGCGGCAGCGGCACCGCGCAGTACTCGCGCGACATCCCCCGCACCTCGCCGATCGCTTCCTTCTCCACTGCGGTGAGCGGCACGACGATCCGTGCCAGCAGGGGCATTCCCTCGGCTCTGCTCAGGTCAAGATTCTCCATGCGCCGGGGTTTCGGCGCCCGCTCGCGCTCTCCTGCACATCCGGCCGGTAGGGCGGCCACGGCTACCATCAGAGGCAAGGAGGCCCCCCGCCATCGCGCTGCTGCTCGCCATCTCGTTCTTCCACGTCCCGGCCAACCTCGGCTACGGGATCCTCTTCGCGCTGATCCTGATCGAGTCGGCCGGCGCTCCGGTGCCCGGCGAGACCAGCCTGATCGCCGCGGGTGTCCTGGCCTCGGAGGGGCACCTGTCGCTGCCGATCGTCTTCGCCGTCGCGATCTCGGCGGCGGTCATCGGCGACAACCTGGGCTACCTGGTGGGACGACGGGTCGGCCACCGGCTGCTGACGCGCCCGGGGCGGTGGGAGCGGCAGCGGCTGCAATTCGTCGACGAGGGCGAGCACTTCTTCTCGCGCCACGGGGGCAAGACCGTCTTCTTCGGCCGCTGGCTGCCGGTGCTGCGGTTCACGGCGGCGCTGCTGGCCGGCGTGAACGAGATGCCGTGGCGGCGGTTCTTCGTCTTCAACCTCGCCGGCGCCGACGGGCTGGGTGTGCACCGTCGGGTCGGCGGCGTATCTGCTCGGCTCGAGCGCCTCGAACCTGTTCGAGGCCATCGGCCTCGCCGGTCTGCTCGCGCTGGTGCTCTCGATTGGCGGGCACATCGCCTGGCGCCGCTCGCAGCGCGGCCGCGAGCCGCGGGTGCCGCGGGCCGCGGCCGAGCTGAACGACTCGGGCGAGTAGCCCGCAGCTCGACGACGTCGCCGCGCACGAGCGGCGTTGTGGGGTCGGCCGGCACGACCACGCCGTTGATGAGCGCGATGGGACGCTCCGCCGCGCCCGACCGAGATGCCACGTGCGCGGCAGCGCCCCCGAGCGTCGCGGCCTGCACCTCGATTGCCGGCCTTCCCGGCGCCGCGACGGTCACCGTGGGCTGGGGGAGCCCATGCAGCTCGCGGTACTCCTGCGGCGTGTTCATCGTGCGGAACGAGTCCGGATCGCCGAGGTCGCCGGCCTTCAGGCGGTTCACCCGGGCGCCGTCGAGCAGGGCCGCGACCCGCGGCCGGCCGGTTGCGAGCAGCTGCGCCGCCCGCGCCAGCAGACGCGCCTCGTAGGCCGCAGCCAGGGACTGGTCGTGCCCTCCGGCCACGACCACGGCCGCGTCGTATCCGGGCAGCGAGTCGAGCAGGCGGGCCACGACCTGCGGGTGCAGCAGGGGCTGCCATTCCTGTTGTTCTTCCTAGCGACATACCTCACGGGCCTCTGGATCACCCGGCGCAACGTGGCGCCTGCTGTGCGCAAGCGGAGTTGACGAGCATGACCCACGGTACCCGGAAGGTGGTTGTCATCGGCGCCGGCATCGCGGGGCTGTGCACCGCCGTCTATGCGCAGCGCTGCGGCTACCAGGTGGAGGCGTTGGAGAAGCACGATGCTCCCGGAGGGTTGGCCACCAGCTGGCGCCGCGGCGACTACACGTTCGAGACCTGCCTCCATTGGCTGCTTGGCTCGAATCCCGTCCGGGCGATGTATTCGCAGTGGCAGGAGGTGTTCGATATCGCCCAGCTGAAATTCTTGCAGCCGGAAGAGTACGTGCGCCGGGAGACCGAGCACGGCGAGTCGTTGAGCGTCTATTCGGATCTCGAGCGCATGGAAGCGGAGTTCCTGAAGCAGGCACCGCAGGACGCCGAGGAGATCCGGCGTTTCGCCTCGGCCGCCCGCAGACTGGCCAACGTCCCGATGCCTGACCCGACCGAGGAGTGGCCGCGCCGATGGGCCGCCATGGTGCGAACTCTGCCCTACCTCCCGTTGCTGCGCCGATGGTCCGGCATGAGCGTCGGAGACTACGGCCGGCGGTTCAACCACCCACTGCTGAGAGCCTTCTTCGCCGGTGGCGAAATCTCCGAGCTCTGCCGCTCCAGCGTTGGTCTTCACTCTGGCGTGGATGAGCGAGCGCGACGCCGGGTACCCGATCGGCGGCTCACAAGCCGTCATCCGCCTCATCGCCGAGAATCTTCATCGGCTCGGCGGGCGTATGACGCGCCGGCGGTGCTCGGCGTGCTGCGCGAGGAGTTTCCGTCGTGCTTCGTCTTCTGCTTCGGCCGCGGCGAGGCGGCGCTGGTGGCCGCCAGTCCGGAGCTGCTGGTGCGCCGTGAGGGCCACCGCGTGAGCACGCTGGCGCTCGCCGGCTCGACGCGGCGCAGCGCCGACCCGGCGGTCGACGACCATCTCGGCGAGCAGCTGTTGCGCGACGAGGGCTATCGCAACGAGCACGCGATCGTCGCCCGGCGGATCGAGCGCATGCTTCGTCCGCACGCGATCTGGGTCGCGGCCGCGCCCGAGCCGACGCTCGTGCGCATCGCCAACATCCAGCACCTGGCGACGCCGATTCGCGCACAGCTGGCGACGCCGCTGGACGCACTGGAGCTCGCCGGGCTGATGCATCCGACGCCGGCCGTGGGCGGCGAGCCGCTGAGCCGGGCGGCGCCGCTGATTCCGGCGCTTGAGGGCCTCGATCGTGGGTGGTATGCCGGGCCGGTCGGCTGGACGGATGCGACGGGCGACGGCGAGTTCTGCGTGGCGCTGCGCTGCGCGCTGCTGCGCGGGGCGGTCGCGCGCTGCTTCGCCGGCAACGGCATCGTGCGCGAATCGGACCCGACCGCCGAGCTGGCCGAGACGGAGATCAAGCTCGCGGCTCTGCTGCCGCTGTTGTCAGGCTGAGCCGAGGGCGGCCGACACCGCCCGCCACACGCGCCGATGCAGGTTGACGTTGGCCTCGCGCTCGCCGCGCACCTCGACGATCGATGAGTTCTCGCGCGCAAGCGCGCGCTCGAGCGCTGTGCGAAAGCCGCTCACGTCCGTGGCGAGCTCGTGCGAGAGCCCGTACAGGCTGGCCGCGGCTGCGAAGTCCAGGCCGGTCGGCGTGGCGATGTGGCGCGTGTAGATGTCCTGTGCGTGCTCGTGTGCGGGCTCGGGCGCGCGCGCGATCGCCGCGTCGGCGACGGGCAGGAAGTCGAAGATGCCCCCGCCGCCGTTGTCGAGCAGCACGATCGTCAGCTTCAGCTCCAGCCGCCGCGCGGCGAGCAGCCCGCCGATATCGTGCGCGAGCGCGACGTCGCCGATCAGGAGCACCAGCGGGCCGTCATCGGCCGCGGCGGCGCCGAACGCGCTGGAGACGATGCCGTCGATGCCGTTGGCGCCGCGGTTGCACAGCACGCGCGGCGGGTCGCCGCGGATCGGCCAGAACGTCTCGACGTCGCGCACGGGCATCGAGGAGGCGACGAACAGCGTCGCCTGCTGCGGCAGCAGCACGCCGAGCTCGCCGGCGACCGCCGGCTCTGACAGTCCGGCTTCGCCGAGCACGCCGAGGATCGACTCGGCGGCCAGCTCGTCGCCGCTGCGCCAGCGCGCAAGCCAGTCCTCGGCGGCGGGCGCGACATCGCGCGCGAGCCCGTCGAGCGCCGGCGCAGGATCGACGGCGAGCGAATCTGACAGGACGGCCGCTGGGTCCTGCCACGCGCCCTCGGGGTCGAGCGCGATCTGGGGCACGTCGGAGAGCGCGGCAAGCCACCTGCGCAGCGGCTTTGAGACCGGCAGGTCGCCGACGCGCAGCACGAGATCGGGCGACAGCGAGGAGCCGAAGTCGGCGTCGCGCAGCAGCGCGTCGTAGTGCGCCACCGCCGCCGCGCCACGGCGAGCGCCGGAGAGCGGATCGGCGAGCAAAGGCCAGCCGGCGGCCTCGGCGAACGCGGCTGCCGCCTGCCCGAGTGGGCGCCCGCCCGAAGCCGCTGGGCGCTCGTCGCGCCCGGCGACGACGACGCCCCGCCGCGCCGCGCAGACCAGCTCGCGCAGCCTCGCCGCGCCGACCGCCGGGGCGAGGCCCGGCACTGACGACACGCGCCGCGCGTAGGGCGCCCCGTCGGGCCGCCCGGTCGAATCGTGTGCGAGCGGCTCGTCGTTCACCAGCGGCTCGCGCAGCGCGAAGTTCAGGTGCACGACGCCGGGTCGTCCCTCCAGCGTGGTGGCGAAGGCGCGGCAGGCCAGCGTGCGCATCCAGCGCAGGCGCTCATCGTCGGCGTCGTGCGTTCCGACCTCGAAGAACCACTTGGCCGCGCCGCCGAACAGCTTCAGCTGGTCGATCGCCTGCCCGGCGCCCGTCTCGCGCAGCTCCGGCGGTCGGTCGGCCGTCAGCAGCAGCAGCGGAACGCGCGCCTCATGCGCCTCGATTGCCGCCGGCAGCAGCTCGGCGGCGGCGGTTCCCGAGGTGCACGTGACCGCGACCGGCAGGCCGGAGGCCTTGGCCAGGCCGAGCGCGAAGAAGCCCGCGCAGCGCTCATCGATGTGCGAGTAGCAGCGCAGCCGAGGCTCGCGCGCGAGCGTCAGCGCCAGCGGCGCCGAGCGCGATCCGGGCGACGTGCAGGCGGCGCGCATGCCGCAGCGCGCCAGCTCGTCGACGAACGCTCGCAGCAGCAGATAGGTGTCGGTTGCGCTGGTCACGGGACTAGGATGGCAACGTGCCGGAGGGCTTGGTTCTGTTGCATGGCTTCAGCGGCACGCGCCACGCTTGGGATGGCGTCGCGCAGCGGCTCTCCGCGCAACGCTATCTGCCGCTGGCGCTCGACCTGCCCGGCCACGGCGACGCCGCTGAGCCGCAGGCGCCGATCAGCTTCGGCTCGTGCGTGGCGCACGTGCTCGTGAGCAGTCCGCAGCGCTTTGCGCTGTGCGGCTACTCGCTCGGCGGGCGCGTCGCGCTGCACGTCGCGCTCGCCGCCGCCCGAGCGCGTCACGCGACTGGCGCTCGTCTCGACCAGCGCCGGCATCGAGGATCCCGACGAGCGCGCCGCGCGCCGCGCCGCGGATCGTCGGCTGGCCGACGACCTCGAACGGATCCCGTTCGAGCAGTTCATCGAGCGCTGGCGCGCGCAGCCGCTGTTCGCCGACGACCCACCCGAGGTCGGCGAGCTGGCGCGCGAGGACCAGCGCCGCAACCGCCCGCGCGCGCTCGCCGCCGTGCTGCGCGGAGTCGGCACGGGGGAGATGACGCCGCTGTGGGATCGGCTGGGCGAGCTGCAGATGCCCGTGACCGTCCTCGCCGGCGAGCGAGACGCGAAGTACCGTGCGCTCGGCGAGCGCATGGCGGCTGCGATCCCATCGGCGGAGTTCGTCGTCGTCCCCGGCGGGCACGCGCTGGCGCTGGAGAGTCCGGCCGCGCTCGCGCAGGCGCTGCAAGCTTGAGCTACGGCGCAGCGACGCCCAGCCCCGGGCCGCTCGGCAGTGCGATGCGCCCATCGCGCGCCGGCAGCGGGTTCTCGATGTCCGCGAACATGTCCAGCGTCGCCAGGCCGCAGTGCGGGACGGCGCCGCGCGAGGCCAGCGCGGCGGCCGCGTGCACGCCGGCGGCGACGCCGAGCGGGCCGTCGAGGGTGGAGGCGATGTAAGGCTCGGCGCCGGACGCGCGCACCAGCGTCGCCGCGGCGATCAGCCCGCCGATGCCGCCGCAGCTTGAGATCTTCAGGCATACGGCGTCGGCCACGCCGGCGCCGAGCGCGCCGTGCTCGGCCGCCGTCTCGTCGATCGACACGCGCACTGCCACCCGCTCGCGCACCTCGCGCACGGCGTGCAGCCCGTGCACCGGCTCCTCGACGAGCTCCAGACCGGCGGGCGCCAGCGCGTCGATCGTGCGCACCGCCTGCTCGACGTCCCAGCCGCCGTTGGCGTCCAGGCGCAGCGCGACCTCGGGCCCGGCCGCCGCGCGCGCCGCGGCGACGCGGCCGACGTCGTCGCCGACGGCGACCTTCAGCTTCACGCAGTCAAAGCCTTCGCTGACGGCGCGGGCGGTCTCGTCGGCGACGCCCGCCCGGTCAAGCGCGGCTATCGTCGCGTTGACGGGCACATCCGGCGCAGGGTCGTCGGTCAGCAGCGCCGCGACCGGCGCTTCGCGCAGTCGCCCGGCGCGGTCCCACAGCGCGAGGTCAAGCGCGGCGAGCGCGGCCGGCAGATCATCGACGCCCCGGCATGCGTCGATCAGCTGCGCGCCGCTGAGGCCGACGCTCCCGGCGAGCACGGGGCGATAGCGCTCGAGCGCCGCCAGCACGCGCTCGACGCTGACGCCGTCGTAGGCCTCGAGCGGCGCCGCTTCGCCGTGTCCGCTGACGCCGTCCTCGCCGGTCAGCGTCACCGCCAGCAGCTCGCGCTCGGCGACCACGCCGTAGGCCATCCGCAAGGGGCGCTTCAGCGCCAGCGTGCGGCGGCGGACCTCGAGCTTCAAGAGCCGATGCCGCCGCTGGCGAGGATGCCCGCCGAGTACAGCAGGCAGAACAGCAGCTGCGTCGCGCCGGTCTTCGCCAGCGCTCCGTTCAGCGACGGACCGTCGGTGCGCGTGCGCACGACGCGCACGACGGCGACCGACAGTGGGATCGCCAGCCAGCTGAGCAGCAGCCACGCGCTCATCGAGCCCAACGCCCACGGCAGCGGCGCCGTCACGAACGCTGCGGCGATCATCGCCGTGTACAGCGCGCGCGTGCGCTCCCGTCCGAGGCGCACGGCGAGCGTGCGCTTGCCCGCGCGGCGGTCGGTCTCCAGGTCGCGCACGTTGTTGACGACGAGGATCGCGCTCGCCAGCAGGCCGACCGGCACGGCGCACACGAACGCCTGCCACGGCAGCTGCTGGACCTGCACGAAGTACGAGCCGGCGACGGCGACGACGCCGAAGAACAGGAACACGAAGATCTCGCCCAGACCCTCGTACCCGTATGGACGCGGCCCGCCCGTGTACAGCACCCCGGCGAGGATCGACGCGGCGCCGACGGCGAGCAGCTCCCACCCGGCGACGGCCACCAGGTATGCGCCGCAGGCGACCGCCAGGCCGAACGTGGCATACGTGGCCAGCAGCACCTGGCTCGGCGGCACGAGCCCTCCCGCGGTCACGCGAACCGGCCCGAGGCGGTCCTCGGTGTCGGCGCCGCGGCGCGCGTCGGAGTAGTCGTTGGACAAGTTCGTGCCGACCTGGATGAACACCGCGCCGAGCAGCGCCGCGACGAACGCCAGCGCGTGGAAGTGGTCGGCGCCGAGCGCCAGCGAGGTGCCGACGAGCACTGGCGCGATCGCCGCAGGCAGCGTACGCACGCGCGCCGCCATCACCCAGATGCGCACGGCGCTCACGCGGCTACGCGCGCCGGGGAAACCGCGAGAAGTCCGGCTTGCGCTTCTCGCGATAGGCGTCGCGGCCCTCCTGGGCCTCCTCGTTGCCGTAGAACAGCAGGTTCGTGTCGTGCGCCAGCTGCTGGATGCCCGTCAGCCCGTCTTCGGCCGCGTTGAAGCTTGCCTTCAGCAGGCGCAGCGCGAACGGCGACAGCGCGAGCATCTCGCGGCACCATTGCACGGTCTCCTCCTCCAGGCGATCGAGCGGCACGACGGTGTTGACCATTCCCATCTGCAGCGCCTGCTCGGCGGTGTACTGGCGGCAGAGAAACCAGATCTCCTTGGCCTTCTTCGGGCCGACGAGGTTCGCCAGCAGGCCGGCGCCGAAGCCGCCGTCGAAGGAGCCGACCTTCGGGCCGACCTGGCCGAAGCGCGCGTTGTCGGCGGCGATCGTCAGGTCGCACACCAGGTGCAGCACGTGGCCGCCGCCGATCGCGTAGCCGGCGACCATCGCCACGACGGGCTTGGGCAGCCGGCGGATCTGCACGTGCAGGTCGGTGACGTGAAAGCGCCCGACCCCGGCACGCCCGGCGGCGTCGTCGTCGAGGTAGCCCGAGTCGCCGCGCACGCGCTGGTCGCCGCCGGAGCAGAAGGCCTCCGGCCCCTCGCCGGTGAGCACGATCACGCCGATCTGCGTGTCCTCGCGCGCGTGCTCCAGCGCGCGCGAGATCTCCACGATCGTGCGTGGGCGAAAGGCGTTTCTCACCTGCGGCCGGGCGATCGTGATCTTGGCGATGCCGTCGCTGCGCTCGTAGCGGATGTCCTCGAAGCAGCCGCCGGCGTCCTGCGT
Source organism: uncultured Actinomycetes bacterium (assembly GCA_963813245.1). GTDB lineage: Bacteria > Actinomycetota > Thermoleophilia > Gaiellales > JAICJC01 > JAICJC01. The sequence goes on from CAWEYE010000001.1 coordinate 717,022, forward strand.
GGCATCTGTCCAGGTGGTGCTCACGGCGCGAAGGCTAGCCTGTGCGCCATGGTCGTCGAGGCATGGCTCGCTCGCGCCGCGGCGGCGCGCCCTGAGAACGTCGCGCTGGAGACGCCCGCCGGGAGCGTCAGCTACGCGCAACTGCTCGCCGGCGCGAGCGCCGCCGCCGGAGATCTCACGGCACGTGGGGTGGGGGCGGGCGAGCGCGTGGCGATCGCGCTGCCCGCCGGGCTGGACTTCGCCTACGCGCTGCACGCGTGCCTGCTGCTCGGTGCGATCGCCGTGCCCGTCGACCTGCGTCTGTCCGCGGCCGAGCAGGCGCGAATCGGCGAGCGGTCGCTGCTCGTCGATCGGCCGCTGCGCGCGGCCGGCGCGCCGGCGCGCGAGCCCGCAGCGCGGTGGCGCCACGACCTCGACGCGACGGCGGTCGTGATTCACACCTCCGGCACGAGCTCGGGGCCCAAGCCGGTGGCGCTGACCTATGGCAACCTGCTGTGGAGCGCGCTCGGCTCGGCCGTGGCGCTCGGCGCCGACCCCTCTGAGCGCTGGCTTTGCGTGCTGCCCCTGTCGCACGTCGGCGGGCTGTCGATCCTGTTTCGCTCGGCGATCTATGCGACGACCGCCGTCGTGCACGAGCGCTTTGACAACGAGCGCGTGCTGGGCGCGCTGCGTGGGCAGCGCATCACGCTCGTGAGCCTCGTCGCCACGACGCTCACGCGTCTGCTGGACGCCGGCCTGCAGCGCCCGCCCGCGCTGCGCGCCGCGCTGACCGGTGGGGGGCCCGTGCCCGCCGCGCTGGTGCGCCGGGCGAGCGCCGCCGGCGTGCCCGTGAGCCTGACCTACGGCCTGACCGAGTCCTGCTCGCAGGTCACCACGACGCCCGTCGCGGCGCTCGCCGAGCCAGAGCCGGCGGGCGGGCCGCCGCTGTTCTGCACGCGCGTGCGCTGTCAGGATGGCGGCGAGATCCTCGTCGCCGGCCCGACGGTCGCGCCGGGAGCGCTGTCCGCCGACGGCTGGCTGCACACCGGCGATCTCGGCGCCTTCGACGAGCGCGGGCGCCTGCGCGTGACCGGGCGCAAGGCCGACACGATCGTCAGCGGCGGCGAGAACGTCGCGCCCAACGAGGTCGAGGCGGTGCTCGAAGCGCACCCGGATGTGCTCGAGGCTGCGGTCGTCGGACTCGCAGACGAGCAGTGGGGCGAGGCCGTCACGGCGATCGTCGTCGCGCGTGAGGGCGCCACGCTCGACCGCGAGGCGCTGCGCGCGCACTGCGCCGCGCGCGCTGGCGGCGTTCAAGGTGCCCAAGCGCGTGCTGCTGCGCGGCGAGCCGCTGCCGCGCACGCGCTCTGGCAAGCTGCTGCGCCGGGAGCTGCGATGAGCTTTGACGCCAACGCCCACCGCGACGCCAGCCTGCAGGGCTGGGAAGAGGCAGCCGCCGGATGGGTGCGCAGCCAGGAGCTGCTGCGCGAGTTCGGCGCGCCGGTGTCGCATTGGCTGATCGACGCCGTCGCGCCGCAGCCCGGCCAGCGCGTGCTCGAGCTCGCCGCCGGGCTGGGGGAGACGGGCCTGCTCGCCGCCGAGCTGGTGGCGCCGGTCGGCGGCGCGATCATCTCCGACCAGGCCGAAGCGATGCTCGGCGGTGCGCGCGAGCGCGCGAGCGACGCTGGGGCTGAGCAACGTCGAGTTTCACGTGATCAACGCCGAATGGATCGACATGCCCGTCGCCAGCGTCGACGTCGTGCTCTGCCGCTGGGGCTACATGCTGATGGCCGACCCCGCAGCGGCGCTCGGCGAGACGCGCCGCGTGCTGCGCTCGGGCGGGCGCGTGGCGCTCGCGGTGTGGGATGCGATCGAGCACAACCCGTGGGCTCTGCTCCCCGGCGCCGAGCTGCGCGAGCGCGGTCTGACGCCCGAGCCCGTCGCGGGGGCGCCGGGACCGTTCGCCCTGGGCGACGCCGAGCGCCTGCGCGAGCTGCTGGCACAGGCAGGCTTCGCCGACGTTCGCATCGAGACGCTCACGCTGCATCGCCGCCACGCGAGCTTCGAGGAGTTCTGGGAGACGACGCTGGATCTGTCGCGTTCGTTTCACGACGCCGTGCTCGCGCGCCCGCAGGCAGGAGATCGCGGAGATCCAGGCGGCGGTGCGGGCTCGCCTGCAGGCCTTCGAGGCGCCAGGCGGCATGCTCGACATCCCCGGGCGCACGCTCGTCGCGTGCGCGAGCGCGTGAGCGGCCCGGCGGCCGCAGGTCCGCTAGCCTGCGCGGTCGAATGATCTACGACGACGACGCGGACCTCACGCTCCTCGACGGCAAGACCGTCGCAATCATCGGTTACGGCTCCCAGGGTCACGCGCACGCGCTGAACCTCAAGGACTCCGGCGTCGAGGTCGTCGTCGGGCTGCGCGAGGACTCCCCTCGGTGACCAAGGCGCGCGAGCAGGGCCTGGAGGTGCTGCCGGTCGTCGAGGCCGCCAGCCGCGGCGACCTGGTGATGATCCTGCTGCCGGACGAGCGTCACCACGACATCTGGGAGCAGGAAATCCGCGACGGGATCGCCGAGGGCAACATGCTCCTCTTCAGCCACGGCTTCTCGATCCACTACAAGAGATCGTGCCGCCGCCAGGACGTCGACGTCATCATGGTCGCGCCGAAGGGCCCCGGCCACATCGTGCGCCGCCAGTTCACCGAGGGCAAGGGCGTTCCCGGCCTGATCGCCGTCTACCAGAACGCCAGCGGCAAGGCGCGAAGGCTCGCGCTCGCCTGGGCCAAGGGCATCGGCGGCACGCGCGGCGGCGTGATCGAGACGACCTTCAAGGAAGAGACCGAGACCGATCTCTTCGGCGAGCAGACCGTGCTCTGCGGCGGCGCCACCGCGCTGGTGCAGGCCGGCTTCGAGACGCTCGTCGAGGCCGGCTATCGACCCGGAGATGGCCTACTTCGAGTGCCTGCACGAGCTGAAGCTCATCGTCGATCTGATGAACGAGAACCGGCATCGCCGGCATGCGCTTCTCGATTTCCGACACCGCCGAGTACGGCGACTACACGCGCGGCAAGCGCGTGATCACCGACGAGACGCGCGCGGCCATGCGCCAGATCCTCAAGGAGATCCAGAACGGCGACTTCGCGCGCGAGTGGATCGCCGAGAACCGCGCGGGCCAGGAGAACTTCCTGCGCATGCGCGCCGAGCAGGCCGACACGCAGGTCGAGCACGTCGGCGGCGAGCTG
>CAWEYE010000002.1:0-367653 GCA_963813245.1 uncultured Actinomycetes bacterium
CGGGCGAAGGGCGATGTCAGCCGAGGGCCGGGCCAGCGTGGGCCGGGTCAGCCGGTGCCTTAGCGCCGATTTTCACTAACGCGGACTTCCGCGCCGCTACTTCGGCCCCGTTGTGCCTGGACTGGTTCTTGCTGCTACCTGGGGTTTTACCAGGCGTGAGGTCGTTCTTCCAAGGGTGATATCGGTGACGGACCTGGCCTGGATGAAGATCATTACCTGTGAGCGACCCTGGTGGGCATGAGCGAAATGACCGGTTCGAATCAGCCCAGACGATAGCAAGCAGGCACGGGAAGGACTTTATCAGGCACTGCCTGCAAAGACGGTCCTCCAGCCGATCAGCGGGGTGACCGCTGTATCGGCCCCACGGCCGAGCCGGGCGTTGCTGCCGGAGGTGCGGTTCCGCTTGGAAATAAATTGATCCGAGGGTCAGAGAACCGGTGCGGAAACCCGCGCTAAGCGAATCGGCCCCCAGTCGGGTTGAGTCGTACTGGTAGCGGAGGGTTCGGCCTTCCCACCAGGGCACGGTGATCGTGTCGGGGAGGCTGGCCTGGCGCAGGACCGGTGAGTAGGTGCGCCGGGCTAGCCGGATGGTGGTCTGGCCGCGGTGGTTTTCGATGATGCCGCCGGTGTTCAGGAACCGCCGCTGGAGGGTGTCGGGGGTGGCGGTGGCGTAGCTGGGCAGGCGGCGGCGCAGCGCGGCGCAGACGGTGTGGGCCAGGACGGACAGCACGACGTCGAGGTCGACGTTGAGCGGGACTGCGCCTGCCAGGGCGTCCAGGCTGAACGACTGGATCGCTTCGGCGAGGCGCTGCTCGATGTTCATCCGACGGGCGTAGGACTGGATGACCTGGCGGGCCGGGAGCTGGGGCCGGTTGGTGATCAGCAAGGTGGGCTGGTCGTGGCCCAGGCCGGTGACGGCGAGCTGGCGGATCGGGCCCGGGTAGGCCGACAGGGTTGCGGTGGGGTCTCGCCGGCGCGGGCGGCCTCGATGGCCGCGTTCAGCGCCAGCAGGTTGGTCTGCCCGGCGATGCCGGTGATGGTCTCGACGATGCCGCCGATCTGCTCCGACTTGCCCGCGAGCTGGTTGATCGCCTGGACGACCTCGGCGGAGGACTGCTTGACGGCGGCCATGGCGCTATTGGCCTGCTCCGCGGCGATGACGCCGTGGTCGGCTACCTCGCGCGCCCGCTCGGCTGCGACCGCCGACTCCTCGGCCGACTCGCGGGTGGTGTGCACCATCTCCACCTGCCGCTCGGCGCCTGCGGCGACGTCCTGCACGGCCTTAGCGATCTCCTCGACGGCCCGGCTGGTCTCCTCCGAGGTCGACGACATCTCCTGCGACGCCGCGCTCAGCCGCTGCGCGGCGGCGGTGACGTCGCCCACGATCTTGCGCAGGCTCGCGCCCATCGTCTGGAAGGCCATCCCGAGCACGTCGCGCTCGGACTTGGGCTCGACCTCGACGGTGAGGTCGCCCTCGGCGATGCGCCCGGCCGACCCGGCGATGTCCTGCAGGTAGGCGATCATGCGCTGGAAGGCCTGGGCGGTCTCGCCGATCTCGTCGCGGCTCTTCGTGTGCACATCCTGGTCGAGGTCGCCCTGCGAGATGCCCTCGGCGGCCCGCAGCATCTTGCGGACGCCACCGGTGATCGAGCGGGCGATGACGAAGGCGAGGCCGGCGCCGATCAGGGTTGCGATCGCAAGCAGCGCGATCACGATCGTGCTGGCGGTGCTCGACGTCGACGAGGCGGACGCGAGCGCGTTGTCGGCCAGCTTGACGTTGTAGGCGTTCCACTTCGCCGCGTCGGCGGCCAACAGCGTGAACTGGTCCGTCGAGTCGCCGATGAGCGCCTCCGCGGTCTTCGTCTGGTTCGCATCGACGGCAGTCGCGAAGCCCGAGGTCATGCGGAGGTAGGCCAACCAGTCCTTGCTCGTCGCCTGCCACAGCTGCCGGTCACGGGCGTCGGTGACCTTGCTCGCGTAACCGGCGAGCGTCTTGGTTGCGGCGGTGGCGTACGGCCTCATGGCGGCGATCAGCTTCGCGTGCTCGGGCGGGGTGGCCCACACGAGCCGGTCCTGATAGCGGCGGTAGTTCGCTGCGGCTGTCTCGACGGTGCCGATCGCCTGTGCGCTGGGTACGCTGTTCGTCCCCAGGTACTGCGCTTCGTGGTCGACGGATCCGAGCTCGACGATCGCGGCGGCCCCCAGCACGAGCATCAGCGCGATGACGACACCAAAAGAGCCAAACAGTTTTGTTCGCACCGAGAGACGCATGGCGAGGCCTTCCTACCGGTTTGATATCTCAGGGCGCCGGCGGATACGGCGCAGTACGCCCGGTGATCGCTTGCCTGCGGGCAACCTGCATCCCCGGATCCCCGTAGCGGCCCTCCCCGCAACTGCCGATGACCGCTGACCCCTGTCTGCTCCCGGCGACCGGCCAGGCCGCGCTCCTGCGGGGCCGATCGCTCTCTGTGACCGAGCTCGTGGGTGCGCATCTCGCCCGGATCGAGCGGATCAATCCCGCGGTGAACGCGATCGTCACCGTTGTCGGCGAGCGCGCGCTTGCCGCCGCGGCCGAGGCCGACCGCCGCAGCGCCGCCGGCGAGCCGCTGCCACCGCTGCACGGCCTGCCGATCGCCCACAAGGACCTGGTCGACACGGCCGGCGTGCGCACGACGTACGGATCGCCGTCGTATGCCGATCACGTGCCCGAGGCCGACGAGTTGCTCGCGGCGCGTCTGCGCACGGCCGGCGCCATCCTCGTCGGCAAGACCAACACGCCCGAGTGGGGGGCCGGCTCGAACACGTTCAACCCGGTATTCGGGGCCACGCGCAATCCCTGGGACACCGCCCGCTCGGCGGGCGGTTCGAGCGGCGGCGCGGCGGTCGCGCTCGCCTGCCGGCTCGTGCCGCTGGCCGACGGGAGCGACCTCGGCGGCTCGCTGCGCAACCCGGCCGCCTGGAACGGCGTCGTCGGGCTGCGGCCCACCCCGGGGGTCGTCCCGTCGTGGCCGGACGAGACGCCGTGGCTGCCGTTCTCGGTCGACGGTCCGATCGGCCGCACCGCCGGCGACGTGGCGCTCCTGCTGGGCGCGATGGCAGGGCCCGATCCGCGCGCGCCGCTCTCGCAGCGGGCCGTGGCGCTCGATCTGACCGGGTCGCTGGATGCCGACCTGGGCGGGCGCCGCGTCGCGTGGAGCCCGTCCCTCGGGGGGCTTCCGTTCGAGCCGGCGGTGCTGGCGGCGGCGCAGGCCGCGGTCGCGCAGCTGGGCGGTCTCGGCCTGGACGTCTGCGAGGACGAGCCCGATCTGGCCGGCGCAGACCGGGTGTTCGAGATCTGGCGGGCGTTCCTGTTCGCCCTCTCGCTGGGCGACGTGTACGACCGCGACGGCGCCCGCATGAAGGCCACCGTGCGCTGGAACGTCGAGCGCGGCCGCGCCCTCTCGTCGGCGGATCTGATCGCGGCCACGCGCCTGCATACCGAGGTGTGCGCGCGGGTCGGCGCCTTCTTCGACCGCTACGACTACCTGGCCTGCCCGGTCACGCAGGTCGAGCCCTTCCCGGTCGAGACGGAGTATCCGACCGATGTCGCCGGTGTGCCGATGGGCTCCTATCTGGAGTGGATGCGCTCCTGCTCGCGCCTTTCGGTCACCGGGTGCCCGGCGATCTCGATCCCGGCCGGCCTGACGCCGTCCGGGCTGCCGGCCGGCCTGCAGCTGATCGCGCGGCCGTTCGCCGAGCGGGCTCTGCTCGAGGCGGCGCACGCGCTCGACGGCCTCGTGGGCTACTCCGGGCTCGTGCCGCCGGCGGCGGTGGACGTTCGGTGAAGCCGCGCCGGGCGGGCGCGCCCTTGCAGTAGCATCGCCCGATGGAAGGAAGCCGGTTCGACCTGGTCGTGCTGGGCTCCGGACCCGCCGGGCAGAAGGCCGCGATCCAGGCGGCCAAGGTCGGCGCCTCGGTGGCCGTGGTCGAGCGCCGCGACACGATCGGCGGCGTGTGCGCGAACACGGGCACGATCCCGTCGAAGACGCTGCGCGAGGCGGCGATCTACCTCACCGGCCTGTCCGAGCGCGGGCTCTACGGGCAGAGCTACCGGGTGAAGGATGAGATCACGATCGAGGATCTGATCTGGCGCACCCAGCAGGTGATGACGCGCGAGGTGGACGTGATCCGAAACCAGCTCGCTCGCAACCACATCCGCGTGCTGCCCGGTCAGGGCCGCCTCGCCGACGCAAATCACGTCGAGGTGTCCGACCTGCAGGGCGGCCTGCGCACCGTCCAGGCAGACCGGATCGTGATCGCGACCGGCACGACGCCCGCCCATCCCCCCGGGGTCGAGTTCGACGAGGCCACCATCCTCGACTCGGACGGCATCCTGCTCATGTCGCGCATCCCGTCGACCCTGGTCGTCGTGGGCGCCGGGGTGATCGGCATCGAGTACGCGTCGATCTTCGCCGCGCTCGGCACCCGCGTGACCGTCGTCGAGAAGCGCGAGCGGCTGCTCGAGTTCTGCGACAACCAGATGGTCGAGGCGCTGCAGTACTACCTGCGCGACCTGGGCCTCGTGTTCCGGCTGGGCGAGACGGTGACGTCGGTCGAGAAGCACGACGGCGGCACGCTGACGACGCTCGCGAGCGGCAAGCGGATCGCCGCCGACGCGGTCATGTACTCCGCCGGCAGGCAGGGTGCGACCGCCGAGCTGGGGCTCGAGGCGGTCGGCATCGTGGTCGACTCGCGTGGCCGCATCGAGGTGGACGAGCACTACCGCACCGGGGTCGAGCACATCTACGCGGTCGGCGACGTGATCGGCTTCCCGAGCCTGGCGTCGGCGTCGTTCGAGCAGGGCCGGCTGGCGGCGGCGCACGCCTTCGGCCTCGACGCCCGGCCGATGCGCGACCTGCTGCCGATCGGCATCTACACGATCCCCGAGATCAGCTTCGCCGGCCGCACCGAGGAGGAGCTGACCGGAGACGGGATCCCGTACGAGATCGGCGTCTCGCGCTACCGCGAGCTCGCCCGCGGGCAGATCCTGGGCGACTCGGTCGGGATCCTCAAGCTCCTGGTCGCGCCCGACTCGCGGACGATCCTCGGCGTGCACGTGTTCGGCACGGCCGCGACCGAGCTCGTGCACATCGGCCAGACCGTGATGGGCCTCGGGGGGACGGTCGACTACCTGATCGACCAGGTGTTCAACTACCCGACGCTGGCCGAGTCCTACAAGGTCGCGGCCCTGGACGCCACCAACAAGCTGCGGGCGCTCAACCGGCTGTCGGTCTAGACCTCGCTGCGCTCGAGGATGACCACCGGGATCTGGCGGTCGGTGCGCGTCTGGTAGACGGTGTAGTCGGGGAAGACGGTGGTCATCGTCTGCCACAGCCGCGGCTTCTCGTCGGGGCCGGCGGGGTGGGCGCGGGCGTGGAAGCGATCGCCCTTCACCTGCACCTCGACCTCGGGATCGGCCAGCAGGTTCAGGTACCAGCTCGGGTGATTCGGGGCGCCGCCGCGGGAGGCGACGATGAGCAGGCGGTCGCCGTCGCGTCCGTAGATCAGCGGCAGCGTGTGGGCCTCGCCCGATCGCCGCCCGCGCGTCGTCAGGAGCAGGGTCGGCCGGCCGTTCCAGTCGTGCCCGTCCTCGCCGTCCGTGGCGAGGTAGCGGTCGACGTGCTCCGCGAACCACGGCCGGGGTCCTGCATCAGCCATGTCGTCAGATTAGCCAGGGCTACCTGCGGCCGATGCCGGTACCGGGGCTGGTGGCGGCGGCCCGGCCTCGCGCGACAGGAGCACCGCCCCGAAGCTCGAGACGCCCAGGCTGATCAGGGCCGATGCGACGATCGCGGCACCCTGTCCGGGCGTCAGGATCCGCTCGGCCAGCCCGAGCGCGACCACGCCCGCCGGCAGTCCCAGCTGCGCCGAGGCGAGCAGCCCGCTGCCCCACGGCATCCGCATCAGGCGGGCGACCGCGACGTGGCAGACCACGATCGCGACGGAAAGCATTCCGACGAGCGCGAGGTCGGAGCGCGACGAGCCGAGCGCGCGGAAGTCGAGCTTGGCGCCGAGCGTGACGAAGAAGAGCGGCACGAAGAAGCCCTGGGCGAGCCCGACCAGCTGCTGGGTCAGGCGGCGGGGCTCGCCGGCGAGCGCGACGATCATCCCGGCGGCGAAGCCGGCGATGAGGATGCTCGTGCCGAACTTGGTCGCGAGCGCGGCGAGGCCGAAGAGGACGAAGAGCGACACGCGCAGGTCGAGCGCCCATTCCCGCTGCCGCGATCCCTTGCGCAGGGCCACCACCATGCGGTCGCCGCGGATGGCGTGCACGATCGCGAACAGGGCCACCGCCGCGCACGCGACCAGCACCCCGCCGCCGCCGATCCGAAACGCCTTCGACGGGGTGAGCGCCACCGGCAGCGCCACGATGCTTGCGATGTCGACGAGCGCGATCCACGTGGTCGCGACGAGCATCTCCTCTCCGGTGATGCCGCGCTCCTGGATGATCGGCATGACCACGGCCGAGCTCGATGCCGCCAGCAGGAGCACGAAGACAGCCGGATGCCCGACGCCGGAGACGTCGGCGAGCAGCCAGCCTCCAGGCACGGCGATCACGAACGAGAGCACCGCCGCGATCGAGGCTGTGCGCAGCGCGCCCCGCAGACCCCTGTCGCGCAGCGGCAGGTGGGTGCCGACCACGAACATGAGCATCGCGAAGCCGACGGCGGACAGGAACACCACCGTGGGATCGGCGGTGTTGATGTCGCCCAGGCCGGTCTTGCCGACGAGCACGCCCGCGGCGATCTCGCCGACGACCACGGGGACGGCGAGCCGCGTCGCCCCCGAGAGCAGCGGGCCGGCCAGGCCGCAGGCGACGATCAGTGTGAGGATGCCGAAGGTCATTCGCGCAGGTGGCCGTCGGCCACCGCAGAGACCATACGCCCGGCGTGCCTGACGGCGATAGTGTGACCGCATGCATGCGATCGTGCTCGAGGAGCCCGGCCGTCTGGCCGAGCGCGAGGTGGCCGACCCGGTGGCGGGGGACGGCGAGGTGGTGATCGAGGTCGCCGCGTGCGGCGTCTGCCGCACCGATCTGCAGATCTACCAGGGCGACCTCGCGATGCGCCGCCGGCCGCTCATACTGGGCCACCAGGTGGTCGGCCGCATCGCCGGCACGGGCGAGCGGGTCGGCGTGGCCTGGCTGCACGGCGCCGACGGCACCTGCCCGGCCTGCCGGCGCGGCCTCGAGAACCTGTGCCCGAACGCCGAGTTCACCGGCTGGACCGCCGACGGCGGCTACGCCGAGCTGATCGCGGCCCGGCGCGACTTCGTGTTCACGCTGCCGGAGGGGTTCACCGACCTCGCCGCCGCGCCGCTTCTGTGCGCGGGCATCATCGGCTATCGCTCGCTGCGCTTGGCCGGGGCCGACGCGGGCGGACGCCTGGGCCTGTTCGGCTTCGGATCGTCCGCGCACCTCGCGATCCAGGTGGCGCTTCACCGCGGCTGCGAGGTGGCGGTGTTCACCCGCTCGCCGCGCGAGCGCGAGCTGGCCGCGCGGCTCGGGGCGGCGTGGACCGGGGGCTACGACGATCCGCCGCCGTGGCCGCTCGATTCCGCGGTGACGTTCGCGCCCGTGGGCTCGGTGGTGGTGGCGGCCCTGCGGGCGCTCGCGCCGGGGGCGACGGTCGCCGTGAACGCGATCCACCTCGACGAGATGCCCGCGTTCTCCTACGACCTCCTGTGGCAGGAGCGGTGCATCCGCTCGGTGGCCAACTTCACCCGCCGCGACGCGACCGAGTTCCTAGCGCTTGCGGCGCAGATCCCGATCCGGGCGCAGGTGCAGGAGTTCCCGCTGGCCGCCGCTGGTGAGGCGCTCGATCGGCTGGCCGCCGGCGAGATCAGTGGCTCGGCCGTGCTCACCGTCGGCTAACCCACTAGCCTGCGCTGCGTGAGCTACTCGCTCGTCCACGTCGACGACATCGAGCCCAGCGGCCCCGGCGGCGCGGTGCGCTTCGTCCGCCGCGAGCTCGGCGTCGAGGCGTTCGGCATCAACCGGTTCGACCTGCCCCCGGGCAGCGAGGGCCGCGAGCACGACGAGGCGGGGACCGGCCAGGAGGAGGTCTCGGTCGTGATCCGCGGCGGCGGCCACTGGCGGGTCGACGGCGAGCTCGTCGCGGTGCGCGAGGGGTCGTTCATCCGCTTCGACCCGGGCACGACGCGGTGCCCGGTCGCGGGCCCCGACGGGATGGCGTTCATCTCGGTCGGATCCCCGCCCGGGACATACGCTCCGCACGGCCCCTTCTGAGCTCAGGCTGTCCGGTTGATGGGAGGAGCAGGATTCGAACCTGCGTAGGCAGAGCCAACGTCGCGTATCGCGGGGGAAGCGGGGTTCCCCCGCGGGCCCCCTCCTTCTCGACGAGGACTCATGGGAGGAGCAGGATTCGAACCTGCGTAGGCAGAGCCAACGGGTTTACAGCCCGTCTCCTTTAGCCACTCGGACATCCTCCCCGGGTGCCGGCGGATTCTACTCGGCGTTGCGCAGCGCCTGGGCCTCGGGCAGGCCCTCGAGCTTCTTGAGCGTGTTGTTCTCGATCTGGCGGATGCGCTCGCGGGTGACGCCGAAGGCGCGGCCGACCTCCTCGAGCGTGCACGGCTGCTCGCCCTTCAGGCCGAAGCGCAGCTCGATCACCTTGCGCTCGCGCTCGGGCAGCGAGTCGAGCGCGCGATCGATGTCCTCCCGGCGCAGCGTCATCGTGGCCGAGTCGAACGGCGAGACGGCCTGCTCGTCGGGGACGAAGTCGCCCAGCTCGGACTCCTCCTCCTCGCCGATCGGCTTCTCCAGGCTCACCGGGAGCTGCGCCATGCGCTGGATCTCGCGCACCTCGTCGGTGGACATGCCGAGCTCGCCGGCGATCTCTTCGGGGCGCGGCTCGCGCCCGAGCCGCTGCACGAGCTGGCGCTCGATGTGCACGACCCGGTTCAGCTTCTCGACCATGTGCACGGGGATGCGGATCGTGCGGGCCTTGTCGGCGATCGCACGCGTGACCGCCTGGCGGATCCACCAGGTGGCGTAGGTCGAGAACTTGTAGCCCTTGCGGTAGTCGAACTTCTCGACGGCCCGGATCAGGCCCAGGCTGCCCTCCTGGATGAGGTCGAGGAAGGAGAGGCCGCGGCCGAGATAGCCCTTCGCGATCGAGACGACGAGGCGCAGGTTGGCCTCGGTCATCTGCTGCTTGGCGAGCATGTCGCCGCGCTCGATCCGCTTGGCCAGGCTGACCTCCTGGTCGGCCGTGAGCAGGGCCACCTTGCCGATCTCGCGCAGGTACAGGCGCAGCGAGTCGAGGCTGGGCTCGACGGTGAGGTCGAGCTCGGGTGGCTTCTCGCCGTGGAAGACCGCGTCCTGAGACGCCGTCTGCCGCGACTCCGCGTCGAGGAGCTCGATGTTGTGGTCGAGGAGGTAGGTGTAGAAGTCCTCGAGCTGCTCTTTGGTGAGCTCGATCTCCTCGAGTGTCGCCGCGACCTCGTCGAAGGTCAGATAACCCTTCTCGTGTCCTTCTTGGACCAGGGCCTTGAGCTCTTCGATCTCCGGGAGCGAGATGTCGACGGTCAGCATGGGCCCCCCCAAATGCTTGGACTACAGATTTTGCGGTCGCGACTGACTCCCCGATCGGCCATGCCGGGAAGGCAAAAGCCCCGGAACGGCCGGTAGGGGAGACAAAGCGGATCGCAGACGCCAGGAGTGTACAAGCGGTTATCAGGCTCGGCAAGCAACTTTCCGGAACACGTTTTCACCGGCGTTGTCACGAGCTTGTCACGAGGTCAGGCGAGGCTCACCTGGGCCCTCAGGCGCACGACGGGGTCGCCCACCGAGTTTTCCAGCACCGGCTCTGACAACGCTCTCAGTCCGGCGGGGGGCTCGTCCCAGTGAAGCAGCTGCGCGAGCACGGCCAGGGCGGCGGGTGCGCTCGCCCGCGCGTTGCCGTCGTCGATCCGCACCGCGACCCCGATCCCCTCGCCGGCAAGGCCGATGCACGAGAGCGCCTCGGCCCCGCCCTTCGAGACGCAGCCGGGAATGGCGCGCATCGCCTCGGTATCGAGGTCGCCGGCGCCGCGCACGAGCTCGGGATGCGCCCGCATCGCCGCGAACTGGCGCGGCAGCCGCTCGGGCAGACGCGCGTACATCGTGGCGATCACACGCAGCGGCAGGGCGAAGGCGAGCACGCCGCAGCCGTCGCTCATGGTGGGGATCGTGCCCGGATCGACGCCGGCGTGGTCGGCGACCACGGCGAGCGCCGCCTGCTGGGACGGATGCTCGGGCAGGCGGTAGCCGGCCGTCTCCCAGCCGCGGTGGACGCAGTGGGCGAGGAACGCCAGGTGATTGCCCGAGCAGTTGTGGCGCAGCCGCTCCTCGGGGGTGCCGAGCGAGTTCTGGAGCGCATTCGCATCCAGCCCACAGGCGGCGAGGCCGCGCTCGAGCGCCTCCACGTGGATGTCCTGGCCGGCGTGCGAGGCGCACATGACCGCGAGCACGCGGTCGTCGAGCCCGAGCGCGTCGAGGCCGCCCGAGGCGATCAGCGGCTCGGCCTGGAACGGCTTGGCCGCCGAGCGCAGGGTGGTGACCCGGTCGGGGTCGCCGCAGGTGCCGACGACCGAGCCGTCGGTGCGCACGGCGATCGCGTGGACTTGGTGGTGGCTCTCGGGGAAGCCGTTTCGGTAGGCGGTGACGACGCCGGGCTCGGACACGGGAAGGGCGACCCTACACGCCCGACTATGAGAAGTGCTCGACCATCTGTAGCGTTCACCCCATGCCCGAGCTCCCCGAACTGGAGGCGTTCGTGATCGCCCAGCGCGAGGCGCTCACCGCCGAGCCCATCGCCGCCGTGCCCGTCGCCCACTTCGCGACCACGAAGACGATCGACCCGCCGCTTGCCTCGCTCGCCGGCCAGCGCTTCACGGCGGTCGGCCGGCGCGCCAAGCGGCTGCTCTTCACGGCGCAGGACGGCAACACGCTGCAGGTGCACCTGATGTCGGCCGGGCGGCTGGCTGTGGGGGCCAAGCGCCTGAAGACGGCGATGCTCGTGGTGCAGTTCGAGTCGGGCCGCGAGCTGATGATGTCGGAGTCCGGGCACAAGCGCCGCGCCGGTGTGTGGCTGCTGCGCCCCGACGCGCTCGCGGCCGAGCTCGCCCACATCGGCCCCGAGCCGCTCGACCCGGCGTTCACGCCGGCGGCACTGGCCGAGACGCTGCAGGCGCACCCCCACCAGCTGCACGCCTTCCTGCGCGACCAGCGCGCGATCGCCGGCATCGGCCGCGCGTTTGCGAACGAGATCCTGCACGCCGCGATGCTCTCGCCCTACCAGCGTTCGGCCACCCTCCCCGATGCCGAGGTGGAGCGCCTGCACGCCGCGATCACGGGCGTCCTCGGCGCCGCCGTCGAGCGGCTGGTGCCGCTGTCCGGGAACGGCCTCACGACCAAGGCCGACCGCGGCTATGTCGTCCACGACCGGCTCGGAGAGCCCTGCCCGCGCTGCGGCGAGGCGATCCGGCGCGTGTCGTTCGACGAGCACACCGTCTTCTACTGCCCGCACTGCCAGACCGGCGATCGCATCCTGGCCGACCGGCGGCTGTCGCGCCTGTTACGGGAGTGAACGGCGGTGGGCGGGTACCATGCGGGCCATGCTTGAATCCTCAACCTTCACACATGACCTCCAGGCCGCCGAGCCCGACGTCCATCTCGCCCTGACCCGCGCCGGCGTGACCGGCGTCGACAAGGTGATCCGGATCGCGCACGCCGGCACCGAGCTGCTCTACTACGCCCAGATCGACTGCTTCGTCGACCTCGACCCTTCTCAGAAGGGCGTGCACATGTCGCGCTTCCCCGAGACGGTGGCGGAGTGCATCGACCAGGTCGTGATCGGCGAGGCCCTGCACGTCGAGGATCTGGCCGAGCACATGGCCGCCAGGATCGTCGAGCGTCAGAGCGCCGTGCGCTCCGAGGTCACGATCCGGGCGAAGTTCCCGATCACCCGGCGCACGCCCGTCTCCGATCTGCCCACCCAGGAGATCTACACCCTGATCGGGCAGGCGCTCGCAAACGGCACCGGCGCCCGCCGGCTCGTCGGCGTCGAGGTGCGGGGGCTGAACGCCTGCCCGTGCGCGCAGGGCCTCGTGCGCGAGCGCGCCGGCGAGCGGCTGACCGACGCCGGCTACGACGCCGGCCAGATCCAGGAGATCTTCGGCCTCCTGCCCGCGGCCACCCACAACCAGCGGGCCGAGGCGACGCTCATGATCGGCACGCGCCGCGAGATCGACGCCCGCGACCTGATCGCGATCGCCGAGCACTCGATGAGCGCCCCCGTCTTCGAGCTCCTGAAGCGGCCCGACGAGCTGCACGTGGTCGAGCAGGCCCACCTGCACCCGCGGTTCGTGGAGGACTCGGTGCGGCTGATGGTCGCCGGCGCGTTCGAGCGCTACGACGACCTCTCCGACGGCTGCTTCCTGCTCGCCCGCCAGGTGAACCACGAGACGATCCACAACCACGACGTGCTGGCCGAGCGCCACGGTAAGGTGTCCGAGCTGCGGGCCGACCTGGAGCGGCGCGACGGCGGCACCTCGCACCACACCACCGCGCGCGACTGGCTCGAAGCCCGCTGAAGGTGAATACCGGTGCCAGGCACCGGTATTCACCTCCGTGGGCGCGCCGCCGATAACGGTGGCATGCGCTCCGCTGGTCTCGTCACGCTCCTGGCAGCCCTGGCCGTGACCGCTGCCGCATGCGGACAGTCCAGCTCGTCGCCCGCACCGGCGCCCGCCCACACGGGCGCGTCCACGGCGACGGCGCCCGCGAGCGGATCCGCCGGCACGCTCACCCCGGCCGCGGCCCGCACGATCGTCACGCGGCTCTGGCTGGGGCGTGAGACGGCGCTTGCCTCGCTCGCCGCCGGCCTGCTCCGACCGGTCGAGACGGGCGCGGCGGTCGCCGAGGACCGGGCCTACGTCGAGGGCGTCCGCTGCGGCTGCCAGCCGCAGAAGGACGAGCACACGATCGTCGCCATCCTGCCCGAGATCCCGCGCACATCCCCTGCCGGCACGTTCTTCGCCCAGGTGCGCACGACCAACACGAGCGTCGGCGACCATCCCTGGTACGTGCTCGCGATCACGCGCGCCGCGGGCACCTGGAAGATTGCCCACGTCACCCTCGGCGGCTACAAGCCCCGGCCGCCGCTGAGCGGCCTTGGCGTCGAGGGCCGGCGCCACCGCCGCCGTGTCCGCGCACGCCGCTGCCAGGATGGTGCACATCGCGCTGCGCGAGGCCTGGTGGGGCAACACCCACGCGCACCGCACATCGCACACGAATTACGGCGCCACCGTCCGTGCCCGCGGCGTCGTGCGCCCGGGTGCCGACGGCGTGTTCGGGCTGGCCCTGCCGGGCGGCAAGGTGCTCGCCTGCTTCACCCTGCACGAGCTCGACACCTACTCGCTGCGCGGCGGCCTGGCCCAGGACGACTCACGTCAGCAGTGGGGCGCACAGCTCGCCCCCGGCGGCTACCGCACGGTGACGACCGATACGGCCGAGCCCGAATGCGCTGCCGGCGCCGGCGTCGGGCGAGCCGTTCCCGGCCTGTGGCTGCGGTACACACCCCAGCTCGTCGGGGTCACCGGCACGCCGCTCACCTAGCGGAGATCGGGTCGCGCGCCCAGAGCGCGGCGGCGACGAGCTCGGCGACGTGCGTCTCGATCAGTGGGCGGACGACGGGGTCATCGCCGGCCGGCAGGTCGATGTCGAGTGCGGAGCCGGGCAGGCTCCCGCCCGCCACGACGACGGGGAAGCTGCGCATTGCCGCCCACTCCATCACCTCGGCTCGTAGGCCGAGCCGGGCAGGAGCAGTGCCCGGTAGGCCGGCCGCTTCGTGAGGTAGACGTCGACGTGCGACCAGTCGCCCGTCTCGCAGGCATACGCCGGCACGCGCGCCACCTCGCGCAGCATCAGCGCCGACTGCTCGGCGCTGCCGATCCGCTCCGCCGGGGCGAGCACATGGATCGCGCCGCCCGCGAGCAGCTCGACCGCCCGCGGCAGCCACGCCTCGCGGCTCTCCATGACCGCCGCCGAGGTCGCAGCCGCGCGCTCGAACGCGGGAGCGTCTCGCCGAGCATCAGGCCGCACACGCGCCGCAGGAGCGCCGCGGTGGAGCGGTAGCTCGCGCACGCGACGCCGCTCGGCCCGTCGGCCGCGATCGGCAGGCACACATCGGCCTCCTGCCCGATGGCCGCCTGCGGACGGCTCGTGACCCCGGCGACCATGCTCGTGCCGAGGTGGCGGCGCATCGCGGTGACCGTCTCGGCGGATCCGCCCGAGGCGGAGATCGCCAGCGACGAGCGTGTCTGCCGCAGGCGGCTGCGGCCGGCCCGTCGAGGCGAGCTCGGCGTGTGCATCCACTCCGTGTGAGCGCAGGAGCGCCGCCGCGTCGAGGGCGGCGAAGCCGGGAGCTGCCCATGCCCAGGAAGAGCACCCGCCGCGCCCGCCGGGCGAGCGGCTCCACCGCGTCCAGCGCGACCGCCGGCCCGGCGAGCACGCGCGGCTGATCGAGGACGTCGGCGAGGAACCGGTCGGGGTGCAGGTCAGCCATGCGCCTCCATCAGCCAGCGCATCCCGCCCACCGGCGCGTACATCCACTCGGGCAGGAAGGCGGCGGCGTAGGTGAACTCGTAGCACTCCTTCTCGACCTCGAGCGCGCGCAGCAGGGCCTCGTCGACCGGCCCGTAGGCGCCCAGAAACGCGGCCCGCGCGCGGACGATCCACGCCTCGATCTCGCCGATATGGCCGGGCCACAGATCGCGTTCGACGTGGCGGCCGAGGTGGTCGAACGAGCGCAGCATCGCCGCCACGTCGCGCAGCGCCGGGCCGGGGCGGGAGCGCTCGGCCACGGGCTTCGTCGGCTCGCCCTCGAGGTCGACGACCACCAGCCGCCCGGCGGCCGTCCGCAGCACCTGGCCGATGTGGTAGTCGCCGTGCAGGCGCTGGAGCGCGACCGGCCCGGCGGGCGACTCGAGCGCCGCGAGCTCGGCGGCGATCCGCGGCCGAAACGCGGTCAGCTCGGCGGCCACGTCGGGGGGCACGCAGGCGATCGCGCGGTCGAGCTGGTCCTCGGCCGCCGTCCGCCACCCGCGCAGGTCGGCGGCGGCCGCCGGGGTCGAGCCGTGGGCGGCGAGCGCCGCGTGCAGGCGGGCGCTCTCGGCGCCCAGACGGGCGATGTCGGCCACGTCGCCCGCCCGGGCCGCGTCGGCGCACCACGCCCATCCGTCGGCGCCCGGGCACGTACTCCTGCACGAGCGCCACCGCGTGGTCGCCCCAGTGCAGCGAGCCGGCGAACGCCGGGACGCAGTCGAGCCTCGCGGTCTGGGTGAGGTAGCGGCCGAGCTCGACCTCGGGGTGCACGCCCGGCCAGATGCGGCGGTAGAGCTTCACGACCAGCCGCTCGTCGACGACGTAGGAGGTGTTCGACTGGTCGAGGCCGATCGGGCGCTCGCGCCGCCGGAGCGGGTGTCACACGATCGCCACGGAACTGCCACCGCCCGCGTTCGGGGTCTGACCCCGGTTGGAGGAGCGCCGAGGCGACCGCGCCCTCGCTCCAGACGTAGCGGTCGGTGCCGTCGACGAGCAGGATCGAGAGGGCCGCGCCGCTGGGCAGCTCGAGCCGATCCTCCACCTGCACCGTCCCGATCGCGCCCGCCTTGCCGCCGAACCAGCGCGCGGCCGCGAGCCGCTCAGGCGTCGGCAGCGACACGCTCGATGAGATCCGCCGCGCGCACCGTCCCGGGGGCCGCCTGCAGGCGCGCCGCGACCGCCGCCATCCGCCTGCGCAGGTCGGCGTCGGCCAGCAGCCCGTCGATCGCCGCGGCAAGGTCGGCCTCGTCGAACTCGTACGTGGCAAGGCGCACGCCGAACCCGGTCTCGTGCACCCGCTGGGCGTTGTCGTACTGATCCCAGAAGAGCGGCAGAGCGATCATCGGCTTGCCGAAGTGGAAGCACTCCGTCGTGGTGTTGTTGCCGCCGTGGGTGATGACGAGGTCGACCAGCGGCAGCACCGACGGCTGCGGCACGAACTCCTCGCCCCACATGTTCGGCGCGAGCTCGTACTGGTCGTGCTGCGGCCCCTTCGAGACGATGAAGCGGTGCGGCGTGCGGCCGAGCACGTCGACGAGCCGGCGCATCAGGTCGACGTCCGCCGATCCCAGCGAGCCGAGCGACAGGTAGACCAGGCCGCCCTCGCCCTCCCGCAGCCCCTCCGGGATCGCGAACGCCGCCTCGGAGGAGCGCACGCAGGACTCGAGCCGGTGCCACGTCGGCCCGAGCGGCTGCGAACGGGGGTAGTCGGCCTCGGCCGGATACACGTACAGGTTCAGGTGCGGCGACGTGTACATGAACTCCAGGTCGGGCAGCGGCGGGGCGCCCGCGGCCTGGCTGAACGCGTCGAAGTCGGCCCACATGGCCCGGTGGGTGCGGTCGTACTCGGCCCGGAACTCGGCCCAGCCGGAGTCATCCGCCGCCGCATAGCCCGAGAAGACCGGCGGGATGGCGGGGTCGGGCACCTCGAGCGGGTTGCAGGAGACGATCCGCACCCAGGGCCGGCCGCTGGCCGGGAGCGCGGGGAAGGCGCACACGTTGTCCTCGCAGATCACGTCGGGCCGCAGGTCGGCGATGATCTCCTCGAGGCGCGGGTTGACATAGCGGGCGCCGTCCAGGAGCGCCTGCCAGGTGGGCTGGATGAACCCGGCCAGCTGCTCGATCGTCGGCGTGCGGAAGACGGGCGCCGTGTCGCGGATGAAGTCCTTCCAGAACTGCCCCGGCGCCTCCTCGACCTCGGGCTTGGGGCCGAGCCGCATCAGCCGCTCCTCGAACCCGCGCGCCTCCAGGGTGCCCGCGAACGACTCCTCGACGATGAACACCACCCGGTGGCCGCGCTCGCGCAGCACGTCGCCGATGCCGACGCAGTTGTTGGTGGGGCCGAACGCCCCCTCGGGGAAGAAGACGACTGTCGCCACGAGCGCTCAAGTATGACGAACGCGGGTGGGCCGGTGCCGGCCCACCCGCACGTCTCGTCTCGGCTTACGCGGTGGCGTGGGCCGAGCGTGCCGCCGTGTAGCGCTCGGCGACGGCCGACCAGTCGATCGCGTTGAAGATCGCGGCCAGGTAGTCGGGCCGCCGGTTCTGGTACTTCAGGTAGTAGGCGTGCTCCCAGACGTCGATGCCCAGGATGGGCGTCTGCCCGTCCGAGATCGGCGAGTCCTGGTTGGCGGTGCTCGTCACCTTGAGCGCGCCGTCTGCGACGACCAGCCACGACCAGCCCGAGCCGAAGCGGTTGACGCCCGCGTCGGTCATCTGCTGCTTGAGCGCGTCGAAGCCGCCGAAGGCGGCGTCGATGGCGCCGGCCAGATCGCCGCTCGGCGTGCCCCCGCCGTTCGGGCCGAGCACGGTCCAGAACAGGGAGTGGTTGGCGTGGCCGCCGGCGTTGTTGCGCACCGGGCCCTGCTTGTCGGCCGGTAGCGACGACAGGTTGGCCAGCACGTCCTCGACGGGCCGGTCCGCCCACTCGGTGCCTTCCAGGGCGGCGTTGGCCTTGTCGACGTACGCCTGGTGGTGCTTGTCGTGGTGGATGCGCATCGTCTGCTCGTCGATGTGCGGCTCGAGCGCGTCGTACGCGTACGGCAGATCGGGAACCTCATAGGCCATGCGGTTCTCCCTTCCGGAGTCGTTTTCGCTCTCTGAATACCCGCTAGCTAGCATATCCCCCCATGCCCGCCGTCGACGGCAGCCGCAGCCTCGTCGTCGGGGGGGCACATCGCCTGGGCAAGGCGGTTGCGCTCGACCTCGCGGCCGGCCGGGCGGACGTCGTGATCAGCTACCGGTCGAGCGCCCACGCGGCCGAGGCGACCCGGGCAGAGATCACCGCGCTCGGGGTGCGCAGCGCCACGTTCGCGGCCGAGGCCGGGAGCCCGGCGCAGATGGCGGCGCTCGTCGACTCGGCCGTCGCCGAGCTGGGGGGGCTCGACGTGGTCGTCTACTGCCCCTCCGCAGGCTTCGAGCCCGTGGCTGCGGCCGATGTGTCCGAGCAGCTCTGGGACGCCGCCCTCGACTCGACCGCGAAGGGGTTCATGTTCGCGGCGCAGGCGGCCCACCGGCACATGGCCGCCGCCGGCGGCGGCGTGATCGTCGCGATCACCGACGTGGCGGGGCTGCAGCCGTGGCCGTTATTTGGGCCTCACGGCGCTGCGAAGGCCGCCCAAATCCACCTCGTCAAGAGCCTCGCGCTCGCATGGGGCCGCGACGGCGTGCGCGTCTGCGGGGTCGCCCCCGGGCCGGTGCTCCTGCCCGGCGGCGAGCGTGGCGCGACCGAGGAGACGGTGCTCGGCACGATCGGCGAGCCGGCCGACGTGTGCCGCGCGGTGCGCTTCTGCGTCGAGTCGGACTTCCTCACGGGCTCGAACGTCGTCGTCGACGGCGGCCGCCTGCTGCGCCCTTAGACGATCCTCGTCTCACGGCGGGTCGCCGCGGCCAGCCAGCGCGGATTCACCTCGACGCCCCAGCCCGGCCCGGCGGGGGCCGCCAGCCGCCCCTCGCGGATCGCGAGCGGAGGGTCGTACAGGTCGTACTGCCAGGGGTAGTACTCGGGCCCCTCGATCGACAGCTCGAGGTAGGGCCCGGCGTTTCCGATCGCGCACAGCAGGTGCTGGGCGAAGGTCGTCACGAGCGACAGGTTGGCCGAGTGGGGGACGCAGGGCAGGCCCGCCTCGGCGGCCATGCGGGCGACGGCGAGGGCGCGGGTGAAGCCGCCGACGTAGCAGACGTCTGGCTGGACGACGTCGACCGCCCGCAGCGCCACCATCCGCCGCCACTGCCACAAGAAGCAGTCCTGCTCGCCGCCGGCCACGTTCAGGTCGAGCGCCGCCGTCACCTCGGCCGTCCACTCGAGCTGCCAGTACGGGCACGGCTCTTCGAAGTGCTCGACGCCGTGGGCCTCGAGCAGCCGGCCGACCGCAATCGCACGGGCCGGCGTGTAGCAGCTGTTGGCGTCGACGAGCAGCCGGGCGTCGTCGCCCAGCGCGCGCCGGATCGCCGGCACGATCTCCTCCGTGCGCCCGGGCCACTCGTCGCGGTCGTGGCCGCACTCGCTGCCGACCCGGAACTTGAACGCGCCGTAGCCGTGCTCGGCGCGCAGCCGCGCCAGCCGCTGCGCCTCGTCGGCCGGCGCGATGTCGCGGCGCATGCTCGACGCGTACGCATCGAGGTCGCGCGGGGCGCCGCCCGCGAGGGTGCACACCGGCACGCCCGCGCGGCGGGCGCGCAGATCCCACAGGGCGGTGTCGACGCCGGCCAGCGCGCGGCAGACGTAGGAGCCCGGGTACTTGTGCTCGGCCTCGAGCACGCGGTCGCCGAGCGCCGCGGCGTCGGCCGGGTCGGCGCCGAGTACGTGCGGGGCGACCTGCCGGTGCAGCACTTCCGCGGTGATGTCGGCGTTGTAGGGCGAGACCTGGCCCCAGCCCTCCGCGCCGTCGCGGGTGCGGACGCGCACGAACCCGACCCACTCGTCGGTGAAGCTCTCGACGCTCGCGATCCGGTCGCCGTCGTCGCTCACGGCACGATCACGTTTCGGATGGCCTCGCCGCGGCGCATGGACGCGATCGCCTCGTTGATCCGCTCGAGCGGGTAGACCGCGGTGACCAGCTCGTCGAGCCTCAGCCGTCCGTCCAGGTAGAGGGCGGCGATGCGGGGGATGTCGACGGCGGGCCGGGCCGATCCCAGCTTGCTGCCCAGGATGCGCTTGCCGTCGTGTGCGAGGGCGCCGGCGTCGAACTGCGCCGGCCGGCCGTTCGCGGGCATGCCGACGCAGACGAGCGTGCCGCCGCGGCGCAGGCAGTGAAGGCCCTGGTCGACTGCGCTCGCGGCCCCGGCGGTGACGATCACGCTGTCGGCCCCAGCGCCGGCCGTCTCGGCGCGGACGCGCTCGACCGTGTCGGGCATGGATGCGTCGACGGTCGCGGTCGCGCCGAGCCTTGCGGCGGCCGCGAGCTTGGCCGGCGAGACGTCGACGGCGATCACGCGGCGGGCGCCTTCCAGGGCGGCGCCCTGGATCGCGTTCAGGCCGACGCCGCCGGCGCCGATCACGACCACGGTCTCGCCCGGCCGCACGCGCGCGTCGCGGGCCGCCGCGCCCATCCCGGTCATGACGGCGCAGGCGATCAGGCAGGCGCTCGTGTCCGGGACGCCGTCCGGGATCGCCACCGCCTGCGACGCGTGCACCACGACCTCATCGGCAAACGCGCCACAGCGCATCCCCTGGACGGCGCGCTCGCCGCCGGCGAGCACGATCGGCGAGGCGTCGTCGAGCCGGAAGCGAGCGTCGCACAGCGCGGGCGCGCACTCTCGGCAGCGGGCGCAGCGCCCGCAGCTGCGCACGAGGCCGACGACGACACGGTCACCGAGGCTCGGCGCTACGACCCCGGGCCCCGCCTCGACGACGACGCCGCAGGCCTCGTGCCCGAACACCGCCGGAAGCGCTCCGCCCCAGTCCCCGCTCGCGTAGGCCACGTCGCTGTGGCAGATCGCGCACGCGGTCATCCGAATCCGCACCTCGTCGGGGCCGGGCGGATCGAGCGTCATCTGCTCCACCGAGAGCGGCTCGGCGAAGCGGCGGCAGACAGCGGCGCGAGGCATCGCACACTCCTACCACAGCCGCCCGCCGCAGTACGATGGACGAAGATGAGCACCGACGTGGTCGACGCGAGAAAACGAGGCAGCGAGGAGCACGGGCCGGGCGCGATCCCCGTGCTGGATCACGGGTTCGTCCGCCTCGACGGCTGCATGGCCGACGACCTGTCCGTGGTGAACGCGGCCCGCGTGTCGTTCGCCCAGCGGTCGGAGCAGGTCGGCGAGCGCGACCAGGGCCTGATCCGGTTCCTGATGCGCGAGCGCCACGGCACGCCGTTCGAGCACAACGCGTTCCGGTTCCACGTCAAGCTGCCGATCTTCGTGATGCGCGAGTGGGCCCGGCACCGGATGGGCTCCTTCAACGAGTGGAGCGCCCGCTACTCGCAGCTCGACCCCGAGTTCTACGTGCCCGAGCCGCAGGACGTGCGCACCCAGGTGGGCAAGCCGGGGTCCTACAGCTTCGACCCGGTCGACCAGGAGCTCGCCGACCACACGCGCGAGACGCAGATCGCCGTCTACGAGCAGGCGTACGCGGCCTACGCCGACCTGCTCGAGCGCGGAGTCGCCAAGGAGGTGGCGCGAAACGTGCTGCCGGTGGCGATCTACACCCAGTTCTACTGGACGGTGAACGCCCGCAGCCTGATGAACTTCCTGTCGCTGCGAAACGCGGTCACCGCCCAGCGTGAGATCCGCCGCTACGCGGCAGCGGTCGAGGAGTTGTTCGCCGACAAGATGCCGATCACGCACTCGGAATTCGTCGCGAACGAGCGCCGCGCCCCCTAGCGTGAATAGCCGGTGCCTGGCACCGGGTATTCAGGGGCGCCGGCGGCGGGTGCGGCCGGTTGGTGGGGCTAGCAGCTCCAGCCGGTTGCCGAACGGGTCGTGCGTGTAGAGGCGGCGCACGCCCGGCCAGCGCTCGTCCCACTCGACATCGGCGCCGGCGGCTGCGAGCCGATCGGCGGCGGCGTCCAGATCCGCCATGCGCAGCGCCGGGTGGGCCTTGAGCGCCGGTCGGAAGCCGTCCTCGATGCCGAGGTGCAGGCCCGGCTCGAACCACACTCCGCCGCTCGCCCGCAGCGGCTCGGGCTTGGCCACCTCGGCCAGGCCCAGGAGCCCGCCGTAGAACCGCCGCGCCGCGGCCTCGCCGCCCTCCGGCATCGCCAGCTGGACGTGGTCGAGCGCGGCCCCCGGGCCGCCGTCGGCCTCGGCCACCTACATCTCCACCACAGCCGGCGGAGCCTCGGCCGCCGGCTCGCCCGGGGGCGTCTCGGCGATCTCGGCCGGGCGCGTGCGCATGTTGCGCAGACCGAACATCGCCACGAGCGCGGCCGCGAACGTCAGCCCCGCACCGGTGAGCAGCGCACGGTCAACGCCGTGCACGAACGCCTCGAGCGCGTCGCTCTGCGCCTTGGGACTGTGGGTGATCGCCAGGATCTTCGCGCCCTGACCGCCCTGCACCAGCGGCACCAGCTTCTCCGCCTGGGCGTGCAGCACCGGCGGCAGGCCGGCGATGCTGGCCGACCACGAGTTGGCCGCGAGCGTCGTCCCGATGCCGCCGAGCACCGCGATGCCGAGCGCGCCGCCGACCTGGCGGGAGGCGTTGATCACGCCCGAGGCGATGCCGGCCTTCGTGCGCTCGACCGCCGCCATGCCCGTGGCCGAGACCGCGGGCATCGTCAGCGCCATGCCCGCGCCCATCAGCATCTGGAAGGGCCAGATCGCGTTGTAGGACGAGTCCACGCTGACGAACGAGAGCCCGAAGAGCCCGATCGACGCCGCGAACATCCCCACCGTCATCAGCCAGCGCGGCCCCACCCGCCCCGACAGCCGCCCGCCGATCGGCGCGACGAACAGGATCATCATCGTGGTCGGGAGCGTGCGCAGACCGGCCTGGATCGGGTCGTAGCCGCGCACGTTCTGGAAGTACAGGGTGAGGAAGTAGATGACGCCGAAGAGCGCGAGCCCGACGAGCGCCACGACGATGCTCGACACCGAGAACGCGCGGATGCGGAAGAACCCGAGCGGGATCATCGGCTCCTTGATCCGGCTCTCCCAGACGATGAAGAGCGCCACGAGCACCGCCGCGGCGGCCAGGAAGAACAGCGTGTAGGCCGCCGAGCCAGCTGTGGCTCGCGGTCTGGATCAGGCCCCACGTGAGCGAGAACAGGCCGGCGCTGATGAGCACCGTGCCCACGACGTCGAGCGAATGGGCGCTCGGGTCGCGCGACTCGATCACGGCCCAGGCGGTGACGCCCATCGCCACGATGCCGATCGGGACGTTCACCCAGAACACGGCCGACCACGAGAAGTGCTGCGTGAGGAAGCCGCCCAGAAGCGGGCCGATCGCCAGGCCGAGGCCGGAGATGCCGGCCCAGATCCCGATCGCCTGCGGGAGCTGCTTGCGCGGGAACGCCGCCACCAGGATCGACAGCGACAGCGGGTTCAGAAGCGCGCCGCCGACGCCCTGCACGGCGCGGAAGCCGATCAGCTGGGTGTCGGTCTGCGCGAGCGCGCACGCCGCCGACGAGAGCGTGAAGATCACCAGGCCGACCATGAAGATGCGCTTGCGCCCGAACCGGTCGCCCAGCTTGCCGCCGAGCAGGATCAGGGTCGCGAACACGAGCACGTAGGCGTTGACCGTCCACTCCAGGTTCTCCGGCGTCGGCTTCAGCTGGTGCTGGATCGACGGCAGCGCCACGTTCACGATCGTGTTGTCGAGCATGATCATGAACAGGGCGAAGCACATGGCGAACAGCGTCCACCACTTGTGGTTGGGGTGATCGTGGGTCACAGCGTCTCCTCGGGGACTGGTGGTGCGCGAAACAGGCGGCCGAGCGTCTCTGCCACCGTGACGAATTCGAGCAGGGCGGGGGTGCCGTGGACGGCGTGCGCGTGGCCGCCGGCGAGCGTGTAGCCGTACAGGATCCAGGCCGCCATGCGGGGGTCGATGTCGGCCCGCACCTCGCCGGCGGCCTGGCCGGCGGCGATGTTCGCCGTCATCCGCTGCAGCACCTCGTTCAGGCTGGCGGTCAGGGCGGCGCACACCTCGGGGTTGTCGACGAGCGCCGCGGCCAGGGTGCGCAGCCGGATCGTCTCGATGATGAGCGGGTCGCTCGCGGCCCGCTCGGCCACGGCCAGCATCCCCCGAAGCGGACCGGATGAGGCGGTCATGACCCCGTCGACCATGGTCTTCATCGCGTCGGTCGCGTCGGTGAGCACGGCGGCGAAGAGCGCCTGCTTGGAGGGAAAGTGCTTGTAGAGCATCGGCTCGGAGCAGCCCGCTCCGGTGGCGATCGCGGCCGTGCGGGCACCCCGATATCCGCGTGTGGCGAACTCGTGCCGGGCGGCCGTCAGGATCAGCCTGCGGCGGGCGTCCGCCGTCAGGCGGGTGCATTCCATGACCATGCCCTGCAGGTTAGTGAGAATTCACTACGCCCTCAAATGGGAACCGCCGGGGCGCGGACGTGAAGCCGCCCGCGCCCCGGCCGAGACCTAGAGGCCGCAGGCGGCCGCCGACGTCGGCCACGGCGAGTAGCCCACCTCGAGCGTCGCCCGGTAGGCCGCCGCGGTCTGCATCGGCGCGGGCCAGCTCGACGCGTCGCCCCAGATCGCCAGGTAGTCGGCGCCGTAGTGCGCCTCGAACGACGGATCCATCTGGTAGCCGCCGTAGTACGGGCCGGCGGCCGAGTACGCCCACCACGGGCCCTCGTAGCTGTGGATGCACGCAAGCGCCGCATACACCGGCGCGCGCCGGCGCAGCTCGAGCCGGTAGGCGTGGGCGCGCAGGTGCCAGCGTGCGTCCATCGCGCGCAGCGTCGGGATGTCGACCGTCAGCCGCTCACGATCGTGCGGAGTGAGGATGATTCCCAGCTTCCAGGCCCGTTCGACCGCGCGATCGCGCCGGAGGCGGATGTCCTGGCGCAGCTTGTGGACGAGCTTGGGGTGCGGTGCCTGCCACCATGGGATGAATCCCGGCGGTTCGGCGGCGGACACGCTCGGTGCTGTGATAGTCAGTGCCGCGAGCACCGTCACGGCGGTAAGTGCCTTCTTCAGGGCTTCCCTCCTTACTCGACAGCAGAAGCGCTGCCGGCTGGACGCCCTCTTGTCCAACCTGGCAGGCGGCCGCCCGGGGCATGGGCGCCCGCGTCGCATCGCCGTTCGGCTTCGGTGCCGCCGGCGAGTGCGTCATGCTGCTCCGGCGTGTTGACTGCCCCTGCCGGCCGAAGCAAGCGCGCAGTGTAGATGCCCTCCCGGACGCCCGCGCAGGCAGGGCCTGTCAGATCGGGGCTCAGGTCCGGCGCGGATCGCGCCGATGAGGTGTTCCAGAATGCCATCGCTCTCACGTCAGCAGGCGATCTCGATGCTGTTCTCCGGGCTCGACACCGAGCTCGAGAACGACGACGGCGGCACGGTCACCGTGCAGCCGTCGGGAATGGCCGGCGACACCGCCTGGGTGACCGCACCCCGGCTGCAGATCGCGAGTGGGATGCGCCTGCGCGGCCGCCTGATCGCGGCCGACGGCGAGCCGTGGGTCGTCGCCCTTGTGGTCGACGAGGCCGAGTTCTACAGCCACGATCTCGCCCGTGCCCGCGTGCGCGCCGAAGAGGTTTCCGCCGATGACAGCCGCCGCCGCAACCCCCGTATCCCCGCCGGCGGCATCGCCTGGCTCGCGGCCGTCAACTGCCAGCACGTCGTCGACGGCGATCGCGTCGACGGCACGATGGTCGATCTCTCGATCGACGGGGTCGCATTCGCCACCAACCGTGTGCTGCGCCCGTCCGACCGGCTGATGTTCCACGGCCGCTTCTTCGCGGAGCAGGTCGACGCCGAGGTGCGGGTGACGTCGGTGCGCGATTCCGGCGCCGCCGGGCGCACGATCGTCGGCTGCAGCTTCATCGACATCGACTCGGCCAACCGCGCCCGCGTCGAGCGGCTCACCTCCGGCGAGCCGCACCCGGCCCAGCCGGCCGCACCCGCGTTCGACGTCGCCCGCCTGCGCCTGCTCGCCGACGCCGACAAGCCCGAGCAGGGCGGCTGGCGGCGCCGGTTCAAGCGCTAGCGTGGGTTAGGATACGGCCGCAATGCGCGCGGCCAGTACCGCTCCCCTGTTCTTCGGCATCGCCATCCTCGCCTATGTGGCGGCGGTCCTGATCGCGTTCCCGCTGGGGGCGGTGTTCGAGGTCATGAGCGAGAACCTGAGCCTCGTCCCGCTCGGCATCGGGGCGATCGCGATGACGCTCGGCGTGCTCGCCGAGACGCGCGGCTAGATGATTGATTCCACGCCGCCGTGATGTCCTGGGCGGCGAGAACCGAGCCTCGCAAGGACGCAGGGAGCGTTCATACTGGATGAAGTATGGGCGCGACCGAGGACGTCGCGAGGCGACGGTTCGCAGCCGCAGCCCCACCGCGCCCCGCTGACCTACGACCGACGCACGTCCAGGCGCGCGGGGGCGTGGAATCAATCATCTAGGCCTCGCCGAGCGCGGCGATGTAGCGGTCGGCCGAGCGCAGCACCTTCGCCCGGCCGTCCTCGGGCACGATCGCGTCCCACCAGGCGCCGTACACCCGGTCGAAGTCGAGCGTCTGCAGGATCGCGCGCATGCGCCGGACCTCGGCGGCCGGAAGCGGGATCAGGTTGGGGTAGCTGTACATGAAGCTCACCCACGCGCGGTCGGCGACCACCTGGACGATGTCGCCCGAGAGCAGCGCGCCGCGGCCCTCGGCGCCGTCCCGCCACAGGCACACCGTCCCGCCGTCGAAGTGGCCGCCGAGCCGGTGCAGCTCGAGGCCGTCGCCGACCGTGACGCGCTCGCCCGACCAGAACTCGACCCGCGGGCCCGGTCGCATCACCCAGCGGCGGTCGGCCTCGTGCAGGAGCACGCGCGCGTCGAGCTCCTCGGCCCAGGCGACCATGCCGGAGTAGTAATGCGGGTGCGAGATCGCGATCGTGTGCACGCCGCCGGCCGCGCGCGCCGCCTCGGCGTCGACCAGGCTGACGCAGTCCCACATGAGGCCGCCGACGACGAGCGCGCGCTGGCCGATCGCAAACGCCGGCTCGGTGCCGATCCCGACCAGGCCGGGCTCGACCTCCTCGACCCGGTTTCTGTGGTCGGCGGCGAGCGCCGCCATCGTCGTCCAGCCCTGGCCGGCGTGGCCCACGTACTGGCGCTCGTCCAGGCAGATCGGGCAGCCGGCCGGGGGCGCGGCTGCAGGCGGGTACTGGGTGCCGCAGGTGACGCAGATGAACGCGTCCACGCCGGGCTAGGAGAAGTGGATCACGCTGCGGATACCGTCCTGGGCCTCCATGAGCTCGAAGCCGCGGTTGACGTCGGCGAGCTTCAGGTGGTGCGAGACAAACGGGTCGACGTCGATGTCGCCTGCGAGCCAACGCTCGATCAGGGCGGGCACGCCGACGCGGCCCTTGACCCCGCCGAACGACGAGCCGGCCACGCGCCGGCCCGTGATCAGCAGGCGGGGGACGATATCGAGCGTCTCGCCCTTGCCGGCCACGCCCGCCACGGTCGCAAGACCCCAGCCCATCCGGGCCGCCTCGACGGCCTGGCGCATCACGGCCACGTTGCCGGTGGCCTCGAACGTGTAGTCGGCCCCGAAGCCGCCGGTCATCTCCTGGATCGCCGCGACCGTCTCGGGGCCGCCGATCATGACGTCGGTCGCCCCCTGGCCGCGGGCGAGCTCCAGGCGATCGGCGGACATGTCGACGCACACGATCCGCTCGGCCCCCTGCAGCCGGCACCCCGCCACGGCGCCCAGGCCGACCATGCCCGCGCCGAACACCACGCAGGTCGACCCCGGCTGGACGGCGGCCGTGTTCATGGCGGCGCCGAGCCCGGTCGAGAGGCCGCACGCAAACAGGCAGGCGCGGTCGAGCGGCGCCCCCGGGTTGATCTTCGCAAGCGCGATCTCCGGCATCACCGTGTACTCGGCGAAGGTCGAGGTGCCCATGAAGTGGCGGATGGGCTCGCCGTCCCGCGAGAGCCGCGTCGTGCCGTCGGGCAGATAGCCCTGCCCCTGCATGTCGCGGATCGCCAGGCACAGGTTCGTCCGCGGGCTGAGACAGTGGATGCACTCACCGCATTGGGGCGAGAAAAGCGTGACGACGTGGTCGCCCGGCTGCACCATCGCGACGCCCTCGCCGACGCGCTCGACGACGCCTGCGCCCTCGTGGCCGAGCACAGTCGGGGAGTATCCGGACGGGTCGGCGCCCGACGCGGTGTACAGATCGGTGTGGCACACACCGCACGCCTCCAGCCGCACCAGCACCTCACCCGCGCGAGGGCCGGCAAGGTCGACGTCCTGGACGACGAGCGGCGCGCCGAACTCCTCGAGCACCGCAGCCTGCATCCTCATGGCGAGCGAGTGTACCCTGTCCGCCACCACCGTGTCCGACACCGCCCCGAACGCCGACATCGTCGCCGAGGCCGAGCGCCTCCTGGGGGCTGCGGTGTCTGCCGATGTGCCGGTGCGGCTCGTCGGAGGGCTGGCGGTGCGGGCGCACCTGCCCGCGGGCACCGCGCCGGTAATCACACGCGAGTACAAGGACATCGACCTCGTCACCCTCAAGGGCAAGAGCCGGGCCGTGACGGCGTTCATGATCGGGCAGGGCTACGAGGCGGACCGCGTGTTCAACACGACCAACGGCCATCGCCGCCTGCTCTACTACGACGTCCCCCACCAGCGCCAGGTGGACGTCTTCGTCGGGGCGTTCGAGATGTGCCACGCCATCCCGATCACCGAGCGGATCGACCTGCACCCGACCGCCGTGCCGCTGGCCGAGCTCGTGCTGACCAAGATGCAGATCGTCGAGCTGAACGCGAAGGATCAGTCCGACATCGTCACGATGCTCTTCCACCACGAGGTCGGCGCGGGCGACGACGGCGTCATCAACGCCAGCCGCGTCGCCCAGCTCTGCGCCGCCGACTGGGGCCTGTGGCGCACGACCAAGATGAACACCGAGCGCACCCGTCAGGCGCTGGGCGGCGACGGCGTCGCCTCGGACGTCCGCGCCGTGGCCGCACCGCGCCTGGAGCAGCTGTGGGACGCGATCGAGTCCGAGCCCAAGTCGACACGCTGGAAGATGCGCAACCGCGTGGGCGACAAGGTGCGCTGGTACGAGGAGCCCGAAGAGGTCGGCTAGTGAATACCGGTGCCAGGCACCGGTATTCACGCAGCGCTACGGGCGGGAGCGAAGCGCGATGTAGAGGTCGACCCGGTCCTCCATCGAGGAGAGGTCGCGGCCCGTGAGCTGCTCGACCCGGTCGAGCCGGTGGCGCAGGGTGTTCACGTGCACGTGCAGCGCGGTGGCCGTCTCCTGCCAGCGGCAGCCGGACGAGAGGAACCGGTCGAGCGTGTCGACCAGCCGTGAGCGGCGGCGGGCGTCGTGCTCCTCGAGCGGCCGCAGCAGCGCTCGCCGGAACGCCGCCAGCACCTCCTCGTCCTGGAGCGCCAGCAGGAGCGAGTGCGAGCCCACCTGGTTGTGGGTCGCCCACCCCGCGTCGCGCCGGAGGCGGGCGAAGCGGCAGGCGTGGCGGGCCTCGACGACGGCCGTGCGCAGGCCGGAGGCGTCGGCCGCCAGGCCGCCGACGCCGATCGGCTCCTCCATGCGCTCGTGCATCGCCGCGGCCAGCGCCGCCAGGCCGACCTCGTCGCCGGGCCAGCCGGCGACCGCGACGAGCTCCCGCGTCTTCACGGCGGCGACCGCCCGCACTCCGGCGTCGGCCAGCGCGCGCTCGAGCCGGTCAAGGCCGATGTCGGGATCCTCCGACTCGCACACGATCGCCGTCAGCGGCGCGGTCGCGTTGAGGCCGAAGGTCTCCAGGCGCACCGCCGTCGCCTGCTGCTGAGCGGGGCCCGCCATGATCAGGTCGACGAGCTCGGCCGCGAGCCGGCGCTCGTTCTCGCGCAGCGCCTGCACCCGGGCGAGCTCGAGGCCGAGGAACGGCAGCGTCTGGTCGACGGCGGCGCGGTCGTCGTCGGCCAGGCCGCCCGCGCTGCCCGCGGCGACCACGAGATGGGCCTCCGTCCGGCCGACGGCGACGATCGGGAACGCCAGCCAGCCGTTCGCAGACACCGGCGCGGTCTGGCCGAGCGCGGTCGCCTGGGCACACAGCTCGGCCACGTCGTCCGCCTCGGCGCTGCCCGCGATCACGCGCCGCCCCCGGCCGAGCATCCACGCCTGCAGGCGCGGGTCGAGCACGGCGAGGATGCCTTCCAGGCCGGCGCCGTGGCCGGCGGCGTGCACGAGCCGGTCGTTGCGCAGCACCCGCTCGCGCAGGGCGTCCTCGCGCTGGCCGTACACGCGATCGACGAACGCGCGCGAGACGGCGATGAACGGCACCTCGAACGGCACGGCGAACAGGGGCAGCCGGGCGGCGGCGCACGCCGAGACGAGGTCATCGGGCACGACCGCGTCGGGCTGGGGCAGCCCGTAGCCGAGCGCGGCGACGTCGCTCTGGCGCAGCGGCGCGACGAAGCCGGTGCTGGTCGTGCCCGCATCGCGCCAGACGCCCGTCGTCAGGATCACCTCGCCGCCCTGCAGGTAGCGGGTGGGGTCGGCCAGCTCGGTGGTGTGCACCCAGCGGATGACCCGTTCGAGGTCGCCGTCGACCACGACCCGCAGGTCGAGTGAGGGCACCGCCATCAGCTCACTCACGCGCATCGCCATTGGATAAACCTCTAACGGCGATCGTACAACGTTGCAGGGTCGCACCCTTGTGACGAGCGCACCAATCCGTGAGACTCGCCGCCATGGGGGGGTACACCTGGCCCGGTGGTCACCGCGCCGCGCTCGCGCTCACGTTCGACGTCGATGCCGAGTCGGCCATCCTGGCGGTCGATCCCGCCTATGCCGCCCGCCTGACCACGATGAGCCACCAGGCCTACGGGCCGAAGGTGGGCGTGCCCCGGATTCTGCGCATGCTCGAGCGCACCGGCGTCCGCGGCAGCTTCTTCGTCCCCGGCCTGACCGCCGACCGCTACCCCGGCACCGTCGAGGCGATCCTCGCCGCCGGGCACGAGCTCGGCCACCACGGATACTCGCACGTGCCGTATCACGCCCTTTCAGACGACGAGCAGCGGCGAGATGTTGAGCGCGCCCTCGCGAGCCTCGAACGCATCACCGGCCAGAGGCCCGAGGGCTTCCGGGCACCGTGGTGGGAGCTCACGAACTCGACCCCGGCGCTCCTGGCCGAGCTCGGCTTCAGCTGGGACTCGAGCATGATGGACGACGACCGCCCCTATCTGCTCGACTCGGGCCGCGGCATCCTCGTCGAGATGCCGGTGCACTGGATGCTCGACGATTGGGAGCAGTACGCCTTCCTGCCCGAGCCGCACATCGGCGCCGTGATCGAGTCGCCGGCGAAGGTGCTCGACCTGTGGACGGGCGAGCTGGACGCGCTCGCGGCGGAGGGCGGCCTGATGGTGCTGACGAGCCACCCCTTCCTGTCGGGCCGGGCGTCGCGGGTGGCGACGCTCGAGCGGGTGGTGGAGCACGCCCGGGCGGCCGGCGGGATCTGGATCGCGCCGCTGGGCGAGATCGCCGCGCACACGCGCACGGTCATCGCGGAGGCCGATGCGCGGCCGGTGCCGGCCGTGCACATCGAGCAGGACGTGTATGGCCGCTGACGCCGCCGCCCCGCGCGCCTTCGAGCGCCAGGCCACCGGTCTCGTCCGCGAGGCCGGCTGGCTGGACGTGTTCATCTACAACCTGAACTTCATCTCGATCGGGTTGATGGCGGCGTTCCTGTTCAACACGACGATCCCGTTCTACCCGGGCGTGAACGTCTACCTGAACGAGCTGATCGCCTTCGCGCTGATCATCCCGCTGTCGCTCGTCTTCGCGATGTTCGCCGCGGCGATGCCGCGTTCGGGCGGCGACTACGTGTACGTGTCGCGGACGCTGCACCCCGCGCTCGGGATGATGTCGTCGTTCAACAACACCGTGTGGTGGCTCATCTACGGCGGCGTCCCGTCGGCCTTCTTCGCCCGCTACGGCCTGGGCCCGTTCCTGCGCACGATCGGCGACATGACCGGCTCATCGACGCTGACGAGCTGGGGCAACACGCTCGTCGGCAAGACCGGCACGGTGATCGCGGGCACGATCCTGATCGTCGTCTTGTGCGCGATCTTCTCGCGCAGCCTGCGCCTGTACTTCCGGCTCCAGAACACGCTCTTCTTCCTGGCGATGGCGAGCATCCTGGTCTCGATCATCGTGTTCGCGACCAAGAGCCACGGCGATGTCGTCTCCGGCATCAACGCGACGTTCGGCTCGGGCAGCGTGAAGGGCGCGCTCAAGGCCGGCTCGCCGCAGGGCGCGCTCAACCTGCGCAACACCATCCTGCCGATGACGTGGCTCTATCTCGAGCTCGTGTTCAACCAGTCGTCGGCCTACATCGGCGGCGAGGTGAAGCGGGCGTCGCGCGTGCAGCTCTGGTCGATGCCGGCCGCCGCCGTGGCCGCCGTCGGCGTGCTCATGCTCCTGACCTGGGCGGCGATGCACGCGGTCGGATTCACCCTCTGGAGCGGCCTCGGCAACGACTTCGGCTCGAGCCTGGGCCTGTCCTCGACGCCGGTCTACAGCGAGATCGCCGCGGCGGCCAGCGGCAACACGGTGATCGGCATCATCATCCTGGGCGGGTTCGTGTTCTGGAGCTACACCTGGCTGCCCGGCCAGATCCTGAATGCCTCGCGCAACCTGGTGGCATACGCAATCGACGGCGTCATGCCGCGCCAATTGGCATACGTGAGCGAGGGCACGCATGCCCCGCTGGTCGCCATCTGGGTCGTGGGCGCCGGGTCGATCCTGTTCCTGTTCCTGTACGTCTACACGCACATCTTCCAGACCCTGACCGGGATCTTCGGGTTCATCCTCGGGTTCTGCCTCGTCTCGATCGCCGGCATCCTCTTCCCCTACCGCCTGCCCGAGGTGTTCGAGTCCTCGCCCGTGCGCTGGCGCGTCGGCGGCCTCCCGGTCATGAGCGTTGTCAGCACGCTCTCGCTCGCGGCCTGCATCGCCTCGCTCGTGATCTTCTGGAAGGACCCGTTCGCCGGCCTGCGCAACCTGGACGACGGCTCGCGGTACTGGTGGGGGGTCTTCTACAACGTCGGGATCTTCCTCTCCGGGTTCGTCATCTACTTCGTCGCCCGCGAGCTCAACCGCCGCCGCGGGGTCGACATCGACAAGCGCTTCGCGGAGATCCCGGTTGAGTAAGAAGGTGGCGCTCGTCACCGGAGCCGCGGGCGGGATCGGCGGCGCGTCGGCGGACGCCCTCGAGGCGGCTGGGATGGCGGTCGCCCGCACCGATCTGCCGCTCGACGTGGCCGATGCCGCGGCCGTCGCCGGGCTGGTCGCCCAGACCGAGGCCGATCTCGGCCCGATCGAGGTGCTCGTGAACTGCGCCGGCCACCTCACGGAGACGCCGCTCGCCGACATCTCCGACGCCGACTGGAACCGGATGCTGCGCGTGCACCTGGGCGGCACCTGGCACACCTGCCGCGAGGTGGCGCCGCGGATGGCCGCCCGCGGCCGCGGGGCGATCGTGAACACGAGCTCCGAGCTCGCGCTGTGCGGCGCCGAGCTGCACGCGCACTACTGCGCCGCGAAGGGCGCGATCGTCGGCCTCACCCGCTCGCTCGCGCTCGAGCTGGCCGCGCGCGGCGTGCGCGTGAACGCGGTCGCGCCGGGTGCGACCGACACGGCGCTTCTCACCGCCACGTGGCGTACGCCGGACTACCTCGAGTCGCTGCCGATGCGGCGGCTGTCCACGCCCGCCGAGATCGCCGCCACCGTCGCGTTCCTGGCCTCGGACGCCGCGTCCTACGTGACCGGCCAGGTGGTCTCGCCGAACTCGGGAGCGGTGATATGAGGGTGGCCCTCGTCACCGGCGCCGCGACCGGGATCGGCGCGGCCACCGCGGACCTGCTCGAGCGAAACGGGCTCACCGTCGCGCGCAACCACCTGCCGGGGCAGGCCGTGCCCGGCTATTCGGCGCCGGCCGACGTCTCCGACCCCGGCGCCGTGGCCGGCATGGTCGAGCGGGTGCGCGGCGACCTCGGCCCGGTGGCCGTGCTCGTCTGCAACGCCGCCTACATGGTCATGGGCGGGATCGACGAGGTCGGGCCCGAGGCGTTCTGGCGCGTCCTTGACACCAACCTGACCGGGAGCTTCAACTGCATCCGCGCCTGCGCGCCGGGGATGACCGCCGCCGGCTGGGGCCGGATCGTCACCATCGCATCCGGCTGGGGCGTCAAGGGGTATCCGCGGGCGAGCGCCTACAGCGCGTCGAAGGCCGGGGTGATCTCGCTCACCCGCTCCGTCGCCCGCGAGCTCGGCCCGCACGGCGTGACCGCAAACGCGGTCGCACCGGGCGTCGTGGATACGCCCCAGCTCGACGTCGACGCCGACGCCGCCGGCGTCTCGCCGGAGCTGATCCGCGTCCGCTACGGCGAGCAGGTGCCGCTCGGCCGTGTCGGCCGCCCGAGGGAGGTCGCCGCGGTCGTGGCCCACCTGTGCGGCGAGGCCGCCGGTACGATCACCGGCCAGGTCATCGGCGTCGACGGGGGCATGCTGTGAGCCGCTACCAGCCGGCCGATGCGTTCCGCAGCCCGCGCTTCGCCGGCATCCGCACCTACATGCGTCTGCCGCATGTCACCGACCTCGAGGGCGTCGACGTCGCCGTGCTGGGGCTGCCGTTCGACACCGCCACGAGTTTCCGCGCCGGGGCGCGCTTCGGGCCCGAGGCGATCCGGTCGGCCTCCGCGCTCCTGCGCCCGTACAACCCCGAGCAGCAGGTCGACATCTTCGCCCACGTCTCGGTGGTGGACGCCGGCGACCTGCCGCTCGCGCCGGGCGACACCGAGGCGACCTACGCGCTGGTCGAGGAGGGGCTCGCCCCGGTCGTCGCGGCCGGCGTCTTTCCCGTCGTCCTGGGCGGCGACCACTCGATCACCCTGGCCGAGCTGCGGGCGCTGCACCGCCGCCACGGGCCGATGGCGCTCGTCCACCTGGACGCGCACGGCGACACCTGGCACGAGTACTTCGGTCAGCGCTACTACCACGGCACCACGTTCCGGCGGGCGGTCGAGGAGGGCCTGATCGACCCGGCGGCCTCGGTCCAGGCGGGCATGCGCGGGTCGCTCTACGGCCCCGAGGACATCACCGCCGCCCGCGACCTCGGCTTCACGGTGCTCTCGACCCGGGAGCTGCGGGAGCTGGGCGCGGCCGGCTACGGGGACCTCGTCCGCGGCCGGGTCGGCGGCCGGCCCGTCTTCCTCTCGTTCGACGTCGACTTCTGCGACCCGGCCTTCGCTCCCGGCACGGGCACGCCCGAGATCGGCGGCCCGAGCTCGTCCGAGGCGCTCGAGTTCGTGCGCGCCCTGCACGGGATCGGCCTCGTCGGCTGCGACGTGGTCGAGGTGGCCCCGGCCTACGACTCGCCCGGCCAGCCGACCGCGCTGCTCGGCGCGACCATCGCCTGGGAGGCGATCTCGCTGCACGCCCGGGCGCGGGCGGAGGCGAGCGCATGAGGCTCTACTACGCCGGCGACGTGCACGGCTCCGAGAAGTGCTGGCGCAAGTTCCTCGGCGCCGCCCGCTTCTACGAGGCCGACACGCTGATCATGGGCGGCGACATCACCGGCAAGCTGATGGTGCCCGTGGTCTCAACGGCGGACGGCCGCTACGAGGCGAGCGTGCTGGGCCGGCCCGAGAACGTGGCCGCCGACGGGCTCGACGAACTCGAGAAGCGGATCCGGTTCAACGGCTTCTACCCCTACCGCTGCGACCGGCCCGAGTACGAGCGCCTCTCCGCCGACCAGGAGTACCGCGAGACGGTGTTCACGCAGCTCATGGTGGACGAGGTCGAGCGCTGGATCCACCTGGCCGAGGAGCGCCTGGCCGGCACGGGCGTCCGCTGCTATGTGATGCCCGGAAACGACGACGAGTTCGCGATCGACGCGGCGCTTGAGTCGACGACGATCGTGAATCCCGACAACCGCGTCGTGCGCATCGACGACGAGACGCAGATGCTCTCGTGCTCGTGGACGAACCCAACGCCGTGGGACAGCCCCAGGGAGGAGGCCGAGGACGACCTGCTCGCGCGCCTGCGGGGCCTTCAGGCCCAGCTCGAGCCGGGCCTGAACACGATCTTCAACCTGCACTGCCCGCCCTACAACACGGCTCTCGACCGGGCGCCGCAGCTCACGGCCGACCTGAAGGTCGTGCTGGACGGCGGCGAGCCGCGCATCGTGCCGGTCGGCGCGAAGGCCGTGCGCACCCTGATCGAGGAGGTCCAGCCCGTGCTCTCGCTGCACGGGCACATCCATGAGTCGAAGGCCGTCGCGAAGATCGGCAAGACCACGTGCGTCAACCCGGGCAGCGCCTATTCAGAAGGTGTCATCGACGGGGCCGTGGTGGAGCTGCGCGGCCACAAGATCAGATCCTGCCAGCTCGTGACCGGATAAGGAGGGAGCAGCCTTGGCCACCGAAGTTCCAGACGCCCCCCAGGTCTTCGCCCGCAAGGCGACGGGGCTCAGACGCGAGGCATCCGCTCGCGATGTCTTCATCTACAACACCAACAATCAGAACATCGGCATCGGCGTCGCCTTCATGGTGCTGCTGATCCCGGCGCTCTACGCGGGCGCGAGCATGGTCACCGCGACCATCCTCGCGGGTCTTCTCGCCCTGCCGATGGCGGGCGTCTACGCCTACTTCGCCGCGGCGATGCCCCGTTCGGGCGGCGACTACGTCTACATCAGCCGCACGCTGCATCCCTACCTC
Source organism: uncultured Actinomycetes bacterium (assembly GCA_963813245.1). Classification (GTDB taxonomy): domain Bacteria; phylum Actinomycetota; class Thermoleophilia; order Gaiellales; family JAICJC01; genus JAICJC01. The sequence goes on from CAWEYE010000002.1 coordinate 36,482, forward strand.
GGGTTCCTGTCGTCGTGGAACTGGATGGTGTGGCTCGTCACCTACACCGGAATCCCGGCCGCCTACCTGGCCCAGTACGGGCTCTCGGGCCTGTGCCGCGAGCTCGGCTACGTGTTCGACAGCCCACGGCTGGTGGGCTACGGCGACAACTTCACCCGCAAGTGGTGGATCTTCGTCGCGGGCTCGATCCTGCTCACCGTGTTCGCGATCATCTTCGTGCTCGGAACACGGCTCTACTTCAAGGTCCAGACCGTGAGCTTCGCGATCGCGATGACGGGCGTCGTCGTCGGCCTGATCGTGCTCGCGCTCCACAACCAGACCGACACCGCCAGCAACTTCAACGGCTACATCCGCGGCGTCGGCGGGGTGGACAACGCGACGGCCAGCCTGGCGAAGTACTCGAACAACCTGCAGCAATCCAGCTTCGACCTGAAGCAAACCATGTACGCGATGGTGTGGCCGCTCTTCATCACGCTCTACGCCATCACGTCGAGCTTCATCGGCGGCGAGGTGCGAAACGCGAAGCGGTCGCAGTTCCTGGCCATGCCGGGCTCGATCGTGTACGTGACCGTCTTCATGTTCCTGCTCGTGGTCGCGCTCGAGCATGCCGTCGGCACGACGTTCCTCGGCCAGCTCGGCTACCCGCTGCCGCAGGACGTGCCGCACGTGCTCGGGATCGGCAACCTGCCGACCTACAACGAGATCGCCGCGGTGACGGTGCGCAACCAGGGCTGGCTGGTCATCCTGCTCGGGGTGAGCTTCCTGTTCTGGACGTACGTATGGCTGCCGATCAACTTCCTGGCCGCCACCCGGGCGATCCTGGCGTGGGCGTTCGACGGGCTTTTCCCGCGCAAGCTCTCCGAGGTCAACGAGCGCTACCACACGCCGATCTACGCGATCATCGTGATCTGGATCGCATCGGAGATCTGCCTGTACCTCTACGTCGATCAGATCTTCAACACGCTGAACGGGATCTTCGCCTGGATCCTGTCGTTCGTCCTGTGCTCTATTGCGGCGATGGTGTTCCCCTACCGCCGGCGTGAGCTGTGGCAGGCGTCGCCGTGGAACGGCTCGACGCTCGGCATCCCCAACATCACGATCCTGGGGGCCGTCTCGACGATCTGCCTCCTCTACTGCGAGTACTGGTTCTGGTACGACCCGATCCAGGGCTTCGACACGTGGGGCACCACCCTGCGCTGGGTCATGGCCCTGATCATCCCCTCGGCGACCCTGATCTACGGGATCGCGTGGTTCACGAGCAAGCAGCGCGGCGTGTCGGTGGACAAGGTGTTCGCCGAGATCCCGCCCGAATAGCCCGAAACAAGGAGTCACGGCATGACCTCGATGGCAGCACAGCAGACCCGCCAGGGCTGGCACTCGGTCCTGGTGGGCGGAATCGCGACCTTCATGGGCGCGCCCCTGGTCGAACCGAGCGCCGCCGCCCTCCGGGCCGCCGGCGCCCGGGCGGCGTTCCTGGGCATGCCGTTTGACTCCACCACCATCGCCCGCCCGGGGGCGCAGCTCGGCCCCCGGGCGGTGCGCGACTGGTCGAGCCACACGCTCTCCTACCACGGCGAGTACGACCTCGACATCTTCGAGGCGCTCGGCCTGGTCGACATGGGCGACGTCAACGTGGTGCCCGCCAACGCCCCGAAGACCGTCGACCTCGTCGCCGAGGCCATGGGCGAGGCGATCAAGGCCGGCGCGCTGCCCGTGCTCATGGGCGGCGAGCACATCACGACGATCGGCGGCTCGATGGCCGTCGACCGCCACGCCCCGTCGGGCACCTACGGCCTGATCCTGGTCGACACCCACCTCGACACGGCCCCCGACGTCGGCGGCGAGATCATCAACCACTGCTGCCCGATCACCCGGGCGATGGAGCTCGATGCGTTCGACCCGGCCAGGTGCGTGATCATCGGCCCGCACGGGGCGATGAACCCGAAGAGCGAGTACGCCTACGTGCGCGAGGCGGGGGTGACGGTCTACCACGTCTCCGACGTCGACCGCCGCGGCGCCCGGGCCGTGGCCGAGGAGGCCGTCAAGATCGCCTCCGACGGCACCGACGGCGTCTACTTCAGCTTCGACGTGGACAGCCTGGACAGCTCCGTCTGCGCCGGCACGTGTGTGCCGACGATGGGCGGCCTGACCGCCCGGGAGGCGCTGACGATGGTGTCGGTGATCGGCCGCTGCGACCTGGTGGCGATGGACGTGAGCGAGGTCGCGCCGGCGTACGACAACGGCGAGTCGGCGATGGCGGCCTGCCAGGTGATCGTCGACACGCTGGCGGCCTACGCCGACGCGCACCGCTGACGACGTGAATACCGGTGCCAGGCACCGGTATTCAGGCAGCGTCGTGGAAGATGATCCCGAGCGTCGTCCGCTTGCCCGCGAGCACCGTCGCCACGCCGTGGCGGATGGCCGCCCGGTAGTGGCCGCGCGTGCCCTGGACGGGGCGCCGGCTGGTGGGGAAGATCAGGAAGGCGCCGGGATCGAGGTCGATGACGTGGGCGCGTGACTGCTGACGCGGCCGGCCCTCGACCAGCACGAACTGGCCGCCGGCGAAGTCGCCGATCGCGTTCAGGAGCGTCACCGCCTGCAGCGGGAAGGCGACGTCGCCGTAGACGTCCTGGTGGAGGGCGTTGTGGCCGCCGGTGGTGTAGCGCAGGATGAGCGGCGTCGGCCGCTCCTGGCCGGCACGATGGCAGCGCTCGAGGAACGCCTCCAGGTCGGCGGGGTAGGCCTCCGGCTCGCCGAGCCGCTGCGCCCACCGGTTCGCCAGCTCGGCCAGGGGCGGGTAGAGGGCGTGGCGGGCGGCGTCGATCCCGCCGGGCAGCGGGCGGTCGAAGTAGCGGTAGGTGCCCTCGCCGAAGCGGTGGCGGCGCATGTCGATCGTCGCGCGGAAGTTGCCGTCGTCGAAGCTGTCCGCGAGGTCGGCGCGCTCGGCCGCTGTGAGCACGGGCGGTGTCTGCACGAAGCCGTCCTCGTCGAGCCGCCGCGTGAGGGCGTCCCAGTCGAGGGCCTCGAGCCGTGTCTGGATCGTCGCCTGCATGCCCGAAGAACGCCCCGCGGCGCTGGGCCGTGAGATCGCCCCGTCAGCTCGTGACGCGGAACTGCACCCAGGCCGAGGTGTTGCCCAGGTGGTGGGAGTCCTTCGCGATTGTGAAGTGGATCCGCTGGTGGATGCCGACGACCGCGCGTGAGGAGTAGAAGATCACGACGCCGAGCCTGCCGCTTGCCGCCGTCTTGTAGGAGCCGGACAGCATCTTCCGCCAGACCCCGGCAGCCGAGCGGCCCTGGACGACGAACGTGACCGTCCGGCCCGCGAGCAGCGGCGATGCATAGGCGGTGAAGCGGGGGCAGCCGGCGTGCGCCTTCGTCGTGCACGCGGCGGAGTAGTGGTAGAGGCGGGCGCCGGCCGACGCTCCGTAGCCGCCCACCGTCGCGCCATGCATCACGAGGCGCACCTTCACGTTCGCGGCCGCGGATGTCGTTGCCGCGTGGGTCGCGTCGCCGCCCCAGACGGCGGTGTAGGCGATGTTCGCGGTCGGCTTCACCGAGACGCTCAGGTTGCCCGCAGCGCCCACGACGCCCGTCTTCACGAGCGTCCGTGTGCCGCCGACCGGGCGGCGGTAGATCGAGACCGTGCGATTTGCGCTGCCGGTGCCCAGGTGCGCCGTGAGCGTCGCCGCCTTGCCGTCGACCACGGTCGCGGCCGACGTCTTGATCGTGACGACGCCCTTCGGTAGCACGACCGCCGGCATGACGTGGAACACGACGGCGCTGCCCGAGGCGCCCTTCGAGACCGCGAAGAGGCGGGTGCCGTCGGCGCTGAACGCCAGGCCGCGCGGATACAGGAGGTCGCTCGTGCCGGTGAAGTCCCAGCGCGTCTTGGCGGTGGCGTTGCCGGTGTCGAACAGGAAGACGTCGTTTGAGTAGTAGGACATCGACCCCCCGGCGAGCAGCGTGCCCGACGGAGAGACCGCGGCCGAGTTCGGATAGTTGTCGGTCGGGTACACGCCGGCGGCCGTGAGGCCGGGCAGCGCGAAGGCATCGAGCTCGTACGGCGCGCCGGCCGCGGTGAGCAGCGTGGATCCGTCGGGCGTGACGGCCATGTCCTGCAGGTTGCCGCCGCCGCCCAGATCGAACACGTGGGTCACGAGCGTCGGGCTGGTCGGGTCCGTCACGTCGTAGACGTCGACGACGGTCGGGCTCTGGTCGCTCTCGCCGACGATCAGCCAGTTCGGGTGCACGGGGGTGGTGGCGAAGATCATCTGGTACAGGCTCACGCCCGAGTCGACGACGGTGTGGGAGGAGTCGAGCGACACCGATTCGAGGCCGCCGAACTGCTGGTCGGTCGAGTCGGAGTACCACAGCCGGCCGCCGGCCTCGGCCAGGTCGCAGGTACCGCCGGCGGCGGCGGCGAAGCTGCCCACCTTCGTGAGCGTCGCGGTGTCGATCTCGTCGATCACGCCCCAGCCGCACCGGGCCACGTACAGCGTCGAGCCGTCGAGCACCATGCCGCCCGCGCCCGACTCGCCGGTGATCGTCCCCGCCGCGGTGCCGTCCGTGTTTCGCACCACGATCTTCGAGTCCGCCGCCGCGCCTGTCAGGAACACGTGGCCGTGGGCGCCGTCGACGAGCATGTGGCTGAACCCGGTCAGCGGGAGCGTCGTTCCGGCGACGCTCGCTGCGGCCGTGCCCGTGGAGCAGGCGAAGGCGAGGACGAGGGCGGCCAGAAGCGGGCGGGTGTGGCGGAGAAGATGCATGGGGGCTCCTGCCGTGAGAGTGGGAACGTCCACCTCGATGATCCGGGCGCCTGTCGCCTTCGGTCAAGGCGACTTGCGAAAGATCACCCTTGCGAGGGCCGGGTCACAGCCGTCAAGCGCGGCGCGCTCGGCCGCCGTCAGCTCAAGGAGACCGCGCCGGACCGGCGAAAGCTCCCCGCGATGAACAGGTGGGATACAAGCCGCCTCGAGGCGTTCAGCGACGGCGTGTCGCGATCGCGATCACGCTGCTCGTGCTCGAGCTGCACGTGCCGCCGTCGGAGTTCGACAACCTCTGGCTTCGAGCGCGGAGCGGGCGGCCGTCGTCATCTACGGCGCCTCGCTGCTGCTCGTGTCGTCGCTCTTCGGCGTGCTCGCCCTCGCGATCTCGCGCGACCCAGCGTTGCTCAACCCGGGTGTGGATGCCGCGGAGGTGCGCGCGATCGTCCGGGGCGTGCGGCCGAACCTCGGGTTCTACGTCGCGCTGATCGTGCTCGCGGGCGTCGCCCCCAAGGTGGCCGCGTTCGGCTTCCTGATCTCGGCGATGGTGGCCGTCCTGCGCGCCCGCGGCGACTCGGGCGAGCCTGACCCCGCTCGATGAGCCGACCATCATCGCCTTCGGTCAAGGCGACTTGGGAAAGATCGCCCGTGCGAGGGCCGGGTCGCATGCGGCGAGCGCGGCGCCGATGCGGGCGGATGCTGCGGGCAGGAACGGCTCGAGCCGGCACCCGATCGCGCGGCAGGCCGCAAGCAGGTCACCGACCACAGCGTCTCTCGGTGCGCCGTCGAGCTCCCACGGCCGCCGGGCGGACACGTGCCGGTTCGCGGCCTCGACGGCGGCCCACAGGGCGGCCGCCGCCGCCCGCAGGTCGAACTGCGCGAGGGCGGCGTCGACGTCCCCGGGCACGCGGCCGACCGCGGCGGCCAGGTCGGGGGCGGCGATCTCCCCAATTGGCAATTGCCGCGGATGCCAATTGGCCGGCGCGCGCCCCGCCGCCAGCGCCACTGTCCGGCTGACCAGGTTCCCGAGGCCGTCGGCGAGCTCGTTCGCCCGCCGGGCGAGCTGCGGCTCGCGGAAGTCGGTGTCGCCGCTGCGAGGCACATCGCGTAGCACCCACCAGCGCAGGGCGTCGGTGCCGTAACGCTCGACGAGCGCCTCCGGTGAAACGGCGTTTCCGAGCGACTTGGACAGCTTGCCCCCGTCCACCGTCACGTAGTCGTGGACGAGGATGCGGGTCGGCAGCGGCTCCCCGGCCGAGAGCAGCATGGCCGGCCAGTACAGCGCGTGGAAGCGGGTGATGCCCTTGCCGATCACATGCACGCGCTCGTCGGCCGCGCACCACCACCGCTGGTAGTCGTCGGCGTCCGCGCCGTAGCCGAGCGCGGTGATGTAGTTCGCCAGGGCGTCGAACCACACGTACACGACCTGGCCCGGATCGCCGGGCACGGGAATGCCCCAGCCGCCCGCGCGCTCGCGCGGGCGCGAGACGCTGAAGTCCGAGAGGCCGGTACGGACGAGGGCGAGCACCTCGCTGCGCCGCTGTGGCGGATCGATCGCAAGCTCGCCCGACTCGATCGCGTCTCGCAGCCGGTCACGGTACCGGGAGAGACGGAAGAACCAGTTGCGCTCGCTCACCCGCTCGGGCGCGACGCCGTGCTCAAGGCATACCCCCGCCGCCAGGTCTGACTCGGCCACGAACGCCTCGCAGCCGTTGCAGTAGAGCCCCTCGTACCGGCGCAGCTCGAGATCGCCCGCGGCCGCGCATGCCCGCCACAGCCGCTCGACGCCCGGCCGGTGGCGAGGGTCGGTCGCGGTGCGGATGAAGTCGTCGTAGGACAGCTGCAACGGCCCGCGCAGCGCCTCGAACCGGTCGCCGCGGCCGGCCACGAACGCCGCCACATCCGCGCCCGCGGCCGCCGCCGCGCGGACGTTCTTGATGGCGTTGTCGTCGGTCCCGCTCAGGTGGCGCACCTGCGCGCCCCGCAGCCGGCGGTGGCGGGCGAGGACGTCGGTCTGCACGAGCTCGAGGGCATGGCCGAGGTGCGGGTCGCCGTTCACGTAGGCGATCGCGTTGGTGATGTAGGCGCGGTGGCTCATCGGGGCTCCCTTCACGGCCCGTAGGGGCCGACCACCGATGAGCAGCATCCCGGCCCCGATTCGGGGGCCGGTCGACGCGGTTAGCGGTGCACGCCGGAGGGCCCCTGCCGCGGGGCCATCATCAAGCAGCTGGTCGTGCACACCATGCCCGGCACGATAGCGCGGCTACCCGCCGCGGGTCACCTCGAGCACGATCTCGGTCGGGTTGCCCGAGTTGATCGGGATCATGTCCTGCGGGCAGGCCGAGACGGCGAAGACGATGTCGAGCTCGGCCCGCAGCGTGACCGAGTCGCCCGCGCCGGTCGGCGCGGGCTCCCAGCCGAGCGTGCCCCCTGTGCCCACCGGAATGTTCATGAAGAGGTTGATCGGCTGCGGGATGACGATGCCCTCGTGGCCGAGTGCGGCCATCGCCCGCTGCAGGTTCTCCTCGCACGACGCATGCCAGCCCTGCGCACCGAGGAGCGCGAAGCGGGCCGGGTCGCAGGCCGCGCACAGCATGTCGTGCACGCCGGGAGACGTGTCGGCCACGAGCGCCAGGATCGGCCGGCGGTGGTTGGTGACGAACTGCTCGCCGACGTGCGGGAAGAGCCGATTGCACCACACGCGTGTGTGCTGGGCGCTGTGGTACTCGGACAGGTCGTCGGCACAGAACGCGAACACGTCGGCGACCTGGCCGCCGTTCGGGTCGATCACGCGCACCTGATCTCCCGCGGCGAGCGCGAGGGCATGCCCCTCGCGGGCGGGGACGGTGATCGAGGTGGGGGCGTTCACGACTGCCTCGGGTGGAGCGGGCGGGACCATAAATTCGCCGTCGTGGCTGGCCTTTCGTCCCCCGACCGAAAGAGCTTTTGAGTTGCCTCTACAGCTCCTCCGTCCGGCTTCGACCTACTCGGCTGCCCTCGACGGCGCAGTAGTCAAGCTACGGCACCGGGCGACCGTCTGCAACCCGAAACTTCACGCACTTTGCGAGGTTCCGGCCGGCGTGCCGAGCGATCGGGAGGTCCTGCCTCTCGGACCAAAGATTCGCCGTCGTGGCTGACCTTTCGTCCCCCGGCCGAAAGAGCTTTCGAGTCACCTCTACAGCTCCTCCGTCCGGCTTCGACCTACTCGGCTGCCCTCGACGGCGCAGTGATCAAGCTACGGCACGGCGCAGCGGTCTGCAACCCGAAACTTCACGCACTTTGCGGAGTTGGACCTGTAGAGTTGCCGCCGTGCGCGTGTTCATCATCAGCGACATGGAGGGCGTCGCCGGCATCACCAACTGGGGCGGCGTCGGCGCCGGCGAGCCGCTGTACGACGAGGGCCGCACTCTCTACACCGAGGAGATCAACGCCGCCGTGCGCGGAGCCCGCGCGGGCGGCGCGACCGAGGTCGTCGTCATGGACTGCCACGGCGCGGGCGGCGTGCGCTCGTTCAACTCGCTGCGCCCGGAGCTGCTCGACGACGGCTGCGAGTTCGTCGTCCAGCGCGAGTGGACCGAGTACACCGGCGTGCTCGAGGACGGCTGCGACGCGGCCCTCTTCATCGGCATGCACGCGATGGCCGGGAGCCGCGGCCAGATGAGCCACACCGTCTCGGGCACCGAGTGGCGCAGCGTGCGCTTCAACGGCCGCGAGGTGGGTGAGACCGGCATCAACGCCGCGCTGTGCGGCACCTGGAACTGCCCGGTGCTGCTCGTGACCGGCGACCAGGTCGCCTGCGCAGAGGCCACGGAGCTGCTCGGCCCCGGACTCGTGACGGCGCAGGTGAAGACCGCGATCGGACGCTTCAGCGCCCGCCACAAGACGCCGGGTGTGGCCCGCACGTTGATCGAGGCCGCCGCGCGCAAGGCCATGGGCGATCTCAAGGCCGTGGCGCCGTGGGATCCGGGGCGGCCGTGTGAGGTGCGGGTCGAGCTCGCGACGTCCGATCACAGCGAGCAGTTCCGGCACCACCCGACCGTCGAGATCGTGGACCCGCGCACCGTGGTCAGCCGCGGCGAGGACTGGTGGACGGCCTGGCGCCGGTTCTACTTCTCGTACCAGTGGCCCGAGTAATGTCCGGCTGATGCCGCCCGAGTACCCGACCGTCCTCGATCTGATCGGCGGCACCCCGATGGTGCGCCTCCAGCGGGTCGCGCGCGACGTCGAGCCGACGGTCGTGGCGAAGCTCGAGTACATGAATCCCGGCGGCTCGGTGAAGGACCGCATCGGCCTGCGCATGATCGAGGCGGCCGAGCGCGAGGGCCTGCTGCGGCCCGGCGGCACGATCGTCGAGCCCACCTCCGGCAACACCGGCGTCGGCCTGGCGATGGTCGCCGCGCTGCGCGGCTACCGCATGATCTTCGTCATGCCCGACAAGATGAGCCAGGAGAAGATCTCGCTTCTGCGCGCGTTCGGCGCCGAGGTGATCGTGTGCCCGACGGCCGTCGACGCCGACTCGCCCGAGAGCTACTACTCGGTGTCCGACCGGCTGGCCGAGGAGATCCCGGGCGCGTTCAAGCCCAACCAGTACGCAAACGCCGCCAACCCGAAAGCGCACTACGACACCACCGGCCCCGAGATCTGGGAGCAGACGGGCGGCGCGCTCGACGCCCTGGTGATCTCGGTCGGCACGGGCGGCACCATCTCCGGCTGCGCCCGGTACCTGAAGGAGCGCAAGCCCGACCTGCTCGTCGTCGGCGCCGATCCCGAGGGCTCGATCTACTCGTCCGAGACGATGCACCCCTATCTGGTCGAGGGCATCGGCGAGGACTTCTGGCCGGAGACGTTCGACCCGGCGCTCGTCGACGAGTACGTCACCGTCTCCGACCGCGACTCGTTCCTGACCGCCCGGCGGATGGCGCGCGAGGAGGGCCTGCTCGTCGGCGGTTCCGGCGGCACCGCCGTGTTCGCGGCGCTCGACGTGGCCGGCCGCTTCGGCCGCGACGCCACCATCGTCACGCTGATCCCCGACGGCGGCCGCGCCTACCTGAGCAAGTTCTTCAACGACAACTACATGCTCGAGTACGGGTTCCTCGAGCGCACGGCGCCGGTGCCGACGGTGATCCAGGTGCTGCACACCAAGCACGGCGCCGAGGTGCCGGAGCTCGTCACGATCGAGGCCCATCACAAGGTGGGCGAGGCGATCGAGCTGATGCAGCGCTACTCGATCTCGCAGCTTCCCGTGGTGCGGACACAGCCGCCCGAGTCGCTGGCCGACGTGGTCGGTTCGCTGCACGACCGCGGCCTGCTCGATCGCGTGTTCAAGAACCCGGACGCGCTCAACGACAACGTCGCCGAGGCGATGGGGCCGCCGCTTGCGGCCGTCGACGCGAGCGACTCGCTCGACCGCGTCTTCGCCGATCTGACCGCGGGCAGCCCGGCGGTCGTCGTCGTGCGCCACGGCCGGCCCGCGGGCATGCTCACCCGCTCCGATCTGCTCGAGTACCTGGCCCACCGGCGAAACGGCGCGTGACGGCGCTCTCGGTGCCGGCGCTGCGCCGGCATGTGGTCGCCGCCCAGGGGTACAGCACCCGGCACCGCCGATCGGGCGCCGACGAGGTGGGCGCGGCCGTCGCCCGGCTCTCGTGCGTGCAGCTCGACTCGATCTCGACGGTAGCGCGCAGCCACCGGCTGACCCTGCTCTCGCGGGTCGGCACGTACCCGCCCGGCACCGTCTCGGCGCTGCTCGGAGGCGGGCGGCTGTTCGAGTTCTGGGCGCACGAGGCCTGCCTGCTGCCGATCGAAATGTGGCCGCTCATGCGCCCGTTCATGCATCAGACGCACCGGTGGTGGGGGCCGATCATCGAGCGCGATCCGGCCCTGGCAGACCTGGTGATGGGCACGATCCGCGAGCGCGGGGCGCTCGGGTCGCGCGACTTCGAGGGGGAGAATTCCGGCGTCGGGATGTGGAACAACCTGAAGCCGGCCAAGCGCATGCTCGAGGCGCTCTGGAATGCGGGCGACCTCGTGATCGCCGGCCGGCAGGGGTTCCAGCGGCTCTACGACCTGCCCGAGCGGGTGCTCCCGGCCGACGTGCTCGCCGCCCCGGTGCCGGACGAGGACGAGGTGCTGCGCCGGCTGGTCGTGCTGGCGGTGCGCGCCCGCGGGGCGCTGACCGAGGCGGGCGTCGTCGAGCACTGGCGGCTGCGGGGCGGGACCGTCCGGATCCGGCCGCACGTCGAGGCCGTGATCGCGTCCGGTGAGCTTCGGCGGCTCGGCGTCGCAGACGGCGGTGCGCCCGTGCTCGTGGCGGCCGATGCCGTACCGGAGGCCGCGGACGCGGCCGGCGCGGTGCTGCTCTCGCCCTTCGACAACCTGCTCTGGGACCGGCCGTTCGCCGAGCGGGTGCTCGGGTTCCGGCATCTGATCGAGGTCTACAAGCCGGCGCCGGAGCGGCGGTACGGTTACTACGTGCTGCCCCTGCTCTCGGGCGATCGCATCGTCGGCCGCGCCGACGTCAAGGCCGACCGCCGCGAGGGCACCCTGATCGCGCGGGCGTGGCATCCCGAGGGCCGCTTCAGGAGCACCGATCCGCTCGAGCGGGCGCTTGCCCGGCTCGCCCGCCAGCTCGGCCTGCAGCCGGTGCTCTGAGCCTGCGTACCGCAAGTACACTCGCGGGCATGGACTTCGACACCCGCGCCATCCATGCCGGCCAGGAGCCCGACCCGCAGACGGGCGCCGTCGCCGTGCCGATCTACCAGACGTCGACCTATGCACAGAAGGCCGTCGGCGAGTACGAGTACGACTACTCGCGCACGCGCAACCCGACGCGCGACGCGCTGCAGGAGTGCCTGGCGTCGCTCGAGGGCGCGGCCCACGGCCTCGCCTTCGCGTCGGGCATGGCGGCGTCGACGACGGTGATGCACCTGATCGACCCGGGCCAGCGGGTGGTGTGCGTGAACGACGTCTACGGCGGCACCTACCGGCTGTTCTCGAAGGTGTACGAGCCGAAGGGCTACCGGTTCACCTACCTGTCGGCCGAGCAGTGCAATACGGAGCTCGCCGCGCACCTCGGCGACGACACGGCGCTCGTGTGGCTCGAGACGCCCACCAATCCGCTCCTGAACGTCGTCGACCTGCGCGCGGCCGCGGAGGCGGCCCACGCCGCGGGCGCGCTCGTCGTGGTCGACAACACCTTCGCCTCGCCCTACCTGCAGCGGCCGCTCGAGCACGGCGCCGACATCGTCGTGCACTCGACCACGAAGTACCTCGGCGGCCACTCCGACCTGGTGGGCGGGTTCGCGGCGACGAGCGATGCCGGGCTGGCCGAGCGGCTCGCCTTCCTGCAGAACTCGCTCGGCGGCGTGCCCGGCCCGTTCGACGCGTGGCTCGTGCTGCGCGGGCTGAAGACGCTCGGCGTGCGCATGCGCGCGCACTGCGAGAACGCGGCCCGCATCGTCGCGTTCCTGCAGGGTCACGCGGCGGTCGAGCGCGTGCTCTATCCCGGGCTGCCCGACCACCCGGGGCACGACATCGCCCGCCGGCAGATGGACGGCTTCGGCGGGATGATCTCGTTCCTCGCGCCCTCAGAGGACGAGGCGGTCGCGCTGGTCGCGCGCACGAGGATCTGGACGCTCGCCGAGAGCCTGGGCGGGGTCGAGAGCCTGATCGAGCACCCCGGCCGCATGACCCACGCCTCCACGGCCGACTCGGCCTTCGCCACCCCGGGGAACCTGGTGCGGCTCTCGGCCGGCATCGAGTCGGCGGCCGACCTGATCGCCGACCTCGACCAGGCGCTGCGCGGCTGAGCAGCGGGTGGGGGACTGTCCCCGGTGTGTGGGGCCTGGCCCCGGTTACGGGTCGTCGCGCAGCCGCGAGTAGATGTACGCGTCGCCGCGGCGGCCGTCGGGCGGGAGGTCGAGGTAGGAGCGCAGATGGCCCTCGCGGCGCAGGCCGGCCCGTTCGAGCACGCGCTGCGACGCCAGGTTGTCCGGCTCGACCAGCGCCTCGACCCGCTCCATCCCGGCGTCTGAGAGCGCCCAGCGCACGAGCATGGCGGCGGCGCGGGAGGCGAGTCCGCGCCGGCGGACGCGCTCGAGCACCCAGTAGCCGAGGCCGACCGTGCCGGGCTGGGGGATGAAGAGCAGACCGTCGGGATGCCCTGTCGCGGCTGTCCCCGGTTGCGGCCGCACGAGCAGGCTGATGCAGCCCCGCGCCTCGACCGAGTCGGCCGCGGCGATCGCGAACGACACACCCGCGCCGCTGCGGCCGCGGCGGCGTTGGGCCTCGATCCAGACCGTCGCCCCTGCGGCGTCGAGGCCCTTGCCCTCCTGGGCGCAGGCGATGTCGGCCTTCTCCCACGGCCGCAGGAGGACGGCGCCGTCGGTGAGCGGAGGATCGGGGTAGGGGATGACCGTCAGGCGGCGATGTCGGTGTCGCCCCGCTCGCGGCGGTGCTCGCCGGACTCCTCGGCATGCTCCTCGGCCTGGCGGATCTCGGCCTCGAGGGCGCGACGGCTGACGCCGAACATCGACGCGGTGATCAGAAGCAGAATCACGGCCGCGACGGCTCCGCATGCGATCAGGAAAGGGTTGGTCATCGCGTTAGCCTGCCCTTCGCGCTCGACCGCCAAACCCCTTCCCGGTAGGTTGCCGGTATGCCCGTGGTCGCTCCGGACACGCCCGCGCCGGCCTTCGCCCTTCCGAGCACCGGCGCCGGCCGGGTCTCGCTCGCCGACCTCCTGCAGGGCGGCGCGGCGGTCGTCATGTTCGTCACCGACGACTGCCCCACGTGCGAGCTCGCTCTGCGCCGGCTGGCCGAGGCCGAGGCCGCGGTCGCGGTCGTGTGCGAGTCAGACCCCGCGGCGGCGGCCCGGCTGGCGCAGCGCACGGGCTTCGGCGGCCCGATGCTGGCGGAGCCGCCGCCGTATGCGACGTCGCGCGCCTATGGGCTCGAGGCGGTGCCGACCACCGTCGCGATCGGCGCGGGTGGCGAGGTGCTCGGCGCGGTCGTCGGCTGGGACGTGACCGCGCTCGGTGCGCTCCTCGGGATCGGCCTGGCGCCGGAGCCGCCGCTGCGAAAGCCCGGCTGCGCGGCCAAGTCGACCTACGACGCCGGGCAGCTCGCGGCGGACGCCGCCGGATCGGACGACGACCCCGAGGCGATGTACGAGCTCGGCTGGACGGACGGCCTGCCGACCGTCGCCCCGACGCCCGAGCGGGTCGCGGCGATGCTCGCCGGTCGCGATCCCCGCCGGTCGCTCGGCCCCGTGCCGCCGGGAATGGGAGAGGCGACGCTCGAACGGGTCGCGGTCTGCGCCGTCCTGGCCGGCTGCCGGCCCGAGCACTTCGCCGTCGTCGCTTCCGCGGCGGAGGCGATGCTGCACCCCGAGTTCAACCTGCACGGCCAGGCCGTGACGACGCAGCCGGCGGGCCAGATCGCCGTCGTCAACGGCCCCGTGCGGCGCGCCGCGGGTCTCAACTCGGGCATGGGCGCGCTCGGGCCGGGCGCCCGCGCCAACCTCACCATCGGCCGCGCACTGCGCCTGCTCGTGGCGCTCACCGGCGAGGGCATGCCGGGGCGGCTCGACCGCTCGACGCTGGGCCAGCCCGGCAAGCTCGGCGTGTGCCTGGCCGAGGACGAGGAGCGCAGCCCGTGGCCGCCGCTGCACGTCGAGCGCGGGTTTGCACCCGGGGCCTCGGCCGTGACGATGTTCGCCGGCGATGCGCCGCTTTCGATCTCCGAGCACCGCAGCCGCAGCCCGGAGGAGCTGGCTGCGGCGCTCGGCTGGGCGGCGGCGACGCTCTGGAGCCCCAACTGGTGGCCGCTCGGATCCGCCACGCTGTTCGTCATCTGCCCCGAGCACGCCGATACGCTGGCCGCGGGCGGCTGGAGCAAGGACGATGTCCGTGCCGCGATCTGGCAGGCGGTGCGGCGCCCCGCGCGGGACCTGCGCCACGGCGAGTTCACCCCGCAGGTGGCCGCGGCCTCCGACGATGAGCTCGTCCCCAAGTGGGACTCGCCCGCGGACATCGTCCTGATCGTGGCCGGCGGCGAGGCCGGCCGCTTCTCGGCCGTCTTCGGGCCGTGCGTGGGCATGGACTGGAACCCCGTCTCCCTGGAGGTGCAATGCGATACGTGAGCCCCTACGACCCCGCGGCGCGCACGCCCATCGAGCCGGCCGCCCGGCCGGAGTCCGTTTCTGGCCGCACCGTCGCCCTGCTCGACATCTCGAAGAACCGCGGCGCCGCCTTCCTCGACCGGATCGAGCACCATCTGCGCGGCGCCGGCGCGGAGGTCGAGCGGTTCGCGAAGCCGCTCTTCTCGCGCCCGGCCGCGGCCGACCTCGTGGAGCGGATCGCGATCCGGGCCGACCTGGCCGTCGAGGGCCTGGCCGATTGAGGGTCGTGCGTGTCGTGCAGTGTGCACGACCTGGTGCGGCTCGAGCGGCGCGGCGTGGCCACGGCCGGCGTCGGCACCGAGCCGTTCGCCGACGAGGCGCTCGAGCAGGCGGCGCTCCTGGGGATGCCCGGCTACCGGATGATCCTGATCCCGCATCCGGTGCAGCTGCTGACGGATGCCGAGCTCGACGCGCGCGCCGACGCCGCGTTCGCGCACATCCTGGCGCGGCTGACCGCGTAGTGGCCTCGGCCTGGAGCGCGCGCGACCTGCCCGACCTCTCCGGCCGTACGGCCATCGTCACGGGCGGCTCGAGCGGGATCGGGGCCGAGACCGCGCGCGGGCTGGCAGGGGCGGGCGCGCACGTCGTGCTCGCCGTCCGCGATCCCGGCAAGGGCGAGCGGGTGGCCGCGGGGATCGCCGGCGCGACCGAGGTGCTGCCGCTCGATCTCGCCGACCTCGCGTCGGTGCGGGCGTTCGCGCACGGCTGGTCGCGCCCGATCGACCTGCTGATCAATAACGCCGGGATCATGGCGGTGCCGAAGGGCCGCACCGCAGACGGGTTCGAGCTGCACATCGGCACGAACCACCTCGGCCACTTCGCGCTGACGGCGCTCCTTTGGCCGCATCTGCGCGGACGCGTCGTCACCGTCTCGTCCCTGGCCGCCGCGAGGGGGCGCATCGACCTGGACGATCTGAACTGGGAGCGGCGGCGCTACCGGCCGTGGCAGGCGTACTGCCAGTCGAAGCTCGCGAACGTGCTCTTCACCCACGAGCTGAACCTGCGGCTCGGCGACGACGGGGGCAGCGTGGTGGCGCTGTCTGCGCATCCGGGCTTCGCGTCAACGCCGCTGCAGCGCAGGACGACGAGCCGCATCCAGAACCGCCTGCTCGCGCCGTTCACCCGTCTCTCCGCGCAGAGCGCCGCGGAGGGGGCGCTGCCGACGCTCTTTGCAGCGACGCAGGAGCTGCCCGGCGGCGCCTACGTCGGCCCCGACGGCGGCACACGGATGCGGCGGTCGCCGGCGCTCACGCCGCCGCCGGTCGCGGCCCGCGACGGCGAGTTGGCCCGGGCTCTGTGGGACGCCTCGGTGCGGCTGACCGCTTGACCCAGATCGTTCGGGTGCTAATATTTCGTGACCGAATGAATAGGCCCGCCCCGATCCCGCTCGACACCGACTCGCCCCGCCCCGCGGTGCTGCGCGGCGTGCGCCGCGTGAACCGCCTCGCACAGGTGCACGCCGATCGCATCGCCCGCCGGCACGGGATGACCATGCAGCAGTGGGAGCTCCTGACCCGGCTGCGCTGCTGCACCGGGCCGGCCGACCAGCACGAGCTCTGCCGCAGCTTCGGCGTCACGCCGCCGACGCTCTCGGCGCTGATCGACTCGGCCGCCGAGCGGGGCTGGATCCGGCGCAGCCCCCACCCCGGCGACCGCCGCCGGCGCGTCATCGAGCTGACCCCCGCCGGCGCGGCGGTCATCGCCGCCGTGCCGCACCTGGGGCGCGAGGTCGACGACGCGATGACCGCGGGCTTTACGCCCGCCGAGCTCGACCGGATGGCGGCACTGCTCAAGCGCGCCGCGGCCAACCTGCGCGAGGCGGCCCCGTGAGCGACGGCAACACTGGGCGGATCTTCCGCCTCTTCCGGCCCTACCGCCTGCGCCTGTCGTGGCTCCTGACCATGATCCTGTTCTCGGCGGCGCTCGGGGTGGTGCCGCCGTTCCTGCTGCGCGACCTGCTGAACAACGTCCTGCCGATGGGGCAGGCGCTCGACACCCAGACGCTGGCGCTGCTCGTGGCCGGCATGGTCGCGATCCCGATCGTCACCCAGGCGATCGGCGTCGCCCAGACGTGGCAGTCAAACCTCGTCGGCCAGCAGGTGATGCACGACCTGCGCGCCGCCGTGTACCGGCATTTGCAGCGACTTTCGCTCGCGTTCTTCACCCGCACGCGCACCGGCGAGGTGCAGTCGCGGATCGCCAACGACATCGGCGGCGTCCAGACCGTCGTCACCTCGACGGCGACCTCCGTCGTCTCGAACGTGACGACGGTGGTGACGACGTCGGTGGCGATGATTTTGCTCGACTGGCGCCTGGCGATCGCGGCCTTCGCGCTCCTGCCGGTCTTCGTGCTCATGACCCGCCGCATCGGCCAGAAGCGGCGCGCGCTCACCTCGACGATGCAGGGCACGCTGGCCGACATCTCGACGCTGGTCGAGGAGTCGCTGTCGGTGTCGGGCGTGCTGCTCGCAAAGACGATGGGCCAGACCGACGAGCTGACCGACCGCTTCGTGGCCGAGAGCCGCCTGCTGGCCGACCTCGAGCAGCGCTCGCGCATGGCCGGCCGGTGGGTGATGGGCTCGATCCAGGCCACGTTCGCGGTCATGCCCGCGCTCATGTACGGCGTCGCCGGATACCTGCTCGCGCAGGGCGGCCCGTCGATCTCGATCGGCACGCTGGTCGCGTTCACCACGCTGCAGACGCGGCTCTTCTTCCCGGTCTCGTCGCTGCTCTCGGTGCAGACCGACGTGCAGTCATCGCTCGCCCTGTTCGACCGCGTGTTCGAGTACCTCGACCTGCCGGTCGACATCGACGAGCGCCCCGGCGCGATCGCCCTCGACCGGGCCCGGGTCGCCGGCCGGGTCGAGTTCGACGACGTGAGCTTCGGCTATGACCCGGATGCCAGGCCGATCCTGGAGGGGATCTCGTTCGTGGCCGAGCCCGGCAGCAAGGTGGCGGTGGTCGGCGAGACCGGCTCCGGCAAGACGACCCTCGGCTACCTGGTCGCCCGCCTGTACGACGTCGGCTCCGGAGCGGTGCGGATCGACGGCACCGACCTGCGCGACCTCACGTTCGACTCGCTGCGCAGCATCGTCGGCGTCGTGTCCCAGGAGACGTACCTGTTCCACGGCTCGGTGCGCGAGAACCTGGCCTTCGCCCGACCGGGAGCGGAGCCCGCCGAGATCGAGGCGGCCGCGCGGGCGGCCCAGATCGACGAGCACCTACGCTCGCTGCCGGAGGGCTACGACACGGTCGTGGGCGAGCGCGGCTATCGCTTCTCGGGCGGCGAGAAGCAGCGCCTGGCCATTGCCCGGGCGGTGCTGCGCGACCCGCCGGTGCTCGTGCTCGACGAGGCCACGAGCTCGCTCGACGTCGAGACCGAGCGGGCCGTGCAGGAGGCGCTCGACGAGCTCAGTCAGGGGCGCACGAGCATCGTCATCGCCCATCGCCTCTCGACCGTGCGCGACGCCGACCTGATCCTGGTGCTCGACCACGGCCGCATCGTCGAGCGCGGCACGCACACAGAGCTTGTGGCCGCGGGCGGCCGCTACGCCGCGTTGGTCGAGCGCGACGCCGTGATCGCGTAGGGCCGCGACCGGGCGGCCGGCGAGAGCACCAGCGCGGCGGCCAGGATCCCGAGCGCGACGCACCCGGCCCAGAGCAGATCGGGGCTGGCGGCGTACACGGCCGTCCCGAGCGCGGGACCGATGATCAGCGCCAGGCCGTACGTCATGCCCCAGGCGCCGGCGTAGCGCCCGCGCATGTGCGGCGGCGAGACGTCGGCCACGTATGCGCCCGAGACCGGCGCGGCCACGATCTCGCCGAGCGTCCACACCACCACGGTCACCGCCAGCAGCGGCGCCGAGGTGACGAGCCCCGTCGCCCCAAAGCCGAGGCCGAGCAGCACCGATCCGACCGCGATCACCCGCCGCGGCGGGAAGCGGCGCGTCACCGACGAGAACGGCAGCTCGATCGCCGTCACCACGAGCCCGTTGAGCGATATCAGGCTCCCGTATAGCGCGGTCGAGTGGCCGTCGGCGAGCACCTGCAGCGGCAGCGTCGCCTCCTGCTGGAAGTACACGATCGCCGTTGCGGTCGACGCCGCCAGGAAGACCAGAAACGGGGTGTCGGCGAGGAGCGCGCGCAGGCCGCTCGGCGGATCTTCTGCATGCTCCAGAGCGGGCGGCGCGGCCGCCCGGGTGGCGGGCAGGAGCCCGAGTGCCATCACGCCGAACACCGCCGACGTGGCGGCGTCGCCGAGGAAGACGAGCACGTAGGCGCGCTCTGCCAGGAGGCCGGCGACGGCCGGCCCGGCCGAGAAGCCGAGGTTGATGGCGAACCGGTACGCCGCAAAGGCCGTGACCCGGCGGCCGGCGGGGACGAGGTCGGCCAGGAGGGCAGAGGACGCCGGCCGGTAGGCCTCGGACGTGAGCCCGGCAAGGGCTGTCAGCACGAGGATCAGCGCCAGGCTCCCGGCCTGCGAAAGCGCCACCATGACGGCGGCCGACGACAGCATCGACACCGCGATGGTCTCGCGCCGGCCCACCCGGTCGGCCAGGTGACCGCCCACAGCGGCCGCTCCCAGGCTGCCCACGCCGTAGGTGCTGATGGCGAATCCGGCCTGCGCAGGCGTGTATCCGCGCCGGGTCAGGTAGAGCACGAGGAACGGCAGCACGAAGCTGCCGAAGCGGTTCACGAACGACCCGGCGAACAAGAACCACACCGGGCGTGGCATCTGCCGCAGGTCCGAGCGCATGGTCGAGGTCGGCGCGGCCACGGGCCTGCCATCCTATGCGGGTGCCGCGCACCTACCGCTACGGCTCCGACCCGAGTCAGGTCGCCGACCTGGACCTGCCCGAGGGCGGCGGGCCGTGGCCGGTCGCGGTCGTGATCCACGGCGGCTTCTGGCGGGCGCGGTACGACCGGACGCTGATGGATGCCGTGTGCGCCGACCTGGCGACCCGGGGCTGGGCGGCCTGGAACCTCGAGTACCGCCGCATCGGCCCCGGCGGCAACGGCGGCTGGCCCGCGACGTTCGATGACGTGGGCGCCGGCATCGACCAATTGGCATCCATCGATGCGCCAATTGACCTGCGGCGTGTGGTGGCAATTGGCCATTCTGCCGGCGGCCAATTGGCCCTGTGGGCGGCCACCCGGGAGCGATCTCAGGTTGCCTTACAAGGCGCCATCGGCCAGGCGGCGGTGGCAGATCTGGCGCAGGCCGCCCGCCTCGGCCTGAGCGACGGCGCGGGTATCGAGCTCCTCGGCGGCGGCCCGGACGAGGTGCCCGAGCGCTACGCCGCCGCCTCGCCCGCGCAGCGCCTGCCGTTCGGCGTGCCGACCCTGCTCGTCCACGGAGCGCGCGACGACACGGTGCCGGTTGTCTTCAGCCTCGAGCTGCATGCGGCGGCGGTCGCCGCCGGCGACTCCTGCGATCTGGTGGTGGCGGAGCGCGACGGCCACTTCGAGCACATCGATCCCGCCTCGGGCGCGTGGGCTACGGTGACGCGGTGGCTGCACGCCCTCTGACCCGCGACCATGCGCTCGAGCTCGACCGGGCCGATCCGCTGGCCGGGTTCCGCGACCGGTTCGAGCTGGGCGACGGCGATCGCATCTATCTGGACGGCAACTCGCTCGGCCGCCTCTCCCGCGATGCCCGTCGCGCGCTCGAAACGACGGTCGACGAGTGGAGCACGCGGCTCGTGGCCGGCTGGCACGACTGGGTCGACCTGGCCGGCCGGGTCGGCGACGAGCTCGGTGCGGCGGCGCTCGGCGCCGGCCCGGGTCAGGTGCTTGCCTGCGACTCGACCACGGTCAACCTGTACAAGCTGGCCGGTGCCGTCCTGGCGGTCCGGCCCGGGGCGGTGGTCGTGCCGAGCGACGACTTCCCCACAGACCGCTACGTGCTCGAGGGCCTCACCGCGGCCACCGGGCGGGAGCTGCGGATGCTCGAGAGCGACCCGGTGGGGGGCCCCGAGCCCGCCGCGATCGCCGAGGCCGCCGAGGGTGCCGCGCTGGTGGTGCTCTCGCACGTGAACTACCGGTCAGGGGCGCTCGCCGACATGGATGCGATCACCCGCGCCGTCCAGGCCACAGGCGCGGTGGTGTTGTGGGATCTATGCCACTCGGCGGGAACGGTCGAGGTCGCGCTCGACGCGGCCGGCGCCGACCTGGCCGTCGGCTGCACCTACAAGTATCTGAATGCGGGGCCGGGATCGCCGGCGTTCCTGTATGTCGCGGAGCGCCACCAGGGAACGCTGCGATCACCGATCCAGGGCTGGTTCTCGCAGGCCGACCAGTTCGCGATGGGGCCGCGCTATGACCCGGTGGCCGGTGTCGGCCGCTTCCTGGCAGGCACGCCATCGGTGCTCGGTCTCGCGACGGTGCGCGCCGGCGCCGGCATGGTCGCGGAGGCAGGGATCGCCGCGGTGCGGCGCAAGGCGGCCGCCTTGACCGCGCTTGCGGTCGAGCTCGCCGACGACCGGCTCGCGGAGCTGGGCTTCACGCTGGGCACGCCGCGCGACCCGGCGGCGCGCGGCGCGCACGTCTCGCTGCGCCATCCCGACGCCTGGCGCGTGTGCCGGGCGCTGATCGAGCATGCAAACGTCGTCCCCGACTTCCGCCGCCCAGACAGCATCCGCCTCGGCCTGCCGCCGCTCTATACCCGATTCGCCGACGTGTGGGACGCGGTCGACCGCCTCGCGGCGCTCGTCGCCAATGGTGTGCACGAGCGCATGCCGGCCGAGCCGAGTCGCGTAACGTAACACTTCGGCCCACGCCGAAGCGTCACGGCGATACGCTATGAACATGCCTGGAGACGCCGACATCGCCGCCACCGCAGCGCTGCTCGGCGATCGCGCCCGGGCCCGCATCGTGACGACGCTCGGCGACGGCCGGGCGCTGCCCGCGAGCGTGCTCGCCGCCGAAGCGGGCGTCGCCGCCTCCACCGCCAGCGAGCACCTGGCCAGGCTGGTCCAGGGCGGGCTCCTGGCCGCCGAGCGCCACGGCCGGCATCGCTACTTCCGCCTCGCCGGCCCCGACGTCGCCGATGTACTCGAGGCGATGGCGCGCGTGTCGCCTCCCGCGCCGGTCACATCGCTGCGCGATGGCACGCGCGCAAACGCGCTTCGCAATGCGCGTACGTGCTACGACCACCTGGCCGGGCGGCTCGGCACCGGACTCATGGCGGCGATGATATCAGGGGACCTGATAGAAGGCGGAGACGGCCTTTTCGACCCCGCGGCGGCTCGGCGCGACCGGCTCTCGGGCCGCGGCCATGACATCGACTATCGCCCCACCGTGCGCGGCACGGCGACCCTCGCAGCGTTCGGGGCCGACCTCCCCGTGCCGACCGGCCGGCGACCGATCGTCGGGTACTGCGTCGACTGGAGCGAGCAGCGCCACCACATCTCAGGCGCGGTCGGGGCGGCGATCCTCGACCGAATGCTGGAGCTCGCCTGGATCGTGCGCCAGCCGCGCGGCCGGGCGGTGTGGATCACGCCCGCGGGCGCAGCGGGGCTGCGCGAGACGTTCGGGTTCGAGCCCGAGGCGGTGGGCTACGCCGCGTCGGCCAGCCCGCGTACCAACGGCTCGATCAGCTCCGCCGGCACCGGCTTGCTGAACAGGTAGCCCTGGCCCAGCGGGCAGCCGTGCTCGATCAGGAAGGCGCGCTGCTCCTCGGTCTCGATGCCCTCGGCGAGCGGCTGCAGGCCGAGGTTTTCGGCCATCTGGATCATCGCCGGGACGAGCACCTGGGCGCCGCGGTCGTCCGGCAGGTCGGCGACGAACGAGCGGTCGATCTTGAGCGTCGTCACCGCCATCTTGTGCAGCCGGCCGAGCGACGAGTGGCCGGTGCCAAAGTCGTCGATCGCGATCTTGAGGCCGCGGTGGTGCAGCTCGGCGAGCACCTCGTTTCGCTGCAGGGCGTTCATGAACGCCGACTCCGTGATCTCGATCATCATCCGGTCGGGCGAGAGGCCGAACGACTCGATCGTCCGCAGCACGCCGCGCATCGCCGTCGGCTCCCAGTAGGCGGGGGGCAGGTTGACCGACACGTACAGGTCGAGGCCGGCGTCGCGCCACTCACAGCCCTGCCGGCAGGCCTCGAAGATGACCCATTCCGACATGGCGCCGATCAGGCCGGTGCGCTCGGCGAGCGGGATGAAGTCGCCCGGCATGACCAGGCGCGTGCCGTCCTGCCAGCGCACGAGCGCCTCGACACCGACGATGGCGCCGGTCTTCAGGTCGACCAGCGGCTGGTAGTGCAGGCGCAGGTTCTCCTCGACGATCGCCCGGCGCAGGCGGCCCGCCATCGCGAGCTGCTCGAGCGCGTCGACCGAGGCGTGCGTGTAGCGGCGCTGGGCGTCGCGGCCCGACGCCTTCGCCTGGTGAAGCGCGGTGTCGGCGTGCTTGAGCAGGTTCATCGGGTCGGACGCATCGGCCGGGTAGAGGCTGATGCCGACGCTGGCCGAGCAGTAGATCTCGGTGCCGGCGAGCTCGGCCGGCTCGCGCAGCGCGGCGCGGATGCGCTCGGCCATCGCGTCGGCGGCGAGGCCGGTGCCGCCACCGCCGCGGCCCGGATCGAGGTCGGCCAGGAGGATCGCGAACTCATCCCCTCCCAGGCGGGAGACGGCGTCTGCGTCCTCGACCGTCTCGACCAGCCGCCGGGCGGCCTCGAGCACGAGCGCGTCCCCCGCGGCGTGCCCGAAGCTGTCGTTCACGAGCTTGAAGTCGTCCAGGTCGACCAGCAGCACCGCCACGCCGTCGCCCGAGCCCTCCGCGCGCGTGACGGCCAGCTGCACGTGCTGCTGGAACATCGCCAGGTTCGGCAGGCCGGTGAGCGGGTCGTGATAGGCCACGTGGGCGAGCCGCTCCTCCGCGCGGCGGTGGTCGGTCACGTCGAGCAGATACCCCTGCCGGCACGGCTGCGCGCCCTCGTGGTCGTGCACCACCACCGACTCGTCGAGCACCCACACGATGCTCCCGTCGGGGCGGACGATGCGGTATTCGGCCGAGTGCGGTGTGCCGGCGGCCGCCGCCGACGCGATCCCCGGAAGGACGCGGTCGCGGTCGTCGGGATGGACGATCGTTGAGAGGAGCGCGGGGTTCGCGATCCACGCGGCCTCGGGATGGCCGGTGATCGCCTCGGTCGCCGGGCTGCGGTAGATCGGCGTTCCCGCCTCGTCGAGCGCGTTGACGTAGATGCCGAGCGGCAGCTGCTCGACCAGGCTGCGGTAGCGCGCCTCGGCGGCCCGCAGCCGCCACTCGGAGTCGTGCAGCGCCTGCTCGGCGCGCTTGCGGTCGGTGATGTCGTGAATCACGCCCTGGATCTCGATGGGGGTGCCGCGCTCGTCGCGGACGACGACGATCTGGTCGTGGAACCAGCGCTCCCGCCCTTCGGTGTCGAGCAGCCGGTACTCATCCCGGTAGGCGGTCCCGGTCGCGAGTGCCTCGCGGTAGGCACCGAGCGCGCGGTCGCGATCGTCGGGATGCACGCGCTGCGACCAGCCGTCGGTGCCGTCGAGCCACTGCTCGACCGCGACGCCGCTCATGGTCTCGAGCTGGGGGCTGACATAGATGGGCTCGCCGGTGACCGCGCGGTCGACGTACGTGATGGCCGGCATGTGCTCGACCAGGCCCTGGAAGCGCTCGAGCGACTGGCGCGCGTCCCGGTGGCGCTGCGCGTTTGAAACCGCCTCTGCGACCGTCTCCCCCAGCGCGCGCCAGAAGCGCATGCCTCCCGACGCGAGCTCGGCGGGCGACGCGCCGGTGACCTGGATCAGCCCGATGGCGGCGCCGTCGCACACGAGCGGAGCCAGAAACTCGGCTCCGGACTGGCGGGGGCGGCGATCGGCCAGCACGGCGCTCCAGTCGGCGTCGGCGCGGCGCGGCTCCGGGGCGTCCTCTCCCAGCGCGAGCAGGCGGTCTGACCCGGCTTCGATGAGCCAGATGCGCGCATGCCCGCCGAGCACCGGCGCGGCGTGCACGTCGAACCGGCGTGCAACCTCGTCGGGGTCGAGGGTCGTGAAGACTGCGCGCGCGAGCGCGAACAGCGCGTGTTGACGGCCGGGGGACGGCACGGCCGTGTCATCGGCCGGGTGCGGCACGCGCTTGAGCGTTGACCTTAGGGTTGCCCCTAGGCGCTGTCAGGCGTGCTGGTCGGCGACATCGAGCGGCAGGAACAGCCGCCGGCTCGAGAACGGCTGCCAGTCGGTGCCGCGGCACATCGGGCACGTCGGCAGGACGTGGTGCACGGTGATGCCGTACCCGCAGTCCGTGCAGTGGAATTCGCCGCGCGCAGAGGCGCCGGCGCCGAAGCCGGTCTGCGTCGCGGCGGAGCCGATGATGGCAATGCCCATGTGTCCCCCTGGTAATGCGCCCCCGGATCGCACTGCGGCGATCCCTTACCACTCAACGTAGCCGGGCCGGCGCCCGTGCGCGTACCCCGCGCGGGGGTTCGGGGGCTACTTCTTTGCGGGCTCGTAATAGGGGTTTTCCCCGGATGCGTGGTCGGTCACGTCGATCACGCGCGTGATCACCGGCACCGCCTCGCGCAGGGCGACCTCGATCCCCTGCCGCAGCGTCACGGACACCATGCCACAGCCGACGCAGCCGCCACCCAGGCGCAGGTAGGCCGTGTCGGCCTCGACCGCGACGAGCTCGGCGCTGCCGCCGTGTGCGGCGATGGCCGGGTTGATCTGCTGCTCGAGCACCTGCATCAGCCGCTGGGCGATGTCGCCGCTCAGGTCGGCGGTCGCGGGCACGCCGATCGCGGGGCTCGGCGGCGTGCGGTTGCGGATGACGAGCCCGCCGGTGGCGAGGTCGCCCTGGCGGTCGAGGGTGGCCCCGCGCAGGAGCTCAACGCTGCCGGCCGGGATCACGACGGCGATCCGGCCGAGATCCTGGATGTGCGCATCGGCGGGCGCGTCGTGAAGCGGCTGCAGCGACAGGTCGTAGCCGTACTCGCCGCCCTGCACCCCGGTCACCTCGACCCACAGCGCGAAGCGCTCGGGATCCGCCTCGCGCGAGCGCACGAGCACCGTCTTCTCGACGGCGGCATCCGTGACGTTGAGCACCGTCTCCACCCACATAGGGTATCGGCCATGCCCCGCGTGCTCCTCCTCTTGCCCACCGCCACCTACCGGGCCGAGGACTTCCTTGCGGCCGCGGCCACGCTCGGCGCCGAGGTGGTGGTCGCGTCCGACCGCCGCCAGGCGCTGCACGGGGCGATGGGCGACCGGGCGCTTCGCGTCGATATGCGCCGCCCGGAGCGGGCCGCCGCCGCGATCGTCGAGCTGGCGGCCCGGTCGCCGCTCGACGCCGTGGTCGCGGTCGACGACGGCGGCGTCGCGGCGGCCGCGCTTGCGAGCGAGCGGCTCGGCCTGGCCCACAACCCGCCCGCGGCCGTCGCCGCCACCCGTGACAAGGCCGCCATGCGGCACGCGTTCCGTGCGGCGGGGATCCCGCAGCCGGAGTTCGTCGTGCTCGCGCCCGGGGACGATGCCGGCGCCGTCGGCCTCCCGGCGGTGCTGAAGCCGGTGGCGCTCTCGGCCAGCCGCGGCGTCATCCGGGCCGACGACGCCGAGGGCGCCCGCGACGCCCACGCCCGCATCCGCGCCATCCTGGCAGCGGGCGGCGAGGACGCAGACGGCCCGGTTCTGGCCGAGAGCTACATCCCCGGTGCCGAGGTTGCCGTCGAGGCGCTCATGCGTGCGGGCGCGCTCGAGGTCCTCGCCGTCTTCGACAAGCCCGATCCGCTGGAGGGCCCCTACTTCGAGGAGACGCTCTACGTGACCCCGTCCCGGCTCGGGCCGCAGGCCCTGGGCCGGATCGAGGCGCTGACCGCCGCCGCCGCGCGTGCCCTCGGGCTGCGCGAGGGGCCGGTACACGCCGAGCTGCGACTCGACGGCGACCGGGCCTGGGTACTCGAGCTCGCCGCCCGCTCGATCGGCGGGCTGTGCGCGCGGGCGCTGCGCTTCGGCGCGGGCGTCAGCCTGGAGGAGGTGATCCTGCGGCACGCCCTGGGCCTCGAGATCGGCCCGCACGATCGCGAGCGGGTGGCCGCCGGGGTGATGATGCTCCCGATCGCGCGGGCGGGCACCCTGCGCGAGGTGCGCGGACTGCACGCCGCCCGCGCGGTCCCCGGCGTGCAGGACATCCGCATCACGATCCCGCGCGGCCGGCCGGTCGTCCCGCTCCCGGAGGGCGACCGCTATCTGGGCTTCGCGTTTGCCCGGGCGGAGACCCCGGCGCAGGTCGAGGCGGCGCTGCGCGAGGCGCATGCCAGGCTCGATGTCGTTGTCGACTGAGTATCCTCCCGCGTCCGTGGTCGCCCTCACCCCCGAGATCGTCCGCCGCCAGGCGGTCATCGGCTTCTGTGCGCTCTCGCCCGACGGGAGCTCGGTCGTCTACACCCGCAGGACGGTCGCGGGCGACCGCTACCAGGTGAGCCTGTGGCTCGTGCCCTACAGCGGCGGGCGCCCGCGCCGGCTCACGAGCGGCCGCTGGAGCGACACCGCGCCGGCCTGGTCGCCCGACGGCGGGACGATCGCGTTCACGAGCGATCGCGGCCCCGCGGACACTCCGGCGGCGCTCTATCTGATCGCGCCCGACGGCGGCGAGGCGCAGCGCGTGTGCGGTGCCGAGCACGGTGACGTGGGCGCCCCGGCCTGGTCGCCGGACGGGACGCGGATCGCGTTCACGGCCAAGGCCGGCCCCGCCCGGTTCTGGAGCGGCGATCCGAAGCTGCGCAGGGCCCGCGTCATCCGCACCGTCGACTGGCGCAGCGACGACGGCGAGCGGGAGTACCGCACCCACCTCTTCGTGGTGGCGGCCCGCCCCGGCGCCCGGCCTGTGCAGATCACGCAGGGCGACTTCGACGTCGCCGAGCCCGCCTGGCACCCCGACGGCAGCCGGATCGCGTTCACCGCGCGGATGGGGCCAGACGCCGACCTCACGCCCAAGCCGAGCATCCACTCCGTGCGCGTGCAGGCCGGGGCGCGGCCAAAGGAGCTGGTGCGCCTGGCGGGCTTCGCCCGGCTGCCCTCGTGGTCGCCCGATGGGCGCACGCTCGCGTTCGTCGGCACCGATGTCCCCGGCGCGCCCGACCACGCCGAGCCCGAGCTGTACGTGTGGG
This sequence comes from uncultured Actinomycetes bacterium, assembly GCA_963813245.1. Classification (GTDB taxonomy): domain Bacteria; phylum Actinomycetota; class Thermoleophilia; order Gaiellales; family JAICJC01; genus JAICJC01. The sequence continues at coordinate 64,563 of CAWEYE010000002.1, forward strand.
ACGGGGCCGATGCGCGCAGCCTCACCGGCGTCCTCGACCTGCCCGTGACGCTCGGCTTCGGCTCCGACCTGCACGACTGGATGGGGCCCGAGGAGCAGCCTCCGCACTGGGACGGCGACTCGCTTGTGGTCGCGATCAACCGCCGCGGCCGCGACGAGGTGTGGCGGGTGCCGCTGGCCGGCGAACCGCATCCGCTGACGAGCGGCGACACGTCGCTCGTGGCGATCTCGGGCGCCGGCGGCCGTTTCGTGACGACCGTGACCGACGACGTCTACCCGCCCGAGGTGTGTGCGGTGCAGGACGGCCGGCTGCGGCGGCTGAGCCGCAACGGCGGCGCGTGGCTGCGCCGGTACCAGGGGCCGGTGGTGCGCGAGGTCGACGCCGGCGGCGTGCCCGCGTTCCTGTTCGAGCCGGCGGGCGTCGATGGCCGCTCGGCGCTCGTGCTCGCCCCCCACGGCGGCCCCTACGGCGCCCACGCGCCGACGCCGGAGCTCGATACGTGGCTTCTGACCTCGCTCGGCTACCGGGTGCTCGCGCCCAACATCCGCGGCTCGTGCGGCTACGGCCGCGCCTGGGTCGAGGCGATCCACGGCCGCTGGGGCGGGCCCGACGCCGACGACCTCGTGGCGTCGCTCGAGTGGGCGGTGCGCCGGCGCCTGGCCGACCCCAGGCGGATCGCCGTCATGGGCCTGTCATACGGCGGCTGGGCGGCCAACTGGCTCGCGGGCACCAGCACGCGCTTCGCCTGCGTCATCTCCGAGAACGGCGTCGCCAGCATGCAGACCGCACACGCCGCCTCGTGCATCGGCCCGGCGTATGACCGCGACATCGGCTACGGCCCGGTGTACGCGCACGCGGCCGAGCTGGCGGCGGCCTCGCCGATCCAGCACGTCGAGCGGATGACCGCCCCGATGCTGATGCTGCAGGGCGAGGCCGACCGGATCTGCCCGCTCGACGACAACTGGCAGCTCTTCGTCGCCCTGCGCGAGCTCGGCCGCGACGTCGAGATGGTGCTCTACCCGGACGAGCACCACGTGATGATGGCGACGGCCCGCCCGGATCGCCGCATCGACCGCATGCAGCGCGTGGTCGACTTCCTCGCCAAGCACTGCCCCCCGTGAATAACCGGTGCCTGGCACCGGTATTCAGGCGCCCGGCACGTTGCGGCCTACTTGACGAGCAGGGCGGCGCCGATCGCGCCGCCGAGGTCGCCCAGGGCCGCTACGTGCACGGCGGGTGGGCGGGCGTCGACGAACAGGTGCGGGTGCATCTGCTCCTTGATGCGGGTCACGTACGGGTCGCCCAGGCGCGTGCCGAGGCCGCCGCCGATCACGACCGCCTCGACGTCGAGCAGGTTGACGGCGGAGGCGATGCCCGCGCCCAGCGCGGCCAGCGCCCGGTCGACCAGATCCACCGCGAGCTTGTCGTCATCGTCGAGCGCGTCGGCCCAGACGCCGCTCGTGAGTGCCGTTCGGCCCTTCTTCTCCATGAGCTTGAAGAGCGACGTCTTCTCGCCCGCGTGGTGCCGGCGGCGGGCCTCGAGCTCCATCGCCTTGCGGCCGGCGTAGGCCTCCATGCAGCCCAGTCGCCCGCACGGGCACTTCGCGCCGTTGCGCCGCACCACCATGTGGCCGATCTCGCCCGCGGCGCCACGGCCCCGCCACGGCCGACCGTCGAGGATCACGCCGCCGCCCACGCCGGTGCCCCAGAACACGCCGAGCAGGCTCGCGTACGGCTTGCCCGCGCCCAGCTCGAACTCGGCGTTCGTGGCCACCCGGACGTCGTTTCCGAGCGCGACGGGTGTGCCCAGCTCCTGCTGCAGCGTGCCCGCCACGCTGACCGTGCGGTTCCAGTCGGGGACGACGTTGTACGCGTTCGTAATCGTCCCGGCGTCCGAGTCGACCTCGCCGGGCGAGCCGATGCCGACGCCGTCCAGGTCGGACGTCTGCACCTTGGCCTGCGCCGCCGCGCTCCTGATCGCGTCGGCCATCGCCCGCACCACGCCGTCGGGGCCGCCGTCCTTCGGCGTCGGCACACGGGCCTCGCCGCGCACGCCGTTGCGAGCGCCCACGACCGCCGCCTGGATCTTGGTGCCGCCCAGATCGATACCGCCTCGCAATGCCATCGCCGTAGTGTCGCGTATTCCCCGTGGTTCGGTTGCGATAATCTCGATCGCCTCCATGACCGCCGACGCCATCATCCGCGCCATTGACGAGCACGGCCTGCGCCTGGTGCGATTCCTCTACTGCGACAACGGCGGCACCATCCGCGGCAAGGCGTCCAGCCGCCACGGGCTCGAGGGGCGGATCGCAAGCGGCATCGGCCTGACCGTGGCGATGCAGGCGATGAACAGCCTCGACCAGCTGCAACCGGTGGCGGACATGGGGCCGGTCGGCGAGGTGCGGATGCGCCCCGACCCGGACACGTTCCGGGTGCTGCCGTATGCGCCGAACACGGGGGCGATGTTCGTCGACATGCTCGATCTGGACGGCAATCCGGCGCCGGTGTGCCAGCGCTCGTTCCTGAAGCGCATGTGCGATCGCCTGGCCGAGCGGGGCCTGCGGATCGAGGTCTCGTTCGAGAACGAGTTCTCGCTGGCGCGGGCCGTCGACGGCGGTTACGAGCCGATCGACTCGAGCCTGTGCTTCTCGACGATCGGGATGACGGCCGCGCAGGACGTCATCGACGACCTGGTGGCAGCGCTCGAGGCGCAGGGGATCGTGCTCGAGCAGTACTACGCCGAGCTCGGCCACGGCCAGCACGAGATCGCCACCGGCCACGCCCCGGCGCTGCGCGCGGTCGACGAGCAGATCTTCACGCGCGAGACGATCCGCGCGGTCGCCGCCGCCCACGGCATGGTCGCGTCGCTCGCGCCCAAGCCCTGGCCCGACAACGCCGGCAACGGCTGCCACATCCACTTCTCGCTCTGGGACGGCGACCGCAACCGCTTCCACGACGCGTCGGGGCCGGGCAGCCTCTCGGCCGAGGCGCTCGGGTTCATCGCCGGCCTGCTCGAGCACCTGCCCGGCCTGTGCGGCCTGACCGCGCCGAGCTTCAACTCCTACCACCGCATCATCCCCCATTACTGGGCGGGAGCGTTCACCTGCTGGGGGCTCGACAACCGCGAGGCGCCGGTGCGGGTGCCGTCGCTCTACGCCGGCCGCGAGGAGGCCTCGACGAACGCGGAGCTGAAGGCGGCGGACGCGAGCTGCAACCCCTACCTGGCGGTCGCCGGGCTGATTGCCGCCGGGCTGGACGGTCTGGAGCGCGGCCTGGAGCTGCCCGCGCCGGTGCAGGTCGACCCCGGGTCGCTGCCCGAGGCTGAGCGCGTGGCGAAGGGCATCCGGCCGCTGCCGCGCAGCCAGCGCGAGGCGCTCGACGCGCTCGCCGCGGACGAGGTGCTGACCGGGGCGATGGGCGACGTGCTCGCCGGTGCCTACCTGGCCGTGCGCGGGTCGGAGTGGGACGTCTACTCTGCGGCCGACGAGGAGCTCGAGCAGCAGGGGCACTTCCAGAAGTACTGACCGGAGGCGGCGATGGCGGGGCGGATCATGACCAGGCGCTCGCTCCTCGCCGGCGCGATGGGAAGCGCGGCCGGCCTGATCGTCGTCGGCGCCGGCGTCGCGGCGGGCGTGCTGCCGGGGCGCACCCGGCTGAAGGCCGAGTACCACGACATCTTCGGCCCGCACGCGCACATCCCGTCGGCGCCCGAGGGGCGGGTGCGGCTGGAGCAGGTGTACTCCGACGCGCGGGGCAAGACCGTCGACCTGTTCACGGCCGTCCCCCACGGCCACGGCGACGGCGCCGACGGCGGGCTGCTCTACTGGGAGCCCGATCCGGCGAGCTCCGACAATCCCCAGAAGATGGTCACCGACGAGATGCCGCGCTGGCTCGCGGCCCGCGGGTTCGACACCACCCGGGTCGCCGCCTGGGGCTGGTCGATGGGCGGCTACGGCGTGCTGCGGCTGGGCGAGGTCAACCCCGGCTGGCTGCGGGCGGTGGCCGCCTTCAGCCCGGACGTCACCCATAGCGAGCGCGTCGTGGCCGACGACGGCGTCTACCGGACGACGCCGCTCGGGATCTGGATCGGCCGCTCCGACCCGCTCCCGGCGGCGGCCTGAGCGATGGCGACGACCCTGCTCGATGCGCTCTGGGCGATGCCCGCGGTCGACCACCACGCTCACGGCATCGTGCCGGTGCGGCCCTCCCTGGACGAGTTCCGGGGCATGTTCTCGGAGAGCCCGCACCCGGCGCAGTGGCCGCACATCGCCACGGGCCTCACGTATCGGCGGGCGATGCGCGAGCTGGGCGCGTTCCTCGGCTGCGGCCCGGACGAGGACGCGGTGTACGCCCATCGGCTGGCGGCCGACTTCGACGCGTATTCGGCGGGTCTGCTGCGGGCGTCGGCGACCGGGATGCTGCTCATCGACGACGGCTACCCCGCGCCCGGCGAGGGCTACGGCTGGGAGCGCATGGGCGAGCTCGCCGGCTGCGCCGCGCGGCCGGTGATGCGGATCGAGCGGGTCGCCGAGGAGGGGCTTGACGGCTCCTTCGCCGACTTCCGCGAGCGGGTGCGCGCCGAGGTGGCTTCCGCAGGGTCGCGCGGCTTCGTCGGGCTGAAGACGATCGCGGCCTACCGCACCGGCCTCGACGTGCACCCGCCCGACGTCGAGGCGGCCCGGGCCGCGTTCGCCGTGGCCGGCATGCGGCTCGAGTCAAAGCCGCTGCTCGAGCTCGCGCTGTGGGACGCGCTCGAGGCCAACGCCGCCGACCCGCTGCCGGTGCAGGTGCACGCCGGGTTCGGCGACTCCGACCTGCTGCTGCCGCGCGCCGACCCCACCTGGCTCAAGCCCGCCTTCGAGCGCTACCCCACGACCCCGTTCGTGCTGCTGCACTGCTATCCGTTCGTCCGCGAGGCGGGCTGGCTCGCGCACGTCTACGCCAACGTCTATTTCGATCTCTCGCTGACGATCCCGCACGTCGCCCGGCCGGCCGAGATGGTGCGCCAGGCGCTCGAGCTGGCACCGGTCAGCAAGGTGCTCTACGCCAGCGACGCCGCCCGCACGCCCGAGCTCTACCTGCTGGCCGCCCGCTGGTGGCGGACGGCGCTCGCCGAGGTGCTGGCCGCCGAGCTGCCGCCCGCCGAGGCGGAGCGCGCCGGGGCGATGATTCTGCGCCGAAACGCCCTCGCCGTGTACCCACTCGGCTGAAACGTGCTGCAATTGGGGCACGCGGGTGGTTGCATTCGCGCCCGGACGCGGTGACAATCGTCTCGATGGATCAGGTACCCCAAGCGCGGGTGCGGTTCTACCGGCTCGGTGCGCGAGTGCTCGCCGCCGGCGTGCTGGTGGCGAGCTTTGTCGTGGTGGCTTCCGTGATCACCCATCTGCCGTGGCGCGGTGGGTCGTCGTCGTCGGCTCCCCCCGTCGCGTCGCACAAGACGCAGCCGGGCCTCTGGGGGGCAAAGCAGGCCGGCTACCGCCAGATCGACGCTCCCGTGCCGAAGGCGCTGCGGCAGCTGCCGGTGCGGGTGGTGCTGCCCGGCGCGGCCGGCCAGCCCGCGGGCGTCTACGCCGCGACCCACAGCATCCGGGTGCGCTACGCCTCCGGCTCGCACTTCGGGGTGTACCTGCTGACGGTGTGGGGATCGCGCTACGGCGTCGGCCCGCGGGCGATCCGGACACGGGCGTCCACGTGTCGCGCGTGCACACACAACCGGCTGATCGCCCTCGCCCCCGGCGTGCCCGCGGCCGTCGCCGCCGGCGGCGGTCATCCCAGCACGGTCACCTGGCGCGAGGGCGGCCGCACCTTCGAGGTGCGCGGCCCGGGGACGACGTTCTCCAACCGCGACGCGGTCGCGGCGGCCCGCGCCGTCGCCCGCGCGAACGCCTAGCCGCCGGCGACGAGCTCGACGAAGGCGATCCAGTTGCCCTCGGCGTCGATGACCGTCGCTTTGCGGCCGGCGGCCATCGTCTCGACCGCGGCCGGCTCGATGCCGCGAGCGGCGAGCTCGGCGAGGAGCGCATCCAGGTCGGACACGGCGAGCGTGACGGTGCCGCCGCCGGCCCGCCCCGGGTCGGTCACGAGGTAGATCGAGCCCGTGCCGACGGCGGTCCACATGGCCTCGCCGGCGGTCGGGACGATGTCCGGCGGCCGCCCCATGAGCCGCTCGTACCAGGGAAGCGCGCGGTCGTAGTCGGCCGTCGGGATGCCGGCGAAGAGGTGCACAAAAGGCGTATCGGCTGCCATCTCCGGCAGACTATGCCCGGTGACCGCCGGACCGAATCCCACCTGGAGGCACGCCCAGTCGCCGCGTAGCTGGGTGATCGTGTTCATCCGTGGCGGTCTCGCGCTGCTCGTGCTGCTGGGCGTGCTCTACGTGACCCAATGGCGGCAGCGGATCGCCGCCACGGCCCTCCAGCGCGATGTGGCAACGAAGCTGCATGCCGGTTCGGCCCGATGCGCGGATCGCACGAGCAACGGGTCGACCTGGAACTGCCTCGTGGGCTCCCCGCCGGCGACCCGCTGCGTCATCGTCGACGTGACGGTCACGGGCAGGTGGAGCGTGCGCAAGCACCCCCACGGCTGCCGTTATCCCTGAAGGCGCGCGCGACCGAGATCGACCCCGAACAGGTCGCGCAGCACGTTGCGGCGCTCCTCGTCGTCGGCCAGGTCGCGCTCGTCGCGCTCGTCGCCGGCGGTCGTGATCAGGCGCATCCCGGCCAGGCTGATGCGGCCGTCGGCGGTCGCCATGCTGCAGATCGGTGCGTCGGTGAAGTGCCCGGGCGGCGTCTGCAGCGCCCGGCACATGCCCTCGAACTGGGGCATTTCGCGCGCCGCCGGCTCGAAGCGGTACTGCGGCCGGCCCTCCTGCGTCAGCAGCGTCCGGCCGCCGTCAACCGGCTCGAGCCGGTACACGCGGCCGCGCTCGCGCACCTGCGGCCCGGTCTCGTCCAGGAGCAGGGGGGCGGTGAAGCTGTCGCCGAACCCGACGTCGGCGAGCCACGGCCGGTCGAGGTCGACCCGCAGCGTCAGGTGGGCGAAGTCGGGCGTGCCCGGCTCGCTCAGCACGACGGCGGCCGAGTAGCGGGTGACCGCGAACCCGAGCCGCTCGAGCAGGCGGGCGAAGGTGCCGTTGAGCTCGAAGCACCAGCCGCCGCGCCGGTCGCGGACGATCTTCTCGTAGTTCCGCTCGGCGTCGATGACGTTGCCGGCGGCCGAGGTGCAGGTCGAGGTTCTCGAACGGCACGGCCAGCATGTGCGCCCGGTGCAGGCCGGCGAGCGTCTCGGCGCCCGGCTCGAGCGGGCCGTCGTACCGGATCCGGGCCAGGTACTCGCGGACATCCACTACGGCTTCGGCGGCCCTGCGCGCAGGCGGGTGAGCGCCGCGGCCCGCACTCGGGCCGGATCCATGTCCTCCCAGTCGGCGTCGATCCACCAGGTCGCACCCGCCTCCAGCCACGGCCGCACGATCGCGCCCGCAGCTTCCGGGTCGGCAGGCGTCGTGCCCTCGGCGACGATGTCGTAGCCGTCCATGCCAAGCCCCTCCCCGGCGCGCCGCTCGCGCAGCCACTCGATCCCTTCGCGCAGGATCTCGGGCGTCATCTCCCGGTCGCCGAGGCCCTTCGGCATGTAAGCCGGCAGCCAGCCGTCGAGCCGGGCCGCGCGGCGCATCGACTTCGGCCGCGGCCACGCCCCGACCACCCAGATCGGCGGCCGCGGCCGCTGCACGGGCGGGGGCGGGATCATCCGGTCGGCAGGTTTGGCGCGGTAGTGGACGCCGTTGTAGGCGAACGGCTCGCCGCTCCACAGGCCCTGCATCAGCTCGAGCGCCTCGTCCATCCGCTCGGCCCGCTCGCGCCGTCCCGGGTCGTCCTCGAAGATCCACCAGCGGTCGTCGGTCGCGCCGAGGCCGATCGGCAGGATCACCCGGCCGCCGGAGAGATTGTCGAGCGTCGCCACCTGACTCGCCAGGTCCCAGGGCAGCCGCCGCGGCAGCGGCGTCAGCATCGTGCCCAACCGGATGCGCTCGGTGGACATCGCGGCGGCCGTGAGCATCGCCCAGGCGTCAAAGCCCCACACGGCCTCCCATACGAAGAAGCCGTCCCACCCGGACTCCTCGGCCACGGCGGCCAGCTCGGCCGCGGTGCGCGCATCGCCGTACGGCAGCACCCACCCGTAACGCATCGACATGCCCGCAGGCTACCTGCCGCACCCGCAGATCGTTACGGGGACTGTCCCCGCTCGGGCGAGGACAGTCCCCGGTGGGCGCCGTTACGGGCCGTCGCGAGGGGGGTCAGGACGCGACGGCGGTCACCGGCTCCGGGTCGAGCGCCAGGCGCAGGACCTCATCCACGCCCATCACGGGGTGGAAGCTCATCTGCTCGCGCACGTCCTCCGGCACCTCGTCGAGGTCGCCGCGGTTTCGCTCCGGCAGGATCACGTCGGTGAGCCCGGCCGCGTGGGCGGCGAGCACCTTCTGCTTGAGCCCGCCGATCGGCAGCACCCGGCCCTGCAGCGTGACCTCTCCGGTCATGCCGACCGTGTGCTTGACCGGCCGCCCCGTCAGGAGCGACGCGAGCGCCGTCGTCATGGCGATGCCGGCGGACGGGCCGTCCTTCGGGATCGCCCCGGCGGGAACGTGGACGTGGAACTCGTGGTCGTCGAAGGCGGCCGGATCGATGCCCAGGTCCTCCGCATGGCTGCGGACGAACGAGAGGGCGATCCGGGCGGACTCCTTCATCACGTCGCCCAGCTGGCCGGTCAGCGTCAGGCCGCCGGTGCCCGGCATCCGCGTCGCCTCGATGAAGAGGACGTCGCCGCCGGTGCCGGTGACCGCCAGGCCCGTCGACACGCCCGGCACCGCCGTGCGCACCGCCGACTCCTGGAAGAACTTCTGCCGGCCCAGCGCGTCGCGCACCGCCGCCGCATCGACCACGACGGGAGGCTCGGCCGTGGCCGATGCGATCCGGGTGGCGGTCTTGCGCAGCACCGTCCCCAGCTCGCGCTCGAGCTGGCGCACGCCCGCCTCGCGGGTGTAGTCGGTGATCAGCGCCCGCACGACGTCCTCGGAGATCTCCACCTCGTCGGGCCGCAGGCCGTTTCGCTCCACCTGCCGCGGCCACAGGTAGCCGCGGGCGATGGCGACCTTCTCGGCGGTGGTGTACCCGTCGAAGCGGATCACCTCCATGCGGTCGAGCAGCGGTCCGGGGATCGTGTCGGCCACGTTGGCGGTGGCGATGAAGAGGACGTGCGACAGGTCCAGCTCGACGTCCAGGTAGTGGTCTCGGAACGAGTGGTTCTGGGCCGGGTCGAGCACCTCGAGCAGGGCCGAGGAGGGGTCGCCGCGCCAGTCGGCGCCGACCTTGTCCACCTCGTCCAGCATGATCACCGGGTTCATCGTGCCGGCGTCGCGCAGCGCGCGCACCAGCCGCCCCGGCAGGGCGCCGATGTAGGTGCGGCGGTGCCCCCGGATCTCGGCCTCGTCCCGCACGCCGCCGAGCGACATGCGCACGAACTCGCGCCCCGTGGCGCGGGCGATCGACTCGCCGATCGAGGTCTTGCCGGTGCCCGGAGGGCCGATCAGGGTCAGGATGACGCCCGAGCGGCGATCGTCCGGGACACCCCGGTCGGCGCGCAGCTTGCGCACCGCCAGGTACTCGGTGATCCGCTCCTTGACGTCGTCGAGCCCGGCATGGTCGGCGTCGAGCACCTCGCGGGCGTGCACCGGGTCGAGCCGCTCGTCCGACCGCTTCGACCACGGCACGGCGATCAGCCAGTCGAGGTAGGTGCGGATCATGGAGGACTCGCCGGTGGACTCGCCCATGCGCTCGAGCCGTGCGACCTCGCGCTCGGCCTGCTCGCGCACCTCGTCGGGCATCTCGGCCTCGGCGATCTTGCTCCGGTACTCCTCGGCCACGGAGGCGTCGTCGTCGCCGAGCTCCTTGCGGATCGAGTCCATCTGCTTGCGCAGGAAGTACTCGCGCTGCTGCTTCTGCGCGCCCGACTCGACGTCGTCGCGGATGCGCCGCCGCACCTGCAGCTCGGCCATGCGGTCGCGCTGCAGCCGCAGCGCCAGCTCGAGCCGCTCGACCACGTCGATCGTCTGCAGGAGCTCGACCTTCTGGTCGAAGTTGAGATCGGGCGCGTAGCCCGACGTGTCGGCCAGGGCGCCCGGCTCGGTGATCGAGCGCAGGAACGCGCTCACGCGCCCGTCGTCGCCGCGCAGCTCGAGGATCTCCTCGACCACGGCGCGGTACTCGCGCTCGAGCTCCCGGGTGCGGGAGGGGGGCGGGTTCTCGTCGGGGCGCTCGTCCACCTCGACCCACAGCCGGCCCTCGGGGTCGGTGTTGGCGGCGCCGGCGACGCCACGGTGCAGGCCGGACAGCGAGACGGCATGGATGCGTCCCGGCAGCCGCATGTGCTCGCCGACCTCGGCCACCAGGCCGACGTGGGCGTAGTCAGAGCCGTGCCGCGGAACGAGCAGAACGCGGGACTCGTCGCCGACTTCCACCGGCAAGGTTACGTCCATGCCGGGGAAGACGACGGTGTCCTCGAGTGGGATCAGGAGAAGTTTCGTCATGGGGGTATTCTGCCAGAAATAGTTGAGGTTGGCAAATATCCGTAACATGGATTATGATTGCCGCTCAGATGACTGAGTGCTGGGAGCTCCTGTTCGACCTGCTCATGGCCGAGCGCGCCCGGATGCCCACCATCGCCGCCGAGTTCGACCTCTCACCGACCCAGGTGCACGTGCTGCGCCTGCTCGAGCCGGGGACGACGGTGCCGATGGGGCGGCTGGCGTGCGGCCTGGGCTGCGACGCGTCCAACATCACGGGCGTGATCGACCGGCTCGAGGCGCGCGGCCTCGTCGAGCGGCGCGCCGGGGAGCGCGATCGTCGGGTCAAGGTGCTGGTCGTGACCGAGCGCGGCCTCGAGCTGCGCCGGCGCCTGCTGCACCGGATCTCCGAGCCGCCCGAGCCGATCGCCCGGCTCTCGCCCGCCGACCAGCGGGCGCTCTCGGCGATCCTGCGCCGGGCGCTCGATCAGCCCACGACGCCGCGCACGAGCCGCATCAGCTGATCGAGCGGGAGGTGCTCGGTGGCCGTGCGCAGGAGCAGGCTCTCGACCTCGTTCACGGCCCCGGCTTTCTCCCCGTCTGAGATCGCGCGCCCCACGCCCGCCCGCACCGCATCCGCGATCTCGAGCGTCGAGAGCCCATGCCTGCTCGCGAACCGGTGCAGCTGGGACGTGCTGGTGAACGCGAGCAGGAGTGCGGGCTGGGAGACGTGCAGGTGGCAGGCCGCGCCGGCGAGGGCCGAGAGCGCGACCTCGTTCTCGAGGTCGCTGAAGCTCGAGACGTTGTGCCAGTGCCGCGGCGCGCACGGGCTGGCGACGCTGGCCGGGGCGTAGTTACGGCCGCCCAGGGCGACGTAGGCGCCGACGAGCGCGAGCGCCGCGACGAGGGCCGCGATCGGCCAGCGCAGCGCGCTCATGCGGTGGCCTCGGGTCTGCCGAACGCCAGCGGGACGAGCGCCAGGAGCGCAATGCCCGCCGCGACCAGGAACGCGCGCGAGAACGCGTGCGTCGCCGCCCGCCGCACCTGCTCGGTCAGCGCCGAGCGGAGCTGGTCGTATGTGGGCCGGTCGGCGGCCGAGGGGTGCTGCGCGCGGAACGCCGGCCCCAGGTCGGGTAGGCGGTTCCGCGTCGTGCGAAGGCTCTGGTCGATCGCATCGCCGAGCCGCAGCTTGGACTGGAGCGAGAGCCGCGAGTTGAGCACGAGCGCCGCGCCCGAGCGCTCGGCGGCGGCCTGCTGGGTGAGCAGGTCGGCCGTGAAGATCGGGGTCAGGATCAAGAGGCCGATGACGACGCCCGCATGTCTCGCCCCGATCGTCCAGCCGCCGTGGATCGCCAGCGAGCCGACGCCGGCCAACGCGTCCCGGGTCAGTCCGGGAAGCGTCAACGCGAGGCCCGCGCCGATCAGCGCCTGCGGAGGGAACGTCCAGCCGATGGAGGCCGACGGCACAAGCGCGAGCGCGGCGAGGCCGCCGGCGATCAGGATCACCCCGGCGGCCGCGAGGCCGGACGCTTCCGGGGCCGACCGGGCGACGGCCGCCGTCACGAGGGTTGCGGCGGGGATCACCGTGAGCACGGCGGCGGCCGCGATCGGCGAGAGGCTCCATCCCCGCACGAGCTCGAGGACGAGCAGGAAGAGGGCGGCCGTGAGTGCCGCCGACACGAGCGCGAGCGCCAGGTTGGGGGCAAGGCGAGGCCGCGCGCTTTCCACCGCGGCCTCGCCGGGCATGGGGACGCGCCCACGCACGAGGAGCAGCAGCGGGACGAGCGCAAGCGGTACCTGAGCGGCGAAGACCCCGCGCCACGAGAACGCCTGGGTCAGGGCCCCGCCGGCAGCGGGCCCAACCGCCGCCCCGATCGCGGCGGCGCCGGCCCAGGCGGCCACCCCCCTCGCCGGGGAGCCGAGCAGCCGCGGCAGGAGCCGCAGCGCCGCGCACACGACCACCGCCCCGCTCGCCGCCTGCACGCAGCGGGCGGCGAGCAGCAGGTCGAAGCTCCCGGCCACCGTGCATGTGGCCGAGGCGAGCGCGAAAACGGCGAGGCCGGCTGCGGCGACGCCGTTTGCGCCGGCCCTCGTCGCCAGATACGCGGCCGGCACGGCGGCCAGGGCCAGGACGAGGTTGTAGCCGGTGATCACCCAGGAGACGCGCTCGATCGAGACATCGAACGTGGAGAGCACGTCCGGCAGGGCCAGCACGACCACCGACGAGTCGGCCAGCACGGTCGCGACCGCGAGCAGGAGGCCAATGACGAGCGGCCCCGACCGGGCCTCGTCGATCTCCTCGGCTGCGACGAGGTCAACCGCCATCTGCCGCCACGTCCGCCCCGCGGGCCAGCCGGCCGCCGGGCCAGCCGCTCAGCTCGCCGAACAGGGACAGAAGCGCGGGCACGAGAAACGGCCGCACGACGAACGTCTCGAGCAGGATGCCGACCGCCATCGCGAACGCGAGCTCGCGGAACGCGCGCACATCAACGATCGCGAGCAGGGCGAAGCTCGTCGCCAGGGTGATGCCCGCCGTGCGGATCGCCGCGGTCGTCCGCGCCGGGGCCAGCCGCAGCGCGTCGCGCAGCGGCCGCACGCGCGCCTCCTGCCAGACCCGCCCGGCAACGAACACGTTGTAGTCAGACCCCAGCGACACCAGCAGCACCCCCGCGGCGAAGGGGACATAGTAGGTCAGCTCGTGGTAGCCAAGCACCGTTTGGAACATCCAGGTCGTGATGCCCAGCGCGGCCGCGACCGAGAGCGCGCCCGACGCGACCAGCAGCACCGGCGCGATCAGCGCACGCAGGAACAGCATCAGCAGGATCAGGTTGACGGCGAGCACGGCGAGCACGACCCGCACGAGGTCGGAACGCACGGCGCTCACCGTATCGGCTGCGACGACGGTGTCGCCGGCGACGGTCGCATGGGTGGCTCGCAGTCCGGCCGTGGCCACGAGGCCGGGCAGGTGCGAGCGAAGCGCCGCGGCCTGCCCGATCGCCGTCGCTCCGTAGGGATCGGTGCGGTATGCGAGCAGGAACCGGGCCGCCTCGCCCGAGGGCGTGGTGAGCACGCCCAGGCCGTGCTCGAAGGGCGCATCGGCCGGGCCGACCGCAGCCGCGATCCCCGGCTGGCGGCGCAGCTCGCGCTGCAGGGCGGCGAGACCGGCTCCGTCCCCGGCCACGCCCGGGCCCGTGACGATGACCTGGGTCGGCGAGAGCATCCCCGGCTGGAAGCCGCGGCCCACGGCCGCCGCGGCCATCCGCTCCTGTGAGTCGGCCGGCAGGCCGGAGATGTTCGTCACCCCGAGCCGGATGCCGCTCAGGTGCGCCGCGGCGGCGCCGAGCCCGGCGATGCAGGCGATCGCGACCACGGCCGCGACCGATCGGTGTGCGATCAGCCGGGCCGTCCAGTTGCTCCGCGGCGTCTGCGCATCGGGGTGCGGCCGCCAGCTCTCCGCGGCGCGCAGGCGCGGCCAGAAGAGCGCCCGGCCGAAGATCGCAAGCGCCGCGGGCACGAGCGTGACGGCGACGGCGACCGCGACGGCCACGGCGACCGCGAGCCCCGGCCCGAGCTCCTGGAACGCGCGCACCCGCGCCACCTCGAGCGCCATCAGGCCGGCGGTCAGGATCGCCCCGCCGGCGATTACGATCGGCGTCGTCTCGGCGGTGGCCCGCGCCGCCGCGCCCAGCCGCGACTCGCCCCGCAGCGTCTTCGTGCGCGCGTTGGAGAGATAGAAGACGACGTAGTCGGTGACGATGCCGAGGACGAGCGCCACCAGCAGGGGGCGCAGGAGCGACGGCTGCTCGAAGCCCGCCCGCCGGGCCACCCGGGCGACCAGCTGCTCGGCCAGGGTGTACGCCGTGCCCACCGCGGCGAGGGTGAGGAGCGGGGCGCCGGGGGCGCGGAACCGCACGCCCACGAGCAGGGCGACCAGGACGACCGTGGCGATCTCGATCAGCGGCAGCGCGTGGTCGACCAGGTCGCCCTCGTGCAGCTCCGCCGGGTAGATCCCGGTCACGCCGACCAGGTCGTCGCCGTGGCGGGCGATGTCGGCGCGGTAGCGATCGACGCCGGCCGCCTGCTGCGCCGACGCGGGTCCCGCCCGCGACTCGAGATAGGTGATCGCGGTGGTGCCCGTCTCTTTCGAGCCGGGCACGACCCCGGCGGCGTTGACGACGGGCAGCGCGATCAGGCCGCTTCGGGATCGGCCCCGGAGCGTCGCCCGGTCGGTGCGTGCGGCCCGCGCATACACGCGCGCAATGACGTCCGCGGGCAGGCCGTGCGGGTTGCGCTGGACGACCTCCGTCTCGGCGGTGAGCGGCACGCGGAAGAGGCGCAGGGCGAGAGTGTCCGCCCGCAGCGCCGCCGAGCTGGGCGGGACGAGCGAGACGAGCGAGTCGGGCGGCTGGGCGGGCACGGGCAGCACCGCGGCGGCGTACACGGCCGCCGCGACCCAGCCGAGCAGGATCGGCCAGCGCAGCTTGACGACGGTCCACGCGTAGGCCCGGGCGACGCGCCCGGTGGTGGGCGCGGGGTCGGGAGGAGCGTCCGTCATACCCGTACCATGCCCGACCGGAGCATCGTGCAACCCGTGCGGCCCGCCGGATAGGGTGGCGGGGTCGTGATCGAGCCGTTCTCATTCCATCTCCCAGTGCGGATCAGATTCGGCGAGGGCGTGGTCGCAGGGCTGCCGGAGGTCCTGGCCGAGCTCGGCGCTTCTGCGGCCACGGTCGTCTGCGAGCAGCCGGTCGCGGACCTGCCCGCGGTGGCGGCGGCCATCGCCGGCCTCGACGTCTACCGCAAGCCGCCCGGAGAGCCCACCGCGGAGCTGGTCGATGCGCTCGTCGAGCGCATGCAAGGGCATGGGCCCGACGCGCTCGTCGCGATCGGCGGCGGCTCGGCGCTCGATCTCGCGAAAGGCGCCCGGGCGGCGTATTCGCAGGGAGTCGCGTTCGCGCGGCTGCTCTCCGGCGACGTCGCGGTGGTCGAGCCGCGGATCGGCCTCGTGACCGTCCCGACGACATCGGGCACCGGGTCGGAGGTGTCCGGCGGCGTCGTCGTCGTGGATCCGGGCTCCGGCCGCAAGCTCGGCGTCGCCTCGCCGCTCATGCGCGCGCAGCACGCGCTGGTCGATCCGCTGCTGACGCTGGGGCTGCCGCCGGCCGCCACGATGCAGACAGGGGCCGACGCGCTGGCGCAGGCCATTGGCGGCGTCATCGTCCGCAACGGCAACCCCGGCTCGGTCGCACTGGGCCTGGAAGCCTGCGTCCACGTGGCGGCGGGGCTCGGGCCGGCCGTGGCCGACGGCGGCGACCGGGCCGCGCGCTCACGGCTCAGCCTCGGGAGCCTGCTGGCCGGCCTGGCCATGAACCTGTCCGACTGCGGCGCCGACCACGCGCTCGGCCACGCCCTCGGCGGCCGCCTCGGCTTGCCCCACGGGCTGAGCGTCGGCCTGGTGCTCGCCGAGACGCTCGATGTCGATCGGGCCGCCTGCCCGCAGGCGCTCGAACGGGTGGCCGACGCGCTCGGCGAGCCGGCCGGCGGCCCGGCCGACGGCTCCCGCGCGGTGCGCGCCGTGCGCCGCTTATTGGGCGCGATCGGCTTCCCCACCTGCGCGCAGGCCGGCGTCGGCCCGGACGCCGTCGCGACCCTGGTCGCAGTCGCTCTGGATGACTACTGCCTCACGGTGAGCCCGCACGCGTGGAGCGAGGCCGACGTGCGCGGCGCGTACGCTGCCGCCCTCGCCTTGGGGATGAGCAGGTCGTCCTCCAACCGATGAGTGGTACGTTTTGCACGGCCCGTCGACGGCTGCAAGGGGAAACCTTATGAGGATTCGATTCGAGAACCACGATCTGGACACGGAGGGCTGCGGGCAGTTCATCGATCTCACCGACGATGTGGTGAAGGTGGTCGAGCGCAGCCAGGTGCGTGAGGGCATGGCGGTCGTGTACTCCCCACACACCACCTGTGCGGTGCTGATCAACGAGCGTGAGAGCGGGTTCATCGAGGACTTCGGCCAGATGCTCGACACGATCGCCCCGCGGGACGGCATCTACTACCGGCACGACGATCTCTCGATCCGCACCGAGGGGCTCGAGGGCGATCCGCATCAGGTCCCGAACGGGCATTCGCACTGCCGCGCGGCGCTCATGGGGTCGGCGTCGCAGACCATCCCGGTGGTCGACGGCAAGCTCACCCTGGGCCGGTGGCAGAAGATCTTCTTCTGCGAGCTCGACAGGGCCCGGCAGCGCAAGGTCTTCATCCAGGTGATCGGCGAGGAATGACGCCGCGGCCGGGGCCGGCCGGGGCGGTGCAGACGTGACCCGAGCGCTCCCGCTTGTGGTGGAGGGCGCAGCGGCGACCGTTGCGCCGGGGCTGCGGACGGCCGCCGAGCGGCTCTCGCCCGCCATCGGCACGGTGGTCGGCTACCACCTCGGCTTCACCGACGCCGACGGCAACCCCGCCGATCTGGCCGGCGGCAAGTCGGTGCGGGCCGCGCTCGCCCTGCTCTCGGCCCGGGCAGCGGGCGCGGCCGAGGCCGACGGGCTGCCCGGAGCGGTGGCCGTCGAGCTCGTGCACACGTTCTCACTGCTGCACGACGACATCATGGACGGCGACGGCGAGCGCCATCACCGGCCGGCGGCGTGGGCCGTCTTCGGCAGCGCGCGGGCGATCCTCGCCGGCGACGCTGTAATGGCGCTCGCCTTCCGGGTGCTGCTCGAGGCGGAGTCGCCGCACCGGGCCGCGGCGCTCGAGTCGCTGGCCGATGCCACCGCGCGCCTGATCGACGGCCAGGCCGCCGACCTCGCCCTCGAGGGCCGCGTCGACGCGACGCCGCACGAGTGTACGCAGATGTGCGCCGGAAAGACCGGCGCCCTGCTCGCGTGCTCGGCCTCGATCGGGGCGGTGCTGGCCGGTGCGGGCGCCGAGGTGACGGAGCCGCTGCGCGCGTTCGGCGGCCACCTCGGGCTCGCGTTCCAGGCCGTCGACGACCTGCTCGGGATCTGGGGCGACCCGGCCGTGACGGGCAAGCCGGTGTTCGGCGATCTCGTGCAGCGCAAGACCTCGCTGCCCGTGGCGATCGCGCTTGCATCCGCCGGGGCCGACGCCCGCCGGCTGGCGGAGCTGCTCGGGCGCGCCCACCTGGATCCCGGCGAGCTGGCCGCCGCCGCCGGCCTCGTCGAGCAGTGCGGCGGGCGGGCGGGCGCGGTTGCCCAGGCCGAGGAGCAGCTCGGCCTCGCCCTGGCCGCGCTCGGCGCCGCGCCGATCGACGCCGCGGCCCGTGCCGACATGGCCGCGGTCGCCCGCTTCGTCGCCGCGCGCGACTTCTAGACCCTTAGGGCCCCTCGCCGGCGACCCACAGCAGGCACGACGCCCGCCGCCTGATCCGCCGCACCATCCGGGCGAAGGTGCGCGGGCGCAGGCGGGCGCGGTCGGGGCCGAACACGAGCAGGCCCGCCTCGCGCTCGCCGGCCACCTCGAGCAGCGCGTCCACTGGATGCAGGCTGCGCACGCGCAGGTGCTCGACGATGAGGCCGAGCGCGACCGCCTGATCGACCGTCTCCCGGATGCAGGCCCGGTCGGCCTCGAGTTCGGTGTCGGCGTGGCGGGTCGAGAGCGACTGGGGCCACAGCGGCAGTTCGACGGCGTCGATCACGATCAGCGGCGCCTGTGACTCGAGCGCGGCGCCGAGCGCCACCCGGAAGGCATCGGGCTCGATCGGAACGGCCATCGTCGCGAGCACGACCGGTCGGGTGCGCGAGTCGCGCGCCGTCGGCGCCGCCGGCGTCGGGGCGGCCGGGCGGTCGCGCAGCTTCATAGCTCAGCTTCGGGCGTCGAGCCGCCTTCGTGGCGCTGCGTGATGCGAGGAGCAGCCATCGGAGGGATCTTCGCGGATGTGTGGAAGCTTCCGCAAGCGCCGCGCAAGTTGGTGCGAAAATCCCTTGACCCTGAACCCGTCTTCCTGTTTCATGGCGGGTCTCCGAAGTCCGATCCACCACTGGGAGGGCCAGATGGCGACCGTCGCGGTCGATGAACGGGAACTGATCAAGACGATCGGCTGGTTCGACGGGTTCGTCGTCGCGATGGCGAACCCGGCCTTCCTGCTGACGAGCCTCGGCGGGTCTGCGCTCGCTCTCGGCGGCTGGGGTGCGGTGATCGTCTGGACGATCACGGTCCTCATCGGCTCACTGCACAACTACATCTATTCGGAGCTCGCCACGATGTTCCCGGACCTGTCCGGGGGCATCGCGATCTACGCGCATGAGGCGTGGAAGCGGTATCTCTCGCTGGTCGGCCCGGTCGCCGCATTCGGCTACTGGATCGGGTGGTCGGTCGTCCTTTCGGCCACCGGCGTCATCGTCGGCTTCCTCGTTCAGGGCCAGTGGTATCCGTCCTCCGCGTCGGCGTCGTCTTCATGGAACCACAGCGGGCACATCCTCGGGATCCCGCTGTACTTCTCCTTCCCGATCGCACTCACCGTGGTCATCATCTTCGGCATCTGGGTCTTCAACGTCCTCGGGATGCGCCCATCGATCTGGGTGGGCTACGTGACCGGTGCGCTCCTCCTGATCCCGCTGGCCGTATTCATGTTCCTCCCGTATCTGACTGGTGACTGGCACAGCTCGAACCTGCACAACAACATCCACCTGACGGCGGCCCTCACCGGATCGTCCGGCGTCCGGCTCGTCCTGGTCTGGATGTACGTCATGTGCTGGTCGTCGTACGGGTTCGAATGCTGTGCAACCTTCGCCCCCGAGTACCACGACTCGGTGAACGACACGCCGAAGGCGCTTCGCACAGCGGCGGTGTTCAGCGTCGTGGTGTACGCGCTCCTGCCTATGGGAGCGATCGGCACCTTCGGAGATCAGAATCTGAACGTGGGCAACCTGGAGAGCTTCTACGGGAACGTGTTCTCCGAGATTCTCGGGCACAACACCGCCGGCATCGCGATCCTGCTCCTGTGTGCCGGGATCATCCTGGCGATGAACACCGCCACGGCGGACGGCTCACGTGCGCTCTACGGGATCTCGAGAGACGGGATGACGCTCAAGAGCCTCGGGAAGCTCAACAGCCGTCACGTACCGGCAAATGCCATGACGCTGGATGCGATCATGAACAGCCTGCTTCTGTTCACGTTCGCGTCCAATGGCGCCGGGGCGCTTCAGATCCTGGTGTTCTCAAACCTCGGGTACGTGTTGTGCCATTGCTTTGCGATGTCGGGCTTCGTGCTCCTGCGGAAGGATCGGCCGGCGTGGGGCAGGCCGCTCAAGCTCGCCAGACCGTGGGTGGCGATCGCAGTGATCCTGGCTGCCTGGGATACCCTGCTCCTGTTCGTCGGGGCACTGTCCCCGCAGCTGAGCTACGGCACCGGATACAAGACGACGATCGTGGGCTTGATCGTCCTGGCAGTGGGCCTCGTGCTCTATCTCTATCGGGTGGTGGTCGAGGACAAGTCGAAGCTGCAGCTTCGGTTGTGGGCGCCGCGCACGGAGGACGAGACTCCGCCGCCGGTCGCGGTGGCAGCATCTCAGTGATGAGGGAGTCGTTCATAGGTCTCGGCCGCCGGCGCGAGTGACCCACAGAGTTCTCCGCCGGGAGTCGGCATCGTGAAGGCCCTGCCGCTTACGATCAGATGTGACTGCGGCGCGACCGGCCATGTCTCCCATGGGGAGCGCTGGGTGTGCGACCGCTGCGGGCGCAGCTACGACACCACGGCGCTTCCGGACGACGAGTACCGAGCGATCCGGGCCATACAGCGGCGCTATTACGTGGGAGGGTGGATCGCTGCGGGGGCCGTTGCGCTGTTCGTCCTGTTCCTTGCGATCTCCAACCAGCCGCTCCAGGTCGCAGCCGGTCTGCCGATTATCCTCATCGCCTGGTTCACCTACGTGCGGCCGATTCTGCGCCGCCGGTACCGGCGCGCACTCGCGAAGGCTGGGTCCACGTGGCAGGTCGAGGCGGACCCGGCGGGGGATTCGGGGGCGAACCCGCCGAGGGGCGGCAAGCCTCCACGGCCATCCCAGTCGGCGTGAACCCGCCGGTGGAGCGGTGATAATGTCGGCAGATGCCGAAGTGGATCGTGTTCACCTTCGACGTGGTCGCTGCCGGCGGGATCATGCTGGTGCTTGACCGGGCCGGGTGGCTGTACCGTCGATTCCGACCACCTGGAGGGTCAGGCGGTAGTGAGGGAATTGGGCCGTGGCGGTACGACCCCCGAGGCCCTCACATCGGCCGGCGGACGCCGGGACCGCGCACTGGTCGAGCGGCTCGCCCCGAACGCTCCCGCCGCTGAGTCTCCGGTCTTCGGTCTGACCTGACGCAAACAGACGGGGCCCGGCCCCCACAGGGCCGGGCCCGTTTTCGTTTCGCCGGTGGTGAGGCTCAGCCGCCGTTGGCCGACGCGCCGGCCTCGGCCAGCAGCTGCTCGGCCAGCTCGCGCTTCTGGTCGGCGGTCATCTTCTTGAACTCGTTCTGAAGCGCCCGCCGGTTGATCACCTGGTTCCAGTAGTCGAGCGACTCCATCCCCAGGAGGGCGGTCTTGCCGACGAACTGGCGCAGGACCTCGTTGGTCGGCCCCATCACCCAGCCGGCCTTGCCGTCGCGCAGGAAGCGCTCGAGCTGCAGCGGCTCCTTCTTGTAGCCGGTGCCGCCGCAGCAGTGCAGCATCTTGTCGACCACGTGGGCGACGTTCTTGGCCGCGTTGAACTTGATCTGCCACAGCCAGTGCAGGTAGTTGCCGCGGGCAAGCTCGCCCACGGCGGGGTTCGTCTGCGAGCCGTCGGTGACCTTGTCCAGCGCCTGCGCTACCGAGAACACGAACATGCGCGAGGCGTTCGTGTCCATGATCGCCTCGCCGACCGCGTCCTGGATGGTCGGATAGTCGCACACCCGCAGGCCGACGTCCTTGTGCGTCTTTCGGGTCGTGTGGCGGATGGCGATGTCGATCGCCCCGAGCGAGATGCCGTTCCAGGTGCCGGACGAGCCGACCAGGAAGTTGGGGTCGACCGACTCGTCGTTCGAGTTGGCGCCGTCGCCGACGGGCCCGACGAGCTGCTGCTCGGGCACGAACTTCCAGTCGAGCAGAAGCGAGCCGGACTGGTTGCCGCGCAGCCCCATCGCGTCCCACTCCTCGGGCTTGGCCTGGATGTCGGCCGCGTCCACGACGAACACCGACAGGTTGGAGTAGTCCCCCGAGTAGTCGGGCGAGGTCGTCTGCAGCACGTAGAAGTCGGCGAAGCCGGCCGACGTCGTCCACGAGGCCTTCTTCAGCACCTCGAACCCGCCGTCGGCGCGGCGCGCGCCGGAGGCGATCGGGTACCAGAAGTGCGAGCCGGTCTCGGGATCGGAGTACGACAGCGTCCCCAGCTTGCCCTCGCGCACCTTCTTCAGGTACTTCTCGATCGTGTAGTCGGTGGCGCGCAGCTTGAGCGCCTCGACGGCGCCGATGTGCATGACGTAGCACATGGCGCAGGAGGCGTCGCCGTAGCGGGCGATCGTCTCGGTGACCGCCGCGTACATGACGTGGTTCTGGCCCAGGCCGCCCCACTCCTTGGGCAGCATCAGCCCGAGGAACCCATCCGGCCCCAGCGCCTCCAGGCTCTTGCGCGGGAAGGTCAGCGTGCGGTCGTTCTCGGCCGCCAAGGGCCGGATCGTCTCGACGCAGATCTCGCGCAGCCGTTCGAGCAGCCCCAGCTGCTCGGAGGTGAAGAACCATTCCGGGTTGAACATCGGGTCGAGCCCGTTCATGGCCGACTCGGGTGCGACCGTTGCCATACTCGAAGCTCCTTCGTCGTTGCTCTGGCCGCCATATCCTAATCGCGCCGCCGCGGCCGGGTCTATGGTGGGTCGTCCACCTCGGGCGCATGCCGCGGTTCCGTGCCGGACACAGGCGCACATGCCGCGACGCACGGAGCCCCCACGTCTCCGTGCCGGAATTGGCGGCGAATTCCGGTCCGACGTCCGACCGGATGCCACCTCACACGATGTGGAGGGCCTCACCCATGTAGAATTTTCGCTATGTCGGTTCCGAACACATCCGCGCGCTCGACCGAGACGCGGCATCTGTTCCGGATCATCAACACCGTCTCCTCGACGCTCGACCTCGACCAGGTGCTGCGCGCCATCGTCGACCTGGTGTCGGATGCGATCGACTGCCACGCCTGCTTCATCTACCTGGTCGCGCCGGACGGCTCGCTCGTGCTGCGGTCGGTCTCCGATCCGTACGGGGCGCTGGTCGATCGCCTGCGGTTCGAGCGCGGCGAGGGCCTGGCCGGGTGGGTCGCCGAGCACAACCAGCCCGTGTTCCTGACCGAGGGCGCCCTCACCGACCCGCGGGCAAAGGTCGTCCCCGAGGCCGACGAGGAGCAGTACCAGTCGATCGTGGCGGTGCCACTGCGGAGCAAGGCCGGCGACGTGGTGGGGGTGATCTCGCTGCACGCCGAGGCGCCGCGCGAGTTCACCGAGGCCGACTCCGACTTCCTCGTCCACGCGGCCAGCCTCGTGGCGGGCGCGATCGAGAACGCCCGCCTGTACGAGCACACCCGCCACCGGCTCGCGCTGGTCGAGGGCATGGCCGACCTCGCCCGCGCCGTCTCGGCCGCCTCGACGCTCGACCAGCTCCTGCCGGCCGTGGCGCGCAGGGCGCAGCGGCTGCTCGGCGCGGTGGCCTGCGAGGTGTACGTCTTGAACGCCGACGGCACCCTTGAGCTCGGTGCGGCGGCGCCCGCGGCGGGGCCGCGCGACCGGCCGCCGACCGCCTCCGACCTCGGCGTCGTCCTGGCCCGCGGCCGGGCCGACGACGGCGACTCGAGGCGGCTCGCCGAGCTGCTCTGGGGCGACGCCACCGCCTCGGCGCTGGTCGCGCCGATGGTGGCGGCGGACGAGCTCCTGGGGTTCCTGACGCTGCGCTTCCCCGGCGAGCGGCCGGCCGATCCCGAGGCGCGCGAGGTCGCGACGTCGATCGCCGGCCAGTCGGCGATCGCGGTCAAGAACCTGCAGCTGATCGAGCGGCTGACCGAGCACAACGCCATCAAAGACTTCCTGGAGGACCTCTCCCGCGGCCGTCCGGCGCCCGCCGACCTGGCCGACCGCGGCCGCGGGCTCGGCTGCGACCTGGGCCGCCCGCACCTCGTCCTGCAGGCCGCGCCGCGCTCGGGCGGCGGCACCCAGTCGTGGGAGGAGGTGGCGCGCGCGCTCGAGGCAGGGGCCGCCCGTGCCTTCCCGGGGTCGTTGTTCGACCGCCGCGACGGCGCCGTCCGCGGGCTCGTGCGGCTCGGGTCGACCGACGAGGCGGCGGCGATCGCGCGGCTGCGCGAGATGCACACGGCGCTCAACAAGAGCCATCCGCTCGCGATCGGCCTGTCACACCGGTGCGAGGGCCCCGCGAGCTTCGCCACCGGGTTCGAGGAGGCGCAGCAGGCGGTCACCGCGGCGGCCGTCATCAGCCCCGAGCCGGGCGTCGTCAGCTTCGACGATCTCGGCGCCTACAAGTACCTGCTGCGCGTGTCCCAGGACGGCCGCACGCGCGACCATCGCGGCGACGCGCTGAAGAAGCTCGAGGCCTACGACCGCCGCCATCGCTCGCAGCTCCTGGCGACGCTCGAGGAGTATCTGAAGCGGCGCGGCAACATCGCCGCGGCCGCCCAGACGCTGTTCGTGCACCCGAACACGCTGCGCCAGCGCCTGCGCCGGATCCAGGACCTGACCGGGCTCGACGTGCAGAACGAGGACTGGCTGATGATCGAGATCGAGCTCAAGCTGCTGCGGCTCGAGCGCGCGCTGGGCCGCGCGAGCTAGCCGGGTGCCTGGCACCGATGGACGCTGGTTGATGGCACCGACCGCCGTCGATCGGTGCCAGGCACCTTCCGAGCGCTAGAACCTGCGCCGGCCTCCGCCGCCGCGGCGGCGGCTGGAGTAGACCAGCCGGGGCGGTGACACGGTCATGCCGGCCGAGCGGAACTCGTCGGCGATCTCGAGCCGGGTCGCGAACCTGCTCACGTCGGCCTGCTGGTCGCGCGTGACCAGTGTGACCGCGCGGCCGGCCGCGCCGGCGCGGGCGGTGCGCCCGACCCGATGCGTGTAGTCGTCCGCGGCGGACGGCGCGTCGTAGTTCACGACGAGCCCGATCCCGGAGAGGTCGATGCCGCGGGCGGCCACGTCGGTCGCCACCAGCACCTGCACCTCGCCGCTCGCGAACCGCGACATCGCCCGGTTGCGCTCGGCCTGGCTGCGGTCGCCGTGGATGGCCTCGCAGCTGACACCGCTGCCCTCGAGCCGGCGCGCCAGCCAGGCGCAGCCGTACTTGGTCTCGCAGAAGACGAGCGTGAGGCCCTCGACGTCGGCCAGGAGCTCGGTCAGCTGGGCGTACTTCTCGTGCTCGGTCACCGAGATGAACGCGTGGTCGACCTCGCCGCGCTCGACGGTGACGTGGCTCGTGGCGTCGATCCGCACCGGGTGGCGCGTGAAGCGCTGCGCCGCCACCCCCGCGGCGCCCTCGACGGTCGCCGAGAAAAACAGCGTCTGGCGCTCGCGGGCAAGCATCGGCAGGATCCGCTCCACCTGGGGCAGGAAGCCCATGTCGACCATCCGGTCGGCCTCGTCGAGGACGAGCCTGCGCACGCCGGAGAGGTTGACCATGCGCCGCTGCGAGAGGTCGATCAGGCGGCCCGGCGTGGCGACCACGATCTGGCTCTTGGAGGCCTGCTTGGCCTGCTGCGGCAGCCCGGCGCCGCCGTAGCAGACGGCCACGCCCACACCCCTGGCCGCTGCCAGCGGCTCGAGGTCGGCGCCGATCTGCTGGGCGAGCTCACGGGTGGGGCAGAGCACGAGCGCCTCGGGGGCGGTCGCGGCGGGATCGGCCTGCATCACGAGCGGCAGCCCGAACGCAAGCGTTTTGCCGCTGCCCGTGGGGCTCTTCGCGATCACGTCTTCGCCCGCGAGCCCCGCCGGGATACACATCCTTTGTACGGCGAACGGCTCGGTGATCCCGAGGCCGGCGAGCGCGGACAACACGTCCTCGCTCACGCCGAGGGCTGAGAAACTGTCGGTCATCGAATACTCCTCTATCGGACGCCATCGTCCGCATCTGCAGTGCCGGAAGGCCTCGGAGCTACTCGATCACCCTCGCCGCCGCGGCCCATGCCGCACGCATCTAGCACAGTTGTCGTGTTCCCGAAGCATAGGCGACGTCCTGCCGGATGGGTGGAATCACCCATCTCAAGTGGAAATCGGCCCTGGTTCGTGGGAGTGTTTAGCGCCAGAACCCGCGACAAGGAGTCCCAAGCGATGGCGACAACTATGG
Organism: uncultured Actinomycetes bacterium; assembly: GCA_963813245.1. Classification (GTDB taxonomy): domain Bacteria; phylum Actinomycetota; class Thermoleophilia; order Gaiellales; family JAICJC01; genus JAICJC01. The sequence continues at coordinate 90,422 of CAWEYE010000002.1, forward strand.
CCAGGCCCGCCGCCGAGGCGATCAAGAAGCGCGCGGAGAAGGACGGGATCGAATTCTTCTTCGCCCAGTTCGTGGACATGAACGCGAAGCCCTCGGCGAAGCTCGTGCCGATGACGAACTTCGACGGTCTCGTCTCCGAGGGCGCCGGGTTCGCAGGCTTCGCCGCAGGCCCGATCGGCCAGACGCCGGCATCGCCCGACATGATGGCGATCCCTGACCTGCGCAGCTACACCCGGGTGCCGTTCAAGTCGAACCTGGCCCGCTTCGCCTGCGACATCTACGTCGAGGGCAAGGAATGGCCGTACTGCCCGCGCACCATCCTGCGCCGGCAGCTCGAGCGGGCGAAGAGCCTCGGCTACACGTTCAAGATCGGCATGGAGCTCGAGTTCTTCCTGCTGCGCGAGACGGCCGACGGCGGCCTCGAGCTGGCCGATCCGCTCGACCGGCTCGACCAGCCCTGCTACGACATGAAGGGGCTCACCCGCCACTACGAGTTCCTGAGCCGGCTCTCGACCTACGTGAACGAGCTCGGCTGGGGCAGCTACGCGAACGACCACGAGGACGCCAACGGCCAGTTCGAGTCGAACTTCGAGTTCGCAGACGCGCTCACGACCTGCGACCGGGCGATCTTCTTCCGCTACATGGTGCACGCGATGGCCCAGGCCGAGGGCATGCTGGCGACGTTCATGCCCAAGCCGTTCGGGCACCTGACCGGCAACGGCGGCCACTTCCACATGTCGCTCTGGGACGAGTCGGGCGAGAAGGACCTGTTCGCCTCGGATGACGACCCGAAGGGGCTCGGCCTCTCCCAGCTCGCCTATCAGTTCACGGGCGGCCTGAAGAAGCACGCGGGCGCCTACATCGCCGTCACCGCCCCGACCGTGAACAGCTACAAGCGCCTGACGACGACGGCCGGCACGCCCACCTCGGGTGCCACCTGGTCGCCGATCTTCATCACCCACGGCGCCAACAACCGCACCCAGATGCTGCGGCTTCCGGGCGGGCACGTCGAGGACCGCACGGTGGACGGCTCGTGCAACCCGTACCTGGCGGCGGCCGTGATCCTGGCGGCCGGCCTGGACGGGATCGAGAAGGGGATCGACCCCGGCCCGCACAACGACGAGAACCTGTACACGCTCACCCCGGAGCAGCTCAAGGAGCGCGGCATCGAGCTCCTGCCGGCGAACCTGCTCGACGCCACCCGCAACCTCGCCCAGGACGACGTCCTGCGCACGGCGCTCGGCAACACCGGCACCGAGGACTACATCGACTACTTCGTGCAGACGAAGCAGGACGAGTGGAAGGCCTACCACGAGCAGGTCACGCCGTGGGAGGTCAAGACCTACCTGACCCTGTTCTAACCCGTGGGGGAACCCGTGGTTCCCCCACGGCCCCTCCTTCGAGGGCTGCCGTGTCGTGGTGGCGCGCCGGCGAGACGCGGTCTCGCCGGCGCAGGCGTCCGCCCACGTAGTTTGGGGGACTGTCCCAGCCTCAAGCGGGGCCAGGCCCCGAGTGTCCGCACTGCACATACGCCCTGGCGGAATTGGTTGCCGCCTGGCATTCACCTCACGCCCGCTCGGGGTCTAGGATTGCGGACGTCTGCCGGAGGTCTGCGCCCATGTGCGGGCTGTGTGGATTTCTCTATAAGGATTCGGAACGAGTGGGGCCTGTGGGCCGCACCCTGCACGCCATGCTCGGGCCGATGGCCCGCCGCGGCACCGACTCGACCGGCATCGCCCTCTACGGCCCGCCCCAGCCGGGCTCCTACGTCGTGCGCGCCCGGATCGATGCAAACCACGGCACGCCCGAGCGGGTGGCCGCCGCGCTCGCCGCTGCCGGCACGGTCACCGAGCGCTCGCAGCAGGGGCCGAACATGCGCGCCCGCATCACCTACGCCGGCGATCTGGGCGACCTCACCGACAGCATCGAGGCCGAGCCCGACGTCGAGGTGTTCTCGATCGGCCGGGCGATGGAGATCGTCAAGGAGGTCGGCGACGCCGACGCCGTCGAGGCCGCCGATCCGTACTCCGCGTTCGAGGGCAGCCACGCCATCGGCCACACCCGCATGGCCACCGAGTCGCTCGTCGACGTCGCCCACAGCCACCCGTTCTGGGCGCGGCCGTTCCCGGACATCTCCGTCGTCCACAACGGCCACATCACGAACTATCACAAGCTGCGCCGCCGGCTCGAGAACCAGGGCCACCGCTTCGCCACCGGCAACGACTCCGAGGTGATCGCGGTCTACATCGCCGACAAGCTCGAGCGCGGCGAGAGCCTCGAGGACGCGCTGCGCGCGTCGGTCTCGGATCTCGACGGCACCTTCGCCTACCTGATCTCGACGCCGGACGGCATCGGCGTCGCCCGCGACCCGTTCGCGCTCAAGCCGCTGCTCTACGCCGAGTCCGCGGATGTCGCCCTGATCGCCTCCGAGGAGGTCGCCATCCGGGCGGTCGACTCCGACGCCGGGCTCGTGCCGCGCGAGCTGGCCGCGGGGGAGGTGCGCTGGTGGCTACGCTGACCTCCGACATCGACTGCTCGCGGCACACCACCCGCGAGATCAACCAGGCGATCAAGCGGGCGGCGGCCGACGGCGTGCCCGAGATCCACCTCGCCAACCCGGCCGCACGCCACAGCCTGGCGGTGGCCGTGATGCAGCCGATCGAGATCGTCTTCGACGGGCCGGTCGGCTGGTTCTGCGGCGGCATGTGCGACGGCGCCGCCATCACGATCAACGGCAACTGCGGCTGGAGCCTGGCCGAGAACCTGATGTCCGGCCGGGTGGACGTGCACGGCAACGCCGGCTCCTCGGCCGCGGCGACGATGCGCGGCGGGCGGGTCTTCATCGCCGGCGACACGGGCGCCCGGGCCGGCATCTCGATGAAGGGCGGCACGCTCGTCGTCGGCGGGTCGGTGGGCTACATGTCCGGCTTCATGATGCAGCGCGGCGTGATGATCGTGTGCGGCGACGCGGCCGACGGCATCGGCGACTCGATGTACGAGGGCACCGTCTACGTCGGCGGTCAGGTCGCCTCGCTCGGCGCCGACTGCATCGAGGCGGAGCTGGGAGCCGACGACCGTGCGCTGCTCGCCGCCGAGCTCTCGCCCCACGGCATCGACGCCGGGGCGCCGGGATGGAAGAAGCTCGTGGCCGGCCGCAAGCTCTGGAACTTCTCCCGGCACGAGTACGACGCGTGGAGGGGAGCGCTGTGAGCGACTTCATCCCTCGCGGCGCCGACGGCCACGTGCTGCAGAAGCTGTGGGTGTGGTCGCCCGAGACGATCCAGGACATCCAGACGAAGGCCGAGCTCGGGCGCTACACGAACAGGGCGCTCGGGACGACCCGGCGCACGCCGCACTTCGAGGATCTGACGTTCGTGCCCTGCACGCTCTCGCGCGTGCCGCTCGAGGGCTACCGGGAGACGTGCCGCACCGACATCGAGATCGGTGCCCGCCACGGCGCCAAGCCGATCAAGCTGCGCGTCCCGATCACGATCGCAGGCATGAGCTACGGCGCCCTCTCGCGCAACGCGAAGGCCGCCCTGGGCACCGCGGCCACCCGGGTCGGCACCTCGACGACGACCGGCGACGGCGGCATGCTCGACCTCGAGCGCGAGGCCTCCGACCAGCTCGTCTACCAGGTGCTGCCGAGCCGGTACGGCTTCAACCCCCACCATCTGCGGATGGCGAACGCCGCCGAGATCGTGATCGGCCAGGGGGCCAAGCCCGGCACGGGCGGCGTGCTCCTGGGCGCGAAGGTGTCGGAGATCATCGCCGAGGCGCGCACGCTGCCGCCCGGCGTCGACCAGCGCTCGCCCTGCCGCCACCCGGACTTCATCGGCCCCGACGATCTCCAGATCAAGATCGAGGAGCTGCGCGAGGCCACCGACGGCACGATCCCGATCTACGTCAAGATCGGCGCCTGCCGCGTCCCCGACGACGTCAAGCTGGCCTGCAAGGCGGGCGCCGACGTGATCGTGATCGACGGCCTCGAGGGCGGCACCGGCGCCTCGCCCGACTCGCTGATGGACCACACCGGCATCCCCACGCTCGCCGCCACCTGCGAGGCGGTCGCCGCCATCCGCGAGATGCGGCTCGAGGGCGTCGTCAACCTGATCGTGTCCGGCGGGATCCGAAACGGCGTCGACGCCGCGAAGGCGCTCGCGCTCGGCGCCGACGCGGTCTCGATCGGCACGGCCGCGATGATCGCGCTCAACTGCAACCGGCCGGTGCACCTCGAGGACTACGCCCGCATGGGCACCGAGCCGGGCGCCTGCCACCACTGCCACACCGGTCTGTGCCCGGTCGGGATCGCGACGCAGGACGAGGATCTGATCGCGCGGCTGCCGGTGGCCGAGGCCGCCGACCGGGTGGAGGGTTTCCTGCACTCGATGACGCAGGAGATGCAGATGTTCGCGCGGGCGTGCGGCAAGTCCGCGGTGCACGACCTCGAGCCGGAGGACCTGCGGGCGATGACCATCGAGGCCTCCGCCATCACCGGCATCCCGCTGGTCGGCACGAACTTCGCCTTCCGGCCCGAGAGCTTCGCCCAGGCCGTCGTCGAGGCGATGGCGGCCGCCTCCCCGAACGGTCACGTGTCACCCCAGGGAGCGCACCACTAGGCATGTCGTTTCTCCTGGAGTGCCCGAACTGCGGCCGCCGGCCGGTGGACGAGTATGCCTACGGCGGCGAGGTGACCGTGCGGCCGAAGTCGTCCGAGGACGCCCGCGCGCTCTTCTCCTACCTGTACTTCCGCCGCAACGAGGCGGGCGCCCAGCGCGAGTGGTGGTTCCACTCGTCGGGCTGCCGCGAGTGGTTCCAGGCCGAGCGCGACACCCGCTCGAACACGGTCATGCAGGTGGCCCCGCCCGGAGGCCTCGTATGAGCGATCGCCTGGCGGAGCGCCGCGGCGAGCTGATCGACCGCGGCCGGACGGTCACGTTCTCGTGGCAGGGCAAGCCGGCCGAGGGCCTGGCCGGCGACACGATCGCCTCGGCGCTCTACGCCGGCGGTGTGCGGGTCTTCTCGCGCTCGTTCAAGTACCACCGCAAGCGCGGCCTGCTGTGCTGCTCCGGCCAGTGCCCCAACTGCCTCGTCCAGGTCGACGGCGATCCGGCCGTGCGGGCGTGCACGACGCCGATCGCGGCCGGGATGCAGGTCGAGCACATCAACGCGTGGCCGTCGCTCGAGCGCGACGCCCTGCATGCGCTGGCAAAGGCGACGCCCGCCTTCGGCATGCAGGTCGGCTTCTACTACAAGACGTTCATGCGCCCGCGCTGGGCGTGGAAGTACTACGAGCGGTTCCTGCGCTCGGCGGCCGGCCTCGGCAAGCTCGACCCGGAGCACCGCCGCGACCGCCGTTACGAGAAGGTGCACCGGCACGTCGACGTGCTCGTGATCGGAGGCGGCGAGGCCGGCCTTGAGGCTGCGATCGCCGCCGCCGGCGAGGGCCGCGACACGGCGCTCGTGGACGAGGGCCTGGCGCTGGGCGGACGGCTCGCCTTCTCCGGCATCGCCGCCGCCTCCCGCGCGGCCGAGCTGGAGTCGGCGGCCCGCGCGGCCGGGGTCGAGATCCTCCAGCCGGCCTGGGCCGGGGGCGTCTACGAGGGCAACCTGGTGCCGGTGTACCAGGGCGACACCATGTTCCGCTTCCGCGCGGGCGAGATCGTGCTCGCGACCGGCGTGATCGAGCAGCCGCTCGTGTTCGGCGGCAACGACCTGCCCGGCGTCATGCTCGGATCGGGCGTGCGCAGGCTGGTGAACCAGTACCGGATCGCCCCCGGCGAGCAGGCGGTCGTGCTCACGGTCGACGACCTCGGCATCGAGACCGCCTGCGACCTGGCCGAGGCCGGCGTGCACGTCACGGCGGTCGTCGACACCCGCGAGGGGCGCGCCCGACGAGCGGCTCGGCGTGTGCGGGATCGAGCACCTGCGCGGCTTCTCACCGGTCGAGGCGCGAGGGTCGGATCACGTCACGGCGGTCGTGGTCGCGCGCGGCTCGGAGCGGCGCACGCTCCCGGCCGACCTGGTCGCGATGAGCGGTGGCACCGTGGCCCAGTTCGGGGCCCTCGTGCAGGCCGGCGGCTCGGTGCGCTACGACGCCGCGCGCAGCCTGTACGTGCCCGACCACGTCCCCGAGGGCGTGCGCGTCGCCGGCGAGCCCGTGGGCACCGCAGCGGCCGTGCCCGCTTCCGCGGCCGCGGCCAAGGGCAAGCAGTTCGTCTGCTACTGCGAGGACGTGACCACGAAGGACGTGCACCTCTCCGTCGAGGAGGGGTTCCGCTCGCTCGAGCTCTCCAAGCGCTACACGACCGTGACGATGGGCCCGTGCCAGGGCAAGATGTGCCACAGAAACTCCGGCCTCCTGATGGCGCGGGAGCTCGGGGTCGACCCCGACGAGCAGCGGGTGGGCGTGACCACCGCCCGGCCGCCGCACAACCCGACCAGCTTCTCGCTGCTGGCCGGGCGCGGGTACGAGCCGGTCAAGCGCACCTCGGTCCACCACTGGCACGCCGAGCGCGGCGGCAAGATGCTCTGGGCCGGCGACTGGAAGCGGCCCTACGACTACGGCGCGCCCGACGACGAGACGGCGGCCGTGCACGAGTCGCTCGGCCTGATCGACGTCTCGACGCTCGGCAAGCTGATCGTGCGCGGACCCGACGCTGCCGCCTTCCTCGAGCGCATCTACCCGAACCGCTACGGCGACATGAAGCTCGCCCGGGTGCGCTACGGGATCGTGTGCGGCGACGACGGCTCGATCCTCGACGACGGCACCGTCGCCCGCCTGTCGGAGACCGAGTTCTACGTGACGACCACCTCATCGGGCGCGGGCGGGATGGAGCAGTGGTTCACCTGGTGGAACGCGGTGTGGGGGATGGACTGTCAGATCGTGAACGTCACCTCCGCGGTCGCCGCCTTCAACCTGGCCGGCCCGAACGCGCGCACGGCCCTCTCCGGCCTGACCGGCTTCGACCTCGCAAACGAGGCCTTCCCCTACCTGGGCGCCGGCCACGCCGAGGTCGCCGGCGTCCCCTGCCTGCTGCTGCGGATCGGGTTCGTGGGCGAGCTCGGCTACGAGATCCACTGCCCGGCGGCGGCCGGCGAGCACCTGTGGGAGGCGCTGATGGCCGCCGGCGAGGAGCACTCGGTCAAGCCGTTCGGCCTGGAGCCCCAGCGCGTCCTGCGGCTCGAGAAGGCGCACGTGATCGTGGGCCAGGACACGAACGCCGAGTCCCAGCCGCTCGAGGCCGGCATGCCGTGGATCGTCAAGCTCGACAAGGAGTCCGACTGGATCGGCCGCTACTCGATCGAGTGGTACCAGAACCGCGGCAACCGCACCTCGCTGGTGGGCTTCGAGGGCGCGAACGGGAAGGCGCCGAAGGAGGGTGCGCAGGTGGTCGTGAACGGCGCCCCGGTCGGCCGGGTGACGTCGGCCCGCTTCTCGCGCCGGCTGGGCAAGGCGATCGGGATCGCGTGGGTGCCGGCCGAGCTCGCCGAGGAGGGTACGGCCATCACGCTCTCGGATCCCTCCGGTGCGACCATCCCGGCCCGCGTCACCCTGAAGGCGTTCTACGACCCCGACCAGGAGCGACTGCGGTCATGAGCGAGCGCGACCCCTACGCGTTCCTCTCGCCGGCCGCCGCTGCGGCGGGCGTCGCGCTGCGCACGCCGATGGAGCGCTCCCACCTTCACGCCGGCGCGACGATCGTCGAGAAGGACGGCTGGCGGGTCGCGGCCTATGCGCCCGCCGCGGCCGATACGTGGGCCTGCGACGTCAGCCACCTCGGCAAGCTCGACGCGCGAGCGCCCGCGGCCGAGCTCGATACGCTCACGGCCGGGCTCGAGCCCGGGGCGGCCCGATCGGACGACGGGGTGTGGACGCTGCGGCTGACGCCGACCCATGCCTACGTGCTCTGTCCGTTCCCGCGCGTTTCCGAGCTGCGCGGGCGGATCGGCGCCGCGGCGGTCGACGTCACCTGCGGCATGGCGGCGGTCGCCCTCGGCGGCGAGCGCCGCCGCGACGTCTTCAACCGCTCGTCGGGCCTCGACGTCCGCGAGGGCCGCTTCGGCCCCAACCGCTGCATGGCCGGGTCGGTCATGCGCGTGCCGACCCTCGTCCTGAACCGCGGCGACGATCTGGTCATGCTGGTGGCGTGGGAGTACGGCGAGTACTTCTTCGAGGCGATCCTGGACGCGGGCGAGACGATCGGCATCGCCCGGGCCGGCGCGGCCGCCCCCGTGGAAGCGCCGCAGGAGGCGACCGCATGATCGGCCTCCTGCGCAAGCACCGGTTCTTCCGCTCCCACCCGCTGCGCGCGAGCTACGACGCGATCGTGATCGGCGGCGGCGCCCACGGCATGGCCACGGCCTACTACCTGGCCAAGGATCACGGCATGAAGAACGTGGCCGTGATCGAGCAGAGCTACATCGGCGCCGGCGCGTCGGGGCGCAACACCACCATCATCCGCTCGAACTACCTGACCCCCGAGGGCACCCGCTTCTACACCGCGAGCGTGAAGCTCTACGAGACGCTGTCGCAGGATCTCAACTTCAACATGCTGTTCTCCCAGCACGGCCACCTGACGCTGGCGCACTCCGACCGGTCGGTGAACACGATGATGGAGCGGGCCGAGGTGAACCGCCTGCTCGGCGTCGACTCCCGCGTGATCTACCCGGACGAGATCAAGGAGCTCGAGCCGATGCTCGACGTCTCCGACCACCCCACCTTCCCGATCCTGGCGGCGCTCTACCACCCGCCCGGCGGGATCATCCGCCACGACGCGGTGGTGTGGGGCTACGCCAAGGAGGCAGACCGTCTCGGCGTCGAGATCCACCCCTACACGCAGGTCACCGGCATCACCCGCGAGAACGGCCGCGTGACCGGCATCGAGACGAACCGGGGCGCGATCTCGGCCGGCACCGTGATCTCGTGCACGTCGGGCTGGTCGTCGCTCGTCGGCCGCCTGGCCGGGATCGAGGTGCCGATCACGACGCACATCCTGCAGGCGTGCGTCACCGAGCCGGTGAAGCCGCTCCTGCGCAAGATCATCGTCTCGGGCACCCTGCACATCTACATCTCGCAGTCCGACCGGGGCGAGTTCGTGATGGGCTCCGAGATCGAGCCGTACTCCGGCTACTCGAACCGGGGCACTTTCCGCTTCATCGAGGACCTCGCGATGCACATGGTCGAGCTCCTGCCCATGCTCGGCCGCGCCCGCATCTTGCGCCAGTGGACCGGCCTGTGCGACGTCTCGCCCGACTACGCCCCGATCATGGGCCTGACCGAGACCGACGGCTTCCTGATCGACGCGGGCTGGGGCACCTACGGCTTCAAGGCCTCGCCCATCGTCGGCAAGACGATGGCCGAGCTCGCCGCCACCGGCCGCACCCCCGATCTGATCGCGCCCTTCCGGCTCGCGCGCTTCTACGAGAACGAGCTCGTGTCCGAGCGCGGCGCGGCCGCCGTATCCCATTAGATGACATCCCTGCACCCAAGGAGAACGCGTTGAAGTCCAGCCTCGAGATCGCCCAGGAAGCCACCCTCCGCCCGATCATGGACATCGCCCGTGAGATCGGCCTCGAGGAGGACGAGGTCGACCTGTACGGCAAATACAAGGCCAAGGTCAGCCTGGGCGCGCTCGACCGGCTGGCCGGGACGGCCGACGCCAAGGTCGTGTGCGTGTCGGCCGTCACGCCGACCAAGGCCGGCGAGGGCAAGACGACGACGTCGGTCTCGCTGACCCAGGGCCTCGGCCACATCGGCAAGCGGCCGGTGCTGTGCCTGCGCGAGCCCTCGCTCGGGCCGATCTTCGGCATCAAGGGCGGCGCCGCCGGCGGCGGGCTCACCCAAGTCGTGCCGATGGAGGACCTGAACCTGCACTTCACCGGCGACTTCCACGCCATCGCCGCCGCGAACAACATGCTGGCGGCCTTCGTCGACCGGCACATGTTCTACGGCAACGACTGCAACATCGACCCCCACCGGGTGACGTGGCGGCGGGCGATCGACATGAACGACCGCCACCTGCGCAACGTGATCACGGGCCTCGGCGGCCCCACCCACGGCATCCCCCGCGAGACCGGCTTCGACATCGTGGCCGCATCCGAGGTGATGGCGATCATGGGGATGGCGACGTCGCTTTCCGACCTGCGCGCGCGCATCGGCCGGATCACCGTCGGCTACGACGTCGACGGCAAGCCTGTGAACGCCGAGCAGATGGGCTGCGCGGGCGCGATGACGGTGCTCCTGAAGGACGCGCTCAAGCCGAACCTGATCCAGACGCTCGAGGGCCAGCCGTGCTTCATGCACATCGGCCCGTTCGGCAACATCGCCCACGGCAACAGCTCGATCGTGGCCGACCTCGTCGGGCGCAAGCTGGGCGACTACGTGATCACCGAGGCCGGCTTCGGCAGCGACCTCGGCATGCAGAAGTTCATGGACATCGTCTGCCGCGCCGGCGGCTTTGCGCCGAGCGCGGTCGTGATCGTCGCGACGGCCAAGGCGCTCAAGCACCACGCCGGCCTCGAGGACGATCCCCGCAACTCGGCCGCCGAGAACCTGAAGGCGATCGAGACCGGCTCGGCCAACCTCGCCCGCCACATCCAGAACGTGAAGCACTTCGGCTTGCCGTGCGTGGTGGCCGCCAACCGCTTCCCGGGCGACACCGACGACGAGGTCGCGCTGGTGCAGAAGCTCGCGCTCGACCACGGCGCGCATGCCGCGGTGCTGAACGAGGGCTTCTCGAAGGGCGGCGCCGGCGCCGCCGAGATGGCAGAGGCGGTCGCCGACGCCTGCGAGCAGCCGAACACGTTTGCGTTCACGTTCGACGACTCCGACCCGATCGCGACCAAGATCGAGAAGATCGCGACCGAGGTGTACCAGGCCGACGGGGTCGACTTCTCGCCGGTGGCTCAGCAGAAGATGGAGCAGTTCACCCGCGACGGCCTCGGCAGCCTCTCGATCTGCATGGCCAAGTCGCATCTGTCGCTCTCGGCCGACCCCGCCCTCGCCAACGCGCCGACAGGCTTCCGCATCCCGGTGCGCGACATCCGTCCCTACACCGGTGCCGGGTTCCTGACGCCCCTGTGCGGCGACATCATGCAGATGCCCGGCCTGGGGAAGACGCCCGCGGGGTTCGCCGTCGACATCGACAAGGACGGAAAGACGGTTGGGCTCTTCTAGCGCCGCCGACTCCGGCCCGGGCCCGTACCTGACGGCCACCGTCGCCGATTTCCTCGAGCAGCTGGCGGCGCGCACGCCGGCGCCGGGGGGCGGGGCGGTGGCGGCGCTTGTGTGCGCGATGGGGGCCGCGCTGGTCGAGATGGCGGCGGCGTTCGACAGCAGCGGCCAGCTCGACGGAGTCGGCGAGCGCGCCCACGCGCTGCGCGGCCAAGTGGCCGACCTGGCCGCGGCCGACGCGCGCGCCTACGGCGAGGTGCTGGAGGCGCTGCGGATGCCGGCCGGGCCCACCCGGACGGGCCGGCTGGACGCGGCGGTGTCGGGGGCGATCGAGTGCCCGATGGAGGTGCTCGAGATCGCCGCCGAGGTGGCGACGCTCGCCGCCGGTGTCGCGGCGCAGGGCAATCGCAACCTCGAGGGCGACGCGATCACGGGCGCGCTCCTGGCCGAGGCGGCGGCCCGCTCGGCGGCCACCCTCGCCCAGCTGAACGTCAGCATGCTCTCCCGCCACGCGGTCGCGGACGCCCACCTGGAGCGGCTGCGGCCCGGCCTTGCCTGCGCGACCCGCGCGCGCGAGCGGGCGGTCGAGGCCTACGTGCACGCCGAGCGGGGCTAGGCGGCGCGCCGGGCGAGGCGCTCTCAATCGCGCCTCCCATCGGCCGACGACGTCGCACTGGCGGTGACGCTCGGACTCGCGATCGTGACCGGAGCGACCTGGATGCTCTGGGTGGCGTGCCTGGTAACCGTGGCGAGCGTCGCGCTCGTCGCCACTCGCTCCCACTAGCCGACTGGTAACGCCTGGAAGGGGTGCGCCGGTATTGCTTTCGTCAGCCCGGCTGCCGCCTCCTCGCGGAAGGTTGGCGGTCGGGCTGGCGTGCCAAGTGGCACCGGCCACTCTCGTCGCTGACGACCGCCTGCGCGTTCACCCAGTCGCCGCCCTTCTCAGCGCACGGATCTGCGGGTACAATGGTACGCATGAGTTCGGGCTCGCACGCGTGACCGCGCCGCTCGAGACTGAGACTGCTGCTGGTGCAGCAGTTGGCCTCGTGACCAGGATGGCGAGCGCATGGCTCGACGTCACCTCTCACGCGTTCTCGGTCGGAGCCCAGTACTGGCAGGGCGCCATCGCACGCGGGGCGTCCGCCGCCGACGTCCTGGACGACGCATACACGTGGATGCGACTGACCCAGAATCGCTCCGACCCGACCTGGGGCTCGCCGAGCACCGTGCGCACCGAGAGCCCGGTCGCGCGGCTGCGTGACTTCTCGCTCGACGGCGCCTCGGCGCTCGTGCCGACGCTGATCTTGCCACCGCAGGCGGGGCACCACTCGTGCATCGTTGACTTCAACCCCCACCAGAGCCAGGTCGGCGTGGGCCTCGATGCCGGCCTCGACCGCATGTTCGTGCTCGAATGGCTCGAGGCGACGCCTGCCACGGCCAACTGTTCGGTGGAGGAATACGTGGGGGCCGTTCGCGATGCAGTCGAGCACATCGGTGGGCCGGTGCACCTGATCGGCGACTGCCAGGGCGGCTGGCTGGCGGCCATCTACGCCGCGCTCGAGCCGAGCTCGGTGGCCACCCTGACGGTGGGAGCGGCGCCGATCGACTTCAGTGCCGGCGAGGGGCCGCTGAACGACTACGTCGCGCTGATGTCGAACCTGCACGTGTCGCCGTACCAGGCGATGGTCGACGCCGGCGGTGGGCTGCTGCGGGGAGAGGCGATGCTGGCGGGTTTCATCGCGCTCGCTCCCGAGGAGGAGGGCAAGAAGCATCTCGACCTGCTGCTCGAGATGCACGACCCCGACTTCGTGCGCCGCTACGCCGAGTTCGAGGATTGGTTCAAGTACACGCAGGACATCTCCGGCGCCTTCTACCTGTGGATCGTGGAGCACCTGTTTGCGGGCAACGAGCTGGTTGCCGGCACGCTCGAGGTCGACGGCAGGCGGGTCGATCTGGGGGCGATCACGTCCCCGGTGACGATCCTGGCGGGCTCGCGCGACCACATCACGCCGCCCCCGCAGGCCTTCGCACTCGCCGACCATGTCGGGACGGCCCCCGAGGGGATCCGCTGCGAGCTGGTCGACGCCGGCCATCTGGGCCTGTTCATGAGCCGCGCAGCGCTCCGCGAGCACTGGGCACCGCTGTTGGCGGAGCTCGCCGGCGGCGGATGAGCGACCGGCGCGCCTACCTCGTCACGGGGGCGGCGAGCGGTATCGGGCGGGCGATTGCTGCGAGGCTCGTCGACGACGGGCACGCCGTGCTCTCGGTCGACCGCACTCCCGATCCGGAAGGCCCCGGCCGGCCGTTCGCGGCCGACCTCACCGTCCGCGACGCGAACCGGGCGGCTGTCGATGAGGCGGTGTCGGCGTTCGGCAGGCTCGACGGGGTGGTGGCGTGCGCCGGCTTTCAGGTCGTCTCGCCGGTCCAGGACTTCCCGGAGGACCGCTGGGACGACCTGATCGGCGTGCTCCTGACCAGCCCGTTCCTGCTCGCCCGCTACGCGTGGCCGGCCCTGATCGCGAGCGGCGACGGCCGCTTCGTGGCGATCGCATCGGTGCACGGCCTGGTCGCGTCGGCATTCAAGTCCGCGTATGTGAGCGCCAAGCACGGAGTGGTCGGTCTGGTCAAGACCCTGGCCCTGGAGGGCGCGCCGCACGGCATCGTCAGCGTGGCGGTGTGTCCAGGGTACGTACGCACACCGCTGGTGGAACGCCAGATCGACGACCAGGCCCGGGCACACGGCATCCCGGCTGCGGAGGTGGTCGAGCGGATCCTCCTCACCCGCCAGGCCCGCAAGGAGCTGATCGAGCCGGCCGACGTCGCCGAGACGGTGGCCTTCGTGATCGGCCCCGGCGGACGCTCCTACACGGGCTCCCAGCTGGTGATGGGCAACGGCTGGACGGCCAGCTGAACCGCGCCGCATCGGCCCGCCGATATACTCGGGCCGACCAAGGAGGTCAGCGATGAGTGGACGCCTTGAAGGTCACGTCGCCCTCGTGACCGGTGGCGGCCGCGGGATCGGACTCGCGATCTGCCACCGGCTTCTGGGGCAGGGGGCAACGGTCGCCGCCGGGTACTCGCGTCAGGAGGAGCCGGCGCAGGCGTTGCTCGACGAGAACCCCGATCGCGTCTCGATCCATCAGGGGAACATCGGGGTCGTGGAGGACTGCAACCGTGTGGTCGCCGAGGTGACGGAACGCCACGGCAAGATCGACATCCTGGTCAACAACGCCGGCATCACCGCCGACCACACGGTGCGCAAGATGGATCCGGACGAGTGGGACCGGGTGGTACGGGTCAACCTGAGCGGGGCGTTCTACCTGACGCACGCGGTGCTGAACCCGATGATCGAGCGCGGGTACGGACGGATCGTCAACATCAGCTCGGTGATCGGTGAGACTGGCAACATCGGTCAGGCGAACTACTCGGCCGCCAAGTCCGGCCTGTTCGGGTTGACGAAGACGCTGGCACTTGAGACCGCCCGCAAGGGCATCACCGTGAACTGCGTCGCACCCGGGTTCATCGCGACGGAGATGGTGAAGGCGGTGCCCGAGGACGCGCTGGCAAAGGTGATCGGCCATATCCCGTGCGGGCGCCTGGGCGAGCCTGAGGAGGTCGCGCGCGTGGTCGACTTCCTGGTCGACCCGGACGCCGGCTACATCACCGGCTCGGTCGTGGATGTGAACGGGGGACTGAACATGTGAGCGGTGAGCGGCCGGACGGAGGACACGGGTTCGGTGGCAGTTTCGGCTTCGACGAGGCGCTGCGGGCACTGGGCGAGGCGCTTGTGAGCCACCCACAGGCCGCGGAGGCTGTGTGGATGCGGTTCGCGAGCGACTGCATGGCCGCCGGAGCGGCGACCATGGCCCAGGCTCTCGGCGGCGAGGGCGGGAACGCGGTGGTGATCCCGGCGCGCACCGACCGCCGGTTCAAGGATCCGTCGTGGCAGCAGAACCCGGTCTACTTCGGCCTCCAGCAGGGCTATCTGCTCTGGTCGCGGTTCATGCGCGACCTCGTCGACGCAGCCGATCTCGACCGCCCCACAGCGCGGAAGGCGCACTTCGCCGTCGACGCGATGATCGACGCACTCGCACCGACCAACACGCTCCTGGGCAACCCCGCGGCGCTGCGAAAGGCGGTCGAAACCGGCGGTGGCAGCGTCGCCCAGGGGATGGAGCGGTTCCTCGACGACCTCGCCACGAACGCGGGCCGACCCAGCCAGGTGGATCTGTCGCGGTTCGAGCTCGGCCGCGACCTGGCCGCGACCGCAGGCGAGGTCGTCTTCCGAAACGACCTGATCGAGCTGATCCAGTACGCGCCGGCCACGCGCACGGTGCACACGGTGCCGTTCCTCTTGAGTCCGCCGTGGATCAACAAGTACTACGTCCTCGACCTCTCGCCCGGCCGCAGCTTCGTCGAGTGGGCGGTGGCCCGCGGCCACACGGTGTTCGCGATCAGCTACGTCAACCCCCGTTCGGAGCACCGGGACTCCGGGCTCGATGACTACCTCGGCGAGGGACTGCTGTCGGCACTCGACGTCGTGTGCGCGATCACGGGTGCCGAGCAGGTCAACGTCGGCGGGCTGTGCCTGGGCGGGACGCTCGCCGGCGCCGCCGCTGCCTACCTGGCGGCCGCGGGCGACCGGCGGGTGCGATCGCTGACGCTGCTCAACACGCTGCTCGACTTCCGTGAGCCGGGCGTGCTCGGCGCGTTCGCCGACGCAGAGTCGGTCGACGCGGTTGAGGACATGATGCGCGAGAAGGGCTACCTCGACGCCGGCGCGATGGCGGACACCTTCGCCGCCCTGCGCGCCAACGACCTGATCTGGAACTACGTCGCCAGCGGCTGGCTGATGGGCGAGCCGCCGGCCGACTTCGACCTGCTCGCCTGGAACGCCGACGCGACCCGGATGCCCGCACGGATGCACGGCGAGTACCTGCGAGAGTGCTACGTCGAGAACCGGCTCGCGCGGGGGACGATGCGGCTCCTCGGCCGCCGGATCCGCCTCGACCTGGTGGACGTGGACGTCTACTACGTCTCCGCCCAGGACGACCACATCACGCCGTGGAAGGGCTGCTATGCGTCGTCGCGGCTGTTTCCGGGAGACGTCCGGTTCGTCCTCACATCGTCCGGCCACATCGCCGGCGTCGTCAACCCGCCGGGAGGGAAGCGCACCCACCGCACCGACGGCGGTGACACAGCGGACGCCGACGAGTGGTTCGAGCAGGCGTCAGTGCACCAGGGCACGTGGTGGAAGGACTGGGCGCGCTGGATGCGGCCGCACTCGGGTCGGCGGGGTGCGGCGCCGTCGATGGGTAACGACGACTATCCGCCGCTCTGCCCCGCGCCCGGAAAGTATGTGCTCGAGCGGTAGGTTTCACGCTTGACATTCCGCGCGTTGCGTACTATACTTACCACGTACCCAAATGGAGGAGCGTCTCATGTCCACCTATCTCGATCTTTCGAAGACGTACCAGGAGCAGGTGCTCGGCATGATCGAGCAGAGCCAGAAGCTGACCGTTGAGAGCGTGTCGGCTTGGGCGAAGGCCGCGCAGCCGCTGGCCAAGGCGGCCCCGGTGACGCCCGCCGTCCCGGGCATCGTCTCGCCCAAGGAGCTGATCGACAACTCGTACGCGTTCGCGACGAAGCTGCTTCACGCTCAGCACGAGTACATGTCGGCCGTTCTGGCCGCCGCCGAGCCGGTCGTGCCCAAGACGACCCCGGCCGCCAAGTAGGCGCGCGGAACACGTCGAGCGGGTGTCGGCGAGCTACGCTGCCGACACCCGTGTCCGACTCCGATCCGTTCGATCCGTGGAAGGTCCAGATCGAGGCCTTCGGGCGCTACCTGAAGGCACAGCGCCAGTTCTCCGACTTGTCGCTGCGCGAGCTCGGGCGGATGACGAACCTGTCGAACGCGTACCTGTCGCAACTCGAGCGCGGCCTGCACGAGCCGTCGCTCCGGGTCCTGCGAGCGCTCGCCGACGCCCTCGGGATCTCGCTCGAGCAGCTCCTCATGCACACGGGGCTGTCCGCCGACGGTGCAACCGCGGAGTCCCGGGTAACCGAGGGTGCCATCCTCGCCGACCCGGCGCTGAGCGATGCGCAGAAGGACGCGTTGCTGGCCGTGTACCGAAGCTACGCCGCGGAGGGCGAGTCCGGGGCTGGCCCCGAGCCCGAGGGAGGTTCTCCATGAACGACGCTGTCATCGTCGCGGCCCGCCGCACCGCGGTCGGGAAGTTCGGCGGCTCGCTGGCCACAATCCCTGCCAGCGGGCTCGGCGCGAGGGTGATCGCCGCCCTCATCGAGGAAACCGGGATCGAGCCGAGCGAGGTCGACGAGGTCATCATGGGCCAGGTGCTCGCGGCGGCCGCCGGCCAGAACCCCGCCCGGCAGGCGTCCATCGAGGCTGGGCTGCCCCACGAGGTGCCGGCGCTCACGATCAACAAGGTGTGCGGCAGCGGCCTCAAGGCCGTCGGGCTGGCGGCGCAGGCGATCCGCTGCGGCGACGCCGCCACCGTGCTGGCGGGCGGCCAGGAGAACATGAGCATGGCGCCGCACGCGCTCGTGGGCTCCCGCGAGGGCCGCCGAATGGGCGATTGGCCCCTGGTGGACACGATGATCCGCGACGGGCTCTGGGACGCGTTCAACGACGTCCATATGGGCAACACCGCCGAGAACGTCTCCAAGCAGTTCGGCGTGTCACGCGAGGATCAGGACGCGTTCGCCGCGGCCTCGCAGCAGAAGTCAGTCGCCGCGATCGCCGAGGGTCGGCTTCGCGACCAGATCGTCCCGGTCGAGATCCCTCAGCGCAAGGGCCCGCCGATCGTGTTCGACGTCGACGAGTTCCCCCGTTCGGGCACGACCGCGGAGGCGCTCGGGCAGCTGCGGCCGGCCTTCGACAAGCAGGGCACCGTCACCGCGGGCAACGCCTCCGGCCTGAACGACGGCGCCGCGGCGTGCGTGGTCATGTCGGCGGACGAGGCGAAGCGGCGCGGGCTGGCTCCGCTGGGGAGGATCGCCGCCTTCGCCAGCGCGGGCGTGGATCCGCGGATCATGGGCACCGGGCCGATTCCGGCGACGCGCAAGTGCCTCGAGAAAGCCGGCTGGACGGCCGCGGATCTCGACCTGATCGAGGCCAACGAGGCCTTCGCCGCCCAGGCGATCTGCGTCAACCGCGAGCTGGGCTGGGACGCCGACAAGGTCAACGTGAACGGCGGCGCGATCGCCCTCGGCCATCCGATCGGCGCGTCGGGTGCGCGCATCCTGGTCGACCTGCTGCACGAGATGCGCCGGCGCGATGCCCACCGCGGCCTGGCGACGCTGTGCATCGGCGGCGGTCAGGGGGTCGCGCTGGCGGTCGAGCGGGGCGTGTGACGGCAGGGCTCCGCCGGCACGTCCCGTAAGGACTACGAGCGCCCGGAGTCGAGCGCCTGGATGAGCTCCGCGTATCGTTGGAGGTGGCGGTCCGTCAGCAACTGCCGAGTCGCAAACCGGCGGGCGTTGGTTCCGAGCCGCCGGGCTTCGGACGGCGCCCGCAGCAGTGCATCCACCGCACCGGCGAACTCCGTCAGGTCGGTCGGGTCGTCGATCAGGACGCCGCACTGCGGGCCGCGGATCTGGTCGACGATGCCACCCACGGCGCTGGCGACGACGGCCCTGCCCTTCCACATCGCCTCCGCGACCGTCAGCCCGAACCCCTCGGCGAGGCTCTTCTGGCAGACGACGGATGCGTGGCGCTGCAGGGCGTTGGTGATCGCGGCATTCTCGTCGTGGTCGGCGGTTGGGAGAAGGGCTAGGTGGACGTGGGGGCGAACGATGGCGGGCAGCGCTTCCCACTGGATCCGACATTCCGCGAACACCTGCATGGCTTCGGGGTCGTCCTCTACGCCATCCGCCATGGGTCCGGCGAGGATCAGGTGCGCACGGAGGCTCGCGTCGAAGCCCTCGGTAAACCCGGCCATGACCCCCGCCATGTCCTTCATCCGATCCCACCGCGAGATCTGGACGACCAGCGGAGCATTTACAGGCGGCGGTTCGGCCTCCCGCACAACGGCTGCTCGATGCTGGACCACGCCCTGGCGTCCGTTCGCGCGTTGAAACCGGACCGTCCTTGTGGGGCGCGGCCCATGGATCAACCCAGCGGCGAGGAGCATTCCATGCACCTGGTGCCGGGTCAGGTGCATGTTCTTGGTGGAGAACGGGTCGATCGACGGCGAGATCACGTGGATCCGATTGGTGTCCAGCCACTCGGGGACAAATCGCTGGCTGGAGAAGACGAAGGCGTCGACCTCCTCGAGGTGCGGCCGTAGGAAGCGCCACGAACGCTCTGTCCATTCGTTCGATCCGTCAGATCCGACGTGGCACCGCCAGACGATCGTCGTGCCGCGCCGCCGAAACGCCGGAGCCAGACCGGCAGTCTGCGGGTCGTGCAGGATGACGATGTCGCCTGGCCGAACCAGTCCGTCAATATTGCGGGCATTCGCGTGCAGCGTCTGTTCGTACGCCTCAGTCTCGGCGGCACCAAGCGGCCCGCCGTCACCCGGAGACCCGTACAGGCCATTATGGATCCGCTTCGTTATGTCGAAGAACGCGGGGTCTCCCCCGGCCACGAACCATCGCGTCGCGACGCCGCCGCCGCGGGCGTAGCCCAGAAGCGTCTCGAGCAGCTCGGCGACGCCGCCGCCGACCGCCGTCGAGTTGACATTGATCACGGTGCGAGAACCCAGCATGTCGGTGGCGCAGCGGATCGCCTCGGCCAGCTCGCGCATCCGCGCCGGGCCGATCACGGTTGCAAGACGAGCCGGCCTCAGTGGCCGTATGTGTACCTCGCGGAGGGGCACGGCGACCCGCTCCCGCTACCGGTCGAGCGCTTGCTCGGGGTCGAACGCAGCGCGGCCCGGGAAGGTGCACCTTCCGACCCCGGGTCCTGGGCGTCTCGCCACCGCCCCACTCTCTCAGACAAGCGTCGTGCGGTCAACGCCGGTTCCACCATTCCGTTACGAGAAGAAGCTGGATCTTGACGAGGACTGAACCTGACGCATCATCCCGCGTCCCTCGCGCGAACGACCTGCAGTCAGAGCGTTTCCCGCACAAGCAGGGTCTCGACGGGTGGACCGCCCCGGGTTTGTCGGAGGCTCGGTGTTGGTGGATCCTCGGCCGTGCCGTTCGGCGAAGCGCGGCGGGCGCCATGAGCCGGCCGCGTCCCGCCCCCACGACGGCGGTTCCGTGGGCGGCGGGGTTGGGATTCGAACCCCACGAGCCGGGTTGTTGTTTCCCCGACTGCTGCCGGTCTTCAAGACCGGCGCAACGATCAGGGGCGTCACCGGCCGCGGTTTTCGGCCGGTTTGGCAGATCCATGTGAATCATTGGCCGGTCGGGCGCAGCGTCCCATCGCTGTGTAGCGATTCGGCACCCTGGCCTCATCGTCCGGTTCGGACGATGCGACGACTGGCGACCGCCCTCTCCTCGTCGGGCCCGGCCAACATTCTTAGCCGGGCTTCACCCTTCTTAGTGGAGTTTTACCTTTCCGGCCGCCGCCGGCTCATACCCTTCCTCTTGGGTGACGGCAGTCCGCAGCCCTCACCTCAAGGAGCGCTACGAGGCAGGGGCGCGGGGCGGCGTCACACCCCTGGCTGCCGCTTGCGCGCAAACGACTTTGGCGAAGGGTGAGGGCAGATGCATCCGGGGAACTATTTGCAAGTGCACTATGCGACGGCGGAGCGGTGGGTAACCGTGGCGGTGTCAGACACCCGCGCCGTGGCGGCCAGGTTCGCGCCCGACGCGTTCCGGACGCGGCGCAACGGGTGCGGCGAGCCGCCGATCCATGTCCGCATCGTCAGTGCCGCCCAACTCGTCTTCGAAGGCGGCGAACGGGATGTCCGCCTCGCCGATGCCGACGTGATCAACGCCGCCGCGCGGGAAGGCCTCGTCCGGTCTGGATGATGCCTGCCGGGGGCCGCACCCGATAGAAACGGCTGGACGAAAGAGGGTGCCGGGTGGCGATCGGCTGGAATGACGGCCCGACGACATGATTGCTCTTGAGGTCTTCGGCGAGTCAGGGTTGCTGGAACTCGTCGCCACAAGGCTCGATCAGACCGACGGCGTGAGCCGCGTGACCTGCATCGATGCCACGAGCGCCGGGCGCGCCCTGGTCTCGGCGAGGGTGCGCCCGAGCTCGGTCGACGCGCTGCTCGACACACTCCGCGGCCTGGGTGTGGCCGATACCGAGATCACGCTGACCCGGATGGAGGTCGTCGGCGCCCTGGCGACTGGCCGCGCCGACCGGACGATGGTGTGGGCCGATGTGATGGGGACGGCCTGGGTGAACGCGCGGCCGCTCGCCCGCTACCTCGCGTTCATGATCGTCGCCGGCGTGATCGCCTGCTACGGCGTGATCGACGACAACGGGATCCTGATCGTCGGTGCGATGGCGGTCAGCCCGGACCTGCTGCCGATCACCGCCATCGCCGTGGGCATCGTCGGCCGCCAGGTGCAACTCGCCGGCCGGGCGCTGCTCACGCTCGCGCTGGGGCTGGCGGCCGCCGGCGTCGCGGCCGCGGCGTCGACGTTCCTCCAGCACCAGTTCGGATTCATCCCGTCGGCGTACAGCATCCACGCATCGGGCGTGTTGGCGGGCCTCACGACCATCGGCAACGAGACGCTCGTGGTCGCGTTGGTCGCCGGTGTTGCCGGGATGCTGGCATTGGAGACCCGCGCGAGCTCAGGGGTGGGCGTCGCCATCTCGGTGACGACCATCCCCGCGGTCGGCTACCTCGGCGTGGCGGTCGGCCTCGGCGACATCAGCAAGGCGGCGGGCACCTTGGCGGTCCTGGGAGCGAACGTCGCCATGATGACGCTCGGAGCGGTCGGGACACTCCTGCTGCAGCGCGTTCTCCTGAACCGTGCGACCACGAAGCGCAATCGCACGAGGCCCCACTGACCGTGGGCGGCTCAGTCGGCGAAGCCGGGCACGGTGCCTTTGCGGGCCTCGCGCAGCATGTCGCTTGCGGCGACGACCGCTTGCCCCTTGTCCTCGAACGTCGCCTCGGTCAGGTGCTTACGGGTCGAGCCGTTCGCTTCGATGTACCCCCGCCAGGTCTGTGAATCCGCGTCGAACTCGACGCCGTCGTGCCATTGCAGGTAGTCCTCGCCGCTCATGTCGAACCTCCCGGTTTCAGTGGCCACGATGCTAGCGCCCCAGGCGCGCTGCCCGGGCGTGCGTGGATGGGTGGTCGGCCCGGTATCGGCTCCGTAACGACGGCGCCTGCCGCGTGACAGCCGCCGGCGCACGGGCGATGATGGGACCGTGAACCGGGTGCTCTTGGTGGAGGACGACCCCACGATCCGCGAGATGACGCGGCTGACGCTCGAGCGCGACGGCTTCGTCGTCGAGACTGCGGGCGACGGCCAGGCGGGCCTCGATGCGTTCGACCGCGGCACGCCCGATGTCGTCCTGCTCGACGTGATGCTGCCCGGGATGGACGGCGTCACGGTGTGCCGCCGGATTCGCGCCCGCAGCGTCGTCCCGATCGTGATGCTCTCGGCCCGCACCGACCCGATCGACGTCGTCCTGGGCCTCGAGGCCGGCGCCGACGACTACGTCACCAAGCCGTTCGAGCCGCCCATCCTGTCGGCCCGCCTGCGCGCCGTCCTGCGCCGGGCCACCCGCCTGGCCGAGGGCGCGCGCATGCGCTTCGGCGACCTCGAGATCGACCCGAAGGGCATGGTGGTGACGCGCGACGGCCTCGTGCTCTCGCTGACGCCCACCGAGTACCGGCTGCTGCTCGAGCTGGCCGAGAACGTCGGCATCGTCCTCTCGCGCGAGCAGCTGCTCGAGAACGTGTGGGGGTACGTGTGGTCGGGCGACACGCGCCTGGTCGACATGCACGTGCGCCGCCTGCGCGGCAAGATCGGCGCCGACACGATCGAGACGGTGCGCGGGGCCGGGTACAAGCTGGTGCGCCCGGGATGACCCTGCGCCTGCGCCTGGCGCTGGCGTTCGCGCTGCTGGCGGGCCTCGTCGCGGCGGCCGTGGGAGTGGTGGTGTACGAGCTGACGCAGCAGGACCTGATCGACCGCGCGCGGGCGAAGGCGGTGCAGTCCGCCCGTGCCGCCGCCTCGTTCTACGAGACCTACGACGTGCTCTCGCCGGGGTCGGTGGTGGCCTCCGGGCACGGTGTGCCGGGGCCGCTGCGGCGGGCGGTCGCCACCCGCCACGTGGCCACGTTCAAGACCGTCCAGAACGGTACGACGGTGATCTGGGCGGGGGTGCCGTCGTCGCGCGCGCCGGGGGGCGTGTACGTGCGCCTGTCCTTCGCCGCCGACCAGGCCACGATCGCCGACCTGCGCCGGACGCTGGTCGAGGTCGCCCTGGCCGGCGCCGCCGGAGGCGCGCTCCTGGGGCTCGCGCTGGCCTGGCGCTTGTCGCGGCGGCTGCGGGTGGCGGCGGCCGCGGCCGAGCGGGTGACGGCGGGCTCACTGTCTGCGCGGGTGAACGCGCGCGGCAGCGACGAGGTGGCCGCGCTCGGGGCGGCGATGGACCGGATGGCCGACTCGCTGCAGGAGCGGATCGAGCACGAGCAGCGCTTCGTCGCCAACGTCGCCCACGACCTGCGCACGCCGGTGACCGGCCTCGTCGCCGCCGCCAGCCTGCTCGAGCCCGACCGGGTGGGCACGGTCGTTCGTGAGCGGGTGGCCCGCCTGCACACGCTGGTTGAGGATCTGCTCGAGATCTCGCGCCTGGAGAACGGCGCCGTCACCGCCGACCTGCGCTGGGTGGACGTGGACGCGTTCGTGCGCAGCCTGGTCGCCCGCCGGCCCGGTGTGATCGCCGATGCTCCCGGGCCGGCCAGAGCGTTCACCGACCCACGCCGGCTCGAGCGGATCATCGACAACCTGCTCGACAACTGCGCCCGCCACGGAGCGCCGCCGGTCACCGTGTCGGTGCGGGGGCGCACGATCATCGTCACCGACAGCGGACCCGGATTCGGCGCCGAGATCCTGGAGCGGGCCACGCAGCGGTTTGCGACCGGCGACACCGCCCGCGGGCACGGCATCGGCCTCGGGCTTGCGATCGCCGCCGCGCAGGCGCGCGTGCTGGACGGATCGCTCAGCGTCGCCAACCGGCCCGAGGGCGGCGCCCAGGTCACGGTCGAGCTCTCCGGCCGCGCCCCCACCGAGGATCCGGGCGTATGAGGGCCGTCCCGGCCGCCGCCCTGGCGCTCGTCGCGGTGCTCGCCGCCGGCTGCGGCAGCAGCGAGGGGCTGCACATCGAGGACGGCGGCCGCACGGTGCGCCTGCACCGGGTGACGCCGACGCAGCCGCCGCCCACGACGCACGCCCACGTGCCGCCCACGCCGGGAGTGCACCTGGGCGCCCCTGCCGCGATCGCCTACGACGCGGGCACGCTCTGGTGCGCGGTGCAGCCCGGAGCGGGCCTGCTGGGGTCGCTCGTCACCGTCGACACCGCGACGGGCCGGCGGATGGGGGAGCCGGTGCCGCTGCCGGCCGCCGGGCGCCCGTACCTGCTCGCGGTGGGCGCCGACGGCGTCTGGCTGGCGGCGGGGGTGCGGCTGTGGCGGATCGACCCGACGTCGGGCAAGGCGGCGGTGACCGCCCGTCTGACCGGCCCGGCGACGGCGCTCCTGGACACCGCCGGCTCGATCTGGGCGACGGTTGCGGCGCCCGGCGGCGGGCGGCTGGTGCGCCTCGACCCCGGCTCGGGGCAGCGCACGGCCCAGGCGCCGGTGGGGCCCTCGCCGAGCGCGCTCACGGTCGCCGCCGGCTCGGCCTGGGTCACCGACAGCGTCGACCAGTCGATCGAGCGGTTCGCGATCCACCCCAAGGCGCTTCGGGCCACCGCCACCATCCCGCTCCCGCGCTCGCCGGTGCGCGCGCCCACGCAGATCACCGTCCTCGGCGGGCTCGTGTGGGTGTACGAACGCGGCCGGGTGCTGCGCATCGGGCAGTCGTCGAACCGCGTCATCGGGACGACCCACATCGCCGGCGTGGCGGGCGGGACGATCGCGGCCGGAAGCGGAGGCATCTGGGTGATCACCCGCACCCGCGCCCGCCGCCGCGGCGCCGTGCGGCTGCTCGACGCCGCGACGGGCCTGCCCCTCGGCCGCCGGATCGTGGTCGGCGGGCATCCAACGGCCGTCGTCACCGACGGCCGCGCGGCCTGGGTGCTCGACTCGGCTGCGAATCGGCTGATCCGGGTCTTCCCGGACTGAGTTTCGTACCGGGGACTGTCCCCGGTCCGGCCGCGGTTCTACGATCCCGCAATGGCCGCCATCGCCGCCTTCCTGCGCCGGTACCCGCCGTTCGACGCGCTGCCGGATGGGGAGCTCGAGCGGGCCGAGGCGGCCGTGCTCGAGCGCACCTACGCCGCGGGTGACCTCGTCCTGATCGAGGACGGCACCCCGGCCCGCCACCTCTACGTCGTTCGCAGCGGCTCGGTCGAGCTCGTGCACGACGACGAGGTGATCGACGTGCTCGGGCCCGGCGAGGCCTTCGGCCACACGTCGCTCCTGTCCGGCATGGCGCCCGCGTTCGACGTCCGCGCCCGCGAGCCGACGGTCTGCCTGCTGCTCGACGCGGCCGTCGCCCTGCGCCTGCTGGGCAGCCCGGCCGGCGTCGAGTTCGTCGCCAGCTCGCTGCGCGAGCGGCTCGTGCGCACGGGCCATGTCGCCCATGCTCAGGCCGACCAGCGCACCGTGCATCTGGGCGCGCTCGTGCACCGGCCGGCCGTCGAGTGCCCGCCCGAGACGACCGCCGGGAACGCCGCGCGGCTGATGGCCGAGGCGGACGTGTCGTGCCTGCTCGTGCGCCTCCCCGACGGCTTCGGGATCGTCACCGACTCAGACCTGCGCCGGAAGCTGATCGCCCGCGACCGCTCCTACGACACCCCCGTGCGGGAGCTGATGGTGGCGCCCGCGCTCACGTTCCGGCCCGAGCGGCTGGCGGTCGACGCGATGATCGACATGCTCGACGCCGGGATCCACCACCTGCCGATCGTCGAGGCAGGCGGCGTCGCCATCGGCGTGGTGACTGCGACCGACCTGATGTACCTCGAGAGCCGCACCCCGTTCGCCCTGCGCCGCTCGATCGCCCATGCGGCGACGGTCGAGGAGGTCGTCGAGGCCGCGTCGTACCTGCCGCAGATGGTGGTGTCGCTCACCCGCGCCGGGGTCGGCGCGACCGACATCGGCCGCGTGCTCGCACTGCAGTCCGACACGGCGACCGTGCGCCTGATCGACCTCTCACTCGCCCGCCACGGCGCTGCGCCCTCGGCCTGGGCGTGGATGGCGCTCGGGTCGACGGCCCGCCGGGAGGCATCGCTCGCCTCCGACCAGGACAACGCCCTGGCCTACGCCGGCCAGGACGGCGACGAGTGGTACGCGGCGCTCGCCGCAGACGTGAACGACGGCCTCGCCCGGTGCGGGTTCGGGGCCGACAACGCCGAGGTGCTCGCCCGCAACCGCCAGTGGCGCATGTCGGAGGCAGACTGGCAGCGCGTGTTCCGCGACTGCCTCGAGCAGCCCGACCGCTCCCACCTGGTGCGGGCGGCCGTCGCGTTCGACTTCCGCCACGTCTGCGGCGGCCTGCAGATCGTGCGGCCGCTGGTCGAGATCGAGCGCCAGGCGCCGGCGTACCCCGACTTCCTGCGCCGGCTGGCCCGCACCGCGACCGATTTCCAGCCTCCGCTCGGCTTCCGCGGCCGGCTCCAGATCGACGACGACGGCCGCATCGACGTCAAGCGCGGCGGGGTAGTGCCGATCGCCAACCTGGCCCGCTTCCATGCCCTCCAGGCCGGGATCACCGTGTCGGACACGATCGGGCGGCTGCGGGCGGCGGCGCAGGCCGGGTCGCTCGAGGGGGAGCGGGCGGCGGCCCTGGAGGAGGCGTTCGAGCTCGTGACGCGCCTGCGCCTGGAGCACCAGGCGGCCGAGGTCGAGTCCGGGGCGACGGCGACCAACCGGATCGCACCGGCCGACCTGGCGCCGCTCACCCGCGGCCAGCTGCGCAGCGCCCTGCGCGTCGTCGCCGACGCACAGCACGCGCTCGCCAGGTTCGTCCCGCTGGGCATGTAGCAGCGGACACGTTTACGCGCGAACCCTTTACTCCAGCCGATCGACCTGATTCACTAGGCGCGGAAACCCGTTCCCCAAGGAGGTCTCATGGCGGTCGATAGCGGCGCTCCTGACTACGAGGGTGGTGGCCTCAGCCGGGAGACGAACTGGTGGGGCGCGTTCGTGATCGGACTCGCCGGCACCATCCTTGTGACGGGGATCGCGCCGGTGATGGTGACGTCCCTCGGGGCGGCGGCGATCCCGGTGATGGTGGTCATCACGATCACCGGCTATTTGCTCTGCCTTATCCTGGCCGAGCTCTCGGCGATGATGCCGGAGCGAACCGGCGGCTCTCCGACCTATGCCTATGTGGCGTACAAGGACAAGTGGCCGCGGTTCGCCAAGCACGTGAACGGGTTCACCTCGTGGGCATACTGGCTCGGCTGGTTCCCGGTCGCCCCGCTGAACATGATCCTGGCGTCGTTCTACATCACCGAAAAGTTCAACCTGTCGCAGAAGGGGTTCACGCCGATCCATACGCCGATCGCGTACTGGACGATCGTGATCTCGGTGGTCGGCATCCTGCTTGTGTTCATCCCAGCGTGGCTGGGGATCCGGCTCGGGGCGATGTTTGCGACCGTGCTCGGCCTCCTGTCGATGATCCCGCTGACGCTGCTTGCCCTCATGCCGTTCCTGCATCCGTCGGCCGCCAACTGGGGCAACCTCTCAGGCTTCCACCAGCTTGACGGCACGGGCTTCTTCACGCCTGTCTTCGGCCATAACTGGCTCACCATCTACATCGCCTTCTCGTTCCTCTTGACGTGGAACGTGATCGCGATGGAGGCGGCCGCGTGCTACATCGGCGAGTGCCGCGACCCGGAGCGCGACGCCAAGATCGCGATGAACCTCGAGGGTCTGTACGGCCTGTTCATCTACACGATGATCCCGATCGCGTTCGTGGTCGTCCTGGGCGCCACCGCGCTCAGCGATCCCAGCCAGGCCGACCCGCGCACCATCTTCTCGACGTTTGCCACCGCGGTCTTCGGGACGGGGGCGTCGTGGCTCGACTGGGCGATCTCGATCATGCTGATAATTGCGCTCTCCCTGTCGGTGCTGAACGCGATCATGGGCTCTGCGCGAGCGCTGCACCAGATGTCCATCGACGGCGAGTTCCCGCGCATCTTCGCCAAGGTCAACCGCCACGGCGTGCCCGGCTTCTCGATGGGCTTCAACGTCGTCTGCTCGATCGCGCTCATCTTCACCGGCGGCGCGGTCGAGATCTACTCGCTCTCGAACGTCGGCTACCTGGCGTCCTTCATCCCCGTCCTCGTCGGCTACTACCTGCTGCGCAAGTACCGGCCCGACATGAAGCGACCGGTGCGGCTGCCGGAGTTCTTCAAGTACATCGCGCTTGCGATGGCGGCCGGCTACTTCGTCATCTGGAGCTACGGCGGGCTCGTCTACACGAGCCTCCCGAACGCGTTGCTCGGCGGCGCCGACACGCGCATCTACTTCTTCATCGGCTGGGTCATCCTGCTCTCCTACCTGCCGCTGTACTGGTACCGCATCAAGGTGGAGGATCCCAAGCATGCCCGGGAGGCGTCTGAGGCGCCGCAGATGGCTGCCGGCGACTGATCACGGGAGCGCGGGTGGGAGCGGTGTTCAGCCGGGCATCGCCCCCACCCGATCCCGCCACCCTGCACATCGAGCGGGTGGTGGTGGCGTCCGAGGGGCGGCCGTTCGACTGGGCGGTGCTCCAGCAAACGTTCGAGCTCGCGCGGCCGGCCCGGGCGAAGGTGCTCGTCGTCTCGATCGCGCGGGTGTGGGGGACGGCCCTCGGCTTCCCCAACCCGGGCCTGAACCCGACCAGGCCGGAGTGGGACGCGCAGCGGCTGAGCGTCCGCGAGGCCGTCGAGGCGCTCGAGAAGGCCGGTTTCGAGGCTTCCGGGCAGGTGATCGGCACCCGCCGGGCGGCCAAGCGCATCCTGGGCGAGGCGGTCCGTTTTGGCGCGGATGCGATCGTGATGGGCGCCGATCCGAAGCGGGTGCTCGTCGGCGACTTCCTGTGGTCGCAGGAGCCCTACCGCGTCGCGCGCAGGGCGCGGGTGCCTGTGTACCTCGTCCCGCTCGAGCCGCGCGGGCGAGGGTCGGCACCGGCAAGGTAGACTCGCCGCGGAGATGCGAGTCCTCATTGTCGGATCGGGCGGTCGCGAGCACGCGCTGGCGTGGGCGCTCGCGCGCTCGCCGCTGCTCGGTGAGCTGCACGCGGCACCCGGCAATCCGGGCATCGGCACGCTCGCGCGGCTGCACGCCGTGCCTGTGAGCGATCTCGAGGGCATGACCCGGCTCGCGGCGGAGCTCGAGACCGACCTGGTGGTCATCGGCCCCGAGGCGCCGCTGGTGGCCGGGCTGGCCGACCGCATGGCCGCCGCCGGCATCGCCGCGTTCGGTCCGTCGGCCGCCGCCGCTCAGCTCGAGGGATCGAAGGCGTTCGCCAAGACCGTGATGGCGACCGCGGGCGTACCGACGGCGCGCTTCGCGGTGTGCGACACCGTCTCGGCGGCGCACGCCGCGATCGCCGAGACAGACGGGGACGTCGTCGTCAAGGCCGACGGCCTGGCCGCCGGCAAGGGCGTCGTCGTGTGCTCGTCGACTGCGCAGGCCCACGCGGCGGTGGCGGCGGCGTTGGTGGACGACCGCTTCGGCGTCGCCGGCCGCAGGGTGCTGATCGAGGAGCGGCTCGAGGGCGAGGAGGTCTCGCTGCTTGCGCTGTGCGACGGCGAGCACGTCGTGCCGCTGGCTCCGGCCCGCGACTACAAGCGCGCCGGCGATGACGACTCCGGCCCGAACACGGGTGGCATGGGCTCGATCTCCCCGGTGCCGGGCATCGATGCCGACGCCGTCGCAGACATCGTCGCCCAGGTGCACCGGCCCGTCGTGAACGAGCTCGCCCGCCTCGGCTCGCCGTTCCGCGGCTGCCTGTACGCGGGGCTGATCATGACGGCCGACGGGCCGCGGGTGATCGAGTTCAACGTCCGCTTCGGCGACCCCGAGACGCAGGTGATCCTGCCCCGCATGGGCGCAGACCTGCTGGCGCTGCTCGCGCGCGCCGCCGGGAGCAGCCTGGCCGGGTGCGACGCCGATGCGGCCGAGGCCGCCTGCGTGAGCGTCGTCGTGGCCGCGCGCGGCTATCCCGAGTCGCCGGAGCTCGGCGACCCGATCGCCGGCGTCGACACCGCCGAGGAGATCGAGGGCGTGACCGTCTTTCACGCCGGCACCGTGCAGGGCGAGGCCGGGCTGCAGACTGCGGGAGGACGCGTGCTGAACGTGACCGCCGTCGGGCCCGACTTCGACACCGCCCGCCGGCGCGCCTACGCCGGAGTCGGCGCGATCCGGATCGCCGGTTCGCACCATCGCAGCGACATCGGCCGCGCGGCCGCCGACGCGGAGCGTGTGCATGCGTGAGCCGCCGCAGCCGGCTCCCGAGGTCAAGCACCTGTGGGCGGAGCTCGAGGCCAACGGGCCGGAGGTCGGGATCCTGATGGGCTCGGAGTCCGACCGCCAGGTGATGGAGGCCGCCGCCACCGAGCTCGCCGAGCGGGCCATCACGTACGAGATGCAGGCGCTCTCGGCCCACCGCGACCCCCGCGGCGTCGCCGAGTACGCCTCGACCGCAGCGCTGCGCGGCGTGCGCGTGATCATCGCCGGGGCCGGCAAGGCGGCGGCGCTGCCCGGCGTCGTGGCCGCCTACACCGAGCTGCCGGTGATCGGCGTCCCCATCCGCACGTCCGATCTCGGCGGGATGGACTCGCTGCTCTCCATCGTGCAGATGCCGCCCGGCGTCCCCGTGGCGTGCATGGCGATCAACGGCGCGCGCAACGCGGCCATCTTCGCCGCCAAGATCCTGGCCCAGGGCCAGATGCCGCCCTCCACCGAGTTCTAGGCGAAGTCGACATCCTGGGTCGTGACCGTCCCGGCGGTCCGCCCCGGCGCCGTCTGGTACGTCCAATAGAGGTTCGTGTGCGCGATGACCTGGTCGGGCGGCGGTGCTCCCCACTCGGTCTGGTCCTCGGTGGTGTGCGCGTCGCTGACGAGGGTGGCGTCGTAGCCCCGGGCGAGGGCGCCATGCAGCGTCGAGCGGACGCACCAATCGGTCTGTGCGCCGACCACGACCAGCCGCCCCACACCGAGGCCGGACAGCACGGTCTCGAGTGTGGTGTCCTCAAAGGAGTCGCCGTGGTTCTTCTCGACCAACGGCTCTGCGTCGCCCGGAGTCAGGTCGGAGACGATCTGCCAGGCGTCGCTCCCTCTGGCAAGGTGCTCATCGGAGTGCTGCACCCAGACCACCGGCACCCCCTCCCGCCGCGCCCTCTCGACGAGGCTGCCGACATTCGCGACGACCGCTTCGCGCTCGTGCGCCCGCTCGACGGCGCCGTTCTGCACGTCGACCACGAGGAGCGCGGTGTTCGGACGGTTCTGGAGTGTGCTCATGGTCTCCCCTTCGTTCGCGCCGGCGTCTGTGCCGCCAGAGCAGAGCTTGCCACCGACAGTCTGCCGGAAACGGCCTCGCCGCGGCGGCTGTAGTGATCCACTCTCAACGTCGGCCCCCCGCCTTCGTTTGGGACGGTCGGGGGGTGCCACTTGGCGTGTCGTACACGTGTCATTTGGAGTTCCGAAACACCCGCGCCACACCCCGTCACCCACACGCGACACCTGCCCACCCATACTCATCTTCATGCCCTACGGCCCCATTCCCACCCTGTACAAGGCCCGCGGCGTGCCGCTCAAGCAGCCGGTGTGCGCGATCTGCGTCGACCGGACTCGCGGCCGCACGCGCAAGGTGACGATGACGAACCGTGTGAGTGTCCACCTGTGCGAAGCGCACGCCGACCGCAGCTTCCAGATACGACGCGGCGGGAGGGACTTCGTGCGTACGCTGATGGGCGTGTGGCGGGCGAACGACTGTCTCACGCTCGCTCGCAGCCGGGCGCTGGCAGCGCACCTCGCGAACCTGCAAGGCCACCCCGGCCGTCCGCGACCGGGCAGCTACACCTGGCCGGAGCTGCGCCGCGATCTCGAGGCCCGCTACGCGGGCGGCGCGACGCCGGCCGAGCTGCACCCGTGTGTGCGCGCCCGCCTCGATCCCTTCCCGGCCCGCCCGCCGAGCCGGCGCACGCTGCAGCGCTGGCACGCCGAGCGCCGTTGGCTCGCCCGAGTGCCGTAGGCGCGGAGTCCCGCCACCCCCTTCGCTAGACTGGAAATCCGCGCGGCCCCTCCGACCGAAGGTAGCGACTCCGGCTTGATCTCTCGCTATACCCGCCCCGCCATCGGCGCCGTATGGTCGGACGAGCGCAAGTTCCAGCGGTGGCTGGACGTGGAGATCGCAGCGATGGCCGCGTGGTCGGATCTGGGCGCCCTCCCCGCCGCCGCGGTCGAGGCCGTCCGCGCCCGCGCGCATGTCGACGTCGCCCGCATCGGCGAGATCGAGGACCGCACCCACCACGACGTGCTGGCGTTCACCGAGTCGGTGGCCGAGCAGGTCGGCGACGAGGCCCGCTGGTTCCACTACGGCCTCACGTCGTCCGACGTCGTCGACACGGCGCTCGCCCTGCAGCTGCGCGACGCGGGCGAGCTCCTGCTCGCGGGCATCGACGCGGTCGAGCGGGCGGCGGTCGCCCGGGCCGAGGAGTTCCGGCACACCCCGATCATCGGCCGCACGCACGGCGTGCACGCCGAGCCGACAACGTTCGGCCTGGTGCTGCTCGGGTGGGTGACCGAGCTGCGCCGCCAGCGCGTGCGGCTGGGCGAGGCCTTCGAGGGCGTCCGCGTCGGCAAGCTCTCCGGCGCGGTGGGCGCATACGCCAACTCGGATCCGCGCATGGAGGCGCTCGCCCTGCACGAGCTCGGCCTGGAGCGCGAGGACGTCGCCACCCAGGTCGTGCCGCGCGACCGCCACGCCGCCCTGCTCTCGGCGGTGGCGGGCGTCGGCGCGTCGCTCGAGCGGTTCGCCGTCGAGGTGCGCCACCTGCAGCGCACCGAGGTGCGCGAGGCGCTTGAGCCGTTCGCGGCCGGCCAGAAGGGGAGCTCGGCGATGCCGCACAAGCGCAACCCGATCGTGTGCGAGCGCATCTGCGGCCTCGCTCGGATCCTGCGCGCGAACGCCCATGTCGGGCTCGAGAACGTCGCGCTCTGGCACGAGCGCGACATCTCCCATTCGTCCGCCGAGCGCGTCGTCCTGCCCGACTCCACCATCGCCCTCGACTACATGCTCGACCGCACCCGCTGGCTGGTAGAGGGGCTCGCCGTCGACCCGGAGAGGATGCTGCGCAACCTCGAGGCGTCGCACGGCCTCGTGTTCTCGGGCCGGGCGCTGCTGCGCCTGGTCGAGGCCGGCATGAGCCGGGAGCGGGCCTACGAGCTGGTGCAGCGAAACGCGCTCGCCGCCTGGGATCAGGAGGTGGCGTTGCGCAGCCTGCTCGAGGCCGACGCCGACGTTGCGGCCGTGCTGACCGCGGCCGATCTCGACCAGATCTTCGACCTTGACGCCCTGCTCGTTCATGTGGACGAGATCTTCGACCGCACGCTACGACGCCCGGAGGTTGCCCATGTCTGACACCCTGTCCCATCTGCACGAGGCCTCCGGCAAGGTGCGGGAGCTGTACGGCTTCGACGACCGGCTGCTGCTCGTCGCCTCGGATCGCATGTCCGCGTTCGACGTCGTGCTGCCGACCCCGATCCCGGACAAGGGCAGGGTGCTGACGGCGCTCTCGCGGTTCTGGTTCGAGCGCACCGCCGACCTGGTGCCGAACCACATGATCAGCATCGATGTCGCCGACTTCCCCGCCGAGGCCCGCGACCTGCCCGACCTGGCCGGCCGGGCGATGCTCGCAAACCGGCTCGTGATGATGCCGATCGAGTGCGTGGTGCGCGGCTACCTGGTCGGGTCGGGCTGGAAGGACTATCGCGCCACCGGCTCGGTGTGCGGCCATGCCCTGCCCGCGGGCCTGCGCGAGGCCGACAAGCTGCCCGAGCCGCTCTTCACGCCGTCCACGAAGGCGACCGAGGGGCACGACGCGAACATCGACCGGGCCGGCGGCGTCGCGCTCGTCGGCGAGGAGCGGTTCGCGCGCCTCGAGCAGCTCTCGATCGAGCTCTACCGCACGGCCGCCGACTACGCCCTCGAGCGCGGCATCATCATCGCCGACACCAAGTTCGAGTTCGGCGAGGACGCGCAGGGCCGGCTCGTGGTCGGCGACGAGGTGCTGACGCCGGACTCGTCCCGGTTCTGGCCCGTCGACGAGTACGCCCCCGGCGGCTCGCCGCCGTCCTACGACAAGCAGTACGTGCGCAACTGGCTCGAGACGCTCGACTGGGACAAGACCCCGCCGGGCCCCGAGATCCCGGCCGACGTCGTCGCGGGCACGCGCGCCCGCTATGTCGAGGCCTACGAGCGGCTCACCGGCGAGCCGTTCCAGGCCTACCTCGACGCGACCGGGAGGGGGTCGTGAAGGTGACGGTGACGGTCCGCCCCCGGGCCGGCATCCTCGACCCGCAGGGTGAGGCGCTGCGGCGCTCGCTGCAGGGGCTCGGCTACGCCGCGGCGGACGTGCGCGCCGGCAAGGTGTTCGACCTCGAGCTGGACGCGGCCGACGAGCGCGAGGCGCTGCGGATGGCCGGCCGGATCGCGGAGCAGGTGCTGTCCAATTCGCTGATCGAGGAGTTCGAGGTGCACGCGCACACGGCGGTGCACACGTGAGCGCACGTGTCGCGGTGCTGGCCTTCCCCGGCTCGTGCGACGATCGCGACGCCCTGCGGGCCGTCGAGCTCGTGGGCGCCGAGCCGGTGCGTGTCTGGCATGCCGACAGCGACCTGGGCGGGGCCACCGCCGTGATCGTGCCCGGCGGGTTCAGCTACGGCGACTACCTGCGGCCGGGGGCGCTCGCGGCGCTCTCGCCGGCGATGGCGGCCGTGCGCGAGCTCGCGGCGGCGGGCGGGCCGGTGCTCGGCATCTGCAACGGCTTCCAGGTCCTGACCGAGGCGGGTCTGCTGCCCGGCGTGCTGCGGCCCAACGCCCATCTCAAGTTCCGCTGCCAGGACGTGGGCCTGCGGGTGCAGCGCGAGTCGGCCTGGCTGCCCGGCCGGGTCGCCGGTGACGTGCTCGAGATCCCGGTGAAGCACCACGACGGCTGCTTCTTCGCCGCGCCCTGGCAGCTCGAGGATCTCGACGTGCACGGGCAGGTGCTGCTGCGCTACGTCCACAACCCCAACGGCTCGGTCGAGTCGATTGCCGGCGTCACCAACGTGGCCGGCAATGTGGCGGGCCTCATGCCCCACCCCGAGCACGCGGTCGATCCGCTGCTCGGGTCGGTCGACGGGCGCGTCCTCCTGCGCGGGCTGTTGGAACAGGCCGCGGTCGGAGCTCCGGCCTAGGATGCGACGGTGAGCGCAGTCACGCCGACGCCGCTGCACCGCTCCCTCGGCCTGACCGACGCCGAGTTCGACCGCATCGCCGAGCTCCTGGAGCGCGAGCCGAACGACTTCGAGCTGGCGGTGTTCTCGCTGCTCTGGAGCGAGCACTGCGCCTACAAGCACTCGCGTGCGCTCCTGGCCGGCCTGCCGACGGCCGGCGAGCGGGTGCTGCAGGGGCCGGGCGAGAACGCGGGGGTGATCGACGTCGGCGACGGCCTCGCCGTCGCCCTCAAGGTCGAGAGCCACAACCATCCCTCCGCCGTCGAGCCCTTCCAGGGCGCCGCGACCGGTGTCGGCGGGATCCTGCGCGACATCTTCGCGATGGGCGCGCGCCCGATCGCGATCCTCGACTCGCTCCGCTTCGGCGAGCTCGACTCCGAGCGGCAGCGGCACCTGTTCGCCCGCGTCGTCGAGGGTGTCGGCCACTACGGCAACTGCGTCGGCGTCGCGAACGTCGGCGGGGAGGTCGAGTTCGAGCCGGCGTACGCCCAGAACTGCCTGGTGAACGCGATGTGCGTGGGTGTGCTGCCGGCCGGGCGGCTGCAGTCGGCCGGCGCGGCCGGCCCCGGCAACGTCCTCGTCCTGTACGGGTCAAAGACGGGCCGCGACGGCATCGGCGGCGCCAGCGTGCTCGCCTCGCAGGGCTTCGAGGCGGGCTCCGAGGCCAAGCGCCCGAGCGTCCAGATCGGCGACCCGTTCACCGGCAAGAAGCTGATCGAGTGCACGCTCGCGCTGCTCGAGGCGGGCCTGGTCGTCTCGCTGCAGGATCTGGGCGCCGCCGGACTGGCGTCGTCGACATCCGAGATGGCGTCCGCCGGCGGGGTCGGGCTCGACGTCGAGCTGTCCGCCGTGTCCGTCCGCGAGCCGGGCATGGAGCCGTTCGAGATCATGATCTCGGAGTCGCAGGAGCGGATGGCCGCCATCGTCGAGCCGGGATCGTGGCCGGCGGTCGAGACCATCTGCAAGCGCTTCGAGGTCGATGCGACCGTGATCGGCGAGGTCACCGAGACGGGCCACCTGCGCGCGTTTCACGACGGGGAGCTGGTCGGCGACATCCCGGTGTCGGCCCTCACCGACGACGCCCCGCGCTACGAGCTCGACCGCGTCCGCCCCGCCCGGCTGGTAGACGAGCCGGTGGCGGCGCCCGACTCCGACGTCACCCCCGAGGCGGCCCTGCGCGCGCTCCTGTCCGCGCCGGGGACCGCCGGCCGGGGCTGGGTGATGCGGCAGTACGACCAGCTCGTCGGTTCCGGCACGGTGGTGCGGCCGGGCGGCGATGCGGCGGTCGTGCGGCTCACGCCGTCGCGGCGCGCGATCGCCATCTCGCTCGACGGCAACGGTCGGCGCACGTGGCTCGACCCCCGCCGGGGCGGCATGAGCGCCGTCTGCGAGGCCGCCCGCAACGTCGCGTGCACGGGCGCCCGCCCCGCCGCGGTCACGAACTGCCTCAACTTCGGCAACCCCGAGGATCCCGAGATCGGCTACGAGCTGGCCGAGGCGATCGCGGGCATGGCGGCGGCGTGCACCGCGCTCGGCCTGCCGGTCGTCTCGGGCAACGTCTCGCTCTACAACGAGCACGACGGCCGCCCGATTCTGCCGACGCCGGTCGTTGGCGTGGTCGGCGTCCTGGACGACGCCGAGCTGGCGGTGCGGATCGGCTTCCACGAGGCCGGCGACGTGGTGCTGCTCGCGGGCGCCGGCCAAAGCGTCGTCGACGGGTCGGACTATCAGAAGCTGATCCTGGGCGAGGTGGCCGGGCGCATCCCCGAGCCGGATCTCGAGCACGAGCGGGCGCTGCACGCCTTCCTGGCAGCGGCGGCCGACCGCAAGCTGCTGCGAAGCGCCCACGACGTGGGCGGCGGCGGGCTGGCCGTGGCCGTGGCCGAGTCGGCGATGGCCGGCGGCATCGGCGTCCGCGTCGAGGAGGCCGACAACCTCTTCGGCGAGGGCGACGGCAGGGTCGTCGTGTCGGCCCGGCGGGCCGACGTCGCCGCCCTGCGCAAGCTGGCGGCCGGCCTGCCGCTGCGCCGGGTGGGGACGGTGGGCGGCACCGAGATTGCCGTGGGCCCCGCCCGGATCGCGCTGGCAGACGCAGTCGCGGCCTACGAGGGCGCCCTCCCCGGCATCATGGACGGTGACGGCTGATGTGCGGCGTCTTCGGCATCTACGCACCGCCGGGCGATCCCGACCGCGGCGTCGCCCGGATGACGTTCTTCGGCCTCTTCGCGCTCCAGCACCGGGGCCAGGAGAGCGCCGGCATCGCCGTCTCCGACGGCGACCGGATCACGGCGATGAAGGACATGGGCCTCGTCAGCCAGGTGTTCGACGAGCCGCGGCTCTCGGGCCTCGAGGGGCACATCGCGATCGGCCATGCCCGCTATTCGACCACCGGCTCGACGGTGTGGCAGAACGCGCAGCCCGTCGTCCGCCACGCCGACGGGCGCACGATCGCGCTCGGGCACAACGGCAACCTGACGAACACCGCCGCGCTGCGCGAGGACCTGCACGCGCGCCGCGTGTCGATGCGCTCGACGTCGGACACCGAGGTGATGGCGGCGCTGATCGCCCAGCACGACTCCGGCGACCTGGGCGACGCGGTCGCCGACGCGATGGGCCGGATCGAGGGCGCGTTCGCCGCGGTGGTCATGAGCGAGCGCGCACTGGCGGGCTTCCGCGACCCGGACGGGATCCGGCCGCTCGTCGTCGGCCGCCTCGACGACATGTGGGTGCTCGCGTCGGAGACCTGCGCCTTCGACCTGATCGGCGCCCGCACCGAGCGTGAGCTCGAGCCGGGCGAGATGGTGGTGATCGACGAGCACGGCCCCCGCTATCGCCGTGTCGGCAACCGCCCCGGCTCGCTGTGCGTCTTCGAGTACATCTACTTCGCCCGGCCCGACTCGGTCATGGGCGGCCACGGCCTGCACGAGGTGCGGCGGGGCATGGGCGAGCGCCTCGCCGAGGAGGCGCCGGTCGCGGCCGACGTCGTGATCGGCGTGCCCGACTCCGGGACGCCGGCCGCGGTCGGCTACGCGAAGCGCAGCGGGATCCCGTTCGGCGAGGGGCTGGTCAAGAACCGCTACGTCGGGCGCACGTTCATCCAGCCCGATCAGGCCCTGCGCGAGCGCGGCGTCAAGCTCAAGTTCAACGCGCTGCGCTCGGTGCTCGAGGGCCGCCGGGTCGTGGTCGTCGACGACTCCATCGTGCGCGGCTCGACGACCCGCAAGCTCGTGCAGATGCTGTTCGAGGCGGGCGCCCGCGAGGTGCACCTGCGGGTGTCATCGCCGCCGATCATCTCGCCCTGCTTCTACGGCATCGACATGGCCGACCAGGACGAGCTGATCGCGGCCGGCCGCAGCGTCGAGGAGGTGCGCGAGCGGCTCGGGGCGACGTCGCTCGCCTACCTGTCGCTCGACGGCCTCGCGGCGGCGACAGGGCCGGCCGAGGGCTTCTGCCGGGCCTGCCTGACTGGCTCCTA
This sequence comes from uncultured Actinomycetes bacterium, assembly GCA_963813245.1. Taxonomy (GTDB): domain Bacteria; phylum Actinomycetota; class Thermoleophilia; order Gaiellales; family JAICJC01; genus JAICJC01. Next base: position 129,612 of record CAWEYE010000002.1, read on the forward strand.
CCCAACCGAGATCCCCGCCGACATGCGCCTGGCGAAGCTCCGGTTCGAGGCCGCGCCGGTGCCGGTGGAGATCCGGTGAGCGACGAGCGCCCGCCGCTGACCTACGCGGGGTCGGGCGTGAGCCTGGACGCGTCGGACGCTGTCGTCGAGCGGATCCGGTCCGCGGTCACCTCGACACACGGCCGGTCGGTGCTCGGCGGCCACGGCGGCTTCGCCGGTCTGTACACGCCGTCCGTCGGTGACCCGCTGATCGCCGCCGGCTGCGACGGGGTGGGGACGAAGGTGCTGCTCGGCGCCGCCGCGGGCCGCCATGCCGGCCTCGGCATCGACCTGGTGGCGATGAGCGTGAACGACGTGCTCACCTCGGGCTGCCGGCCCGCGTTCTTCATGGACATGATCACGTGCGCCCAGATCGACGCCGACGTCGTCGCCGAGCTCGTGACCGGCATCGCCGAGGGCTGCCGTCAGGCCGGCTGCGCCCTGCTCGGCGGCGAGACCGCGGAGCATCCCGACATGATGCGGCCCGGCGAGTTCGACCTGGCCGGGTTCTGCGTGGCGATCGCCGAGCGGCGCGAGCTGGTTTCGGGCAGCCGCGTGCAGCCCGGCGACACGATCGTCGGCCTGCCGTCGAACGGGCCGCACGCAAACGGTTTCTCGCTCGTCCGCCGCCTGCTCGAGCGGGCCGGCACCGGCCTCGACGACACGCCGGACGCGCTCGGCGGCGCGACCGTCGCCGATGCCCTGCTCGAGCCCACCCGCATCTACGCCCGCCCCATCGGCGAGCTCTGCCGCACGGTCGACGTGCGGGCGATGGCGCACATCACGGGCGGCGGCATCCCGGGCAACCTCGCCCGGCAGTTCCCGGAGGCGCTCGGCGCCGAGCTCGACCTGGGATCGTGGCCGCGGCCGCCCGTGTTCGACTGGCTCGGCTCGCTCGGGGTCGAGGAGGACGAGCTGCGCCGGGTCTTCAATCTCGGGCTCGGCTTCGCCGCGGTGATCGCGCCCGCCGATGAGCCGGCCGCGCTGGCGGCGCTCGAGCGCGGCGAGTGCCCGGGCTTCGTCGCCGGCAGCGTCGTCGAGGGCGCGGGGGTGCGCTTCCGCTGAAGGTCGGCGTGCTCATCTCCGGTGAGGGCACGAACCTGCAGGCGCTGCTCGACGCCCCCGACATCGATGTGGCGTGCGTCGTCTCGAGCCGTGCGGGCGCGCCGGGGCTCGATCGCGCCCGCGGGGCCGGCGTCCCGGCGCTGCAGTCCTCCGACGAGGACGAGACCGTCGCGTTCCTCGACGAGCACGGCGTCGGCCTCGTCGTCCTGGCCGGGTACATGCGCATCCTCTCGGCGGCCTTCGTCGGCCGCTATTCGGGCCGCATCCTGAACGTGCATCCGGCGCTTCTGCCCGCATTTCCGGGCGCGACGGCGGTCGCAGACGCGATTGCGCACGGCGTGAAGCTCACCGGCGTGACGGTGCACCTGGTGGACACGGCGCACCAGGAGGCCGACAGCGGCCCGATCGTCCTGCAGGAGGCGCTGGCCGTTTCGTATGATGACACCGCCGCCGAGGTGACGGAGCGTCTTCACCGGATCGAGCACCGGTTGCTGCCGGAGGCGGTGCGGTTATATCGGGCAGGCAGGATCCACGTCGATGGACGGCGGGTGAGGGTGAGCACATGAAGATCAGACGAGCCCTGATATCGGTCAGTGACAAGAACGGTCTCTCGACGTTCGCGCTCGGGCTGCACGCCCTCGGCGTCGAGCTCATCTCGACGTCGGGCACGGCCGCATTCCTCGAGCAGGCCGGCGTCCCCGTGACGTCGGTCGAGCAGGTGACGGGCTCGGCGGAGCTGCTCGGTGGCCGCGTCAAGACGCTGCACGCGTCGCTGCACGCGGCGATCCTCGCCCGGCGCGACCACCCCGACGACATGGCCTCGCTCGAGGCCGCCGGGATCGAGCCGATCGACCTCGTGGTCTGCAACCTGTACCCGTTCCGCTCGGTGGCCGCGCGGCGCGGCGTGTCCGAGGCCGAGGTGATCGCGAACATCGACATCGGCGGGCCGACGATGGTGCGGGCGGCGGCGAAGAACTTCCACTCGGTGGCCGTCGTCACCGAGCCCGACCGGTACGGCTTCATGCTCGACGAGCTGAACTCCGACGGCGGCTCGCTCTCGCTCGACACCCGCCGCGACCTGGCGGGCGAGGCGTTTGCGCACGTGGCGTCCTACGACTCGGCCGTGGCGGCCTGGTTCACCGACACCGAGCCCTTCCCCGACCGGCTCACGATCGACCTGGTCAAGGTCGGCGATCTGGCCTACGGCGAGAACCCGCACCAGCGGGCCGCGTTCTACCGTGAGGCCGGCGCCCGCCGGCACGTGCTCTCGCGCATCGACCAGGTCAGCGGCAAGCCGCTCTCGTTCAACAACCTCGCCGACCTGCAGGCGGCCCGCACGATCGCCGCCGCGTTCCAGCTCCCGGCCTGCGCGATCGTGAAGCACGCGAACCCGTGCGGCGTGGCGGTCGGCGCGACCCTGGAGGAGGCGTATGCGCGCGCGCTCGCCGGCGATCCGCTGTCGGCGTTCGGGGCCGTGATCGCGGTCAACCGGCCCGTGAACGGCGCGCTTGCGGAGCGCATGATCGAGACGAAGCTCGACGTCCTCTTCGCGCCGGGCTACGACGACGCTGCCCGCGAGACGCTCTCGTCCAAGCCGACCACGCGCGTGCTCGAAGACCGGGAGCGGCGCAAGACGAGCCCCGGCGAGCGCGACCTGCGCCGGGTGCTCGGAGGCGTGCTGATCCAGGATCGCGACAACGAGACCGAGGACCGCGCCGACATGCAGGTCGTGTCCGAGCTGGCGCCGGGCAAGCGCGAGTGGGAGGACATGCTGTTCGCGTGGCGGACGGTGCACTTCGTCCGCTCAAACGCGGTCGTGATCGCGCGCGACCTGGCCGCGGTCGGGATCGGGGCGGGGCAGATGAGCCGCGTCGACGCCGTGAAGATGGCCGTCGCGAAGGCGGGCGAGCGCGCGCAGGGCGCCGTGCTGGCGTCGGACGGCTTCTTCCCGTTCGCCGACGGGCCCGAGGCGGCCTTCGCCGCAGGCGTGCGAGCGATCGTGCAGCCGGGCGGCTCGGTGCGCGACGCCGAGGTGATCGCCGCCGCCGACGCGGCCGCCGCGGCGATGGTCTTCACCGGCCGCCGCCACTTCCTCCACTAGGCCGAACCGGCAGCAGGGGCCTGGCCCCGAACGGGGCCAGGCCCCGCTTCTCGCCCCGCTCTGGCGCTACTGCTCGGCCAGCAGGAGCGCGTATGCCCGCTCGTAGTCGTCGACCATGCGCTTCGCCGAGAAGCTCTCCTCCGCGACCGCGCGCACCTCGAGCGGGTCGAGCGCGAGCAGCTCCGGAATGCAGGCGGCCATCTCGTCGATCGTGTCGACGACGAGGCCGCCGCGGCCGTGCTCGACCACCTCGGGTACGGCGCCGAGGCGGGTCGCGAGCACCGGCGTCCCGCACGCCATCGACTCCACCATGACCAGGCCGAACGGCTCGGGCCACTGGATCGGGAACACCGTCACCGCGGCCTTCTGCAGCAGCTCGACCTTGTCGTTGTGCGACACCTCGCCGACGTACTCGATTTCGGCTCCGAGGTAGGGCCGCACGGCGGCGTCGAAGTACTCGTGCTCGATCGGGTCGTGGATCTTGCCGGCCAGACGCAGCGGCATGCCCGATTCGCGCGCGACCCGCACCGCGTTTCCGGCCCCCTTGTCCGGCGACATGCGGCCCAGGAAGAGCAGGTAACCGTCGTTGCCCGGATGGATGGGGTAGCTGTCCAGGTCGATCGCGTTGTGGCAGGTGGCGAGCCAGTTCAGCTCGGGCCGCGGGCTGCGCTGGTTCTCGGACAGCGACACCAGCCGCACGCGCGGCGACACCCGCGCGATCTGCGCGTACACGAGCCCCGGCTCGCCCGTGAGGGGGCCGTGGACGGTGTGGCAGAAGGGCGTCGCGATGGCCTGGCCGAGCGCACATGCGAGCGGGCCGGAGTGGTCGTGCACCACGTCGTAGTCGGAGGCCTCCTCGAGGCACGTGAGGGTGTGATGCAGGTCTGGCATCGACATCCCGATCCGGTAGGAGGGCGGCTCGTCGTAGGTGGTGACGAGCCGCGCCTTCGTCTGCGAGTCGCCCGCCGCGTACAGTGTGACGTTGTGGCCGTGGTCGACGAGGCCGTCGGCCAGGATCGAGACCACCCACTCGATGCCGCCGTAGCGCACCGGCGGAACCGCGAACCAGGCCGGGGCCAGCAGGGCGATCCTCACAGAACGATGTTACTGCGGCGGCGGCGGTGGGTGGTGATGGTGGCCCATCGGCGGGTGCGGCGGCCGCGGCCGCCGCGGCGGCGCGGTCCCGGCCAGGACCGGCTCCAGCCGTTCGAGCGCCGCCGTCAGCGCGTCTGCTTCGTGCGGGGCGAGCGCCGTGAGCATGGGGTCGAGCCGCTGCCGGACCAGCGTCTGGGCCGAGGCGAGCACCCGCTCGCCCTCCGCGGTGAGCGCCGGCCGGCGGCGGCGGCGGTCATCACCCGTGGCGGTGCGCTCGACCGTGCCCGCGCGCTCGAACGCCGCCATCAGCTGTGACACCGCCGCCTCCGAGACGCCGGCCGCGCGGGCGAGGTCGGCGGCCGACTCCGTTCCGGCGGCGATCGCGCGCAGGCCGAGGTACTGGCCGAGCGTGAGCGGTGGGTCGTGGCCCGCCAGCACGCGCTCCATCCAGCGGGTCACGAGCGGCGCGACGGCAGCGAGCGTGTCGGCGGTGTTTCGCGTGCGCGGCCGCGGGGGCATATACTTAAGTGAGCTTTAGTATATGGGGGGGATCCGCCCGCATGAACGCTCTGTTCGCCGCCATCCACGCCGCCCTCGCGGCCTCGATTCCGCTCGTGTGCTTCCTGACCGCCGTGATCTGGCTGGCGAACGTCGCCGACCGCACGGGGCTCGCCGGCCGGATCGCACACGTGCTGGCCGGGCAGGCGCGCGGCAGCACGGCGCGATTGTACGTGCTCGTGTGCCTGGCCTGCGCGCTGCTCACGGCGACCCTGTCGCTCGACGGCGCCGTCGTCGTGATGGTGCCCGTGATCCTCGCGCTGGTCGATCTCGGCGCTCCGGGGCGGCCGCTCCTGCTCGCGACGATCGGCGTGGCCAACGCGTTCTCGATCGCGGTCGTCCAGGGCAACCCCACGAACCTGGTCGTGATGAGCGGCCTGCACCTCGATCCGGGCACGTTCGACGCGACGATGATCGGCCCGGGTGCGGCGGCGGCGCTCATCTGCGCCGCGGTCGTCGCCGTGCGGGAGTGGCCGCGCCTGCGCGGATCGGTTCGCACAGGCGCGGCGCCAGCGCTCGGGGCGGGCGCCGCGGTCGCGGCCGCCGCGCTCGTTGCGGCCGGGATCGGCGAGGCGGCTGCACCCGTCATCGGCCTGGCGCCGTGGTGGCCCGTCTGCATGGTCGCCGTCGTGACCGCGGGCTGGCTCGCGGCCACGGGCGTGCGCCCCCCGGCCGTGTCGGTGCCCTGGCGGATCGGCCTGTTCGTCACGGTGCTCGCAACGGCGCTCGGAGCCGCCGCCGACATCGCCGGCGTCTCGGCGGTGCGGCTCCCGTCCGGATCCGTGTGGGCGCTTCTGGCGGTGACCGTGGCCGCCGCGGCGGTTGCCGCGACGGTGAACAACCTGCCCGCCGCCGTCGCCGCGGGCGCGCTCCTTCACTCCGGGCCGGCGGCGTTCGCCGTGCTCGCCGGTGTGTCCATCGGCGCCCTGGCGGGGTCGCGGGGATCCGTCGCGACGCTGCTCGTGCGCGACCTCGCCGGCCGCAGCTTCTCGGCCGCGATCGGCGAGGGCTACCTGCGCCTGTGGCCGGCGACCGCGACCGTCGCCGCGATGGCCGCGACCGCGCTCATCTGGTTCACCGCCATGCCCGCCTAGCGGTTCTCGCGCCGCCACATGAACTTGAGGCCCGACCAGTCCGCGTCGATCGCGGCCACCTTCGTGTCGACGATCCCGAGCGGCAGGGCGTGCTCGCGCAGCGCATTCTCGGTGATGTCGCTTTGGTGGCCGCCCGCGCGCCGCGGCCATGCCACCCACAGCGAACCGGCGGGGAAGATGCGCTGCGCCAGCGCCGGCAGCCGGTCGGGCAGCCCGGCCTCCTCCCGGAAGAAGGCGATCACGACGTCCGCGGGCCGCGGTGCATCCACGCCGGCCACGCCGTCCGGCAGCTCGGGAACGCGCCAGCCGGCCGGCGCCTGGTCGAGCGAGAGCCGGCTCCCGGGCCTGATGCCGAGCTTCTTCGCGAGCGGGGTCTGCGAGTAGCCGGCCATGCCGGCGCGATTGTACGACGCAGACAGGCGTGATGTTCGGCGCCCGCGGGCGGATAGATCGACGATGCTTGCCAAGGAGGAGTCCAGATGAACCCGCGTCGTTTCGCCATCCTCTCGCTCGCCCTGCTGGCTCTATGGCCGCCGGCGCCGGCCGCCGCCAAGTCGATACCGGTGCGCTCGGCCCGCGCCTGCGGCCTGACCGACTGCGTGCCCCTCCCGGCGCGGATGGTCTCCCAGATGCTCGGCCGGTTCGAGGGCGGCAACACGGGGGATCCGGGCATGCGTCTGGGGCCGTTCTACCGGGTGCACATCCGGCCGCAGTCCGGCGATTCGCTGCTCTTCTACGTCCCTGTGAGCCGCATGATCGTCGTGAACGGGCAGACGCTGCGTATCGGGCACCGCCACGCGGCCCGCCTCGGCGCCCTGCTCCGCGAGCTGCAGCCGATCCCTCCCCGCATCGAGAGCGTGACGGTCGGCACCCATCCGGCCGCCCACCCGCTCGCCTACACGCCGCTCCTGTACGGCCGGCCGGTGTACCCGCCCGCGTCGGTGTGGGACCATCGCGACGTGTTGATCGCCATCGATCTCGCCGGCGGGACGCCGTGGAGCTACTGGGGCGGCGCAGAGTACTTCCCCTCGGCGCGGCTGCTGCACGTTCCCGACGGCGTGTGGGTGCGGGTGAGCCCCGCCCAGGCGGCGATGATCGCCTCCGACCTGCACCCGGGAGGGCGTGTGGCCCGCAGCGGCGGCACGAGCGCCGCGACGGTGGCGGTCATGATCGCGGTCGCGGTCGTGATCGGCGGCGTGCTGGCCGTGGTCCTGCGGCGGCGCCCCTGGCGGCGAGCCCGGGTTGCCTAGCTGGTGGCGGACGGGACGCCCGAGGCCCGGTTTCGCCGTGAGCAACATGACTTCGATGCGCTCTTCCGCGCCCACCACGCCGAGATCGTGCGCTACCTGGCGGTGCGGCTCGGCTCCCGCGAGGAGGCCCGAGACGTCGCCGCGGAGGTGTTCGTCGAGGCCTGGCGGCGCACGCCGTCGCTGCGCTACCGGGGCCGGCCGGTGCTGGCCTGGCTCTATCGCGTTGCGGCCAACATGGCGGCCGACCGCATGAGCGCCCGGCGGCGAGAGCCCGTCGCCGCGCAGGCCCGCGAGACCGCATCCCCGGGCGACGAGGCCGAGGCCGTCGTCGAGCGCGACATGCTGCGGCGCGCGCTGGCCACGCTGCCCCCCGACCATGCGCTCGCGGTGCACCTGCGGCTCGTCGAGGGCTACCCGTTCGCCGACGTCGCCCGGCTGATGGGCCGCAGCGTCGGCGCCTGCCAGATGCTGGTGCTGCGCGCCGGACGGGAGCTGCGCGAAGCGCTCGAGCGGGAGGGAATCGATGCTGCGCGGTGACGACGTGACCATCGCACGCCGGCTGGCGGACGCCCTGGACGGACGGGCGCAGGCAACGGGCGAGCTCGAGGCGATCGTGCGCGTCCTCGAGGCGGCGGCGGCCGAGGCCCGCTTCGGCGTCGCCGCGGACGAGACCGAGCGCGCGCTCGCCGCGGCCCGGCCCCGGCCCCGCCGGGCCCGGCCGCGCTGGCCCGTGGCGGCGGCCGCGGCGGCTGTCGCCGTCGTCGCGGCCGCGCTCGTGCTCGCCTGGCCGTTCGGGGCAGCGTCGACCAGGGATGTTCAGGCGCAGGCGCTGGCGGCGCTCGGCGGCCGCAGCTCGGTGCTCGAGGTGGGGGAGCGGATCACGCCCGGCCCGGGCGGCGGCTTCGCCGCCTCGGTGCGGACGGGCTGGATCGACCCGGCCCGGGGCCAGGCCCTGTGGACGCAGAGCACGGGCGCCGGCACGGTCGTCGACGAGACACTGGTGCAGCGCGGACGCATCACCCGCTACGACCCGGCCACCCACAGTGCCGTCGTGGCGGCGTCATGCACCGCCCTCGCCACCGGCTGCGCGACGGCCGTCGACCCGATCGCTGTCTACCGCGGCGCCCTCCTGCGGGTCGCTGCGACGTCGGCGCGCACGGTCACGTTCCATGGCCGCAGCGCCTACCGCTTCTCGCTGCCCGTGACCCGCCTGGCCGACGCCACCCGGGTGGCGCAGGTGGTGACACTCGACGCCCGCACGCTGCTCCCGGAGCGGATCGTGTGGCAAGCGGGAGGGGGGCGGAGGATCGCGGCGATCGACATCCGCTCGGTGCTGGTGCTGCGCCGCGACCTGGCCCCGTCCGGCGCGTTCTCGCTCACGCTGCCGCCGCGGACGGCGATCACTCAGGTCGGGGCGTCAGGGCAGCCCGTGCGCCTGCTGGCCGCGAGCCGCATCAGCATCGCCGGGGCGCGCGCCCTGCGGCCGGCGCCGGACTGGCTCGGGCCGCGCGCGGGCGGCGTCCCGCTCGGGCCGATCACGCGCTTCCGCTACACCGGCGGCGACGCCGTCATGCTCCGCTACGGCCGGCTGCGGGTCTGGAGCTACGGCCGCGTCGTGCCGCCGGCGCTGCTCGCAAACCTGGCCGTGCCCGTGAAGCAGTTCCCGATCGGCGCGCGCACCGCCCGGCTCTACGCAACCGCGCACGGCATGTTCGCCCTGGAGGTCGACCGCCCCGGCGGCACGGTGGTTGTGATCGCGCCGGCGGGACGCAGCACCGCCGCGATCAACGCGCTGCGCCGCCTGCAGCCGATGGCAGGAGCAGATTGAGGTCGCCGAACTCGTGCCACAGGTAGCCGTGCGCGGCTGCGGCGGCGTAGCAGCGCTCGGTCAGCTTGCGGCCGGCGATCGCGCGCACGAGGTCGAGGTGGGTTGCGTCGGGCGCGTGCCAGCCGGTGAGCAGTCCGTCCACGACGGCGACGCCGCGCTCCTCGTCGATCACGAGCTCCGTCCAGCCCTCCGCCGCCGCGACCACAGATCCGCCCGCGGCCGCCGTCTCGAGCGCCCGCACGGCGGTCGTGCCCACCGCGATGACGCGGCCGCCGGCGGCGCGCACGGCGTTCACGTGCCGCGCGGTCGGCTCCGGCACGCTGTAGGGCTCGGGGAAGGGCGGCTCGCCGGTCTCGGGTGAGGACACGCCCGTGTGCAGCACGATCGGCGCGAACTCGACACCGGTGGCGACCAGGGCGGTCACGAGCTCGGGCGTGAATGCACGCCCCGCGCTCGGCATCTCGGCGCTCCCGGGCTGCGTCGCAAACACGGTCTGGTAGTCGGAGATCGGCCAGTCGGCTCCGGCGTAGGCGTAGCGGATCGGACGGCCGTGGGCCTCGAGGTGCTCGTGCAGACCGACCGGCAGATCGAGCCGCGCCGTCCAGAGTCGTGGCCCGCCTCGCAGCAGGCGCGCGCGGCCGCCGCCGGGGAGCGCCAGCCGCCAGCCGCGCCGAGCGGCCGCGAACGGCAGCGTGCCCGGGCCGGCCGGGATGCGCAGCTCCACCGTCCACAGGTGCTCGTCCGGATCGGCGCCCCGAAGTGGGGTGGACAGGTGCAGCCGCAGCGGCCGGCCGCCGGGCGCGACGGCGTCGAGCGCCGCCGGGAGCGTCTCCGACGTGTTGATCACGAGCAGGTCGCCCGGGGAAAGCAGCCGCGGCAGATCGCGCACGACGGCGTGGGTGATCGTGCCGTCGCCGCGGCCGACGAGCAGCCGCACCAGGTCGCGCGCGACGCCTCGCCGCTCGGGCGGGGCCGTGGCCTCGGCCAGCGCGACGGCACTCACGCCGCCGCCTCGGACCGGTGCAGCTCACGGGCGCGATAGCGCCCGGAGGGCAGGTCGCCCTCGGCCAGCCGCAGCAGGCCGGGGACGCTCGCCTCGGGTCGCGGCCGGTCGGAGATGTCCTCTCCCGGGAAGGCCTCCTGATGCATGCGGGTGCGCATGTCGCCGGGGTCGGCCCAGTACACGCGCAGCTGCGGATGCTCGGCCGCGAGCACGTTCGAGAGCTGCTCGAGCGCGGCCTTCGCCGATCCGTACCCGCCCCAGCCGGCGTAGTTCTCGACCGCCGCGTCGGAGGTGATGTTGAGCACCACCCCGCCGTCCGGCCCAAGCGCGGGCAGCGCCAGCTGGATCAGGCCGAGCGGGGCGACCACGTTGATCCGGTAGACCGCGGCGAGCACCTCGAGCGGGTAGTCGGCCAGGTCGGGCTGCGGGCTCGGCCCGAGCACCGACGCGTTGTTGACGAGCAGCCGCAGGCGGCCCATCCGCACCGCGGCCGCCACCAGTTCCTCGCGGTGGCGCGGATCGGCAACGTCGCCCGCGATCGCCGTCACGGCGGTCTTCTCTGCCAGCGCCGCCCGAGCCTCCGCGAGCGCGTCCGCGCCGCGCGCGTCGATGGCGAGCCCGTAGCCGCGGTCGGCCAGCGCCTGCGCCAGCGCGAGCCCCAGGCCGCGCGACGCCCCTGTGATGAGTGCGATATCCATGCGCCCAGGCTAGGCGGCCGCTGCCGGCCCCGCCTCGGACGGAAGGCGCGATTGGGGTGGGACGTTGGTCCTAGATGCGACCGGGAGGGGGCGCCCGCAGGCGCCCCCTCCCGAGGTCGCCCCGGCCTACGTCGAGCAGGTCGGGTTGTGCCTCATCGGCCCCTCGAGGTTGCCGAAGAAGTACGCCGACGGCTGCCCGTACTGATGGGTGCCGCCGAAGGTGTTGCCGTTGCGCATCTGCCCGAACTCCCACACGCACTGGCCGTGCACCCTGGCCTGCGTCCAGAACGGGTAGAAGTTGCCCGGCGCCACGGACGGAGGCACCGCGCACCCCACGCCGGTCGGCGCGCACGTCGACTCGCTGGCGGGGGCATTGGTCTGGAACTGGATCGTCTTGTAGGCATGCCCGCGCGTTCGCGGCTCCTGTTGCAGGAACGGCGACGGATAGCGGTCGGGCTTCGTGCTGTCGGGCCAGTTCGGCCAGTACGACGTGCCGTCGTAGTCGAGGTCGCCGTTCTGGGCGATCGTCTGGATGCACCCCGCCACCTCGTTCGGCGGCGCGTGGCCGCCGTGCGTGAAGCCGTTCGGCCAGCACGGCGCGTCGGAGGCCTCCGGGTTGGTGGTCGTCCCATCGGGCGGGGCCGCGTTCTCGTACGGGCCCGTGCAGTTCTGCCAGATGGTGTCGGTGAAGTTCCCGACCGGGAAGGGCATCGGGGCGGTCACGGACGCGCAGGGCTCGAAGTGGCCGATCTCGAACTGGGTCGAGATGTTGGTCTCAAGCGCCGCCCACGGGATGATGTTCTGCGGCTTGGCCGTGTCGTACTCGGGCTGGTAGTTGAACGGGCGGCCGCTGCAGTCGGCGATCGACGTCTGCATGAAGCCGTTGCGCGCCGACGCGATCATGAACCCGCTCTGCCCGGTCGTGAGGTCGTGGATGCTGGTCTCGAGGGCGTGCCCTCCACCACGCAGCTTGGCGTCGAAGATGTGGATCACGAGCCGGTCGCCGGGATTCATCAGCAGCGTCTGGCCGTTCGGCGTCGCCGTGTTGCCGTTGGCGAGCTGCGGGCTGGGCGGCCCGGTGGGCACGCCGTCCCTCTGGATGAACGCGAAGTTGGTCGGCTCCTCGCAGTTGGGGTTGCAGTTCACGAACCCGAGCTGGCACTCGAGGTCGTTGATGTGCAGCGAGGCGCACCAGTGTGTGTTGTCGCACGAGATCGAGTCGACGAACGGCGCGAACCCGGGCGGGTAGAACTGCATCTCGAGGAACGAGCTGCCGCCGCCGCCCTGGTCGAACGTGGGCGGGTGGTGCGGCGCGTTTGAGTCGCTGCGCGGCTTGCACGGGTTGAGCGGATAGGACTCCGCGTTGCACAGGGCCATCGAGAACCACGGCGCGATCGAGAGCTCGAACCAGTGCGTGACGTCGGTGCCCGGGTGGGCGACCGTCGGAAGCGCGGTGGGATCGAACGGCAGCCGCTCCTTCCAGGTGATGTTGTTGCCGGAGCCGTGCCGCTTGGACAGGAACCGGATGATCGGCTCGTCATGGCCGATGTACTTGCCGTTGTCGCTGAACCGGGTCGGCTTGCCGTCGTACAGCGAGCGCGGGTCGCTGCAGACGAGCGCGGAGCGCAGCGTGTGCTGGCTCTTGCTCTGGCCGTTGCAGTCGAGCATGCCGGTGGCGCCCGGCTGCACGCCGGTGCTCGCTCCCGCAGACGCGGGGGCGGCGGCGGTCACCGCGCATGCGGCCAGAAGCGCGATCGCCCACGGGCCGAGCCTTCTGCGGCCGGGGTCATCCTTGGACAGGGACCAACGCATGAACTGCCCACCCCCTCGGGAGACGATACGGAACGTAGGTAGAAATAGTCCAGTTGCGACCCTGTGTCAATGAATACGAACACCAATCGGGTCAGCCGGATCGCTTGAGCCGGCCATGCTGTTTCGCATACCGCTCGCCCAGCGAGAACACGTACAGTCCGAGCGGGATCGCGATGGCGCCGATCACGATCAGCGGCCAGATGTCGCTCCACATCGCGGCCACGCTGTCGCCGTCGAGCACTGCCCGGCGCGCGCCCTCGAGCGTGTAGGTCGCGGGCGACACCACCGAGATCCACTGCATCCACTGCGGGAGCACGCTCACCGGGTAGTAGACGCCCGAGACGACGAGCAGCAGGCCCTGCGCGATGAAGCCGAGCTGCGTGCCCTTCTCAGGCGAGACCAGGGGCAGCACCGCGGTCATCATGCCGATGCCGACGAACGAGACCGACGAGACCGCCAGCACGAGCGCCGCCGCCGCGAAGTTGGGATTGCCGAAGTGGACGTTGAGGAAGCTCGCCACGAGGGCGAACAGGAGCACCGTCCGCAGCACGCCGTAGACGACGGCGAATGCGCCCATCCCGAGCAGGTGCGCGGGCCGAGACAGCGGAGCCATGAACGTGTACTCGATCGTGCCCTCCCACCGCTCCCAGGCCACCGTCTCGGTCTCGATCTCGAAGATGAGCCCCAGGTACGACCACACCACCGCGCCGATCAGAAGGACGATGGTCACGCGGTTCACGTCCAGGTGGCCGCCGCCGGCCTCCACGCCCTTCGCGATGAAGACGATCGTGAGCGTGTTCGCGACGGTGTACAGGAACCAGGCCAGCTCCCACCACGCGAACCGGCGGATCAGGTAGGTGTTGCGCTCGACGATGCCGGCGAAGCCAATGGCCTCGCGCCGCACCGCCACCGATGCCTGCCGCATCATGCGGTCACCTCCGTCTCGGTCTGGGTCTCGTCCTCGAAGCTGCGCCCGGTCGCCGCCATGAAGGCGTCCTCGAGCGTCGCGGCGCCGTAGCGGTCGCGGATCTCGGCCGGCGTGTCGAGGCAGAGCAGGTTGCCCCCGTGCAGGATCCCCACCCGGTCGGCGAGCGCCTCGGCCTCGGCCATGTCGTGCGTGCACAGCAGGATCGTGCAGTCGTGCTGGCGGCGCAGGTCGCGCACGAGCTCCTGCACCTCGAGCTTGGAGCGGGGGTCGAGCCCGGTGGTCGGCTCGTCGAGCAGCAGGAGCACCGGCGAGGTCAGAAGCGCGCGGGCGAGCGCGATCTTCTGCTGCATGCCGCGGGACAGGTCCTCCATCGGCTCGCCGCGGCGGTCGGGCGGGAAGCCCACCCGGCGCAGGATCGCCGGGATGGCCGAGCGCGTCTGCCGCGGCGTCAGGCCGTAGAAGCGGGCCGAGTAGCTCAGGTTCTCGGCGGGGGACATGCGCTTGAAGAACGACGCCTCCACGGACACCCGGTTCACCAGCCGCTGCACGGCGCGCGGGCGGGCGCGGACGTCGATGCCGAACACCTCGGCGCTGCCGCCGTCGTGCAGGAGCAGGGTCGAGAGCACGCGCACGAGCGTCGACTTGCCCGAGCCGTTCTGGCCCAGGATGGCGACGCACTCGCCGCGCGCGAGGGTGAAGCTCACGCCCTGCAGGGCCGCCACGCGGCGGCGGCGGACGCGGCCACGGCGGCGGCCGTCGCGGCGGATGAACTCCTTGCGCAGATCGTGGACTTCGACGGCGGGATGGGTGGACACGCGGACGCTCCAGTGACGACGGCGATCGGCTCCGCGCAGGGACGCACCGGGGTGCGTGCGGCGGAGCGAGACTGGTGGGGCGGCGGGCGGCGCGTGCCGGGGGCTGCTCGAAACCCGGCGCAGCCGGTGACTCTAGCAGACGCCCGGAGGGGCCAGGATCCCGCTCGGGCGGCCGGTTCCCGGGCGGTCCCGCCGATGCCGTTGGCTATGGTTGCCCGGTGGAATCGGTCGCAGGCACAAACGGCGATCGGCCCGTGGCGGTGCCCGCCCGGCCGGCCGCCCTGGCACTGAAGCGCTCGTTCGATGTCTGCGCTGCCGCGGCCGGTCTCGTCGTGCTCTCGCCGGTGCTCGCGGCGCTCGCTGCGGTGGTCCTCGTCGAGGACGGGATGCCGGTGCTCTTCCGCCAGGAGCGGGCCGGGCAGGACGGCGAGCCGTTCACCATCTTCAAGTTCCGCACGATGGTCCGCGACGCCCACGCCCACGGCGATGGGCTCGCCGTCAACGAGGGCGACGACCGCATCCTCAAGAGTGGCGACTTCTACCGCCGCTACGGCCTCGATGAGCTGCCGCAGCTCTGGAACGTCCTGCGCGGCGAGATGTCGATCATCGGCCCGCGGCCGACGCTCATGGATCAGGTGCAGCGCTACAACCCGCGGCAGCGGCTGCGCCTGGCGATGCGCCCGGGCGTGACCGGCTGGTCGCAGATCCACGGCCGCACCTCGATCCCGTGGTCGCGCCGGATCGAGCTCGACGTGTGGTACGTCGAGCACTGGTCGCTGCTGCTGGACGCGCGCATCCTCTGGCGGACGCTGCACCAGATGACGCGGCCGGCCGAGACCTACAAGGGCACGACGGGCGGCTGGGACCTGTGAGCAAGCGGTCGGTGCTGCTCACGTGCGCCGGGCAGCGCGTCGACGTCGTGCGGGCGTTCCGCGAGGCGCTCGATGGGCTGGGGTGGGACGGCGACGTCGTGGCCGTCGATGCGAACCCACTCTCGCCGGCGCTGATGAAGGCCGACCGGGGCGTCGTGGTGCCGCCGGCATCGAGCCCCGACTACGTGCCGGCGCTGGCCGACCTCGTGACCGCCCACGGCGTGCGCGCCGTGCTGCCCCTGGCCGACCTCGACAACGTCGAGCTCGTGGCCGGGCGCGCGTTCCTGGAGCGAGCCGGGGCGGCGCTGCTCCTGCCCGACCTGGCGGTGGCCGAGGCCATGTTCGACAAGTACCGCTGCCACCAGGCGCTGCTGGCCGCCGGCCTGCCGTCGCCCGACACGTGGATCCCCGAGGAGCTGCCGCAGGAGCCGCCGCTGCCGCTGCTCGTGAAGCGGCGCTGGGGGTACGCGTCGCGCGACATCTACCGCTGCGACAGCCTGGCCGAGGTGCGCTTCTTCGTCGACTACGCGGGCGTGCCGGTGATCGTGCAGCGGTTCTGCCCCGGGGAGCAGTTCTCGATCGACGTCCTGTGCGATCTGCAGGGCACGGCGGTGAACGTCATCCCGCGCACGATGATCGAGTCGAAGGGCGGCGAGTCGATCAAGGGCATGACGATCGCCGATCCGCGGCTCGTCGAGCTCGGGCGCACCGTCGCCGAGGGCCTGCGGCTGGTGGGCCCGGCGACCGTCCAGTGCTTCGACGAGCCCGAGGGCCTGCCCGTCACCGATATCAACTGCCGCTTCGGCGGTGCCTTCCCGCTGCCGCTCGCGGCGGGCTCGCGCTATCCCGAGCTCGTGCTGCGGATCGCCTGCGGCGAGCACATCGAGCCGCACGTCGGCAGGTTCACGGCCGGGGTGACGATGACGCGCTACTACGACACCGTGATCCTGCCCGAGGGCGACCGCTCGGCTCCGGCCGAGGCGACCGCTAGCTCCGAGAGTGCGTGAACAGCGGCGGCATGGGTGCCTCGGCGACGTGCGCCACGAGCACCGGCCGATCCCACCACGCGTGGGTGTGGCCGCAGCCGCGCGACGGCAGGCACTGCGGCGGCGGATGCTGGAAGAGCCCCGTGATGTCGGCCGGCGCTGGGCCCATCAGGACGACGAACGCTGCGACCGTCCCGAGCGCGAGCTGCCTGCGCCTCACCACCATGCGCTGATCCTACCGCGGCACCGCCGGCTCGCGATCGAACCGGCGGTAGAGCGGCTCGACCTCGTCGGCCGGCACCGCCGGGCTGAACAGGAACCCCTGCCCGAGCGCGCAGCCCTCGCGCTTCAGGAACTCGTACTGGTCGGGCGTCTCGATCCCCTCGGCCAGCGCCTCGGCGCCGATGTTGCGGGCGAGCTGGATGATCGTGGTCGCGATCGCGTTGGCATGCGGGCTGGCGGGGATGTCGCGCACGAAGGCGCGATCGATCTTGAGCGTCGAGACGGGCATCTCGGTGAGGCGGCTGAGCGAGGAATGGCCGGTGCCGAAGTCGTCGATCGCGAGCTTGATGCCGTGGCTGTGCAGGTCGTGCAGGATGGCCTGGGTGCGGTCGGGCTCGGTCATCGCGCTCGACTCGCTCACCTCCACCACGATCTGGCTCGGGTCAAGGCCGCTCGCGCGGATCGTCCGCAGCAGCCGCTCGGCCGCGTCCGGGCGCCAGCGGGCGATGGGCAGGTTGACCGCCGCCCGGATGTTCATGTCGCCTCCCAGCCACGGCCGTGACACCCGGCACACCTCGTCGACGACCCACTCCGAGATGGCGCCGATCAGGTCGGTGCGCTCGGCCAGGGGGATGAACGCCGACGGGGCCAGCAGCCCGTCGTCGGGGTGATTCCAGCGGATGAGCGCCTCGACGCCCACCATGTGCATGTCGGCCAGCCGCAGGATCGGCTGGTAGTGGAGCACGAACTCGCCGCGCTCGAGCGCGAGCTGCATGCGGGCCGTCAGCGACACCTGCGCCCCGCCGTTTGCGGCCGCGGCCGGCGAGGAGCGCCGGGCGAGCTCCTTCGACCGGTACATGGCCGCGTCGGCCCGGCGCAGGAGCTCGTCGCGGCCGGTGGCGTCGTCGGGGTAGAGCGCGATGCCGACGCTCCCGCCCGCCGTGATCGTCGCGCCGTCGATCGCGGCCGGCGCCGCCAGGGCCTCCTCGACGTGCTCGGCGATCGTCCGGGCGATCTCGCGCGGGCCGGGCGCCGCGTCCGCCGGCAGGTCGGCGACCAGGACGAGGAACTCGTCGCCGCCGTGCCGGGCGACGAGATCGGTCGCCCGCGTCGCCCGCTCGAGCCGCCGGGCGATCTGGCGCAGCAGCTGGTCGCCGGCCTGGTGCCCGTAGGTGTCGTTCGTGAGCTTGAAGTCGTCCAGGTCGACGTAGAGCACGGCGACGCCGTGCCCGTGGCGGTGGGCTCGCGCCAGCGCGAGGTCGAGGTGCTCGGCGAACATGAGCCGGTTCGGGAGGCCGGTCAGATCGTCGTGGTAGGCGAGGTAGGCGACTCGCTGCTCGGCCACCTTGCGGGCGGTGATGTCGCGGCCGATCTCGGCCGCCCCGATCACACTGCCCGTCGCGTCGACGATGGGCGACACGGTCAGCGCCACGCGCACCTCGGTGCCGTCCTTGCGCACGCGCACCGTCTCCAGGTTCTCGACCGACTCGCCGCGGCGGATCAGGGCGAGCAGCGCCGGCGAGTCTCCGGGCCGGCCGCGCGGCTCGACGAGCGCGATCCGCCGGCCGATCGCCTCGGCGGCTGAGTGGCCGTACAGCCGCTCGGCGCCGCGATTCCACGACTCGACGACGCCGTCGAGGGTCTGCGACACGATGGCGTCCTCCGAAGACTGGATGATCGCGGCCAGGTCGTAGAGCGCCCGCTGCGCGTGCCGCCGGTCGCTGGTGTCGCGCACGTGGAGCATCTGCAGGCGGGTGGCGACGCCGACGATCGCCGCCGACGAGACCTCGGCGGGGAACGTCGTGCCGTCGTCGCGCATGGCGGTCACCTCGTAGCGGCCGTCCCGCTCCCACACCCGCGCGGGTGCGTCGGCATGCATGGGCACGAGCAGCCCGTCCTCCAGCGCGGCGCCGAGCGTCTCATCCCGCCGCAGTCCGAACATGCGCTCCGCCGCAGGGTTGCATTCGACCAGCGTCCCGCGCGCGTCCACGACCAGCACGGCGTCCGGGGTCGACGCCACGATCGCATGGGCCAGCGCGTCGTCGCGCCGCCGGCGGCGGCCCATCATGGCCCTGGTCGAGACGGCGCCTGCCAGGCCGGCCAGCCACAGCGCCGCAGGAGCGACGCGCCAGTACCAGGCCGTTCCCGTCCCGGCCAGGAGCCACCAGGTCGCAGCGGCGGCGGCGCCGGCTGCCCAGAGGCCAAAGCCCGCACCCCGATACCGCCGTACCCGGCTCACCACTCGCCTCCCTCGGGTTGCCCGCCCCGCCCTCGTCCGTTCGTCTGCGAAATGATACGCCGCCCGCACGGCCGCTCCTGCGCCCGCCTCGGCGGCGTGGCAGGATTGCGGCGGTGGCCCGCTACCACGCGCCCGGCCGTGTCAACCTGATCGGCGAGCACACCGACTACGCCGGCGGCCTCGTCCTCCCCGTCGCGATCGACCGCGGCCTCACCCTCGAGTCCGCGTCCGCCGACCGGATCCGGCTGCGCTCCGCGGCCGCGCCCGGCGAGGTCGACCTCGCCGCCGACGGGGCCGGTGTCGCCGCGGGGTTCGGCCGCTATGTGGGCGCCCTTGCGGCCGAGCTGGCCGATCTCGGCCGGGCGCCGGCCGGGATCGACGGCCGCATCGCCGCCGACCTGCCGGCCGGCGCGGGCCTCGCGTCGTCCGCGGCGCTGCTGGTGGCGGTCGGCCTCGCGCTGTGCGATGCCGCCGGCATGCAGCTCGCGCCGCTCGCGCTCGCGCGCGCCTGCCGCCGGGCCGAGGAGCGGGCGGTGGGCGTCCCGTGCGGCATCATGGATCCGGCCGTGGCGCTGCTCGGGCGGGCCGGGCACGCGCTCCTCTTCGACTGCGCCTCGCTGGCCCATCGGCACGTGCCGCTCCCGGACGGGCTTGGGCTCATCGTGGTCGACTCGGGCGTGCGCCGGCGCCTGGCCGAGACGGGATACGCGACCCGGCGCGGCGAGCTCGAGCGCGCGCTTGCGGGTGACCGCGACGAGACGGCCGTCCGCCGCCTGCGCCATCTGCGCTCCGAGAACGCCCGGGTCGAGGCGGCCGCGACGGCCCTCGCGGAGGGCGACGCCCGCGCGCTCGGGCCGATCCTGGCGGCCGGCCACAAGAGCCTGCGTGACGACTTCGAGGTCTCGACGCCCGAGCTCGATTTGCTGGTCGCGCTGGCCCTCGACGCGGGCGCCTGGGCGGCGCGGATGACCGGGGGCGGCTTCGGCGGTGCGATCGTGGCGCTCGCGCCGGTCGACCGCTGCGGCCTGATCGCCGCGTCGGTGGCCGATGGCTACCGCGCCGCGACGGGACGGGCGACCGAGCCGATCGTGGCCCGGGCCGCGGACGGCGCCCGCAGGCTGGAGTGAGGCGAAAAGCGGGGACAGTCCCCACACCCACGCCCCTAGCCGGGCGCGCGGGCGAGCGGCTGGCAGAGGCAGTGCACGCCGCCGCCCGCGAGCTGGAACTGGCTCATGTCCGGGTCGTACACGACGAGCCCGAGCGCGCGCAGCTTCGCGTTCAGGTCGGCGGCGAACGCCGTCGAGAGCACCCGGTCGCCGCCCAGCGCGACCACGTTGCAGCCCAGGCCCATCGTCTCCCGGAAGCCGACCGGCACGATCTGGATCCGCTTCGACTCGAGCCACCGAACGACGGCCGGGTCGGTGGTCTCGAGGCACACCGCCGCCAGGCCGGGGGCGAGCATGCACACCATCAGGTCGAGATGCACGTAGAACTCGTCGATCGGCGCGTAGCAGACGTCGTAGCCCTCGCGCTCGAGCCATCCGCCCACCTGGCGCGCCCCGACCTCCTCGCTGCGCATGCCGGTGTATCCGATCAGGGCGCTGCCCGGGGCGACCAGGGCGAAGTCGCCGCCCTCGAAGTTCCCGGCGGTGACGAGGTCGTAGATCGGGATGCCGTTGCCCGCGTAGAAGTCGAGGCAGGGGGCGTACTCGCCTCGCCGGCGCGGGTTGGCGAGCTGGCAGACGACGGCGCCCCACGGGGTCATGATGCTCGAGTCGCGCGTGTAGACGCCGTAGGCGAGCTCGGCGCGGGCCTCGAGCAGGTGCACCGCAACGCCCGCCTGGCGGAACGCGTCCACCATCTCCGAGTGCTGGCGCAGCGCCAGGTCGCGGTCGAAGCGATGGCCGCGGCGCAGCGTGTCGCGCACGAGCGCGGAGTAGGCCGCATTCTCCTCCCCGAGCCACCGAAACGCGCTCGGGTCGGACAGGAGCACGTCGCGCATCGGGGCGTACTCCGAGTCGGCGCCCCAGCGGTCGAGCGCGGCTGTGCCCCCTGCGGCCTCGCGGCGGCCGATCGCCGCCATCTACCCGACCACCCGGCTGCGCCGCTCCATCAGGAGCACGTCGCGCCACTCGCCGCGCAGCCGGCCGAGCCGCTCCCGGCGGCCCACCAGCCGGAATCCGGCCCGCTCGTGCAGCCGCACGCTGGCCGCGTTCTCGGGAAAGATGCCGGCCTGCAGCGTCCACAGGCCGCCGCTCTCGGCCGAGGCGACCAGCGCCGCGAGAAGCGCCGTCCCGACGCCCTGCCCGCGCGCATCCGCGGCCACGTAGACGCTCACCTCGGCCACGCCGCCGTACACGCATCGGCCCGACACCGGCGCGAGCGCCGCCCAGCCGACGCGCCCTGCCTCCGTCTCGGCGATGAGCCGGTGGCCGGGCAGGTGCGAGCGGTCGAACCGCTCCCAGTCCGGCACCGAGGTTTCGAACGTCGCGTCGCCGCCTGCGATCCCCTCGGCGTAGATCCGGGCGACGTCGCCCCAGTCTTCCGCCGAGAGCGCAGCGATCGTGAGCATGACCGCCTCGGCGGTCACGCGAGCATCGTCTCGCCGACGTATCCGCCGCGGCGGATCCCGGGCGGGACGGCGTACATCGCGCTGCCGCGCGGCACCGGGTACTCGACCGTGAAGCGGTCGTGCACGGCCAGCCGGCTCTGGATCGGGATGAACTGCCGGCGCGGGTCGCGCTGATAGGCGATGAAGAAGAGGCCGCCGAGCGGCGATGAGATCTGGTCGTCGTAGCCGGTGGAGAACGTGTAGCCGCGGCGCAGGATGCGCTCGGCCTCGCTGCCGGGCTTGCGCGGGTTGGCCACCATGATGTGGCAGTCGGTGGGTTCCCTGGACACGATCACAGGATCGAACTCGTGCTTCTGGCCGAACGGCGCGCCGCTGGCCTTGCGCCGGCCGAACGCGTACTCCTGCACGCTCAGCGGCTCGGTGAGGAAGTTCGGCACGTGCACGGTCAGGTTGCGGGCGACGAGGTAGGTGCCGTTCGTCATCCAGTCGGGCCCGTCGGCCGCATTCACCCACACGTTCGAGCGCATCTTGGCGCTGTCGTCGCCGTGGAGGTTGTTCGTGCCGTCCTTGAAGCCGACGATGTTGCGCGGCGTGCCCCCCTTCTCACCCGGCAGCGCGTCGCGCACGAAGCCGTACTGCGACCAGCGCACCCGCGCGGCCCCGCCGGTCACGGCCACGATCGCGGCCTGCGCCCGCTCGACCACCTCGCGGCTGGCCGAGCAGCACTGCACGCCGATGTCGCCGTCGCTCAGCTCGGGGCGCAGCTGGTCGCCCTTGAAGTGCGGCATGTCGACCAGCGCCGGCGGCCGCTGCGAGGCGAGCCCGAAGCGGGAGTCGAACAGGCTCGCGCCGAAGCCGAACGTGATCGTCAGGAGCGCCGGATCGAAGCTCTCGCCGGTCGGCGGCGCCTTCCCGGCCGTGAGGTCGGCGGCGGCCGTTGTCAGCGCCCGCATCACGTCGCGGAGGCCGGACTTTCCCGCCACCTGCACGTCGAGCGACGCGAACTGGAGGTACTTCGGCTGCGGGTTTGTGATGCCCGCCTGGTGGACGCCGTGGAACTGCTCGACCTGGGAGTCGGCGCTGGCCGACCCGCCTTCGAGCTTCGCGTAGCCCGCGGCGCCCAGGGCCAGACCTCCACCCGCCGCTCCAGCCCACCGAAACAGGTGCTTGCGCGACAGTTGCCGGCTCATCCATTTGCATCCTACCGCGGCAGGCCCGCCGGCTCAGCGGCAGCATCTAGAGTTAAGGCCGATGCGGATCGTGGCCGAGCATCTGCCGCACCTGATCCCGGCCGTTGCCGGGCTCGGGTTCCTGGGCTGGTTCTCGTGGCACCTGCGCACCGGGCCGCCCCCCGAGCTCACCGATCAGGAGCTCGCCGCCTGGCAGGAGGCGCGCGCCGCACGCCGCAAGCGCCCCAAGCTCGAGCGGTGAGCCCGCCGGCCGTGTGACCGCGCCCGCGGCGACCTCGTTCACGTTCGAGCCGGCCTTCGCCGTGGCAGCGGCCGTTGCCACGGTCGTGTATCTGCGCGCCGCCCGCCGGTCTGCGGTCCCGGGATGGCGGCGAGCGGCGTTCGTCACGGGGATGGTGCTCATGGCGGCACCGCTCAACTCCCCGCTCGAGACGATCGCGGTGCACTACCTGCTGCTCGGCCACCTGGTGCAGAACGCGCTCATCGCCGACCTGGCGCCGCCGCTCGTGCTGCTCGGGCTCACGTCCGACATGGGCGCGGCGATCATGCGCCCGCTCGGCCCGACCGGCCGCCTGCTGCAGGCGGGGGTCGGCTGGCCGCTGTGGGTGGTCGGGTGGTACGGCGTCCACCTCGCCCGCCCCTACACCTATGCGCTCGAGCATCCGCTCGCGCTCGACGCAGAGCACGCGTTCCTGATCCTGATCGGCCTCTGCTTCTGGTGGCCGGTGATCGTGCCGGGCGCGCGCCGGATGGCCTCGGGCGTGGCCGTGCTCTACCTGCTCGGGGCGTTCGTGGCCGCCTCGTTCCTCGGCCTCGCCTACACCTTCATCCCGACGCCGCTCTACCCCTACTACGTCCACGCCCCGCGGCTGTGGGGCATCTCGGCGGCGCGCGACCAGAACCTCGGCGGGGTGCTCATGACCGCCGAGCAGTCGGCCGTGTTCCTGACCGCGGTCGCGCTGACGCTCCTGCGCCTGCTGGAAGAGGAGCAGGAGCGGGCCGACCACCAGGTGGCGGCGGCGCTCGAAGGCGAGGCTGCGCGGACGGGCGGCGCCCCGACGCGAGAGGATTAGGGCGACATGACGCCCCTCCTCGCCGCACGGGACGTGTCGGTCGGCTCGATCGCGGGCGCATGGCACCTGCACCCGGCGCCGGCCGTGTTCGTGATCCTGGCCCTGGCGTGGTTCGTGCCCGCCTTCGCCCACGCCCGCCGCAGCGATCCGGCGGCCGCGCGGTGGACGCGCGCCGCGCTCTACGCCGCCGGCCTCGCCGTCATGGCGGGGCCGCTGTGCTCGCCGCTCAACACCGCCGCCGAGCGCTACCTGCTCTCGGCGCACATGCTCGAGCACGTGCTTCTGGCCGACGCCGGCCCGGCGCTGCTCGTGGTGGCCGTGCGCGGGCCGATTGCCCGGGCCATGGCCGACCGGCTCCGGTTCCTGCGGCCGGTCACGGACGTGCTGCTGCGGCCGGGGGTGACGCTGGCCGCGTGGGTGGCCGTGATCGGCGTCTGGCACGTGCCGGCCCTGTATGACCGCGCGCTGCACTCGGCCGCGGTGCACAACCTCGAGCACGCCTCGTTCGTCCTCGTCGGGACGCTGGTGTGGATCCAGATGGTCGATCCCACCCGCAGCGGCCGGCTCGGGCTGCCCGGGCGGCTGGCGTTCACGGTGGCGGTGTTCTTCGCCGGTCAGGTGCTCTCCGACGCGCTCGTCTTCTCCTTCCACGCCTACTACCCCGCGTACGCCGACCAGCCCGGCCGCCTGCTCGGGCTCTCCCCGCTCGCCGACCAGCGCGTGGCCGGCATCGTGATGTCGGTCGAGCAGCTGCTCACGCTGGGGACATGCTTCGTGCTCCTGCTGCGCCGCCTGCGCCGCGGCGGGCGGGTGCAACGGGCTGTGATGCGCGCTTAAGGCCCGCGTGGGGCATCGTGAGGGCCGGTTGAGGCGACCCGAAATACGTTTGCTCCATGACCGCCGTCTCACCCGCACCGCCGGTGCTGCTCGTGACCACGAGCGCCCGCGTGCCCCCCGAGCTGCTCGAGGCGGCGATCGTACGCGCGCACTCCGAGCACGAGCGGCTGCACGTGGTCATCCCCGCGGTGCTGCCGCCCACGCTGCCGATCTCGGCCATGCCCCCGCACCTCGCCGCGCGCGTCTCTGCGCTGCGGCGGACCGCTGCGGGAGCGCTCGCGCGCCTGCGGGCGCCCGGGCGGGTCGAGATCGTCCGCAGCCGCGACGTCCGCTCGGCGCTGCTCGCCGCGACCACCGAGCGCCCGGCCGAGGTCGTTCTGGTCGGCGCCGCCGGGCGGTCGCTGCGCCGCGCGGCCCGCGGGATCGCGCCGGTCACCGTGATCGGCGACCGCGGCCGGCGGCGGTTCGCCGGCTCGCGGCCGGACGAGCGTGACGCAATCTTGAGCATCCCGGCCCGGCCCTTCAGGGTCGGTTGAGGCGCCTGCGCCTACGTTGGGGATGATGATCCAGCATCGCTCCAGGGCCGCTCACCGGGCGCCCGCCGAGGCAGGCGCGCTCCCCAGCCCGCTGCGCTCGGCCGCGCCGTACGCCGTCATCCTGGCGGCCACGCCGCTGATGGCGGCGGGAGGCGCGTTCACGCGCGAGTGGGCCTGGGCGCTGGCCGCCGCGGCGGCGCTGGCCGGAGCCGGCGCCGGCGTCTGGGGCTGGATGCAGCGCGTCTTGGTGTGCGACCTGGCAGACCGGTGGATCGCCACCGGCGCCGGTGCGCCGCCTCCGGACGCAGTGGTGACGCAGCGCCGCGAGGAGCTCGGAAGCGCACGCGAGCGCCGCATGCTGGCGACCTCGCTGCGGCGGCTCGTGGCCGCCGCGCAGGCGCCGCCGAGGGTTTCCGCGCGGGTGCCGACCGACCGCCGGACGGTGGCGGCCGAGGCCGCGCTGATCGAGCGGCTGGCCGCGCACCTGGCCGATGTGAACACGCCGGTTGAGGCGCGCAGCGTGGCTCTCGTCCACATGCTCGTCTCCGACGCCGGCAGCCCGCTTTACCGCGATGGACGGCCGGGCGGGGATGACCTGCACCGGCGTCTGACCCAGGTCCTGTTCGAGATCGAGAGGGGTGTGTGAGGGATGAACGACGTGGAAGCAATCGTGCTCATGGTCGTCTGCATGGTGGCCATGTTCGGCGTGATCGCAGGATTCGAGCGGCTCTGATGGCCGGCAGCGACATCTTCGGCCTCGTCGTCTCGATCCTGCTCTTCGTGTACCTGTGCTACGCGCTGTTTCGAGGGGAGAACTTGTAGTTATGACGATGATCCCATTCCAGGGCACGGCGCAGATCGTGTTCT
Organism: uncultured Actinomycetes bacterium; assembly: GCA_963813245.1. Classification (GTDB taxonomy): domain Bacteria; phylum Actinomycetota; class Thermoleophilia; order Gaiellales; family JAICJC01; genus JAICJC01. Next base: position 155,292 of record CAWEYE010000002.1, read on the forward strand.
ACGTCCTCGTGCTGCTGGCGGTGACGCCACTCCTGGGCTCCTACATGGCCCGGGTGTACGAGGGCGAGAACGTGCTGCTCGCCCGTTGGTTCGGCTTCGCGGAGCGCGGGTTCTACCGACTCCTGCGGACGTCACCTGACGAGGAGCAGGACTGGAAGGGCTACGGCACGAGCGTGATCGTGTTCAGCCTGCTCTTCCTGATCCCGCTGTATGTGCTCCTGCGCCTGCAGGGGCACCTGCCGCTCAACCCCGACCACCTCACCGGCGTGAACGCCGGCGTGTCCGTGAACACCGCCGCGAGCTTCGTCACCAACACCAACTGGCAGTACTACGGCGGCGAGTACACGATGAGCTACCTGAGCCAGATGGCCGGCCTCGCGGTGCAGAACTTCATCTCGGCCGCCGTCGGCATGGCCGTGCTGGCCGCGATGATCCGCGGCTTTGCCCGCCGCGAGACGACCAAGCTCGGCAACTTCTGGGTCGACCTCTATCGCACCACCGTCTACATCCTGCTGCCGATCTGCATCGTCACGGCGGCCTTCTTCATCTGGCAGGGCATCCCCGAGACCTTCAGCGGCCACGCGGTCGCGCACACCGTCCAGGGCCACACCCAGAGCATCGGCCGCGGGCCGGTGGCGTCGCAGATCGCGATGAAGCAGCTGGGCACCAACGGCGGCGGGTTCTACAACTCGAACTCGGCCGTGCCGTTCGAGAACCCGAACGGGTTCACGAACTTCATCGAGATGCTGTTCATCCTCATCATCGGCTCGTCCGAGGTGTTCATGTTCGGCAAGATGGTGCGGGCGACCCGGCAGGGCTGGGCCATCCTCTCGGTGATGTTCATTCTGATGATCACGGGCGTGGTCATCGCCGCCCCCGCCGAGCAGCACAGCTCGCCCGTGCTGCGCGACTCGGGCGTCAACATCACGGCGTCGAGCACCTCGCCCGGCGGCAACATGGAGGGCAAGGAGGTCCGCGACGGGATCGCCAATACCGCCCTCTGGGCCACGGTCACCACCGACGCCTCGAACGGCTCGGTCAACGGCTCCCACGACTCGTTCACCGCCCTGGGCGGCGCGGTGCCGCTGACCAACATCTTCATCGGCGAGGTGATCTTCGGCGGTGTTGGCTCCGGCCTCTACGGCATGCTCATGCTGGTCATCATCGCCGTGTTCGTCGGCGGCCTGATGGTTGGGCGCACGCCCGAGTACCTGGGCAAGAAGATCGAGGCCCGCGAGATGAAGCTGGCCGTGATCGGCTCGATCTGGGTGCCGCTCGTGGTGCTCATCCTGACGGCGATCGCCATGTCGACCCATGCGGGCAAGGCCTCGATCTTCAACGCCGGCCCGCACGGCTTCACCGAGGCGTTCTACGCCTACACGTCGCAGACCAACAACAACGGCAGTGCCTTCGCCGGCTACGGCGCGCTGCACTTCTCGACCATGCTCGGCGCCTTCGCGTTGCTGGTGGGACGGTTCGTCCCGCTCCTGGCGGCGCTCGCAATCGGCGGCTCCGTGGCGATGAAGAAGATCGCCCCCGCGTCGGCCGGGACGATGCGCACCGATGGGCCCACGTTCGTGGTGCTCCTGACGAGCGTCGTCATCCTGCTGCCCGCCCTCACCATCCTGCCGGCCATCGTGCTCGGCCCGGTGGTCGAGGCCCTCACAACCAGGCTCTTTTAGGAAGAGGCACTCGTATGCGCAAGGACATCATCCGATCGGCGATCGTCATCGTCGCGAGCACCATCGTGCTCGGGTTGATCTACCCCGCGGTGATGGTGCTGTTCGGCCAGCTCGTGTTCCCGAGCCAGGCCAACGGTAGCCTCATCACCCGAAACGGCAAGACCGTGGGATCCAAGCTCGCCGCGCAGTCGTTCAACGGCCCGCGCTACTTCCATGAGCGCCCGTCCGCGGTCGCCTACAACGCCGACGGCACCAGCTTCTCCAACCTCGGCCCGAACGCCAAGGCACTGCGGACGCTCGTGAAGACCCGCATCGCCAAGGTCATGGCGCTCGAGGGGCCGTACAACCCCGGCCTCAGCGTTCATGACATCCCGGTCGACGCCGTGACTGCATCGGGATCGGGCATCGACCCCGAGATCTCGAAGGCCTACGCGGAGCTGCAGGCCCCGCGCATCGCCGCCGTCCGACACCTTTCGCTCGCCACGGTCAAGCAGCTGATCGACGACCACGTCGACGGCCGCTTCCTGGGCTTCCTCGGAGAGCCCGGCGTGAACGTGCTCGAGCTCAACCTCGCACTCGACCAGGAGCACTGATGGCCCGGCAAGAAGCCAAGCTGTTCACGCGGGAGATCATCGCCCGCGCCACGATCGACTCGTTCAAGAAGCTCGATCCCCGGATCCAGCTGCGCAACCCGGTCATGTTCGTGGTCGAGGTCGGCTCGGTGATGACCACGGCCACCTTCTTCATCAACCTGATCGGCGGCGGCGGACAGGCGCTCTGGTTCACCGGCGACATCGCCTTCTGGCTATGGCTCACGGTGATCTTCGCGAACTTCGCCGAGGCGATCGCCGAGGGCCGGGGCAAGGCCCAGGCCGACACGCTGCGGGCGATGCGCACGACCACGCTCGCCACCCGCCGGCGCGACGACGGCAGCACCGAGCAGGTGCCGGCGCCGGAGCTCCAGCGCGGCGACGTCGTCGTGGTGGAGGCCGGGGAGGCGATCCCCGCCGACGGCGACGTGATCGAGGGCATCGGCTCGGTCGACGAGTCGGCCATCACCGGCGAGTCGGCACCCGTCATCCGCGAATCGGGCGGCGACCGCTCGGCCGTCACCGGCGGCACGAGGCTGCTCTCCGACCGCCTCGTCGTCCAGGTGACCCAGGAGCCGGGCAAGTCGTTCCTCGACCGCATGATCTCGCTCGTCGAGGGCGCGGCCCGGCGCAAGACGCCGAACGAGATCGCGCTCAACATCCTGCTCGCCGGCCTCACCCTGATCTTCCTGGTCGCCGTCGTCACGCTGCAGCCGTTCGCGCTCTACGCGAACAGCGGCGTCTCGACGACGGTGCTGATCTGCCTGCTCGTGGCGCTGATCCCGACCACGATCGGCGCGCTGCTCTCGTGCATCGGCATCGCCGGGATGGACCGGCTCGTGCGCCGCAACGTGCTCGCCCTCTCGGGGCGCGCGGTCGAGGCCTCGGGGGACATCGACGTGCTCCTGCTCGACAAGACGGGCACGATCACGCTCGGCAACCGCGAGGCCGTCGAGTTCATCCCCGCCCCGGGGGTGGAGCCGCACGACCTGGCCGAGGCCGCCCAGCTCTCATCGCTGGCCGACGAGACGCCCGAGGGCCGCTCGATCGTCGTCCTCGCCAAGCAGTTCGGCGTGCGTGAGCACGAGCTCTCGACGATCGAGGCCGAGTTCGTGCCCTTCTCGGCCACCACCCGCATGAGCGGCGTGAACATGAACGGCACCGTCATCCGCAAGGGCGCCACCGATGCCGTCCGCCACTTCGTCGAGGAGAGCGGCGGACGCGTGCCGGCGGAGGTCGACGCGGCCGTCGATCGCATCGCCCGCGACGGCGGCACCCCGCTCGTCGTCGCCCGCGACAACTGGACGCTCGGCGTGATCTACCTGAAGGACATCGTCAAGGGCGGCATCAAGGAGCGCTTCGACGAGCTGCGCAAGATGGGCATCCGCACGGTCATGATCACCGGCGACAACCCGGTGACCGCCGCGTTCATCGCCAACGAGTCCGGCGTCGACGACTTCCTGGCCGAGGCGACGCCCGAGAACAAGATGGCCCTGATCAAGGAGGAGCAGGGCAAGGGGCGGATGGTCGCCATGACGGGCGACGGCACGAACGACGCGCCCGCGCTGGCCCAGGCCGACGTCGGGGTGGCCATGAACACCGGCACCCAGGCGGCGAAGGAGGCCGGCAACATGGTCGACCTCGACTCCAACCCGACCAAGCTGATCGAGATCGTCGAGGTGGGCAAGCAGCTCCTGATCACGCGCGGCGCACTGACCACGTTCTCGATCGCAAACGACGTGGCCAAGTACTTCGCCATCCTTCCGGCCATGTTCGCGTTCACGTACGCCTCCCACCCCGGCGCCCACGGGCCGCTGTGGACGATCAACATCATGAAGCTTGGGACGCCGCTCTCGGCGGTCACCTCGGCGATCATCTTCAACGCGCTCGTGATCCCGATCCTGATCCCGCTCTCGCTGCGCGGCGTGCGCTACCGGGCGATCGGCGCAACGGCGCTCCTGCGCCGCAATCTGCTGATCTACGGCCTCGGCGGGATCATCGCGCCGTTCATCGGCATCAAGCTGATCGACCTCGTCATCCACAACGTGCTGGGAGCGTGACAATCCATCGCGCAGGCCGCGGGGTGCTCCGATCGGCGTAGCATCCCGCGGCATGCGCGGCCGATTCCGGATCCTGCTGGGGGCCGCCGCCGGGGTGGGGAAGACCTACCGCATGCTCCAGGAGGGCCGCCAGGCGGCCGCCGAGGGGGTCGACGTCGTGATCGGCTACCTCGAGCCGCACGACCGGCCCGAGACGGCGGCGCTGGCCGAGGGCCTGGAGGTGGTGCCGCGCCGGGCGATCGAGCACCAGGGGGTGGCGCTGCAGGAGATGGACACCGACGCCGTGATCCGGCGGGCGCCCGAGCTCGCGCTGATCGACGAGCTCGCCCACACCAATGCCCCCGGCTCGCCGCACCACAAGCGCTACCAGGACATCGAGGAGGTGCTCGCCGCGGGCATCGACGTCATCTCCACCGTGAACGTCCAGCACCTGGAGAGCCTGAACGACACGGTCTTCGAGCTCACGGGCGTGCGCGTCCGCGAGACGTTCCCGGACCGGATCCTGGACGAGGCCGACGAGGTGGTGCTGGTCGACCTCTCGCCCCAGGAGCTGCAGGAGCGCCTGCGCGCCGGCAAGGTGTATCCGCTCGCCCGCGTCGAGACGGCGCTTGCGAACTTCTTCCGCGCCGAGAAGCTGGGGGCGCTGCGCCAGCTGGCCCTGCGGGAGCTGTCCGAGGACGTCGAGGCGCGGCGGGAGACGAGCATCGTCGACCCGGCCGCCCAGCAGGCGATTCTCGAGCGGATCCTCGTGCTGGTCACGCCGCAGCCGAGCTCGCAGCGGCTGTTGCGCCGGGCCTGGCGCTCGGCGCAGCGGCTCGGCGCCGACATCGACGTGCTGTGGGTGCGCGACCCGGGGGAGAATCTGTCCGAGGATCAGACGGTCGCGCTGGCCGCGCTGCGGCGCCTCGCCGCGATCCTGGGCGCGCATTTCCTCGAGGAGGAGAGCGGCGACGTGATCGCGTCAGTGCGGGCGGTCGTGATCGACCGCGGGACGACCTATGTCTATCTGGGGACACCGGCGCGCCGCCGTGTCGAGGAGATCATGCACGGCGCGTTCCTGGGCCGGCTGATCGCCGCGCTGCCGGGCGTGGATATCCGCATCGCCGCCGACCGCGGTCGCAGGCGGGAGCTGCACCCGTGAGGCTCGGCCGGCGCCGCGCCCCGCAGGCCCGCCCGGGCGCGCCGCGCCTGCTCGTCCCGTTCTCGGGCGGGCAGCTCGACCCGGCCGTGCTCGAGGCGGCGCTTCGCATTGCCAGGGCCGACGGGGCGGTGTTCGTCCCCGCCTATCTGATCATGGTCCCGTTCTCGCTCGCGCTCGACTCGCCGCTGCGGCACGAGGTCGAGGTGGCGCTGCCGGTGCTCGAGGCGGTCGAGCTGCACGCGCAGGAGGAGGGCGTGCCCGTGGACGCGCGCCTCGAACGGGGCCGGTCGCTGCGCGACGCGCTGCGGCGGCTGTGGGAGGTCGAGAGCTTCGACCGCATTCTGCTGCCGGTCTCGGCCGACGAGCGCACCGGCTTCGACGAGCGCGACATCGCCTGGATTCTGATGCACGCCCCGACCGAGACGCTCGCGCTGCGGCCCGCGTCCGGCAGCGTCCGTGCGAGAGTGACGCGGTGATCGCACGCGCGTACGCGATGCTCGACGGCGCGTCCGGATCGCGCCGCCACGCGCTGGCCGTGGGCGCGAGCGTCGTCGTGCTGGTCGTCGTCACGGTCGCGATCGGCCTGCTGAAGTCGTTCGTCCCCGTGCTCAGCCTGGGCGTGGTCTACGTGTTCGCCGTCCTGCCGATCGCCGTCGCCTTCGGGCTGGCGTACGCGGTGCTCGTCTCGATCGCGAGCATGCTCGCGTTCAACTGGTTCTTCCTGCCGCCGGTGCACACCTTCACGCTCTCGGACTCGCGCAACTGGTTCGCGCTTGCGGTGTACGTGGTGACCGCGGTCGTCGTGTCCGGCCTCGCCGCGAGCGCCCGAAGGCGGGCGACCGAGGCTGAGCAGCGCGAGGTCGAGACGGCGCTTCTGGCCGACGTGGCCACGTCGCTGCTCGAGGGCGGAGACGTGGCCGGCCAGCTCGATTCGATCAGCGCGCGCGTGGCCGCCATTCTCAGGGCCAGGTCGGCCTCGATCGTGATCGGCGCCGATCACGAGCCGACCACCACCGGCGCCCCGATCGAGCTCGTGGCCGGCACGCGCAGAGTGGGGACGCTCGAGCTGGTCGAGGGCGGCGAGCCCAACCTGGCGGCGCGCCGCCGGCTTCTGCCCGCGCTGGCGTCGCTGCTCGCCGTCGCGGTCGATCGCGAGCGGCTGGCCAACGAGGCCTTCGAGGCCGAGGCGCTGCGCCGCTCGGACACCATGAAGACCGCGGTGCTGCGGGCCGTGAGCCACGATCTGCGCTCTCCGCTCACGGCCATCCGGGCCGCGAGCGACGGGCTCGAGGACGAGCACCTCGCGCTGAGCGAGGACGACCGCCGCGAGCTGCGCGACACGATCAGCGTCGAGGTGCGCCGGCTCGAGGGCGTCGTCGACAACCTGCTCGCGCTGTCGCGGCTGCAGGCCGGGGCGCTTGCGCCCATGCCGGAGGTGTGGACGGTCGACGACCTCGTCTACGGCTCGCTGGCCGATGTCGGCAGGAGCACCGAGCGGGTGAACGTCTCCGTCCCCGCCGACACGCCCCCCGTGGAGGTGGATGCGGTGCAGGTGCGCCAGATCCTGAGCAACCTGATCGACAACGCGCTCAAGTTCTCGCCGGAGGGCAGCCCCGTCACCGTGCGGGTGACGCGGACGCGCAAGGAGGTGATCGTGCGCGTCATCGACCAGGGGCGCGGGCTGCCCGAGAGCGAGCTCGAGCACGTCTTCGAGCCGTTCTACCGAGGGGCGCCCGCGCAGGATCAGACCGGCACCGGCCTTGGCCTCGCGATCGCCCGCGGCTTCGCCGAGGCAAACGGCGGCCGCCTGTGGGCGGAGTCGCGCCCCGGTCAGGGCGCGGGCTTCGCCCTGGCCCTCCCGCCGGCGGACGAGGCGCCGCAGTGACCGAGGGCGGCTTGATCCTGGTCGTCGACGACGAGCCCCAGATCCTGCGCGCGCTGACCACCAACCTGCGCGGCGCCGGCTACGAGGTCGTCCGCGCGGCGACCGCCGAGGAGGCGCTCGCGGCCGCAGCGACCCGGCCGCCGGATGCCGTCGTGCTCGATCTGGTGCTCCCCGACGGCTCGGGGGTCGACGTGTGCCGCGAGCTGCGCACGTGGAGCTCCGTGCCGATCGTGATCCTGTCGGCGATCGGCGAGGAGGGGCAGAAGGTCGCCGCCCTCGACGCCGGCGCCGACGACTACGTCACCAAGCCGTTCGGCATGGGCGAGCTGCTGGCGCGGCTGCGCGCGGCCATGCGCCGCGCCGCGCCGACGGGAGGCGAATCGATCGCGGTCGGCGGCCTCGTCGTCGACTTCGACCGCCACCAGGTGACGGTCGACGGAGCGCCGGTGCCGGTCACGCGGATCGAGTACGACCTGCTCTCGCTGTTCGTGCGCAACGAGGGCAAGCTGCTCACGCACCGGGCGATCCTACGCGAGGTGTGGGGGCCCGCCTACCAGATCGAGTCGCACTACCTGCACGTCTACATCAGCAAGCTGCGGGGGAAGATCGAGCATGACCCGCGCCATCCGCGCTATCTGATCACCGAGCCGGGCGCGGGCTACCGGCTCATGCGTCCGCCCGACGACGACGCGGTGTCGTGACCTCGGGTTGAGGCGGGTTTGACCGGCGGTTGAGCGCGCCGCGCCTAGCGTCTCTGGGATGCAACTCTCGTCCCAGCTGCGCACGGCCCCGTACCTGGCCCCGGCGCCTTTCGCCGCCGCGGCCGCGGTCGCCAACCGGCTCTCGGACGCCGCCGCGGGCGCGGTGGTCGCGAGCGCGCTTGCGACGGCGCTTGCCCGCGACGTGTGGGAGCGCGGACGGGCCGCCGGCCGCCGCCGCCGGGTCGACCACTGGCTTGCCTGGGGCGTGGGCGAGCCACCGCCCGACGCACTGATCGGCGAGCGCATGCACCAGCTCGTCTCGCCGCGGGAGCGCCGCAGGGTGGCCCGCTCGCTGCGGGCGATTCGCGCCCAGGGCCTGCGTCCGGGGGTGTACCGAGCTTCGGTCGTGAACCCGCGGGCCGCCGCCGCGAACGGTCCGGCGCTCGAGCGTCTGGCCGCGCGGCTCGAGGCGCTCGAGCAGTCCGTCGGCGCCCGCGGTGTCGCCCGCACGCTGGAGCTCCTGGCCGACGGCGCCGGGCCGCTCTACAACCCGGGCCGCGCGCCCGAGCTCGGGCCGGCGCTTGCCCGGGCGCTGAGCGAGCTCTAGAGAACGCGAGCGAGCGCCGGGAGACGGAAAGCCTCCCCGGCGCTCGGCGGCGCGACGCCGGCGCTTCTCGGGGTGCGCTACGCGGCGACGGCCTCCGTGGCCGGGGCGACGAGCACGGGGCACGGGGCGGTGTGCAGCAGCGCCTGGGGGGTGCTCCCGGCGAGTGCGCCGGCGAACGCGCCGTGCGTGGTCCCGCCTACGACGATTATCTCGGCGTCGGCATTCCTGGCGACGTCGGCGATCGCCGACGCGGGGCTGCGCATGGTCGAGCACCGCTGGAACTCCACGGTGAATCCGGCCGCGCGCAGATCGCCGACCTGCCGGCGCACGTCCGCCGTGCGGTCGTCCTCGTCGGCATGCAGCGGGCCGGCGCCGCGGCCGCCGATCAGCTGCCTGACGTGGGCGACGACGATCTTGGCGTCGCGCTCCCGGGCGAGGTCGGTGGCATAGCGCACCGGCCCTCGGGACTGCTCCGTGCCGTCCAGTGCGAGCACGATGGTCTTGGACACGTGTATCACTTCCTTCTCCCTTGCGAAGCCGGGATTTGGCCTCGCGTTCAGGCTACGGCCGGGCGCCTCAACCGGCCGTCAAGGATGCGCCCGGCGGCCTCAACGTCGTGTCTCGATCACCCCGTCGTCGCGACCCGCACCGCCACGTAGGCGATGTAGGAGGCCACGATGGCGGCCCCGGCCAGCCGGCCGGCGCCGCCCCGCCGGCCCACCAGGGCAAGCGTTGCGATCGTGACCGCAACCATCCAGATGTAGTCAAGCGCGAACCCGTGCCCGCCGCTCGCGGAGCTCACGATGACGGACGGCACCAGGATGCCCATGGACAGGTTGATCGTGTTCGAGTTCAGGGCCTCGCTCACCAGGGCGGCGCCGCGGCCGGCGAGGCCGAGCCGGATGGCGGTGTAGGCGTTCGGCAGGCTCGTCAGCGTGGCCAGGAGGAGCAGCCCGACGAGCGGCCGCGGCACCCCCCAGCGGCCGGCCACGAGCACCGCCGAGTAGACCATGCCGACGGCGCCGACCACGATCACGACCAGGGCCGGGATCTCGCGCACGAAGAGCCCGATGACCTGCGTCACCCGCCCGGCCGCCGAGCGGGCGTCGATGACCGGGGCCGACGACTCGCGCGGCGGCAGCGGGCCGTGGAACGTCCCCCGCGCGAGCAGGATCAGGTAGGGGACGGCGCCCGCGGCGAAGACGACGAGCGCGATCCACGGCTCGAGGCCGGTGAAGAGCACCGCCGCGGTGACGGCGGTCGCAAAGAGGGCGAACGCCCCTTCGAGGGCGAGTGCCGGCCGCTCGAGCCGGACGCTGCCGGCCAGGAGTGCGCTCACCCCCACCATCGCCGCGAGGTTGAAGATGTTCGAGCCGAGCAGCACGCCGACACCGACGCCGGGCTCGCCGCGCAGCATCGCCGTCAGTCCCGACGACAGCTCGGGCGCGTCGGCGGCGAGCGCGGTCAGGAGGCCGAGCACCGCCTCGTGGATGCCGAGCCGGATCCCCAGGCGGTCGAGCCGGCGGGCGAAGAGGCCCGACGCGGCCAGCGTGGCGGCAAGCGACGTGGCGAACAGGATGAGCGCGACCGGCGTGGACACGGTCAGCGCGCCCGTCCGGGCGGTGAGTGGCGGTGGTGCGGAATGGGCGGGAGGCGGTCCATAGCTGGCGCTCGCCGACCCGACTTCCCGGCACACCGGGGCCGACTCTAGACGATTGACTCGCCGGTTCGAGGTATCCAGCGGCGGGGGTCGGGGTTAGGATCTCAAGGTGAGCACAGCCTCGGCTCTCCGCACGGACGCGGGCGGCGGCGTCCGCCGGCTCGGCTGGGGCCTGGCCGATCAGGCCCTCTCGAGCCTGACCAACTTCGCCCTCGCCATCCTGGTCGCGCGGACCGTGAGCACGTCCGCGCTGGGTGCGTTCGGGCTTGCGTTCACGACCTACACGATCACCCTCGGCGCCACCCGGGCGCTGTGCTCGGAGCCGCTCACCGTGCGCCACAGCGCCACCGGCGAGCGCGAGTGGCGGGAGGGCGCGTCCGCCGCCACGGGCGTGGCCCTTGTGCTCGGTGCGATCGCCGGCGTTCTCTGTGTCGGTGCGTCGTTCCTGTTCGACGGCACGCTGCGCCCGTCGCTGATCGTGCTCGGCCTGAGCATGCCCGGCCTGATCGTCCAGGACACCTGGCGCAGCGCCTTCTTCTGCCACCTGCGCGGGACGTACGCCTTTGCGAACGACCTGGCCTGGGCGATCGCCCAGGTCGTCCTGGTCGCGGCGGTGCTGGCGGTCGGCCTGCGGTCGTCGCCGGCGTTCATCCTGGCCTGGGCGGGCGCGGCCAACGTCGCGGCGGTGTTCGGGATCGTCCAGGCGGGGTTCCTGCCCCGCCCCCTGAAGGCGCGCTTCTGGCTTTCGCGCCACCGCGACCTCGGCCCCCGCTATCTGATCGAGTTCGTCGCCCGCAACGCCGCCCAGTCGGGGGCGATGTACGCGACCGCGGGCTTTGCGGGCCTGTCGGCGGCCGGCGCCCTGCGTGGCGCCCAGGTCGTGCTCGGCCCGCTCAACATCCTCAACATGGGCGTGACGTCGCCCGCGATCGCGGAGTCGGTGCGGATCGCCCGCCGTTCGCCGCGGCGGATGCTGCGCGTCGTGACGATCCTCGGGATCGTGCTCGTCGTCGTGTTCGTGGCCTGGGGCGTCGCCATGTACCTGCTGCCCGACTCCGTCGGCGAGGCCCTCCTCAAGCGCTCGTGGGTGCCGGCGCACCCCGTCATCCTGCCCTACACCGCCGTGATGGCGGCGTCGGGGATGCTCACGGCGGCGACGGTCGGGCTGCGGGCGATGGCCGCGGCCAAGCGCAGCATGCGCTCGCGCCTGGTCACCGGCGTTTTGGCCGTCACCGGGGGCACGGTCGGCGCGGCCACCTACGGCGCCGTCGGCGCGGCCATCGGCCTCGCGGCCGGCCTGTGGATCGGCGGCATCCAGTGGTGGCAGCAGCTGCACGCGGCGGTCGCCGAGGAGGAGGAGCGGCGCAGCATCGTCGCCGCGGCGCCGCTCGCCACGGCCGGGCGCGACGCCGCCGACCGGGAGCACGTGTAAAAGTCCGGGAAGGTTGGGCGGGAACTCCTTGACAACGCGCCGTGCTCGCGGTGTACTTGTGAACGATTGGTGTACCGCCGGACGCTAGGAGGCCCCGGCGTTGCAGGGCACGACCAGTGAGGGAGTACCACATGCACGACGAAATGCCCGCGGCCTCGGCCGCAAGTCGGCGGACATGTCGCGTTCATCTCGTCCGGCACGGACAGACGATCATGAACGCGCAGGTCAGGTTTCGCGGCCGCCTCGAAGTTCCGCTGAACGAGGTCGGCCGGGCCGAGGCCCGCGAAGCGGCACGGTCGCTCGTCGGCTCGGGCCTCGTCGCTGTGTACACGAGCCCGCTCGGCCGGGCACGTGAGGTCGCCGAGGCGATCGCCGTCAAGAACGGCGTCGGCGCGGTGCGGGCGCAGCCCGGCCTGCTGAACCTCGACTACGGCGCGTGGGAGGGCCTCACGAAGGAGGAGTCCGCGCAGGTCGACCCGGACGCGTGGGATGCCTACGTGAGCGATCCCGAGCGGGCTGTCTGCCCCGAGGGCGAGGCGGTCGCCGAGGCGGCGGATCGCGTCGTCGAAGCCTTGCGCGCAATCGCGCGGGAGCACCCCGGGCAGAGCGTCGCGGCGGTGTCGCACGGCGTCATGCTGCGCCTGGCGGTGCTCCGCGTGGCCGGCGCCTCGGATGACGACTGGCAGTTCGCGATGCCGACCGGCGGCGCGATCGTGTTCGAGATCGACGGCGACGAGATCACGCTGGTCTCCGACGTCGACCGCAGCAAGTCGGATCCGCGCAAGGCGTCTGGCGCCCCGGCTACGCTGTCTGAACGCGCGGGTTGATCTCAGAGGCAGGGCGCGATCGGGCCAGGCTCGGTGTTCGCCGGGTGCGCTGGTCGGTGCGTAGCCGCGCCGCGGAGCATCCCGGCTACCTGCACCTGGCCCGGCGCATCCACGGCGACGGCGTCGTCTCCGAGGCCACCGAGCTCGTCATCGACGGGTTCACGCGGTCGGCGTCGACCTTCGCCGTGGTCGCGTTCCAGCTGGCCCAACCGGCGCCGGTGCGGCTCGGCCACCATGTCCACGCACCCAGCCAGATCATCGCGGCGATCCGCCGCGGCGTCCCCGTCCTTCTGACCGTGCGCCCGCCCGAGGATACCGTGCTCTCGCTCGTCGTCCGCGAGCCCTACGTCACCCTCGCCCAGGGCATGACCGCCTACGCGCGGTTCCACGCCAAGCTGGGCGATCACCTGGACGGGATGGTCGTCGCCGACTTCGCCGAGGTGACGACCCATCTCGACCGCAGCATCGAGCGCGTGAATGCCCGCTTCGGCACGGACTTCGCGCCGTTCCGACCCACTCCCGAGCGCACGGCCGAGTGCTTCGAGCTGATCGAGATGCGCGCGCGGCGCCCGCCGTGGAGGCCCACGATTCACGCCTTCCTCTCCGGCGTCGTCTCCCGGGCCGAGCTCGAGCGCGCGGCCGCGGCGCACTCGGGCGGGCTCGCCGCCGTGCCCGAGCATCGCGCCCAGCGCCCGTCGGCCTACAAGGAGGCGCGCAAGGACGAGCTGCGGGGCGCCTACCACGCGCCGGCGCTTGACCGCCTCCGGGAGCGGGCCGACGAGATGTACGCCCGGTTCGCCGCTGCGGCGGGCTGATCACCCGGAAGGATTTGCCAGTTTCCTGTTGGAGGCACATTGATTCGCAAGCCTTGACTTGACTCATTCCGGGGTTATGTTGGAGTGCAATCATCACGAGGCTTGGGGGAGAATCGATGCTGGGTCGAACGAGACGGTTGGGGTTTGCAGCCGCGGCGGCGATGGTCGCCGGGTTGGGTACTGCCGGAGTGGCACAGGCGATCATCGTGCAACCGCACCCTGTGCCCACCTGGCAGACGAACGGACGCGTGAACGCGATCGCCGTCTCCGGGACGACGGTGTATCTGGGCGGGCAGTTCACGTCGATGCGCCCCGCCGGAGCCGCGGCGGGCACGGGCGAGGTGGCGCGTAACCACGTCGCCGCGGTCAGCCTGACGACGGGCAACCTGCTGCCGTGGAACCCGAATACGAACGGGACCGTGCGCGCGATCAAGGTGGCCGGATCGGCCGTGTACCTGGGTGGCGCGTTCACCCAGGTCGGCGGCGTCAGCCATTTGCGCATCGCCAAGGTCTCCGCCACCGGAGCCGGCGCAGTTGTGTCGACGTGGACGGGCACCGCCAGCGGCGAGGTGTTCACGATCGCATCCGCCGCCGGCACGATCTACCTCGGCGGCGGCTTCGGCACCGTCGACGGCAGCGCCCGGGCCAACCTGGCGGCGGTCAAGGGGTCGGACGGAACGGTGCTGCCGTGGAACCCGGGCACCGACGGACAGGTGCGCGCGGTCAAGTTCACCTCGGCCACGCGGCTCGTGGTCGGCGGGACGTTCACCCACCTTGCGGGCGCCGCGACCACGGACCTCGGCGCGGTCGATGCCGACACCGGCAGCTCGCTGCCGTGGCAGGGCCACATCAACTACCCGGTCATCGCGCTCGCCAACGACGCGGCCGGTGTGTATGTGGCCGGCGCGGGCGGCGGCGGCAACTTCGCGGGCTTCGCCCCGGCAACCGGCGCGCCGTTGTGGCAGGGCGGCACGAACGGCAACGTCCAGGCGATCGGCGTGGCCGGCGGCTTCGTCTACCTGGGCGGCCACTTCCAGACCTACTGCGGGCCGCAGCACGGCCAGCACACGTGCACAAACCCGATCAGCCGCAACAAGCTGCTCGCGGTCAACGAGACGACCGGCGCCCTGCAGGCGTGGAACCCGAGCGCCAACAGCGTCCTCGGCGTCTTCGCCCTCCAGGGGGTCGGCTCGAACAGCGACATGCTGGTCGGCGGCGACTTCACGAGCACCGGCCAGAAGAAGCAGCAGGGGTACGCGCAGTACACCCCTTGAGCGCCGCGCTCGCCTAAGGCACCACCTCGAGGCCCCCGCACCCGGTGCGGGGGCCTCGATTCGTTTGTGCGAGCCGTTGCGCGTCTCCGGAAGGCATCGTCAAGCGCCACCCGGCCGCGCCGATTACCGGGCGAACCGAGCCGAGCCTGCCCTGCCATGCCCGAAGCCGACGTCCCAGACGAGCCGCAGCGCCCGCGCCCCACGCGGCGGGTCACCGTCCCCATCTCGTTTTCCGGGGATATCGCCGGGTTCCTGTTCGACCTCCTGAGCGACATCGAGGCGATCGTGTGGGAGGCCGACGCCGACACGCTCGCGGTCGAGTTCGTCAACGACCGCGTGCTTGACCTGCTCGGCTACGAGCCGATGGACCTGATCGCGGTGCCCGACTTCTGGAGCGAGACCGTCGTGCACCCGGACGACCGCGAGCTCTACCTGGCGTCCGGCGCGGAGGTGCTCGCGGCGGGGGTGTCGCGCGTGACCTATCGCGCCCTCTCGCGCGACGAGCGGGTCGTGTGGCTCTCGAGCGTCGCCCACCTCACCGTCGATCAGGAAGGCCGGCGGCGCATCCGCGGGCTCGAGACCGACGTCACCGCGATGAAGTCGGCAGAGGAGCACGCGCGCGAGTCGGAGGAGCGCTTCCGGCTCCTGTCCGGGGCCTCGCGCGACTCCGTGATCGTCCACACGGGCGGCACGATCGTCGAGGTGAACCAGGCGTTCTGCGATCAGTTCGGCTGGTCGGCCGAGGAGGCACTCACGCTGCGGCCCGAGGACTACATCGCACCCGAGTCGATCGCCGTTGCCACCGCCCGCCTGGCCGACGGCTCGACCGGCGCGTTCGAGATCGCGGGCGTCCACCGCAGCGGCGCCCGCCGCTGGTACGCGGCCCAGAGCCAGGAGACGCGCTACCACGGGGAGCTCGCACGGGTCGTCGTGCTGACCGACATCACCGACCTGAAGGAGCGCGAGGCGCGCGCCCTGCACGAGGCGAGCCACGATCAGCTGACGGGGCTGCCCAACCGCGCCGCCTTCGAGCGGCGGCTCGACCAGGAGCTCGCACGGCGCGAGCCCGGCCACGTCCTGGGGATGCTCTTCTGCGATCTGAACGGCTTCAAGCGCGTGAACGACGACCACGGCCACGCCGCCGGCGACTCCCTCCTGCGCCTGGTCGCCCACCGGCTCGGGAGCGTCGTGCGCACGAGCGATCCCGTGTTCCGGCTCGGCGGCGACGAGTTCGTGATCCTGCTCCCGCTCCTGCCCGAGGCCGACGCCGAGCGCGTGGTCGACGTCATGCGCCGGCGGCTCCTGACCGTGTTCGCCCCGTCGTTCTCGGTCGGCCCGGCGGCCGTCCACGTCGGCGTTGCGGTCGGCACCGCCATGTGCCCCCGCGACGGCACCACCGCGGATGCGCTGGTCGGCCACGCCGACACGGCCATGTACGTGCACAAGCGCATGAGCAAGTCCAGGGGCGGCCGCGCGGCATAGGACGGCCGTGGGGCACGCGGGCCCTGCTCGCATGCGCGGCCCGGTTGAGGCAGAATCGGTCGGCCGCCGATCGGCGGTGAAGTTCACCCGACCCGCAGGAGACCGCCATGGCCGACACCAAGATCCTGCTGCCCGAGCGCGACATGCCCCGCGCCTGGTACAACATCCTCGCCGACGCGCCCTCCCCGCCGCAGCCGCCGCTGCACCCGGGCACGGGCCAGCCGATCGGCCCGGACGACCTCGCCCCGCTCTTCCCGATCGACCTGATCATGCAGGAGGTCTCGACCGAGCGCGAGATCCCGATCCCCGAGGAGGTCGTGGACGTCCTGCGGCTGTGGCGGCCGACGCCGCTCTACCGCGCCCACCGGCTCGAGCGGGCCCTCGGCACGCGCTCGCGCATCTACTACAAGTACGAGGGCGTCTCGCCCGCCGGGTCGCACAAGCCCAACACGGCCGTCCCGCAGGCCTTCTACAACGCGAAGGCCGGCCGCACCCGGATCGCCACCGAGACCGGCGCCGGCCAGTGGGGCAGCTCGATGGCGCTCGCCTGCGGCTTCTTCGGCCTGGAGTGCAAGGTGTACATGGTGCGCGTCTCCTACGACCAGAAGCCCTACCGGCGGATCGATGATGGAGACGTGGGGTGCATCCGTCGTGCCCAGCCCGTCGCCGGACACGCAACGCCGGCCGGGCGATGCTCGAGCACAACCCCGACTCGCCCGGCAGCCTCGGCATGGCGATCTCCGAGGCCGTCGAGGACGCCGCCACCCACGACGATACGAGCTACGCGCTCGGCTCGGTCCTGAACCACGTGCTGCTGCACCAGACGGTGATCGGCCAGGAGGCACAGCGCCAGCTCGAGCTCGCGGGCGAGCACGGCGTGGACGTCGTCATCGGCTGCGTCGGCGGCGGGTCGAACTTCTCGGGCCTCGCGCTGCCGTTCGTGCGGGACAAGATCGCGGGCGCCGACATCGAGATCATCGCGTGCGAGCCCGCGGCGTGCCCGACGCTCACCCGGGGCGCCGTTCGCCTACGACTTCGGCGACACCGCCCAGCTCACGCCGCTCGTGGCGATGCACACGCTCGGCCACGACTTCGTCCCGCCGGGCATCCATGCGGGCGGGCTGCGCTACCACGGCGCGGCGCCGATCGTCTCGCAGCTTCTGCTGGACGGGCTGCTGCGCGCCGAGGCCTACCGCCAGAGGGACGTGTTCGCGGCCGCGGTCACCTTCGCCCGCTCGGAGGGGATCGTGCCGGCGCCCGAGAGCGCCCACGCCATCAAGGGCGTCGTCGATGCCGCCAAGCGGGCGGACGAGTCCGGCACCGAGCAGGCGATCCTGTTCAACCTGTCCGGCCACGGCCACTTCGACATGGCCGCCTACGACGCCTACCTGCACGACCGGCTCGAGGACCACGAGCTGCCGGAGGCCGAGATCGCCCGCGCGCTGCGCGCGATCGAGCCGCTGCCGAAGCCGACGGTGCCCGCCCGGTAGGCCGGCTTGCCTCGGCCGGTCGTGCTCGCGATACTGCGTGGTCATGCGCCGTGCGATTCTGATGCTCACGCTGGGGCTCTCGCTGGGCCTCCCCGCGCAGGCCCTGGCGAGCGGTGCGACGGTGGTGCACGGGTGGCGCGTGAACCTCGACGGCGATGCGCACATGGAGCATGTGCGGCTGATGCTCGTGCTCAAGCCCAACCCGTTCGGCGGCACCGTGCCGATCAGAGAGCACTGGCTCCAGGTGGTCGATCGGGTCGGCGGCCACACCGTGAAGACGCGCATCACGCCGATCCTCGAGCACATGCTGCCCCGCTGGATCCGGATCGCCGACCTGAACACGGACGGCCGGCCCGAGATCTTCTACCGCGGGTTCAACGGCGGCGCGGGCGCGGTGCCCGTGTTCGCCGGCATCCGCGGCTGGAATGGCACGGCCAAGCACCGCTTCTGGTCATACGGGCCGCCGTTCCCGGCCTTGATCCACGCCGGCCACCACTACCGCTACGTCGGCGCGAGCGTCGCGCTCGAGAACCTGGCAGCGGCCGCCACACCCGGGCTCGAGGTGCACCTCGTCCAGGGAGAGGCGCGCCCGGCCGACCCGGACTGCTGCCCCAGCCAGCTCCTGATCCGCAACTACCGCTTCGATTCGGCCGCACGCGCCTGGGTGCTCTACCAGACCGTCTGGCGACCCACCTAGCGCATCCGGTGATCAGCCCTCTGCGGCGGCCCTCTGCAGCCCGGCGGTGATCCCCGCGGCGATCTCCTCGAGGTGCTCCGCCGTGCAGATCAGCGGCGGCGAGATCGCGAGGCACGGGTTCACCCGGTCGTCGAGGCGCACGATCACGCCCTCGCGCCGGATCGCATCCCGCGCGCCGGGCAGGGCGCTCGCGTCGCGCAGCTCGATGGCGCGGAAGAAGCCGTGGCCGCGGGCCTCGACGACCAGCGGCGATGCCGCGGCGACGCCGTCGAGCAGGCGGCCGAGGGTGTCCTCGAGCGTGCGCACGTTTCGGAGCACGTCGAGCCGCTCCATGATGTCGAGGTTGGCGAGCGCCACGGCACACGAGAGCGGATGGCCGCCGAAGGTGAAGCCGTGCGCGTACACGGCCTTTTGGTCGATCAGCGGCGCCGCGACGTCGTCGGTGAAGAGCAGGCCGCCGAGCGGGGCCTGACCCGAGGTGACGCCCTTCGCGAACGTGATCATGTCGGCGTCGAACCCGAGCCGGTCGGAGCCGAACCAGGCCCCCAGACGGCCGAAGCCCGTGATCACCTCGTCGCACCAGAGCAGCAGGCCGTAGCGGTCGCACACCTCCCGCAGCCGCGCGCCGTACCCCGGCGGGGGCGCCAGGCAGCCGCCCGCGTTCTGCACCGGCTCGACCACGACGGCGGCGACGGTGTGCGGCCCTTCGGCGATGATCGTGCGCTCGATGGCGGCGATCGCAGCGTCGGTCCACTCCTCGTCGGTGACGGCGTGGCGGTAGTGGCGGCGGTCGGTGTTCTCGGCGTGGCGGACGTCGCCCAGGAGCGGCTCGAACGGCGCCCGCGCCGCCGGGATCCCGGTCAGCGAGAGCGCGCCCAGCGTGCAGCCGTGGTAGGCGCCGCGGCGGGCGACGATCTTGCGCCGCAGCGGCTCGCCGCGCCCGAGCCAGTGCTGGCGCACGAGCTTCAGCGCCGACTCGACCGCCTCCGAACCACCCGACGTGAAGAACGCCCGGGTCATGTTCTCGGGGGCGAGGCCGATGACGCGCCGGGTCAGCTCGACCGGTGCGGGCGAGGTCGCCGCCCAGTTCGGGTAGAACCCGAACGACTCCAGCTGCCGCTTGGCCGCCTCGCCGAGCTCGGCGCCGTGGGAGTAGCCGATCTGAGTCGTGAACAGGCCCGACATGGCATCCAGGAGGCGCGTCCCGTCGGCCTCGAACACGTACGGCCCCTCTCCGCCCACCAGGATCGGGGGAGCGGTGCCGTCGAAGTCGGCCATCCGCGTCCATGACAACCACTCACCGGCCGCGGCCTCCCGCAGCGCGTCGACGCCTACGTCCATCGTCGCCATCGCCGATCCTCCTCGTCGAAATGCTCTTGGCGGCGAGCATAGCCGCTTGCGCCGTTGCGCCTGTACCGTCAGCCCATGACGGATCCGCGCAAGCAGACCGTGCGGACGGGCTACGACCGGCTGGCGGCGACGTTCCTTGAATGGGGCGCGCGAGTCGAGGGCGATCCGCGCAACCGGTTCGTCGCGGAGTTCGCGGCGCGCCTGCCCGTCCCGGGGAGCGTGCTCGACCTGGGGTGCGGGGCGGGCGTGCCCTCCACCAGGCGCCTGGCGGAGACCTTCGCCGTGGTCGGCGCCGATATCTCCGAGGTCCAGATCGGCCTGGCCCGTCGCAACGTCCCCGGCGCGAGGTTTGTGTGCGCCGATGTGGTCGACCTCGAGTTCGCCCCCGCCTCGTTCGACGGCGTCTGTGCCCTCTACTCGATCTCCCACATCCCGCGCGAGGAGCATTCCGGCGTGTTCGCGCGCGTGCGGCGCTGGCTGCGGCCCGGCGGCGTGTTCCTGGCGTCGCTTGGCGTCGGTGACCTGGCCGGCTGGACGGGCGAGTGGCTCGGGGAGCCAATGTTCTTCTCGAGCCACCCGGCGGATGAGAACCTGCGCCTGCTGGCGGATGCCGGCCTTGACGTCGTGCACGCGGAGGCTGTCACGATGCGTGAGCCCGAGGGCGAGGCGACGTTCCTGTGGGTGATCTGCCGCGCGCCCGCGGGCGCACCAAAAGGGGTCTGACCCCGCGCGGTGCGCGAGCGTCAGGCGGACGGATCGGCCGGGGCGGCCTCGCCCGGGCGGCGGCGGCGCATCTCCTGGAGCGCCGCGCGCATGTCGGCGCGCACGAACCCCTTCAGCGCGCCGTGGCGCTTCTGGGGCTTGCGCCCGAGCCGGCCGATCAGATCGTCGCTCGCGCTGCGGTATGCGGCGGCGGCGCTCGAGCGCGGGGCGCTGACGACGACCGGCACGCCCGCGAGCGCGGCCGAGTCGTACCGGGCGCTGCGCGGGATCTGTGTCGGCGACACCAGATCGCCGAACCGCTCCCGCATCAGGGCGGCGGCGGCGGCCGCGCCCGGCCGGCGGGCGTCGACGAAGGTCGGCAGAAGGACGAGCGGCGTGTAGCGGTGGCTCGTCTCCCGCTCGATGCGGCGCACGGCCTCGATCGTCCCCTGGAGCGCGTCGATCGACAGGTAGTCGGCCGCCGCCGGGATCACCACGGAGTCGGACGCCCGCAGCGCCGCCGCTGAGAGGCCGCCCAGCCCGGGTGGGGTGTCGACCACGACCACCTCCCACTCCTCGCTCGCGCCCTCGATCGCCGCGGCGAAGCGCTCGCCGTGGCGGTGGTCGGTGAACACCGACACCTCCTCGCCGATCAGGCGCGTGTCGGCGGGCACCACACCCAGCCGCGAGAGCGCCGGCACGGGCGACGAGCGCGCGAACCAGCGCGGCTTGCCGCGGAACATCCCGCCCGCGCCGTCGTCGTCGGCCGCCGGGACGCCCACCGCGACCCCGGCCGACCCCTGCGGATCGAGATCAACGAGCAGCACGGCGCGCGAGTCGAGCGACATGGCCGCAGCCAGGTTGACAGCGGTCGTCGTCTTGCCGACCCCACCCTTGCGGTTCACCACGGCGATCACGTGCACGCGGCCATTCTGTCACGAACTCGACTCCGTGGTGGGACATCTACGCACGGGCTATCCGGTCGTGCCCCGATGCGGGGTCGGCGGGCCGCAGCGAGAATCGGGACCGCAAGGACGATTCGATTCAGGAGGGCATCCCATGGCCGGCACGCAGCACGTCTCGCTCACTCCCACCACGTCCGATCCGACCAAGTTCAGGCGGCACGAGCGCGACGAGCTCGTGGCCGCGATCCAGCGCGCCCACACGCGGCCGGAGCGCCGCCCGGAGGCCCGGCGGCAAACGGTTGCGCCAATGGTACGATCGCGCGGGTGAAGGCCACACTCGAGCGGGAGCGCAAACTCACGGCCGCCCCCGGTTTCTCGCTCCCGGCCTTGCCGGGCGACCGGCTGCCGGTGCGGGAGCTCAGTTCGACCTATCACGACACACCCGACCTGCGGCTGGCCGCGGGCGGGATCACCCTGCGCTACCGCACCGAGCGCGGCCACGGCGCCTGGCAGCTGAAGCTGCCCCACGGCGAGGATCGGCTCGAGCTGGAGTTCGAGGGTGTCGCGCGGGCGGCTCCGGCGGAGGTGCTCGGCCTGCTCACCGCCCACCTGCGCGGCGTCCGGCCCGTGCCGGTGGCGCGTCTGAAGACGCACCGTACCGGGGTGCTGGTTTGCGCCGGCGACCGCAAGGTCGCCGAGGTCGTCACGGACGCGGTGTCGGTGTTCGAGGGGCGCCGGGTCGCGCGCCGGTTCGAGGAGATCGAGGTTGAGCTGGTCGACGGCTCGAGCGCCGACCTGAGCGCCATCGTCCGCCGGCTGCGGCAGGCCGGGGCGGCCGACACCGACCCCCGGCCGAAGCTGTTTCAGGCGCTCGACCTCCAGGTCCCGGCGCCGGCCGCGCCCCCGCGCCGGTCGGCCCCGGCCGGCGAGCACGTGGCCGCCGCGCTGCGCGCGCAGTACGAGGCGATCGTCCGCCACCACCCCGGCACCCGCCTCGGCACCGATCCCGAGGAGCTGCACCAGATGCGGGTGGCGACCAGGCGGATGCGGGCGATCCTGCGCGCCGCCCGGCCGCTGCTCGACCCGGACTGGGTGCGGTCGCTGCGGGCCGAGCTGGGCTGGCTCGGCGGCGCGCTCGGCCCGGTGCGCGATCTCGACGTGCTGGTGGATCACCTGCGGGCGGATGCCCACCTGCTCGGCGCCGCCGACGAGCGCGCGTTCCTGGGCCTCCTGCGCGCGCTCGAGGCTGAGCATGCGGCCGACCGGGCGGCGCTCCTGGAGGCGCTCGGCGAGCCGCGCTTCGTCACGCTGATCGAGCGCCTGGACGCCGAGACGCAGGCGCCGCCGCTGCAGGCGGCAGATCAGTCTCTGCAGGCGCTGGCGGGGCGCGAGTTCCGGCGGCTGCGAAAGACGGTGCGCGCGCTCGGCAAGGATCCGCCGGACGCCGCTCTGCACGCCACCCGCATCGCCGTCAAGCGGGCCCGCTATGCCGCCGAGCTCGCCGAGCGCTCCGTCGGCAAGCCCGCCGCGGCCGTCATCCGCGACGCCAAGCTGCTCCAGGACGTGCTCGGCGACCACCAGGACGCGCACGTGGCCGAGGAGCGCATCCGGGCGCTCGTGAAGCCGCGCACCGGCGTTGCCCAGGCGCTCGCCGCCGGGCGCGTGATCGAGCGCCAGCACGAGCGGCGGCGGGTCGCCCGCGCCGCCTTCCCGCAAGCGTGGCGCGCGCTCGAGCACGATGCGAAGGGGGTCTTCCTGTGAACGGGGCGAACCTGTAGACCGATGCGACTGCTGGTCTTCCGCCACGGGATCGCCGAGGACCACTCGGCCGACGGCACCGATGCGGCGCGGGCGCTGACCGCCCAGGGCGTCGCGCGCACCGCCGCGGCCGTGCGCGGCCTGGCGGCGTTCGCCGACTCGCCCGACGTGATCCTGTCGAGCCCCAAGACGCGCGCGCTCGAGACCGCCCGCACGGCGGCGGCGGCGTTCGGCCGCGAGGTCGAGGTGGTCGTGGAGCTGGCCGACGGCGCGCCCACCGAGGCGCTGCGGGCCCTCGCGGCACGCACCGAGGCCACGGTGATGATCGTCGGGCACGAGCCGATGCTGAGCGAGCTCATCGAGCAGGTGTGCACCGGGGATCGCCGCCGCGGGTTCGTCGACATGCGCAAGGCCGGCTGCGCATGCCTCGACGTCACGCTCGCGCCGGGCGGGGACGCGACGGCCGCCACGCTGCTCTGGCTGGCGACGCCGAAGATGCTTCGTGGCATCGACCCTGGCTGAGCCGCCCGGGGGCGGCAACGGCGGCCGCGGCCCGCTTGCCACCGTTGCGCGCGAGTGGACGCGGCTGGGGGCGATCGGCTTCGGCGGCCCGCCGGCGCACATCCTGCTGCTGCGGCAGCTGTGCGTGGAGCGGCGGCGGTGGATCCCCGCCGACGAGTTCGAGGATGCGATCGCGGCCTGCAACCTGCTCCCCGGGCCGGCGTCCACCCAGCTCGCGATCTACTGCGCCGGCCGCGTGGCCGGCTGGCCGGGCGCGCTGGCCGGCGGCGCCGGGTTCATCCTGCCGGGGCTCGCGACGATCCTGGCGCTGGCGTGGCTGTTCCTCTCCTCGTCGCCGCCGGACTGGGTGGCGGCCGCCGGGGCCGGTGGCGGAGCCGCGGTGGCCGCCGTCGCCGTGCGCGCGGCCGTGGACCTGGCCGGACCGTCGTGGGGGCGGGCCGCAGGGACGGCGGCCCGATCGCGCTGGCTCCTCTACGTCGGCGCGGGCGCGCTTGCGAGCGCGACAGTCGGGCCGTGGCTCGTGCTCGTCCTGCTCGGCTGCGGCTGCGCCGAGGTGGTCGTGCGCCGGCAGGCGCCGAACGCCTTCACGCTGGCCGCGCTCCCGCACGCCGGGCTCGGTGCGCTGGCCTGGACGGCCCTCAAGGTCGGCGCGCTGAGCTTCGGCGGCGGCTTTGTGATCATCCCGCTCATGCAGGGCGACGCCGTGTCGCGCTACCACTGGATGACCGGCCCGCAGTTTCTCGATGCCGTCGCGCTCGGTCAGGTGACGCCCGGGCCGGTCGTGGGGACGGTGGGCATGGTCGGCTACGCGGCGGGTGGCCTGGGCGGGGGGTTGCTCGCGGCGGCGGTCGCGTTCACGCCGTCGTTCGTGTTCGTGCTCGCCGGCCGCTCGCACTTCGAGCGGCTGCGGGGCAACCTTACGGCGCAGGCCTTCCTGGCGGGTGCGGGACCGGGAGCGATCGGCGCCATCGCCGGGTCGGCCCTGCTGCTCGCAGGCGAGCTGTCCGAGCCCTGGCAGTACGCGCTCCTGGCGGCGGCGGCAGCGGCGCTGCTCGTCGCGCGGCGCGGCATCGTGGGCGTGCTGATCGCGGCGGCGCTCGCGGGCGAGCTCGCGCTGGTGGCCGGAGCGCGCATACCGGGCTAACGTGGCCCAGCACCCCCAAGATGGGTGCGAGATGGTGATAACCTGTCTCGACGGGGTCGAGCATCGTGGCTTCGGAGTTCTGCTCGAGGGGTGGACGGTCGTCGCTGGATAGGAGCGACGACCGAGCTGTAGTGGGCGTGTGCGAAGGAGCTCCCTGAAGAAGAGGGGGGGCATGAGCGGGAACTGGAATGACGAGTCGGCGTTCCGCGACTGGCTCAGCACGCTCCTACGGCAACGTTGGATCGTGCTGACCGCGGTCGTGGTTGTCCCGCTTATCGCGTTCCTGGTGTCGCGTTCGCAGCAGGCTCTCTACGAGGCGTCGGCCACCGTCCTCGTCAACTCGCAGAACCCGGCTGCGGCAACGCTCAGCCCTAACCCGGCGGCCTCCCCACCCGACCGGTATGCCGCCACGCAGGCAGCGCTGGCGCGCGTGGGCACGGTGGCGGAGCTGGCTGCGAAGGCCGCTGGTGTGCCTGGGCACACCCCCGGCGGACTGCTGGCCAACTCGAGCGTGAGCGCAAACCCGGCCGCCGACCTCCTGACGTTCTCGGTCACCGACCCGGTCCCGGCGATCGCCGAGAAGCTCGCGACGGCGTACGCCCACGCATTCACGGTCTACCGGCGCCGCCTCGACACGGGCGTGCTCTCGAGCGCGATCGTGGACGTCCACCGCCGGCTGGCCGCGCTCGCCGCGGCGGGCGACAACGGATCGCCGCTTTACCGTCAGCTTCTGGGCACCTCCCGCGACCTCGAGGCGCTGCAGACGCTTGCCGCGTCGGGCGCGAGCGCGGTGATGGTCGGGCCGGCCGGCAGTGCGACGCAGGTGCAGCCGAAAACGAGCCGCAACGTCGCCCTGGGGATCCTGGTCGGGATCGCCCTAGGGATCGGGCTGGCGTTCCTGCGCGAGGCGTTCGACACCCGCGTGCGCTCGGCGGACGAGCTGCGCGGCCGGCTGGGAATGCCGCTGCTCGGCCATATCCCCAAGCCGGATCGGAGTCCCTCCGACAGCGAGACGCTCGTGACCCTCGCCGAGCCGGCCGGGGCGAGTGCCGAGGCGTTCAGGATTCTCAAGACCAGCCTGGACATCAGCCAGCTCCAGCACCACGTGGGCTCGATCGTGGTCACGAGCACGCGCGAGGGCGAGGGCAAGTCGACGACGGTCGCGAATCTCGCAGTGATCCTGGCCCGGTCCGGGCGCCACGTGATCCTCGTCGACCTCGACCTGCGCCACCCCCGCGTCGACACCTTCTTCGACCTGGACGGCCAGCCGGGGCTGACGAGCGTCGCCGTCGGCGAGGCCGAGCTCAGCGATGCGCTCTGCATCGTCGATGTGCACCCGGAGCCGACCGTCGCCGACGCCGGGATGCTCGAGGTCGTCAGGGTGGGCGTGACTCCGCCCGACCCCGGCGAGTTCCTGTCGTCGGCCTTCGTCGGCGACGCGCTGGCGCGGCTGGCGGCGCGCTGCGACGTGCTTCTCATCGACACGCCGCCGCTGCTGGCAGTCGGCGACGCGATGACGATCGCGACCCGGGCCGATGCGCTCGTCCTCGTCGCCGGGCTGAACCAGGTGCGGCGGGCCAGCCTCGCCGAGACCCGCCGGGTGCTCGAGGCCTGCCCGGCCCTCAAGCTGGGCGTCATCGCGACCGGCGGCAACGGTGGCCGCCGCTACCACTACAGGTACCTAAACGCGGGTCGTCGCGAGGAGCCGGCCGATGCCTGACGAGCTGGTCACGGCGCCGCGGGCCGAGCCGCGTGAGTACCCAGTCGCAGACGACGTGGTGCGGGCGCCGTCGTCGTCCGCCGGGCTGAATGCCCGGGGCGGCTCCCTGCGCCGCCTCGTCGGCGTGAGCGACGCGCTCGCGCTCGTGCTCGCGTTCCTGCTCTCGGGCCTCGTCACCCCGAGCATGCACGGACACTCCGGGTCGCTCGCGGTCGGGCTCGTCATCTTCGCCGCGACCCTGCCGGCCTGGCTCGTCGGCGCCCGCCTGACCGGCCTCTACCGCCTCGACGAGCGGCGCGCGAACGGCGGCGGCGTAGAGGAGTGGCTCTCGATCGGCCGGTTGATGGTGATCGGCACCTGGGCGGTGCTCGCGATTGCCTGGGTGGCCCGGTTCGAGCAGCCCGAGACCGCCCGGCTGGTGGTGTTCGCCACCCTCGCGGTCACCTTCGCCGCATCCGGACGGGTGGCGGCGCGGGCGCTCGCCCGGCACCGCAGCGCGTACGTGCAGAACGCGGTGATCGTGGGCGCGGGCGAGGTCGGCCAGCTCGTGGCTCGCAAGCTCCTGCGCCACCCGGAGTACGGCATGAACCTGGTCGGCTTCGTGGACACGCCGCCGAAGCGGTGGCGGCGCGACATCTCCCCCGGACCGTTGCTCGGCCCGGTCGACGACCTGGCGGCGATCGTGCGCCGGTTCGCCGTGCAGCGCGTCATCGTCGCGTTCTCCCAGCGAAACGACAACGACGTGCTGGCGCAGGTGCGCCCGCTCGCCGGCCTGAACGTGCATGTCGACGTCGTCCCCCGGATGTTCGAGATCATCGGCCCCGATCACGGCCTGCCGGACGTCGAGGGCATCCCGCTGGTCAGCATCTCGCCGCGCAGGCCGTCGGCCGCGTCGCTGCGCGTCAAGCGCGCGATCGACGTCGCCGGGGCGTGCCTCGGGCTCGTGCTCACCGCGCCGGTGTTCCTGTGGGCGGCCTGGAAGATCCCGCGCGAGACGCCGGGGCCGGTGTTCTACCGCCAGACCCGCCTCGGCGCGAACATGCAGGAGTTCACGATGCTCAAGTTCCGCACCATGCGGGAGGGTGCGGACACCGGGTCGCACCAGGAGTACGTCGAGCGGACGATGAACGGCGAGCAGGTCGCGGACGCCGGCGAGATCTACAAGCTCGACCGTGGCGACGTGATCACGCCGACGGGGCGCTGGCTGCGGCAAGACCAGCCTTGACGAGCTGCCGCAGCTGATCAACGTCTTGCGCGGCACGATGTCGCTGGTCGGGCCACGGCCGTGCCTGGCCTACGAGACGGAGCACTTCGCGCCGCACCACTACGAGCGCTTCCGCACTCCGGCCGGGATCACCGGCCTCTGGCAGGTGACGGCCCGCGGACATGCGAGCTTCGCCGAGGCGCTCGAGATGGACGTCGTCTACGTGCGCAGCTGGTCGCTCGGCCTCGACCTGTCACTGCTCCTGCGCACGCCGATCGAGGTGCTGCGCCAGCGGAAGGCGACGGCGTGAGCGTCCCGGTGAAGCGCACGATCAGGCCCTACCTGCCCGGACGTCGTCTCGGCCCAGCACGTCGAGGCCGAGCACGGCGCCGGTCCGCGTCGGCGTCGCCGGCCTCGGCTACTGGGGGCCGAACCTCGTCCGCAACCTGAACGAGATCCCGCGCGGCCGAGGCGGCCTGGATGTGCGACCTGCGCCCGGGCGCGCTCGAGAAGCTCGGACGGCGATTCCCGACCGTGCGCCAGACGCAGGACTTCGACGAGATGCTGGACGATCCGGAGCTCGATGCGGTCGCCGTGGTCACGCCGGTCGCGACGCACTACGACCTGGCGATGCGGGCGCTCGAGGCCGGCAAGCACGTGTTCGTCGAGAAGCCGCTCGCCGCCGTCGGCGGGTGAGGCGCGCGACGCTGATCCGCACGGCGCGAGGAGCGCGGCCTCGTGCTCATGCCGGGCCACACGTTCCTCTACAGCCCGCCGGTCAACCGCATCCGCGACCTGATCCGCTCGGGCGAGCTCGGCAACATCTACTTCATCTCGATGTCGCGGGTCAACCTGGGCATCCACCAGTCCGACGTGAGCGTGATCTGGGATCTCGGCGCCGCACGACTTCTCGATCCTCCTGTACTGGCTGGGCGAGCGGCCGCGGCGGATCGTCAGCATGGGCCGGGCCTGCGTCGTGCCCGGCCAGGAGGACGTGGCGTTCATCAACTGCGAGTTCGGGTCGGGCACGGTCGCCCACATCGAGCTCGCATGGCTCGCACCCAGCAAGCTGCGCCGGACGACGGTCGTCGGCTCGGAGAAGATGGTGGTCTACGACGACTGCAGCAACGAGCCGGTGCGGTCTACGACTCGGGCGTCATGCCGCGCGACCCGGAGTCGTTCGGCGAGTACCTCAACTACCGCACCGGCGACATCGTCTCGCCGCACATCGACCTCGAGCGAGCCGATCGCGCTGCAGATGGAGGACTTCTGCCGCGCGATCCGCTCCGGCTCGACGCCACGCTCCTCGGCGCAGCTCGGCCTCGACGTCGTGCACATGATCGAGGCGGCGGAGCGCTCGCTCACCGTCGGCGCGGAGTGACGCACTGCGCGTCCTCGTCCTCACCAACATGTACCCGACGGCGGCCGAGCCGCACTTCGGCTGCTTCGTCCGGGACCAGGTCGACGACCTGCGCCGCGCTGGACGTCGACGTGACCGTGCTCGCGTTCGACGGGCGCGGGCACAGGAGTCGCTACGCCGGCGCGGTGCGGCGCCTGCGCCGCGCGCTGCGGCGCGAGCGCTTCGACATCGTGCACGCCCACTACGGCCTGACCGGGCGCCGTCGCGGCCTCGCAGCTCGCGGTGCCCGTCGTGACGACGTTCCACGGCAGCGACGCATGGGTGCCGTGGCAGCGGCGGGTGTCGCTGGCTCGTGGCGCGGCGCACCCAGCCGATCGCGGTCGCCCCGGTGATCGCGGCGACCCTGGGCGCCCGCGACGCGCCGGTGATCCCGTGCGCCGTCGACCTCGACCTCTTCGCCCCGGTCGACCGAGGCCGAGGCCCGGCGCACGCTCGGCTGGCCGCAGGACGGCCCGTGCGTGCTCTTCCCGGCGGCCCGCGACGACCGCGTCCAAGGTCGCGAACAAGCGCGTCGACGTGTTCGACGCCGACGGTCGAGCGGCTGCGCCGCACGGTGCCCGACACGTTCGCGGCCAGCCTCGACGGGCTTTCCCGCGACGCAGGTTGCCCTGGCGATGAGCGCCGCCGATGCCGTCGTCATGACGTCGCTGCTGGGAGGGCGCGCCGTCGTCGTGAAGGAGGCGCTCGCCTGCGCGACGCCGGTCGTCTCGGTCGCGGTCGGCGACGTTCCGGCCGTCGTGGCGCGGTCTACCCGGGTGCGCGATCGCGCCGCGCGACCCGCAGCGGCTCGCGCAGGCCGTGCAGGCGCGCGCTCGGCGACGGCCGCGACCCCCGGCTGCGCGAGGCGATGCACGCCTACGGCCGCCGGCCGATCGCCGAGCGGGTGCTCGGGCGTGTACCGGCGCACGCTCGCTCGCGAGGACGGCGTGACGACTGGCCGGCGACCCGGGCGAGGGTCGTGTTCGTCTGCCCGAACCTCGAGGCCGGCGGCGCCGAGCGGCAGTGGGCCGCCCTCGTCCCGGGCCTCGCCGGGCGCGGCTTCGACGTGTCGCGTGATCACGCTCGACGGCCGCGGTCCCTACTTCGACGAGCTGCGACGCGGGCGGCACTCCGGTCGCGTGCGCGCACCTGCGTCACCGGGCCGACCCGGCCGGGCTTGCGCGCGTCGTGCGCCTGGCCGGGCCGCGCGTCGTCCGCCGTCGTCACCCGCGGCGTGAGCGCGCATCTGGTCGGCCAGGCGCTCGCCCGGCGCCAGCGGGCGGCGCACGTCGTCACCGAGCACCTGGGCCCGGATCCGCTGCGGATGCGCGCCCACCGGCCGCCATCAGCGGCTGCTCCTCGGCCCGATGCGGCCGCGCGCGACGGCTGTCGTCGCCGTCGCCGCGAGCCAGACGGAGCATCTCGTGCGGCGACGGCTACCGCCCAGGCGCGATCCGCGTGATCCGAAACGGCGTCGCGCGACGATCCGCCCGTGCGCGACCGGGCGGCGCTGCGCGCCGAGCTCGGCGTCGCGCCGAGGGCGTTCCTGGCGGTGCTCGTGGCCGCGCTGCGGCCGGAGAAGCGCGCGACGGCCTTCGTCGAGCAGGTGACCGCGGCCCACGCCGCCGAGCCGTCGATCCCGGGCCTCGTCGTCGGCGACGGCCCCGACGCCGCCGCGGTGGCGCGCGCGGCCGAGCACTCGGGCGGCGTCGTGCGGATGACCGGCTACCGGGCGGATGCCCTCGACGTCATGCACGCCGCCGACGTCGTCTGCCTGACGAGCGCCGTCGAGGCGCTGCCGATGTCGGTGCTCGAGGCGATGTCCGTCGCCCGGCCGGTGATCGCGACCGACGTCGGCGACGTCCGCGAGGTCGTGCCGACGGCGAGACGGGCTCGTGATCGCACCCGACCGGCTCGACCGAGATGGCCGGGCGCGCTGGTGCGCTCGCGCGCGACCGCGGCCCGGGCCGCAGCGCTCGGTCGGGCGGGCCGCGTACGCCAGCGGGAGCGGCTTCTCGATCGAGGCGATGATCGCGGGCTACGCCGAGCTCCTGGAGGCGGTGGGACGATGAGGCCGCCGCACGTCGTGGTCGTGAACCAAGACGCGCCCCGACCCACCAAGCCGCTGCGCGTCGCTGTCCTGGTCGAGTCGCTCACGGTGCCCGAATGGGTCAAGTGGACGCTCGAGCAGCTCGATGCCCTCGCGGGCTGCGACCTCGCGGCGGTGGTTCCTTCGGCCGGCGCAAGCGATCGGCCGGCCGTGCCGCGCGATTTCCGTCACCTGACCTATCGACTGTACGAGCGGGCCGACGCGCGTGTCTTCGGCTCCGCGCCCGCGCTAGAACCGGCCGACGTCTCGTGGATCGCCGCCGGCCGGACCGGGCTCGCCGGCATCGACGCGCTCGACGTGGTCGTATCGTTTCTGCCGGTCGAACGCACGGCCTGGGCCGGGCCGATCCCGCGCCACGGCCTGTGGGCGATCGTGCCGATGGACGACGGTCGGACGGCGGCTGCGCCCGACCGCTTCTGGGAGCTCCAGCCGTGGGAGTGAGACCGGCGCGACCGCAGTCGTCGCCCTGGTGGGTGGGCGGGCACGCGTGATCGCACGAGCCGCGGCGCGCGCGGACCCGCTGTCGCTCGGGCGCAGGCGCGACTCGGGCGCGTGGGAGTCGGCCCGGCTCGTCCTTCACAGCCTGCGCCGGCTCGGCCGTGACGCCGACGGCCTCCTGCCCGGAGACGATCTCGCCGATCCATCCGAGCCGCCGTCGCCTGCCGTCACAGTCGCCCACACGGCACGGACGGCCGCACACGGCGCCGCGGCGAGAGGCCGCACCGCATGGCGGCGGGAGGAGTGGTTCGTCGCGGTGCGGGGGCGATCCGCCGATGGCCGTGTGCGCGGCCCTCTGCGAGCGCTGCCGAACCCGCCCGGCCGCTATCTCGGCGACCCGTTCCCGATCGAGGTCGGCGGTCGCCACTACCTGTTCGTCGAGGATTACTCGCGGGCAGCCGGGCCGGGCGGTCATCGCCGTCCTGGAGGCAGCCGGACGCGGCACGTGGTCGCCGCCGCGCACCGTGCTCGAGTGCCCCCACCATCTCTCCTATCCGTTCGTCTTCGAGCCACGGCCGCGCGATCTACATGCTCCCCGAGACGGGCGAGGCCGGCCGGGTCGAGCTCCACCGCGCCGTGGAGTTTCCCAGACCGCTGGGAGCTCGACCGGGTGCTGCTCGACGGGCTTACCGCCGTCGACGCGACGCTGCACGTGGACGGCGACCGTCTGTGGCTGTTCGCACAACGTCGTCGAGGGTCCCGGCGATCGCGGCGAGCTGTGGCTGTACTCGGCGCCGTCACTCGACGGCGAGCTGGCGGCCGCATCCGCGAAACCCGATCGTGACCGACCCCGGCAGGGCGCGGCCCGCCGGCCGGCTCTTCCTCCGCGACGGCGTCCTCGTCCGGCCCGGGCAGGACGGCTCGCGCCGCTACGGCGGGGCGGTCGTGCTGAACCGGGTCGACATGCTCTCGCCGAGCGAGTACCGTGAGACGCCGATGGAGCGGATTGAGCCGGACTGGATGCCCGGCATCGAGGGCACGCACACGTACACGTTCGACTCGCGGTACGAGTGTCTCGACGGGATCCGCCGAGTGCGCCGCCTGCGCATCCGGCGCTGAGACGCCGGAGCGTTGTCTACGAACCGCCGCGCAGCTTCTGCAGCGACCGGAACACGACGGCCTTCGTCTTGTCGACGGGCTCCGACGTGCCGAGCGGCCGTGGCGAGAGGTGCAGCTGGCGCAGCCGCCGGTTGATCCGCGACACACCCTCGCGCCCGCTCGGTGTACGCGGTGTAGAAGGGAATCGAGAACGAGATCGAGATGCCCGCCTCCGTCTCGACCCAGTGCGGCACGTATGACGGCAGGTACACGCCGACGCCCGGTCCCATGACGGTGGTCTCGGCCTTCGCCTGCATCGTCTCGAAGTCGCACTCCTCGCCGTCGATGTAGCGGTCGAGCTCACGATGCCGCGCGACCGGGTCGTCGTCGAACGATGCGACGCTCACGTGCTTCGTGCCCTTCACCTGCAGCAGGAAGCTGTGCTCGACGTCGAAGTGCATCGGCGTCGTCGAGGCCGGGCACGAGATGAACAGATAGCCGGCCCGGCGGGTCATACCG
This sequence comes from uncultured Actinomycetes bacterium, assembly GCA_963813245.1. Taxonomy (GTDB): domain Bacteria; phylum Actinomycetota; class Thermoleophilia; order Gaiellales; family JAICJC01; genus JAICJC01. The sequence continues at coordinate 188,504 of CAWEYE010000002.1, forward strand.
CCCTCGCGATCGGCGACGAGGTCGTCGACCTCGTCCAGGCATTCGTTGATCAGCTCCTCGTACTCGGGCGCCTGCTGGATGTCGCGCAGCGTGATCCGGAGACCCGTGCGCTCGACGTCGCGGATCGATTCCGACGGCGGGCCCTGCCCGACCTCGACGTACCCGAAGCCGGAGTTCGCGAGCGGGAGGTTTCCCTGCTCGCGCCGGACGGATTCGGGCGGCAGACGGTCGGCGAGCTCCGCGATGGCGTCCATCGTGAAGAGCGGGTGGTCGGCCAGCCCGTGATAGACCGTGACGGATCGCCGCGCGAACGCGTCCGCGAACGCCACCGAATCGATCCGGAAGAACTGCGTCGTATGCATGCCTGCGCCCCTTCCCCTGCATGACCCGACCGCGAACGGGCCGAGACGACTCATTATGCGGCTTCAGAGTAGTCCCGAAGTGTGAGCCGTGCAACACCGGACGGCGGCGTCGTGTCTGCTACCCTTGGGCGCTTGGGCGACACGGGTTGCAGACGGCAGCCGACGCCCGAAAGGCACATGGGTCAATCACCGCTTACCCGTCTCGGGATGCGTCGTGCGTGCGTCCTCGCTTTCGTCCTCACCGCGGCAGCCGCCGGGGCAATCTGGCTGGCCGGTCCCTCTCGGGCGACACGCCTGGTGGGCGCGCCGAGCCGCCGGCCGCCGCGCGCCCTGCGTCCGCGGGGGCGGCTCGGATCGTGCGACCCGTTCTTCCGGGTCGTGCATGGATTCGGGGGCACACGCCTCACGCCGGCGCAGGAGGGAGCCCGCTATCGGGTCATGGTCCTCGAACGAGGCCGATGCCGCGATGATCCCGCGGCTGAAGGCCCGGAACCCGGATCTCAAGGTGCTGATGTACGTCGACATGATGAGCGCTGACCCGCGCGACCCCGACGGTCACTCGGACTGGGCGGGATACACCGACGCCGCCCAGAACCATCCGGAGTGGTTCCTGCGCGGACGCGGCGGGAACCCGCTCGTCTTCAAGGACTACCCGACCTCACGGGTGATGGACGTGGGGAATACGGCCTACCAGGACGCCGGCGCCGCGCGCGTGAGCGGCGTGGCCGTGGCGAACGGATTCGACGGCGTGTTCCTGGACGACACCAACGCGTCGCTGCGCTGGGTCGTCGCCGGTGGGGCGGCAGCCTGCGTGACGTACCCGACGACGGCGCGGTGGCAGGCCGCGGTGTCGTCGTTCCTCACGAACGTCGCGCCGCAGCTTCATCAGCGCCGGCCTCCTCGTCGTTGCGAACATCGGCGGATCGACGATCACGCCCGGTCTCTGGAAAGCGTGGAACGGGCCGATCGACGGAGCGATGGAGGAGTCGTTCACGAACGGCGGCGCCGGCCGCGACTCGATCGCAAACGGCCAGTGGCCGGCGAAGCTCGGGCACGCCCTGTGGTCGGAGGCGAACGGGAAGATCGCCCTTGACCACGCGGTGACGCGCCACACGTGGTGGGGCGCGCTACGGCCTCGCGACGATGCTGCTCGTCGCCGACGGAGCGAATCTCTACTCGGCGTCGACGGGCTACTTCGACGAGGTGTGGTGGCCTGAGTACACGACCACGAACGCCCTCGGAAGGCCGCGGGGGAGGTATCGAGTCCTACGCAACGGTGTCTACCGGCGTGACTTTACCAACGGCGTCGTCCTGGTGAACCCGCATGCGAAGGGTGCGAGAGTCGTGCACCTCGGTGGGCTCGTATCGCGGATCGGGCCTCGGCAGCACGAGGAGCGTCACGCTGAAGCCCACGACCGGGGTCGTGCTGGTGAAGTCATGATGCGCGATTCGCCGTGACCAGCCCGCGGTAGAGCTCAGTGGAGAGCTCTGCCGAGCGCTCCCACGAGAAGTGCGCGCGGGCATGGCGAAGCACGGCCTGTCTCACATCGGCTCCGTCGTCGAGGTGGCGGACGATCGTCTCGGCAAGTGCGTCCGGATTCCCCGCCTCGGCGACGAACGACCGGTCGTACGCGAGTTCTGGGAGGGCGCCGAGATCGCTCACCACGATGGGGACGCCCGCGTGCGATCGCGAGCAGGCCGACACCGCTCTGGCTCGCCTGGGTATATGGCAACGCGACCAGGGAGGCATCGGCGAGCAGCGGATCCACCTCGCTTTCCGAGATGTAGCGCGCGATGAGCGAGATACGACGATCGTCGGGCACAAACCGGGCCGCCTCCCCCTCGCCGGCCACCACCAGCCGCGCGTGGGGGCGCCGCTCCCACACGAGCTGCATCGCCGCCACGAGCACCTCGACGCCCTTGTACTGCTCCAGCCGGCCGAACAGGAGCACGCTCGGCGATTGCGGGCACACGAGCGGCTGCGAACGCGGGGTCGTCCCATGCGGGATAACAACGATCCGGGTGCCGTCGACGATCGGCGCAAGCTCCTCGACAAGCGCCTGGCCGTGGACGACGAACCGGTCGGCGCGCCGGAACCAGCGCCGGAACGCCCAGTCCTCGCCCCGCGTCAGCGCCGGCGCCCCGGGGTGGCCCAGCGGATCGTGCACGGTAAGAACCGTCGGTGTATCCCGTCGTCAGGGCGAGCAGCCGGGGGTCGTGGTTCTCGTGGACATGGACGACCTGGGGGTCGAAGCGGCGAAGCTCTCGGCGGATCGCGAGCATCGCTGGGACCGCTGAGATCGACCGCACACGGCCGGGGACGACGAAGATCCGGACTCCCTCGCTGCGGAGGCCGTCGACCACCTTGTCGCGCTCGTCAGTCGAGCCCCCGAACTCGATCGCGTGCGACCGGCACAGTATGCCTACGTCATGGTCGAGGTTAACCAACGATCTGGCCTGCTGCGCTCCATACTTGAAGAGGAAATCGCAAACGATCAGGATGCGCATCGCTGGTCAAACGTCCCGCGAATCGTGTGCTTTGACGGTGTTGCGCACGGTGTCCACGACCAGGTCGAGTGTCCGCGCACCGCGCTCCGCTGCGGTGTGGGGAGATGCCTCCACCTTCTTCTCAAACCTCAACTCCGTCCCGCCCTGACGGAGGTCAAACAGCCACCCGAGTCGGATCAGCTCCCTGTCGACGGCGGCCAGCTTGCCCGCGAACACGGTATACGCGCGAGTCCCGAGGATGGCCGCCTCGCGACTCATCGTTCCGCCTGCGCCGATGAAGAGGTCCGCTTCGCGGAGAAGCGATATACCATCGACCGGAGCGTCGGGTACGATCACACCTGACAGGTTCCTGAGGCGCGTCTCCTGCGCCTTGAGGCGCGGAAGAACGACCGCCTGGACGCCGTGGCTGATCGCTCTCTCGAGAATCGAGTCGAAGCTCACGTTTCCCCCACGATGATACAGCGCCCCTTCAGGCGCGGGCCGAAACACGCCTATGACCCGTTCTGTATCAAGACTCAACACCTGCGCTACCCGCTGGTCATCCCGATGTGACGGGGCGGAGAGGTACATGTCCTCTTTGAATCCATCGTAACGTACGACCTTCGAGGCGTTTGCGCCGCATCGCCGGAGATCGGCAGCCGGAAACACTGCCGGCACGATCACCCGGTTTGCTAGACGGAAGCTCAAGTGATTCGCGGGCTGAAACTCATAATCCATCATGGTCACCGTCGGAATACGAAGGCTCCGGGCCGCCAATAGCTGCGCGTATGACCCGTGCGAGAGTGCAACGGATACCCGCCGGCGTTTGCACCACTCCCTCAGCAAGCGAGTCCTGTCTCCGATCCCCTTCGCCTTGCCGACGAGGCCCGTCGGGCTCTCTCCTCCGATCGGCGCGAATCGATCGCCGAACACCGCGGAGGCGAGTGCGATGGTCTGGGCGTGATCGCGAGCGGTCAGCACGACCTGCTCCCCTCGGGCCTCAAGAGCATCCGCGATCGGCTTCATGACGTGGACGTGCGGCGAGTTTGCCAGGTCGATCCAAATTCTCATCGCGTGTCCGAGAACGCCTCGTTGAACTCGACTATCGCCGCCGCCGCGCGCGGCCCGGCCAGGCCGTCCCACCCTTCCGGTTGCTCCTCCGGCCGCTGGACGCTCTCGAGTCGCGCCCAGATGTCCCGTAGCCCGTCCGGTCCGCTTCCGATGATCTGATTCGTCCCAGACGTCACGGTGACAGGCCGCTCGGTGTTGTCGCGCAGAGTCAAGCACGGCACGCGGAGAAACGTCGTCTCCTCCTGTACGCCGCCGGAGTCGGTAACGACCGCTCGCGCGTGGGCTTCGAGAAAGAGAAAATCGAGATAGGGCAGGGGCGGCGTCAGGGTCAAACGTCCGCCAATCGCCCGCCGGTCCAGAGCCTCTCGCGTTCGCGGATGCACCGGAAAGATCACAGGGATGTCTTCGGCGAGATCTTCGAGCACAGCCACGACCAATGCCAGATCGTGCGATTCGACCAAGCTTGGACGATGAAGCGTCACCAGCAGGTAGTGGCCCTTCTCCACCCCGAGGTGATCTGCGATCTGGGATCGCTCCGCCGATGGAAGATGACGAACGAGGGAATCGATCATCGTGTTTCCCACCATCCGTACGCGGTCGCCCTCGATTCCCTCGGCGGCGAGATTCTCGACGGCGCTCCAGGAGTGAACGAGGCAGAGATCGGCGACCTGGTCGGCGACGATGCGGTTGATCTCTTCCGGCATCGAGCGGTCACAAGACCGAAGCCCGGACTCCAGGTGAATCACACTCACGCCGACCTTCGTCGCCGCCAGTGCACCGGCGAGGGTTGAGTTCACGTCGCCGGGAACTACGAGCACGTCTGCGTGCGTCTCGATCAGGGCCGATTCGATGCGAGTCAGGGCGGCGGCCGTTTGAACTGCATGGCTCCCGGAACCGACCTCGAGGAAGAAGTCTGGTCTCGGAAGGTTCAACTCCTCGAAAAACACCCGGGACATGGAGTCGTCGTAGTGTTGCCCGGTGTGAATCAGCAGATGCTCTGCGAACGGGCGCAGTGCGCGCATCGCATCAACGACAGGAGCCATCTTGATGAAGTTGGGCCGAGTCCCAACAAGGTATGCGTATATGTGGTTGTCGCTCATCGTCCGAAGGTGCGCGATGCGCGCATGGGTCCCGCCGATCTGGGCCCGCCGATCGGTCGAATTGTGGTTCGGTGCGCTCCTGCAGGGCTGGTGAGGGTGATGTCGGGTTCTTCGCCCGCCGGCAGGGCTCACGTTCGTCGTGGCTTGGAACCGGCTGGTCAGGTCTACCCGAGGTCCTCTTCCGTGTCAAACCATGCGCGGTGTCCGTTCGGGAAACGGCGATTAGAGGGCGACCGGCAGAGTGGCCCTATCCGCGCCCGCGCCTGTCTGTGGGCGAGTATTCTGGCGCTGGGTGCTCGAACGAGTCGGAGAGGAACTTTCGCACCACCGTCGTCGGTTTGAGGAGGCCGTGTCCCCATGACCCAAACTCGGGCCCGATCTCTCCCGCTCGTTGACCTCTCGTATATGGGCGCTGCGGTCGAGCGGGATGTGCTGGCCGACGTCGCCGCGATCATTGCGAGCGGCGAGTTCACCAACGGCCACCACGTTGAGCGCTTCGAGCGGGCATTCGCCGCCTTTTGCCGAGCACGCGAGTGTGTCGGCACCTCGAGCGGGCTCGATGCTCTGCGGCTTGCGTTGATCGCCGCGGGGGCGGAGTCGGGCGACGAGGTGATCGTCCCCGCGCAGACGTTCATCGCCACGTTCGAGGCCGTCAGCCAGGCCGGCGCGACGCCGGTGGTGGCCGATGTGAGCGAGCGCGACTACAACCTCGACCCCGACGCCGCCGCGGCTGCCGTCGGCCCGCGCACCCGCTGGATTCTGCCCGTGCACCTGTTCGGCCAGATGGCCGACGTGCGCCGGCTGCGGGAGCTGGCGGCGCGGAGCGGGCTCGCGATCCTGGAGGACGCCTGCCAGGCCCACGGCGCGACGCGCGACGATCATCGCCCGGGCGATTCCGCCGCCGCGGCCGCCTTCAGCTTCTACCCGACCAAGAACCTGGGCGCCTTTGGCGACGCCGGTGCCCTCGTCACCGACGACCCCGCGCTCGCCGCGAGCGCGCGCGCCCTGCGCCAGCACGGCGAGCGCGAGCGCTACGTCTCGGAGCGGATCGGGTACACGGCCCGGCTGGACACGCTTCAGGCGGCGGTGCTGTTGCGAAAGTTGCCGCTCCTCGACGGGTGGAATCAGAACCGGCGCGAGGTCGCCGAGTTCTATACGGCCGGGCTCGAGGGCGTCGGCGACATCCGCTGCCCGCCGGTGCCCGCCGGCAGCCGGCCGGTGTGGCACCTGTACCCGGTGCGCACGGCCCATGCCGACGGACTGCGTGCGTTCCTGGCCGGACGCGGCATCCAAACTGGGCGCCACTACGCCCGGCCTCCACACCTGTCACCGGCATACGCGGACCTGGGTCACCGCGCGGGTGCGTTCCCGATTGCCGAGCGGCTGGCGGAGGAGCTCGTGTCGCTGCCGATCTTCCCGGGCATCTCGGAGGAACAGCTCGAGTGGGTCACCGACTCGGTCGGGAGGTACTTTGGCCGTGGCCACTGAGCCGGCGAACGAGGCTCCGTATCGGCTGATCGCCGATGTCGAGTTCGGGGCGGACGTGTTCGTGCACTCGTTCACAAACCTGTACGGGTGCACGATCGGCGCCGGTACCCGGATCGGGCCGTTCGTCGAGGTCCAGCGCGGCGCCGTGATCGGCGCAGCGCTGCAAGATCCAGAGCCACACGTTCGTGTGCGACGGGATCGTGATCGAGGACGAGGTGTTCGTCGGGCACGGCGTGATGTTCATCAACGACCGCGCTCCGGGCGCGGTCACCGCCGCGGGCGAGCTGAAGTCGGCGGCCGACTGGGAGCTGGAGGGCACGACGGTCGAGCGCGGCGCGGCGATTGGCTCCGGCGCCGTCATCCTGGCCGGCGTTCGCATCGGCGCCCGGGCGCTCGTGGGCGCGGGCGCGGTCGTGACGCGAGACGTTCTCCCCGGGACGACCGTGGCCGGCAACCCCGCGCGCGCGGGCTATGCCAGGGTCGACCTAGAACCAGTCGAGAATCCGCCGCAGGCCCAATGACCTCCCACGCGCGGCGAGGGCGGCCGAGAGCAGCGCCTGAGCCGAGGCCCCGCGCGCGAGACCGTACGTCTGGAGACCCGGGTCGTCGTTCGCAAACCGGGCCTTGTAGGCCGCGCCGCCGCGTAGGAGGCGGAACTCGCCCATCCCCTCGGCCAACGCCTCCCGCACGACGTGCGCGAGCAGCACGAACCCGACCGGCTGATCGCGGAACGCGGGATCCCTGCCGGCCTGGTACGCCGACTCGGCGCCCGCGAACCGGAAGCCATACAACGCGCCGACGGGCTTGCCGCCAATCTCGAGGAACCACAGCCGCAGCCATCCCTGCGCGAGCGCCTGGGCGGCGAACTCACGATGAAAGGCTGATGCCCGCAGGAAGGGTGTCTCGGCGCCGTTCCATCGCTCCCGGTGCAGCCGAAACAGGGTGTCCATGTCACGCTGGAGCCGGTCGGGGTCGGCGGCGATGCGGTAGGACACCGCTCCGAGTTCGCCGAGCTTGCGCGGGAAGCGGCGCGCCTGCTGGCGGAAGTTTCGCCCCCGCCCCTGCAGGAGCTCGTCCCACGTGGCGTGCTCGAACCGCAGCACCGGGCTCGGCTCTCGGTAGAGCGGGCGGGCGCCGGTGAGCGCGCCGAAGTCCTGGCCGCCGAAAACGTGCTCGGCCAGCAGCACGAAGCGGCGCAGGGGGATGGCGTCGATCGCTGCGGCGACGGCGGCGGCCGCCGCCGGATCGCGACCCGGCGCGCAGATCGGGCCAAGCTGGTCGCTCGGACCGTGGCCGGCGAAGCGCAGGACGGGCAGGCCGCGCCCCCACCACACATCGAGCGGCACGATGGCGGCCGCCGCGCCGTCTGCCCGGGCGACTGCGACCATGGGCCGGCCGCCTCTCCCCCGATGCCGCCACCAGGTGAGCAGCCATTCGCGCGTGGCGAAGACGTGCCCGGCGCGCTCGGCGAGCCGCCGCCACTCCGCGGCGTCGATGCCCTCCGGCGAGCCTGTGAAGGAGACGTCCACCCGCGGTTCAGGAGGGGCGGGGAGCCCGCATCGTGACGTGGACGCGGATGCGATCGCGCGCCTGCGCCCTACGCTCGGCGCCGCCGGCGCCGGCGTGGCGGACGAGGCGGGCCGCGTCGAGCCCGGCGAGCGCCGATCGCAGGAGGACGGCGGTGACCGGCCCGAAGTGCTTGCGGGCGTAGCGGTGCTGGCTCTCGAGCAGCAGGAGGGATCGGTGCGAGCGGACGCCGGGCGAGCTCGATCCCGACGCGTGCATGGCCTCGACGCTCGGCAGGAACACCGTCCGCCAGCCGCGGCGCTTCGCCCGGATCAGCCAGTCGGTCTCCTCGTAGTAGACGAAGAAGCGCTCGTCGAACGGCCCGACGTCGGCGAGCGCCGAGCGGCGCAGGAAGAGGCACGCGCCTGTGGCGGCGTCGACCGGCCGCGGGTCGCGCTGGTCCCAGTCGAGCATGCGGTAGCGGCGCGGCCGCTGCCAGCGCGGAAAGCGCTGCGCCAGCGCGACGTCCTCGGAGACCATGTCGAACGGCCGCGGCGCGCGGATGCAGCCCGGCTGGAGCCCTCCGTCGGTGTCGACGAGCCGCGGGACGACCGCCGCGACGCGCGGCTCGGCGAACGCCTCCTCCACCGTCACCCGGCTCCCCGAGATGCGCTCCACGTCCGGGTTCAGCAGGAGCACGACCTGGGCACGCGAGATCGCGACGGCCTGGTTCACCGCCGCGGCGTAGCCGCGATTTCGGCGGTTCGCGATGATCGTCGCCTCCGGCGCGGCCGCGCGCGCCGCGGCGGCCGCGCCGTCGCCCGGCGAGTTGTCAACCACGATCACCCCCGCGTTGGCGCCGGCCAGCCCGCGGGCGACTGCGATCGCCCGTCCGATCAGCGTGGCGCTATGGAAGTTGACGACGACGACGTCGATCCGCATGCCGCCTCCCGTCATCGGCGCGCGAGATCGCGCCGCATCACGGCCGCGAGCGCGAGCACTCCGACGAGGGGCACGGTCGAGTCGGGCGGCGTGAGGTAGATGGCGACATTTGAGCTGGCGGCCATGGCTACCAGGGCCACGACGACCCCCGCCCCCAGCCAGGCGTCGTCCTTCCCGTGCCGTGCCCGGGACCAGCGGGCGCCGTTCCAGATCCCAAGAGCGAGCATCGTGATCAGGGCGACCAGGCCGAGGAGTCCGGCCCGCATCCAGATCCACAGGTACTGCTCGTGCATGAACTGGCGGGGTTGGCTCACCAGGAAGCCGGCGTCGGAGCTCAGGAGCATTGCCCCGTAGTCCGGCCCCCAGCCGAGCCCGGAGATCGGATGCGCATGGATCCGCTGCAGCGCGATGCGGTTCTCGTAGTAGCGGTCGGCGAGCGTCGTTGCCTGCAGCTGCGAGACGTTGGTGATGCTTGCGACCCGCGAGACAATCGGGTTCGACTCGAGGGCGGAGCCCTGCGCGAGCAGGACGAATCCAGAGAGCACCATCGCGACGGCGGCAGCCGTGACGACGAACCGATGTCTCTGCGGGACGACGACCGCCGCGGCGCAGAGCCCGATCGTGAGCCCGAGCAGCATGTTGCGGTTCAGGCTCAGGATGACTCCGGTGAGCGTCACCGTAACCATCCCCCATCCGACCAGCCGCCCCCGCGCCGGTCCCCAGATCACACGCGCGAGCGCGAACGCGGAGGCGATGTACACGGTGGTGAGCCCGGGTGGGCGCACGCGCAGGATCCCGGTCACGTCGGAGGTGAGCGACGACGTCACGTCCTGCGGCGCGATCAGGAAGAAGCTGGTCGACTGTCCGGCGAGCACCTGCAGCACCTGGAGGACCACGACCACGACGACGCCGGCCGAGATGAGCCGGAACACCACGGTGCGCCCGCGCGCGAGCGCGGCCAGCGCCGGCCAGAACGCCGCATAGAAGAGCATGAGCCGCATGTCGAGCGCGGCCTTGTGCACGCTCGACCCGTGCTCCGCCCCGACGGCCACCCCGGCGATCACGGCCAACAGGAAGACGGCCAAGGTGATGCTCTCTCGCCGCACCGCCACGCTGCGCACTGCGCGGCGGACGTCGCTGGGCAGGAACAACAGGCATCCGAGCGCGATCCAGAGCAGCACCTCGGCCGGCTCGAACCGAAGCGACGAGACCCCCACCTCGGGGAGCGCGAGCATGTCGATCGCCGTACCGACGCTCCAGAGGATCGCGACATACCCGGCTGCCGGCACCCGGGCAAAGACGACGGCGACCAGAGCTCCCACGGGTAAGATCGCAAACTTGATCTCGCCCCTGCCCACCATCGCGCCGGCGAGCGCGGCAGCAGCGAGCGTCGCCGCGAACCAGGCGAGCGCCCCCAGGGGCTCCGACGCCGAAACGGCCTTCGCGCGGAGCCCGGTCAGGCTCCAGTCGACCTCGCCCAGCAAGGTTACCTCCGTGATGCGAATCGGCCGCTCGCACAAGGATATCCTCAGCCCGATGTGACCGGCGACCCGAGGCAGACGGTTGCGATCATCCCGGCGGAGGCGAGGGCGCGCCACGCGCCGCTGCTGGCAGCGTTCGAGGAGGCCTACCCGGTGCGGTTCGCCGACGCGGACGACCCCGGCAGTGGCGCGGCGAGCGGGGCGATCGTCTTTCCGGGCGGGCGCCGGCCGCAGCGCCTCGCCGGGCCGTGTCTCGTGCTCCAGGGGCCGGGCGCCGAGGATGAGCGTGACGCCTCGTTCACGGTCACGTTCCCCCGCGACGACGGGCTCCACCGCGCGCTGCACGGGCAGCGGCTCGTCGAGCACGGCCGCCGACCGCCGCCGGCCGTGGCGATCCCCGCCGGCGGCCGGGCGCTCGCGCTCGCCGGAGGCAGACCGATCTGGGCGCAGAGTGACCCGCGCGAAGGCGACTGCCAGGTCGTGAGCGCCGTTCCAGACGCGCTCGGCGAGCACGAGTTCCTGCGCGACCACCTGACCGCGGGCCGGTTCTGGTCGCTGCTGCCGGTCGTCCAGTTCGTGCGTCGGATCGCGCTCGGCGACTCGGGGCAGACTCCGCCCCTCCGCGCGTGCTTCGTGATCGACGATCCGAACCTCCGCTTCTCCTCCTACGGGCACGTGCGCTTCCGCGAGCTCGCGCACGATGCCCGCGACTGTGGATACCACGTCGCCGTGGCCACGATCCCGCTCGACCTGCTGCTGCCGGGGCGCCGTGCTGTGGGAGTCTTCCGCGAGTACCCTGCCGAGCTCTCGCTTGTCGTGCACGGAAACGATCACGTGCACAGGGAGCTCGAGCGACGCCGAAGCGCGGCGGCGGCGGAGCGGATGATCATGTCCGCTGCGGCTCGCGTGGCCAGGTTCGAGCCGCGTGCCGGGATCCGGATCGACCGCTTGATGTGCCCGCCCCACGGAGGCTGCAGCGAGCAGACCCTGGAGGCGCTCTTCCGGTGCGGGTTTCTCGGGCTCGCGGCGTCCCGACCCTTTCCATGGGAAGGGTTCTCGGACCATCTCCGATGGCGCCTCGGCGGGTGGCTGCCGGCTCAGATGGGGGGCGGCGGTCTGCCCGTGCTCCCGCGCTACCCGCTGGGCCGGAGCCTCGACGACCTGGTGTTCCGCGCATTCCTCGGCCAACCGCTGATCGTCTACTGCCATCATGGCGACCTCCGCCACGGCCTCGCACCGCTGCGAGCCGCGGCGGCCCGTGCCGCGGAGCTCGGCGATGTGCGCTGGATGTCGCTCGCATCCATCGCCCGAGCGAGCGCGGAGTGCCGCGTCGAGGGCGCAGTGGCCACGGTGACACCTTTCTCACGCGACCTGCGCATTCGCCGGCCCGCCGCTCCGACAATCGAGATCGAGATCCCGCGGACCTTCGGCGCGCGCGATGCCCTCCGGGTCGTGGTGGACGGGATGCCGCACGACGTCCGCCTTCGTCCCGACGGCGGGGGAACGGTCGTCGTCGCCAATCCGGCGACAACCGACGGGCTACGGATCCGCATAGACGCGCCGGGCGACGTGGCACCTGCGACCTTGCGTGACTGGCGCCCGCGGGCGTGGCCGGTCGCACGACGGGCGATGACCGAGGCGCGCGACCGCACGCTTCCGCTCCTCCACACGCTACGCCGCTAGTGCCGCGCCCCCGGTCAGTCGTCGTTGGGTGCGTGCGGCGCTCGGACCGGAGCGATGTTGGCCGAAGGCGCGCGTACTCCGGCCGTCTCCTGATCGATCAGGCTCTGCTCCACGGCGTTGATCCCGTGCTTGGCGTATCGCGCCAAGCGTCGCAGCCCGAGGCGGCGGCCGAGCACGTCCGTCGTGACGAGCCAAGGGCCGAAGATGTCGAGCCTGGTACGAACGTTTCGCACTCGGGCGGCTGCCAGGAGCAACTCATGCCGGACCGGGCCGATCGCCGGGAGCGGGTGACCGCTCGGGGCGTAGCCGCGCGTCTGCATCAGGCCGGCCGTCCGGGACTCGACGAGCCCCAAGTCGCGCGCCGGGAGCTTCGTCCTCCACTGCGTGACGAGTGCCGGGTCGGGTGGGGGATACTGCGGCGCGTCGACTCCGTAGTTGAGCATCTCCGGTGAGTAGTCGACTCCGATGAACCGGCAGATCGCCGCCAGCACGGACTCCGTTCGCAGCACGAGGTCCTCGTAATGGATCTCGATGAAATCGTCCGCCGAGAGGTGTGAGCCGAGGGCATCCCAGCAGCGCTCGGCCTTTATCCAGAACTCCGCGGCCTGGTACACGTTCCCCGCCCAGCCCTTCTGCACGACCGACCGGGCCACGTCGCGCGGGTCGCGCACGAGGTGGATGTAGCGGGCGTCCGGCCACAGGTGGCGCAGGCGGTCGAAGCTACGGTGGACGGTGGCGCCGACGAGCGGCTTGCCTCCGGAGGCGGCCTGCTTCTGGCGCAGAAAGTCGTTCACGAGCTCGCGGTAGCCCAGGCTCGGGTCGATGGCGTAGTCCACGCCCCTCACCGTGCCGATCCAGTCCAGATAGTGGTCGAGCGACGGGGTCTCGCCCGATGCGGACACGCGCTCGACCGCGAAGTCGAACTCCTTCTCGAATGCGATCTCGGGGTGGTGGTCGAGCATGAGCCGCAGGAGGGTCGTCCCCGACCGCTCGCAGCCCACGAGGAAGAGCGGTGCCCGCAGCGGCCGGGCGTCGTCGCTGCGCGGGGTGCTCATCGCAGCGACCGCATCCGTCTGGTCACGGCCACGAGATCGGCCCGGTTGACGACGAGGCTCAGGCCCAGATAGACGGCGAGGGCAACGGTGGCAGTCACGATGCCGCATGCGAGGCCGCTCGTGAAGGGCGGCCGCAGGGCGTAGGCGGCGACGGCGGACACGAGCGCCACACCGACCGGTACGACCACGAACCGCTCGACTTCCACATCCGCCCGCCGCCGCAGCGCGCGGGCGAACATGACCGCCTCGGTCCAGGACGCCACCATCCAGGCCGCGCCGACGCCCGCGACCCCCATCGGCCCGAGCAGCACCGCGGTCAGCGCGACCCAGACGGCGCCGTTTGTGATCGTGGCATAGAGGGGAGTGCGCACATCGCGTTCGGAGTAGAGGTACCCCGCGGCGGCGACGGAAATGGGCCCGGCCACCACGAGCCCGGCGCTCGCCCACGGCAGCGGGTCGGCGGCGGAGGTCCAGCGGGCGCCGAACATGGCCGGGATCAGGTAGTGGGCCGAGGCGGCGAGCGGGGCGAGCATCGCCCCCGAGGCAAGCGCCGTCAGCGCGCGCGAGCCGTTCGACCGTGCGGCGCGTGTCCTCGCCGAGCGCGCGCAGCCGGGCCATCGTCGGGTAGGACACCCGCCAGAGCGCCATGAACAGCCAGAACGGCACCTGCATGAGCCGGTTCGCTAACGACCAGAAGCCGAGCAGTTGCGTCCCGCCCGTCGCGGCGACAACGAGGTTCACGCCCTGGTTGCGGGCGAGCGCCGCGAGCCCCACCGCCTGGAACCCGACCCCGAACGCGAGCATCTCGCGCAGAGTGCCGCGCGTCAGCCGCGGCGTCAGCATGGGCAGCGGCGACGCCATCGCCATCAGCACCGATCCGGCGAGCGCACGCACGATCGCCGCCGAGGCGAGGCCCCACACGCCCCAGCCGATGGCGACCGTGGCGATGGCCCAGCCGTAGTAGGCCAGCGACTCGGTGAACTCGATCGAGGCGATGGGGCGGTACTCGAGCGCCCGCTCGAGGACGATCGCATGCGGCGCGCGCAGGGCCAACAGCGGCAGGGAGACCGCCATGACGGCCGTCACAGCGCCGACGGTGCCCGCCTGGGATCCGACCGCCACCAGACCGGCCGCGATCACGCCCGCCACCGTGAGCTGCAGCGCGAGCAGCGTCCGCAGCTCCTCGGTGGTGGGGTCGGTCGGCTTGCGCACCAGGGCCGCGCCCAGGCCTCCGTCGGCGAAGAAGTTGCCGATCGTGATCACGGTCGTCCCGAAGGCCACCACCCCGAAGGCGTTCGGCAGGAGCTGGTGCGCCAGGACGAGCGTGCCGAGGAACGCGACGATCTGCGCGGCGGCCGCGCGCACCGTGAGCAGCGCGGCGCCGACGGCGCCGCGCTCCCGGATGGAGGCCGGGCTGTCGGCGGCGTCAGGGCGCCCCCCGTGCGCGCTCACATCGGTTCGTGCTCGGACTCCGCCCACCCGTCCCCGCCTGTCGATGTCGGCATCGTAGGTGCCCGGCTCCGCCTCGGAGCGTGATGCGCGACGCGCTGCGCTACGGCATCGGCGGCGGCGCCGGCGGAGCGGGCAGCGGCAGGTTGAACGCCGGCGCCATGTCGGTCGCATCCGCGGCGTTTGCGAGCGGCGGCAGGCCGAGCAGCTCCTCGTCGAGGCGCAGCAGCGAGTAGTGGTCAAACCGGGTGGCGACCTGCGTCCCGGCGAGGACGTCGGGGTTGATGAGCACCGTCGCCAGCAGGTTCCCGTTCGAGGCCGAGGCGCTCGAGTCGGCGGTGATCACGACCAGCAGGTGGCCGCTCTGGTAGTCGGGCGAGGCCAGGATCTGCGGCATCCACGCGGCGATGGTGGCGTCCTCCTCGGCGACGCGCGGAACGCCGCCGCAGGAGTTGTGGCCGTCGTTGCACAGGTTGGGGATGAAGAGCCCGTAGCTCGGGAGCGTCCCCGCGGCCAGGTCGGTCGCGAACGCGCCGGCGGCCGGCGTGCCTGACGGCACGTCGTCGACGGCGCACGCCGCCGCGTCATTCGGGTAGTAGACGGCGGGGTTGTGCCGGGCCGCGTAGTCACCGGAGTTCACGAGGCCGCAGTTGGCCGGCATGCTCTCGGCGTAGGTGCGCCAGGTCGGCGCCGTCGCCGGGTCGGGGGCGGCCGCGGCCGCCGCGCCGATCTGGGTGAAGATGCTCGGGTCGGTGCTCTGGCAGGTCGGGCTCGGCTGGCAGTCGACCCCTTTCACGCCGTCGCCGGCGATCGCGGGCGGCACCTGCCCGGATGTCAGCGCGATGTAGTTCGGCAGGCTCGGGAACTGGATGCCGTGATAGTTCGTGGCCAGCGCGCACGCGGCCGCGAGCGCGTTTGTGTTCGGCGCCTGCGTGGAGCCGATGATCTGGCCGAAGTCGGTGTTCTCGAGCACGATCTGCAGCACCTTCGTGATCGCGGCCGGCGTTGCGGCAGCCGAGCCGCACGCGGTCTGGCTCGCCGGCGTCGGCGGCGATTCGGCCCCTGCCGTCGCCGGCCAGACACACAGGAGCGCGACGGCGATTGCGCACACGATCCTCATCACGACTGTCCCCCTCGTTGGCCCACCCGATCGGGGTATCTCTAGCACAGACCGCGGGGCGCTACCATGGTTTTGGGTTACGGGCGTACCACGACCAGCGGAGGTCCACATGCACCGGTTCATCATTGCCACCGTCATGCTCCTGGTCGCTCCGGCGACCGCGTTTGCGGTCACGACCACGCCCGCGCAGCCACCGACGATCTCGCTGACGGCCACCGCTGCGCCCCGCTGCACGAAGCTGCCCTACGCGCTTCTGAGCCTGCGGCACAAGGTGATCCTGCGCATCACCCACAACGAGTCCGCCACGGCCCGGGCGGTCAAGCACACGCGCCTGCGCGACGTGAAGGCCGGCAACCACACCTTCGGCTGGTGCGGGAAGACCGACGGCGGCAAGGCGGTCAAGCCCGGCACGTACTTCTGGCGCGTCGGCACGACCCAGAAGGCCGGCGCCACGGTCGCATGGAGCCAGTTCCGGCACGTGAACGTCACCGCCTGAGGTGGCGTCGCAGCCCTCCGGCGACGCCGCCAAGCGGCCGAAGCTCGAGCGCAAGCGCTTCGACGAGGAGCTGCTGAAGCTTCAGCGCGAGCTCGTGATCATGCAGGAGTACGTGCGCACCACCGGCCTCAAGGTGATCGTCATCTTCGAGGGCCGCGATGCGGCCGGCAAGGGCGGCGTGATCAAGCGCATCGCCGAGCGCACGAACCCGCGCATCTGCCGGGTGGTGGCGCTGCCCGCGCCGACCGAGCGAGAGCGGACGCAGTGGTACTTCCAGCGCTACGTGCCCCACCTGCCGGCGGGCGGCGAGATCGTCCTCTTCGACCGCTCCTGGTACAACCGGGCCGGGGTCGAGCGGGTGATGGGGTTCTGCACCGAGCTCGAGTACGAGGAGTTCATGCGCTCGTGCCCCGAGTTCGAGCGGATGCTCGTGCGCTCGGGCATCAAGGTCATCAAGTACTGGTTCTCGGTCTCGGACGAGGAGCAGGAGCGCCGCTTCCAGGCCCGGGTCCGCGACCCGATGCGGCGGTGGAAGCTCTCGCCGATGGATCTGCAGTCACGGGCGCGCTGGGTGGACTACTCACGGGCAAAGGACGAGATGTTCCGCTACACCGACATCAAGCACGCGCCCTGGTACGTCGTCCAGGCCGACGACAAGCGCCGCGCCCGCCTGAACTGCATCGCCCACCTGCTCTCGCTCGTCGAGTACGAGGACCTGACGCCGGCGCCGCTCGATCTGCCACCGCGCGACAAGACCGCCTACGTGCGCCCCCCGATGGACGAGCAGACCTTCGTCCCGGACGTGTACTGACCGGGGCCTGGCCCCGGTTACGACACGGGCGCGAGCGACGCCCTGCGCACCGAGCGCGCGGCCTCGTCGGGCGGCGTGCCGACGGCGAGCAGCAGGTCGAGCGCGATCGAGCGCACCTGCCCGGCCAGCGCCCCGGTCGAGAGGCTCGCCCCCGCATCGAGAGCGTGCGTGGCCGTCGCGGCGGCGTCGAGCAGGAGCTCGACCTCGCGGGCGGGCGGCGTGCCTTCGAGCACCCGGGCGAAGATCGTCCCCGCCGCGCTCGCGAGCAGCCGCACCGACGCCGTGAGGTCGGCCGGGACGGCGGGCTCGAGGTCGATGGCCCGCCGCGCCGCGCGCGCGAGGACGCGGGCGTTGCGCACCGCGTGATCGAGCTGCGGCACGGCCACGGCCAGGCGCTCGATCGCGGGCCGCGAGTACCAGTTCGTCGGTGCGATCCGCACCGTCTCGCGTAGCCGGCCGATGTCCTCGGCGAACTGGGACGAGAGCGCGTCGAGCGCCCGCAGCCGCGCGAGAGCGGCCTCGGCGCCGTCACGATCGCGCCGCTCGAGCGACGCGGCCACCGCGTCGAGCGCGTCGGCCAGCTCGGCGACCAGCGGCTCGCCCGTCCGCCGGGCGAGCCGGGTCGGGTTGCCCGGGGCGAGCGCGAGCACCGCCAGGCCGACCGCGCCTCCGAGCAGGGTGTCGATGAGCCGCGGCGGCGGCAGCCCGTGCGACGAGGGCAGGAGCGCCGCCACGAGCACGGAGGAGATCGCGGCCTGGGACGCGAGCAGCGCACCACCGCCCAGGAGGACGGCGGCGCTCATCGCCAGGAGCACGGCGAGGCCCATCTGCAGCGCGCCCGTGCCGATGACGTCGATCAGCGCATCGCCGATGAGGACGCCAAGCGAGACGCCGAGCACCATCTCGACCGCGCGGTGGGTGCGGTAGCCGGCGTTCAGCCCCAGGGCGATGATGGCCGAGATCGGCGCGAACAGGGGTGAGACGTGGTGGAGGACGTCGGTTGCGATCCACCACGAGGCGCCGGCGGCGACCGCCGTCTGCGCGATCGGGATCGACGCCGTGCGCAGGTCTGCGAGCCGGTGCGAGCCCCGCACCCCGGCGCCCGCCAGGCTCATCGCCGGCGCTGCGCCGGGTCGGCGATGCTGGGTGGGGTGTAGCCGGCGTCGGCCGGGTTCAGGTTCGTGCCGGGGGCGACGATCGCGTCGATGCGGTCGAGCACCGCCGCGTCGAGGTCGACGTCGGCCGCGCCGAGCTGGCTCTCGAGCTGCTCCATCGTGCGGGAGCCGATGATCGCGGCGGTCACCGCCGGGTGGTTGATGACGAACGCGAGCGCCATGTGGATCGGCGCAAGGCCCGCGGACTGCGCCACCTCGGCGAGCGCGGCGGCCGCCTCCAGCTTGGCCTGGTTGGCGGGGATCGACATGTCGAAGCGGGCCGGGATGCGCTCGGCCCGGTTGCTGCCCGGGGCGGTGACGTCGGCGCGGCCCGACAGCCAGCCGCCGGCCAGGGGGCTCCACGCGATCACGCCCATGCCGTGGCTGCGGCACACCGGCAGGACGTCGGCCTCGATGCCGCGCACGAGCATCGAGTACGGCGGCTGCTCGCACACGAACCGCTCGCGCCCGCGCCGCTGCGCCGTCCACTGGGCGGCGACGATCGCGTGGGCGGGGAACGTCGAGCTGCCCAGGTAGCGCACCTTGCCCGCGCGGACGAGGTCTGTGAGCGCGCCCAGCGTCTCGTCGATGGCGGTGTCCGGTTCGGGCCGGTGCACCTGGTAGAGGTCGATCCAGTCGGTGCCGAGGCGGCGCAGGCTGTCATCGACGGCGCGCATGATCCAGCGGCGGGAGTTGCCGCGGCGGTTGCGGTCGTCGCCCATCGGCCCGTGGAACTTGGTCGCGAGGATGACGTCGTCGCGGCGGCCGCGCAGGGCCTTGCCGACGATCTGCTCGGACTCGCCGGCCGCGTAGACGTCGGCCGTGTCGACGAAGTTGATGCCCGCGTCGAGCGCCCGGTGGATGATGCGGATCGACTCGTCGTGGTCGCGATTGCCCCATGGCCCGAACAGCATCGTGCCCAGGCAGAGCGTGCTGACCTCGACGCCGGTGTGCCCGAGTGGCCGGTACCGCATGGCGGCAGGTTATCGTCGCTTCGGAGTCACGCCCGCCACTTGATCGAGCAGCCGACCGGGTCGGTCAGCGGCTCGGCGACCGGGCTGCCCGCGAGGACGGCGTCGAGGGCGGCGCGCACGTGGGCGGCCTGAAGCGACTCGTCGCGGTGATCGGCATCCGGCGCCCCGCGGTAGGCCAGCCGCCCGGCGGAGTCGACGACGAACACGTCGGGCGTCACCCGCGCGCCCCACGCTCGCGCCACCTCCTGGGTCGCGTCGTGCAGGTACGGCCCGGAGAACTCGCCCGCCTGCACCCGCGCGCGCATCGCGGCGGGGGCGTCGCGCGGGTAGCGCTCGGCGTCGTTGCTGCAGATCTGGAGCGTGCGCACGCCCCGGCCGGCGTAGTCGCGCGCGACGGCCTCGATGCGGCCGTGCCAGGCGAGCGCGTAGGGGCAGTGGTTGCACGTGAAGACGACCACGGTCGCGGCCGCGCCGGCCTGCAGCGGGACGGGCACGCCGTCGGTGTCGGGCAGGGTGAAGCCGGGCACGGCGTCGCCGGGGCGGGGCGTCATCGCGGGCACCTCGCTGCGGCCCGGCGGCGGATCAGTCGCGCGAGCCCCTCGCGCAGCAGGCCGGGATCGGGGGTCGGCGAGTAGCGCCCGTCGGCCAGCCGGTAGACGCGGCAGGTGAGCCCGGTCGGCTCGTCCGCGGGCGGCGGCACCGGATCGACGCCGTCCACGCGGATCGTCGGCGACCCGCAGAACCCGAGCCGCTCCGCGTCGGCCTCGGTCTCGACGCGGCGCATGGTGACCTCGGCATCAGGCCGGCCGAGCTCCCCAAGCGCGGTGCGCAGCTCCGCGAGCGCCTGCGGGTGCGAGGGGCAGCCCTCCCAGTAGAGGAGCTCGATCGTCATTGCTCCTGGGTGCGTGCCAGCAGGGCGTCGAGCGCGGTCAGGAAGTCGGCGGCGGTGCGGTCGTCGCCGAGTGCGGCCACGCGACCGGCGATCTGGCCCAGCGCCCGCAGGTCGCCGCCCTCGTCCCGGAGCGCCGCCGCCGCCAGGCGCGCCCGCCGGATCAGCGCGAGCGCCGCCGCGGCCTGGATGCCGAAGAGCCCGAGCAGGTCGACCTCCTCGATGCTGAAGCGCGCGTCGGCCGGGCGGTCGAGCACCTCGAGCACGCCGAGCGCCTCCTCGCCGTGCAGGAGCGGCACGGCCATGATCCCCTTCGGCACGTAGCCGGTCGATGCCGCCGTGTCGGCCGAGAAGCGCGGGTCGGAGGTCACGTCGGTGATGACGAGCGGCTGGCGGGTGTTCAGCACCCATCCGGCGATGCCCTTCGAGGCGGGGAAGCGCTGTCCGACCAGCGTGTCCTCGCCCTCGCCCACGACCGCCTCGAACACCAGCTCGCCGGCGGCCTCGTCGAGCAGGAGCACGCTGGCCGCGCGGGCGTGGAAGATGGCGCGGGCGACCTGCACGATCGATCCCAGAAGCGCCGCGTGGGTGGCGTCGTCGGCAAGGACGCCCGCGGCCACGGCGTCGCGCAGGCGCGTGTCGGCGTCACTCACCGTCGGCTCCGGCGTTGGCGGCGGTGAGGCCGAGCAGCGTCTTCACCTCGGCGGGGGTGAGATCGGGGTGCTTCGCCCGGATCAGGGCGCAGATGCCGGTGATGTGCGGCGTGGCGAAGCTGTTGCCGGTCGATCGCATGCTGACGCCGCCCGTCCAGGCGACGCTGACGTCGACGCCGCGGGCGAAGAACTCGACCGGGGGATCGGGGTTGCGGTAGTAGGCCAGGGGGTCCTCCAGCTCGTGGCTCGCCACCGAGATCACCGACGAGAACCGCCAGGGATAGCTCGCGACGGGCATGTTGTGGGCGGACGCGACGACGATGCTGCGGCGGAAGTAGGCCGCGTCGGCCAGATCGTGCAGCTCCTCGACGAACTTGCGCTTCGTGGTGGAGAGGCTCATGTTGATGACGTCGTAGCCCTGCGCGATCGCCCACCGCAGGCCCTCGACCAGCACCGGCCCGCTGCCGACGAAGCCCTCGCCGAGCACCCGCACGCTCGCGAGCTCGCAGTCGGGCGCGATCTGGCGGATGATGCCGGCGCAGGCGGTGCCGTGACCGCACAGGTCGCCCTCGCTGTCGGGCTCGATCACGACCTCGTCGTCCACGATCGAGACCGCCATCGCCGTCGTCACCTCGCCCACACGCGGATGGCCGGCCTCGATCCCGCTGTCGACCACGCAGACTCGGGCGCCGCGGCCGGTCGAGCCGCCCAGCGCCCATTCGCGCGTGACGCCGGCCGGCCATGCCCGGGCGCCGCGCAGGTGCCGCACCGCCGTCCGGTCGACGGCGTAGGCGGGGAGGGGTTCGTCGGCCGCAGGCTCGCTCACTCTGCGGCGATGCTAGCGAACCGGGGGGCTCGAAGCGGTGGCGCCGCCGCGCCGGCGGCGGCGCCACCGGCCGGGGCTACCTGTGAATGTGCCTGTGCGCCTCGACGTCGGGCGCGTCATCGTCGCCGTCGTCGTCCTTCTTCTCCGCGTCGTCCGGGTGCAGCTTGGTGCGGTGTGCCTCGACGTCGGGCTCATCCGTCATCTTCGTGCGATCTCGCTCGTCTCCCACCGTGTGTCCTCCTGTACGGGGTCCGTGTTCCCACCAGACGGTGGCCGTACCCGGAATCTTCCCACACCCGGCAAATCCTGTCTCGATCGGTACAATCGCCCACCCGATGCGCGAGACGCTGAGAGCCCTGCGCGACGTGCTCGCGAATCCGGCCCTGCGCCGGCTGCAGGTGGCCTGGGCGGCGTCGATGACCGGAAACGTCGCGTTCCTGGTCACGCTCTCGGTCGTGGCCTACCGGCACGGCGGCGGCGCCACCGGAGTCGGCCTCCTGATGCTGCTGCGCATGGCCGCGTCGGCCGTCTTCGCCCCGTTCACGGCCATCGTCGCCGACCGCGGCTCGCGCCGGCGCGTGATGGTCGCGACCGACCTCATCCGCGCCGCGCTCGTCCTCTGCCTGGCGTGGGAGGTGCGCGACTCGGCCGGGGTGGTGGTCATCTTCGCCACTGCCTGCCTCATCGCCGTGGTCGCCACCGCGTTTCGGCCCGCCCAGGCGTCGCTCCTGCCGGCGCTCGCGCGCACGCCGGAGGAGCTCACGGCGGCCAATGCGGTCGCCGTCACGATCGAGAGCGCGGCGATCTTCCTCGGGCCGGGGATCGGCGGCCTGCTGCTCGCGGTGACCGGGCCGAGCACGGTGTTCGTCATCTGTGCGGCCGTACTCGTGTGGTCGGCGGCGCTGGTCGCGCTCGTCCCCGAGCCGGCCCGGCCGCCCGCGCCGCTCGCCGAAGGCGAGGCCGGGGACGGCGACGGCCTGATCGGCACCGCGACCGCGGGCTTCCGGGCGCTCATGGGCACCCCGGTCCTGGCCACGGTGGTCGGCGTCTACGCGCTGCAGGCGGCGGCGGCCGGCGCGCTGGGCGTGTTCACGGTCGTGCTCGCGCTGGAGCAGCTGCACATCGGCAACGCCGGGGTGGGCTACCTCGACTCGGCCTTCGGGGTCGGCGGGATCCTGGGGGGCGTCGCCGCCGCGGGGCTGGCGGCCGGGCGCAGGCTCGCGCTGGCGTTCGCCGTGGGCGTGCTGGTGTGGGGGTTCGGCATCGCCCTGGTCGGCCTCTCCAGCAGCACGCTGGTCGTGGTCGTGCTCCTGGCCGGTATCGGCGCCGGCAACACGGTGGTCGACGTGGCCGCGATCACGCTCCTGCAGCGGGCCGCGCCGGCCCACGTGATCGGGCGCGTGTTCGGCGTCCTCGAGAGCATCATGCTGGCCGCCATCGGGATCGGCTCGATCGGCGCGCCGGCCCTGATCGCGCTCATCGGCGAGCGCCCCGCGATCGTGGTCACCGGTTTGATGCTGCCGGTGGCCGTGGCGCTCTCGGGCCGGTGGCTGATCCGACTCGACACGGCGCCGGCGGCGACGGCCGCGCACGTGCAGCTCCTGCGCGAGCTGGTCGTCTTCGCGCCGCTGTCCCTGCCTGCGCTCGAGGGCATCGCCGTGCACCTGCGCCCCATCACCGTCGCCGAGGACACCGTCGTCGTGCGCGAGGGCGACGCCGGCGACGAGTTCTACGTGGTGGAGGCCGGGACGCTGGCCGTCACCGTCGGCGGCGAGCCGCGGGCGCCCATCCATCCGGGCGGATTCTTCGGCGAGATCGCGCTCCTGCGCGACAGCCCGCGCACCGCGACGGTGCGGGCGACGTCGGACTGCCGCCTGCTTGCCCTGGGCCGGGAGCAGTTCCTCGCGGCCGTCACCGGCCACGCCGAGAGCGCGGCCGCGGCCGACCTGGTCGTCGCGCGGCGGCTGGGCTCGCTGCGGCCGGCCGTCTCGCCGATCTGACCGGGGCCAGGCCCCGACCGGGCCGTCAGCTCTTCTGCTCGTCCTCGGGCAGGAGCTTCATCAGGTGCGCCATCACGCTCGGCGAGAGGTCGTAGCCGTGATCGCGCAGCGTCGCGTCCGGGTCGGCGCGCAGACCGGCGCGGAATCCGCCGTCGCCGCGCGCCCGCTCGAGGATGCCCGCGAGCTCGGTGCCCAGGAAGGGCAGCTCCTGGGCCGCCTGCGTCCAGTCTGCGGGGGCCGCGGGCAAGAGCCGCAGCAGCCGCCCGATTTCTCGCTCGTCCATGCTCACTTCCCACCAGACGCGCCGGGCGCCGGATCTCTTCCCGTCATCTCGCGCCGCAGCCGCTCCAGGCAGCGGCTGATCCTGCTCGCGATCGTTCCCGGCGGGATCCCGAGCGCGGTGCCGATGGTGCGGTAGGACTGGTCGCGGCAGAAGAACCGGTCGAGGATCTCGGCGCAGCCCTGCGGCAGGCGCGTGAGCGCCTGGCGCACGGCGAGCGCGTCGTCGAGGTCGGCCAGGCGGTCGTCGACGTCGGTCACGGTGGCCTCGGTGAGCTCCTCGTGCGGGTGGGCGCGGCGCAGGTGGTCGGAGCACAGGTTGCGGGTCACCTGGGCGATCCAGCCCCGCAGCGCGTCGTCGTCGCGCAGCGTCTCCAGCCGCTCGAAGACGCGCGCGAACACATCCTGGAACACGTCCTCGGCGTCGCTCTCCGGCAGCCGGTAGCCGCGCATGATGATGGCGTAGACATAGCGCGAGTACTCCGCGACGAGATCGCGCCACGCCTCGCGGTCGCCGCGGCGGCAGCGGTCGACCAGCGACGTCGAGATCACGGCTGGTCCGGCTTCGGTATCCACGGCACGCCGCATGGTCCGCCACCCGGGCGCGCGAGTCAAGCGGGCGCCTGATAGCGTCGCCCCTGCGATGCGCGCTGTCGTCTTTCGTGACCCGCAGCAGCCGGTCGAGGTCGCCGACGTCGACCTGGACGATCCGCGCGCGGGCGAGGTGCGCGTCCGCATCGCCGCGGCCGGCGTCTGCCACAGCGATCTGCACGTGCGCCGCGGCGACTGGCGGGTGGCGACGCCGCTCGTGATGGGGCACGAGGGCTCGGGCACGGTGATCGCGACGGGCGCCGGCGTCACGTCGGTGCGCGAGGGCGATCGCGTGATCCTCTCGTGGGTGCCGAGCTGCGGCCGCTGCCGCATGTGCCGGGCCGGTCACCCGGCCCGGTGCGAGCTGTGCGCGGATGTGCTCCTGCCGCGGGGGGTGCTGTACGACGGCACCACCCGCCTGCACCGCGGCGGCGAGCGCCTGCATCACTACCTGTCGGTGTCCTCGTTCGCCGAGGAGGCCGTGGTGCCCGAGTCGGGCGCGATCCCGATCCGCGCCGACGCGCCGCTCGAGGTCATGGCCCTGGTCGGCTGCGCCGTCGCCACCGGCGTCGGGGCGGTGCGCCGCACCGCCGCCGTGCCCGAGGGCGCATCGGTGGCGGTGATCGGCTGCGGCGGCGTGGGCCTCTCGGTCGTCCAGGGAGCGCGCCTGGCCCGCGCCGCCCGCGTGATCGCGATCGACCTCGATCCCGCCCGGGGCGCGCTTGCGGAGACGCTCGGGGCGACCGATGCGATCACCGCCGGCGATGGCGACGTGGCCGAGCAGGTGCACGAGCTGACCAGCGGCGGGGTCGACTTCGCCTTCGACGCGATCGGCAAGGTGGAGACCACCGAGCAGGCGGTGCGCATGCTCGGGCTGGGCGGCACCGCGGTCGTTGTGGGGCTGCCGCCGGCCGGTGCGCGGGCCAGCTTCGACCCGCTGGCGCTGGCCGAGCGTGAGCAGCGCATCATCGGCTCGAACTACGGCAGCACCCACCCGCACGAGGACTTCCCCGAGCTCGTGTCGCTCTATCTGGCGGGGGAACTGCGCCTCGACGAGCTCGTGAGCGGCCGCCGGCCGCTCGAGGATGCCGAGGACGCGCTTCACGAGCTCGCCGCCGGCCGCGCTCTGCGCACGCTGCTCGTGCCCTCGCTCTGACGCTTGCACCGCAGGCTGGTATGCTCACGCGCTGCCTATGCGGTGACTATGTAGAAGGGTGTGTGGAGTGGACGACCGGCTCGTCTCGATCGGGGAGGCTGCGAAGGCGCTTGGCGTCAGCGTGGATACGCTGAGGCGGTGGGAGCGCGGCGGCCGCGTGCAGACTCAGCGCGACTACCGCAACCGCCGCCAGATCGCCGTCTCCGAGATCGAGCGCCTGGGTGGCCACATGCCCATCCGGGTCGGGGATGGGTTCTCGGCCCGCAATCGCTTCGAAGGCGAGGTCGAGAGCGTCGAGGTCACGGGAGTGATCGCACAGGTGGTGATCAAGGCCGGGCCGCATCGGGTGGTCTCCGTGGTGACCCGCGACGCTGTCGATGAGCTGGGGCTCGCCCCCGGCATCCCGGCGGTCGCGACGGTCAAGGCGACGTCGGTGATGGTGGGGAGGATATGAGCGTTCGCAGAATGACACTGGGGCTCGTGGTCGGGGTGGCGCTTGTCGCCGCCGGCTGCGGCGGGTCGTCGTCGGGTGGGTCGTCGGGCGGATCGTCCGGAGGCTCCTCCGGCGGGACGCTGTACGTTTCGGCGGCATCGTCGCTCACGAACGCGTTCACGCAGCTCGTGAGCACGTACCAGACGGCGCACCCGGGCTGGACCGTCAAGACCAACTTCGACGGCTCCGACGTGCTCGAGGCGCAGATCCTCCAGCATGCGCCGGCCGACGTGTATGCGGCGGCGAGCCCCAAGTACCCGGAGATCCTGCAGGGCAAGAAGCTGCTCGGCCCGACGACGAACTTCGCGACGAACACCCTCGTCCTGGTCACGCCCAAGAGCAATCCGGCCCACATCACGTCGCCCCAGGACCTGACGAAGGGCAGCCCCAAGATCGTCGTCGCCGACCCGGCGGTGCCGCTCGGCGCCTACACCGAGCAGGTGCTCACGAACCTCGGCATCGACGAGACGAAGCTGCACATCGTCAGCAAGGAGCAGAATGCCACCGACGTGCTGGCGAAGCTTACGTCGGGTGAGGCGGACGCCGGCTTCGTGTACGTGACCGATGCCCTCTCGCAGAAGGCGAAGCTGCACGAGGTCGACTTCCCCGCCTCGGCGGAGGCGACCGCGACCTACCCGATCGGGATCGTCAGCTACAGCAAGAACACGAAGGCGGCGCAGCAGTGGATCGATCTGGTGATGAGCGCGCAGGGACAAGCGGTCTTGAAGCAGTTCGGCTTCGGGGCGGCGCCTACGGGCTGATCACCGCCCTGCTCGGCCTGGCAGCGGCAGCCTTCTTCGGGCTGCCGCTGCTGGGCGTGTTCCTGCAGGGGAACCTGCACGACGGGTTCTCATCCGAGACGGCCCGGGCCGCGTTCCGGGTCACGGCGGAGACGAGCGCGGTGTCGCTCGCCGTGATGCTGATCGTCGGCACACCCGTGGCCTACCGGGTCGCGACGAGCTCGTTCCCGGGCAAGACGCTGCTCGTGACGCTCTTCGAGCTTCCGCTCGTCCTGCCCCCAGCCGTGGCCGGGATCGGGCTCTTCGCAGCGTTCGGGCGCACCGGCCTGCTGGGGAGCGAGCTGTCGGCGCTTGGGATCGAGCTGCCGTTCACCCCCGCCGCGGTGGTGATGGCGATGACGTTCGTGGCCGGGCCGCTCTACCTGCGCCAGGCGCAGGAGGCGTTCGCGGCGGTCGACCCCGACCTGCTCGCAGCGGCTCGCACCCTGGGGGCGGGCAAGTGGAAGGTGTTCGGCCGGGTGGCCGTGCCGCTCGCCGGCTCCGGGCTCGGGGCCGGTGCGGCCCTCGCGTGGGCGCGGGCGGTGGGTGAGTTCGGGGCAACGATCATGTTTGCGGGCAGCCTCCAGGGCGTCACCCAGACCGCGCCGATCGCGACGTACCTGCTGTTCGAGCAGGGCGACTTCGGCACCGCCCTCGCGCTGGGCGCAGCCCTGATCGCTATCAGCGGCGCGGTGCTCGTTACGGTCAAGCTGATCGTGCGAGGGAGGACGCTTCGCTTCGGGCCCATGTGACGTACCCGCTGCGCGAGTTCACGGTCGACATCACGCTTGCCGTCGACGTGCCGACGGCGCTCGTCGGCCCGTCCGGGGCCGGCAAGTCCACCATCCTGCGGCTGATCGCAGGGCTGCGCACGCCGGCGAGCGGCGAGATCTCCTACAACGACCAGATGTGGTTCGGGCCCGGCGTGAACGTGCCGGTCGAGCGCCGCCGCGTGGGATTCGTGTTCCAGGACTACGCCCTGTTCCCACATCGCAACGTGATCGGCAACGTCGCCTTCGAGGCCCGCCGGGATCCGGACGAGGTGCTGCGCCAGCTCGGCATCCAGCACCTGGCGCAGGCGCGCCCCCGCAACCTCTCGGGCGGCGAGCGTCAGCGGGTTGCACTGGCGCGCGCCCTTGCGACGGAGCCGCAGCTGCTGCTGCTGGACGAGCCACTGGCGGCGCTCGACCCCGGCACCAGAGGGAGCGTCGCGGCAGAGCTCGCGGCGGTCCTGCAGCGCACGCAGATCCCGGTCATCACGGTCACCCACTCCTACGAGGAGGCGACGCTGCTCGCCGAGCAGGTGATCGTCATCGACCGCGGCCACATCGTCCAGTCGGGCACGGGCGAGGAGCTCCTGCACTCCCCGGAGAGCCGGTTCGTGGCCGACTTCGCCGGGGTGAACTACGTCCCCGGCTACGCCGAGGGCGCCGTCGTCCATCTGCCCGACGGTACCCTCATCCACGTCGGAGACGCTGCGGAGGGGCCGGTGGCGGTGCTGGTCGCGCCGTGGGAGATCACGCTCGAGCTCGAGCCGCCCACGGACAGCTCCGCGATGAACCACCTCCAGGGGGTCGTCGATCGGGTCACCGTGCAGGGCAACCGCGCCCGCGTCACCGTGGGCGGGCTGACCGCTGAGGTCACACCCGCATCGGTCGAGCGGCTCGGGATCCGCCCGGGGAAGCGGATGGTGGCCTCGTGGAAGGCCACGAGCACCCGGGTCGTGCCGCGACCCGGCGGCGACCGGCGCGGCTGACGCGCAGCCGCGTGGGTGGCGTGTGCGTGGTGCGGGCGGGGGGCGAGGGCTGGGCGTCTCCCAATTGACATCCGCACCGGATGCCAACTGGTTTTCTCACGCAGCGGCAGTCGTTGCTGCCGGACTCACGCGGCATCACAGCTGGGATCTGAGCACGGCGAACTCGCAGCCTGGCGAGGAGGGCTCGAAGCCGTGCTTGATCAGCCAGCGGGCCGCGGCCAGGCTTCGCAACGACCACCACGCGCGGATCACGTCGAGGTCGACGTCGGTCCCGTAGCCGGCGACGACGTCGCTCAGGTGCTCCTCGTGTCCGAGCGTCAAGATGGCGAGGTCGTACAGGGCATCGCCCCGGCACGCCTCGGACCAGTCGATCACGCCCGTAATCTCGTCACCGTCGACGAACACGTGGGTGATCTGGAGGTCGCCGTGCGTGAACACCGGTGTCCACGGCCGGAGCGCAGCTTCGGCAATCCGGCGGTTGCGCGTGACCAGCTCAGCGGAAAGGACGCCGTTCGTGATGAGCCACTCGCATTCGCCGTCGAGGTGCGAAGCGATCTCCTCCACGCTCTGGCCGGGCCATGGCGGCAGCGGCGCGTCGTGCAGCATCCGTGCGGCGGCTCCCGCCGCGGCCCACGCCGCCGGTGACGCGCTCGACGGCTCGCCAAGGCGGCCGAGTGCCGTCCCTGGGAGGGCGGCGAGCGCGAGTACGGGCGGCTTCCGCCACAGGACGTCCGGAGTCGGGATCGGCGCGATAGCCATCGCCTCGACCTCGACGTCGGTACGCGTCCGATTTGCGTCGACCTTTAGGAAGACGTCGCCGACACGCAGAGTCGCGCGCTCATTGTGGGCTACGACTACCTCAACCTCTTCCACATCGCCATCATCGCAGGGACGACGGCGCATCTTCATCCCGCGATGGTCCCTCGTACCGGAGCTCCGGCATCCCCCGTTCTTCCAATTGACATCCGTGGTGGATGCCAATTGGTCGACGCGAGGGCGTTGGCCATTTGGCCGGTGCGCCAGATGTCAATTGGGCCGCTCAGCGCTCGCCGCGCCGCTCAGCGATCCAACGACCGATGGGGCCGGCCGAGACGGGCGCGCATGCCCTCGACCGTCTCGTCCAGCTCCCGCAGCTGGGCCTCGAGCTCGGCGACGCGCGCGTCGCTCCCGTCGGTCGGACGCCCGGCGGCGGATTGCCGGTCGCGGTAGCGGCGCAGCACCTTCAGCTGCGAGCGGACGAAGAAGCGCTCCCGGCG
The DNA here is from genome assembly GCA_963813245.1 of uncultured Actinomycetes bacterium. Taxonomy (GTDB): domain Bacteria; phylum Actinomycetota; class Thermoleophilia; order Gaiellales; family JAICJC01; genus JAICJC01. The sequence goes on from CAWEYE010000002.1 coordinate 218,361, forward strand.
CGCTTCGACGAGCCGAAGCTCGGACTCGGCCTCCATGCGCGGCAGTATCGCTCTTCCGCAACCGGCCGTTTCGGCTTAGCATGGGAGGCACGCAGGTCGTCGTCGCCACCCGCATCTGTCCGCACTGCCACCAGCCGACCCGAGTCGGGTGGCCGATGTGCGATGGCTGCGCGCGCTCGCTCCCGGACTACCGGCCGCTGCCCGACCTGCGCCTGATCGCCGAGCTCGAGCGCTGGGACCGGGCCAACCCGCGCCCGCTCGACGCGGCCGCGGTCACGCGCCGGACGCTCAAGTGGCTGTGGGCGGCGGTGGTGGTGTGCTGTGCGCTTGACCTGCGCTACGGCCGCAACATCGGCCCGGTCAACTCGGTGTGGGACGATCTGGCGGTGGGGTCGCTGGTCGTCGCATTCCTGGCGACGCTGGCCGGGATCGTCGCGGTGGCGTTCTTCGCCGGTCGCGACCCGGCGCCGGCCTGGCGGCTCGAGCGCGCCTCCCTGCGCCGCCGCCTCGGCATCGGCCCGCCAAACGACCCCTGATCAGGCCGCGGTGCGCTCGGCGTGGCCGGTCTGCTCGGTCGGAAGCGCGCAGAAGACGTCCACCACATGCGGGTCGAACTGGCTGCCGGCGTTGCGGCGCAGCTCGGCGAGCGCCTCGGCATGGCCGATCCGCGCCTGGTACACGCTCTCGCTCGTCATCGCGTCGTAGGCGTCGCAGACGCTGATGATGCGGGCGGCGACCGGGATCGCCTCACCGCGCAAGCGATCGGGGTAGCCCGTCCCGTCGAAGCGCTCGTGGGTCGCCCGCACGATCCCGGCGACCGGGACCAGCGCCGGCGCCGCGGCGATGATGTGCTCGCCGATCACCGTGTGGCGGTGGACGAACTCCCACTCGGCCGGGTCGAGGCTGCCCGGTTTGCCCACGATCGCCTCGGGGATCGCCGCCTTGCCCACGTCGTGCAGCGTGGCGGCCAGACCCACCTGCTGCGTGGCCTCGTCGGAGAAGCCCATCCGGCGGGCGGTCAGCTCGCTCAGGTGGGAGACGCGCTGCACGTGCTCGAGCAGGTCGGGGCCGCGCTCGTGGATGAGCGCCATCAGGACATCGGTGCTCTGGCGGCCGGCGGACGGCCGGCCGGTCGCCTTGTCGTCGTACATGCGCACGTCTGCGAGGTGCAGGACCGTGGCGATGGTGCTCCCGTCGCCGGGGATCTCGGCGATGCCGTACGACGCTCCGACCTCGAAGCCGTCGCCGCGCTCGGAGAGCGCGCTGAAGGCGGTCCACACCACACTCTCGGAGTCCTCCGCCGGCGCGAGCACGCAGAACTCGTCGCCGCCCATCCGGTAGGCGGTACCGCCCACCGGCGTGACGGCCGCCTGCAGCCGCTGGCCGAGACGCTGCAGGAGCAGGTCACCCGCCGGATGCCCGAACGCGTCGTTGTACTGCTTGAATCCATCCAGGTCGAACAGGATCAGGATCGTCTGCCGCTGCTCCTCCCATGCCAGTGCCGCGGTGAGGTCCGTGATCAGCGCCCGCCGGTTCGGCAGCCCGGTGAGCGCGTCGGTGCGCGCCTCCAGGCGGCTCGTCGCGAGCAGGCGCCCGTTCTCGTCCGCCAGCCGCCGCGACTCGTCGTGCGCCACCTGGGCACGGCGCTGGAAGAACGCGAAGGCGACGAAGAGCATCGCGATCGCCATCCCGGAGCCGGCCAGCACATCGTCCTGCGCCCGGGCGGCCCGGGCGGCGTAGGCCCGGCCGGCGGCGTTGATCGCGTGTTTGAGCGCCTGCAGCTCGCGCCCCGACGCGGCACCCAGGCGATCCGCGCGCGGTCCGTAGCCCGCCGGGGAGACGGCGACCAGGTAGATCTCGTGGAGCTTGCGGAAGAACGCCCGTGCCCCGGCGGGCACGGGCCGCAGCTGCGGCGGGGGAGAGCCCGCATTCAACGTGGCGAGCACCCGCAGGACGCGCCGCTCCCCGGTGCGCAAGCGCATCCGGGCGATGGCCGGGGTGCCGCCGTTGCGTGGCCGGGCGCGGAACGGGACGTCCTGGAGCGCCAGCAGATCCCGAGCCATGCCCGACAGCCGCAGCTCCGCGCGCGTGCTCTGCTGCGCGTTTCGGTTCAGGTGCACGATCATGCCGACGGCTGCGGTGGCGAGCACCGCCACGACCGCGAGCACGCGCAGAGTCGCGATTCGCGCTCTGGGGGCGATGGCCGTGTGCCGGGCTGGTGTGATGGTGGTCATCTGGATGGCGCCGGTCCGGCACGCGACTGCGCGACGGCTTGGGCTATCCCCGGCAATCGGCGCGCCGCGGGCCGTGTTTACGCACTGGGCCGCAACCTCCCACAGAACGGGGAGGGCACGGGGCGTGCAGGTCGCCTGCCGGGGTAGGCCGAGGCCCTCCAATCAAACTCTTAGGGACCGCCTACCCCGCCCAGGCGCTCGGCGGCTCGCAGCCGACAAATGGCAGCACCTCGGCTCCGCCGGGCCCTGAGCAGCGTCGCCAGCCTGCTCGGCATGAGCAGCGCCGCCCTCGTGGCCAGCCTCAAGGGCGGCTCGAGCATGAGCGACCTCGCGAGCCAGAAGGGCGTCTCCCGCGACGATCTGCTGGCCGCCATCACCCAGGGCCTGCAGGCGGATCAGACGGCGGCGGCCACGGGCCAGGCCGGCGATCCCTCCGCGCTGGCCGGCCAGATCGCCGACCAGAAGGGTCTGCCGGGGCATCACCACCATCATCACCACGAACGCGGCTCCGCGGGCGCGGGACGATCTGCAGCAGAAGGTGTCCGATCTGAGCGCGGCGCTCGGCATCTCGACCGACCAGCTCGTGCAGGCGCTGCAGACGGGCCTTGCGGGCACGCCGAGCACATCCGCCGGCTCTGCCTCCGGGTACGGCGTGAGCGCCTCGCTCCTGCAGGGCCTGCAGGTCGACCAGCTAGGCCGCGTCCGTCCGGCGTTCGTCGGTGAACAGCATCCGCGCCGGCATGGGGCGCGCGAACAGGTAGCCCTGGCCGTTGCGCACGCCGAGGCGGCGCAGCGCGACCCGCTGCCGCTCGGTCTCGATGCCCTCGGCGACGACGGTCGCGTCGAGCGCCTCGGCCGTGGCGATGATCGCACGCACGATGGCGTGCTCGCGGGGCGAGTCGCAGATGCCCGCGATCAGGCTGCGCTCGATCTTGAGCACGTCGAACGGGAGCTGGGCGATCCGCGCGAGTGACGAGTGCCCGGTGCCGAAGTCGTCGATCGCGATCCGGTAGCCGACGGCCCGCAGCGACTCGAGGTGGTCGAACAGGCGGCGGTCGTCCATCATGGCCGACTCCACGAGCTCGAGCGTGATGGCGCCGCGGGCGAGCTTGTGCTCGGCGGCGATGCGGACGAGCCGGTCGCACATGCGCCGGTCAAGCATCGCCGGCGGGACGTTGACCGACACGTCGACTTCCAGGCCGACCGCCCGCCAGCGGTCGAGCTGGCTCACCGCCTCCTGCACGACCCAGTGCGTGATCGGCGTCAGGAGGCCGGTGCGCTCGGCGGCGGGCAGGAACAGGCCGGGGCTCATCAGCTCGCCGCCGCGATCCCAGCGCACGAGCGCCTCGACGCTCTGCACCGCGGCGGTGTCGAGATCGACGATCGGCTGGTACTCGAGCACCAGCTGGCCGCGGGCGATGGCGTGGTGCAGGGAGGCCGCGAGCTCGAGGTCGCGGGTGGGGTCGTCGGAGGCGCGGTCGCGGACGCGGCGGCCCTGCCGCGCGGCCTTCGCGTGGTACATCTCGGCGTCGGCATGGTGCAGGAGCTCCTCGGCCGTGCGCCCGTCCTCGGGGTAGATGCTGGTGCCCACCGAGACGCCGATCACGACCTCGTGGCCGTCCAGCGAGAACGGCGAGGAGATCGCGTGCTCGATCCGGGATGCGAGCGCCTCGGCCAGCTGGGCGACGTCGCCGTGGGAGCCGCGCGCGTCGCGCACGAGCACCAGGAACTCGTCTCCCGACTGGCGGGCGATCATGTCGGCCGCGCGGGTGACGGCCCGCAGGCGGGTGGCGACGTGGCGCAGCAGGTCGTCGCCGGCGGCGTGACCGAGGGAGTCGTTCACCAGCTTGAACGCGTCGATGTCGCAGAAGAGCACGGCGATCTGGGCCTCCCCCCGCTCGGCCTCGGCGACCGTGGCGACGAGATGGTCGGCGAAGGACATGCGGTTGGGCAGCCCGGTGAGGTCGTCGTGGTAGGCGAGATGCGAGACGCGCTGCTCGGCCCGGCGGCGCTCGGTGACATCCTCGCCGAGCGAGATGGCGCCGATCGCCGTGCCCGCGGCGTCGTGGCGGACGATGGTCGACCAGCTGATCACGCGCCGCTCGCCGCCGGCGGTGACGATCTGGTTCTCGTGGTGGGGCAGCTCGATCTCGCCGCGCATCGTCCGCTCGTAGGTCTCCCGCGTCCAGGAGCGCTCCGGTGGCACGATCTCGGAGAACCAGTCGAGGCCGATGACCGCAGCCGGCGGCCGCCCGAGCATCTCCGCCAGGTGCGGGTTGCAGTAGACGACGCGCCCGTTCGCGTCGAGCTGCGCGGCGGCCAGGGCGACGTTCTCGAGCGTGTCGCGGAAGAGCTGCTCGGACTCCGACAGGCGCCGCTCTGCGCCGACGCGCTCGGAGATGTCCTGTGTGGTGATGACGAAGCCCGTCACACGCCCGTCGTCGGCCCTGATCGGCCCGGCGGTCGCGCGCAGGTGCACGGCGGTGCCGTCGGGGCGGTCGACCAGGAACTCGCTGTCGAAGACGCGGGCGTCCCCGCGCTCGTGCGACCAACGGTCGAGCACGCCCGCGTGGTCGTGCCCGTTCAGGACCTCGATCCAGCCGCTCCCGCGCACCTCGCCCTCGGAGCGGCCGGCCAGCTCGCAGAAGCGGCGGTTCGCGTACCAGCAGCTGCCGTGCTCGTCGGTCTGCACGATGCCGACCGGCGCGTGCTCCGACAGCGCCCGGAACCGCTCCTCCGACTTGCGCAGCGCCAGCTCGGACTGGTGCCGGGCGGTGATGTCGTGCGCCAGCCCGACGAACCCGACGACGGCCCCCGAGTCATCGCGCTGCGTCGTCACGGTGTGCGCCACCCGCACATGCGAGCCGTCCGCGCACACGAAGGTCCACTCGCGGGTGTGCCCGCCCTGTGCGGCGAGAGTCGTGAACACGGCCCGGCCGGGCTCGACGCCGAGCTCCTCCGCGACCGCCGCCACCTCCTCGGCGAGGTGCAGGTCCATCCCGCGCATCGTGCCGACGACGTCCGCGGCCCGGTACCCCAGCAGCCGCTCCGCGCCTTCGTTGAAGAACGTGATCACGCCGGTGAGGCTCGTCGTGAAGATGGCGTCGGCGGTCGCCGCGGCCAGCATCTGGTAGTAGTTGTCGCGCTCGGCGCGCACGGCAGCGGCGATTGCGGCCGCGTCGGCGGCATCGGCCTCGGCGGGCGGGACCACGCGCGGCGAAGGGCCGCCGAACATGGCTCGGCCGGCCCGCCTCATCCGGTGTGCTCCGGGCATGGCGGCGCTCCCACGATCATGGTCTCTCCCACAACATCGGCGCTTGAGGCGCGAGGTTGAGCGCCGCCGCCGCGGGGCGGCTCAGACGGCTGCGGCGGCCGCCGTGCGGACGTGCCGGACGACCCGGGCGCACACCTCGCCGAGGGCGTCGCGATCGTCGGTGAACATCGACGGCTTGAAGCAGATCGAGGTGAAGCCGCGGGCGAGCTGCACCGGCACGGCGGCGAGGGCCTGCTCGAGGTCGGCGACGTCGTCGGAGCCCGCGAACCGGCCGCGGATCCCGCCGACCAGCTCGAGCTCGGCGATGTCGCGCCCGGCCGCGGACATCGCCTCGCGCAGGCGGTGCAGGTCGGCGTCAGTGGGGGCGCCGAAGGGATGGAAGCCGCTGCCGTAGCGCACGATCCGGCGGATCAGCGCGGGGTGCAGCGTCTGGCCGCCGAACCACATCAGCGGCCCCTCCGACCGGTACGGGCGGGGCTGGCAGTAGACGTCGGCGAAGCGGAAGTGGGTGCCCGCGTAGGCGGCGGGGGTCTGCGTCCAGGCGGCGCGCATCGCCTCGAGCTGCTCGTCCAGAATCGCGCCGCGCTCGCCGAACGGCACCCCGAGCGCCGCGTACTCCTCGGCCGCCCAGCTCACGGTCGGCTGCACCACGAGCCGGCCTGTGCTCAGGAGGTCGAGCGTCGCCAGCTGCTTGGCCAGCAGCAGGGGATGCCGCAGCGGGGCGATGACGGCGGCGAGGGCGATGCGCAGCTCGCGGGTCGCGGCGGCGATCGCCGCGGCAAGCACGATCGAGTCGGGCCACGGGGTGGCCGGATCCTGATTGCCCGGCGCGGCGTAGTCGCGCGGGTTCTGCATCCGGCCGGCCGCTCCGGCCGACGGCCCCAGGACGACGTGCTCCGACAGCATGACCGTGTCGACTCCCGCCCGCTCGGCGCAGACGGCCATGTCGACGAGCGCGCGCAGGTCGCGGGGCGGGGTGAGCGTCCAGTTCTCGCTCAGGACCATCACGACGCGCGCCATCGTGCGAGCCTACCGGGCCGGGTCTGCCGAGACGAGACCCCGGGGACTGTCCCCTTAACGCCGTTAGCGGGGCAGGTAGGTCGCGCTCACCGCCTGGGCGATGTCGACGAGCGTCTTGCCGGTGTGCTGGGCGGCCGAGCGCATGCGCGCGAACGCCTCGGCCTCGGAGAGGCCGTCCCGCTCCATCAGCAGGCCCCTCGCCCGCTCGATCACCTTGCGCGCCGCCAGCGCCTCCCGCAGCGAGTCGGACTCGGCCCGCACCGCTTCGAGCTCGGCGTGGCGGGCGCGGGCGGTCGCGATCGCGGGCAGCAGATCGGCCTCGCGGAAGGGCTTCACCAAATATCCGAACACGCCGGCCTCGACCGCCCGGGCGATCACGTCGCGCTGCGAATAGGCGGTGATGATCACCACCGGGAGCGGCCGCTCGTCGAGCATCACCCGGGCCGCCTCGATCCCGTCCATCCCCGGCATGCGCACGTCGAGCAGGGCCAGGTCGGGCGCCTGCGACCGGGCCAGCGCGACGGCCTCGACCCCGTCGCGGGCCTCGGCCACCACCTCGAACCCGGCCCGCTGCAGCATCGCGGCCAGGTCGAGGCGGATGATCGTCTCGTCCTCTGCGATCAGGACTCGGCCGGAAACCGCGCCACCGCCTTTCCGCCGCCGTCGGCACGCAGGTCGAGCGCCCCGGCGAGCTGGTCGCGCACGAGCGTGCGGGCGATCGTCATGCCGAGGCCGTCCACCGTGTCGGGCCCCGGCCCGGTGCCGCGGTCGGTCACGGTGAGCACGATCCCGGCCCCGTCCCTGCAGAGCTCGACCCCGATCGGCCCCGCGCCGTGCTCGACCGCGTTGGAGAAGAGCTCGCAGAAGACGAGCGCAAGCGCCGTCGCCTGGTCTCCGCGCAGCGGCACCGGCTGGAGCGCGGCATGCACGGGGCGGCCGTCGAGGCCGCTTCCGAGCATCGCCTGCAGCCGGCCGATCAGGCCCGCGCAGTCGACGCCGTCCACCCGCGACGACGTCAGCAGGTCGTGCACCTCCGCGATCGAGCAGATCCGGTTCACGCTCTCGCGCAGCGCCTTCTCGGCCGCCGGCCCGCCCGCCGACCCCAGCTGCAGCCGCAGGAGCGAGGCCACGGTCTGCAGGTTGTTCTTGACCCGGTGGTGGATCTCCTGGGCGAGCAGCCCGCGCAGGGCGGTGCGCGCCGACTCGACCGCCGCAGCGCCCTGGTGGGCGACGGTCGAAAGCAGCGAGAGCTCCTCGGGCGCCCACGTCCGCGGTGGCTCGCTGACCACCACGAGCGCGCCGATCCGGCGCTGCTTCCAGTGCAGCGGCTCCGCGGCGGCCGACTCGGTGACGAAGGGGGCGCGGGCGGCCATTTCGATCAGGTCGGCCTCACTCAGGTCGCTGGCCGAGCGATACGCCACGGCGGGCCCCTCGTCGCTCTCGAGCACGACCGCGCACTCCTGCGCCCGCAGCGCCCGGCACGTGCTGGCCGAGATGTCGCGCAGCACGTCGTCGAGGTAGAGCGACGACGTCATCGACCGCGAGATCACCGCGAGCGCCTCGAGCTCGGCCACGCGCCGCTGCGACCGCTCGTAGAGCTTGGCGTTCTCGATCGCCTGGCCGACCTGGCCGGCGATGGCGGAGAGCAGCGCGACCTCGTCGTCTGAGAACTCGCGCGGCCGGCGCGTGCGCACGTTGAGCGCGCCGGCCAGGTGGTCGCGGGCCATGACGGGCACGGCCAGGATCGACTCGTACTCGTCCTCGGGCAGGTTCGGGAACGCCCGGAAGCGGGGGTCGAGATGGGCCTGGCTCGCGATCATGATCGGGTGGCGCAGCTGGGCCGCCGCGCCGGTGATGCCCTCGCCGGGGCGCATGCGCGGCCGATGGGCGGGATCGTCGAAGCGGGTGCCGTGCGTCGCCCGCAGCTCGAGCACGCCGGATGCCTCGTCGTAGAGGTAGACGAAGCAGGCGTCGGTCGCCATCGCCTCGGCGACCCGCGACGCGATCTGCGCCAGCACCTCGGCCAGGTCGAGGCTCGAGCTGACGGCGGCGACCGTGTCGGTCAGGAGCTGGACGTGCCGGGCGGCCCGATCGACGGTCGTCTCCATCGCCCGAGTGTACTGAGATGCCGGGGAGCCCCCACCCGGCCCGATGAGGGCTCCCGCAGGCGTCATAGCGTCGGCAGGTAGCGCTCGAGCTCCCACTCGCTCACCTGGACGCGGTACTCGTCCCACTCCTCCCGCTTGAGGGCGATCAGGCGGTCGCGCAGCTCCAGGCCGAGCGCCTTCTCGACGATGTCGGACTCGTCGGCCAGATCGATGGCCTCGCCGAGCGACTCGGGCAGGGCCTCGATCCCGAGCGCGTGCCGTTCGGGCTTCGTGAGCGTGTACAGGTTCGTCTCCATCGGGTCGGGCAGCTCGTAGCCCTGCTCGATCCCCTCGAGGCCCGCGTGCAGGAGCGCCGCGAAGGCGAGGTACGGGTTGCAGGCCGGGTCGGGGCAGCGGATCTCGGCCCGGGTGGCCGCCGCCTTGCCGGGGTGATACAGCGGCACCCGGATGAGCGCCGAGCGGTTGCGCTGCGACCAGGCGATGTACACCGGCGCCTCGTAGCCGGGCACGAGCCGCTTGTAGCTGTTCGCCCACTGCGCGAACAGGAGCGAGATCTCGCGGGCATGCCGCAGCTGGCCGGCGATGAAGCTCTTGGCCACGTCGGACAGGTACCAGCGGTCGTCCCCGTCGTAGAAGGCGTTCTGTCCGTCGGCGAAGAGCGACTGGTGCGTGTGCATCCCCGAGCCGTTCACGCCGAAGAGCGGCTTGGGCATGAAGGTGGCGTAGACGCCGTGGCGCTTGGCCACCTCCTTGACGACGCTCCGGTAGGTGATGCAGTGGTCGGCCATGTCCAGGCCGGCCGTGTAGCGCATGTCGATCTCGTGCTGGCTCGGCCCCACCTCGTGGTGCAGGTACTCGATCGGGATGCCCATCTGCTCGAGCGCGAGGACGGTGTGCTTGCGCAGGTCGACCGACGCGTCGAGCGTCGTCTCCTCGAAGTACCCGCCCGCGTCGAGCGGCGTGGGCTTGCCGTCCTCGCCGAGCTTGAAGTAGAAGAACTCGAGCTCGGGCCCCACGTTGAAGGCGTCGAACCCGAGCGAACGCATCCGCTCGAGCGCCGTGCGCAGGACGTGGCGGGAGTCGGCGAAATACGGCTCGCCGGTGGGCGTGCGGATGTCGCAGATCATGCGCGCGACCGACCGCTCGCCCGAGGTCCACGGCAGCACCCGGAACGACATGGGGTCCGGCATCGCGATCATGTCGGACTCCTCGATCGCGTTGAACCCGGTCACCGACGAGCCGTCGAAGCCCATCCCGTGCATGACGGCGTCCTCCAGCTCACGCTGGGTGATGGCGAAGCTCTTGAGGCGCCCGACGACGTCGGTGAACCACAGCTGGATGAAGGTGATGTCCTCCTCCTTCACCCGCCGGATCACGTCCGCCCGCAGGTCGTCCGCGGCGGTTGGGATCGTCTCCATCTCGCTCCTTTCGCTGGTTTTGGGCATGAAAAAAGCCCCTGGCTGGACCGCGCTTCGTCCAGAACCAGAGGCTTCGTCGCCTCTCGCCCGCCGCCGGCATCGGCGGGGGCGATCACTGCCGCGCAACTGTAGCGCACACCCCGGCGGGCCCGCCTCGCAGCCGACTCACAGGCGATCCCCAGCCCGGCGGGTTAGGGTGGGGGCCATGCACACCATCGCCCGGACGGTCGCGCGCGCGCCGCTGCGCGCCCGTCTGACGGCGGCGAGCGTGCTCCTGGTCGCGCTCGGTCTCGTCGCGGCGGGCGTCGCCACCCATTTCGCGCTGCGGTCGTTTCTGATCGACCGCGTCGACCAGGAGTTCGGCCGGGCGGAGGGACCGGCTCTGCACTGGGTGACGGACGGCGACGGCGGGTCCAGGCGCTGCGTCGAGAACGCACTGCCGCTGCAGTCGTTCGTGGTGGCCGTCCTCCCCGGCGACGACGCGCTCCTGCATCCGCTCTTCCACGGCCACGGCCGGGTGACCAAGTCTCTGGGCGAGCTGGCCGAGCACGCTCCGCTCGGGTACTCGTCGAGCGGCGGCTACCGCATGCGGGCGGTGCGCACGGCGCAGGTGGCGACGAGCATCGAGGGCGCGCCCGTCTGCGGCGGCCCGCGGGGGCCCGGGGAGCACGCGACCGAGCATTCGCCCCCGCCGGGGAAGATCGTGATCGCGGTCTCGACCGGGGATGTCAGCTCGACGGTCGGCCGGCTCGACCGGCTCGAGCTCATGATCGGCCTCGTCGTCGTGATCCTCGCCGGCGCCGTGGCGTGGGCGCTCGTGCGGGTCGAGCTGCGACCGCTCGCGCGGATCGAGGACACGGCGGCCGCCATCGCGGCCGGCGATCTCTCGCGCCGCGTCGACACCGGCGATCCCGGCACCGAGATCGGCAGCCTGGGTGCGTCGCTGAACGCGATGCTGGCCCAGATCGAGGCGGCGTTCGAGGAGCGCCGCGCCTCGGAGAACCGGCTGCGCCGCTTCGTCGCCGACGCCGGGCATGAGCTGCGAACGCCGCTCACCTCGGTGCGCGGCTACGCGGAGCTGTTCCGCCGCGGCGGCGCGGGCGACCCGGCCGACCTGGCGATGATCATGTCCAGGATCGAGTCCGAGGCCCAGCGGATGGGCGTGCTGGTCGAGGACCTGCTGCTGCTGGCCAAGCTCGACCAGGGGCGCCCGCTGGCGCGCCAGCAGGTGCGGCTCTCCGACGTCGTCGCCGAGATGGCGGGCGATCAGGCCATGCTGCATCCGGCCTGGCCCGTCGAGCAGCGCATCGACCCCGGGGTCTCGGTGATCGGCGACGAGCTGCGCATCCGCCAGGCCGTCGGCAACCTGCTCAGCAACGCCCGCGCGCACACGCCGCCCGGCACCCGGATCGTGGTGACGGTGCAGATGCGCGATGCGCTGGCGATGGTCGAGGTGGCCGACGCAGGGCCGGGCGTCCCGCCCGAGGTGATGGGCCGGCTCTTCGAGCGGTTCTTCCGCGCCGACCCGTCCCGGTCGCGCGCGTCCGGCGGCTCGGGCCTGGGCCTCTCGATCGTGGCGGCGATCGCCGAGGCGCACGGCGGCCGGGTCGAGGTCGAAAGCCCCGACGCGGGCGGGGCCGTGTTCCGGATCCTGCTGCCGCCGGAGCCGCCCGCCGCCGAGCCGGCGCCGGCGGATGCATAACGGTGCCTGGCACCGGTATGCACCGGTGCCAGGCACCTTCCCGTATAGGACGGGCGAGCCCTGAGAGGCGGGGACAGTCCCCAAGGGACAGTCCCCATCCCGGCGCTGGGCTAAGGTCGGCCCATGTCGATCGAGCAGTCGGACAAGCTCTCGGGCGTCGCCTACGACGTGCGCGGGCCGGTGCTGACCGAGGCGATGCGGATGGAGCAGGAGGGCCATCGCATCCTGCGGCTCAACATCGGCAACCCGGCCCCGTTCGGGTTCGACGCGCCCGAGGCCGTGCTCGAGGACGTGATCCGCAACCTGCCCTCGGCCCAGGGCTACAGCGACGCGCGCGGCCTGCTGAGCGCGCGCCGGGCCGTTGCCCAGTACCACGAGCGGCTGGGGCTGGACGGGGTGGGTGTCGACGACGTGTACCTCGGAAACGGCGTCTCGGAGCTGATCGCGATGGCGCTTCAGGCCCTCCTGAACAACGACGACGAGGTGCTGATCCCGGCGCCCGACTACCCGCTCTGGACGGCCGTCACCAGCCTGTGCCGCGGCCGGGCGGTGCACTACCGCTGCGACGAGGCGGCGGGCTGGCTGCCCGACCTGGACGACGTTGCCGCCCGCATCACGCCGCGGACGCGGGGGCTCGTGGTGATCAACCCCAACAACCCCACGGGCGCGGTCTACCCGCGCGCCCTGCTGGAGGGGCTGGTCGAGCTCGCCCGCCGGCACGAGCTCGTGCTCTTCTCGGACGAGATCTACGACCGCATCCTCTACGACGGCGCCCGCCATACGGCCACGGCGGCGCTCGCACCCGACGTGCTCTGCCTGACGTTCAACGGCCTCTCGAAGGCCTACCGGGTCGCCGGCTTCCGCTCCGGCTGGCTGGTGGTGTCAGGACCGACTGCGAACGCGCGCAGCTATCTGGAGGGGCTCGACATCCTCGCCAACATGCGCCTGTGCGCGAACGTGCCGGGCCAGCACGCGATCCAGCCGGCGCTTGGCAGCCCCGACGCCGTCTCCGACCTGGTGCTGCCGGGAGGGCGCCTGCTGGCTCAGCGCGACCGCGCCTGGGAGCTCCTGAACGCGATCCCGGGCGTCTCGTGCGTGAAGCCGCTCGGTGCGATGTACATGTTCCCGCGGCTCGACCCGGCCGTGCACCGGATCGCAGACGACGAGCGCTTCGTGCTCGACCTGCTGCGGGCAGAGCGGCTGCTGGTGGTGCAGGGGACCGGCTTCAACTGGCCCGCGCCCGACCACTTCCGCCTCGTCACCCTCCCGCACGTCGACGACCTCACCGAGGCGATCGGGCGCATCGGCCGGTTCCTGGCCGGCTACAGGCAGTAGATCGCCGCCACCTCGGCCCGGATCGCCTCGGCGGCGCGGCGCGCGCCCGCCCGCACGTCCGCCGACGGCCATCCGCCGACCGGGAAGCTCGCCCCCTCGATGCCGTACACGATCAGGTCGCGCGGCAGCCGTCCGAGCGCGCGGGCGAGCTCGATCGCGTCGGCCACGCCGAGGCCGTGCGTCGAGCGGCAGCGCGGCCGCGGGAGCAGCGGCTCGCGGTGGGCGTCGATGCGGTGCACCGTCCCGGCCGCCGCGCCGGACATGACCGCGTCCGCGAGCCACACGCGCTCGGCGCCCTCCCAGGCGTCGAGCAGCGAGACGGGATCGGCGCTGCCGCACACCACCGCCACGCCCTCCGGCACGCGGGTGCGCAGGAACGCGGCCGCGAGCAGCCCGGCGGCGTCGTCGCCGCGCTGGCGGCTGCCCACCCCGATGACTTTAAGCACCCGTGTCACGGGGGCTCCTCCTGTTGCGGCTTGTTCGCGTCGGCTGCGGGTGCGTCCCACGCGGCGTGCGGTGCTCATCGTGCCCTCCGGGCACGTCTGCGCTCCGCTCGCCGCTCGATCCTTCCCGCAGCCACCGCGTCCTGCGCCTCACGACGAAGCCCACCATGACACGGGTGCACTCTCAGAACGGCTCAGCCGCGGTCGATGTCCAGCGTCAGGAAGTGGGTCGCGCACGAGATGCAGGGGTCGTAGTTGCGGATCGTCTGCTCGCACAGGAGCGTCAGCCGATCGTTCGGCTCGCCCAGCGACCGCTCGACCACGGCCCGCAGGTCGGCCTCGATCGTGCCCTGGTTCTGCGATGTCGGCGGGATGATGTCGGCGGCGAGGATCGTGCCTTCCTCATCCAGCGTGTAGCGGTGGTAGAGGATGCCGCGCGGGGCCTCCGTGCAGCCGTGGCCGGTGCCCGCGCGCGGCTCGACCTCGAGCGCGGGCACGTCCGGCTGCTCGTAGGCGGCGATCAGCCGCAGCGCCTCGTCGGCGGCGTACACGAGCTCGACGCAGCGCACCACGATGCTCCGGAACGGGTTTCGCTCGGACGGCTCGAGGCCCACCTCGCGCGCCGCGTCCCGTGCCACCGGCGAGAGCTCGTCGGCATTCAGGGCGAACCGGGCCAGCGGGCCGCACAGGTAGCCGCCGCGCTCGCGGATGGTCGAGTGCAGGGCGTTCGACCAGGGCACGTGGCTCTCGACGAAGTGCTCGGGGTACTCGTCGACGGCGATGTCGAGACCGGCGCTCGAGACGATCCGGCCGCGGTCGATCGGGTACTCGCCGGGGTGGCGCAGGCAGACGAGCTCGTAGTCGCGCTCGTAGTCGGGGAAGTCGAAGCCGGCGGTGAGCTTCACCGCGGCCAGCGCGATCTCGCGTGCCCGCTCGAGCTCGGGGACGAGCGCGAGCAGCTCCTCGCGCCGCGGCGCCCGGTACCAGCCGCCGACGCGCACGTTGATCGGGTGCACCTCGCGGCCGCCGACGACCGTCATCAGCTTGTTCCCGATCTTCTTCAGCTCGAGCGCCTGGGCGACGACGTCGCCGTGGTCGGCGGCCATCGCGATCCCGCTCTCGTAGCCGAGGAAGTCCGGCGCGTGCAGCATGAACACGTGCAGCGCGTGGCTCTCGATCCACTCGCCGCAGTAGAGCATCCGCCGCAGGTCGCGCAGCGGCCCGTCGACGTGGACGCCGCAGGCCTGCTCCATCGCGAGCATCGAGCTCGTCTGGTAGGCCACGGGGCAGATCCCGCAGATGCGCGCGGTGATGTCGGGCACCTCGCGGAACCCGCGCCCGCGCAGGAACGCCTCGAAGAACCGGGGCGGCTCGTAGATGTTCAGCCGCACCTCGCGCACCTTGCCGTTGCGGATCTTGACGTGCATCCCGCCCTCGCCCTCGACGCGCGCGAGCATGGCCGTCGAGATCGTCCGCGTCCGCCGCTCAGCCATCTCCCCGCACCTCGTCGAACGCGCGCACGTTGAACGTCGAGTAGACGCGCTCGACATCCGTGTCGTCCATGCCGAGCTCGTGCAGGCTCTTCGTGAGCGAGGCCGGGTTCGGCGACTCCATCGGGCCGAAGCAGCCGTAGCAGCCGCGGTTGTACGACGGGCAGATCGCGCCGCAGCCCGCGTGCGTCAGCGGCCCGAGGCACGGCGTGCCGTGCGCGACCATGACGCAGACGGTGCCCCGGCGCTTGCACTCGGTGCACACGCTGGTCGTGGCGATCTGCGGGCGGCGGCCGTTCAGGTGGGCCGAGAGCACCTCGATCAGCTGGTGCTTGTCGATCGGGCAGCCGTGCAGCTCGAAGTCGACCGGGACGTGCGCCGAGATCGGGGTCGACGTCGCCAGCGTCGAGACGTACTCGGGCGAGGCGTACACCGCCGAGAGGAAGCCCTCGACGTCGGCGTTGTTCTTGAGCGCCTGGATGCCGCCGGCGGTGGCG
Source organism: uncultured Actinomycetes bacterium (assembly GCA_963813245.1). GTDB lineage: Bacteria > Actinomycetota > Thermoleophilia > Gaiellales > JAICJC01 > JAICJC01. Next base: position 233,882 of record CAWEYE010000002.1, read on the forward strand.
CACGCGCCGATCGTGATCAGCTTGCGCGACTGCCGGCGCACCTGGCGGATCCGCTCGGCGTCGTGCGCGGTCGTCACCGAGCCCTCGACGAGCGACAGGTCATACGGGCCGCGCACCGTCGCCCGCCGCGCCTCGAGGAAGTAGGCGATCTCGACCTCGCCGGCGAGCGCGAGCAGCTCGTCCTCGCAGTCGAGCAGCGAGAGCTGGCAGCCGTCGCACGAGGCGAACTTCCACACGGCCAGGGTGGGCTTGCGGCGCGCGCTCACAGCTCCCTCACATGCAGGGCGGGCGCCACGCGGTCGTAGTCGTACACCGGCCCGTCGCGGCAGACGAGCGTCGGGCCGAGCTGGCAGTGGCCGCAATGGCCGGTGCCGCAGCGCATGCTGCGCTCGAGCGAGACGTACACGTCCTCGGCCGCCATGCCGCGGTCGAGCAGCGCCCGGGCGCAGTGGGTCATCATGACCTCCGGCCCGCACACCATCGCGACGGCTGCATCGGGGTCGAACCGCGCCGGGGGGATCAGCTCGGTGACGAACCCCACCTGGCCCGGCCACTCCGGCCCGGCCGCGTCCACGATCACGTCGACCGACATCCCGAGCCGCCGCCAGCGCTCGAGCTCGGCCCGGTAGAGCACGCCGGCCGGCGACCGGCTGCCGTAGAGCAGCACGAGCTCGCCGTACTCGCCGCGGTGGGCGAGCAGGTGGCGCAGCGCCCCGCGCAGCGGGGCCAGGCCGACGCCGCCCGCGACCACGACCACATCGCTCCCCTGCGCCCGCTCGAGCGGCCAGCTGTTGCCGAGCGGCCCCCGCACGCCGAGGACGGTGCCCGGCCGCGCCGCGCAGATCGCCGTCGTGACCGCGCCGACGGCGGCGACGGTGTGGATCAGGCGGCCGTCGTGCACGCCGGAGACCGAGAGCGCGACCTCGCCGATGCCGAAGGCGTAGACCATCGTGAACTGGCCGGGCAGGGGGCGCAGAGGCTCGCCGTCGACCGGCTCGAGCTCGAGCGTCCAGATGCCGGCCGCCTCGCGGCGGCGATGCACGACCGCGAACGGCCGCGGCGTCATCGCCCGCCCCGCGGCGGAGGTCTCAGCCGGAGAGAACGTCGCCATACACGTCCAGGAGCCGGAGTCGTGTCGCCTGCAGGCGCCCCTGCAGCACCCGCGCGAACCGCGACATGAGGTCGTAGCCGAGCGCGGGATCGGTCGCGAGCTTGTCGCGCAGGCAGGTCGTGTCGAACTCGACCGCCCGCACCAGCTCGAGCGCCCGGGCGTCGAACACCCATCGGTAGGGTGGAAAGAGCCACGACCACCCGACCACGTCGCCCGTCGAGAGCGTCTCGATCGTGATCGAGCCGCGGCCGGGCACGTACGTCTCGAGCGTGATCGAGCCGTGCCGCAGCAGGTAGAAGGTGTCGGCGGGGGTGTCCTCGCGAAACAGCGTCTCGCCGTCGGCGAAGTGCACGTTCTGGCCGCAGCCCGCGATGAGCTCGAGCCGGTCGGGGCTCATGTCGGCGAAGAGCGGCGCCTCGGCGACGAGCTCTGCGATCGACTTCATGGGCTGGCCTCCTCATCGAAGCGGAGCGCGGCGAGCTCCTCGGTGACGTCGATCCCCACGGGGCACCACGCGATGCAGCGGCCGCAGCCGATGCACCCGGAGCTGCCGAACTGGTCGTGCCAGGTGCCGAACTTGTGCGTCAGCCACTGGCGGTAGCGGGAGCGCCCGGACGGCCTGATCGACCCGCCGTGCATATAGGAGTGGTCGATGCCGAAGCACGAGTCCCACACCCGCACCCGCTCCGCATGCTCGCCGGTGAGGTCGGTGTGGTCCTCGACGCCGGAGCAGAAGCACGTCGGGCACACCATCGTGCAGTTGCCGCACGTGAGGCAGCGGTCGGCGACGTCGTCCCAGCGCGCGTGCTCGAGGTTGCGCGAGAGCAGGCCCGGCAGGTCGTCGGTGTCGACGCTTCGGCCCATCTTCTCGGCCGCCCCGGCCACCGCCGTGGCGGCCGCGCCGACGTCGGCCGCGGTCGCGTCGCGGCTCGGCAGCTCCGCCAGCACCGCGGCGCCGCGCTCGCTGCCGGCCTCGGCCACGAGCCGGTGCGGCCCGTCCATCACCTCGGTGAGGGCGAGGTCGTAGCCGGACTCGGCCTTCGGGCCGGTGCCCATCGAGACGCAGAAGCACGTCCCGGCCGGCTCGAAGCAGTTCACGGCCACGATGAACGCGTCCTTGCGCCTCGCGGCGTACTCGTCGTCGGTGTGCGGGCCGCCCAGGAACACGGTGTCCTGGATGGCGATCCCGTGCAGCTCGCACGCGCGCACGCCGATCAGCGCGAGCGGCCGGTCCGGCGGCGGGTCGGGCGTGACCTCGAAGCCTTTCTCGGTGCGGCTCGCCGCCCACAGCCGCAGCCGTGGCGGGAACAGAAACTGCTTCCACGAGTGCGGCCCGACCGCGTAGCCGAAACGGGCGGCGTCGTCGCGGCGCTCGAGCCGGTAGCTGCCCGGCTCCTGGACGTCCTTCCACCCGATCGGCAGCTCGGCGGCCGACGCGAGGTCGGCGTAGACGACCGCGCCGTCCCGCACCGTCGGCCCAAGGACCCGGTACCCGCGTTGCCCGAGGACGGTGACGAGCGTCTCCAGGGCCTCGGGCTCGATCACGCTTGCCATGCTGATCTCCAAGGTGGGGAACAACCCCGGCGGCCATCCTAGCGCGGTTGACCGTGGGCCGTGAGGACGGTACGGTCGGCGGCACCGCGCACCGGTAGGCGACATCCGGACATCGGAGGGGAAGTGGCGGCAAACGCAGATGCAGGGCTGCGACACAACTCGATCGGGCTGATCGATGTCGTCTTCCAGTCGATCACGTACATGGCCCCGGCGGCCGCGACCGCCTTCTCGATCGGCATCGGCGTCGGCCTCGCGGGCACCGCACTGCCGCTGTCGGCGCTGGTCGCCCTGGTCGCATGCACGTTCTGCGCGATCTCGATCGGCCAGATGGGCAAGTTCATCCCCTCGGCCGGCGGCCTGTACGTGTTCGCCGCGCGCGGGATCTCGCCGGTGGTCGGCTTCTTCGTCGGCTGGCTCTACGTCGGCTTCTCGATCTTCCTGCCGCCGTTCCTGTTCATCCTGAACGGCTGGTTCATCGACACGACCATGAAGACGCAGGGCTGGTGGACCGGCTCGCCCGGATGGTGGTTCTGGGGTGGCCTGACGGCGCTCGTGGTGTTCTGCCTCACGTACTTCGACGTGCGCCTCTCGGCCAAGGCGGGGATCATCCTCGGCGCGATCGAGATCACCGTGTTCATGGCGCTCTCGCTGACGCTGCTCGCCACGCACCCCAACTCGACGGCGCCGTTCCATCCCGGCAACTCGGCCGGCGGCTACCGCGGCATCTTCCAGTCGTCGGTGTTCGTGATCACCGCGTTCATCGGGTTCGAGGCGGCAACGGCGCTCGGCGAGGAGTCGCGCAACCCGACCCGCAACGTCCCGCGCGGAGTGGTGTGGGCGTGCATCGCGATCGGGCTCTTCTACCTGTTCAACACCTACGCGTGGAACGTCGGCGCCGACATGAACATCGTCAAGTTCCATACGGACACCGGCGGCAACGACTGGGTGCAGCTGGCCAAGAACTCCTGGCACAACGGCTGGATCCTCGTGTTCTTCGCGCTGATCAACTCGAACATCGGATCGGCGACGGCGGCCGTGAACAACTGCAGCCGGGTGCTGTTTGCGATGGGCCGTTCGGGATCGCTGCCGGCGATCTTTGGACGCACCCATCCTGTGCACCGCACGCCGCACGTTGCGGTGATCTTCAGCGTCGTCGTCTCGATGATCGTGTCGGTGTTCGCGGCGCACAAGTTCACCGCGGCGCTCGCCTTCGGCGTGGTCGGGACGACGTTCACGGTGCTTGCGATCATCGTGTACATGATCTCGTGCTGCGCCTGCATCGGCTTCTTCCACGGCGAGGGACGGGCCCACCGCAACGTGCTCATGCATGTCATCGTGCCGGCGCTCGGGGTCGCGGTCTTCGCGCTCCCGCTGTATGCCCAGTACTTCGACCTGAACAAGCTCTTCAGCTACGTGCTCGCCTACCCGTTCAACTGGGGCGGCATCACGGCCGTGGTGTGGGTCGTGGTCGGGCTGGTGGTGACGTTCGTGATGGCGCGGGTCAAGCGGGGCGCGCTCGACGCGGCCACACGCGGCTTCGCCGGGGATGTGGTCGAGGAGGCCGTCTAGATCCGCGATTCGATCTGACCCGTGTACCTGGACGCGCTCCTGCGGCGCAACCCGGGGTTCGTGTCGGCCGCGATCACCCTCCAGCAGCAGGGGGCGATCCCGGCCGCGGCGTACGTGCTCGACCTGGACGCGGTCGAGGCAAACGCGGGCCTGATCGCGCAGGAGGCCGCCCGCCTCGGGCTCGACGTCTTCGCGATGACCAAACAGGTCGGCCGCCACCCGGCGCTGATGGCGGCCGTGCGCCGGGGCGGGATCGAGGCCGGCGTGGCCGTCGACATGGGCTGCGTGCGCGCGCTCGTCGCGGGCGGCATGCGGATGGGCCACGTCGGCCATCTGGTGCAGGTGCCGCGCCACGACGCCGCCGAGGCGGCCGCGACGGCGCCGGACAACTGGACGGTGTTCTCCCAGACGAAGGCTGCAGAGGCGGCGGCGGCCGCCCAGGCGACGGGGCGGGAGCAGGCGCTGCTGGCCCGCCTCCAGGCGCCCGGCGACACGTTCTACACCGGCCACGAGGGCGGCTTTGCGGCGGACGACGTGCTCGCGGTGGCCGATGCCCTGGATGCCCTGGACGGGGCGCGCTTCGCCGGCATCACCACATTCCCGGCGCTTCTCTACGACCACGACCGGCGGGCGGTCGCCCCGACGCCCAACCTGGCCACGCTCGAGCGGGCGGCCGAGCGGCTGCGCGGCGCCGGCCGCTCCGACATACGGCTGAACGGCCCGGGCACCACCGCGTCGGGCGTGCTCGCGCTGCTGGCGGCCGCCGGCGTCACCCAGGTCGAGCCCGGCCACGGGCTGACCGGGACGACGCCGCTGCACGCGGTCCGCGACGAGCCGGAGCTGCCGGCGGCGCTCTACATCGGCGAGATCTCACACCACCACGGCGGCCGCGCCTACTGCTACGGCGGCGGCCTGTATGTCGATCCCGTCTTCCCGCCCTACCAGGTGCAGGCCCTGGTGGGCCGCGACGGCGACCTCGCCGCCGCCCATCGCGTGGATGCCGACATCCCCCCGCCGGCTGCGATCGACTACTACGGCATGCTCCACGAGCCGCCCGGCGTGCGGCTCGAGGCGGGCGCCTCGGCGGTGTTCGGGTTCCGCATCCAGGCCTTTCACACCCGCGCGCCGGTGGTGGCGATCCGCGGCGTCGCCGCGGGGGCGCCGCGGGTCGAGTAGCGCGTCTGTGGTGCCGGGCACCCGAACGGGTGCCCGGCACCTTCCTATCGGAGCGTCGCCTCGATGCCGCGCACGTCGCCGTCGGAATCGGCGAGCACGGCCGCATCGGCGTAGCCCGCCCGCCGCAGGTCGGCGGCGACCGCGTCGGCCTGGTCGCCGCCGAGCTCGAGCAGGAGCGCGCCGCCGGGGCGCAGGAACCCGGCGCCCTCGGCGATCGCGCGGCGCAGGATGGCCGTCCCGTCCGGCCCGCCGTCGTACGCGAGCGGCGTCTCGAAGGTGAAGGTGTCGCGCTGCAGCAGCGGCAGGTCGGGCGTCGGCACGTAGGGGACGACCCCCGTCACGACGTCGATCCCCCCGGCGAGCGTCCCGGGCAGCGGCGCGTACAGGTCGCCGCGGCGGGCATCGACGCCGTTTCTGGCCGCACAGGCGACGGCCCGCGGGTCGATGTCGGTGGCGAGCACGCGCGCGCCCGGACGATGCGCCGACAGGGTCGCTGCGACGGCTCCGGTCCCGGTGCACAGGTCGACGGCGATCCCGGCGGCCGGCAGGCGCCTGACCGCCCGGAGCGCCAGCTGCTCGGTGTGGGGCCGGGGGACGAAGACACCCGCATCGACGCGGATCTCAAGGCCGCAGAACGCGACGCTCCCGGTGATCCAGGCGAGCGGCTCGCCGCCGAGGCGGCGCGCAAGCAGTGCGTCGAGCAGCGCCGGGTCACCGGCGGCCCGGCGCAGGAGCGCGTCCGCCTCGTCGTCCGCCGCGACGAACCCGGCGCGCGCGAGCGCCGCCGTCAGCGCGCCGCGATCCAGTCGCCGACGACCTGGTCGAAGAGGTCGGGCTCCTCCCACATCGGGCAGTGGCCGGAGTGCTCGAAGATGTGCAGGTCGGCCGGTGCGTGCGCGGCCAGCCACTCGCCGGCGGCGACCGGCACGAGCTTCTCGTCCCGCCCCCATGCGCACAGCGTCGGCAGCGCGTAGGAGCCGACGACCTCGCGGAAGTCGCGCAGCGACTGGTCGAGCAGGATGCAGGTGGCGGCGTTTGCGCCCAGCTTCTGTGTCTCGCCCACGAGCAGGGCGAGCTCATCGGCGGGGCGCTCGGCGGCGAACATCGACGGCACGAACTCGGCCATCACCCCCGGGAAGTCGTCCTGCGCCGCCTCGAGCAGCCCGAACAGCTCCTCGGTCGAGAACGCGCCCAGCTCCCACCCCTCGCGCTTCAGGTCGGACGGCCCCTGCGACACGTTCACGTGGCCGGCGAGGTCGCCGGGGCCGAACTGGCGGATCATGTCCCACACGACCATCGTCCCCATCGACCAGCCGACGGCGACCGCGCCCTGCAGGCCGAGCCGGGCGATCAGCTCGTGCAGGTCGCGGGCGTACTGCGCGACCGTGTGCCCGCCCTCGCTCGCCGGCGACTCGCCGTGGCCGCGCAGGTCGACGCTGACCACGCGGAAGCGCTGCGCCAGCGGATCCAGGTTGCGCTCGAAGAAGCGGCGCGACATCGAGACGCCGTGGACGAGCAGCACCGGGCGGCCGCTGCCGCGGTCGTCGTAGGCGAGCCGCACGCCGCCGCCGATGTCGAGGAGCTCGGTCACCGCGCGATCGTACACCCGATGCGGGGCATTGGTGGTTGACTCCCAATCCCCGCGCGCCTGGACGTCAGACTGCTGCCTTTGGGCGGATGGTTGGTGGGCTGCGGCTGCGAACCGTCGCATCGCGGCGTCCTCGGTCGCGCCCATACTTACGACCAGTATGAACGCTCCCTGCGTCCTTGCGCTGCTCGGTTCGCACCCGCCCAGGACATCACGCGGATTGGGAATCAACCACCAGGGCTCCGTCTAGTGTCCGGCCTCTCCAGCCCGATCTTGGTCGTGGTGTTCCTGGTCGCCTCGGCGGTCACCTGGATCGCGGGGATGAGCCTCTCGAGCACCACCGACGAGCTCGACAACCGGCTGGGCCTGGGAGCCGCCCTGGGCGGGATGATCCTGCTCGCGATCGCCGGCAGCCTGCCCGAGATCGCGATCACGGTGACGGCGGCGAGTCGGGGCCACCTGGGCCTCGCGGCCGGCAACCTGATCGGCGGCATCGCCATCCAGACGCTCGTGCTCGTCGTGTGCGACGCGGTCGCCTCCGGCGAGCGACCGCTCACCTTCCTGGTCGGCTCGCTCGTGCCGGTCGTCGAGGGCCTGGTCGTGGTGTTCGTCGTCGGCGAGGTGCTGCTCGGGGCGCTCCTGCCCGCGAGCGACGCGATCGGCCCGTTCAGCCCGGCGTCGATCGCGATCGTCGTCACCTGGCTCGGGCTCCTGTGGGTGTCGAACCACGTCCAGCGCAACCCGCGCTGGGAGGTCGTGGTGCCCGGCGCCCAGCCGGGGCGCCCGGACCGCTCGGTGCGCGAGGAGCAGCACCCCGCCCGTCAGGCCGGCCGGCCGCTCGCGCTCGTCGCGGGGATCTTCGCGGCCGGGTGCGTGGTGACGCTCATCGGCGGCTTCGTGCTCGAGAGCGGCGGCAACGTGCTGGCCGACCGGGCGGGCGTGAACGGCGTCATCTTCGGCGCGACCGTGCTCGCGCTCGCGACGGCGCTGCCCGAGATCTCGTCCGGCATCGCCGCGGTGCGGGTGGGCGACCACCAGCTCGCCACCGGCGACATCTTCGGCGGCAACGCGTTCCAGGTGTGCCTGTTCCTCGTGGCCGACCTGGTGGCCGGGCGGCCGGTGCTGCCCACGGCGGGCATCCTGAACAGCTGGCTCGGCGCCCTCGGGATCGTGCTGACCGTGATCTACGTGATCGGCGTGATCCTGCGGCCGAAGCGGTGCGTGCTGCGGCTCGGCGTCGACTCGATCCTGGTGGTGATCGTGTTCGTCCTCGGGGTGATCGGTCTCACCGCCCTGCCCACGTGATTTTCCTTTCATGTCGTAAGCAAATTCGCTAAGCTGTGCCCGGGAGGAACGGCCCGTGATGATCATCACCATCTCGTGGCAGGTCGGCATCGACGGCGAGCGCGTGGGAGCGCTGGTCGGCGAGCGCCTGGGCCTGCCGGTGGTGGACAACGAGGTGGTGGACGCGGTCATGGAGGCGCTGCGCACCGGGCGCGCCGAGGCGGCCGACATGGAGCGGTTCGTGCCCACCTGGGGCGCGACGCTGGCCGTCTCGCTGCTGGCGACGGCGGGCATGGCGGCGGCCCGGGCCGACCTGATCCGGGCCGAGTGCGCCCATGCCGCGGCCGAGTCGGTGCTGCGCGAGGCGGCCAAGCAGTCGTGCGTGATCATGGGCCGGGGCGGATTCGCGCTGCTCGCCGACCATCCCGGCGCCTGCCACGTGCGCCTGGCCGCGCCGGCGGCCTGGCGGGCGGCGCGCCTGGCGGCGTGCGAGTGCCTGTCGGCCGAGCGGGCCGAGCGGCTGGTCGAGGCCGACGACCGCAACCGGGCCGGGTTCGTGCGCCACTACTACGACCGCCGGCTCGAGGATCCGGGCAACTTCCACCTCGTGCTGGCGGCGGAGCGGTTCCGGGCGGAGCAGCTCGCTGAGGTCATCGTCGCGGCCGCGGCGCCCGCCGCCACCGCCGCACCAAACGGGGTCAGACCCCTTGTGGTGCGCGCGCCCGCCTGACGGCCGTCAGGCGGTAGGGCGGTCGGGCAGCATCCCCACCGTTCGCACCACCCGGGACATGAGCTCGGCCAGGCGGCGGCCGTCACGGTCGCCGAGCTCGCTCATGCCCGATGCGAGCGACGCGCGCAGCGTGCGGCGGCGATCCTCGACGAGCGCGCGCCCGGCGGCGGTGATCCCGGCCAGCACCGCCCGGCCGTCGGCGGGGTCGCGGCCCCGCTCCGCCAGGCCGGTCCGGGCGAGGGCCGTGACCGTGCGCGTCGCGGTGGCCTGGGTCGTCTCGGCCAGCCGGGCGAGCGCCCCCAGCCGCACTGGGCCGTGGTCGGCGAGCAGCACGAGCACGAGCCGCTGCGTCGATGTGAGCGCGTCGGCCCCAGGCCCGTCGACCTGGCCGCCGCGGCGGTAGACGAGCAGGATCAGGTCCTCCACCGAGCGGGCGACGATGGCGGCGGGATCCTCGATCTCTGTCCGGTTCCCTCCGATGTGGGTATCATAATATTCACATCCAATGATTGGTCATGTGAACGAACCGGCGGTTGCGTCGGGCGGATGGTCGACTCCCCGTTGGGTGGCGCCCCTCTTCGCCTTCGCCGCGCTCGCGCTCATCCCCTGGGTGATCGTCCTCGTGAGCGCGCTCCCCGCCGCGCACCGCGTGACCCACTGGGCGGCGGCCTGGGCCGGGCTCGACGTGGCGGTGGTGGTGATGCTCGTGACGGTGGCAGCCTGCGTCTGGCGCCGCTCGGGCTGGGTGGAGCCCGTGGCGAGCGCCGCGGCGACGCTGCTGCTCGTGGATGCGTGGTTCGACCTCACGACTGCCTCGGCGGCCGGGGGCCCCGCCCACCCGCTCGGCGCGGCCATCCTCGTCGAGGTGCCGCTTGCGATCGCCTGCCTCGCGCTCGCACGGCGGGCCGCACGCATCCGCCGGGGCTCGCCTGTGGGTGACGGATGAGCGACGTCGATCTCCCGGCCGAGCAGCAGCCGGTGCCGGAGCGGCTGGGCGAGCTGCCGCATCCGCTCCAGAATCACGTCGGCGTGCTGCTGATCCGGGTGGCGGCGATGGTGAAGCAGCGCATCGAGGTCGGCATGCAGGAGTGCGGGCTGCGCCCGCGCCACTACGCGATCCTGCAGCTCCTGCGCACCGAGGGCGCCGTCTCGCAGCAGGCGGTGGGCGCGCGGCTCGACATCGATCCCGGCACGGTGGTCGATCTGATCGATGCGCTCGAGGAGCGCGGCCTGGTCGAGCGCCGGCGCAGGGTCGGCGACCGCCGGGTGTACGAGCTCCATCTGACGGCGGCCGGCATCGCGATGTCGGAGCAGATCGAGCCGGTGCTGCACTCGGTCGAGGGCACGGCGCTCGAGCCGCTCTCGGCCGCCGAGATGGAGCTCCTCAAAGAGATGCTGACGCGCGTCGTGACCCAGCCGCGCTGACTCAGGCAGCGGCGCGCAGGCCGGCCAGCTCGGGCAGGCCGCCCAGCAGATGCATGGCCTCCGCCTCGAGCCGGCGGACGCGCGTGCGGTTGATCCCCAGCGTGCGCGCGGCGGCCTCGATCGATACGGGCTCGGCGCCGGTCAGGCCGTAGCGCAGCTCGATCACGCTGCGGCTCTCGACCGGAAGCAGATCGAGCGCCTCGCGCACCCGGCCGGCCTCGACGTCTGCGGCCACCTGATCGGAGGGGTCGGGATCGGCGTCGGCGAGCGTCTCGGAGAGGGCCGTCTCGCTCCCCTCCCCGAGCGACGCGCTGATCGAGAGCGTGCGCGTGCGCCACCGCAGCGCCTCGCCGACCTGCGCCTGCGAGAGCCGTGTCCGCGCCGCGATCTCGTCGATGCTCGCCTCGCGGCCGAGCCGCGCCTCGAGCTCCCGGCCGGCCCGATCGACGGCCCGGATGCGATCGCCCAGGTGGACGGGCAGGCGGATCGTGCGGGCGCCGTTTGCGACCGACCGCTGCGCAGCCTGCTGGATCCACCACGTCGCGTAGGTCGAGAACTTGAGGTCACGGCGCCAGTCGAACTTCTCGACGGCCCGGATCAGCCCCAGGCTGGCGTCCTGGATCAGGTCGAGGAAGGCGACACCCTGGCCGCGGTAGCGCTTCGCGATCGAGACGACCAGGCGCAGGTTCGACTCCACCATGCGCCGCTTCGCGGCCTCGTCGCCGCGCTCGATCCGGCGGGCGAGCACCTGCTCCTCGTGCTTCGAGAGCAGCGGGAACCGCGCGATCTGCTCGAGGTAGGTGTCGAGAAGGTCGAGCCCTGCGGGATCGCCGGCCGCGAGCTCGGCGGGTGGATCGGTCATCGTCAGCACGTTCATTGTCCGCTCCAATGGTTTCTCTGACGCACGATCCTACCAGTTTTCGTGCCGAGCGCAAATGATCGGGATTACGAACGATTCGGACTCCGACCGGAATCGCCGGCCGGCTCAGGACTCGCCGGCGCGCGCTCTCGGATGGTGCGGAGCGGTCGGCTCAGCCGTCGCCGTTGCGGCGGCGCAGCGGCAGCGAGGGCGTGCGCACCATGAACGCGGCGGCCAGCAGCAGGAGCAGCGCCCCGCCGAGGACGCCCGCGCTGCCGTCGGCCTGGGGGCCGCGGACGCTCGCGAGCGACACCAGCCGCGGGGTGACCGCGGGCCGCGTCGTCGTCGCCACCGGCGCCCGGGCCGCGAGCAGGCGATGGGCGAAGATCTCTCCCGCCGGCCGCACCCGGCGCGCGGCCCGGGCATCGGCGGCGCGGGCGGCGGCCAGGCGGCTGCGCCCGGGATGCGCGAACGTGCGCGCGGCGGCCGCGACGCTGTGGGCCAGGCCGTCGCCCCGGCCGCCCTTGAGCAGCCGGCCGTACCCGTCCCACGCGACGGCCCTGAGCGGCTCGATCTGGACATCGGCGCCCGTGTGCGGTGCGACCACGACCAGGCCGTCGCCGACGTAGAGGGCGACGTGGTACGGCGCCCGGCGGCGCGTGTACAGGAAGGCGAGGTCGCCCGGGGCCAGGTGGGCCCGGCCGACGGGCATCGACATGCTGAAGAGGACAGCCGCGGTGGGCCGACCGGGCAGCGGCATGCCCGCGTGGGCGTAGGCGTAGTCGACCAGGCCGGAGCAGTCGAACCCGCCCTCGGAGCGGCTGTCGCCGCCCCAGATGTAGGGCCAGCCGACCTGGGCGAGCGCCGCGGCGATCACGTGGGCGCGACCGCCGGCCGCGGCGTCGATCAGCGCGTGGGAGGCCTGGGCGATGCGGATGTCGCGACGGCGGGCCGGGTGGCGGGCGGGATGGCGGTGGTGATGCCGGGCGGGCCGGTGCGCGGGACGGCGGTGGTGGGAAGGCTTCTGATGCTTCTTGGGCGCGGGTGGCGGCGGCGGTGGTGCGGCCCCACCGCCCGACCCCTGGCCGTTGCCGGAGCCCGCGGGCGCGGGTGGCGTCGTGATCGCCGCCTTCGCCGTCCCGAGCGCGACGACGGTGCCGGCCGCCAGGCCGTCGTGGTCGTGCAGGAGCGTGAGCGTGAGGCCGGTGATCGTCTCGGCCACCGATGCGCCGGCCGCGGTGCGCTGCGATGTGAGCACCGCCAGCGTGCCCCAGTCCTCCAGCGGAAGGGTGGTCCCGGCGTCGGGATGGACGTGGTGGCCGAGCACGACCAGGCCGTGGATCTCGCCGCCCGTCAGGTCGTGCACATCGCCGCCTGCGACCGCGGCGAGCGAGGCCGACGTCGAGATCTTGCGCACGCGCACAGCCCCGCCGAGCAGGCGGACGTTGCGCACGAGCGCGCTCGCCTCGGCCGTCGGGCTCGTACCCTGCTGCTTGGCCGCCGTCGCATTCGCCCAGCCCGCGCGGATCGCCGCCGAGTAGCGGTACGACCCGTGGATCTCGGCGGGGCCGAAGGCCATCGCGAGGCCCGTCCCCTGCGGCGCCGCGCCCGGCGCGAGCACCGTCACGGCCTCGGCGGACGCGCGCACCGGCGGCTCCCCGGCCGCCAGCGCAAATTCGGTCGAGGCGGACGCCGCAACGACAATCGCCGCCGCGGAAAGTCCCAACCCCAAGCGACCCCACAATCGCACGAATGGACCTCCGATGCCTTCCTCGAACCGCATGATGCCACGTTTCGGGCCGGGCGCCGTCGGTCCGCTCACGCTGCGGCCGATTCCGTCAGCACTCCGCGCAGCAGATCGACCGCCGTGCGCGCGCCGGTGCGGCCGGCGTCATCCATGTCCGGGTCGTAGCAGAGCAGGTCGAGCCCGGCACAGGCCGGGTGCTGCGCGAGCGGGCGGCAGAGCGCGACGAGCTCGGCGAGCGCGAGCCCGTCGGGCTGCTTCACCGGCGTCGCGGGAAACGCGGCGTCCGAGAGCACGTCGACGTCGACCGACAGCCAGAAGCGCCCGCACGCCGCCGTCAGCCGCTGCGCCGCCTCGGCACCGACGCGCGCCGGCCCGACCCGCCGCACCGTTGCACAGTCGCGGTCAAGGCCGATCCCCACCGCGTCCGGCATGACGCTGCCGAGCCCGCGCGCCTCTTCCGCGTCGCGGTGGGCGAGCAGGGCGATGCCGGCGGGCGGCACGAGCGGGCGGGGCTCGCCGAGCGATCCCAGCGTCTCGTCGCCGAGCCCGGCGACGATGGCGACCGGCATGTCGGCGGCCTCGCCCGTGGGGCTGGTGCGCCCGTCGTACAGGTCCATGTGGCCGTCGACGTAGGCCAGGCCGGGCGGCCGCGGATCGGCCCGGCGCAGGGCGGCGGCGATACCCGGCACGAGCGAGCAGCAGCCGCCGAGCACGACGGGGAACGCGCCGGCGCGCAGGATCGGCTCGATGCCGTCGCGAACGCCCTCGCAGGTGGCCACCACCGACGGGTAGCCGACGATGCCCGATGCGGGATCGCGATCGGTGCCGGCGATCCGCACCGGCAGGTCGCCGCCGTCGCCGGCCCGCAGGGCCGCGACGACGCCCGCGGCGCGCAATGCGGCGGGGGCGCCCTCGGTGCCCCCGGGCGTCCCGAGCGAGTCGATCGGGACGCCGATCACGATCAGTGAGCGCTGCGGCGCGGCGTGCACGTCACCGCCGGCCGTACCGCGTCGGGTCCATCAGGTCGCGGCGGAACGACGCCTGCCGGCGCTGCCAGAGGGCGATCTCGGCGGCGATGATCCCGAGCAGGATCCCGATCGCCCACAGGAGCTCGGCGCGCAGGGGGTGGTGGCGGTGTGGCTTGACGGCGCAGGCGACCGTCGTCGGGCAGTGTGCTCCCGCCGACTTCATCTGCCACATCACGACGCCGGCGATCAGGCAGGCCACGGCGATCACGGCGATGGTCACGGGAACGGCCCATCTGCGAGAACCTGTCACGTCGCGGACGCTACCACCATCGCCGCCGTCGTTGTGGCTCTCGTCGAATCATTTGATTCATCATGAGGATGTAAGCGATCTATATGGTTCGAGATCTGCTACGCTCGGGTGATGGCGCCGCCGCTCCCGTCCGGCCTGTACGACCCCCGGTTCGAGCACGCCGCCTGCGGCCTCGCGGCGCTCGTCCGCCTCGACGGCCGGCCCGCGCACGAGCTGGTCTGGCAGGCCCTGCGCGCCCTCGAGAATCTCGATCACCGCGGCGCGACCGGCTCGGATCCCGACACCGGCGACGGCGCCGGGATCATGACCCAGCTGCCGCACCGGTTCCTGCGCGCCGCGTTCCGGGAGGCGCTCGGGCACGAGCTGCCGCCGCCGGGCGCCTACGCCACCGGGCTCGTCTTCCTGCCGCGCGACCCGTCCTCGCGCATGCGCTGCGAGGAGCTGTGCGTCCGCATCTGCGCCGAGGAGGGCCAGCGGGCGCTCGGCTGGCGCGATCCGCCCGTCCACCCCGACCGCATCGGGCGGCTCGCGCGGGCATCCGAGCCGGTCGTGCGCCAGCTCTTCGTCGAGCGCCGCACCGGCGATCCGGCGGCCTTCGAGCGCAAGCTGTACGTGATCCGGCGCCGGGTCGAGCGCGCGGCCGCGGCCGCCGGCGTGGCCGAGGCGGAGTTCACCATCGTCAGCCTGTCCTCGCAGCGGTTCGTGTACAAGGGCCTGCTGCGCGCGCCGCAGCTTCACGCCTACTACGCCGACCTGTGCGATCCTCGCTTCGAGAGTGCGCTCGCGCTCGTCCACAGCCGCTTCTCGACCAACACGTTCGGCACCTGGGACCTGGCGCACCCGTTCAACCTGCTCGCCCACAACGGCGAGATCAACACGGTGCGCGGGAACGCCAACTGGCTGGCCGCACGCGAGCCGCAGCTGCGCTCGGAGCTCCTGGGAGACGACCTGCAAAAGCTCTACCCGATCGTCGACGAGCGCTGGTCGGACTCGGCCAAGCTCGACGCCGCGGTCGAGCTGCTCGTGCTCGGCGGGCGCTCGCTCCAGCACGCGCTGACCATGCTTGTGCCGCCAGCGTGGACCGACCCCGGAGCGGTCGCCGACGACGCCGTGCGGGCGTTCTACGAGTACTCGAGCTGCCTGGCCGAGCCGTGGGACGGCCCGGCGGCCGTGATCGCGAGCGACGGCGTCCGGGTCGTCGCCCAGCTCGACCGCAACGGCCTGCGCCCGGCCCGCTTCGTGCGCAGCCGCGACGGGCTGGCGGTGGTCTCGTCCGAGGTGGGCGTGGTCGACATCGACCCCGCCGACGTCGTCGAGCACGGGCGCATCGGCCCGGGCCAGGCGCTCGTGCTGGACACGGCGCTTCACCGCGTGGTCGGCGACCGCGAGCTCAAGCGGGGCCTGGCCCGGCGCCGTCCGTACGCGGCGTGGCTCGCCGAGCACCGGGTCTGGCTCGACCTGGCGGCCGCCGACGAGCCGGAGCCGCCGCCGGAGCCAGCATGCGGCCGCGCGCATGGCGGCGTTCGGCTACACCGAGGAGGAGCTCGAGCTGATCGTGCGGCCGCTCGCCAGCGACGGGGCCGAGCCGGTGGGCTCGATGGGCGACGACACGTCGCTCGCGGTGCTCTCGGAGCGCCCGCGGCTCTTGCCGAGCTTCTTCCGGCAGCAGTTCGCGCAGGTCACGAACCCGGCCATCGACCCGCAGCGCGAGGCGCTCGTCATGAGCCTGCGCACGTCGATCGGGGCGATCGGCAACCTGCTCGACGAGCGGCCCGAGCACTGCCGGCGCGTCGTCGTGCCCCGGCCCGTCCTGAGCCTGGCCGAGCATGCACGGCTGCACCACATCGGCCGGGCCGGGTTCGAGACGGCGACGCTCTCGACGCTCTACCCGGTCGCCGACGGCCCCGCCGGGATGGAGCGGGCGATCGACGCGGCCTGCCGGGCGGCGTCGCGGGCCGTGTGGGACGGCGCCTCGATCGTGGTGCTCTCCGACCGCGGCGTCGACGCCGCCCACGCTGCCGTCCCGCCCCTGCTCGCGGTGGCGGCGGTGCACTCGCACCTCGTCCGCGAGGGCGCGCGCACGATGTGCGGCCTGGTCGTCGAGTCCGGCGAGCCGCGCGAGACGATGCACTTCGCACTCCTGCTCGGGTACGGCGCGGCCGCCGTCACCCCCTACCTGGTGCTCGAGGCCCTGCCGGCCGCCGACCGGGCGCGCTTCCTGGACGGGATCTGCGCCGGCCTGCTCAAGGTGTGCTCCAAGATGGGGATCTCGACTGTGCAGAGCTACCGGGGCGCCCAGATCTTCGAGGCCGTCGGCCTCGGCGCCGCGCTGGTCGATCGCTACTTCCCGGGCACCGTCTCGCGGCTCGGCGGGATCGGCCTGCCCGAGCTCCACGCCGCGGCCGCCGCCCGGCATGCCCGCGCGTTCGGCCCCGACCCGGGCGAGGAGCTCGAGGTCGGCGGCGAGTACCGCTATCGCGGCGGCGGTGAGCACCACGTGTGGGAGCCGGAGCCGATCGTGCGCCTGCAGCGGGCCGTCCGCGACCAGAGCCACGCGACGTTCCGCGACTACGCCCGCGCCGTCGACGGACGCGCCGCCCGGCTCGCGACGCTGCGGGGCCTGCTCGAGCCGGTCGCGGCCGGGCCGCCGCTCGCGCTCGCGGACGTCGAGCCATCCTCTGCGATCGTGCGCCGGTTCGTCACCGGGGCGATGAGCCTGGGATCGATCTCGCCCGAGGCGCACGAGACGCTTGCGATCGCGATGAACCGCCTCGGCGGGCGCTCCAACACGGGCGAGGGCGGCGAGGACCCGGCCCGGTCGATCCCCGACCAGAACGGCGATCTGCGCCGCTCGGCCATCAAGCAGGTGGCCTCGGGGCGGTTCGGCGTCACGGCGGCCTACCTGGTGGATGCCGACCAGCTCCAGATCAAGATCGCCCAGGGGGCCAAGCCGGGCGAGGGCGGCCAGCTGCCCGGCGACAAGATCACCGAGACGATCGCCCGCCTGCGCCACTCGACTCCCGGGGTCGGGCTGATCTCGCCGCCCCCGCACCATGACATCTACTCGATCGAGGATCTCGCCCAGCTCGTGCACGACCTCAAGTGTGTGAACCCGGCCGCGACGATCTCGGTCAAGCTGGTGGCGGAGGCGGGCGTCGGCACGATCGCCGCCGGGGTGACGAAGGCGAAGGCCGAGCACATCGTCATCGCCGGGCACGACGGCGGGACGGGGGCGGCGCCGCTCTCGTCGCTCAAGCACGCCGGCCTGCCCTGGGAGATGGGGCTCGCCGAGGCGCACCAGGTGTTGGTTGCAAACGGGCTGCGCGACCGGGTCACGCTGCAGGTCGACGGCGGCCTGCGCACCGGCCGCGACGTGCTGGTCGCGGCGCTCATGGGGGCGGAGGAGTTCGGCTTCTCGACGGCTCCGCTCGTGGCGGCGGGGTGCGTGATGATGCGCGTCTGCCACCTGAACACCTGCCCGGTGGGGATCGCCACCCAGGACCCGGAGCTGCGGCGGCGGTTCACGGCCACGCCCGAGCACGTGGTGCGCTACTTCCTGTTCGTCGCCGAGCACGTGCGCGAGCTCCTGGCCGAGCTGGGCGTCGCCCGGCTCGAGGACGTCGTCGGCCGAACCGACCTCCTGCGGCGCCGCGACGACCCGCGGCCCTGGCTGGCCGGCCTGGACCTGGGAGCGCTGATCGCGCCGCAGCCGGCGGGCAGCGTGCCGGCGCCGGGTCGGCGGCGCCCCGCCGACCACGGCCTCGCCGCCGCGGTGGACACGGATCTGCTCCCGCGCGCCGCCGCCGCGCTCGCCGGGGCAGGGCCGGTGGTGCTCGAGCGCACGGTCAGGAACACCGACCGCAGCATCGGGGCGATCCTCGCAGGCGAGATCGCGCGCCGGGCCGGTGCCGCGGGCCTGCCCGACGACTCGATCGTCCTGCGTCTTTCGGGCTGTGCCGGCCAGAGCCTCGCGGCGTTCGCGCCGCGTGGGCTCACCGTCGAGCTCGCGGGCGCCTGCAACGACTACGCCGGCAAGGGCCTGTCCGGCGGTCGGCTGATCGTGCGCCCGCCCGCCGCCGCCGGCTACGTCGCCGAGGACAACGTGATCGCCGGGAACACCGTGCTCTACGGCGCCACCTCCGGCGAGGCCTTCCTGCGCGGCCGGGCGGGCGAGCGCTTCTGCGTGCGCAACTCCGGCGCAGCCGCCGTGGTCGAGGGCGTCGGCGACCACGGCTGCGAGTACATGACCGGCGGCGTCGTCTGCGTGCTCGGTGAGACCGGCCGCAACTTCGCCGCCGGGATGTCCGGCGGGACGGCCTATGTGCTCGATCCGGACGGCGCGCTCGCCGAGCGCTGCAACCTCGGATCCGTCGGCCTCGAGCCGCCGGGCGCCGCCGACGAGCCGCTGGTGCGCGACCTGCTCGAGCGGCACCTCGCAGCCACGGGCAGCGCGGTGGCCGAGCGGCTGCTCGGCGCATGGCCGGAGTCGCTCCCGGCGTTCGTGAAGGTGATGCCGAACGATCTGCGCCGGCTGCTCGAGACCGCGGCGCAGGCCGATGCGCACGGCGGGCACGTGCTGGAGCCGGTCGGTGGCTGACCCCCGCGGCTTCGTCACGTTCGCCCGCCGGGTGGCGCCTTACCGGGCGGCGCCCGAGCGCACCCGCGACCACCGCGACCAGGCCGTGCCCGCCACGGAAGCTCTGGTGCGCGAGCAGGCGGCCCGCTGCATGGGCTGCGGGGTGCCGTTCTGCCACACCGGCTGTCCGCTGGGAAACCTCGTGCCCGACTGGAACGAGCTCGTCCGCACGGGCCGCTGGCGCGAGGCGGCCATGCGTCTGCACGAGACGAACAACTTCCCCGAGTTCACCGGCAAGCTCTGCCCGGCGCCGTGCGAGGAGGCCTGCGTGCTGGCGCTCAATGACGACCCGGTGACGATCAAGCAGGTCGAGCTCGCCATCGTCGAGCGGGCCTTTTCCGAGGGGTGGGTGCGGGCGCGTCCCGCCGTTGCCGCGACCGGCCGGTCGGTGGCGATCGTCGGCAGCGGCCCGGCCGGCCTCGCTGCCGCGCAGCAGCTCGCCCGCGCCGGGCACGCGGTGACCGTGTTCGAGCGCGACGAGGCCCCGGGCGGGCTCCTGCGGCTGGGGATCCCCGACTTCAAGATCGAGAAGCGGCTGATCGACCGCAGGCTCGAGCAGCTCCTTCACGAGGGAGTGCGCTTCGAGGTGGGAGCGGCCGTCGGCGCGCGTCTGCCGGCGCAGGATCTGGCCGCCCGCTTCGACGCCGTGCTGCTGGCCACGGGCGCGCAGCGGCACCGGCCGCTCGACCTGCCCGGCGCCGGTCTGCGCGGGGTCGAGCCGGCGATGCCCTACCTGGCGGGGCGCAACCGCAGCGTCGCCGCCGGCCGGCCCGGCGCGGGGGCGATCACGGCCGCCGGCAAGGACGTCGTCGTCCTCGGCGGCGGGGATACGAGCGCCGACTGCCTGGGCTGCGCCCTGCGCGAGGGGGCGCGCTCGGTGACCGAGATCGCGCACGGGCCGATCCCGCCCACGCGGCGCACGCCGCTTGCGACCTGGCCGCAGTGGCCGTTCGTGCTGCGCACCCACGCCGCCCACGAAGAGGGTGGGCGCCGGGAGTGGGAGCTCGAGCCGACGGCGCTTGTGGGCGCCGCCGGCGCCGTGTCGGCCGTGCGCTGCCGCCGGGTCGCCTACGCCGCCTACGATGGGGTCGGCCCCCGGCCCGAGGGCCGCGAGACCGGCGTGGAGGAGGTCTTCGCCGCCGACCTCGTGCTGGTGGCGATCGGCTTCTCCGGCGTCGAGCCCGACCCCGTCTACGCGCAGCTGGGCCTCGGCGTCGAGCCGGGCACGGTCGCCGTCGGCCCGGGCGGCGCCACCGCCGTGCCCGGCGTCTTCGCCGCCGGAGACTGCGTCCGCGGCGCCGACCTGATCGTCACGGCCATCGCCGAGGGCCGCGCGGCGGCCGCGGCCATCGATGCCCACCTGGCGGGGGCCGTCGCCGCTCCGGCCGCGTGACCGCCTCGCCGCTCCGTATGATCGGGCGCGCAGATGCGGATGCGGTCGTGAACGGATCGGCGGTGGCCGGGATGATCCGGAGCCGCCTGGGCGAGCTCTCCCCGAACGACCGCCGCATCGCCCGCCAGATCATCGACCACGACGTCGAGGCGCCGTTCGAGACGGCCGAGTCGCTGGCGGCGAAGGCCGGCGTGAGCAAGGCCGCGGTGGTGCGCTTCGCCACCCGGGTCGGATACGCGGGCTTCTCCGAGCTGCACGAGGCGCTGCGGCTGGAGGCGGTCGCGCGGCTGCGCCAGGGCCGCGGCGAGTCGGGGCCCGCCGGCGGTGTGCTCGAGCGCTTCGTCGATCGGGCTCGCGCCGACCTCGACGCGACCCGCGCGAGCATCGACCAGGCCGAGTTCAGAGCCGTGGTGCGCCTGCTGGGGAAGGGCAACGGCAAGCTCGGCATCTTCGGATACCGCAAGTCGGTCGCGCTGGCCGAGTACGCGTATTACCTGCTGAACCCGCTGATCGCGAACGTGTGGCCGATCGCCGCCGGCGAGCCCGGGATCGCCGACCACCTGATCGACCTCGAGCCCCGCGACCGGCTGATCGCGTTCACGTTCAAGCGCTACGCGAAGGTGACAGCCGACGTGGTGCGCTACTTCCACGAGGCCGGCGCCCCGTCGGTGGTGATCACCGACGACGTGATGGCGCCCGCCGCGGCGCTCGCGACTCATGTGCTCGTCTGCCGGCCGGCCGAGACCGGCGGGTTCGAGAGCGCCGCCGGCGGCACGGTCGTGCTCGAGGCGCTGGCCGCCGAGATCGCCCTGCGCAAGCGCCGCTCGACCGGCCGCCGGCTCGACGCCGCCGAGCAGCTCTGGAAGCAGTTCGGGACCTACTGAGCCGGCTCGGGGCCCGCATCGTGGCGGTGCGCCTGGAGGGCGGTGCCGGCCTCCCTGTCCTCCTGGTCCTGCAGGCTGTCGGCGACGACGGGCAGCAGCCTGGCCAGGCTGGCGGCCAGCGTGTGCCGCTCCTCGGGCGTGAGCGGCCCGTTCGAGAGGTGGTCGTGCACCTCTTTCGTGATCTCGTCCAACCGCCTGATCATCTCGCCGCGGCCCATCTCGGTCATCTCGCCGCACTCCTTGTTGAATGCGCCTCTGAGTATGGCAACGAGCCTCGCCCCGCGCCACTTTCTCAGCGGTCGAGGACCGCCGAGCGCGTGACGAAGTGCGTGTCGCCGGCGCCGAGCGAGAAGCCCTCGGGCGGGCTCGGCGAGACGTCGAGCACGAAGGCCGGCCGGTTCCAGCGCTCGTACTGGTCCGAATCGATGTAGAAGGGCGCGCCGCCCACCGTCCCGAGCAGCAGATCGCCCGGGCCGATGGGCAGCTCCCCGTCGCGCAGGCAGATCGGGGAGCTGCCGTCACAGCAGCCCCCCGACTGGAAGAACATCAGCCTTCCGTGTGCCTCGGTGAGGGCAACGATGGCCGCAAGCGCGTCATTGGTTGCCCTCACCATGCCGTCCCACCCCTAGAAGAGACCCATCGGGGTCGGGTCGTAGCTGACCAGCAGGCACTTCGTCTGCGAGTAGTGGTCGAGCATCATCTGGTGGTTCTCCCGGCCGACTCCCGAGATCTTGTAGCCACCGAAGGCGGCGTGGGCCGGATACATGTGGTAGCAGTTCGTCCACACGCGGCCCGCCTGGATCTTGCGACCCATCCGATACGCGGTGCTCATGTCGCGCGTCCACACGCCGGCCCCGAGGCCGTACATGGTGTCGTTTGCGATGCTGAGCGCCTCGGCCTCGTCCTTGAACGTGGTCACCGCGAGCACGGGGCCGAAGATCTCCTCCTGGAACACGCGCATCTTGTTGTGTCCCTTGAGGACGGTCGGCTCGAAGTAGTACCCGCCGGCGAGCTCGCCGTCGAGCACGTTGCGCTTGCCTCCGATCAGGAGCTCAGCCCCCTCCGCGAGGCCGATGTCGACGTAGCTCTGGATCTTCTCCATCTGCGCCGTCGAGACCTGCGCGCCGATCTGGGTGGCCGGATCCAGCGGATGACCCTGCCGGATCTTCCCGATCCGGTCGAGGCACCGCTCCATGAACGCGTCGTAGATCGACTCGTCGATGAGCGCCCGCGATGGGCAGGTGCACACCTCGCCCTTGTTGAAGGCGTACAGCACGAGCCCCTCGACGGCCTTGTCGAAGAACGCGTCGTCCTTCTCCATCACGTCGGCGAAGAAGATGTTGGGCGACTTGCCGCCCAGCTCCGTCGTCGACGGGATGATGTTCTGGGCCGCGTACTGCATGATCAGCCGCCCGGTGACGGTCTCGCCGGTGAAGGCGACCTTGGCGATGCGCTTGCTCGTGGCGAGGGCCTTGCCGATCTCGGCGCCCGGCCCGTTCACGATGTTGAGCACGCCCGGCGGCAGGATGTCGGCGATCACCTCGGCCAGCTTCAGGATCGACCACGGCGTCGGGCTCGCCGGCTTGAGCACGGAGCAGTTGCCCGCGGCCAGCGCCGGCGCGACCTTCCATGCGGCCATGAGCAGCGGGAAGTTGAACGGGATGATCTGCCCGACGACCCCCAGCGGCTCGTGGAAGTGGTACGCCACGGTGTTCTTGTCGACCTCGGAGATCTTCCCCTCCTCGCCGCGGATCACCGAGGCGAAGTAGCGGAAGTGGTCGGCCGCGAGCGGGATGTCGGCGGCCAGCGTCTCACGCACCGGCTTGCCGTTGTCCCAGCTCTCGGCGATCGCGAGGCTGACGCGGTTCTCCTCGATCGCGTCGGCCACGCGGTTCAGCACCCGCGACCGCTCGGTCACCGACGCCTCGCCCCAGGCCTCGCGGGCCAAGTGGGCGGCGTCGAGCGCGAGCTCGACATCGGCGGGTGTCGACTTCGGCACCTCGGTGAACGGCAGGCCGGTCGCCGGGGTCAGGTTCTTCGAATACGCACCCTCCACCGGCGGTTCGAAGCGGCCGCCGATGAAGTTGTCGTACCGGGGCTTGACCTCAACAGGGCTGTCGGGGCTACCCGGAGCGGCGTAGGTGACGGGGCGTTCAATGGTCGCCATTGCAAACCTCCACATCTGACACTTCACTGACCGCGAAACGCACGGCCGCAGGTGCATGATCCGCCTGCGCGCGTAGTGCGGCATCGGGGAGCCGGCCTATCTGCGGTTCGGCAAACCCGCGTCCGTGTTAGGGGGCGTCCCCGATGCGGCTGGCGATTGCGGGCGCCACGGGCCCCGGCCCGCTACGCGGCCTCGGCCTGCTGCCGGTCGAGGTGCTCGGTGAACCCGGTCGCGGGCACCGGCCTGCCGAACAGGAAGCCCTGGCCGAGCGGGCAGCCGTGGCGAATCAGGAACGCGAGCTGCTCCTCGGTCTCGATGCCCTCCGCGAGGCACTGCAGGCCGAGGCTGCGGGACAGGTTGATCATGGTCTGCACCAGCACCGAGGCGCCGCTGTCGCCCGGCACGTCGGCGATGAAGCTGCGGTCGATCTTGAGCGTGCTCACCTGCAGCTGGCTCAGCCGCCCGAGCCACGAGTGGCCGGTGCCGAAGTCGTCGATCGCCAGGCGCAGGCCGCGGGCGTGCAGCTCGGCCAGCACGGGCTCGAGATCCGCGACCGGCGCCATCGCCGCCTGCTCGGTGATCTCCATCATCATGCGGTCGGCGTTCAGGCCGAAGGCGTCGATCGTGGACATCACCTGGCGCATCGCGGTCGGCCGCCAGAACGCCGGCGGGAGGTTGACCGACACGAACAGGTCGTGGCCGCTGTTGCGCCACTCGCGGCTCTGGCGGCAGGCCTCGTCGACCACCCAGTCGGTGAGCGGGCGGATGAGCCCGGTGCGCTCCGCGATCGGCAGGAAGTCGGCCGGAGCCAGCAGCCCCCGCTCGGGGTCGTGCCAGCGGATCAGCGCCTCGGCGCCGACGATGCGGCGGTCGCGCAGGCTCACCAGCGGCTGGTAGTGCAGCGCCAGCTCGTCGCGCCGGGCGGCGTGCCGCAGGCGCCCGGCGAGGCTGAGCTCGCGGCTGGGGTCGCGGTCGGTCGGGCGGTAGAGCTGGAAGCCGTCCCGGCCCGCGTCCTTCGCGGCATAGAGCGCGACGTCGGCGTGCTTCAGCAGGGTCTCGGCGGATCCGGCGTCGTCGGGATAGATGCTCGCCCCGACGCTTGCGGTCACGTACAGCTCCACGTCGCCGAGCAGGAACGGCTGCGTCAGGGCGTCGCGCAGCTTGGCCGCGATCCTGCCGGCGGACTCGCGCATCGCGGCGGTGGCCTCCGCGGCGGAGGCGCTTGCGTCCCGGCCGCCGGTGACGAGCACCAGGAACTCGTCGCCGCCCTGCCGGGCGACGATGTCACCGGCGCGGGTGACGCGCCGCAGCCGCCGGGCGACCTCGATCAGGAGCCGGTCGCCGACGCCGTGGCCGAAGTTGTCGTTGATGAGCTTGAAGTCGTCGAGGTCGGCGTAGAGCACGGCGGCCGGGACGCCGGTGCGGTCGGCGGTCGCGATCGCGGTCGCCAGGTGCTCCTGGAACAGCGTCCGGTTGGGCAGGTCGGTGAGGGCGTCGTGGTAGGCGAGGTAGGACAGCCGCTCCTCGGCCTGCTTGCGGGCGGTGATGTCGAAGATCGCGCCGTCGAGGAACCGCACCTCGCCGGCGGCGTCGAAGATGCCGCGCCCGCGCTCGTACACCCACCGCGTCGATCCGTCGGCGTGCACCAGCCGGTACTCGAGCTCGAACGCGTCGTGCCGCTCGAGCGCCACGCCGACGCAGTGCTCGACCATCTCCCGGTCGTCGGCGTGGATGACGCTCGCGAAGGTGCGCACGGCGGAGCCGATGAACTCGGCCGCGGGATGCCCCGAGATCGCCTCGATCTCGTCGCTCAGGAACTGCATCGCCCAGTCGCTCTCCGGCGAGCAGCGGTAGATTGCGCCCGGCACGTTCGAGATCAGCGCCTCGAGGCGGCTCGTGTCCCACATTCCGTCGTCGGTGAAGTCGGAGGCATGCATACGCCGGGTGTTCGACCGGAAACGGGGAGGGCGCACCACCCGATCAGGGGATGCTGGCTACGCCCTCGGCGTGCGGATCGCGTACCCGAAGCCGCGCACGGTCTGGATCAGCGCCACCTCGCCACTGCGGTCGATCTTCTTGCGCAGGTAGCTGATGTAGGTCTCGACGACGCTCGAGTCGCCGCCGAAGTCGTACCGCCAGACGTGATCGAGGATCTGCGCCTTCGAGAGCACCCGGCCCGCGTTCACGAGCAGATAGTGCAGCAGGTTGTACTCGGTCGGCGTGAGCTCGATGACGCGCTCCGCGCGGCGCACCTCGCGCGCGTCCTCGTCGAGCATGAGGTCGGCGTAGCGCACGACCGGCGAGTCGTCGGCGCGTGCGCGCGTGCGCCGCAGCACCGCCCGCACCCGCGCGACCAGCTCCTCGAGGCTGAAGGGCTTGCCCATGTAGTCGTCGGCGCCGAGCGTGAGCCCGTGCACCCGATCCTCGGTGCTGTCGCGCGCGGTCAGAAAGAGCACGGGCAGCCGCGCCGATGAGCCCTCGAGGCGACGGTACACCTCGAACCCGTCCAGGTCGGGGAGCATCACGTCCAGGACGACCAGATCGGGCCGGAACGTCTTCGCCGCCTTCACCGCGGCGCGGCCGTCGGCGGCCGTCTCGACCGCGAACCCCTCGTAGCGGAGGACGGTCGAGACGAGCTGCGTGATGCTCTCCTCGTCGTCGACCACGAGCACCCGGGCCGGTTCGGCCCCGTCGCCCGGCCCGCTCTGCGCTGCACCTGAGGTCATCGTCGCGCTCACCCGCCTTCGTCCAGTCGTTTCGCCCACCGTAGCCTGCGTACCTGGGAGCCGGCTGTGAGCTCGCTGTGAGGATCGAGAGCAGCGGTTCGTCTTCTCAGTGAATTCTCACGCGGAGTTCCAGTTGGGTTCAAACTGCTCGGGCATGATCCCGGTACTGATCACCCATAGGTGGGCATCTACCCTTCATGCGCCCGCTTCTCCAGAAAGGTCCGCTTCACATGAGAACCGTCATCGCAGTTGCCGCGCTACTCGCCGCCGCTGGGGCGGGTGCCGGGGTGGCGGCGGTCGCAGTGCACGAGAGCGACTCCGGCTCGACATCCACCACCGTCATCCGCCGCCCGGCGGTGACGCTCAACGCCGCCCCCGCCGCATCGACCTCGCCTTCCGGCGGGCTCTCCGTCGGCGAGATCTACCGCAAGGCCGTGCCGGGGGTGGTCGAGGTGCTCGCGAGCGGCCCCACGAGCAGCAGCGGCTTCTTCGGCGGCGGCACCCAGAGCGACCAGGGCACCGGCTTCGTGGTCGACACGAAGGGCGACATCGTCACGAACTTCCATGTCGTCGCCAACAAGCTCGACTCGGTGCACGTGCGCCTGAACGACGGTCACGTCTACGGCGGCCGGGTCATCGGCCGGGATGCGAGCAAGGACGTCGCGGTGATCCGCATCAGCGCCCCTGCCAACGAGCTCAAGCCGCTCACCTTCGCCGACTCCTCGGCGCTGCAGGTGGGCGACTCGGTGGTCGCGGTCGGCGACCCCTATGGCCTTCGCAACACGGCCACGGTCGGCATCGTGAGCGCCCTTGGCCGCACGATCCTCTCGCCCGACAACCACAAGATCACCGGCGTCATCCAGACCGACGCGGCCATCAACAGCGGCAACAGCGGCGGCCCGCTGCTCAACTCTCAGGCCCAGGTGGTCGGAGTGAACAGCCAGATCGAATCCGGATCGCAGGGCGGGACTCCCGGCCAGGCCGGCGGCAACATCGGCATCGGCTTCTCGATCCCGGCGAACATGGTGGCAAGCATCGCGCACGGCCTGATCCAGAACGCGAAGTCGCACCCCTACGTGGGCGTGACGCTCGTCACGGTCACGCCGTCCGTCGCCTCGGCGACGGGGATGAGCCCGGGCGTCGAGATCGTCTCGGTGACCAAGGGCGCGCCCGGTTCGAAGGCCGGCCTCACCGGCGCCACCGACACGAAGACGATCTCCGGCACGCCGTTCTCGACCGGCGGCGACGTGATCACGAAGATCGACGGAACCGCCGTGCACACCGCCGACCAGGTCGTCGCGCTCATCGGCACCAAGAAGCCGGGCCAGCAGATCCAGCTGACCGTCGTGCGCAACGGCACGACCTCGCTGATCACGGTCACGCTGGGCAGCGACTAGTCCAAGCATGAGGCGGGCCGCCCCTGGCCTGGGGGTGGCCCGCCTCATCAACCGCGCCCAGATGGTTGATCGGTAACTCCGCCGCGCCTGGACGTCAGGGCTGTGGTGGTTTGGCGGTTTGTGGCGGGGCTGCGGACGCGAACCGTCGCACCGCTGCGTCCTCGGTCGCCCCCATAGTTGAACCACTATGAACACTCCCTGCGTCCTTGCGCTGCTCGGTTCGCGGCCGCCCAGAACATCACCGGAGTTACCGATCAACCATCTAGTCTGGTTTGGTGCGCCGTTCCGTATCAGCGCTCACGGCGGTGGCGATCGTTGCCGCCGCCGTCGGCGTTTACGCCGGCACGCGCGGCGGCGACGCGTCCCCGCCGCCTGTGCCGAGCACCACGGCACCGCCGCCCGCGACGAGCGCCACCACCGGGACGGCGGCCCCCGCCGCGCCCGTCGGCGCCCCGGGCGACTGGCCGCTCTTCGGCTACGACGCATCCCGCTCGAACACCGACCCGCACCCGACCGGGGTCGCGGCCGCCGACGTGGCCCACCTCA
The DNA here is from genome assembly GCA_963813245.1 of uncultured Actinomycetes bacterium. GTDB lineage: Bacteria > Actinomycetota > Thermoleophilia > Gaiellales > JAICJC01 > JAICJC01. Next base: position 261,952 of record CAWEYE010000002.1, read on the forward strand.
CGCGCCGGGTGGTGGCGCTCCCGGGCACGGTCGACTCCTCGCCGATCTTCCTGCGCGGCGTGGTCGTGGATGGGCGCCGCCGGGGCGCGTTCTTCATGACCACCACCTACGGGCGCACGATCGCGCTCTCGCCCGCTGGCCGCGTGCTGTGGACGTTCACGCCCGCCTCCTACCCCACCTATGCCGGCAGCGCCCAGATCACGACCGCGACGCCCGCCGCCGACCCCGACCGCCGCCACATCTACGCGGCCTCGCCCGACGGGATGATCCACAAGCTCGCCGTGGCCAGCGGTCGCGAGGTGACCGCCGCGGGGTGGCCGGCGCGGGTCACGCTGCTGCCGTCGCGGGAGAAGATCGCCTCGGCCCTCAACGTGTGGCGGGGCAGCGTGATCGTCACCACGGGCGGGTACATCGGCGACGCGCCGCCCTACCAGGGCCACGTCGTCGTGATCGGACGCGCGACCGGGCGTATCGCTGCCGTCTTCAACTCGCTCTGCTCGGGCACGCGGCGGCTGCTCGCGCCCGCGGACTGCCCGCAGTCGGACTCGGCCATCTGGGGTCGGGCGGGGGCCGTCGTCGACCCCGCGAGCGGCGACATCCTGGTCGCGACCGGCAACGCGCCGTTCGATGGGCGCACGGCGTGGGGCGACTCGGTGCTTCGGCTCGCTCCGGGCGCGCGATCGCTGCTTGCGAGCTACACGCCGTCGAACCAGGCCGAGCTGAACGCGACCGACCTCGACCTCGGCTCCTCGGCGCCGGCGCTCCTCAAGAGCCGGGGCCCGGTTGTCGTCCAGGGCGGGAAGGACGGCGTGCTGCGGCTGGTCGTGCTCGCCGGGCGGGCGCCGGGCGGCCTGGGCGGCGAGCTGCAGCGGCTGCCGACACCGGGCGGCGCCGAGCTCTTCACGGCGATGGCGGTATCGCGGGCGGCCGGGGCCGAGCGGCTGTTCGTCGCCGACGCCTCCGGCACGGCCGCCTACCGGGTGCAGGGCGCCGGCACTGCGACCAGGCTCGTCGCCGACTGGGCGAACGCGAGCGCCGGCACGAGCCCGGTGCTGGCCGGCGGCCTGCTGTACGTCTACGACCCGGGCGGGGCCCTGAACGTGTACGACCCGGGCACCGGCCGCCGCCTGCGATCGCTGCCGGCGGGGGCCGGCCACTGGTCGTCGCCGATCGTCGCCGACGGCGTGATCGCGCTGCCGGTCGGCGACGCCAACGACCACCGAACGACCGGCGCGGTCGACCTGTACGCGCGGTAGCGCGCGCCGACTCTAGAATCCGCGCATGATCTCGGGCGAGGCTCGCGAAACCTCCGGGGCCTCGGCGGGGGCCGGCCCGCACGCGCTGCCGCCCGGCCCGGGCGGCCCGGCCTGGGTGAACTTCGCCCGCTACATGCGCGATCCGCTGCGGACGATGGACGGCTTCGCCGCCGACCACGGGGACGTCGTCTTCGTGCGCTTCCCGGGTGGCCACAGCTTCTACTTCGTGAGCGACGCCGAGCTCGTCCGCCGGGTGCTTGTGGACTCAAGCTCGGCGTTCGTGAAGGGCCGGGCGCTGCAGGCGGCCAGGCGCCTGCTGGGCGACGGCCTGCTGACGAGCGAGGGCGCCGATCACCTGCGCCGGCGGCGGCTGATCCAGCCGGTGTTCCGCCGCGAGCAGATCGACCGCTACGGCGACGTCATGATCGCCGCCGCCGAGCACGTGTCGGCGGACTGGGACGACGGCGCGGCCGTCGATATCAACCGGGAGATGACGCGGGTGGCGCTGCGGGTCGTCGGCCGCACGATCTTCGATGCCGACGTCGAGTCGGAGGCGCCCGAGATCGCGGCCGTGCTCGACGCCGGCATGCGCGTGTTCCACCGCTTCCTGCTCCCGGGCGCCGGGCTCCTGTGGCGGCTGCCGCTCCCGGCGACGCGCCAGTTCAACGCGGCCAAGCGCGACATCGACCGGTTTCTCGACCGGCTGGTGGCCGGCCGCGACGGCGGGTCGCCGGACCTCGTCTCTGTGCTCGTCGGCCTGCGTGACGGCGACGGCGCCCGCACGCTGGGAGACGCCGAGGTCCGCGACGAAGCGATCACGCTCATGCTGGCGGGCCACGAGACGACGGCCCAGGCGCTGACGTGGGCGTGGTACCTGCTGGCGCAGAACCCGCCGGCGTGGGCGGCGCTGCGCGCCGAGCTCGCCGCCGTGCTCGGATCCAGCCCGCTCGCGACCGCCGACTTCGATCGCCTGCCCTACACGCAGGCGGTGTTCCGCGAAGCCCTGCGCCTGTACCCGCCCGTCTGGGCGCTCGCCCGGATCACCACCCGGCCCTACGACCTGGGGGCCTACCGCGTCCCGGAGCGCGGCACGATCGTGATGAGCCAGTGGGTCGTGCACCGCCGCGCCGCGTATTTCCCCGACCCGCTGCGCTTCGCCCCCGAGCGCTGGCTGGACGGCCCCCCGCCGCCGGCTGGCGCCTATTTCCCGTTCGCCGCCGGGTCGCGGATGTGCATCGGAGAGCGGTTTGCGATGCTCGAGGGCACACTCGTGCTCGCCGCCATCAGCCGCACCTGGCGGGTCGTGCCCGAGCCGGCGCCGCCGCACATCGACGCCCGGTTCACGCTGCGGCCGCGGCACGGCCTCCCCGCGCGGGTGCTGGCGGCGTGACGGCGCCGGTGGCGGGATTCGCAGCGCGCCTGCAGGCGCGCGCGTTCGTGGTCACGTCCGAGCTCGTCCCGCCGCGCGGCGCCGACGCCGCGGCCGTCGAGCGCTCCGCGGCGGCGCTCGCGTTCGCCGACGGGCTGAACATCACCGACCTGCCCCGCGCCCGTCCGCGCATGTCCGCGCTCGCGGCCGCGGCGATCGCCGTTTCGGCCGGGGCCGAGCCGATCCTCCAGATGACCTGCCGCGACCGCAACCGCATCGCCCTGGCGGCGGACGCGCTCGGCGCCGCCGCGGTGGGGGTCGGCGCCGTCCTGCCGCTGGGCGGCGACCCGCTGCCGGAGGGCGCCCCAGGGGTGGCGGTCGGCGACCTCGACGCCGCCGGCCTGGTGCGCCTGCTGACCGACCTCGCCGCGGGGATCCTGCCCGACGGCTCGCGCGTCGAGGGCCCGCCGCCGCGGCTCCTCGTCGGCGCCGCCGCATCGCCGGGCTTCACGCCGCCCGCGTCGCTCGCCGCGAAGGTCGCCACGGGCGCGGCGTTCGTGCAGACCCAGGTCTCGCTCGACCCCGACCGGTTCGAGGAGTGGGTGGCCGGCCTGCGGGCGGCCTCGGCGCTCGGCGACGCGGCCCTGCTGCCGAGCGTCGTCGTCCCCGCGTCGGCCCGGTCGGTCGAGCTCGTGGCCGGCTTCGGCGCCCAGGTCGCGGCGGGCGTGGCCGAGCGGGCCGAGGCCGGCGAGGGCGAGGCGGTCGCGCGCGAGGTGGTCGCGCGACTCGTCGCCATCCCCGAGGTGCGCGGCGTGCACGTGCTCGCGATCGGCTCGGATTCCGCCGCCGCCGGGCGTCTGGCCGCCTACGCCCGCTCGATCGCCGCCGATTCGGAGCCCGCCTGAAAGTTCCCAATTGCCTTCAGAGTTAGACGCGACTAAACTTAGATTTGGCAATGGTCAGTGAGTCGGCGCAGGACTATCTAAAGGCGATCTGGAAGCTCGAGCGGACGGGCGACATGTCGACCACCGCGCTGGCGGATGCGCTCGGCGTCTCGCCCGCATCGGCGACCGCGATGCTGAAGAAGCTCGCGACCCTCGGTCTGGTCGTGCACGAGCGCTACCACGGCGCCACGCTGACGCCCGCGGGCGAGCGGATGGCGCTCGAGGTCGTGCGCCACCACCGGCTGCTCGAGCTGTACCTGATGGAGGCGCTCGGCCTCTCCTGGGATCAGGTGCACGAGGAGGCCGAGCGGCTCGAGCACCACCTCTCAGACCAGCTCGAGTCCCACATCGACCGCGCGCTCGGCTTCCCCACCCGCGATCCCCACGGCGATCCGATCCCGTCGCCCGAGCTCCTGCTCCAGAGCGACGAGCTGGTGTGCCTGAGCGATCTCGACCCGGGCAGCATGACCGTGGTCCGGCGCGTCCCCGACGGCGACCCCGAGCTGCTGCGCTACCTGGCGACGCTCGGCCTCGTCCCGGCCGAGGAGGTCACCGTGGTCGACCGGGCGCCGTTCGACGGGCCGGTGACCGTCGAGGTGCGCGGCACGCGGCACGCGATCGGCAGGTCGCTCGCGGCCCAGATCGAGGTGGGGGTGGAACATGCCGCCACCGGCTGAGACCGCAGCGCTGCCGATTCCGCCGCCGACCATCGCGCTGCCGGGCGAGCGGCGCGTGCTCGAGGCCGCGGAGCGCTCGCTGCAGGGCGAGCGGCACGGCCTGCGGGCGGCGTGGCCGTTCCTGGGGCCGGCGTTCATCGCCGCCGTGGCCTACGTCGACCCGGGCAACTTCGCCACGAACCTCGCCGGCGGGGCCAAGTTCGGCTACATGCTCCTGTGGGTCATCCTGGCGGCGAACCTGATGGCGATGCTGATCCAGACTATGAGCGCGAAGCTCGGCATCGCGACGGGCATGAACCTGCCGGAGGTGTGCCGGCTGAAGTTCCCGCGGCCGGTGACGGTCGGCCTGTGGCTGCAGGCCGAGGTGATCGCGATGGCCACCGACCTGGCCGAGTTCATCGGCGCGGCGCTCGGCCTGAACCTGCTCTTCGGCGTGCCGCTCGTCTGGGCCGGCCTCGCGACGGGCGTGTTCGCGTTCGGCATCCTCGCCCTGCAGACGCGCGGCGGCTTCCGCCACCTCGAGGCGGTGATCGTCGGCCTGGTCGGCCTGATCGTGGCCGGGTTCGCGTTCGAGGTCGTGAACGCCGGCGCGTCGCCGCACGGGATCGCCACCGGGATCGCGATCCCGCGCTTCTCGGGCTCCGAGAGCGTGCTGCTCGCCGCCGGGATCCTGGGTGCGACGGTCATGCCGCACGTGATCTACCTGCACTCGGCCCTGACCCAGCGCCGCGTCGTGGGCGCGACGCCCGAGGCGCGCCGGCGCATCTTCCGCTTCGAGCTCGTCGATGTCATCATCGCGATGACGATCGCCGGTGTCGTCAACATGGCCATGCTGATCACCGCGGCGGCGGTCTTCCACGCCAACGGCTTCGTCGGCGTCGACGGCATCCAGCGCGCCTCGCACGTGCTCGGACAGGTCGTCGGGGGCCACGCTCAGACCATGTTCGGCGTCGCCCTGCTGGCATCGGGGCTCTCGTCGTCGTCGGTCGGGACGCTCGCCGGCCAGGTCGTGATGCAGGGGTTCATCCGCCGCTCGATCCCGCTGTTCGTGCGCCGCGGGATCACGATGGCGCCGGCGATGGTCGTGCTCGCCATCGGCCTCAACCCCTCGAAGGCGCTCGTGCTCTCGCAGGTCGCGCTCTCGTTCGGGATCCCGTTCGCGCTCGTGCCGCTGGTGCTGTTCTGCCGCGACAAGAGCCTCATGGGGACGCTCACCAACCGGCCGGTGACCACCGCGGCGGCGTTTGCCGTGGCGACGGTGATCGTGTGCCTGAACGTCTTCCTGCTCGTGCAGACCCTCACCGGCGTGATGTAGCCCGGCACCCGCGGGGCGTGCGGGTACCGGGCTACGGGTCACACGGCCGGCGCGTACGTGGGCTATGCGGCGAGCCGCTCCGCGTCATGCTGCGGGGCGGCCGCGGCGACGGCGACGGCCGCAGCGGCGCCGGACTCTATGGCCCAGGCGGTAACGGCGCCGAGGGCCGCGCCGATCGCGGCGAGCACGAGCGCGCTGATCACGACCGCGCCGGCCGAGAGCGTGGTGGCGGCGAACAGCATTGGGATGGTTGCGGCGATGGCGCCTGCGACGGCGAAACGGGTGATGGTCATGGCTGGTTGGCTCCTTCGGTGGGTCTGTTCAGATCTTCGGGTGTGGCCTTGAGAGGGCGGGCAGACGAACCTGGGAGTTCGCTCAGGATGCCCGCCGCAGGGCATGCGCGACTACGCCGCGCGCCGCTGCGTCTTCGTGAGCCGGGCGGTGAGGGCGGCCGCGTCCATGGGCCGGGCCAGGTGGTAGCCCTGCCCGAAGTCGCAGCCGAGCAGGCGCAGCTGCGCCAGCTGCTCGGCCGTCTCGATGCCCTCGGCGACGGTGTAGAGGCCGAGCGCGCGGGCCATTTGCAGGATCGCCGTGAGGACGGCGATGTCGGCGGCGTCCATCTCGGTGATGAACCGGCGGTCGAGCTTGAGCACGTCCACCGGCAGCCGCCGCAGGTATCCGAGCGCCGAGTAGCCGGTGCCGAAATCGTCGATGGCGATCCGCACGCCCCGGGCGCGGAGCGCCTCGAGCGGGTGCCAGCTCGCCTCCGAGTCGGCGACGAAGACCGACTCGGTCAGCTCCAGGATCAGGTGGGAGGGCGCAAGCCCGGTCCGGCGCAGCGTCTCCCTCACGTCCGTCACGATGCTTCCGTCGATCAGCTGCTGGGCCGAGACGTTCACGCCGACGAGGACGTCGAAGCCCTCCTGCTTCCAGAGTGCCGCCTGGGCGCAGGCGGTGCGCAGCACCCATCGACCCAGCAGCGGCATCAGCCCCGAGGCCTCGGCGACGGGGATGAACACGCCGGGCGGGATGGGACCGCGTGTCGGATGGTTCCAGCGCGCGAGCGCCTCGACGTGGCGGAGAGCGCCCGTCGGCAGGTGCATCAGCGGCTGGAAGGCCAGCTCGAGCTCGCCGCCGCGGGCGAGCGCGTCGCGCAGCTCGCGGCCCAGGGCGACACGGTCGAGCATCTCCCGCCGCAGCTCCTCCTCGAACAGGCGCATCCCGCCGCCGGCCGTCTTGGCGGCGTACATGGCCGAGTCGGCATCGCGCAGCAGGTCGACCGCGACCCGGTCGGGGTCGGCAGGCTCCGCGCCGGCGGGCACGGCGTCGAGCCCGGCGATGCCGAGGCTTGCGTCGAGGTGGATCGCGCGCCCGGCGGCGGAGTACGGCTGGCCGATCGCGGCCAGGAGCCGCTCGGCCAGGCCCTCCGCGTCGTGGCGGCCGTCGATCACGGCGAACTCGTCACCGCCCAGGCGCGCCACCTGCAGCCCGCGCGCGGTTCGCTGCAGGCGATTGCCGATCGCCCTCAGGAGCGAGTCGCCGACGGGATGCCCGAGTGTGTCGTTCACATCCTTGAAGCGGTTGATGTCGATCAGGTGTACCCGCACCCTGCCGCCGCTGCCGACGATCTCCGACAGGCACCGCAGCAGGCCGGCGCGGTTCAGGAGGCCGGTCAGATCGTCGTGCTCCGCCTGGTATGCGACCCGCTGGAGCAGGTGCCGGTTCTCGCCGAGGGTGATCCACTGGCGGGCGACCAGGAGCGCCGCGATGAGGAGCATCACGATGAGCTGTGCGCCGTGCATGCGCCGTTCCACGACGCCGACTCCGACGGCGGTGGCAAGAGCGGCGCCGACAGGGAGGTAGAGGATGAGCTGCAGGCGCCGGTCGGGTGTGCGCCGCCTGCCTGGGCTCCGCTCCAGGTTCTGGGTGGCGCTCGCGACCGCCGCCAGCGCGAAGAGGCCGTAGGAGAGCGCCCAGCCGGAGTCGATCACGGTGTCGCCGTTGCCGGTGAACCCGCCGAGGGCGTAGAACGCGAATCGCACGTCGGTGCCCGTGCGCAGCGCGACGGTCGCCGCGAGCAGCCCGAAGATCGCGCGGCCGCGGGTCGAGCGCCAGAGCACGGTCGCGATCGGGCCCAGCATGACCATGTCGGCGATGGGCAGCGCGAGGGCCGCGAGGTCCGTGACAATGCCCCGGTGCGACGCCGCCATCGCGGGCGCGACCAGCGGCTCCCAGGCGATGAAGAGCACCGACGTCGCGATCAGCAGGCAGTCGAGCGCGAGGCGCAGCTTGCTGCCGAGCGTCGAGGGCGCGCCGGGCAGCGTCAGCATCCCGGCCAGCGCGAGGGCCGATCCGGCCAGCATGAGCGAGCCCGACAGCGGGTTCAGGCCCGAGCCGGTGTGCGAAAGCGACTCCGACCCGAGCCACGACCCGACCCCGCCCAACCACGCGGTCGCGCTCCAGCCGAGCAGCAGCATGCTGCGGCGAAGCTCCGACGAGCGGGCTGCGCGGAAGAACCCGGCCGCGGCGACCGCGGTGCTCGTGAGCATGGCGACGTCGCTCACCGGCCGGTCGGTGGCGTGCGCGACGGCGGCGATACCCGCCCCGATCGCGACGGCAGCCAGCAGCCATCCCGTGGATCTGCGGGGTATGGCTCGACGATGAAGTATGCGTATCCGGGGCATTGGTGTCTGGCGTGGGCGCAGGCGTGGGGGGCCGAGCGCACACGGGCTGCCCTGATGATCGGCCCCGGCGGCGGCCGCCTTTCGCGCTCGGCCGACTTCTCCCCGGATGCGGGGAGCTTGTGCCGGGCGTAGCTACCTCAGAGCGGGGAGCCCGGCCCCCGCGCGATCAGCCGCCGAGCGCATGTGCGGCGCGCAGGAGCTCCTCGACGTCCGGCACCTCGTCGTCGCCGTAGCGCCAGGCACCGCGCACGATGCCGTCCCCGCCGATCAGGAAGCAGCTGCGCACGGGGGTGTCCTCGAGGCCGTCGAGGTTCTGCGCGACCCCGAACGCCCGCACGGCCTGGCCCGACCAGTCCGACAGGAGCGGGTAGGTCAGCCACTGCTGCTCGGCGTAGCGGCGATGGGAGTAGGGGCTGTCGCGCGAGATGCCGAAGATGCGCACCCCGGCCTCGGCGAATTCCTCGCTCCTGTCCCGCAGGAGCCGCAGCTGGCTGCGTCAGGTGCCCGTCCAGTCGTACAGGTAGAACGAGAGCAGGAACGGGCCCTCGGCGGCCAGGCTCACGATCTCGACCGGCTGGACGTCCTGGTCGAACACCGTTGCGTCTGGGACGGGGGCTCCCGGCTGCACCCCGGCAGGCTATCGTCGCGGCCGCCCATGCTCAAGGTGTCTGCGGGTCGACGCCGAGCTCGGCCAGGCGCTCGCCACGCCCGGGGCCGAGCTCGCGCATGGCGGGGATCAGGATGAGGGCCGAGACGGCGCAGCCGAAGCCGGCCAGCAGGTAGACGCCGCGCACGCCGAGCAGATTGATCATGAACCCGGCCGCCGGGAACGAGAGCGCGAACGCCCCCATGACCGCGGCCTCCGTGGCCGCAGTCGCCCGCGAGCGGACGGCGTCGGGGGTGCGCCGCTGGAGGATGCCCTGCTCCGAGACAGTGACCGCCCCCTCGGCCAGACCGGCGGTCGCCATCCCGGCCAGCGCGAACGCGAACACCGGGGCGAACGCGACGAGGGCGAAGCCGGCGCCGATGAGCGCGCAGCCGCCGACCATGGTCACCCGCTCGTTCGTCATCGCGAGCCGCCGGCCCGCGAACGACCCGCCGATGGCGCCGCCGCCCCAGCAGGCCACCAGGATCCCGTAGCCGACGGCGCCCGCGCCGAACGAGCGCGCCAGCGGGAGCTCGGCCACGAGCACGGGACCGAGCAGGAAGAGCAGCACGACCCAGGCCAGCGTGATCAGCCGCAGCACCGGGTCGGCCAGGATGAAGCGGAAGCCGGCCCGCAGGCCCTCGTGCTCCTCGGCGTCGGCCCGGTGCGGGTCGGCGAAGGTGCCGTGGACGCTTGCCACCATCGCCGCTGAGCCGGCGAAGCAGACGGCGTTCGCCGCGAACACGGCTCCCGGGGCGACCAGGCCGGCGACGGCGCCGCCGAGGATCGGCCCGAGCAGGGCGCCGGCGTTGCGGCCGATCGAGATGGTGCTGTTCGCCCACGCGACGTCCGCCGCCGGGACGAGGTTCGGCACGGCGGCGGTGGAGGCCGAGAAGTACGGCGACTGAGCGACGGCGGCCGTGAGGGCAAGCGCGATCAGCGCCACGGGGCGGTGGGTGAAGGCGACCGTGACGCCCGCCACGGCCGCGGCCCCGAGCTCGGAGCCGATCATGACCCGGCGCCGGTCGATGCGGTCGCCCAGCGAGCCCAGGAGCGGCGTCGCGACGCCCGAGGCGCCGATGGCCACGAACAGCGCAGCCGACATCCACACCGTGCTGTGGGTGTCCGCGTAGATCGCGACCATGAGCGCGATCCACGCGGCCTCCGAGCCGGTGACCGAGATCACGCGGGCGGCGGCGAGGCGGCGGATGGCGATGCGGGGTGGAGTGGGCATGGAACCTGTCTGCGGGACGGTTGACGGGGGGCGGATGGCGCGCGCGGCGCCGCGCGCGCGTCAGATGCAGAGGTTCGATGCCACGGGCGGAGCTTACCGCTCGCCGGGCTGGTGCGCCAGAAGCCGGCGCCGCAGCGGATCGTCGCTCAGGATGTCCGCCATCGCCGGGATGCAGACCGACATGAGCGCGATGCCGGCGCTGAACGCGATCAGCGCCGCGGCGCGGGCACCGGTGCCGCCGAGCCCCGAGAACACGAACCCGCGCGTGAAGGCCTCGATCTCGGGGACCGTGAACACCGCCGCGAGCGCGCCCACGATCCCGGCCGTGGCGACGCGCGCGTTTCCGCCCGTCGCGGTGACGGCCGCGGCGACGAGCAGGACGGTCACGACGGCGTAGGCGGCCGCGAGCCCGATCACGAGGGCCGACGGGCTGCCGTAGAGCAGGATGCCGATCCAGCCCGCGAGCCAGGCGGCCACGGCGATCGGCAGCAGCGCGGCGGCCAGCGCCCGCTGGGCGGCGCGGCCGGCGTAGAGCGCCGCAGCGACGGCGGCGGCGATGATCGCGGCCGCCGCGGCGATCCAGGGCACGAGCGACGGTGCGCTCTCGTGCCACTCCCATCCGAAGACGCGGCTGCGGCGGCCGTCGACGAGCAGCGGGATCGACCACGGCGCGACCCGGCGCGCCGTCGTCCCGCCGTCGCGGACGACGGGTACGGGGCGCAGACGGTTCTCGTGCCACGCGTAGGTGTGGCCGCCACTGACCCGCCGCCACACCGGCGCGCGCGTCGACTTGACCGCATCGCCGGCCGAGATCACGCGGCTGTTCCAGGCGGTCGGCGAAGCGGCGTTGGCGTCGACACCGGCCGGCGTGAAGCGCAGGAACGGCTCACCGAGCAGCCCGAGCACGACGACCGTGTGCGATCCCGCGACCGTCAGTTGCAGCTTCAGGTCGCCGCCGAGCACCTGCGCCCGCACCGACGGGGCGGCCGGCGAGACGCCGGCGAGGCGGGCCTCGAAGTCGGTTGCGATCCGGCCGCCGGCGTGCGCGTATGCCGTCCCCGGCACGGCGACGACGATCGCGACGGCCACGAGCGCCGAGCGTCGCAGCCGTCGCATCAGAAGGAGGATGGGGCCGGGCTGACCCACGATCTGGGACGCACTTCTACCACGATCCACCCCGCCGGCGCGGGCTTCAAGGTCACCGTGCCCGCGTCGATTACGGGGGCATGACTCCGCCCGCTTGGCGGGTTTGCGGCGGCGTCGCGGATTGCCGGCTCGTCCAGCCCAGCTCCGCGGCGCCGCCATCCGTTTGCCGGCGGAGGGCTCTCAATTGGCATCCATGGGATGCGCCAAGTGGCGCGCCCTGCCGCTCGCGGGCCCGTCACGGAGTACGAATGCCCTGGAAGGTCGCGCCGCGCGCACGGTCGCCAGTCCATCCCGATGGCGAGGGCGTCGACCTCGTCGACTGGCACGACAGACTCGGCGACCGGTCGCCCTGCGCGGCTAGTCGACGACGTGCTGCAGGCCGACCTCGGTTTCGAGGGTCGCGCTCATCGCGTGGAGTGATACCGACCAGGTTGCGTCGCCAACAATCCCGTCCACGGCGACGCCGCCCCATTTCTGGAACGCTTCTGCGCTCGCTTTCGTGTGCGCGCCGAAGCTGCCGTCAATGCCCTGCGGGCCAGTGCCCCATTCGCTATCACCGTTGGTTAGCACCTGCTGGAGGCGCTTGACCACCGCTCCGGTCGCACCCTCCTGCAATGTCGGCATTGGACCGCCGTCGGGGAGCTTCGCCCACGTCGCCTGTCCGCAGATCCCGTCGACCGCGAGCCCGTCACCTTCTTGGAAGGCCTTCAACGCCGACTCGGTCTGCGGTCCGAAGATCCCGTCGACCCTGAGCATCAAGTCGGGTGTCCGACGAAGCGCGCGCTGCAGCCGTTTGACGGCGGTGCCGGTCGCGCCCGGCGCGATCGTCGGCTGGCCAGGATTGTGATTTGCCATCACTGCTCCCCGTTTCTCGTACATGCCGCTCGGCATGTTGAGCGGCTGCCCGTGCCCGGCGGAATCATACCTAGCCCGGCGTAGAAAACCTCTCTGCGAGCATGCCCGCTCAAGTCGCGCCTCAACAAGGGGTCGAGCGACGTGACCACGGGCGCATGCATTGGACGCACTGGGGTGCCACGACGAGCGGTTGGCAGCACATGACGAGGTGATCGCGCGCCGATCGGCTCGGCAATTCGCCTCAATTGGCATCCGATCGAACCGCCAATTGGCCGCCAACGACGCCCCAATTGGCATCCATTCGAAGTGCCAAGTGGCGTGTCGGCCCCGGCCTCTCAATTGGCATCCACTCGAACTGCCAAGTGGCCGGCCGCCGTCCCAGAATTGACATCCGCGTTGGATGCCAATTGAGATGCGCGGCCGATCCGCTAGCCTGCTCCAATGACCGGCGATCCGCCCCGGCCCAGGCGCCCGGGGCCACCAACGTCCCGCGTCGTGGCCGAGGCGGCCGCGCTCGCCGTCGCGGTCGCGGCCATCGCGCTTGTCGCCTTGACCGCGATCTCGCCGTCGTCGCGCGCGGCCTCGCAGTCGTCCTCGCCCGCGTCCCAGGCCGGCCTGCGCTGGACGCTCAAGAGCACCCCGGCGCCGGCGCTCGACCTGCCCGACCAGAACGGGAGCATGACGAGCATCGCCGCCCTGCGCGGGCACGTGGTCCTGCTCACCTTCCTCGACTCCCGCTGCACGAACCTGTGCCCGATCGAGGGCTCCCAGCTCGCGCAGGTGCAGCGCCGCCTGCCCGCGGCCAAGCGGCCGGTGCTCGTCGTCGTGAGCGTGAACCCCGCCGACACGCAGGCCTCGGTGGCGAAGTTCGTGCGCGAGGCGGGCTGGACGACCCCGTGGCGGTGGCTGCTCGGCTCCCGAAAGACGCTCGCACCGGTCTGGCGCGCCTACCACATTGGCGTGCGCCTGAGCCACGGCCAGGCGGTGCAGACCGGGAACACCACCATCCGGGTGGCCGGAAGCGTCGTGCACACGATCGCGCTCTACGTGATCGACGCCGGCGGCCACGAGCGCTACGGCTACCTGCCGCCGTTTCGGCCGGCGTCGGTCGCGGCCGCCGTAACGGCGGTCTCACGCGCCTCCTGATCAGGCGGCGTCGGCGGGGCGCTCGGCGGCCGGCTCGTCGGCGAGCAGGCGCATGAGCGCAAACGCGATCACCGTCAGGAGCACGAGGTTCGACTCGATCGCCATCGCGACGCCCGCGATCTGCTGATCGGCGATTGCGCTGATCCCGCCGAGCTTCGGGGTGTTCAGGTAGAAGTCGTAGAGCGGGTGGTTGGCCAGGTAGACGAACAGGTCGAGGGGGCTGATCGCGAGGAAGGCGAGCACGAGGTAGGAGATCTTGCCGATCGGCGAGAGGTAGCCCGGCACGATCTCGGGCCACCAGAAGGCGAGCCCGGCGATCAGGAACGCCAGGTGCTCGATTCCGAGCAGGCCCTGGCTGCGCAGGGCGGTGTCGTACACCGCGGGGATGTGGGTCACGTACCATGTGACGAGCCAGAGTCCCAGCGCGACCGGCGGGTTGGCGAGCACGGCCACCCAGCGCCGCCGGGCGAGGCCGGCGGTCATCGCCGTCGTGAGCCCGAGCAGGAAGAGCGGCGGCGCCCAGTCGCCGAGCATCACGTTCTGGAGCAGGTGAAAGCTGAGCATCGAGTGGAGCGCCAGGTGCTCGATGGGCGAGAACAGCGCGAGGGCGGTCACGAGCATGCCGGCGGCGAACGCCAGCCGGCGCAGCGTCGAAACGGGCTGCCCGCGCCGGCCGTAGTGGCGCACGACGACGGCGTAGTCGACGGCCACGATCACGAGGCCGATCAGCCATTCCGGGTCGAGCACGAACTGCCAGGGATCGACCACGGTGACGGTCGATGATAGCGCTCTTCGGTCGCCGGACTAACGTTCGGGCGATGCGCTACCGGCCGTGCGCCTGGGGTGTCCTCGCCGTCATCCTGGCGGCAATCGCCGCCGCCGTGGCCGCGCCGCCGGCCCTCGCCGACGGCGACCCGGCGAGCGACGTCCTGCTCTACCAGCACGCGTTCTTCCCGTACGCCGCCCCAACCGCAGGGGCGAAGGCCGAGCTGCTCGGGGCGGTGGCGGCCGCCAAGAGGGCGGGCTACACGGTGCGGGTGGCGGTGATCCAGTCCAAGCAGGACCTGGGCGCCGATCCGGAGCTCTTCGCCCAGCCGCAGCTGTACGCCAAGTTTCTGGACGCGGAGCTGCGCTCGACCCGCTACCTCGGCGGGCTCATCGTGGTGATGCCCCAGGGCTTCGGCGTCGCCGCCGGCGGCACCCTGAGCGCCGACGGCAAGACGTATACGCCGCGGCCGGTGGCGCCGCTCCTGCGGGCGGCGGCGCGGCTGCGCCCACCGGGAAGCACGGATCCCGACACGCTCACGAGGGCGGGGGTGGGGGCGGTACGGGCCGTGAGTGCTGCCGCCGGGCATCCGATCAAAGGTGCGATCACGCCGGTCGCGCCGGCCCCATCCGCACGACCGGCGTCCGGCTCGGGATCGTCTGCGACGTCGCTCGAGGTGGCCGCGGGGCTGGCCGTTGTGGCGCTCGCCGCGATCGCCATGATCGGCATCGGCCTCCGCCGCAGTCGCACGTCGGAGCAGGGATGAAGTGGCATACTCTGATGCGATGCGCCTGATCTGGCTCGCCCGGGGTCTGGCCGTGAGCGGCCTCTCCGCCATGTCGGCGGTGGCCGCCCACGAGGGGCCGGGCGCGCTTGCCGCCGGACGGCCGCTGCTGGCGGCGCTCGCCGGGGCGGCGGTCGCGGCGCTCGGGGTGGGAGCGCTCCTCGCATCGGCCGCGTCGCGCTACTCGAGGGCTGCGCGGATCCGGCGCGGAGATCTGCTGGCGACGCGACTGGATCCCCACGGCGGGCCCGGTGCCGCCGTGCTGGTCGCGACGTTCCTCGTCTGCCAGGCGGCGGCCCACACGACCCTGATCCTGTGCGGCGTTTCCGCCCACGGCGGCCCGCCCGCGCCGCTCGCCCTGCATGCCCTGCTCGCCCTGACCGCGGCGGCGGTCATGATCGCGTTCGAGCGCCTCCTCGGTGCGGCCACCGCGACGCTCGCCGCCGCCATCGCCGCGGTCGCGGGCACGCTTGCCGCCGGCCCGGCCCTCCCGGCGCGGGGGATCGCGCGCCGCCCGCACGCCGCGCTGCCCGATCGCGCCCATCGCGGACGCGCACCCCCGCTCACGACCGCACTCGGATTCTGAGACCCGAGGCGCGCGGGCGGCGACGCCCGCGCCGACGCTGGGAGACGTGACATGCGACGTGTGCTCCGGCACGCACCCAACCCGAGATGACCGCCCTCGCCGCCGCCGTCCGGCTGCTCGTCGCCGCGCTGCTCGGCCCGGGCCACATTGCGGCGGGCCACCCGCCGGTCGCGACCCCGATCGGGCGCGGTGCCGGCTTCGAGCTCGCCACCGGCGCGCGGGCCGACCGCGGCCGGCCGATCGGCGGCCTGCGCTGCAGCGCGTCCACCGGCAGGTGGGCCGACGCCCACCTGGAGGTGTTCGCGCGCGGGCGGGTGGTCATCGTCCCGCCCGGCGTCGGCATCGCCCTGCCCCGACGGCGGGTGGGCGCCGCCGTGCGCGGCGGAGGCTGCTCCTATCCTGTGCGCACCACCGACCCCACCGGCGTCATCCGGTACCGCCCGGGCCGCGGCCTCGTGCTCGGCGACGTGTTCGCGGTCTGGGGCCAGCCGCTCACGCGGCA
Organism: uncultured Actinomycetes bacterium; assembly: GCA_963813245.1. Taxonomy (GTDB): domain Bacteria; phylum Actinomycetota; class Thermoleophilia; order Gaiellales; family JAICJC01; genus JAICJC01. The sequence goes on from CAWEYE010000002.1 coordinate 277,862, forward strand.
CCGGCTGTGCGGGTTCCGGTCGGCGGCCCGCGTGCGCGTCTACGTCGACGGCAGGCGTTTCGGCGGGCCCCCGGGAGCGCTGCGCCTGCGCCGGCACGCCGAGATCGTGGTCGAGATCGGGCCGGTGGTGCCGCCGCATGCCTCGTACCTCTTCGCCGACGGGAAGGCGGCGACGGCATGAGGGCGCTTGGCGTCCTCACGGCGGTGATGGCGATCGCGCTCGCCGGGTGCGCTTCGGGCGGCGGCTCGCCCAGCGCGCCCGTGGTGGCGCCGGCGCACATCTATCAGCTGCAGGGATTCCAGCCCACGGCCGGCATCCGCGCCGGCGTGCCGGTCACGCTCTCGTTCACGGTGGCGCAGCCGTCCGGCGCGCCGCTCGTGCACTACCGCACCGGCCCCGGGCCGCACACCGGCGTGCACCTGATCCTCGTCCGCGACGATCTCGCCACGATCATCCACCGCCACCCGCCGATCGCGCCGAACGGGCGCATCTCCGAGCGGGTCGTGTTCCCGAAGCCCGGGCCCTACCGCGTGCTCGTCGACGTCTACCCGCGGACGAAGGGGCCGGGGTACACGAACTTCCAGCTCTTCCGCACGATCGACGTCGCGGGGAGTTACCACCCGCTGCCGCTGCCGCCCTACCGGCCGGTGGTCACGACGGACGGCTGGCGGTTCACGATCAAGCGGTTGCCGACCCTGCACCTGGCCCAGGCTGCGCTGATCGACGTGACCGTTCGCGACGCCGCCGGGCGGCCGGCGACCTTCACGCCCTGGTTCGGCGCAATGGGCCACGCGGTCTTCTTCCACGAGCACGACCTGGCCTACTTCCACACCCACATCTGCGCGCCCAAGCAGGCCGGGTGCGCGAGCTTGGCGGGGCCGACCGCCGTCACGGGCAGCTCGTCGCAGCCGGGGGTGATGCATGTCGGCGTGCTCCTGCCCGAAGTCGGCACCTGGCGGCTCTTCCTGCAGTGCAAGGTCCACGGCCGTGTTCTCACCGCACCCTTCACCCTGAAGGTCAAATGAGCCGGGCGCGCATGCTCGTCTGGGCGGCCGCGGCGGTGCTCGTGATCGCCGTCTCGCGCCAGATCGCCTACGCGCTCGCCGGCGCCGCGGTCGCCCAGCGCCTGGCCGGGGATGGCGGAGGCACCGACCCGGTGTGGATCGCGGCCGCCGCGCTTTTCGCCGCCGCGCTCGCGGCGGCGGTCGGCACGTGGCTCGTCGCGATCGGGGTGCGCGAGCGCTGCCGCCTGGAGCTCGAACGCTGGGCGGCGCCCGCGCCACTGCGTCCGGTGCGCATCGCCGTGCGGGCGGCGGCGCTCGGCCTCGCGACGAACGCCGGCTTCGCCGTGGTCGAGTCGTGCATCCACTACCGAGAGGGCCTCGGCTGGATGGGGCTGCGCTGCATCGAGGGCCCCATCCACGCCGACGCGGCGCCGATCCTGATCGGCCTCTCGCTGGTCGCGGCCGCGGTGATCACGGCGGCCGAGCACGTCCTGGCCGCCCTGCGCCGTGCCGTCGCGGTGCTCGTGCTTTCCCGCCGCGGCGTGCCCCGCACCGCCGAGTCCCGGCGGCCCGCGCCGGCGCGTACCCCCGGCCTCGGCCGTCGGCTCCACGGCGCGAATCTCACCCGTGGCCCTCCCGGCATGGTCTGCCCGGTCTGACGAAGACGTTCACGCGGGGCCGCACGGCCCCTCGAAAGGGAGCACACCATGACCTCACCCAGAGCCCGTCGCGGCGTCCGCGCCGCGGCGGCCGGCCTCGCCCTCGGGCTCACGCTCGCCGGCGCGCCCGCCGCGTTCGCGCACGCCGCAATCAGCCCGCCCGTGGCCAAGACCGGCGTGCTGCAGCAGTTCACGCTGGCGGTTCCCACCGAGAAGCAGGGCGCCACCACGACGAGCATCGAGCTCACCGTCCCGGCGGGGGTTGCGATCGACTCGTTCGAGCCCGAGCCGGGGTGGACGCGGCGGGCTGTCCTGCACCTCTCCAGCGGGTCGGGCGGGGAGAAGATCGTCTGGACGGGTGGCCACGTGCCCACCGACGAGGACGCCGTCTTCCGCTTCCAGGCGACGCTCACCGGCGGCTCCCGGGACTACGTGTTCCAGGTGCGCCAGACGTACTCCGACGGGACGGTCGTCGACTGGAACGGCCCCGAGTCCTCGGACACGCCGAGCCCGGTCGTTCAGGGCACCACCTCGCTCGGGGGCGGCTCGAACACCCTGCTCGTGATCGCCGCGCTCGTGATCGGCGGGCTCGGCCTCGTGCTCGGCATCGTCGGCATCGTCGCCGGGCGGAGGCCCCTGACGTGATCCGCCGGGGGGCCGTCCTGGTCGCCGCGCTCGTCGTGGCCGCCACCTGTGCGCTCACGCTGCCGCAGTCGGCATGGGCGCACGCGGCCCTCCTGCGCACCGAGCCCACGGCGAGCGTCACGGTCGCGAAGCCGCCGGCCCAGGTCACCCTCACCTACGACGAGGCGGTCGCGCCGAAGTTCGCGGTCGTCTCGGTCACGGACGCGGGCGGGCACCAGGAGACGACCGCCCCCCCGGCGGCGCTGCCGTCGGATACCGACACGATCGCGGTGCCCGTCCGGCACCTGGCCGAGGGGTGGTACCTCGTGTACTGGCGGGTGATCTCGGCCGACGGCCATCCGGTGCGGGGGGCGTTCACCTTCGCCGTGGGGCCGAACCCCGGCCCCGCCCCCCAGTTCGTGATCCCGTCGCTCTCGGAGACGGCCGCGACCCCGCAGCTGGTCGCCACGCGCTGGCTCGTGTTCATCAGCATGCTGCTCGCCGCCGGCCTCTTCGCCATGCGCGCGGTGATCGCCCGGCCGGTCGCAGCCGTCGCGGCGCCCGCGCTGCGCACGGTCTCGATCGTCCTCGGCGGTGCGCTCGGCGTCGCCTTGGTCGCCATCCCGGTCTATGTCCTGATCGCCACGGCGGGCTTCGCCCAGCGGCCGTGGACCGACCTTGCGGCGACCGTGCCGGTCGTGCGCGACTCGAACCTCGGCCGCTCATTCGCAGACCTCGAGCTGATCCTGGCGCTGTTCGCGGCGGCGGCCGCGGCGACGCTCTGGGTCGATGTCGGCGCCCGCCGCCAGCGGTCGACCGCGACGCTCCTCGCCCTCGCCGGGGCGCTGCTTGCAGGCAGCGCGGCCCTCGCCGTCCCGGGCCTCGCCGGGCACGCCGCCCAGACCTCGCCCGCGGCCCTGTCGCTCGTGCTCGACTGGACGCACCTCGCCGCCGCGGGCGTGTGGCTCGGCGGCCTCGCCGGCCTCCTGATCCTGGCGCTTCGCAGCGACGGCGACACCCGCATGGAGGTGCTCGGGCGGGTCGTGCCGCGCTTCTCGCGGGTGGCCGTCGTCTCGGTCCTGCTCGTGATCGCGACCGGGGTCGGCGCCTCGCTCATCCACCTGCCCACGCTCTCGTCGCTGTGGGGGACGAGCTACGGCCGGGCCATCCTCCTCAAGGTGGCCCTGCTCGCCGCAGCGCTCGTGGCCGGCGGCATCAACAACGCCCGCACCACGCCCCGCCTGCGGGCCGCGCTCGAGCGGCGCGATCGCGGCCTGGCCGAGGCCGGCGCGCGCCTGCTGCGGCGCACCGTGCGCGTCGAGGTGGCGCTCGTGTCGGCGACCGTGCTCGCGGCGATGGTGCTCTCGAGCCTGCCGCCGCCGGCGAAGGCGCTCGCCGAGGTCGGCCGGGCCAGCGCGCACGTCGGCCCCGGCGCGGTCGACCAGACGTTCCATCACGGCGCCTACACCGTGCACGTGCGGGTCGACCCCAACCGGGCGGCGCAGCCGAGCACGTTCACGCTGCGCCTCAGTCAGGGCGGGCAGCCGGTGACGAACGCGCACGTCGTGCTGCAGTTCGCCATGCTGGACATGGAGATGGGCACGCAGTCCTACACGATGCCCCAGCGCTCACCCGGCACCTACGTGCGCACGACGCCCGCGCTCGTGATGGTGGGCCACTGGGGCGTCAGCTTCGAGATCCAGCCGAGCGGCGGCCGGCCGTTCACCATCATCGTCGTCGACCATGCGGAGGGCTGACGTGACGCGGCGCTCGCCGGCGCTCATCCTGCTCGTGGCGGTGGCCGCGCTCCTCGCCGGCGCTGCAGCCATCGTCGTGGTCGTGCTGCTCGCGAGCTCGGTCCTGTGACCGGCGCGTGCAGACGCAGGCGGGGCGTGGCCGCCGTCGTGCTCGCAGCCGTTTGCGCGGCAGTCGCCGCGGGTGCGGCTCAGGCGCATGTCCTCCTGCGCCCCGACCACGTTCCGCCGCACGCGCTCGAGCTCCTCACCGTGCTCTCACCGGACGAGCGGTCCGTGCCGCTCACCGGCCTGCGGCTGGCGATCCCCGGGGCGCTGATCGTGAGCTCGATCGGGGACACGCCCGGCTACAGCGCCCAGATCGTCCGCGACCAGAGCTTCCGCCCGGTCGCGCTCTCGTGGCAGGGCGGGCGCACGCTGCCGGGGCACGTGGCGCTCTTCCACTTCGCCGCGCTCACTCCCGCGCATGCGGGAGCCGTTACGCTGACGGGTGTGCAGACGTTCGCCGACGGCTCCACCCGCATCTGGCGGAGCGCGCGGCTCATCGTCGCGGCTCCCGAGGCAGGCACGTCCGGCGACGACGACCGCCTGATTCTGGCCGCGGCCGGCGCCGGGCTCGTGCTGGGAGCTGCGGGGCTCGCCGTCGCGTTGGCCGCGCTGCGGCGGGTGCGGGCGCGATGACCCGCCGCCTGGCGGCGGCCGTCGCGGCCGTGCTGGTCGTGGTGGGGGCGATGCTGGCCGCGGGCCCGGGGCCGACGCGCGCGTTCGCAGACGGCGACCCGGCGAGCGACGTCCTCGTGTACCAGCCGGTGTTCTTCCCGTACAAGCCGGCGCCGCACGCGCTCCAGAGCCACCTCGTCGGCCTGGTGCGGTCGGCCAACCAGCAGGGCTACCGGATCCGGATCGCGATCGTCCAGTCGCGCCGCGACCTGGGCTCGGTGCCGGCCCTGTTCGGGACGCCCACGGTGTACGCGCGCTTTCTGAGCTCCGAGCTCTCGAGCATCTGGCGTGATCGGGTGCTCGTCGTCATGCCCGATGGGTACGGGCTCGCGCAGGACGCCCACCTCGTCCGCTCGGCGTCGGGGGTCGAACGCATCAAGGCGAGCACGAAGGGGCCCGATGAGGCGGTGCTGCGCCGCCTGGCGCGGCCGGCCGGCGGGTCACCGGCCGCGCTGGTCACGGCTGCCGAGCGGGCGCTGCGCGCGCTGGCCGCCCGTCACGACGTCGCGCTCGTGGCCGCGCCGGCCCGCAAGCCCGCAAGCGGCGGCGGCTCCTCGAGCCCGAACCGGACGCTCGCCGCAGCCGTCTCGGCCGCGGTCGGCCTGACCGCGGGGCTGCTCTGGTTCCTGTGGCGGACGCGCCCGGGCCGCGCCTCCACAGGCTGACCTAATGGCTGACCTGGGCGAGCCGCTCGTCGGAGAGCCGGATCGCCTCGTCCCACCGGCGCTTGCCGAACCGGCCGGCGCGGTCGCGGCCCTGTACGGCCAGGGCCCGGATCATGGCCGCGCTGCGCTCGTCGCTGCAGGCGCCGGCCGCGGTCGTGAGCATGTCCGCTGCCCGTTTGTCGTCGCCCTCAACGAGCAGGCGGCGTGCTTCCTCGATGTTCTCGGAGACGGTGTCCATCGCTCGAACCTCCTGCCGGTGTCGCGGTGAACGGACGTGGATCGAGGGCCAGGATAGCCCCGGCAGGTGGCCGAATTCGGCTCTGGGACTGTTCTTGCGCCAAGTTGGGTGCTTTCACCCAGCCCGCCTGCCACGCCCCGGAGCGCCGCGCAGGCGGTGCCCAGGTAGACTCGGAACCGGCCCAGTGAGCGCGCAGACGCGGGACGAGCACGGTCTTGCCCGGCCGGGAGGCACACGCCCGCCGCGCTTCCACGCGCCCGACTTCGGCCTCTACGGCCGGGTGTTCGCGGTCAACGCCTCGATTCTGGTCGTCGCCGTCCTCCTGCTCGTGCTGACCCCAGTCAGCGTGAGCCCGTCGGTGACCCGGGGACAGCTGGCCGTGCTCCTGGCCGGGCTCGTGCTGATGCTGGCCTCGAACGCCGTGCTGCTGCGCCTGAGCATGGCTCCCCTGGATCGGCTGATGGCGCTCATGCGCAGCGCCGACGTGCTCCAGCCGGGTCGTCGGCTGGATGCCGGCGGCACGCCCGAGGTCGCCGATGTGATCAGTGCGTTCAACGCCACGCTGGAGCGGCTCGAGGCCGAGCGCCGGGCGAGCATGCGGCGGGTGCTCTCGGCCCAGGAGGCCGAGCGGCGCCGGATCGCCCAGGAGCTGCACGACCAGATCGGCCAGAACCTGACCGCGGTCGTGCTCGAGCTGAAGCGCCTGCACGGCCGGGTCGACCCGGACTGGGCGGACACGCTCGCCGACGCGCAGGAGCTCGCGCGCGAGAGTCTCGACGAGCTGCGCCGCATCAGCTACGAGCTGCGCCCGGCGGCGCTCGACGATCTCGGCCTTGCGAGCGCGCTCGCCGCGCTGGCCGGCTCCATCGGCCGGCGCACGGGGGTCGACGTGACGCACGACGTCGACCGCGACCTGCCGCCGCTGTCACCGGACGTCGAGCTGGCGGTGTACAGGGTCGCCCAGGAGGCGCTCACAAACGCCGTCCGCCACGCCGGCTGCACGCACGTCCGCATCAGCCTCGCAGGGGAGTCCGATGCGGTGCTCCTGCGCGTCTCCGACAACGGCCGCGGACTCGGCGCCGGCCCCGTGAGCGGCGGTGGGATCAGGGGCATGCGCGAGCGGGCGCTCATGATCGGCGGGCGCCTGGTGCTCGGCGTCGGTGCGGAGGGCGGCGTCGAGGTGGATCTCACCGTGCCGCTGCGGCCGGCGAACGGCGGCGAGGCGTGATGCGCTCTCCGAGCCCGATCAGGATCCTGCTCGCCGACGACCACGCCGTGGTGCGGCGCGGGCTGCGGCTCGTGCTCGAGTCCGAGCCCGACATGCGCGTTGTGGCCGAGGCCGGCGACGGCGCCGAGGCGGTGCGGCAGGCGGTCAGGGGCGCGGTCGACCTGGCGGTGCTCGACATCTCGATGCCGGGCATGACCGGGATCCAGGCGGCCCAGGAGCTCTCCCGGCTGCGGCCGCGGCTGCGCACCCTGATCCTGTCGATGCACTCGAGCGAGCAGTACTTCCTCGAGGCGCTGCGGGCCGGGGCGAGCGGCTACGTGCTGAAGTCGGTCGCCGATCACGACCTGATCCGCGCCTGCCGCTCGGCGATGCGGGGGGAGCCGTTCGTGTACCCCGCGACCGAGCGGGCGCTGCTTCGCAGCGCGCTCGACGACGCCGAGGGAGCGGCGCCGCTCACCGGCCGCGAGTCGCAGATCCTGGCGCTGATCGCCGACGGCCACACGTCGCGCGAGATCGCCGAGATGCTGGTGATCAGCCCGCGCACGGTGGAACGCCACCGCGAGAACCTGCGCGACAAGCTGGGGCTGCGAAACCGGGTCGACCTGACCCGCTACGCCATCCGCGCCGGCCTGATCGAGCCGTAGCGCCTGGCTCCGCGGCGGCCCGCACCGTCCGTCCGGTGCGAGCCGCCGCGCAGGTTCAGCTGACCGTGATGGTCGCGCCGCTTGTGAACGCCGTCGCGCTCGAGTTCGTGAGGCTCCGCAGCCGGGCACGGAACTTGTACTTGCCGGTGCCCTTGTTCGGCGTGAACGTCGTCGACGTGCCGGTCGCCTTGCTGATCACGCTCACCCACGAGGTCGTGCCGGGGTATTCGACCTGGATGTCCTCGCCGTAGCCGGAGGGCGGGGGCACGTCGCCGTACGTGATCGTGAAGACGGTGCTCGTCGACCCGGTCGCGGGCGCCGCCTGCGGAAGGGCATCGAACTTGACGGTGTGGCTGGTCGCCGTGTCGGTGAACGTGTAGTCCCCCGACCAGTGGAACACCTGCGTGCGGAAGTCGACCGGGGATACGAGGCCGGTGTCGGGGAACAGGCCGAGGCCGCTCGTCTTGTCGGTTGCGCTGTGCGCGCCGGGGCCGACGAAGTCCCACTGCAGCGTGTTGCCGAGCGCCACCGCCGGTGACGGATTCTGGAACCCGAGGTTCGTGACGCCGACGTAGCTCGTCGCCGGCGCAGGGGTGACCGAGACGGTCTGGGAATTGTTCACCATCGACGTCTGATCGGATGTGACCGAGGCCGTATTGACCGCACTGGGCGGCTGGATCGGCGTCGTCTGCACCGTGAGCGTCGCCGACGTCCCCGCGGCGAGCGTGCCGAAGTTGCACACGATCGTGCTGGTGCCGGTGCAGCTGCCGGTCGACGGCGTGGCCGAGATCGACATCGCATTCGCCGGCGGGGTGTCCGTGAGCTTGACGTTCGTCTGGTCGGACGAGCCGGGGTTGTGCACGGTGACGGCGTACTGGGCGCTCGAGTCGGCCTGGACGCTCTGAGGCGAGGCCTGGCTGATCGTGAGCGGCGGCACCGTCACGGTCGAGCCGTGGCACGTGCCGGAGAAGCTGTCCTTGACGACGCCCGCCGACGTGATGAACTGGGCGTCGTACCCGGTCGGGTGCAGGATCATTTTCAGGTAGCCGAACGTGCGGAAGTTCACGAGCGGGAACGGATTCGCGTTCGATGCCGCGAGCTGCAGCGACTCGCCGCCCGTGCCGACGACGACCTCACGAATGCCGTTCGTGTTGTCGACCTGGCCGGTCGGGTTCAGAAACGCGAAGCGGGCGTACGTGTGGATGTGGCCGTTCAGCACGACGTCCGTGTGGTATTGGTAGAGCAGGTTCCACCACGGCTGGGTCGACTTCTGGTTGTTCGCCGTGGCCGTCCACAGCGGCTGGTGCCAGTAGGCCATGACGCACGGCTGCGTGTTGGCGGCCAGGTCGGCCGAGAGCCACTGCGTCTGCGGGCTCGACGCGGTGCAGCCGCCGACGCCCTGGTTGGCGCAGTTGGCGTTCAGCGAGATCAGGTGCCACTTGCCCACGTTGAACGAGTATTCGCCGGCCGTGGCCGGATGCGCGACGGCGCCGAAGTAGTTGAAGTAGTCATTGGCCGACAGGTTGGCGTCGGGGCACGGTGTACCGTTGGCGGAGTTCGTCGTCGTGTTGTACTCGTGGTTTCCGACCGACGGATCGATGATGTTGTTGAAGAATCCCCAGGTCGGGTTGTAGCTCGCGGCCCATTCGGCCGGGTCGCTGCACCCGTACTGGTAGTCGCCCAGGCCGACCAGCAGGTCGATCGTGTTGTCCGTCGCCATCCGGGCGCTCGTGGTGCGCTCGCCGCAGTTGAACTGCTGACCGGCGCCGCCGTTGAAGTGCGAGTCCTCGGGCGCACAGGCCATGTCGCCGACCGCCGCGATCACCGGATCTCCGGTGGTCGGGTCGGTGGCGTGCGCGATGCCCACGTGCCCGCCGAACACGGCGATCAGCAACGCCGCCGCGAAAATTCCTGCCTGCCGTTTCATCTTTTGACCCCCGGGAGGACATAGCCACCTCGGGCGTTTACGCCCACAACCTGGGAACTGTACCCCTTACGGGGGAATATGTCTAGTGGAAACGGACGGGCTTAACAATCGCGAAGGCACTTTGCGGCGGCGAAACGCGCTCTCAGAGCCGCATACCGCGCGTCGCGCGCGCGCGAAGGAGTAAGGCCCGATGAGGAACGTATGTGCGTGATTTGAACGAAGATGCGGGCCAGATTGACCGTTTGCGTCCGGTGCCGGTACACTCGGGCTCTCCATGGCAGGGTGGATCTGGAAGACTGCGCCGGTTGCGGCGCTCGTGACCGTCGGTGTGCTCGCGTTTGCGGCCACCGTCCCGGCGGCGGCCAACCTGATCGCGAACGGCACGTTCGAGGGCAGCGGCGCGGGCTCGCTGTCGGGGTGGGGTGCGAGCAGCGGCACGCTCTCGCTCGTGGCCGGAAACGGCGGCGGCCACGCCGCCCGGGTCACGGCGGCCACGGCCGGCACGAAGACGTACGCCTTCACCTCGTCCAAGCCCGTCAAGGCGACGACGGCCGCCGCCGCCTACACGCTCGACGGGACCGTGCGCTCGAGCACCGGCGGCTCGGTCTGCCTCATGCTCAAGGAGGTGCCGTCCGGCGGCTCGAGCACCGTCGGATCGGCGCAGCAGTGCGTGACCGCGACCACGGCGTGGCAGGCGTTTCCGACCGTGGCCTACACCACACTGAAGAGCGGCGACTCGCTGACGGTGGACGTCATCGAGTCCGCGCCGGCCTCCGGGGCGAGCTTCGACATCGATAACCTCGCCCTCGCAGCCGGCACGGCGAGCGGAGACAAGACGGCGCCGAGCGTGCCCACGGGGGTGAATGCGAGCGCGACGAGCTCGACGTCGGCGACGGTCACCTGGGCCGCATCCACCGACAACGTCGGCGTCACCGGATACGACATCCTCCGCAACGGCACGCCGGTGAAGACGGTGGCCGGATCGGTCACGACGTTCCAGGACTCCTCGCTCTCACCGAGCACGACGTACGGCTACACGGTCGACGCCTTCGACGCGGCCGGCAACGTCTCGGCGCAATCGGCGCCCGCCGCCTCGGTGACGACGCCCGCCGGCTCGGGCGGCGGAGGCGGCGGGTCGGGCCCGTGCGGCACGGTCGCCGCGAGCACCGCGCCCTACTCGCACATCGTCGTGATCATGGACGAGAACCTGACCGCGGCCGCCTGGCAGGCCGCCACCGACGCCCCCTTCACCCACATGCTGGCGACGAGCTGCCGGTTCGAGGCAAACGCGGCCGGCGAGACGCATCCGAGCTTCCCGAACTACCAGGCCGTGAGCAGCGGCACGTTCAACACCTGCCTCGCCTGCTCATCGGGCGCCGACAACATCTACCACCAGCTCGACGCCGCCGGCATGTCGTGGCGCGGCTACAACCAGTCGATGCCGAAGAACTGCGCGGCGAACACAAGCTCGGTGCCGTACTACCGCGACGGCCACAACCCGGCCTTCTGGTTCACCGACCTCGGCCCGGCCGCGAAGGGCGGCGACGGCTCGTGCGCCGTCGACGACGTCCCCGCCGACCCCAACATGTGGAACGACATCTCGGCCGACGCCCTCCCGAGCTTCGCCTGGGTCGCGCCGGACGACTGCCGCGACATGCACTGGATGAACGGCCCCTGCGAGACGGTCACCGGGCAGACGAAGGCCCAGCGCATCGCGATCGGCGACGCCTACATCAAGCAGGTCGTAAACGCGATCGCCGCGACGCCCAGCTATCAGGCCGGAAAGACGCTGGTCGTGGTGACGTGGGACGAGTCGAACGAGCAGTCCACCCAGGCCAAGGGCAACTGGGGCATCGACTGCTCGAACCCGTCGGTCTACACCGGCAACAAGGCCACCTGCCAGGTCGTCACGATCCTCGTCTCCGCGCGCCTGAGCGGCGGCACGACGAGCACCTTCTACAGCCACTACAGCCTGACGGCGGCATTCGAGTCGAACTTCGGCCTGCCGCTCCTCGCCGGCGCGACCGACTCGTGGGTCACGCCGGCGCCGATCTACTGATGGCGCCCGCGCGGCCGCAGTAGAGTCCTGCGTCGATGGAGGATCCGGGCTTCGACCTCGTGGCGGCCAGCCTGCGCGCCGACACCACCGACCTCGTGGCGTTCGTCGAGGCGCTTGCCACCAAGCTCGAGGGTGCCCTGCCCGGCGACGTCACGGTCGAGCGCAAGGGCGGCGGCCTGCTCGCGCGCGGCACCAAGCACGTCCGCCGCATCTCGGTCGGCATGGAGGAGGGCCGCTACGACCTGGAGTGGGCCGGAGCGCAGCTGCAGACGTCGCGCTGCAGCGAGGTGCGCGGCATCGTGATCAAGTCCGAGCGGCTCTCGCTGGACGAGTGGATCGACGCCCTCAGCCGCGAGCTGACCGATCGCGCCCAGAAGAGCGAGCGCTCCCGGCTCGCGCTGCAGCGGCTGCTCGAGGAGTAGGGATGGGCTTTCTCAGCCGGCGCTCGGGCGGGAGCGGCGAGGATCGCGACCGGCGCGCGCAGCTCCAGCGCGAGGACATCGAGCGGATCACGGCCGGAGGCATCCCCCGATCGGCCGAGGAGCGCCTGCGCACGCTCGGCGCCGAGGCCGGCCAGGCGTTCACCTCGGATCTCTCGGTGCCCGAGTTCGCGCTCGTCCGCCGGGCGGGGCTCGAGCCGATCACGCAGGTGCTGGGGTCGTCCGTCTACCACGTGGGCTGGCAGTTCATGGGCGGCGGCTGGTACACGAGCTCGCAGGAGCTCGTGACGCTGAGCGACGCCTACAACGACTGCCGCCGGCGGGCCTTCGACCGGCTCCGCGCCGAGGCCGAGCTGGCGGGCGCCGACGCCGTGGTCGGGGTGCGCATCACCGCGGCCCGGTACGAGTGGGCCACCGATCTGATCGAGTTCCAGGCGATCGGCACGGCGGTGCGGGCGCCCGAGCTGCGCACGCCGGCGGGCCCCGCGCTCACCAACCTGAGCGGGCAGGACTGCGCGCTCCTGCTGGCCGCGGGCCATCGCCCGTGCGGCGTCGTCGGCGCGACCGCCGTCTTCTTCGGCACCCTCTACACGTGGACCCAGGCCATCCCGACGACCGCGTGGGGCGCGTGGGCGAACATGGAGATGACCGGCGCCACGCAGACCTGGTATGCCGCCCGTCATCGCGTGCTCCAGGGGCTCACCGCCGATGCCGCCGCCCTCGGCGCCGGCGGCATCGTCGCCACCGAGTGGCGGCAGGAGGAGCGCCCCTACGAGAGCGGCGACCGCCTGGCCGGCATCACCTACATCATCCACGCCCTCGCCACCGCCATCGCCCCCGGCGGCAGCGGCGACGGGGCCGACATCGCATCCGTCCTCATGCTCTCGAAGGAGTCCTGATGAGCTACGACCCGACCTCGCTCGAGGGCGTCCCCTCGGACGCCCGCAACCGCCTGGCCCAGAACAAGGGCGGCCTGTTCACGTCAGACCTCTCTGTGCGCGAGTTCCTGCTCGTGAAGCAGGCGGGATTCGACCCGGTGGGTTTGGTCGTCGGCAGCTCGATCTACCACATCGGCTTCCAGCAGAGCAACTGGAATCAGAACCAGGAGATGGACGTGCTCACGCAGGCGATGTACCACGCCCGTGAGCTCGCCATGACGCGCATGGAGGAGGAGGCCGATCAGCTGGGCGCCGACGGCATCGTCGGCGTGCGGCTGGACGTCGGCCGGTACGAGTGGGGCGCCGACCTGGCCGAGTTCATCGCGATCGGGACAGCGGTCAAGCACCGCGGCGGCGAGCTGCACCGGGCGCCGAGCGGGCGGCCGTTCACGAGCGACCTGTCCGGTCAGGACTTCTGGACGCTCCTGCAGGCGGGCTATCGCCCGGTGGGGATGACGATGGGCAGCTGCGTCTACCACGTCGCCCACCAGGGCCTGCGCGGCTTCTTCTCGAAGATCGGCCAGAACGTCGAGATGGAGAACTACACCCAGGCCCTGTACGACGCCCGCGAGCTGGCGATGGAGCGGATGCAGGCCGAGGCTCAGGAGGCGAAGGCCGAGGGCATCGTCGGCGTCCAGATCCAGGAGCGCAGCCACGGCTGGGGGTCGCACGTGATCGAGTTCTTCGCCGTCGGCACGGCCGTCGTCCCGACGAAGGCCGAGCACGTCATCGACGCCCCGGCGATGATGCTGAGCATGGACGGCTGACCCCGGTCAGGTAGGCTGCGAGCGATGTCGCTCTCGAAACGCGAGGCGAAGAAGCGCCAGATGGTCCGCACCGGCTACATCGGCGTCGGGATCGGCGCCGTGCTGCTGGTGCTCGCCGCCACGGGCGCGGGGATCATCCTCGGGATCCTGGGGGCGATCATCCTGGTCGTCTCCGGCTGGGCGATCCGCGCCGTGCGCAGCCTGTAGCCCGGCTCACTCGATCGTGAGCGGCGTTCCGACCGGCAGCAGCGGCGCCAGCCGCAGGATGTCGCGATCGCGCATGCGGATGCAGCCGTGCGACGGCCGGCCGGGGATGCGGCCGGGAGCGTTCGTGCCGTGGATGCCGATGTACCCGCCCGCCGGCCACTCCGTGAGCACCGCGGAGCGGGCGCTCGTGCCGAACGCGATCGGGCCGTAGAACGCGCTCGCGTATCCGCGCAGGCGGTCACGGATGTAGAACTGGCCGCGTGGCGTGGGCGTATGCCGCGCTCCGATCCCGACCGGTGCACGGAAGATCGCCCTGCCGTCCCGGTACAGGGTCAGGCTGCGCCGGCGCAGGCTGACGATGACGTGGGTATCGACGAACGTGTAGCCGCTCAGGGCCGCGCGCAGCACCCAGCCCTGGGTGCCGTTCGGGAGCACGGGCAGGCGCACCCGCACCCACAGCCGGCCCCGATGCGTGGCGGTCGCGGTGACGAGCACGATGTTGACGGTGTGCTCGGGCGTGCGCATCCGCAGCCGCGCCGCCACCTTGCCGCCCGGTCGCCTGCGGGCCGCCACCGGTCGCAGCACCTGCGCCCAGCGCCAGGTCTTGCGGGGCGGCAGCGGCGCGCTGGCCGGGACCGCGACGTGCGGGCGCGCGACGCCCGGGGTATAGGGCTGCGCGGGCGTGTCGAGCGGGACCTCGGCGGTCGGCGAGGGGCGCGTCGAAGCGACGGCGACCGCAGCCACCGCCGAAAGCACGATCGCGGCGGCGAGTGCCGCGGTCGTCCATGCGCCGGCGCGGCGGCGGCGCCGCGCGCGGGCAGCGGCCGGCGCCGCCGGAGCGGGTGGTGCGACCGCCGCGGCGACCGGGGTCGCGGCGGGCGGGGCCGGCGGGAGCGCCGCGGGCGCGGACTGGGCCCGTCGCCGCGCCGCGGCGCGCGTCGTCGCGACCGCGCCGACCGCGCACCCCGCGGCGATGGCCGCGGCCGCCCAGGTGCGACTGCCCCGGGTCATGTCAGCCCGTGAATCCCGGCATCCCGTCGGCCTGGGTGGGCCCCACGATGAAGTGGGTCGAGTCGACGACCGCGAGGACGTGTGCCGCGGTGGCGGGCTGGTCGAACGCCGACTGGGCCGGCACGATGCCGGCGATGCGGCGGATCCAGGAAGCATGCCGTGCCTCGACGGCATGGAGCGACAGCGCGAAGCTCAGGTAGGCGGGCGATGCGATCCGCGGCGCCTGGCCCTTGTAGGCCGACACGCCGAGGTCCTCGAACGCGACCGCAGTGCGCACGAACGCGCTCTCGGTCTCCGTCGCGCCGTGGAAGTCGAATTGCGGCCGCGCGACGGCTCGCCCGCCGAGCGCCTTGCGCAGCGCGCGCACATGGGCACGCTCGTGGTCGCCCACGATCCGGGCGAGCTTGGCGGCCTCTCCGGTGACGGCGTTGATCCGCTCGACCTCGGTGTAGAAGCTCGCCTGCAGATACTCGAGGGTGAGTGCGTAGTTCAGGATGGCGACGTCGCCCTGGGGCTCGCCCGCGGCCTCGGCGACGCCGGAGGTGGCGAGGGCCGCCGCCGGTGCGATCAGCCCCGCCGCCGCCAGCATGCGCAGGAGCCCGCGCCGGGTGGAGGGCGCCATCGGCCCGATCGCCTCGGCCAGCGCGCCGTCGCGGTCGAGCGGTGAGAGGTGATCGCTCATACGGTGCCTTTCACGAATCCGGTACGGCGCAGCGCCGCCCGCACCTGCGCCGCCGTCGCGGCCGGATTGGACGCAGCCGGCGCGGGCAGCTCGCCCAGCAGGTCGCGGATCCAGGCGGCGTGGCGGGCCTCGACCGACACGATCGCCGCGACCGAGGCGAGCGACAGCTTGGTCAGGCTCGCGGCCTGCCCGTCGAGCGCGGCGACGCCGAGATCCTCGAGCGTGCGCGCCGTGGCGGCGAACCGGTCGGAGTTCGTGACGGCGTCGCCGAAGTCGAACGCCGGCGCCGGCTTCGCGCGCGAGCCGAGCGTGTCACGCAGGAAGGCGACGTGCGCGCGCTCGTGGGCGCCGACGACGCGGGCGTACTGGGCGAGCTCGCCGGTGAGCCCGGCATGCTGGAGCGCCTGCGCGTAGAGCGCAGCCTGCAGCTCCTCCATCTCGAGGGCGAAGTTCAGGATCTCGGCGTCGCCGAGCCGCGACCCGGAGCCGAGCGCGGGAGCGCCGATCCCGCCCACCAGGATCCCGCCGGCCAGGAGGCTCGCGCCGGACAGCACCGCGCGCCGGCTGGCGGTGTGCTGCGGCGTCGCTTCCGGTTCCTGTGACAATTGCACTCCCCGCATTCCCCGTATCACGCACGGGTCGAACACCCATACGCTTCGATGATAACCACAGTTTGCCAAATTGAGAACCCGCACACTGGCGATGCATTTCCAAATGTTCACACGCGTGCCGACCTGCGAGGGCGGGGCGGGCGGCGCGGGCGACCGCTGGACGCGGGTGAAGACCAGGGCCGTCGCCCCGCACACCAGCGCGAGCACGGCGTAGGACGCCCGCGTCCCCTGCCAGTGGGCGAGGCGCGAGCCGGCCAGCGGGCCGATGACCGCGCCCACGCCCCACATGAGGTTGACGACACCGAGCACGAGGCCGTGCCCGAGCTGCGCCCGGTCGGCGCCGTCGGTGCTGAGCGGGTAGCCCACGGCGTACAGGATCGACTGCACGCCGGAGGTGGCGATCACGAGCGCGACGAAGATGCCGAGCCCCGCCGGCAGGGCGAAGAGCGCGACCAGAAGCGCGAGCGCGGCGCACGCCCAGGCCGCCAGCGGCACCCGGCCGACGCGGTCACCCACCCGCGCCGTGATGATGACGACCGTGCCGCCCAGGATCGCGCCGGCGGAGTAGACGAGGCCGATGCCGGATCGGTCGAGCCCGAGGCTCGCCAGGTGCAGCGGGACGAGCAGCTGCAGCGCCCCGCCGACGACCGCGACCACGAGGATCATCGTCACGCTCGCCGTGATCAGCGACTCGCGCAGCGATGCGCGCAGCGCCGAGGTCATGCTCGTCTGGCGGTGCGCCTCGATGCGGGCGTCGGGTTCGAGCACCACGCCGACGAGGAGCACGCCGAAGAGCACGGCCATGCCGAGGAAGGTCGGCCGGATGCCGACGGCGCTCGTGAGCACGCCGCCGACGAACGGGCCGGTGATGATCCCGACGGTGGCGGCGACCTGGGCGTAGCCGACGACCTCGCCGCGGCGCTCCACCGGAGCCTGGGCCGCCAGCCAGGCGAGGCCGGCGCCCCACACGGTGGCGTCCGCCGCGCCCTGGACGAGGCGGGCCACGACGAGCTCGGGGAACGAGCTTGCGAGGGCCAGGCCGACGGTCGCGCCCGCCATGAGCACCGTCCCGATCCCGGTCACGAGCCGGGCGCCGAACCGGTCCGCCAGGTGCCCCACGGGGACCGAGACGGCGACCACGGCCAGGCTGAAGGCGGCCAGCATCCACGCCACCTGGATCGTGCTCAGCCCGAGCTCGTGCCGGTAGTGCGGCACGAGCGGCACCACCGCGGACCACAGCATGAGGTCGCACGTGACCAGGGCGCACACCAGGAAGATCAGCCGCCGCACGCGCGCATCGTACGGCCCGAGTACGGGTAGCATGGCGGCCCACCGAGTCGCGAGGGCCTGCATGAACTTCGACGTCTTCATCACCTGTGCGGTCACGGGCGCCGGCGACACCGCCGGCCGCAGCCCGCTCGTGCCCGTGACGCCCGAGCAGATCGCCGCGGCCGCGATCGAGGCCGCCCGGGCCGGCGCCGCGATCGCGCACATCCACGTCCGCGACCCCGAGACGGGACGCGGCGCGCGCGACCCGCGGCTCTACCGCGAGGTGGTGGAGCGCGTGCGCTCGGCCGACGTCGACGTCGTGCTGAACCTGACCGCCGGCATGGGCGGCGACCTGGTGCTGGGCGGCGAGGACGCCCCGCTGCCGCACGACGCGGCCGCGACAGACATGGCCGGGGCGGCGGAGCGGCTGGAGCACGTCGCGCAGCTGCTGCCGGAGATCTGCACCCTCGACTGCGGCACGATGAACTTCGCCGCCGGCGGCGACTACGTCATGGTGAACACGCCCGGGATGCTGCGGGCGATGGCCCGCCGGGTGCAGGAGCTCGGGGTGCGGCCCGAGCTCGAGGTGTTCGACACCGGCCATCTCGTCATGGTCAAGCAGCTGATCGCCGAGGGGCTGATCGACCCGCCGCCGCTGATCCAGCTCTGCACCGGGATCCCGTACGGCGCCCCCGACGACCCCGGCACGCTGCTTGCGATGCGCAATCAGCTCCCCGAGGACGCGGTCTTCTCGGCGTTCTCGATCGGCCGGATGCAGCTGCCGTTCGTCGCCCTCGCCCCGATCGTGGGCGGCAACGTGCGCGTCGGCCTCGAGGACAACCTCATGCTGGCCCGCGGCGTGCCCGCCACCAACGGCCAGCTGGTCGAGCGCGCGGTGCAGATCCTCCAGGCGATGAACGTGCGCATCCTCACCGCCGCCGAGGTGCGCACCAAGCTCGGGCTCACGCGAGGTGGGTGAGGCGCGCGGCGTCCGGCCGCGGGCGGTCGGCCTGCTCGGCGGCGGCGTCATCGGCGGCGGCTGGGCGGCCCGGTTCCTGCTGAACGGCGTGGACGTGCGCCTGTTCGACCCCGACCCGCTGGCGGCCGAGAAGGTGGCGACGGTGGTCGCGAACGCCCGCAGGGCGTGGGGCCGGCTGACGCTCGCGCCGCTGCCCGCGGAAGGCCGGCTCGAGGTCGCCGACTCGCCGGAGGATGCCGTCGACGGCGTGGAGTTCGTGCAGGAGAACGCCCCCGAGCGGGAGGGGCTCAAGCGCGAGCTCCTGGCCCGGGCCGGGCGCGCGGCCGCCGCGGACGCCGTCTTCTGCTCGTCGACGTCAGGCCTGCTGCCGTCGCTGCTCCAGGCGCGACATGCCCCACCCCGAGCGGATGGCGGTCGGCCACCCGTTCAACCCCGTGTACCTGCTGCCGCTGGTCGAGGTGTGCGGCGGGGAGCGCACCGCGCCCGAGACGCTCGCGCGGGCGGCGGACGTGTACCGGTCGGTGGGGATGGAGCCGCTCGTGCTGCGCACCGAGATCGACGGCTTCGTGGCCGACCGGCTGATGGAGGCCATGTGGCGGGAGGCGCTCTGGCTCGTCGCCGACGACGTCGCCACCGTGGCCGAGATCGACGACGCGATCCGGCTCGGCGCCGGCCTGCGCTGGTCGTTCATGGGCACGTTCCTGACCTACCGCATCGCCGGCGGCGACGCGGGCATGCGCCACTTCATGGAGCAGTTCGGCCCCGCCCTGCGGTGGCCGTGGACGAAGCTCACCGACGTGCCCGAGCTCACCGACGAGCTGGTCGAAAAGCTCGTGGCCCAGTCCGACGCCCAGGCCGGGGGCCACTCGATCCGCGACCTCGAGCTGCTGCGCGACGACTGCCTGATCGCGGTGATCCAGGGCCTGCGCGCGCAGCACTACGGCGCCGGTGCCGTGCTCGAGCGGTACGAGCGGATGCTGCACGACGCGGCCGGTGCGGCCGCCGCCGCGGCTCCCGACCTATCCCGGCCGCTGCGGCTGCACGCGGCCACCGTGCCGCCGGAGTGGGTGGACTACAACGGCCACGCGCACGAGAGCCGCTACCTGCAGGTGTTCGGTGACACGACCGACGCGCTCCTGCGCCTGATCGGGGTCGACGCGGCCTACCTCGCGGGCGTCGGCAGCTACTTCACCGTCGAGACACACCTCTGCCACCTGCGCGAGGCGGCGGCCGGCGACCACCTCCAGGCGACCACCCAGGTGCTCGGCTGCGACGACAAGCGCCTGCACCTCTTCCACTCGCTGCACCGCGGCGACGCCGAGCTGGTCGCGACCGCCGAGCAGATGATGCTGCACGTCTCGGTGCAGACGGGCCGGGCCGGGCCGGCCGGCGCCGGCGTGCTCGAGCAGGTGCGCGCGCTCGCCGCGGCCCAGGCCGCCCTGCCGCGGCCAGACCGCGCCGGGCGCAGCATCGGCCTGCCCTGATCGAGAAGCAGGGCCAGGCCCCGACAAGCGGGGCCAGGCCCCTTAACGTCACGCCTCGCGGCGGGGGGCGCCGCGTCGGCGGCGCAGTTCGGCAAGCGGAGCGAGTGGGTCGAGCCCGTCGCGGGCGAGCAGCAGCATGCTGTGGAACCATAGGTCGGCCACCTCGGACACCAGATGGTCGCTGCCGGGCGCGGCCAGCAGCACCTCCACCGCCTCCTCGCCCACCTTGCGCTGCGCCCGCTCGCGCTCGGCGGCGAGCAGCCCGGCGACGTAGGAGCCCTGCTCGCCCGACCGCGCCCGCTCGGCCACGACGTCGGCCAGCTCGGGCAGCACCGGCGCCCCGGCGCCGAAGCACGACACGGCCCCGGTGTGGCAGGCCGGCCCGGCCGGGTGGGCCAGGTAGAGCAGGGCATCCGCGTCGCAGTCGGCCCGGATCTCGGCCACGCGCAGGACGTTGCCCGACGTCTCGCCCTTCTGCCACAGGCGCCCCCGCGAGCGCGAGTGGAAGTGGGCCAGGCCCGTGCGCTGCGTGGCCTCGAGCGCCTCGGCGTCGACGTAGGCGAGCATGAGCACGCGCCCGGTGTCGGCGTCCTGGACGACGCAGGGCAGGAGCGCCCCCGCCGGCACCGTCACACCCTCGCCGGCAGGCCGCATGCCGCCACCTCCCGCTTGACGTCGCCGGGCGTCGTCTCGCCGTCGTGGAAGATCGAGGCCGCCAGGGCCGCGTCGGCGCCGGCGCGCAGGGCGGCGACGATGTCCGAGGCGCCGCCCGCTCCGCCGGACGCGATCACCGGGACGCGCACCCGCGCGCGGACACGCTCGATCAGCTCGAGGTCATACCCGTGCCGGCCGCCGTCGGCGTCGATGCTCGTCACGATCAGCTCGCCGGCGCCGCGCCGCTCCACCTCCTCGGCCCACCCGATCGCCTCGATCCCCGTGGCCTGCATGCCGCCGCGGGAGTACGTCCACCAGCCGCCGTCGCCGCGGGCGGCGTCCATCGCGACGACGACGCACTGCGTGCCGAGCATCTCGGCCAGCGTGTCGATCAGCCCGGGCGTGCGCAGCGCCGCCGAGTTGACCGAGATCTTGTCGGCCCCGGCGAGCAGGAGCTCGCGCGCCCGCTCCGGCTGGTCGATGCCGCCGCCGACGCACAGCGGCACGTCCACCCGCTCGGCCGCCCGCTCCACCGCCCGCAGCAGCTCCTGCCAGGCCTCGGCATGCGCGTCGATGTTCAGCCACACGATCTCGTCGGCGCCGGCGGCCGCGTAGCGCTCGGCCGCCACCACGGGGTCGCCGCAGTCGCGCAGCTCCCGGAACTGCACCCCCTTCACGAGCCGGCCGCCGCGCACGTCCAGGCAGGGGATGACGCGCCTACGCAGCATCGCCGCTCCAGCGCAGGAACGCGCGCAGGAGCTCCCGCCCTGCGGGGCCGCTCTTCTCGGGATGGAACTGCGTCCCGGCGACGCGCTCCGAGCCGGCCATCGACGCGAACCGGCGGCCGTCGAGCTCCGTGGTGGCGACGACGTCGCCGGCGGACGCCGGCTCGACGGCGTAGGAGTGGGCGAAGTAGCACACCGCCGGCAGCGCGACCGCGAGGGGATGGCCGCCGTCGGCGACGACGTCGTTCCAGCCCATGTGCGGGAGCCGCTCGGCGAACCCCATCGCCGTGACCCGGCCGGGCAAGAGGCCCAGGCACTCGACGTCGCCCTCGTCGCTTGACTCGAACAGGAGCTGCATGCCCAGGCAGATCCCGAACACGTACCCGCCGGCGGCGGCCGCGGCCAGGATCGCGCCGCGCAGGCCGCGCCGATCGAGCGCCGCCATCGCGGCCCCGGCGGCGCCGACGCCCGGCACGAGCACGCGGGCGGCGCCGGCCACGCGGTCGGCGTCCGCGGTCACCGTCACGATCGCGCCGGCCCGCTCCAGGCCGTGGCGCAGGCTGCGCAGGTTGCCGGCCCCGTAGTCGACCACGCACACGTCGGTCACAGGCTGCCCTTCGTGCTCGGCACCGCGCCCCCCCGGCGCGGGTCGGGCTCGCATGCCTGCCGCAGTGCGATCGCGACCGACTTGAAGGCGGCCTCGAGCAGGTGGTGGTCGTCGCCGCCGGTGCCCGAGAGGTGGATGCCGATGCGCGCGTGCCGCGAGAGGCTGTCGAAGAAGTGGGGGACGAGCGTCGCCGGCAGGCCGCCGACGCGCTCGCCCCGGAACGGCAGGTCGATCCGGGCGAACCCGCGGCCGCCGAGGTCGACCACCGCGTGGGCGACCGCCTCGTCGAGCGGCGCGCGGGCGTCGCCGAAGCGGCGGATGCCGGTGCGCTCGCCGAGCGCCTGGTCAAGGGCCTGCCCGAGCACGATGGCGACGTCCTCGACGGTGTGGTGCTCGTCCACCCACAGGTCGCCCGCGCAGCGCAGGTCGAGGTCGATCAGCGAGTGCGCGGCGAGCGCGGTCAGCATGTGGTCGAGCATGCCGATGCCGGTCGCAGCCGCCGCGCGGCCGGAGCCGTCGAGCTCGACCCGGCAGCGGATCGCGGTCTCGCGCGTGCGCCGCTCGACCGTGGCCGTCCGCGCCGGCGCCGCGGTCCGCACGGGGGCTGCGGCGGCTGCGCCGAGCGCCTCGAGCAGGCGATCGTCCTCTGCCGGCGTCGCCACGCTGAAGCGGATCGACGTCTCGAGCAGGGGGTCGGCGAAGGTGCGCACGACCATGCCCCGCTCGAGCAGCTCGCGCGCGAACGCCTCGGCCGGGCGGGCGAGGTCGACGAGCGCGAAGTTCGTGCACGACGGCGGCACGGGGTGGCCGGCTGAGCGCAGCGCCTCCGCCATCCGCTCACGCTCGGCGCAGGTCGCCGCCGCCCGCGTGCGCATCTCGGAGACGTGGTCAGGCTCGAGCGCGATCTGGGCGAGCGCCGCAGAATGGACGCCGATCGAGGCGGGTGGGCGCACGCCGTTCAGGCGCTCGGCGATCTCGGCCGGCGCGATGATGTAGCCGACCCGGATCCCGGCCAGCGCGAACGCCTTCGAGAGCGTTCGCACCACCACCGTGTTCTCGCGCTCGCGCACGAGCCCTGACAGGTCCGTGCCCCCGAACTCGAGGTAGGCCTGGTCGATCACGACCAGGCCCGGCCGCGGGGCCACGTCCTCGGCGACGACGTCGGCGCCGGTCGGGTTGTGCGGGGCGCACACCCAGGTGAGGTCGACCTCCGCGTCCGGGTCATGGACGAGCTCGGCCCCGGCCAGGCGGGTGACGACGCCGTAGTAGCCGTACGCGGGCCGGCGCACGTACGCCCGCCGCCCGGGCGCGAGCGAGAGCAGCCCGCACAGGAGCAGCGCCTCGTCGGCGCCCGCCGTGGGCACGATCTGCTCGACCGGGAAGCCGGCGTAGGCGGCGATCGCCTCGCGCAGCTGCGTGTAGGTCGCGTCCGGGTAGGACTCGGGGATGACGCGGGCGAGCCGGGCGAGCTCCGCGGCGTACCAGGCCGGCGGGACTGGCGACGTGTTCATGTCAAAGCGCATGAGCGGCGCATCCGCGGGCAGCGTGTCCTGCCAGCGGTAGCCGACCAGGCCGCGCAGCTCGGGCCGGATGACGTCGATCGCGCTCACGGGATCAGGTGGTGGATGGGCAGGACGAGCAGCGACCGCGCCCCGGCCGCCCGCAGGGGCTCGAGCAGCTCCATCACCTGCCGCTGCTCGACGACGGCGTGCACCGAGTGCCAGCCGGGCCGCGCGAGCGGCAGCACGGTGGGCGAGTCGAGCCCCGGGAGCAGGCCGACGATCTGCTCCAGCGACCCGTCGGGCGCGTTCAGCATCAGGTAGCGGCGGCTGCGGGCGACGATGACGCTTCGCACAACGGTCGCGAGCTCGTCCGCCACCCGCTGCTGGGCCGGCTCGAGGTCGGGCCGCGCCACGAGCACCGCCTCGGACTCGAGCACAGTTGCGATGGGCGCGAGGCCGTTCTGGCGCAGCGTCTCGCCGCTCTGAACGAGGTCGCACACGGCCTCGGCCGCATCCAGCCGCGGCGCCAGCTCGACCGAACCGCGCACGGCCACCGTCTCGACGCGCATGCCGCGGCTCGCGAAGAACTCCGCCGTGACCCGGGGATGCGAGGTGGCCACCCGGCGGCCGTCCAGATCCGCGAGCGACTGCAGCGGGGCGCCGCTCGGCACCGCCACCTGCAGCGAGCAACGGCCGAACCCGAGCGCGACCAGCTCGTCGAGCGCGCCGCCGCCCTCGGCCACCTGGTCGCGCCCGGCCACGGCCGCCTCGACGGCGCCGTCGACGGCCCACGCGGGCATGTCCTCGGCCCGGGCGAACAGCACCTCGACGTCCCACTGCGAGCAGTGCGCGTAGAGGGCGCGGCCGTTGCCCTCGAGCTCGAACCCGGCCGCGCGCACCAGGTCGAGCGCGGGCTCGTGCAGCCGGCCCTTGGACGGCAGCGCCAGGCGGAACCGGCGGCTCATCGCCGCCTCGCCCGGCGGTCGAGCACGATCCGGTAGCCGCCCTCGCCGTGGCGCAGCCAGTGGGCGACGCGGGTGACGGTGGCCGTCGATCCGCGCACACGCTTGGCCACCTGCGCGTAGGGGACGCCCTGGTCGAGCAGGCGGGCGGCGTGCCAGCGGTGCGAGAGCACCTCGAGCTCGTGCAGCGAGCACACGTCGCGCAGGAACGCCGCCGCCTCGTCGCGGTTGCGGAGCATGACGACGGCGTCGCACAGGTCGTCCACCTCCGGGGTGCGCCAGTCGGCGGTGTCCGGGGCAGGGCTCTGCGGGGTGTTCTGGGCGGCTCGGGCCATCGTGGTACCATTTTAGCATGCTAAAACGCGAGGATGCGGCGATCGACCTGAGCGAGGGCCGGGCGATCCCGGCGATCGACCTGCTCGGCGGCCGGGTCGTGCGGCTGCATCAGGGCAGCTACGACCGCGCCACCGCCTTCCCGGTCGACCCGGCCGAGCTCGCCCGCCGCTACGCCGCCGCCGGCGCTCCGTGGCTGCACGTGGTCGACCTCGACGCCGCCCGCACGGGCACGCGCTCGAGCGAGCACGCTCGGCTGCTGCGGCAGCTGCGGGCGGTGCCGGGCCTGCGCGTGCAGCTCGGCGGCGGCCTGCGCAGCGGGGAGCAGATCCTGGCGGCGCTCGACCGGGACGCCGATCGGGTGATGGTGGGCACGCTGGCGGCGTCCGACTCCGCGCTCGTCGGCCGGCTCGCGGCCGAGACGGGCCGCGTCGTGGTCGCGCTCGACTGCCTCGACGGCCGCGTGCGCACGCACGGCTGGGTCAAGGACAGCGGCACCGAGGCGGCCGCGTTCGTGAGCCGCCTGACGGCGGCGGGCGCCGCCGACTTCCTCGTGACGGGTATCGACCGCGACGGCACCGGCCGCGGGCCCGACCTCGACCTGCTGCGGAGCGTGCGAGGCGCCGTGCCCGGCCTGCTCCTGGCCGCCGGGGGCGTGGGCTCGGCGGCCGATGTCGCGACGGCCGTCGCCGCCGGCGCGGACGCGGTCGTCGTCGGCCGGGCGATGCTCGACGGTTCGATCAGTTTTGCATGACCATCCGTATCAATGTATAGTCATGCACCATGCCCGACCGCAGACAGCTGATCGCGTCCCTGCTCGACCGCCGCCCGGTCACATCCCAGCCCCAGCTCGTCGAGCTCCTGGCCGACCAGGGCGTGCACGTCACCCAGGCCACCGTGTCGCGCGACCTCGAGCGCCTCGGCGCCGTCCGCGTGCGCAAGGGCGGCCACCTCGTGTACGCGCTCCCGGTCGAGGAGGAGCCCGCCGACCCGCTGCTGCGGCTGCGCGAGGCGCTCTTGCTCGTGCGCAGCATGGAGTCGTCGGGCAGCATGGCCGTGCTCAAGACCGCGCCCGCAAACGCGATGCCGGTCGCGCGGGCGTTCGACGTCGCCGACCTGCCCGAGGTGATCGGGACCGTGGCCGGTGACGACGTGGTGCTCGTGATCGCCCGGGAGCCCTATACCGGCGCCGATGTGCTCGAGCTGTGCGACCGGATCGGAGCGGAGGCTGCGCATGCCCACGCATGAGATGGTGCTCGACGCCCCCATCGCGGCGGCCGGGCTGAAGGGGCGCGACTTCCTGCGCGTCGACGATCTCGGCGGCGCCGCGATCGAGGCCGTGCTCGACCTGGCCGACCACCTGAAGACGCTGCAGGCCCGGCGGCTGCCGCACCCATGGCTGGCGGGCCGGACGCTCGGGATGATCTTCGAGAAGCCCTCCACGCGGACGCGGGTGTCGTTCGAGGTGGGCATGGTGCAGCTCGGCGGCCACGCCGTGCACCTGGCGGCGGGCGAGAGCCAGCTCGGCCGGGGCGAGCCGATCGAGGACACCGGAGCCGTGCTGTCGCGCTACCTCGATGCGATCGTGATCCGCACGCACGCCCACGCCCGGGTGCAGGAGCTCGCGGACGCGGCCTCCGTGCCGGTCATCAACGGGCTCACCGACGAGCACCACCCCTGCCAGGCGCTCGCCGACCTGCAGGTCATGCGCGAGCGGCTCGGCGGCCTGGCCGGGCGGCGGCTGGCGTGGGTCGGCGACGGCCGCTCGAACGTATGCCACTCGCTCGCGACAGCGGCCGTCATGACCGGCATGCAGGTCGTCGTGGCCGCCCCGGAGGGGTACGAGCCCGACCCGGGCGAGCTGGGCGCCGCGGCCGTGGGCGTCGAGGTCGTGACCGATCCGGCCGCCGCGGTGGACGGCGCCGACGCGGTGGTCACCGACACCTTCACGAGCATGGGGCAGGAGGCCGACCACGACCGGCGCCTGGCCGCCCTTGCGCCCTATCAGGTGAACGCGCGGCTGCTGCGGCATGCGGCGCCCGACCACGTCGTCTTGCACTGCCTTCCCGCCCACTGCGGCGAGGAGATCACCCACGACGTGCTGTGGGGGCCGAGCTCGGCCGTGTGGGACGAGGCGGAGAACCGGCTGCACGCCCAGAAGGCGCTGCTGGCCATGATCGTCGACTAGCTGAAAAGAGAGGACGGAACCGTGGCAGAGAAGATCGTGCTCGCGTATTCGGGTGGGCTGGACACGTCGGTGGCGCTGCGCTGGCTCGCCGACGAGTACGGCGCCGAGGTGATAGCCCTTCTGGTCGATGTCGGCCAGGGCATCGATCCCGAGCAGGTCGAGCGCCGTGCGCGCGCCGCCGGGGCCGGCGAGGTCGTCATCGTGGACGCGCGCGAGGAGTTCGCGACCGAGTTCGTGCTGCCGGTGCTGCAGGCGGGAGCGCTCTACGAGGGCCGCTACCCGCTCGTCTCCGCGCTCTCCCGGCCGCTGATCGCCCGCTGGCTCGTGCGCGTCGCCCGCGAGCACGGCGCGACCGCGGTCGCCCACGGCTGCACCGGCAAGGGCAACGACCAGGTGCGGTTCGAGACCGCCGTCGCGGCGCTTGCGCCCGACCTGGCGGTGCTCGCGCCCGTCCGCGACTGGGGCATGACCCGCGAGCAGGAGATCGCCTACGCCCACGAGCACGGCATCGAGGTGCCGGTCAAGTCGGGCGCCGCCTACTCGATCGACCACAACCTGTGGGGGCGCTCGATCGAGGCCGGCCCGCTCGAGGATCCGTGGTTCGAGCCGCCGGAGGCGGCCTATGCGCTCACGATGGCGCCGGAGCGCGCGTTCTCGGCGCCGCACGAGGTCGAGGTCGAGTTCGAGGCCGGCGTGCCGGTCGCGATCGACGGCGAGCGGCTGGGGCTGGTCGATCTGATCGCGCGGGCGGCCGCGCTCGCCGGCGCGCACGGGGTCGGCCGGCTCGACATGATCGAGAACCGCCTGGTCGGGATCAAGAGCCGCGAGGTGTACGAGACGCCCGCCGCGGCGCTGCTCATGGCCGCCTACGCCGGGGTCGAGGAGCTCGTGTGCGAGCGCGACCTGGCCCATGCCAAGTCCGAGCTCGCCGGCCGGTATGCCACGCTGGTCTACAACGGCCTGTGGTTCTCGCCGCTGCGCGCGGCGATGGCGGCGTTCATGGACACCACCGCCGGCGTCGTCACGGGCGTCGCCCGCGTGCGCCTGTACCGGGGCAGCTGTGCCGTCACCGGTCGCCGGGCAGCGTCGTCGCTGTACGACCACGGCCTCGCCACGTACGAGCAGGGCGACAGCTTCCAGCACGGCGCGGCGGCCGGCTTCATCCACGTGTGGTCGCTGCCGACCAAGACGTGGGCGGCGGCCACGGAGGCGGCCGAAGCGGGGAAGCAGGCCGCGCCCGCGTGAGCTCCGCGCTCTGGGCCGGGCGTCTCGCCGGAGGTCTGCACCCCGACGTGCTGGCCTTCACCGCCTCGCTCGACGTCGACCGGCGGCTGCTGCCGTTCGACCTGCGGGCGACGGCGGCGCACGCGCGCATGCTGGGGCGCCAGGGCCTGATCCCGGCCGAGAAGGCCGACCAGATCTGCGCGGCGCTCGCGGCGGTGCAGATCGAGCCGGATGCGACCGACGAGGACGTGCACTCGGCCATCGAGCGGCTGCTGGGCGAGCTGGGGCCGTGGGTGCACGCCGGCCGCAGCCGCAACGACCAGGTGCAGACCGCCATGCGGCTGTGGGTGAAGGACGCCTGCGACCGGCTCGCCGACGCGGTGCGCGGGCTCGCGCTGGAACTGCTCGACCTGGCCGAGCGCGACGGCGATGCCCTCATGCCGGGCTACACCCACGGCCAGCGTGCCCAGCCGGTGTGGCTCGGCCAGCATCTCGGGGCGCATGTGTGGTCGCTGCGGCGCGACATGGGCCGGCTGCGGCAGGTGCGCGCAAGCGCGGATGTCAGCCCCGCCGGCGCGGGGGCGCTCGCGGGATCGAGCCTGCCGATCGATCCGGCGGCGGTGGCGGCCGAGCTCGGCTTCGCCGCCGGCTTTGAGAACTCGATGGACGCCGTCTCCGACCGCGACTACTGCGCCGAGCTCGTCTTCGCGGGCGCGCTCTGCTTCGTGCACCTGTCCCGGCTGGCCGAGGAGCTCGTCCTGTGGACGTCGGCCGAGTACGGCTTCGCCCAGCTCGACGACTCGGCGGCCACGGGATCGTCGATCATGCCGCAGAAGAAGAATCCCGACGCGGCCGAGCTCGCGCGCGGCAAGGCCGGCACCGCCATCGGGCGGCTGGCCGGCCTGCTGGCCACGCTGAAGGGGATGCCCCTGGCGTACAACCGCGACCTGCAGGAGGACAAGGCGGCCTGCTTCGACCAGGTCGACGATCTGCTCGGGGCGCTGGCCGCGCTGCGCGTGTGCATCAGCGGCCTGCGCATCGACCCGGTGCGGATGGCTGCGGCTGCGTCCGACGGCATCACGGTGGCCACCGATCTGGCCGAGCAGCTCGTGCTGGAAGGGATGCCGTTTCGGCATGCGCACGCCGAGGTGGCCGCGCGCGTGGCCGCCGGGGAGCGCTTCGACTCGCCCACTGCCGCCGAGGCGGCGAGCGGCCGCCAGTCGCTCGAGGCGCTGCACGACCAGCTGCGGCGGGCGCGAACGGCGGTCACCGATGGCTGACCGCAGCCCCGGCCTGCGCCGGATCGTGATCGTCAAGGTGGGGTCGAGCACGCTCGTCGACGCGAACGGCCGGCCCCGGCTGCCGGTGTTCGAGCGCCTCGCCGGCGAGTGCGCCGAGCTCGTGGCGGCGGGCACGCCCGTGGTCGTCGTCAGCTCGGGGGCGGTCGCGCTCGGCCTGGGCGAGCTCGGGAAGAGCATTCGCCCGCGGTCGACGGGCGACCTGCAGGCGGCCTCGGCTCTCGGCCAGACGCTGCTCCAGCTGCGCTGGGGCGGTGCGTTTGCCGAGCGCGGCCTGCGCGCCGGGCAGGTGCTCCTGACCGAGGCCGACATCCACCGCCGCAGCTCGTACGTGAACGCCCGCCGCGCCCTGCGCCGGCTGATGTCGTGGGGGGTGGTGCCGGTCGTGAACGAGAACGACTCGACCGCCACCGACGAGATCACCTTCGGCGACAACGACGCGCTGGCGGCGCATGTGGCGCTGATGCTCCAGGCCAGGCTGCTCGTGCTCCTGACCGACATCGACGGCGTGTACGACCGCGATCCGTCCCAGCCCGACGCGCGCCTGATCCCCGAGATCCTCGACCCGGCGCAGGCCGAGGCCGTGGACGTCTCGGTGCAGAGCGGCTCGGGATGGGGCTCGGGCGGGATCAAGGCCAAGCTGCGCTCGGCCCGGGTCGCCAGCTCGGGCGGGGTCGAGGCGGTCATCGCCTCGGGCCTGGCCCCGGGAGCCATCATCGCCGCAGCGGCCGGGCAGGCGGCCGGCACCCGCTTCCCCGCGGCGGCCCAGCTGCCGTCGGCCTACAAGCTGTGGCTGCGCCACGGCACCCCGGTGCGCGGGCGGCTCGTGTGCGACGACGGCGCCCGCCGGGCCGTGGCCGAGCGCGGGACGAGCCTTCTGCCGGTAGGCTTGGTGGCCGTGGACGGGAGCTTCAGCGCGGGTGATGCGGTCGAGCTGGTCGGCCCCGACGGCGGTGCGTTCGCCGTCGGCGTGAGCCGCTACGAGGCCGGCGAGCTGGCGCTTGCGGTCGGCCGCCGCGGGCTGCCCGAGGCCGTGCGCCGCGACGACCTGGTGCTGCTGTGAGCGTCGCCGCCCCGATCGCCGATGTGCGCGGCGCGGCCCGGCGGCTGGCGGCGATCGGCACCGCCGAGCGCGACGCCGCGCTCGAGCAGATCGCCCAGGGCCTGGAGCGCCGCTGCGACGAGATCCTGGCGGCGAACGCGATCGATGCCGAGTCGGCCTCCGGCGAGCGGCCGGCGATCCGCGACCGGCTGGCGCTCGATCCCGGCCGGGTGGCGGATCTGGCGGCGGCGGTGCGGGCTGTCGCACAGCTCACCGATCCGGTCGGCCAGACGATCCGCGAGTTCACGCCGCCGAGCGGCATCCACATCCGCAAGCTGCGCGTCCCGCTGGGCGTGGTCCTGGTCGTCTACGAGGCCCGCCCCAACGTCACCGTCGACGCGGCCGCCCTGTGCCTGAAGTCGGCCAACGCCTGCATCCTGCGCGGGTCGCGGATGGCGGCGCACACCAACCGGGTGCTGGTGGATGTCGTCCGCGAGGCGCTCGTCGCGGCCGGCCTGCCGGCCGACGCGGTGACCTCGGTCGAGGGTGGGCACGGCGTGCTCGCCGAGCTGATCGCCGATCCGGCGACGGCCGATGTCGTCATCCCCCGCGGCGGCGAGGAGCTGAAGAAGCTGCTGCTGCGCGAGTCGCGCATCCCCGTGCTGGCGGCGGCCGGCGGCAACTGCCACGTGTACGTCGATGCGAGCGCCGACGCCGATCAGGCCGTCGCGATCGTCCTGAACGCCAAGGTGCAGCGCCCGGGCGTCTGCAACGCGGCCGAGACCCTGCTCGTGCACCGCGACCGGCCCGAGCTGCGCGAGCGCATCTGCGCGGCGCTCGAGGCGGCGGGCGTCGAGCTCGCCGAGGGCGAGGAGGCGTTCGCGACCGAGTTCCTGGACATGCGGATGGCGGTCGGCACGGTCGACTCGCTGGACGCCGCGATCGCGCACATCAACCGCTACGGCACGGGCCACTCCGAGGCGATCGTGACGCAGGACGACGAGGCCGCGGCGCGGTTCTGCACCGAGGTCGACGCCGCCGCCGTGTATGTGAACGCCTCGACCCGCTTCACCGACGGCGGCGAGTACGGCATGGGCGCCGAGATCGGCAACTCCACCAGCCGCCTGCACGCGCGCGGGCCGGTCGGCCTCGAGGAGCTGACGACGACGAAGTACGTCGTGCACGGCACCGGCCACGTGCGTCAGTAGCAGGTGCCTGGCACCACGATGTGGTGCCAGGCACCTCTTACGTCGCGGTGAGCAGGGCGGCCGGAAGGGCCGCGAAGAGGGTGTCTGCGGTGAGGTCGAGCGATGCGTCGGTGAGGACGTCGTGCCAGCGGCCCGGCGCGTCGGCCGGCAGCACCAGCCGCGTGTCGTCCCAGCCGTCCAGGCCCTCGGTCAGCCGCGCCACCGCGGCGATGACCCAGCGGCCCGCGTGGACGCGGGCGAACGCCAGCACGCGGTCGGCGTGGCGTCCGGCCACCTCGATCGGGACGTAGCTGCCGTGGGCGAAGAGCTCCGGCTCGCGCCGGCGCAGCCCGAGGCCCGCTCTTGTGACGCGCAGCTTCGAGCTTTCGTCAGCGGGCCGGGCCGCGCGCGCGGCGAAGTCGACCGGCCGGCGGTTGTCGGGGTCGACCAGCGAGAGGTCCCAGTCCTCGTTGCCCCAGTAGATGTCGGGTACGCCGGGCGCGGCCAGCTTGAGCACGAGCAGCCCGAGCGAGCTGCGCGCGCCGATCGCCGCGCACCGCCGGGCGAGCCGGTCGAGGTCGGCCAGGAAGGCGGCGTTCGTGGGGGCGAGCGCGTCCGTCGCGAAGCGGCGCAGGTCGGCCTCGTAGGGCTCATCCGGCGCGATCCAGCTCGTGTGCACCTTCGCCTCGCGCACCGCCTTCGTCATGTAGGCGCAGATGCGGTCGGCGCCGATCGGCCACGCCCCCACCAGCGTCTGGTAGAGCAGCCACTCCTCGTTGCTGTCCGGCGCGGCGTCCGGGCGGGCCCGCAGCGGCCGGTTGAGATCGTGCCAGCGCGCGAACGCCGACTCCCATTCGTCCCCGAGCTCCGACAGCGCCGAGATGCGCATGCGCACGTCCTCGCTGCGCTTGGTGTCGTGCGTCGAGGTGGCGTTCAGCGGGTGCCCGCTGGCGCGCTCGCCGCAGCGGCGGTGGAACTCCGCGGCGGCCGTGAAGGGCCAGTCCGGAGCACACCCCGGCTCGTTGCGGGCGAGCAGCGCCGTGTCGACGTAGAGGGCCGTGTCCTCGACCCCCTTGGCCGCCACGGGCCCGGTCAGCTGCTGCCAGCGCAGCACGAACGGGAGCGTCCCTGCGGTCGGCTGCTCGATCGCGCCGGCGAGCGCGCCGGCCCCGCTTCCGGCCCGGGCGGCGGCGGCGTCCAGCCGGTCGCGGTCGGCCGGGCTCGCGCCGGCGGCGCCCACGTACGTGCGATAGACGTCCAGGCTCACGGTCAGCCCGCGCAGCGCGACCGGATCGACGGATGCGCCCGCGAGGCGCATGACCCGCTCGAAGTCCGGCGCGAGCAGATCGGCGAGCGCCGCCCGTTTGGCGGCCGCCGCGATGTCGCCGAACCGGTCCGGGAGCCCGGTGACGCGGCGGTGGGCGGCGTGCAGGTGCGCGGCGCCGTCCGGGTCGACGAAGAGCCCGCCGGCGAGCGCCAGGAAGTCGTAGCCGCTCGTGCCGGCGGCCGCCCATGCCGGGGGCAGGCGCTCGTCCCGGGCCAGGATCTTCTCGACCACGACATAGGCGTCGCCGGTCGCATCGCGCAGCCGGTCGAGGTACTGCTGCGGATCGCGCAGCCCGTCGATGTGGTCGATGCGAAGGCCGGTGATCGTGCCTTCGCGGACGAGCCGCAGCACCTCCGCGTGCGTGGCGGCAAAGACGTCGTCGTGCTCCACCGCCACGGCCGGCAGGTCGGCGATGTCGAAGAAGCGGCGGTAGTTGGGGACGCCGGTGCGCCAGTCCTCGAGCCGGTAGGCCTGCGCCGCGAGCAGCGCCGAAACACCGTCGCCGGCCGCCGCGCCCGTGTCCGGGGCGATCGGGAAGCGATGCTCGTAGTAGCCGATCCGTAGCTCGCCGTCGTCGTCCACGAGCCGCAGCTCGCCGTGCTCGACGGCTGTGGCGGGGGGCGAGCCCAGCACCGGCAGCACGAGCTTGCCGCCGGCGCCGGGCGCATCCCAGTCGATGTCGAACGCCCGCGCATGCCGCGAGCCGCGGCCGAGCCGCAGCACGTCCCACCACCACGGGTTGCGATGGTCGGCCGCCATGTGGTTGGGCACGATGTCGACCACGAGCCCCATGTCGAGCCGGCGCAGCTCGCCGGCCAGCCGCTCGAGCGCCTCGGCCCCGCCCAGCTCCGGGCTCACCCGGGACGGGTCGACCACGTCGTAGCCGTGCGTGCTCCCCGGCCGCGCGGCCAGGATCGGCGAGAGGTAGACGTCGCCGACGCCGAGCGAGCGCAGGTATGGGGCGACCGCGCGGGCGTCGTCAAGGGTGAACGCGGGCGAGAGCTGGAGGCGGTAGCAGGAGGTCGGGATCCTCATCCCGCGGGGTCGCTCGTCCGCGTCGCCAGGATGAACGACCGCCCCACGAGGTTGACCGCGGAGCGGCGGATCACCCGCCGGCCCGGGCGGGCCGTGTTCACGAGCTCCTCCCACACCCCGGGGCGGTTGGCGTCGGGCAGCACGAACCGGCGCGATCCCTCGCCGCCGTTGAAGAGCAGCAGCACCGTCTGACCCGAGACGGGCCGCCCGCGCTCGTCCACCTCGTCGGTGGCCTCGCCGTCGATCAGCATCCCCACCACCTTCTGCGTCCGGTCGGCCCAGTCGCCCTGGGTCATCTCGCGCCCGATCGGGTGCAGCCAGGTGACGTCCTTGCTGCCGCCGCGCAGAGGTCTGCCGGCGAAGAACCCGCGCCGCCGGAACACCGGGTTCTCGCGGAAGATCGCGAGCGCCTCGCGGGTGAACTGCAGGAGCTCGCGGTCCTCGGCGCTGAGATCCCAGCGCACCCACGAGATCTCGTTGTCCTGGCAGTAGGCGTTGTTGTTGCCGTGCTGGGTGCGCCCGAGCTCATCCCCGCCGAGCAGCATCCGCACGCCCTGCGAGAACACGAGCGTGGCCACGAAGTTGCGCTTCATCCGCCGGCGCAGGTCGTTCACCGCGGGGTTGTCGGTCGGGCCCTCGACGCCCCAGTTGCTGCTCAGGTTCTGGTCGGTGCCGTCGCGGTTGCCCTCGCCGTTTGCCTCGTTGTGCTTGTGCTCGTAGGACACGAGGTCGGTGAGGCAGAAGCCGTCGTGCGCGGTCACGAAGTTGACGCTCGCGTAGGTGCGCCGGCCGCTCGCCTGGTACAGGTCGCTCGAACCCGAGATGCGCGATGCGAGCTCGGCCAGGCGGCCCTCCTCGCCCTTCCAGAATCCGCGCACGCCGTCGCGGTACTCGCCGTTCCACTCTGCCCAGCCGACCGGGAAGTTGCCCACCTGGTAGCCGCCCTCGCCCAGGTCCCACGGCTCGGCGATCAGCTTCACCTGCGACAGGGTCGGATCCTGCTGCATGATGTCGAAGAAGGCCGCCAGCCGGTCGACCTCGTACAGCTCTCGGGCAAGCACGGGGGCGAGGTCGAAGCGGAAGCCGTCCACGTGCATGTCGCCGACCCAGTAGCGCAGGCTGTCGAAGATCAGCTGCATCGTGCGCGGATGCTGCACGTTCAGGCTGTTGCCGGTGCCCGTGAAGTCGACGTAGTGGCGCCTGTCGGCCGGGTCGAGCCGGTAGTAGGAGGCGTTGTCGACGCCGCGCAGCGACAGCGTCGGGCCCAGGTGGTTGCCCTCGCCGGTGTGGTTGTAGACGACGTCCAGGATCACCTCGATCCCGGCCCGGTGGAAGGCCTTCACCATCGACTTGAACTCGCTCACCTGGGTGCCGCGCGTGCCGCCCGCGGAGTAGCGGGCGTCGGGGGCGAGAAAGGCGATCGAGTTGTAGCCCCAGTAGTTGGTGAGGCCCTGGTCGACCAGGTTGCGGTCGTTGATGAACTGGTGCACCGGCATCAGCTCGACCGCGGTCACGCCCATCGACACGAGGTGGTCGATGATCGCGTCGCTGGCCATGCCCAGGTAGGTCCCGCGCAGCTCGGGCGGGACGCCGGGATGCAGCATGGTCAGGCCGCGCACGTGGCACTCGTAGATGACCGACCGGTTCCACGGCACCGACGGGCGGCGGTCGTCGCCCCACGGGAACGCCGGGTCGACGACGGCGCACTTGGGCATCCCGCCTGCGCTCGAGCGCGGGTCGAGGGAGAGGTCTGAATCGGGGTGCCCGACCGTGTAGCCGAACAGGGTGTCGTCCCAGCGCGGCTGGCCCGTGACCGCCTTCGCGTAGGGGTCGAGCACGAGCTTTGCGGGGTTGAAGCGGTGGCCCTGCTCGGGCGCGTAGGGGCCGTGCACGCGGTAGCCGTAGAGCTGCCCGGGGCGCACGTCGGGCAGGTAGGCGTGCCAGATCAGGTCGGTGCGCTCGACGAGCTCGATGATGTGCTCCTCCTGCGCCGCGTCGGTCGCGTCGTAGAGGCACAGCTCGACGCCCGTCGCGTGCTCGGAGAAGATCGCGAAGTTGGTGCCCTCGCCGTCCCAGGTGGCCCCGAGCGGGTAGGGCGTGCCCGGCCACACGCGCAGGCTAGCCACGGGCGCCGCCCAGCAGGACGAATGCGGTGGGCTGCACCTCGAGCGTCTCGGCGCAAGCTGCCCGCCCCCGGGCCGCCGAAGCGGACGTCGGCCGAGTCGAGCAGCGGCCGCCACCCGGCGCGGAACGGCACCTCGAGCCGGGCCGGCTCGCGGCCGAAGTGCAGGCAGAGCAGCGCATCCTCGCCGCCGGCAGCGGTGCGCCGCACCCACACCACTGGCGGCGTGTCCGCCCGCGCCACCTCCACGCCGCGCGGGTCGAGCGCCCGCAGCGGCGCGAGCTCGCGGCGCAGGCGCAGGAGCTCCGTGTAGAGCGCGAGCATCTGGGCGTGTTCGCCCGATGTGCGCTGCACCCAGCGCAGCGCCGAGCGCCGGAACGTCTCCTCCGACTGCGGATCGGGCGGCTCCCCCGACCACCGGAACGCCTCGAACTCCTGCGCCCGTCCGCGCCGGACCGCCTCGATCAGCGCCGCGCCGGAGTGGCTCGTGAAGTACTGGAACGGCGCCGCCTCGGCGTACTCCTCGCCCATGAAGAGCAGCGGCACGAACGGCGCGAGCAGCACCGCGCCCGCGGCCAGCTTGGCGGCCTCGAATCCGGCCGTGGCCGCGAGCCGGTCGCCCCGCATCCGGTTTCCGACCTGGTCGTGCGTCTGGCTGAACACGACGAACCGGCGCCCGTGCATGCCGCGGGCGGGGGCGCCGTGGCGGCGGCCGCGAAAGGCCGACCGGGCGCCGTCGTAGACGAACGCCTCGCGGTAGGCCTTGGCCAGGTCGGCCGTGCCGGCGAAGTCCTCGTAGTAGCCCTCGCGCTCGCCGGTCAGGAGCACGTGCAGGGAGTGGTGCAGGTCGCCGCTCCATTGCGCGTCCATCCCCAGGCCGCCGCCGGCGCGGGCGGTGACCATGCGGGGATCGTTCAGATCGCTCTCGGCGATCAGGTGCAGCGGCCGCCCGGCCCGCTCGGCCAGCTCCCGCGTGCGGTCGTGAAGCTCGGCGAGGAAGTGGACGGCCGAGGCGTCGGCGATCTGGTCGACCGCGTCCAGCCGCAGCGCGTCGACGTGGAACTCGTCCAGGAAGCGCAGGGCGCTACCGATCAGGAGGGCGCGCACGCCGTCGGAGCCGCGCCCGTCCATGTTGATCGCCGCTCCCCAGGGGGTGCGGTAGCGCTCGGTGAACACCGGGCCGTACTGGGCGACCACGTTGCCCTCGGGGCCCAGGTGGTTGTGCACGACGTCCAGGCACACCGCGAGGCCGGCCGCGTGGCAGGCGTCGACGAGCCGCTTGAGGCCGTCCGGCCCGCCGTAGGAGTGCTGCACGGCGTAGGGGAACACGCCGTCGTAGCCCCAGTTGCGCTCGCCCGGGAACTGGGCGACGGGCATCAGCTCGAGCGCCGTCACTCCGAGCTCCGCGAGCGCGGCCAGCCGCGGGACGATCGCGGCGAACGTGCCCTCCGGCGTGAACGTGCCGACGTGCAGCTCGTACAGCACGAGCTCGTCGAGCGGCCGTCCGCGCCACCCCCCGTCGGTCCAGGCGAAGGCCGCATCGACGACCTCCGACGGGCCGCCGACGCCCTCGGGCTGGAGCGCCGAGGCCGGATCGGGCAGGTCGTCGCCGCCGTCGAGCCGGTAGGCGTAGCGGCGGCCGGGGCTCACATCGGCCAGGAGCCCGGCGAAGTAGCCGTCGCCGGCCGGCTGCAGCGGCTCGACCCGGTCGGGGTCGAGCAGATGCACGCACACCTCGTCGGCCGCGGGCGCCCACACCGCGAAGCGGCAGCCGCCGTCAGGCAGGGGGTGTGCACCGAGCCTCGGTGCCAAACCGGTCACGCACCCGCCTCGGGCGCGAGCAGCAGGCACGAGAGCGGCGGCAGCGTGAGCACCATCGAGTCGGGCCGGCCGTGGGCGGGCTCGGCCACGGCCTCGATCCGGCCCATGTTCCCGGCGCCGCTGCCGCCGTACACGCCCGCGTCGCTGTTCAAGAGCTCGCGCCACACGCCCGGGCGGGGCGCGCCGATGCGGTAGTTCGGGCGCATGACCGGCGTCAGGTTGAAGACCGCGAGCGCCGTGTCGCGGCCGCCGCGGGCGAGGCGCATGAACGCGAGCACGCTCGACTCGCTGTCGGATGCGTGCACCCATTCGAACCCGGCCGGGTCGCAGTCGAGCTCGTGCAGCGCCGGGTGGTCGCGGTAGACGTGGTTCAGGTCGGCCACCCAGCGGCGGATGCCCTCGTGGCCGGGCTGGTCGAGCAGGTGCCAGTCGAGGCTCGACTCGTGATCCCACTCGTCCCACTGCCCGAGCTCGGCTCCCATGAAGAGCAGCTTCTTCCCGGGCACCGCGAACTGGTATCCGAGGAGCGCGCGCAGGTTGGCCCGCTTCTGCCACTCGTTCCCCGGCATCTGACTGAGCAGCGAGCGTTTGCCGTGCACGACCTCGTCGTGGGAGAGCGGCAGCACGTAGTTCTCGGTGAACGCGTACAGGCCCCGGAACGTGAGCTCGTGGTGGTGGTAGCGGCGGTGGATGGGGTCCTCGCCGAAGTAGCCGAGCGTGTCGTGCATCCAGCCCATGTCCCACTTGAGGCCGAAGCCCAGGCCGCCCAGGTAGGTCGGCCGCGACACCATCGGCCAGGCGGTCGACTCCTCGGCGTAGGTCTGGACGCCGGGATGCTCGGCATAGACGGCGCTATTCAGCGCCCGCAGGAGGTCGATCGCCTCGAGGTTCTCACGGCCGCCGAAGCGGTTGGGGATCCACTCGCCCTCCTTGCGCGAGTAGTCCAGGTAGAGCATCGAGGCCACGGCGTCGACGCGCAGGCCGTCGGCGTGGTAGGCATCGAGCCAGTGCAGGGCGCTCGAGAGCAGGAAGCTCCTGACCTCGTTGCGGCTGTAGTTGAAGATGTAGCTGCCCCAGTCGGGGTGGAAGCCCTGCCGTGGATCGGCGTGCTCGTACAGATGCGTGCCGTCGAAGAGCGCGAGCCCGTGCGGGTCGGTGGCGAAGTGCGAGGGCACCCAGTCGAGGATGACGCCGACGCCGGCCGCATGCAGGGCGTCGATCAGCGCCATCAGCTCCTGCGGCGTGCCGTAGCGGCTCGTGGGCGCGAAGTAGCCGGTGGTCTGGTATCCCCACGAGCCGGTGTAGGGGTGCTCCATGATCGGCAGCATCTCGACATGGGTGAAGCCGTTTCCGGCGGCGTACGCCGGCAGCTGCTCGGCCAGCTCCAGGTACGTCAGCGGGCGGTTGCCGTCCTCGACTCGCCGCCGCCACGACCCCAGGTGCAGCTCGTAGATCGAGACGGGCGCATCCAGAGCGCTGCGACCGGCGCGCGCCTCCATCCAGGCCGCGTCCTGCCAGTCGTAGTCCAGATCCCAGACCCGCGAGCCCGTGCGCGGCGTCAGCTCGGCGAACGCGGCCACCGGGTCGGCCTTGAGCTGCTCGCCCTGCTCGCCCGAGATCGCGTACTTGTACACGTCGCCGTGGCCGACCGCGGGCACGAACCCCTCCCAGATCCCGGAGCCGCCCCGCGGTTCGAGCGGGTCGCGCCCGCTCTCCCACCCGTTCCAGTCGCCGACCACCGACACCGCGCGGGCGTTGGGGGCCCAGACGGCGAAGGCCGTCCCGGCCTTGCGGCCCGAGGTGGTCGTGTGGGCGCCGAGCTTGCGCGCCAGGCGGT
The DNA here is from genome assembly GCA_963813245.1 of uncultured Actinomycetes bacterium. Lineage (GTDB taxonomy): Bacteria > Actinomycetota > Thermoleophilia > Gaiellales > JAICJC01 > JAICJC01. The sequence goes on from CAWEYE010000002.1 coordinate 317,637, forward strand.
AATGGGTGCCCTCGTTGAACAGGTGCAGGTCGTCGGCCCCAAGCCGGCTCTTCATCGTTCACCTCTCCGCAGGTCGGCGATCCGGCGCAGGCGGGGGGCGAGACCGGGCACGGCGTCGAGGTCCTCGACGGCGTGGCGCGCCCGCCGGCGCCAGTTGGGATGCTCCGTGGTCGTTCCGGGGACATTCTGGCGCGCGTGCTCCCACCACATGTCCTCGAGGGTCACGAGCAGCGCGCGGGCGTCGGAGGCGGCCAGCTCCTGCAGGCAGGCGTCCAGCACCTGCGGGCCGTCCGCGGCCGCATGCCCGCGGCGGGCGACCGCGGCGCGCAGCGTCTCCCGGCGCCCGTCGGCGGCGGTGTCGGCATCCCAGAATCCGGCGAACGTCGGCATGTCGTGCGTATTCATGCCCGCCATCGCCGCGGAAGGCACCTGGTCGAATGGATCCGCGCCGGTGCCGAGCTGGGCTTGGAGCACGAACGTGCGCAGGAGGCCGTGCGTCGACATGGTCCGCCTGACCACGTCCGGGACGGTGCCGAGGTCCTCGCCCACGAGGCGGGTGCGGTGCCGGTGCGACTCGATGCAGAGCACCGCGTAGAGCTCCTGCGCCGGGTAGCGCACGTAGACGCCGTCGGTCGCCGCGAGGCCGTGCGGCACCCAGTAGGCGCGGTGCAGGCCCATCACGTGGTCGATCCGGGCGGCCGCGGCATGGCGCAGGAGCGCGCGGACGCAGGCGATCGGGTAGGCGTGGCCGCTGCGGCGCAGGCCGTCCGGATGCAGGGGCGCGAGGCCCCAGTCCTGGCCGCCGAGGAAGAAGTCGTCCGGCGGGGCGCCGACCGAGATGCCCTCGGCGAAGGCGTCGCGGTGGCGCCAGGTGTCGTAGCCGCCCGGGTGCACGCCGAGCGGCATGTCGAGGTACGGCCCGGCCTCGCCGGCCGCGACCGCCGCGAGCTGCTCGGCGCAGAGCCACTGGGCGTAGGCGTGGTAGCGGGCGGCCGCCGGGTCGGCCGCCGCGGGCGCCTCGCTCCAGTCGCGCCAGCCGCCGCCCTCGCGTTCGCAGCGGGCCCGGAACGCCGCGTACTCGCCCAGGTCGGGGTGGTCGTGCAGGTGGCGCTCAAACGCCTCGAGCCGGCGGCCGTGAAGGGCGCCGACGAGCGTCTCGAGCACCCGCCGCTTGGCGGCCATCGCCGCCCGGTAGTCGATCAGGCGATCGTCGCCGGGCACGGCCGAAGCGGCGATCAGCTCGCCGGCCCGCGGCGCCGTGGCCAGCTCGGGGACGGCCTCCGGGTCGATGTAGAGCTCGTTCCAGTAAAGCCGGCTGACCGGCAGGTACGGGCTCGGCTCGAACGGCCGGTCGAGGAACGCGGCGTGCAGCGGCGTCGAGCCCACGAGGTCGCCGCCGAGCCCGGCCGTCCAGGCGAGCAGCCGGCGCATGCGGGTGAAGTCGCCCGGCCCGAACGGCCCCGGCGCGGCGTAGAGCGGAAGGAACACGCCCCACGACCGGGCCGCCCCGGCGTGGGCGCGCCGGGGCGCCGCCAGGACGAGCGTCGCCGCGGCCCGCCCGCCGATCTCGACGTGGGCGCGGTGGTAGCCGTGCGGCAGGGCGGGCAGCGGCAGGGCGGATCCCGCCGCGGTGCGCGGCAGCTCCTCGATGCGCTGCGTCCCGGCGACCTCGCCGCCGTCCTCGAGCGCCACCGTCCACCGCACCCGGTCTGCCCCCGCCGGCACCGTGACGGGTATCCGGGGCGGCGCCTTGCCCCACGCCACCGCCACCGGCTCGGCGATCTGCCGCAGCCGTTCGGCGGCGAGGGCTCGCAGCGCCTCCGCGGCGCCTGCGCCCGACTCGGCCACGTCGTGCCCGAGCGCCCGCAGCGCAGCCGTCAGGGCGGCCGCCGACGCCGTGTGCCTGCGTCCGCCCGTGTCCGTGTAGGAGCGCTGCACCCCGGCCGCCGCCGCCAGCTCGTGCAGTGCGCCGCGAGCCGCCGCCTGCGACGTCACGCGCCGAGCAGCTCCTCCAGCCCGCGGGCCGGGATCACCACCCAGTCGGGGCGGTTGTCGAGCTCGTAGCCCAGCTCGTACACCGCCTTCTCGAGCAGGTGCAGGTCGAGCAGGCGGGCGAACTCGAAATCGTCCGTGGGCACGATCGCGGCCGGAGCGACGGCGGCGCGATAGGCCTGCAGGAAGGCGACCGAGGCCCACGTCCGCCAGTGCTTGGCCCACTCCTCGGCCGCTCCGCCGACGGCGGCGTCGCGGCCGCTCTCGCGGAAGAGGGCGGCGTAGGCGGCATAGTGGAACGAGCGCAGCATGCCGGCGACGTCCTGCACCGGCGAGCGCTTCAGGCGGCGCTGGCCGAGCGGCCGGCCGGGCTCGCCCTCGAAGTCGATGATGACGAGGTCGCGCCCCGTCCACAGCACCTGGCCGAGGTGGTAGTCGCCGTGGGTGCGGATGCGGCTGCCCTGCAGCAGGCCGTCGAGCAGCCCGCGGACGCGTGCCAGCGCCCGCTGGTCGCCGGGGGTGATCCACTCGAGCTCGGGCTCGCCGGTGCTCGCGCGCCGGGCCGCGGCCAGCACCTGCCGGATCAGCGTCCGCTGCGACCCGTACAGCGAGCGCTGCTGCAGCGGCGTGAAGGGCTCCGGGGCGAACGCCGGATCGTCGGTCGCCGCCGCGAGGGCGACGTGCATCTGGCCGGTGCGCTCTCCGAGCAGGCGGGCGAACTCGATGTAGGAGCCGATCGAGTCCGACACCTCGGCCGGCAGATCCTGGCCGGCGAGCTCGACCAGCCCCCCGGCCGGCACGGGCGGCGGCCCCGGCTCCTCGCGGGCCAGCGCCCCTTCGAGGAACCGCACCACCTCGTCAACGGTGTAGGCCCAGGCATCGCCCTCGTTGGTCACGAACCCCTGCAGGAGGCCGATCGTGACCGGCTGCCGGCGGCGGCGGTGATACTCGATCGTGCCCGCCGCCGGGGAGACGTGCTCGAAGCCCGTGCGGGTGAGCAGGCCGGTCAGCTCGGCCTCGGGGTTCGGCCCCGGCTCGACCCGCCGGAACACCTTCAGCACCGCCCGCTGGCCGAACGCGACGGAGCTGTTTGACTGCTCGGCGCCGAGCGGCGAGGGGTCGAGCTCGGTGCCGTCGCCCACGAGCCGGCGCAGCTCGCGCGTGCTCCCGGCGGTCAGCGAGCCGATCCGGCCGCCGATCCGCCGCCCCCGGCGCATGAGCTGCAGGAGGGACGTCGCCAGGACGCGGTCGTCCGCACCATCGAGCAGCGCCAGCCGGCCCTCGCCCGTCTCGAGGATCGCCACCGTCGCCCCGCTGGGCGGGCGGCCGTCGTCGCCCTGCGGGCGGGCGACGAGCGGCAAAACGTAGGTGTCGGCCTCGCCCTCGGTGTACTCCACCCGCATCAGGCACAGGTAGCCGGCCTCGCGCCGCCCGGGGCCGGGGATGCGCACCTCGTCGGCCAGCGAGACGCGCCGGATCCGGCGCGACTTGCCCGCGAACCAGCGCCGTCCCGGCAGGAACGCGGCCACCGCGTCGTCGAGCTGGCGGCGGGCGCTGCGCTCGAAGACCGCCGGCCAGCGGCCGGGGACGCGGATCTCGGGTGGCGGACCGGACGTGCCGGCCGCGCCGGGCGGGGCCGGGTGCAGCACGAACAGGTAGAAGTCGTGCGGGCCGAGCGCGAGCGGGTAGGGCCGGTCGCCGGGCACGGCCGGGAACTGGCTGTGGCCGAGCAGCTCCTCCGGGATCAGGCCTTCGAACCGGCGCAGGTCGAGCTCGACGTACTGCGCCCGCCGCGACAGGTTGGCGACGACAAGAATCCGCTCCTCGCCGTACTCGCGCATGTAGGCGAGCACCTTGCGGTTCTCGGGATAGAGGAACTCGAGCGACCCGCGCCCGAACGCCTGGTAGCGCTTGCGCAGCGCCATCAGCCGCTTCATCCACCAGAGCAGGGAGTTGGGGTTGGCCTGCTGGGCCTCGACGTTGACCGCCCCGTACTCGGGGTCTGAGATCACGGGCAGGTAGAGCTGCTGCGGGTTCGCGCGCGAGAAGCCGCCGTTTCGGTCGGCGCTCCACTGCATCGGCGTGCGCACGCCGTTGCGGTCGCCCAGGTAGATGTTGTCGCCCATGCCGAGCTCGTCGCCGTAGTAGATGACGGGCGTGCCCGGGAGCGACAGGAGCAGCGCGTTTACGAGCTCGATCACGCGGCGGTCGTTCCCGAGCAGCGGCGCCAGCCGGCGGCGGATGCCCAGGTTGATGCGCGCCTGCGGGTCGTCGGCGTAGGTGCGGTACATGTAGTCGCGCTCCTCGTCGGTGACCATCTCGAGGGTCAGCTCGTCGTGGTTGCGCAGGAAGATCGCCCACTGGCAGCCGTCGGCGATCGGCGGGGTCTGGGCGAGGATGTCGATCAGCGGATAGCGGTCCTCCATCCGCACCGCCATGAACATGCGCGGCATGAGCGGGAAGTGGAAGGCCATGTGGCACTCGTCGCCGTCGCCGAAGTAGGCGACCGCGTCCTCCGGCCACTGGTTGGCTTCGGCCAGCAGCATGCGGTCCGGGAAGCGCTCGTCGATGTGGCTGCGCAGCGCCTTCAGCACCTGGTGCGTCTCGGGCAGGTTCTCGCAGTTCGTGCCCTCGCGCTCGAACAGGTAGGGCACCGCGTCCAGCCGCAGTCCGTCGACGCCCATCGCGAGCCAGAAGTCGACGACGCTGAACATCGCCCGCTGCACCTCCGGGTTGTCGCAGTTCAGGTCGGGCTGGTGGGAGTAGAAGCGGTGCCAGTAGTAGGCGCCGGCGACCGCGTCCCACGACCAGTTGGAGCGTCTCGAAGTCGCTGAAGATGATGCGCGCGCCGGTGTAGCGATCGGGCGTGTCGCTCCAGACGTAGAAGTTGCGGGCGCGGCTTCCGGGCGCGGCCCGGCGGGCGCGCTGGAACCACTCGTGCAGGTCCGAGGTGTGGTTCAGCACGAGCTCGGTGATCACCCGCAGGCCGCGGGCGTGGGCGGCGCGCAGGAACGTGCGGAAGTCGCGCATCGTGCCGTAGTCCGGGTGCACGTCGCGATAGGCCGCGATGTCGTAGCCGTCGTCGCGCAGGGGCGAGGGGTAGAACGGCAGCAGCCAGATCGCCGTCACGCCCAGGTCCTCGAGGTAGTCGAGCCGCTGCGTCAGCCCGCGGAAGTCGCCGATGCCGTCGCCGTCGGAGTCCGCGAAGGCGCGCACGTGCACCTCGTAGATGATCGCGTCCTCGTACCAGTGCCCCGCCCGGGCCGTGCGGGCCGGGGTCGGTGCGGGCTCGGTCATGGTCATCGGCGTGGTCATGCGTAGTACTCGAAGTCGTGCTCGCTGCGCAGGCGCCGGCGCACGTGGAAGAGGTGTGCCGGCAGCCGGTCGGGGTCGATCTCGACGAAGTTGCGCGCGCCCTGCCAGGTGTAGGTTTCCCCGTCCAGCAGGTCGTGAACCTGGTAGGGATGCTCGGGGTCGATGCCGAGCCGCTCGAGCGGCAGCTCGACCCAGCCCGACTGGGTGTGGTGCGGATCGAGGTTGACGACGCAGAGCACCACGTCGGCCAGGTCGGCGGTGTGCTTGGTGTAGGCGATCAGCATGTCGTTTGCGATCTGGTGGAACTCGAGCCGCTCGTTCGACTGCAGCGCGGGATGCCCGCGGCGGGCGGCGTTGATCGCCGTCACGAGGGGCTCGAGCGACTGCGGGGACGAAATGTCCCACGCCCGCAGCTGGTACTTCTCGGAGTCGAGGTACTCCTCGCTGCCGGCCCGCAGGCCGCGCTGCTCGACGAGCTCGAACGCCGGCCCGTAGACGCCGTAGGCGGGGCTCAGGGTGGCCGCAAGCACCAGCCGCGCGGCGAAGGTGGGCCGCCCGCCGGTCTGCATCGGCTCGGTGAGGATGTCGGGCGTATTGGGCCAGAAGTTGGGGCGGAAGTACTCCCGCACGCCCGTCTGGGTCAGCTCGCGCAGGTACTCCTCGAGGTCGTGCTTGCCGTTGCGCCAGGTGAAGTACGTGTACGACTGGCTGAAGCCCGCCTTCGCCAGCCGCTCCATCACCCGCGGCCGTGTGAACGCCTCGGCCAGGAAGAGCACGTCGGGGTGATCGCGCTTGACCTCGCCGATCAGCCACTCCCAGAAGGGGAACGGCTTCGTGTGCGGGTTGTCCACGCGGAACACGTGGACGCCCTCGCCGATCCAGAACCGCACCACTCCAAGCAGCTCGTGCCAGAGGCCGCGCCAGTCCTCGCTCTCGAAGTCGAGCGGGTAGATGTCCTCGTAGCGCTTCGGCGGGTTCTCGGCGTAGCGGATCGACCCGTCCGGGCGGTGGCGGAACCACTCGGGGTGCTCGCGCACCCAGGGGTGGTCGGGCGAGCACTGGAAGGCGAGGTCGAGGGCGAGCGCGACCCCCCGCTTGGCGCAGGCTGCGGCCAGCCGGCGCACGTCCGCGACCGTGCCGAGCTCGCGGTGGACGGCGGTGTGGCCGCCGTCGGCGGCCCCGATCGCCCAGGGGCTGCCCGGGTCGCCCGGCCGCGCGGCCGGCGCGTTGTTCGGGCCCTTGCGGTGCGTCTCGCCGATCGGGTGGATCGGCGGCAGGTAGAGGACGTCGAAGCCCATACGCGCCACGCGGTCGAGGGCCCGCCCCACATCGCGCAGCGTCCCGTGCCGGTCGCCGCCGAGCGACCGCGGGAAGAGCTCGTACCAGGCGCTGAACCGGGCCAGCAGGGGGTCAACCTGCACCGTCACCTGCAGGTCGGAGTCGACGCAGTGCGGCCGCGGGTCGTGCCCGGCCATGAGCTGCGCCAGGGCGGGGTCGAGGGCCGCGGCGGAGCCCGCGACGGTGTCATCCCCGAGCAGGCGCTCGCGCCAGACGGCCAGCTCGCCCGCGGCGGCCGCCGGAGCGGTCTCCATCGCCGCCTGGATGATGGCGGCGCCGGTCAGAAGCTCGCTGCGCACGTCCTGGCCGGCCTCGACCCGGCGGTCGAGCTGATCGCGCCAGGTGGCGAAGCGATCGATCCAGCCGCGCACGGCGAAGACGTGGCGGCCGACCTGCTCCACGGCGAACGCGCCGGTGTAGCGGTCGTTTCCGAGCGCGCGCATGGGCGTCTCGCGGAAGCGGCGCTCGCCCTCGCGGCGGTGGCGCACGACCGCGGCCACCGCGTCGTGGCCGTCGGCGAACACATCCGCGGTCACCTCCACCACGTCGCCGGCGACCCGTTTCACGGCGAACCGGCCGTGGTCCACCCGGGGGCGGACGTTCTCGATGACGACCCGGCGCCGGCCGTCGGCGTCGGGGATCTCGGTGCCCGGAAGTTCGCTGGCGGCCCGCGCCATGGGGCTCGGACGCTACTCGATCGCGGCGAGCGCCCGCCGCGATCGGGACCGGCAGCAGGCCCGGGGCTCACTCGCAAGCGAGCCCCGGGCCGTTCCCCCTCCGGGGGGTCTTTGGTCAGCCGTGGTGGTGGACGACCTCGCCGGTGATCGGATTCAGGATCAGCCGGTGTGTGTTCGGGTGTCCGCCGAAGTTGAACATGCCGTCGAGCGAGCCGGCCTTCGCGTCCATCGACTGGTTGCCGATCCGGCCCAGGCCCCAGTTGTCCTCGACGAAGCGCAGGATGGAGGTCTGGTCGGTGAGCTGGTTGTCCACGGAGTTGTGCCGTGCCCACGGCGAGACGACGAGCAGCGGCAGCCGCGGCCCGTATCCGCACCGATCCTGGAAGGCGCCCGCGGGGGCCGTGCCGCAATGGCCCGGGCCGGTGAGGGCGTCGTTGGCAGGATCGTTCGACTGGCTGAGGATCGGCGGCATCACATGGTCGTACCAGCCGTCAGAGTCGTCGTAGGCGATCACGATCGCGGTCGAGCGCCAGCTGGGCAGCCGCTCGAGCCGGTTGATCGTGTTGACGATGAAGTGCTGCTCGTCGAGCGGATCGGAGTAGTCCGCGTGGCCGTCCTGGTACTTCGCGGGCTTGAGGAAGCTCACCGCGGGCAGGTTGCCGTGGTGGGCCGCCGCCCAGAAGTCGCTCAGGTCGTACTGGTGCTTGGCCTGATCGGTGCGGCCGATCATCCCCACCGACGACGGCGGCAGATGGTGCGGGTTCGCCGTCGCCTTGTAGTACTGGAACGGCTCGTGGTGCGGGCTGTAGTCCGACACCGTGACGCCGCCGATGTTCACGTGCGACGAGCCGCAGACGGCCTTGCCGCCCGAGCGGGAGGTCGGCTTGAAGCCGCCCTGGAACCAGCCCCAGGTGACGTTGTGGCGGTTCAGGAGCTCACCGACGTTCGTGCCGGTCATGTTGGCCGTATCGGTGCCGGAGCAGTCGTCAAACGCCGGGTCGGGATCGCCGATGATCGTGCCGTTGGCGATCTCGTCGGGTGCGGTCGGCGAGGTCGTGCCGTGCGTGTTTCCCGACACCAGGTTGATCGCGCCCGGCGTCGACGGCCCGAAGGTCGTGCCGAACGAGTTGTCGTTGAGCGCGTAGTGCTGGGCGTAGTTCCAGAGCGCGGTGACGGTGTTGCCGTCGTAGTAGCCCATCACGTCGCTCGTGCGGCATGGTCGGGTCGAGCCCCCGGGAGCCGGCGTGTAGGCGGCCCCGGCGAACTGCACGAACATGTCGAGGAGCCCGGCGTTATACGACTGCTGCTCGGGCGTGTAGTCATGGTTCTGATCGCACGTGATCGGCTCGGAGCGGTCGAACCGGAACGGGTTGTTGAGATTGGTGTTGTGGGACAGGAGCGCGGCGGTGAGACCGTTCACGCTCGGTGTGCCCGGGGCGGCCGTGAACCTCGGCTCACCGCTCGGGTTCGGCGCGAATGGATACGTGCCGAAGTAGTGGTCGAACGAGACGTTCTCGTTGAAGATCACCACCAGGTGCTTGATTGGCGTCCGGCCGGGATCGCCGGCGGCGGAGCCGCCGCTGGCAGAGGCCGACACGGGTGCAGCCAGGATCGCTCCGGCCGCCACGCAGCCCAGGAGAAGCCGTCGAACGCTCACCTTGCCTCCTTGTCCGTGAGAGTAAGTCGCGACGCGCCCGGGGGGACGCGCCGCTGCGGTACGGCGAGGGCAGTTTCGTACTCCGCTAGCCCCGATGGGTTACGGCGTGGAAAACCATTCGTAAACGTGCGGTGAAGGGTGGTAGCGTGGCGTCTCGAGATGCGGCTCTGTCTGATGATCGAGGGCCAGGAAGGCGTCACCTGGCCGCAGTGGCTTGCACTCGCGCAGACGTGCGAGCGCGCCGGCCTGGAAGGGCTCTTCCGGTCGGATCACTACATGCCGCTCGGCGGCGGGGACGACCACGGAGAGGGCTCGCTGGATGCGTGGACGACCCTGGCCGGCCTCGCGGCCCGCACCGAGCGGATTCGGCTCGGGACGATGGTGTCGCCGGCGACGTTCCGCCACCCGTCCGTGCTGGCTCGGGCGGCGACGACGGTCGATCACATCTCCGGCGGCCGGGCCGAGTTGGGGCTCGGGGCGGGCTGGCACGAGCGCGAGCACGCGGCCTTCGGCTTCCCGTTCGCACCGCTCGGCGAGCGCATGGACGTGTTCGAGGAGCAGGCCGACGTGATCGTCGGCCAGTGGACGACCGCGCCGTTCTCCTACGCCGGCCGCCACTACCGGCTCGACGCGGCCGAGGCGCGGCCGCGGCCGGTGCAGCGGCCCCACCTTCCGCTCATCATCGGCGGGTCGGGCCGGCGGCGCTCGGTCGAGGTCGCCGTCCGCCTGGCGCAGGAGTACAACGTCGTGGCCCGGACGGTCGCCGAGTGCCGGGCCCTGCGCACGCGCCTGGACGAGGCGTGTGAGCGCCACGGGCGCGATCCCGCCACCCTGGTACTGTCGATGATGACGACGGTGGTCGTCGGCGCCTCCGAGGCCGACGCGGTGCGGCGGGCCCAGGAGATGGTCGACCGTGGGCTCGAGCAGGGCGACGGAGCGGCGGTCCTGGCGGAGAACCGCGACACCTGGCTGTGCGGGTCGCTCGCGCAGGCGACGGAGCGGCTGGCCGAGCTCTCTGCCGCCGGCGTCGAGCGGATGATGCTCCAGCATCTGCTGCACGACGACCTCGAGGCGGTCGAGCTGATGGGGCAGAAGCTCGCCCCGGCTGTCAGCTGAAGCGCGCCCGCAGGCGCGGCATGACGTCGGCGGCGAACCGGCGGATGAAGCCGGCCTGATCGGGTCCCGGCCCGTGCACGACCAGGTGGTGAAAGCCGAGCTCGACGTACACGGCGATCCGCTCGACCACCTCGTCGGGGTCGGCCGAGACGATGAAGCGGCTCTCCGGCCGCACGTGCTCGGCGTCGGCCAGGCGCTCGAGCTCGAGCGGATCGTCCACCCCCTGCTTGGCCTCGGCCGGCAGCGCCAGCGGCGCCCAGTAGCGGCAGTCGGCGATCGCCGTCGCGACGTCGGCGGCGTAGGAGACCTTCACCTCGAGCAGCCGCTCGTAGCTCCCCGGATCGCGGCCGGCCTTCGCCATCCCCTCGGCCACCGCGGGCAGGAGCGTCTCGGAGTAGAGCTCGGCGGGCTTGCCGCTCGTCGTGATGAAGCCGTCGCCGATGCGGCCGGCGAAGCGGGCCGCGCGCGGCCCGGCGGCCGCGACCAGCACGGGCAGCGGCTGCGCCGGGCGATCGTAGACCGTCGCCCGCGCGGTTCGGTACCAGCGGCCCTCGAAGCTCACCCGCTCCTGCGTCCACAGCAGCCGCATCAGCTCGACCGCCTCCTCGAGCCGGCCCAGGCGCTCCGAGAATCCCGGCCACTCCATCGCGGTCGCGGGCACCTCGTTCACGGACTCGCCGGTGCCGACGCCGACGAAGACGCGCCCCGGCGCCAGGTTCGCGATCGTGGCGAAGGCCTGGGCGAGCACCGAGGGGTGGAAGCGCAGCGTCGGCGTGGACACGCTCGTGCCGATCCGCACCCGGCTCGTGGTCGCCGCGAGTGCGCCCAGCCAGGGCAGGGCCGCCGGCGCGTGCCCGCCGGTGTGGCGGAACGGCTGGAAGTGGTCCGACACGGCCACGCTCTCGAACCCGGCCTCCTCCGCGAGCCGCGCGTAGGCGAGCAGCTCGGCCGCGGGGAACTGCTCCGCGGATGCCTTGTAGCCGATCTCGAGCATGGCCTCGAGTCTAGATTGTTAGGGCCTTTGGGGGGCCGGGTAGAGTGCGGGCAACTCTAGAGGCAGAGGAAGGTGGGACGACATGAAGCATCGACTTGGACGGTCACTTCTGGCCGCACTCGCCGTGGGGGTCGTGTTCGCCGCGCCCGCATCGGCGGCGACCCTGGCGGACTGGGAGATGAACGAGGCCCCCGGCGCCCACGTGATGACGGACTCGAGCGGCCATGTGAACGGCACGATCGGCTCCGCGGTGCAGACCGGCGTCACCGTTCTGGGCGCCACCGGGTACCAGTGGAACTTCACCAGCCCGACCGCGCCGCCACCGAAGCCGGAGCGGCTGGTGCAGGCGTCGAGCGCGACGCTCAACCCCGGCGCCGGCAACTACACCGTGAGGCTGCGCTACCGCACGACGAAGCACTTCGGGAACATCGTCCAGAAGGGCCAGGCCGGATCGGCCGGCGGCTACTTCAAGCTCGAGAACCCCAGCGGGCGCCTGAACTGCGTGTTCCGCGGGGTGAGCTCGTCGGGCGCGTTCCTGCGCAAGGCGGTCGAGTCGGGCGTGATCTCCAACGGCGCCTGGCACCTCGTGGTGTGCACGCGCACGCCGAGCGGTCTCACCCTCACCGTGGACGGCAGCGTCGTCGCGACCGCGAAGGGCAGCACCGGCACGATCTCGAACTCGCGGCCGATCACCATCGGCGGCAAGCTCAACTGCGATCAGGTGAAGACGACGTGCGACTACTTCACCGGCAACATCGACTACATCAAGATCGCGAACTAGCCGAGCCTACGATGCGGGTGTGGACACCGACGTCCTGATCCCGCTCAAGCGGCTCGACACGGCCAAGTCACGCCTGCGCTCGGCTCTTTCGGGGGCCGAGCGCAGGCAACTGATGCGGGGCATGGTCGCCCACGTGGTGCGCGCCGCGGTGGCGGCCGAGGCCGGCCGCGTGGTGATCGCGAGCTCCGACCCGGGCGCGCCGGCGCTCGCGGCCGAGCTCGGCGTCGCGTGCCTGTCCGACGGCGGCCTGGCCTGGAACGCCGGGCTCGCACACGCGCGCGGCCTCGTGCCCTCCCCGGCCGGTGCCGTGCTCTACCTGGCCGGCGACCTGCCGCTGATCGAGCCGGACGACGTCGCGGCGCTGGTCGAGGCCGGTGGGAGCGCCACCGCCGTCATCGGCCGCGCGCACGACGGCGGCACGAACGCGCTCTGGGTGGCGCCGGCCGGTGCTCTTGAGCCCGCGTTCGGGACGCGCGGCAGCGCCGCCGTGCACGCCGCCGCGGCCGCCGCCGCGGGGCTGCGGCCCGTGGTGCTCGACCGGCCCGGCCTCGCGCACGACGTCGACACGCCCGCCGACCTGGCCTATGCCCGCCGGCTTCTCTCCGGTGGCGCCCGCGTGAGCTGAATGTTAAGGGGACTGTCCCCTTAACATTGGGGCCTGGCCCCGCTGGTCTCTAGCGGAACAGATCCTCCGCCTCGTCGCGCACGAGCTCCTGCCCGCTGCCCTCGCCGGCCGCCCCGTAGCCGCGGATGAGCGCTGCCGGCACCCGCTCGAGCTTGCCCAGCACGAGGTCGGCGGCGGCGGCCAGCTCGTCGGCGACGGCGACCGCGGTCGTGCGCAGCTCGTAGCCGACAGGGTCGACCTCGCCTGCGTAGCCGCGCAGGGCCTCGACACCGGCCACGCCGATCGCCGTGCCCACGATGCCGCGGCGCAGGGCCCGGCCCATCGTGTCGGCCACGATCACCGCCAGGCGCACCCCGCAGCGCCGCTCGAGCTCGGCTCGCAGCCGGGCCGCCGAGGCGTCGGGATCCACCGGCAGGAGCACCACCCAATCGGCCGCCGCGGCGTTCGAGCGGTCGATGCCCGCGCTCGCGCACACGAAGCCGTGGTGGGTCTCGGCGATCAGGAGGCCCGCCCGCCGGCGGACGATGCGGCGGCTCTCGCGCAGCACGAGCTCCGCCATGCGCGGGTCGCCGCCGTCGGCGCTGAGCTCGAGTGCGCGCGCCGACGGCTCGACTGCGGCGAGGTCGGCCACCCGGCCCTCGCTCTTGGAGACCGCCTTGTGCGCGACCACCACCACGTCGCCGTCGCGCAGCGGCGGCGCAACCGCGAGCACGAGCGCTGCCAGGTCGGTGCCGGTTGCGATCTCGTCGGGGTGGGGGAGGGCGAGGATCTCGAGGCGGCCGCTCACGCGACCAGGCCGCCGGCCGCGAGCGCCTCGGCGGCGAGCGCGCGGCTCGCGGCGGCGTCGGTCATCACCGTGTCCGTCACCCGTGGCCGCAGCCCGAGCTGCTCGACGCGGCCGGCCGCGACAGCGTCCTTGAGATCGATCAGGAGCGAGGCGGCGAGCGACCGGTACAGGCCGGCGACGCCGACGGCCGACGTCTCGTGGCCCAGCGAGGAGAGCATCGCTGCCGCCGGGCCGCGCAGCGCCGCGCCGGCCACGATCGGGCTGACGGCGACGACCCGCTCGCGGCGGGCGGTGACCGCGGCGCGGATCCCGGGCACGGCCAGGATCGGGTCGATCGAGATGAACGGGTTGGACGGCGCGATCACCACGACGTCTGCGGCCGCGATCGCCTCGAGCACGCCGGGAGCCGGGCGGGCGGCCTCGGCGCCGTCGAAGCGGATGCCGAGCACCGGGTCGGCGTGGCCGCGGCGGACGTAGTACGTCTGGAAGTCGACCTCGCCATCCGGGATCGTGATCATGGTGCGCAGGCGGTCGTCGGTCGCCGGTAGGAGGGTCGCGCGCAACCCCATCGCCGCCGCCAGCCGGGCTGTGGCCGCACTCAGCGGCAGCCCCTGGCGGAGGAGCTCCGTCCGGGCCAGGTGCAGCCCGAGGTCGAGGTCGCCCAGCCAGAACCAGGCGTCGGCGCCGAGCTCTCGCGCCTGCTCGAGCGCGCGCGGGGTGTCGCCGCGCACGCCCCAGCCCTTCTCGGCGTCGATCCGCCCGGTCAGCGTGTAGAGCACCGTGTCCAGGTCGGGCGAGACGTGCAGCCCGAACGGCTCCAGGTCATCGCCGACGTTTCCGACGATCGTGACAGCCGTCGGGTCGACGACCTGGATCAGCCCCTGCAGGAAGCGTGCCCCGCCGACACCGCCGGCAAGCACCGTGACGCGACGGTCGGCCATCGCCACATATCATGGCCGCTGCGGCCGGTCGGATGCGACACCGAGAGGGGGGTGGGCGGATGGCGAAACGGCGAACGATCCTCACCGCGCCTCTGGCGAGCGTCGCGCTGGTCGCGCTCGGCGCCGCCCTGTGGGGCACCGACGGCGCGTTCCGCCAGCCGCTCGTCGCGACGCCCGCTCGCTGGTCGCCGTACACGATCGTCCTCTACGAGCACGTGATCCTGACGGCCGTCGTCGCGCCGTACCTGATCCCGCGCTGGCGCCGCCTGCGCCGGCTCGACCGCGGCGGCTGGCTGGCCGCGTTCGGCGTCGCCTGGGGCGGCTCGGCTCTGGCCACGCTCGCCTTCACGACAGCGTTCGAGTACGGCAACCCGGACGTGGTCGTCCTGCTCCAGAAGACGCAGCCGCTGTGGGCGATCGCCGCCGCCGCCGTCGTCATGCGCGAGCGGCCGCTGCGCGCGCTGGGCTGGTTTCTCGCGCCTGCGCTTGTCGGCACCTACCTGCTCTCGTTCGGGACGATGGCGCCCGCCGACGCCTTCACCGGCGCCCAGGGCAAGGCGGCCCTGCTCGCGCTCGTCGCCGCCGCCCTGTGGGGCGCGGCCACCGCGTTCGGCCGGCGGACGCTGGTGGCGCTCGAGCCGCAGCTCGTCACCGCCGTGCGCTTCACGCTCGCCCTCCCGCTGCTCTTTGTGATCGCGCTCTACGAGGGTGCGGTCGCACCGCCCGCCGCCGCCCATGCCTCCGACTGGCCGCGCCTGGTCGGGCTCGCGCTCATTCCCGGCCTGGCCGCGCTGATGCTGTACTACCGCGGCCTCGTGCACACGCCGGCATCGGTGGCGACGTTCGCCGAGCTGGCGTTCCCGGCGACGGCGCTCATCGTCAACTACTTCGCGCTCGGCGCGTCGATCAGCGGGACGCAGCTGATCGGCTTCGGCATCCTGTGGGCGACGATCGCCCTGCTTCACCGGCTGCCGGTGGAGCTCCCCGCTACCGGCGAGAGTCTCGCCATTCGACCAGCTTCCGCAGCAGGCTGAGATCCCACTCCGGGCCGCTGATGCCCATGATGATGTGGGTCACGCCGACGGCGACGTAGCCGTCCAGGCGGTCGATCGCGTCGGCGCGGATGCCTCCCACGGAGCGCTCGATCGCCGCGGGGTCGCGGCCGACCCGCCGGCACCAGTCGTCGAGCACGCCGCACTTATGCGCCATCCGCTCGGGGTCGCCGAAGCCGTTCCAGATGTCGGCGTGCTGGGCGACGATGCGCAGCGTCACCTGCTCGCCGCCGCCGCCGATCATGATCGGCATCGGGTCGCGCACGGGCGGCGGCTTCAACTTGGCCATCCGGTCGTGGATCCGCGGCATGGCCGCATCGAGGTCGCGCAGCCGCGACGGCGCCGTGCCGAACTCGTAGCCGAACTCGTCGTAGTCGCGCTGGAACCAGCCCGACCCGATGCCGAGGATGAGCCGCCCGCCGGAGATGTGGTCGACCGTCCGCGCCATGTCGGTGAGCAGCTCGGGGTTGCGGTAGCTGTTGCAGCTCACGAGCGCGCCGATCTCGACCCGCTCGGTCGCCTCGGCCATCGCGCCCAGCCACGTCCAGCACTCGAAGTGGTTGCCGTCGGGATCGCCCGACAGGGGGTGGAAGTGATCCCACGTGAAGACCGTGTCCGCGCCGAGCTCCTCGGCCCGCAGCCAGGCGTCGCGCATGTTCGCGACGCTGCCGTGCTGGGGCTGCACCTGCACGCCGACCCTGATCCTGTGCTCGGCCACGGCCGCGGATCCTAGATGATTGATTCCACGCCCCCGCGCGCCTGGACGTCAGGCTGTGGCGGGGGTTCGGTTCGCTGGTGGGGCTGCGCCTCGGCGTCTGCGTGATCGCAGACGCCTCGGATCGCGGTCAAGGGCTTCCGCCCTTGACCGCTTGAACCGTCGCATCGCTGCGTCCTCGGTCGCGCCCATAGTTGACCCACTATGAACGCTCGCTGCGTCCTTGCGCTGCTCGGTTCGCAGCCAGTCGTGATCTACGTCATCGCAGATCACCACTGACCTGTGCAAGCCGTCCCGGCTTGCACCTTGCACATCACGGCAGCGTGGAATCAAATCATCCAATCGCAAAGCTGCTCCGGGGATTGCGTCACATCCGTGACGAGCCCCCCGAACGGGGGGCGTGACGGCGTTTGATTGCACCCATCGTGAGAGCACCAGGCTGCAGCGCTCCGCTGCTCCCTGCGCGTCCCCCTCAAGAACTCGTGCCCAGCGCCGATACCCCGCATGTGAACACTGACCGTCGCCCCATGGCCGGGCGGAGGCGCACCAGCGACGAAGTCAAGTGGATTGATCGTTGGCTGGCGGCGTGCGCCGACCTGGACGAACTTAAGCGCTCGAACCCGATGACCGACGCCGTGATCGACGAGATCAACGGCCGGCGGATCCGTGTCGGCAGCCAGTGGCTGGTCGACTTCGCCTCGTGCAACTACCTCGGCTTCGACCTCGACCGCGAGATCATGGACTCGATCCCGGGCTACGTGGAGAAGTGGGGCACGCACCCGAGCTGGTCGCGCCTGCTGGGCAGCCCGGTGCTGTTCGGGCAGATCGAGGAGCGCCTGACCGATCTCCTGGGCTGCGAGGACTCGCTCATCCTGCCCACGATCACCCACATCCACATGTCGGTCATCCCGGTGCTGGCCGCCGGCGGCACCGTCTTCATGGACAGCCGGGCGCACAAGACGATCTACGACGGCTGCCAGTTCGCCGTCGCGCGCGGCGCGACGCTCAAGCGGTTCCGGTTCGAGGATCCCGACGATCTCGAGCGGCTGCTGGTCGAGGACGGCTCCGATCGCAAGCTCGTGTGCATGGACGGCGTGAACAGCATCACGGGCAACGCTCCCGACCTGGCCGCGTTCGCCCGCGTCACCCGCCGCCACGGCGCGCTGCTCTACGTCGACGACGCCCACGGCTTCGGCGTGATCGGCGAGCGCTCGCCGCACCAGCTCTCGCCCTACGGCAGCCGCGGCAACAGCATCGTGCGCCACCTCGGCGAGTCCTACGAGGGCATCGTGCTCGTGGGCGGCTTCTCGAAGGCGTACTCGTCGCTCGCGGCGTTCATCGCCTGCCCGACGGCGCTCAAGGAGATGCTGAAGACCGCCGCGCCGCCCTACCTGTACTCGGGCCCGCCGCCGGTGGCCTCGCTCGCGACCACGCTCGTGGGCTTCGAAGTGAACGACCGCCGCGGCGACGAGCTGCGCCTCGCCCTCTACGAGCGCACGGGCCGCGTCCTGCAGGCCCTGGGGCGGCTCGGGGTGCGCACGCTCAACCACTCCGGCTTCCCGATCATCGAGATCCCGCTCGGCGACCACGGCGACATCGGCGCCGTCGGCCGGTTCCTGTTCGACCACGGCATCTACGTGACGCTGGCCGCCTACCCGCTCGTGCCCAAGGAGGAGGTCGGCTTCCGCATCCAGGTCACCGCCGCCAACGGCGACGACGAGATCGACGAGCTGATCGCCGTCCTCGGCGCGCTCTCACAGCGGTTCGCGCTGCAGCCGGCCGACGACCTGCGGGAGGCGGCATGAGCCGCCTTCTGACCGGCTTCCGCGGCGCGCTCTGGCCGCTCTCGGCGCGCACCGTCTGGCTCTGGTATCTGCTGGCGGGCTCGCTCCTGACCTACATCTACGTCGTCGTGCCGACGTTCCAGCGCGGCAACACGCTGCACGGCCCGCTGATCAACGCCCTCGGCCTCTCGGGAGCGATCGCGATCCTGGCCGGGATGCGCATGCACCGCCCGCGCGCGGTCGTGGCCTGGAGCCTCATGTTCGTCGGGCAGCTGCTGTTCGTCTTCGGCGACTTCTACACCTACAGCCTGCCGAGCCTGTTCGGCCTGAACGTCGGCTTCCCGTCGCCCGGCGACGGCCTCTACCTGACCGTGTACCCCGCGCTGATGGCCGGCCTCCTGGTGCTCGTCCGCCGCCGTAACCCCCGCACCGACCGGGCCGGCGCGATCGACTCGCTCATCCTGACCCTCGGCATCGCCCTGCTCTCCTGGGTGTTCCTGATCGCCCCGAACATCCAGCTCGGCGGCAGCTGGCTGATCGTGTCGGTGTCGATCGCCTACCCCGTCGGCGACATCCTGCTCCTCGCCGCCGCCATCCGCCTCGCGGTCGACCGCGGCGTGCGCGCCCCGGCGTTCTACCTGCTCGCCGGCAGCATCGTCTGCCTGCTCACGACCGACTCGGTGTACAACCGCATGATCCTCGACGGCAGCTACAACGGCCAGGTGATCCTGGACGTGGGCTGGATCTTCTACTACCTGCTGTGGGGCGCCGCGGCGCTGCACCCGTCGATGCGCACGCTGGAGCAGCCGGCCGCAGGCCGCACCCGGCTCACGCCGCTTCGGCTCGCCTTCCTGAGCATCGCCTGCCTGATCGCGCCGGGGATCCGCTTCTATCAGGAGTGGGGCAACACCGACGTGATCGTGGTGATCGTCGCGTCGATGATCATGTTCCTGTTCGTGCTGGCCCGCATGGCCGGGCTCGTGCGCCAGGAGGAGCGGGCCGTCTCGCGCCAGCGGGCGCTGCGCCGGGCGGGCGTCGCGCTCGTCGGAGCGGCGAGCATGGACCAGATCGAGGCCGCCGCGGCGACCGCCGTGCGCGAGCTCGCAGGCTCCGACGCCGACGCCCGCCTGGTGACCTTCCACGAGGACCCGGCCGAGGATCAGATCTCGCCCGCCGTGCGGGCCTGGCTGATCGAGATGGCCGCGCGGAACGGCGAGCCGGTGCGCTGGACCGACATCCCGCCCGAGCTGCTCGAGGAGCTCGGTCTCGCCCGCGACGCCGCCTACGCGCTGCTCGCGCTGGCCGGACGCGCCGCCGGCAACGCATTCCTGATCGTCTCGATCCCCGGCACGCACGGCGCCGAGATGAGCGGCGCGCTCGAGGCGCTGGCGGCCCAGCTGTCGCTCGCCATCGACGGCGCGCTCCTGGCCGAGGATCTGCACCGCGGCCGCAGCGAGGCCCGCTTCCGCTCGCTCGTCGCGCACTCGAGCGACCTGATCGCGGTGCTCGACCGCTCCGGCATGATCGTGTACCAGAGCCCGGCCATCGAGGCGGTGCTCGGCTACGCGGTCGACGACGTCCTGAACACCCACTTCGACCTGCTCGTGCGGCCCAGCGACCGCGCCCGGCTCATGCAGGTCGTCGAGAGCGCCGACGCCGGCCTGGGCGACTCGGGCACGATCGAGTGCAGCCTGCGCAGCCGCGCCGGCGAATGGCTCCAGTTCGAGGTCACGCACACGAACCTGCTCGACGACGAGTTCGTGCAGGGCATCGTCCTCAACTGCCGCGACATCAGCGAGCGCAAGCTCTACGAGGACCAGCTCGCCCATCAGGCGTTCCACGATCCCGTCACCGGCCTCGCCAACCGCGCGCTCTTCGCAGACCGCGTCCAGCACGCGCTCGCCCGGGCGACGCGCGAGCAGTCGACGGTGGGCGTGATCTTCATCGACCTCGACGACTTCAAGACGATCAACGACAGCCTCGGACATGCCTCGGGCGACGCCGTCCTGCAGGAGGTGGCGCACCGGCTGCGCAGCGCCGTGCGTCCGACCGACACTGTCGCCCGCTTCGGCGGCGACGAGTTCGCCGTGCTCGTCGAGGAGGTGCAGCGGTCGCAGGAGGCCGTCGACGTGGCCGAGCGGGTGCTCGAGAGCCTGAACGCGCCGATCGACATGGGCGAGAAGGAGCTGTTCGTCGGGGCGAGCATCGGCCTCTGCCTGACGAGCGACGGCCTCACCGACGCGGACGACCTGCTGCGCAACGCCGACGTCGCCATGTACATGGCCAAGCGCGAGCGCAAGGGCAGCTACCGGGTGTTCGAGCCCGACATGCACCGCGAGGTGGTCGAGCGGCTCGAGATGCGCGCCGATCTGCAGCGCGCGCTCGAGACCGGGCAGCTCGAGGTGCACTACCAGCCCGTGATCCGCCTCTCGGGCGGCACCGTGTACGGCTTCGAGGCGCTGCTGCGCTGGCACCATCCCACCCGCGGCACCATCCCGCCGACCCAGTTCATCCCGCTCGCCGAGGACACCGGCCTGATCATCCCGATCGGGCGCTGGACGCTGAACCAGGCCTGTCACCAGGGGGCGCTGCTGCACGAGCGGTTCGCGACCCACCCGCCGCTCAACATCAGCGTCAACCTCTCGGTCAAGCAGCTGCAGTCCGACACCATCGTCGAGGACGTCAGGGACGCGCTTGCAGCGTCCGGGCTCGCGCCCGACACGCTCGTGCTCGAGATCACCGAGACGGTGATGATGGCAGACAGCTTCGACCTGGCTGTGGAGCGGCTGAACGCGCTCAAGGCGCTCGGCATCAAGCTGGCGATGGACGACTTCGGCACCGGCTACTCCTCGCTGAGCTACCTCAGCCGGCTGCCGGTCGACATCCTCAAGATGGACCGGTCGTTCCTGACGTCGGGCGACGCCGTCTCGGCGCTGCCGGCCGCGATCGTCGGCATCGGCGAGACGCTCGACCTCGAGGTGGTCGCCGAGGGCATCGAGCAGTCGACCCAGGCGTCGCACCTGCGCGAGCTGGGCTGCGAGCTGGGCCAGGGCTTCCTGTTCGCCCACGCCATGGGGCCGGTCGACGTCATGCGCTACCTGAACGGTGTCCAGGACTCGGCCGAGGACGAGCCTCGGGCCGATGCAGCATAGTTACGACGGCCTCGACCGCCCGGGCGGCTTCAGCCGGCTGAACCTCTTCGCGCCGCTCCGCCACCGCGACTTCCGGCTCCTGTGGTCGGGGATGACGGTGTCGCTCGTCGGCGACGGCATCTTCCTGGTGGCGATGGCGTGGCAGGTGTACGCGGTCTGGAACGCCCCGGCCGCGCTCTCGATGGTCGGGATCGCCATGACCGTGCCGACGATCGTCTGCCTGCTCCCCGGCGGCGTCGTCAGCGACCGGTGGAGCCGGCGCGCGATCATGCTGGCCGCCGACGCGGTGCGGGCGACCGCGATCGCGGTGCTGGCCGTGCTCTCCCTGACGGGCCGCATCCAGGTGTGGGAGATCGCCGCCCTGGCGATGGTG
Source organism: uncultured Actinomycetes bacterium (assembly GCA_963813245.1). Lineage (GTDB taxonomy): Bacteria > Actinomycetota > Thermoleophilia > Gaiellales > JAICJC01 > JAICJC01. The sequence continues at coordinate 338,936 of CAWEYE010000002.1, forward strand.
TACGGCGCCGGCACCGCGTTCTTCACGCCGGCCTTCGAGGCGCTCGTGCCCGACATCCTGCCCGCGTCCGACCTGCCGGCGGCCAACTCGCTCGACCAGTTCGTGCGCCCGATCGCCCTGCGCCTGGCCGGCCCTGCGGCCGGGGGCTGGATCATCGCGGCCTTCGGCCCGGGCATCGCCTTCGCCGCCGACGCCGCCTCGTTCGCGGCGGCGGGCATCGCCGTGCTCGCGATGCGCCCGGTGGCGGGCCACGCGCACGCCGGCGAGTCGATGATGGCCGACATCAAGAGCGGCCTGCACTTCATCCGCCGGCGCACCTGGATCTGGGGCACGCTCGTCTCGGCCGCATTCGCCTATCTGCTCTTCCTCGGCCCGACCGAGGTGCTCCTGCCCTACGTCGTCAAGAACAGCCTGCACGGGTCGGCCGGCACGCTGGGCGCGGTGTTCGCCGCGGGCGGGATCGGCTCGATCGGGGCGGCGGTGCTGATGGGCCAGCGCGACCAGCCCCGCCGCCAGGTGACGTTCATCTACGTGGTCTGGACGCTCGCGACGCTGGCGGTCGCCGGCTACGGACTGGCCACCCAGACCTGGCAGCTCGTCGTCGCGTGCCTGCTCTTCAACGCGCTCGAGACCGCCGGCACGATCGTGTGGGCGACGCTCAAGCAGCGCCACGTCCCGGCGTCGATGCTCGGCCGCGTCTCGAGCCTCGACTGGCTGATCTCGATCGGCCTGCTGCCGCTGTCCTTCGCCCTGACCGCTCCCGTCACCGCGCTTGTGGGCGCGCGGCTCACGCTCGTCGGGGCGGGCGTCGGCGGTGCGGCGATCACCCTGGCCGCGCTCTACCTGCCCGGCATGCGCGACGTCGAGCGCGAGCACCCCGTTGCCGAGCCGGAGCCCGTCGCGGCCGGCCCCGTGGACGTGATCGTGGTGGCGACCGTGGTGCACGGCACCGGCCGATCGGGTGTCTCTGCGGCGACGGCTCTCGGAGCCGGGCGTGGCGATCCCTGGTAGGGTCGTCGGATGGAGGGGCGTTGGATGCTGGGGGCTGTGGCCCTGTTGCTGGTCGGTGCCGCCGCGGCGCGGAACTCGCTGAGCGTCGCCGCGGGCGTCTGGGCGATGGGGATCGCATGGCTGGCAGTCGGCGCGCTCTTCCAGGCCCGCCGCCGCGTGGGGTAGCGACTCCCCCCGAGGATCAGGCCGGGCGGCCGGCGACGGCGGCGCGGCGCCTGCGCAGCCGCTCGATCAGCGGCTCGTCGCCGAGGATCCGGCGGGCGGCGTTGTGCCCCGGAAGGCCGGTCACGCCGCCGCCCGGGTGCGATCCGGACGCGCACAGGTAGAGGCCCGCGATCGGGGTCGCGTAGCGCGCCAGGGCCGGCGTCGGGCGCATCGGGCCGAGCTGGTTCAGGCCCTGCTCGCCGTGGAAGATGTTGCCGCCGACGAGGCCGAACACGTCCTCCAGATCGGGCGGCGCCAGCACCTCGCGGTGCATCACGACCGAGTCGGCCATGTTCGGGGCGGCCGTGCGCAGGAGCTCCATCGCCGCCTTCGCATAGGCGTCGCGGGTCGCGTCCGTCCACGCCTCCCGCTCCGGCGGGCCGAACTGCGTGTACAGGGTCATGACGTGGCCGGGCAGGCCGGCGTCGACCAGCGTGGGATCGCCGGCCGAGGGGGTGAGCACCTCGATGTAGCCGCACTCGGGCGGCATCTCGCCGAGCGACGCCTGCTGCCACGAGCGTTCCAGGTGCTCGATAGACGGGCAGACGGCGAAGTCGCCGTCGCGCCACACCCGCTCCAGAGCCTCGCCCTCGATCCCGCGCCACTGCGGCAGCTCCGAGACGACCATGTTGATCTTGACGGCGCCGCCGCGGGTGCGGAAGCGCTCCATGTCGCGCACGACCTGGCCCGGCCAGTGCCCGCGCTCGACCAGATCGAGCACGAGCGTGCGCGGGTGGATGCCCGACGCCACGATCGGCGCCTCCAGCCGCTCGCCCGACTCGAGCGTGACGCCGCGCACCCGGCCGCCGGCCACGTCCACGCTCGCCACGGCCGCCGACGTGCGGATGTCGGCGCCGCTCGCACGGGCAGCGCGCGCGACCGCCTCCGACACTCCGCCCATGCCGCCCTGCACCTGCCCCCACGCGCCGACGGACCCGTTGACCTCGCCCACCGAGTGGTGCAGCAGGTTGTAGGCGGTGCCGGGCGTGCGCGGGCCCGCCCACACCCCGACGACACCGCTCGACGCGAAGCTGCCCTTCATCGCATCATTCTCGAACCAGTCGTCGAGCAGGTCGCCGACCGACATCGTCATCATGCGGAACGTGTCGGCCAGGTCGCGGCGGCGCAGCCCGGCCGAGCGGGCGGCCGTCGCCAGGGTGCGCATCGCGTCGCCCGGCGGTGGCTCGAGCAGGAGCAGCGGCCGCAGCACGGCGGCGACGTGCCCGAGCATCCGCTCCCAGTCCGGGTAGCGGGCGGCGTCGGCCGCGGAGACGGCGGCGATCTCGGCCTGGGTGCGCGCCGGATCGCCCTCCCAGAACACGATCGGCTGGCCGTCGGCGGTGACGGTGCCCCAGCTCGGGTCGCACACCCGCACCCGCAGTCCGTGCTCGACAAGGCGCAGGTCGCGGATGATCCGCGGCTGCAGCAGGCTGAGCACGTAGGAGGCCCGCGAGACGCGATAGCCGGGCCAGAGCTCCTCGGTGACGCACGCGCCGCCGAGGATGTGGCGGCGCTCGAGCACGCACACGCTGCGGCCGGCGCGGGCGAGGTAGGCGGCGCAGACGAGGCCGTTGTGCCCGCCACCGACCACGATGGCGTCGTAGCGTTGGGTGCTCATGCGCCTGCCGCCCCGTGCCGCCGGCGAAGGGCGATCCCGGTCAGGATCTCGCGCACGATCCGGTCGGCGACGAGCGCGGTCGTGTCCGCCGTGCCGACCGCCGTCGGCGCGACCTCGACGACGTCGGCGCCGACGAGCTGCAGCCGCTCCGCGCTTCGGCGGCACGCCCACAGGAGGTCGGCCGGGGTCATGCCGCCCGGTTCGGGGGTGCCGGTGCCGGGGGCGAACGCCGGGTCGAGCACGTCGACGTCGACGGTCAGGAACGCCGGCCCGTCTCCGACCACCGCGAGCGCCCGCTCGAGCGCCGCGGCGATGCCCGTCGCCCGCACCTCGTGCATGGGGATCGCGGTGATGCCGTTGCGCTCCTGCCACGCGAATTCCTCCGGGCCGGGCCAGTAGCCGCGCAGGCCCACCTGGGCGTAGCGGCGCGGATCGACGTGGCCCGCCTCGACGAGCCGGAACATCGGCGTGCCGTGCGAGAGCTCGAGGCCGTGCACGTGACGGCCCGTGTCGGTGTGGGTGTCGAAGTGGAGCAGGCCGAGCGGGCCGTGCCGCTGCGCGCACGCGCGCACGTCGGGCTCGGCGATCGAGTGGTCGCCGCCGAGCACGATCGGGATCGCTCCAGCGTTGACCGCCTCGGAGACGGTGCGCAGGATCGCGGCATGCGACGCCGCCGGATCGGCCGGCACCACCGCCGCGTCGCCGAAGTCGACCACCCGCAGCTCGGCCATCGCATCGACGCCCGTCTCGAGCTGCGGCCCCGGCGAGCCGCCCGCCGCCCGGATCGCGCGCGGGCCGAACCGCGTGCCGGGCCGCTCCGAGACGAGCTCGTCCATCGGCGCGCCGACGATGGCGACGTCGACGCCTGAGAGCTCGCCGGCGTCCTCGGTGTAGGGCAGGCCGGCGAACGTGAGCAGGCCGGCGTGGTCGGGCTTCTCGCCGCCGTGCCAGCGGGTGGTCGGGTCGAGCATCGGGCGATCCTACCGATCGCCGGTCAGACTCCGCCGGTCAGGCGGCGTCAGGCGCTGCAGGACGAGGAGTCGCTCGCGGCGGCGGCGGCGACCGTCTCGAGCGTCGGCTCGAACTCCATCGTGAGCTGCCCCGGGGTGCGGGTGGCGATGTGCGTCATCCCCGTTGCGGTGGGGCTGAGGCAGACGCCGCTCATGTCGGTCGACCAGTACGGGCTGTAGCGCACACGCAGGTCATATGCGCCCGCAGCCGGGAGCCAGAGCCGGATCCGGCTGGCGGTCAGGCCCAGCACGCTCGCCGCTTGCGCCGGTCCGGCGGACGTCAGGATCGGCGTCGGGTGCACGAGCTCGTACACCGTCCAGCCGGGCAGCCGCCGCACCCGCCGCAGGCCCGAGCGGCCCGACCGCAAGAGCCGCGCCTCGGTGATCGCGCTGTAGTCGAGCGGGGCGTGGGGCAGCATCACGTAGCGCACCCCGACGCTGCGCAGCCAGGCCTGGTACTGGGCGGCGGTGAGGGTGGGCTGGTAGAGCACCTGGTTCTGGGGGAAGTCGTCCTGCCGGAACCACCCGCGCGCGAGGGCGATGCCGCGGGCGGCGAGATAGAAGGCCTCCCAGTGGCCCTCGGTGGCGACCACCTCGGTGCGGTACTGGATGTCGGAGCGGGCCTTCAGGAACGTCACCGCCGGGCGCCAGAAGCTCCTCGCGGTGGCCTGATCCGACCAGGCCGAATAGGCCGTGCGCACGGCCGGGCCGAGCTGCAGCGCCAGGGCGAGCGCGAGCAGCGGCGCGAGCGTCAGCCACGAGCGGCGGCGGCGGCTGACGTTGGCCGCGAGCCACAGCAGCGGCACGCCGGCGATCGAGAAGAGGCGGGTCGTGTTCGAGCCGACGGGGCCGGGCACCGCGAACGTGGCCAGGTTCAGGAGCAGGTAGGCCGCGAACACCATCTGCAGCCCGCGCGCCCGCGGGCTCGCGGCGGTCAGGTACAGGCCCGCCCCCGAGAACAGGGCGACGACCAGGAGGTCGCTCAGGTGGTACGGGTACCGGCCGCCGGAGGGGAACGCGCGCTGCAGGATGACGCACGCGGCCGCGGTCGCGACGAGCGCGGCCACGGCGGCCTTGTTGCGGCGGGCGACGCCGAGCGGGTGTCGGCCGCCCACGACGAAGCCGGCGAGCACGACCGCCAGCAGGCCGAAGGCGAGCGGCGAGAACCCGAGCGAGACGAGCGTCGCCACGCCGAAGCCGATCCGCCGCCGCCGCTGGGCGCATGCGAGCGCGACCGCCCCGGCGGCGGCGCCGGCCAGGAACGGGAAGACGCCCGACACGCAGCAGGTCGCCGTGGCGGTGGCCGCGAGCATCAGGCACGGGGCGTTCGCGGCCTGGCCCCACTCGCGCCTGCCGACCGCCGCGACCGCGTAGGCCAGCACCGCCGACGAGGCCACCGCCGCCGCCCACACACCCACGGCCGCGGCCAGCGGGTAGAAGAGCACGCTGTAGCCGACGAAGTCGTAGCGGCCGTCGTACCAGTAGTTGTTCCAGAGCTGGAAGCCGGCGTGGCGGAACACCCACGTCATGAAGAGGTGCGCCGGCGTGTCGATCCCGGGCGGCCCGACGGTGAGCAGAGCCGCGGCCACAAGGCCGGCGGTGGCGGCACAGACGAGCGGGAGCCCGGGGCGAATGCGTGGCATCGGCGCGACTCGCAGCTTAGGCCCGCTGCGAGACCGCTCGCCGCGCCCTCCAACCCGGCCCCAATCCCGGCCGGCCGCAGGTCAGCCGCCGAGCACGGCCCGGGCCGTGAGGGCGTGCGCCTCGGCCACGATGTGCGCGAACGACACCCCGAGGCCGCGCTCGAACGCCCGCTCGACCTGGGCGGCGGTGAAGTCGCGGCGCGCGTGCTCGGCCCGGAAGGCCGCGCCGAGCCGGCTCAGGGCGGGCACGCCGCCGTGTCCATCCATGATCACGGTGGTCATCACGAGCGCATCCTCGTAGGCGACGCCGATCGAGCGCACGTTCGGCAGGCCCCAGTCGGACTCGCGCCGCTCCCAGATGCGCAGGCTGGGGAAGGCGTGGTGGGAGTAGTAGGCGTAGAGCTGGTCGACCGGCATGTGCTCGTTGTAGGAGGCCAGGTAGCGGTCCTCCTCGTACGTCGCGATCCCTTCGAGCAGGCTGTGCGGCGAGTCGGCCAGCATCGGCCGGGTGACGACGTGGGTCAGCTCGTGGTCGACCATCGAGGCCTGCTCGACCGACGGCAGCGCCCGCCAGGCCGGCAGGTCGATGTAGGCGAACGAGCTGTACTGGAACCCGGCCGGGGTGCGCACCTTGCCGAGGTCGACGTGCGCCAGCCGCTCGCCCTGGCTGCGCTTGTCGACCAGGAAGATCACGGGCCGAAGCCCCGCCTCGCCGCCGCCGTAGCGGCCCGCGAGCCCCGGGATGACCGACTCGGCCGTGTCCAGGATCTGCTGGGCATCGACGACGTCGCCGGGCTTGGCGTAGACGACGGTCACGCGCCGGCCGTTCACGAAGTACGGGTGGTGCAGCCACGAGACGCCGTATGCCGCCAGGTCGGAGCGGTGCACGACCGACACGTCGGCCCGCACGTGCCAGCGGCCGCGGCCGGGCGTCAGCCGCAGCGTCCGCGGCCCGAGCGTCACCCACGCGCTGTACGGAGCCGGGCCGAAACGCGCAAAGAGCGTCGCGCTCACCGTGACCGCCCCCGCCTGCGCCGTGACGCTCGCGTCGGCGACCTTGATCTGCTGAGTCGGCATCGAGTCGAGCCACAGCCACAGCTGGTCGAGCGAGCGCTGCTGGGCGGTCGAGCAGGCGTGCGCGTAGCTCTGGGCGCGGTCGTAGCGGTGGCCCGCGAGCGCCGAGAGGTAGGCGACCGCCACGGGCCGCGCGGTGGCATCCGCCGGCGCCGGCGCGGCCGACGGGGTGCAGTGCGGCACGGGCGGGGCGGCGCTGCCGCCGCCGCCGAGGCAGCCGGCGGCGCTGATCGCGATCGTTGCCAGGCTCAGGGCGGCGAGCGCGGTGCGCGGGGAGGGGAGCCGGAAGGGCATGCAATTCCAGTATCGGCCAGCCCCCGCGAATGTGAACCCTCGCGGTGTAGGCTGGCCGCCGCGCGCATGTCACAGGCCCACGAAACCTCCCGCGAGGCGCTGCTTCGGACGATCACCGAGCTCGTCTGCCTGCACTCGCCGAGCGGCGTCGAGGCGGCGGTGGACGCCTACCTGCTGCGGCGCCTGGCCGAGCACGGCACGCCCGGCGCAGGACGCCGCGGGCAACATCGTCCTGCGCATCGAGGGCAGGGCGCCGGGCCGCTGCGGTCGGTGCTCGCCCACAAGGACGAGATCGGCGCGGTGGTGAAGCGGGTGAACGATCACGGGCAGCTGGCCGTGAGCAAGCTCGGCGGCTCGTTCCCGTGGATCTGGGGCGAGGGGCCGGTCGACGTGCTCGGCCGCCACGCCACCGTCGCCGGCGTGCTCTCGTTCGGCTCCCGGCACGTGTCCGACGAGTCCGACCAGAAGCGCCAGCAGGAGCAGTCCGGGGTGCGCTGGCGGGACGCGTGGGTCGAGACCAAGCTCGACGCCGCGGCGCTGAGCGACGCCGGCGTCCGGCCCGGCTCGCGGGTCGTCCCGAGCGCCGCGCGCAAGCGGCCGGTGCGCCTGGGCGCCGACGGCGAGTACGTCGCCTCGTACGCGCTCGACGACAAGGGCGCCGTCGCCGGGCTGCTCGAGCTGGCGGCCCGGCTGAAGTCGCCCCCGCACCCGGTCGAGCTCGTCTTCACGGCGCGCGAGGAGATCGGCTGCCAGGGCGCCAAGTGGTACGCGCAGCCGCACGACCGCCGAGGCGGTCGGTGGCGTTCGAGGTGACGCCGGTGGCCGAGGAGTACCGGATCGAGGCCGGCCCCGAGCCGGTCCTGGTGGTGGCCGACTCCAACGGCCCGCTCGACGACTCCCTGGCGCGCCGAGCTCGACGACGCCGCCGCGGCGGCGGGCGTCCGCATGCGCCACGCGGTGCTCGTCGGGCTTCGGCTCCGACGCCTCGAGCAGCGCTCAACCTCGGCATGATCGCGCGCACGGCCTGCCTGGCCTTCGCCACCGAGAACACCCACGGCTTCGAGATCGCCCACCTCGACGGCATCGCCGCCTGCGTGGACGTGCTGGAGCGCTGGCTTCCGGGTGACGATGCCGGGCGCGCTGGTCTAACATGCGCTCCGCGGCGGAGTAGCTCAGCTGGTTAGAGCAGCGGAATCATAATCCGCGTGTCGGGGGTTCGAGTCCCTCCTCCGCTATCGCGAGTGTTCTCTCAACCGTTCCACGGTTCGGCCCGGGAACGGCCCCGAACGGCACTCGGAGGCGCCCGAGCAGCGGTCACGGCCCGGATCGGCGTCCGTAGGCGGGTCGCGGGCGCAGAAGTTGCGCCGGCGAGGCGATCCGGGACCATGCTGACGCCGCCCGGTGGGCGGCGTCAGGGTGCGGTTGGTTGCTAGGCGCGGGTGGGCGCTCGGCGCGGCGGTGGTTTGCCGCGGGTGCGGTGGGGGAGGCGGCCGCCGCCGACGTCGCCGTTGCGGAGACGCGCGAGCCGGACACGGTGCTGGACGTACTCGTACTTGGTCTTGCGGCCGGCGCGGCGCTGGCGGTCGGCGTCGCGTGCGAGCTCGGGGTTGAGCACGGGCGTGCCCAGCCAGCCGTTGATCAGCGCTGCCTTCATCCAGGCGATGATGGCGTAGATGTTCAGTCGCATGACCGCGCCGCGGCGGCTGATCCGCTTGGAGCGCGTCTCGAAGTGGCGGGGCTTGGCGTTGGCGCGGCTGCGCGCCTCGTAGTGGTTTCGCTCGAGCGCCTGGTGGCGAGTGCGGGCCTCCGAGTAGGCGGGGTGGGTGCGCCAGACCGGTAGCAGCCGCATCGGATCGACGAGGCAGCTCTTCTCCTGGACGCCGAGGCATTCCTGCGTTCTGCGGGGCGGCGCACTGTGTAGCGCAGGATCGGGCGTGGCTTGCCGTTTCGGCCCTTGGCGCGGCTCCAGGAAGAACGTCACCTGGTCGGTGCCCTCGCCGCAGCCGCGGCAGTGGGGGACGCCATGCCGGTCGCAGTGCATGGTCGCCTGCGCCTTCGGCGCGCCCTTGCTCGGCGCCTTGTACGGCGAGACGAGCGTGATACCGCGAACCACGCTCCACTCGAAGCAATCAGAGCACGTAGTAGGCCTTGTCGGTGGTGACGAAGTCGGGGACGCGACCGAGTGTGGCGATCGCCTTCTCGACGACCGTGGTGTAGTGCGTGCTCTCGTTCTCGTCGGCGGCGAAGCCGTGGGCGCGCAGCGGCAGGCCGGTGAAGTGGTCGACGCCTTGGACAGGAAGTAGCCGATCCACCACTTCAGCAGCTTGCCGTTGCGGGTGTAGGCGCGGACGCCGGCGTCGGGATCGCGGCTGAGGTAGGTGCCGCTCTTCAGGTTGATCACCTTGAAGCCTCCCGCAACCTGGCTGGCGACCTGGTCGGTGACGTCCAGGTACTCGCTGACCTGGAGCTTCCTGGCCTCCGGCGTCTCGGAGTTCTCGGCCCGGCGGATGTCATCGACGATCTGGGTCGGCATCCGCGGCGCCGCAATCACGGGCAGCTTGCCGATCCGGCGTGGGCAGCTCGCCGTTCTTGCCGAGCTTGTGCAGGCGAGCATTGGTCTCGCTCATGGTGGCGTCCACCGCGACGGCCTGGCCGATCCGCGGGTCGCGTTTGCGGCAGTGCTGGACGAGCCGGTCGAGCGCCTCGGCGAACGCCTCGTCGGCGTCCTCGGTCTCGGCCAGGCGCTTCTCGGTGGTGGAGTAGGCCAGGCTTGCGCGCCATGCCGCAGGCCTGCCACAGTTCCGGAGTCGTCTTGCTGTGCCAGGTCTGGACGTCGGCCTCGCCGGACTCGACGAAGGCGAACTTGGCGCACGCCCAGCAGCCCGCCATCCGCTTCGGCCCGCTCTTTCCCGGCCACTCACCCAGCCCCGCGACCGCGTCTCGCAGCGGGCGGTACAGCCACGGCATCCCCCGCAGCAGCTTGACGATCTCGACCTGGCCACGCCACTCGCCGTAGGCCGAGAACATGCCCGTGCCCGGCAGCTGCTCGGGCGGATCCCACCGAGACGGCGCACACGCCGGCGGTGGCGTCGGGTTGGCCACGGCGACGCGGGTGAAGCCCTCGCGACGAGCGAGCTCGGCCAGTACCTGCTCCAGCGTCTGCTCGGCTGGCGGCGGCCACGGCGCCTCGATGGGCAGCCGCTGCTTGGGGGCGATCCGCCGCGCCACTAGAGGCCCTCCTCGGCGCACAGACTCGGTGAACGTCTTGCCGGTGATCTCCTTGAGGTGACTCGCCCAGACCAGCCGCGGGTCGCGCTTGCAGCACGCTATGTAGTGGCGGATGCTCGGCCGCTGGCCAGGTCGCAGGTGCTCGGCCTTGTAGATGCGGATGCCCTCCCGAGCCTCCTCCGGGCCGCGCCGGCGTTGGATGCGCCGCGGGCCCGCCGAGCTTCTCCTTCACCGCCGCCGCCTCCTCCGGAGAGGGCAGCGGCGGCCAGTCGCGCTTGCGGCGCACGATCTCCTCCGGCGTCGACGCTCCCCGCGCCGCCCGCAGCTGCGCGGGTCTCGGCGACGATCGCGTCCCAGCCGCCGGTGCGGCGATGCTCGACCGACAGCTGACACGCCGCGCACCAGGCTCGGAAGCAATCGAAGCCCGGCACGACCCCGTTGCGCTCGATGTACTCGTCCAGCACCAGCACGACCGAAAGGCCCTTCGGGCGGGTGTGCGACGGCGGCGGATCCAACCCCGCCATCTCAAGCGCCTTCGACCACGAACCGCATCGGGAGGCGATCGTCTCGGAACCAGGGAAGCCGAGCGGCGGCAGCCCGGCCGCGGCGCGCTCCGCCTCCATCGCCTCGATGGCGTGGTCATAGGCGATCCTCGGCGGCGAGTGCCCGAGCCGGAACGCGACCGCGCGCAGCGCCCGAGTGATCACCCGCACCATCACGTCCCTGCTGGCCAGCTGCACGCGCCGATCCGATCCGGTAGGGCTTTCCGGGGTCGGGCGCTTCGGCCGGCGTCTCGACGCCGTCGAACACCTCGTCCGTGGCCAGGTACCAGTCGATCAGCTCGCGCTCCGCATCGTCCACCTGCAGCTCGGGTACCTCGGCGCCCTGGCTGAGCGCCGACAACCGCTTGCGGTAGGAACCAAGCGTCCCCGCACGCACCTTCGGCGACAGGAACGCCACCGCCAGCACCTGGTGCCAATGCTTCACGTCCAGCTTCCGGCGTAGCCGCTCGGCCGTCGGCACCTCGAAGCCGCCCTCATCCGGGCACGATTCCACTCGCCCTTGGACACGAACCGGGCCGCGTCTGCATCGCCGCCTGCGGCCAGCAGCGCCACCTCCCGGACCATGTCGAGCAGCGCGTTGGAAACACCACGCGTCGCCCACTGGGAGGCTGAGGCCTGATCAGGCATCGCCGCGAAGCTAGCCAGGTCCAGGTCAACACCATCCGAAATCTCCACAAACTCGAACAGGAACGAGTCTGCGGCCGTGCTCGCTCCAGCGGCGCCACCCACCGCATGTTCTTCGCCCGCCAAGCGAGCCTTCGAACGTTTGTTCGGAACCAAGAGGCGTAGACATAGCACGAACACGTGTTCGTGTCTACTGATCAGCACTGGCCCCCGACCCGTACACGCGGCCGCCGTCGACTTCGCCCGCTCGGCCTTCCGCCACGCCTACGCGGTATGTGAATGGGATCCGACGCCCGCCGCCTCCGCGGGGAACACCACCGCCCGTCGCTTTACTCGCCGCTGAACGAACGCCAGTCCGCCAGTGTGGCGGGCGCCTCTTGAGGCGTCAATGATGAAGGAAAGAAGGAAGACTGGGAGCCCTAAGAGGGGCCGCGAGGGTAGCAAGGGTGGCGGGATTAGGGCCGGCCCACTGGCCTAGGACTCGGACATCGCCCAAGAGGGTCCGGCGTGCCGGAGTTCGCCGGGAGCAGCCTCTAGCCGGCCGCGAGGGTAGCCGGTTCGGGCGGATCGGGACGCTCGAGTTATCCCGCCGGCAGGAAGTCCCGGGCGGTTGTCCCGCGGCAGCTGGGCGTACGAGGCCGGGGCAAGCAGGATGCCGGCGTCCGCCCGGATCCGAGATCTGCGTTCGCAGGTGGCGCACAAGCCCACCGCTCGGCCTGACGCGTAGGGCGCCACAGTCGTCCTTCCGGCCAGCATGGGAATCCTCGACCGCTCGAGGCTCGCACCGAAACGCCACGTCACCATCGTCACCACGAGGATGGGGATGCCGACGGCCCAGGATCGGGAGCCCATCGTTACGGCAATGACAGCGAGCCGGGCTCGCCGAATGGGTCGGGCCAGGGTCTGTGCCCGGCCCGAACCGTCCTCTATCCGGCTGTCGTCAGGCGACGAGCGTGAGGATGACGATCCCCAGGAACACGCTTGAGGCGCTGTGGACGGCGATGCCGATCCATGCGCTTCGGTAGCGCTTGGTGGGGTAGGCGTAGATGAACGTGTCGAGGAACGCGGACGGCATCACCCACGGCTCGTGCAGGTGATACGCGGTAAACAGGACGCCGTTGGCGAACCAGTCGCCGCGACCGAAGGCACGGTTCATGCGTGGGAGCAGGAACCCGCGGAAGAGCAGCTCCTCGCCCAGCACGGTGTTGAACAGCAACAACACCAGGATCAGTGCGTACCAGCCCCAGGCGCCGCTGAGGAATGCGTGGCCGGCGTGTGAGCCGATGAACGTCCCGAAGTCTCGGTTGGTGGGGCCGCTCACAAGTGGAACGCCGTCGAAGACTGTAGCTACGAGGATCAGCGGGACGAGGATCAGCCAGATCCTGCCGCCGACGCGGCCGCTGCGCGGGCTCTGCGGTGAGCGAAGCCAGAGCGCTTCGCGCGTGGTCGGCCAGCGAAGCGTGCCCTGCTCACGCCGAAGCAACACGACGACCAGGACGAACTGCCAGATCAGGCCGGCGGTGAGGCACACGAACAGCGCCTTTGCCATCTGCACACTTCCGGTGCCAGCGAAGCTGTCCTTGAGGGCAGGGGCGACGATCCAGGCCAGTGCCCCCATCGGCAGCGCAACCGCCGCCCATACCGCAAGGATTCGCGGGATCCCGTACTGCGGGATGACGACCTTCGCGGGCGCCTGGTCGACCGGTGCGGGTACCACTCCGGCCGTTGCTGCGAATGACGAGTCCATCGTGTTCCTCCTTCGTGCAGCGTGCTCCATCCGAGATGGGGCAGCGCTGGGTACTGCGGCCTGGTCGATCAGTGTGGCCCCTGACCTCGGCGCAACAAGCAGCAACTCTCCACGCTAGGCCGCCCCGGCGACGCTGTAAATGGTTCGAGCGAGCCAACTTCCGGACTGCCCGAGGGTTCGATCTAACTATCGAGCAGTGCTCGTCGGCTCGAGGTGTCGGACGTTGGGGACGCGGGTAATTCCACGAAGACGCGAATCGGGAGGCGTACGCATGCAGGCTGGAGACAGCCCCCGCGCGGAGTTCCAACGGCCCACTACGGTCGTGCTGGTCGACGATGAGCAGCTCATCCGCGGCGCCATCGCGCACGCGCTCTCCGCCAGCGGCCTCGAACTCGTCGGCGAGGCCGCCAACGGAGAGGACGCGATAGTACCGTGGTCGACGTGCGCCCAGACGTCGTCCCGATGGACGTGCGTATCCCCGGGATCTCAGGAGTCGACGCCATTGAGCAGCTCGGGCTGCTCGCCCCCGCGTCACGGGTACTGGTGCTCACCCGCACAGAAGAGAACCGAGTGGTCGAAGCGATCATCGCCGGCGCCAGCGGCTACATCCTCAAGACCGCCCCCCTCGTGGTGATTGTTAGCGCAGTCCAAGCCACCGCCGCGGGGGAATCGGTGCTCTCCCCACAGGTCGCCGGAAAGCTCCTGCAACGCATCCGTGAGCTAGACCTCCCCGTCAAGACGAGCAGTAGCAGCGCAACCGCGATCCGCGCTGCACTCACCGAGCGAGAGCTCGAGATCTTCACCCAACTCGCCAGTGGCCACACCAACCACCAGATCGCGCACGACCTCTCGGTCAGCACGAACACCGTCGCCAACCACATCGCCAGCATCCTCGCCAAGCTCCACCTCGAAAACCGCATCCAAGCAGCCGTCCAAGCAGTACGCAGCGGCATCTCCTAACCACCCAGTTTCGCTCCACCGTCAGTGAGCCCGGCCCGCAGAGGGCACAATTCCGCAGCCCGGTGCTTCCACGGAGCACGATCGTCGCATGATGTCGCTGCTAAACGGCGCCGTGTCGTCTCCACCGTGCCTTCGCTCGGCTCGAGGCCTGTGAGCCAGACTGCCGACCACACAGAGGACACCGTTGGTCGTCTCGCTCAGCGCCGGCTTTGTTCGCGGCCGTCCGGGTTACGGCGTGGCGGGGTCGTTGACGGCGATTGCGAGCTTCCCCTGTGTGTGGCCGGCGACTAAGTGCCGCACGGCCTCAGCCGCTTGGTCGAGTGGATACACGGTGTCGACGGCCGGCTTGACGATGCCGTCTTCGACGAGGTCGCGGAGCCGTTCGAGGTCGGCCTGGCGTTCGCGGTTGACGATGAAGGTGAGCCGCTGGCGTACGAATGGCGACAAGATCCGGGCGTGCAGCTGTCGGCCCATGCCGGTGACGGCGTCGCCGCCTTCGCCGCCGACGATGACGAGCGTGCCGCGCGGCGCGAGCATCGAGCGGAGCCTGGAAAGCGGCGTGTCCCCGCCGGTATCGATGATGGCGTCGTAGGGGCCGCCGTGGTCGTCGTCGGGGGCGCTGTCATAGGCGATCACTCGCTCGGCGCCGAGCGAGCGAACGAAGTCGGCCTTGGCGGCACGCGAGACGCCGGTCACGCGTGCTCCCGAGGCCATGTGCGATCTGGACGACATAGCTGCCAACGCCGCCGGATGCGCCGATGACGAGCAGAGTCGAACCGGCCTTCACCTGTGCGGCGTCGATCGCTTGGAGGGCGGTCATGCCGGAGATCCCAAGGACTGCCGCCTCCACAGGGGAGAGCCGCGTCGGGTGTGCGCGCGAGCTTCCGCTCCTTGGCCCTGGCGTACTCGGCGAACGACCCGGTTGCCACGCCGAACACCGAGTCGCCGACCGCGAAGCCGGTGCACCGCCGATCCGGTGGCGACGACCGTGCCGGCCACGTCGCGACCGAGCACGGCTACGCGCGGCCGGCGTAGCCCGATCGCCAGCCGAACGAGATACGGCTGCCCCGTCAGCAGGTGCCACGTGCCGCGGTCGACTCCGGCAGCCTCGACTCGCACGAGCACCTCGTCGTCGGCGATCGCTGGCACGGGACGTCGGTCCACACGGATGACGTCGGCATCGCCATAGCGGTCATGCACAGCCGCGCTCATGGTCGACGGTACCGTCACCTGCAGACCGTGGTCGAGAGCGAGATAGCGGTGGATGAGCGACGCGGCCATGGCGCCCTCTCCGACGGCGGACGCGACGCGCTTGATGGAGCCGTGCCGAAGGTCTCCGGCGACGAACACGCCTGGTTGGCTTGATTCCAAGGGGATAGGGATCCCGGCTGAGCTTCCACCAAGTGTCGCGCGGCGCGTCTGCGACGACGTCTTGGCCGGTGAGGAGGAATCCGTGCTCGTCGCGCCTGAGCCACCCTTCGACGCCTATCGTGATCGGCCGGGCTCCGATGAGCAGGAACATCGCATCTGCGGCGAGCTCGTCTGTCTCGTCGTGCCCCTCGCTTCGGAGGATGACGCTCCGCAGGCGGGAGTCACCGCGAGCTTCGGCGACCTGAGACGACGTTCGAACCGTGATCCGTGGATGCTGGTTGATCCGTTCGACCAGGTAGTTCGACATCCCTCGGGCGAGGCTTGCTCCGCGGACGACGACGGTCACCGCTCTGTGCGTGCTCGGCCATGTGAAGCGCCGCTTGGCCGGCGGAGTTGCCGCCGCCGACGATCACCACGTCGCGGCCTTGCAGCCGAACTGCTTCTCCAGGCGCGGAGCCGTAATGGATTCCTGCGCCAACGAACTCTCGAACCCCTGGGGCCTCGAGTCGCCGGTAGTCCACGCCGGTGGCGACGACACCGGTTCGAACTTCGATCACAGAACCGCAGGTCAGTTCGATCTGAACGTGCCGCGATCGGTTGGGGCCGCGGTGACGAGCTCTGCTCCGATCAGGATCTCCGCCCCGAGCCGGGACGCCTGGGCGTGGATGCTCGCCGCGAGTTCCGCTCCGCTGATCCCTTGCGGGAAGCCTGGATAGTTTTCGATCCGAGCGCTTGTGCCAGCCTGACCGCCGGGTGCGATCGCTTCGACGACGATCGTGCTGAGTCCCTCCGATGCGCAGTAGAGGGCGGCGGTCAGTCCGGCGGGGCCTGCGCCGACGACGACGACGTCGTACGTCCCTCGTCGGTCGGGTCGGTAGGCCCACCCGTTCGGCGAGTTGCTGCTTGAATCGGGCGGTTTCGGCATAGGCCCGTTCGTCCTCGGCAGGCACGGGAGGAGATCGTGCCCGCCGGCGTGTGGCTGACGTAGCGGCGTGAGCATGAAGCGCTCCGGCCCCTCGAGGATCGAACCGTCCGCGAACAGCGCCAATCGGGTAGCGGCGACCTTCGAGCTCTGCGCGGCCCCTGAGTAGCTCCGACCAAGTGGGTCGCTCTCCACATCCACCCACTGGAACGGCACGCCGTTCCGGGTCAGAAACTGTCGCGTCTCGGGCACGCCGGGCGTCGACGCGCGACCGAGGAGGTACGTCGACGAGGCCAGCATGACGTCGTTCCTCAGCTGCCGCGGTGACCGCGGCCCGTGTCAGGCGACCGGGGCTCGGTGCCCGAAGAGGCCGGAGCCGATCCTTGAAGGAAGGCGAGCAGCTCTCCGGCCGTTCGGTGGCTGTGGAGCGGATCGCGGAGGGGGAGGTCGCCGTGCACTTCGTATCGGTTGCGGCGGCCCTCGCGGGTCTTCGTGAGGTAGCCCGCCGCGACGAAATCGTTGACGATTTGGGCAGCCGTTCGCTCGGTCAGACCAACGGTGACGGCGATGTCTCGCAGACGGGTCGTGGGGTCACGGGCGATTGTTTCGAGCACGCGGGCATGGTTCGTCACGAACCGCCAGCCATGGTGACCATTGGCCGCGGCGGCCGGCGCGCTTCCAGGGACCGTGGCGTCCACGTGGGAGGCGGTCACAGCGAACTGCTGCGATTCATCTCCGGAACTTGACTTCATGAGTTCTTACTGCTAAAGTCGTTTTCCTGCATTAGTCCGCCAGTTTACCTGACCACGGGACGCGGGCGAAACGTTGTACCCACGAAAGGCCGCATCCGTAGCCAGAAGACCAATGGTCGGCGTGCGATCTCGGGAGGGCCCACTGCCACACCGCCGAGCGCGCCGACGCGGATGAGGCCGGGCTTCCAGATCGGTTACGTCGCGCCAGATTGGGCCACATGGCCATGACCTCGAAACAAGCGCACGACCAGCCCACGCCCAAGGGACGTGGCCCCGGGCGGCGCGGTCACATCGGCACGATCGTGGTCTGTTCCGTTGCCGTGGGCCTCGTCCTCGGGCTCGTTCTGGACATCCTCGTCTTCGGTGGGAGTCGGGAGACGGTAATCACGGGTCTTGCCCTCGTCTCCTTGGCGGTCGGGTACGCGATGCTTGCGGAGCTTTCCAAGCACCGCACCGACCAGCCGCAATCCTGGGCCCGCATCGCTGCCCTGTGTTTCGGTGTGACCGGGGCCGCGGTTCTCGTCCTCCGTCCAAGCGGCCACGTTCTCCACCTGCTCGGATGGGTTTGGCCGATCCTTCTGCTCGTGCTGGTCGTCTGGATGATCCGCGAGTCCCGCCGATCACTGCGCAGCTGGTCACGACGAGTCGTCCTGTATCCGGCGTTCGGCGTACTGGCCCTCGTCGCCCTTGGTGGCGCGATCGAGACGGCCATCGAAGCCACAACCAACAACGATCCCCCACCCGGCGGGCGCACCTACCTCGTCGCCGGCCATAAGCTCTACCTGCGCTGCTCGGGCACAGGGACTCCGGTTGTGGTCTTGTTCAACGGGCTTGGAGAGCGGACGCCGAGCTGGGCTCGGGTGGAAGCCGACGCCATGCGCCAGACACGACTGTGCGTCTTCGATCGCGCGGGCGAAGGATGGAGCGGCGCCGGCGCCGGCTCACAGGACGCACATCAACTCTCCGCTGACGCACGAGGTCTTCTCAAGGCTGCCAACGTTCCGGGCCCGTACATCCTCGCCGGCCACTCAGTCGGTGGCGTCTACGCCCTCGCCTACGCGATGGACTACCCAGCCGACGTCGCTGGCGTCGCGTTACTCGACTCATCCACCCCGTATCAGTTCGACCTTCCGTCATATCCTCGGTTTTACTCGGTGGCCCATCGCGTGTCCGGACTGCTGCCGCCGCTCGCACGCGTGGGGATCGTGCGGGCGTACATCAGCGCGAGCGGCAATTCCCTGCCCGCGAGTGCCAAGAGCCAAGCGGAAACGTTCGCCTCTTCACCACGCGAACTGAACGCCGACCGCGTCGAGTTCGCAGAGCTGCCAACCGTCCTACGCCAGGTCAAAGCTCTCACGAGCCTGGATGGGAAACCGCTCTTCGTCCTGACGGCTGACGTCGGGCAACAGTCGGGATGGCCTGCCGCGCAAGACCGATTGGCCGCCCTGTCGGCGAACAGCGCCCATCAGACGACGCACGGCGCGACGCACCAGGCGCTTCTCGAGGAGCAACGCTACGCCACGCGAAGCGCGCAAGCGATCGAGGCGGTCGTTCACGCAGTCCGCACAGGCGCGCCCCTATCACCATGACCAACGACGATGCAACCTGCAGGAGGCTCGCATGACTACCGTTTCAGCCCACGCCGGCTTGCACGCCGACGACGCGACCGATCGCACGTCGTGGTGGATTCTGGGCTTCATCGGGGTGGCCCAGTTCATGGTGATCCTCGATGTCACCGTTGTGAACATCGCGCTTGCCGTCGATCAGTAGCGCTCTCAGCTTCTCCGGCTACCGACCTGCAGTGGGTCGTGACCGTCTACGTGCTCTTCACAGGCGGTCTCATGTTGCTCGGCGGTCGTTCGGCTGACTTGTTCGGGCGCCGTCGGGTGTTCCTGGTCGGCCTGCTTGTCTTCACCGCCGCCTCGCTGGCCAGCGGCCTTGCGTGGTCGCCACACGCGCTGATCGTCTCGCGGGCAGCGCAGGGCTTCGGTGCGGCGCTTCTGCTGCCGTCTGCTCTGGCGATCATCACGACGACCTACTCCGGCACTCAGCGAACCGTCGCGCTCGCTGTCTGGGGTGCGATCGGGAGTGCTGGCGTCGCCATCGGCGTGCTGCTTGGCGGCATCATCACGACCGCGTTTGGTTGGGAGTGGATCTTCTTCATCAACGTCCCGATCGGGCTCGTCGTCGCGGTCGGTGCGGTACGACTCGTCCCCGCCGGGCACTCGGTGCCGTCGACGGGGGTGACGCTCGATCTGCTTGGCGCCGTCACCCTTCTAGCCGGCCTGATGACGCTCGTCTACGGGGTCGTGGGAACGGCGCAGCACGGCTGGGCATCAGGACGGACGTTGCTCCTGCTCGGCGTCGCTGCTGCGTTGCTGGCAGCCTTCATCGGCGATCGAACGTCGTGGCGCACGAAGCCGTTGGTGCCGCCGGCGACCTGGCGCGTGCGGTCACTGGTCTCGAGCGCCGTCGTGATGCTGGGGACGACCGGCGTCCTGGTCGGCACGTTCTACCTGAACACGCTGTACCTCCAGAACGTGCTCGGCTACTCGGCGCTCAAGACCGGTCTTTCGTTCTTGCCGCTCGCGCTCGTCATCCTCGCCGCCGCCCACCTCGCATCACACCTGCTCTCGCACGCCGGGTCTCGCGTCGTCGCGGTGGTCGGACTGGTGCTGACGGCTGCCGGTGCACTGCTTCTCGCCCTCGCACCCGACCGGGCAAGCTACCTCACCGACATGCTGCCCGGATTCCTGCTGTTGGGCGCCGGCGTCGGACTTGTGTTCGTGGCCGTGACGGTTACCGCGATGGCCGATGTCAGCCACGAACAGGCCGGGCTCGCCTCCGGGATAATGACCACCGCCCACGAGCTGGGAGCCGCGCTCGGCGTTGCGATCCTGGCTGCCGTCGCCATATCGAACGGCAACCCCGTGAGCGGCTACGGGGACGGCTTCTTCGTCGCGGCGGCGATCGCCGCGCTGCTCGCGGTCGTGGCCGCCTTCGCGCTCCCGGCCCTTCGGCCAGCGCCAGGGACGCACGTTTCGATGCACTAGCGGCGACCTTCGAGCGCGGCTTCATATCCCGTTCGGGAGCACTCCCGGTACGATCAAGGCGTGGAGACGGCGTACCCCTCGTGGTTTTACTTTCCGAGCAGGGCAAGGCCGCCCGTGTGGGCAGTCGAGTTCGTTCGAGCGGTCGGAGCCGGCGTCACGCGATCGACTCAGCGACCGTGGACGGATTGACGAGCGATGCATGCGGCGATAGTAGGCGGTACCGAGAAAGATGCCCAAACACGGACGACGGATCGGCCCACGCAGCGATCACTGCCGAGGTTACGCTTGATGCCAGCGGCGGCCGCCGAGCGCCCGGCCGAGCGGCCCGATGGCGAGCGGAACGATGGCGAGGGTGAAGCCGAGCCAGAACCGGCCGGGGCGGCTCGCGACGATGACGACCCCGAGCAGGTAGAGGAAGACTCCTTCAGACGGTTGGAAGCGGTTCACGGGCGAGTGTCCTTTCTGCGATCCGTGTCGTGGTAGTGCGGATCGCCTGAGCTGAGTATGCGATGTGTCCGGACACATGGCGTTGACACGGCTACCCGAGGCGCGAAGCGTCAAGTCTGATGCCGGTTCTCGCGTCGTTGGCGAGCTCGTTCGCTTGCGGTGTGGCCCTCACCCCGGCGCTCAGTCAGCATTGACTGAAATCCTATGTACTCGGTCGTTTTTGGCATTCGGGCTGGTTGTTCGCTATCGTCTGGGCGTGAGCCCGCGGATGGAAAGGGACTGATCATGACCTTGCGAGCAACGAACCTGCACCATGCGCTGTCCATAGCCCGGCAGATGGATCGCGTCACCGACGAACTGCACGCCGCGTGTAGCAACCTCTGGGATGCTCACGACCTGGTCGAGGTCGCCGCCAAGCTCTGCACCGTCGCGGGCCGCCTGAGCGACGTCTATGACCACATCGCGTTGACAGTGTCAGACGCCGGCGTCCCGGTCAGCGCCACCTCAACCCACTTCAGCGACGCGGCCGAGTGCCTGCGCGACGCTGCCGCTTCGTGTGGCTACGCCCAGGCGATGCTGGCCGCATCGGCCTCCGAGCGTTGACCGCCGCGCTCCCGTATGCTGGTCGCCGGGGCAGACGACCCGACCTCGGCTGTGAGGTGCGCGTGTTATCGGGCGCCCCGAGGGACTACGTGAAGGTCATCCGCACGCAGGCCACGCCCCTCCAGCCCCTCGGGCGGGCACACGCCGCCCTGCCGCGATCGGGGGCGGCGCTCTTGCGCAGGATGCTCGTCATGGCGTAGACATACACGAACACACGTTCGATGTCTATGGCGGACTGCTCCGAACCGCGCATCTTCGCTCCGGGGACATAAGGGGGCCTCGGAGAGGTGCGAAGCGTCCGTTACGAGCGCGTCGCCGTAGCGGCGGACTCGGCGAGCAGGCCCCACCGCGCGATACGCTCGCGATGCTCGTGGCGATCGACCAAGTCAGGAGCGCTACGATGCCGGGGAAGAAGCCGTAGCCAAACACGCTGCCGTCGGCGGTGCCTTGGAGGGTCGTGAGGAAGGTGATCACGAACGACACGGCGCCGATCAGTGCCACGACTGCTGTCCAGCGTGGTAGGACGCCGGTGCGCAGCGCTACCAGGCCGCCTGCCCCGAGCAATGCGGCAAAGCCCATCGGGGCGACCAGAAACGGGCCCACGTCGCCCGTGGCAATGGCTCTACTGACATCCGGATGCGCTTGGGCGCCCTCGGCGCTCGCGCCGGAGAACGTAACGGTCGCGATGGTGAAGCTGGTGACGCCGATGAGGCCTCCGGCGTAGGCGATCTGGGTCAGACGCGTGGAACCGCTGCCCTGCCCCTCCGCTGTTCCTAGCAAGCCCCGGATCGTTGCGGCGTAGGGCAAGAACACGAGACCGGCGAGAAGCGCGAAGAATGCCGCGAACCGTCCCTTCATCTCGGTGTTATTGGCCCAGGTTATCCAGTCGTGGTCAGGTGCGTTGTAGTGCGGCGTCACCGCACCGTTCAAGAACCAGGCGAGAGCCAAGAACACCGCGAAGGCGATGCCAGACAGGGCTGCCGCCCGCGGCCATGAGGTCGGAGCGTCGGCGAGTCGGACTGAAGTCGCGGGCGCGTCCTTCACGGTGAACTCCTCTGGGATCGGGGTTCGGCGCATGATGCCGGTGCGGGCGCTGCGCGGTTCACACCGCGCCCGGCCTCGTGTCGCCTCGAAGGATCGGCGCAGCCAGGTTGAAGCCCCAAACGAGCGGATAGATCCCGAGGAACAGCTCCCAGATGAACTCGGGAACGGTCGCGATGCTCGTCACGGGGCCGCCCGTCTTGATGAGACCGAACATCACGGCGACGCCGGCGATGATGAGGACCGGCCCCGCGATCAGTCCGAGCATGGCCCATCGCCTCGGCACCAGCTCGGATCGGTACATCAGGTAGCCGAGCAGCAATCCGTTGCCGATCCCGACCACGAAGCCGGGGCCAAGCAGGAACGTCCAGTCCTTGATCGCGGCGAGCGTGTAGGCGATCGAGCCGAGCGTCGCGCTGGTTCCGGCAGACGGGTTCCGCTGCAACGTGACCACGGCGACCATGGTCAGGATCCCGACCAGGATGAACGTGCACTCCATGACCCGAGCGGTCACGTAGCTGATCGCACAGATCTCGTTCGCGCGCTTCAGCAGCGGAAACACCACGGTCGCTGTGCCGATGTTGGAGATGATCAGCAGCAGCTCCAGGAACGCTCCCAGGAGGATCTTGTTGCTGTGACCCGCCCCGGCGACATAGGCGGCAGGGTCTTTGAGAACCGGCTGGTACAGCCACAGCGCCGGGATCGAGGTGGCGAACGTGATCAGGTAGAGCGCCCCGAACACCTGCGCGATCCGGCGCGACTCCTCCGGTGGGACTGGGCGATGGTAGTCCACGGTGTCCTCCGTTCGACAGCCGAGCGCCGCGAACGCTCGAACGGGATTGCGCTGCCAAGTCGTTCTCGCGGAGACCGGCGACGATAACAACAACTGGAAGCCCGTACAAGCGGCCGAGCCCTTTGGGGGAAGGCCCCACATCGACCCCGCCACGTCAGGCCCTGGCAGTCACGAGGGGCGGCCGGGACCGACCTGGGCGAAGACGTCGCCTAGGTAGCCGCAGCGGTCGAACAGCAGCACCAGCACGACAGCGACGGCGCGACGTACCACGTCACGGTGTCCCACAAAGAGCGTTGCGCGCGCTCTCTGGGCAGAGTAGGGTGGACTCACACGCTGACCCGTGCGCGGCTCTCCCCGACGACGAGGAGCACCGATTCTTCGGTGCCATACCGCGTAGGGCTCGATAGCTGCTTGCGCGCGCCCGTGCCGGTGCCTCTCGAGAACACGCGAACTGTGGTGCCAGCCGGTGCCCAGACAGCGATTCGAGAGGAAGTGCCGAAATGGGCCCAATACCGCCTCCAACCACTCGACCTCCCCGCCAGTCGTTGGCTCGGACTCCAGCGTGCGTCGGACCGCCCGAATCGTTGGGGCCCTCTTCCTTGCGGGCTTCTTGACATACGGCATAGGCAACCTCATCGCGACGGGCAACGTCCGCTCCGCTGACGGCAGCGGCTCCACCGCGTTGCTCGTCACCGGCGCCGCGCTGATGCTGCTCAACTCGGCATTCGTGATCGGCATCGGTGTCCTGATGTTCCCGATCCTGCGACCCCACAACAAGGACATAGCTGCGGGCTACGTGGGCACGCGGATCTTCGAGGGTGTCGTTCTGGCCATCGGTGTCGTGACCCTCATCGTCCTCACCGGCGAACGCGCCAAGGACGTGAATGCCGTCTTCTACAGCGTCGCCGAGGTCGGACTCGGTATCGGAAGCCTCTTCTTCTGCGCTCTGCTCTTCCGCACCGGACTCGTTCCGCGTTTCCTAGCTGTCTGGGGTTTCATCGGCTACGCGTGCTTCGCCGGGGGCAACCTGCTGGAGCTGTTCGGCGTCGCGGGCGCCGGGATCGTCGGCGCCATCCCTGGTGGATTGTTCGAGCTGACGTTCGGCATCTGGCTGATCGCCCGCGGATTCGCCTCCACCGCGACCGTCTCGCGCGCGAGCGTCCCTCTTCGTGTGCCGTCGTTATCCGGACGCTGATTCCGGCACCGCCCTACACGCGCGCGGTTCAGCCGTTGCAGGCGGCAGACGTACCCGCCAATATGTCGTCGGCATGATTCCCGCGACCCGCTGGGCACGCACAATCGATGGAGCGTCCATCGCCTACCAAGATTTCGGGGAGGGGACGCTCCCCCTTGTGGTCATCCATGGATGGATCTCGCACCTCGAGGTGTGCTGGGAGGAACCCCGGTTTGCTCGGTTCATGGAGCGACTTGGCCGTGGGTTTCGCGTACTGCACTTCGACAAGCGCGGCACGGGAATGTCCGACCGCCCGCAGCCGCGGCGGCAAACCCGAATCCAATCGCGTAGAACGCGACGGCAGTCGCAGCGGCCCCCATTCCACCGGCGATGCCAAGGGCGGCTGCCTTCTGCTTCACCTCGATTTGCGCCAGCTCGAGGTTCAGCTTCGCTGAGCGACTGCGATCGTCGCCTCACAGCATGTACCTGTGCGAACAGTCCAAGCATCGTCGACCCGTTCGAGGTTCGAGGAAGGTCGCCGACCGCCGACCTCCTGCGCCGATCGCAGGTCGTGACCACGTCTGAACGCACGGGTAGGATCGGGCGAACCGACCTGGGAGCCTTCGATGATGGTGCTGGCCGACTACCCGTTCCTCGATGTGATGTGGACGATGCTTGTCTTCTTCCTTTGGGTCGCATGGTTCTGGATCCTGTTTGGCGTGTGGGGAGACATCTTCAGGCGGCACGATCTCTCGGGACTGGGCAAGACCGGGTGGTTCATCTTCACGCTCGTGCTGCCATTCCTTGGCGTGTTCGTCTACGTCGTCTCGCAGAACGACGGCATGAACCAGCGCAACCTCGAGCGGGCCCAGGCGCGACGAGCGCACATGGACGACTACGCGCGCTCGGCCGCAGGAAGCGGCGGCCGCGCGGCGGAGATCGAGAAGGCCAAGCAACTCCTGGACAGCGGCGCGATCACCCAGCCGGAGTACGACGCGCTCAAGCAGAAAGCACTGGCCTAGGAGGGATTCTCGTGTGGGCCGTCTCGGTCATCGGCCCGCACGATGTTCACGTCCGACACGCTGCTGGCTCGCATGCTGGATCAGGTAGCGGGAGGACAGGGCCGTCCAACGCTGCGTGACCGCCACTCGAAATGCCACTCACCCAGCTGAATCCCTCTTCCAGAGCCAAATACACCTCGACTTCAAAATCGGCAAGCGCATGTAACCATGCGTTGGTACGTTCGACCCTGCGCCGCTCCGCTATTCAGAACCTGCATGGTTGACCCGTTTTCACAGATGAAGCCGCTGGATCCCTTATTGGCTGGCGGGCCCATTGCCATCGGGTGAGATCGGTTTTGGTCGATTGGATGACAACCGGCTACCCGACAACAAGACCGGTCTGAAACCGGCATCGCTGAGCAGCAGCCGCCTCAATCTCCGAACTCGATACGCAGGGGGCCGCGCTCGACGGCCTCGATCATCTCTGGTCGGGTTGCTGGTGGAACCCACTCGATCCACCAGTTCGCTCCCGCTGCCGCGACCGAGGCGATATGCGCTCGCTCCGCTTCCCAATCGTCCCGGCGGCCGCTTCCGCCGACGGCGATCGTAAACGGCCGCCCCTCCGCGGCCTCACGCAGAGCGCGCACGTCGTCCGGCGTCATGTCCTCCCAGGGACGGCCGTGCGTTTCCTTGTAGAGGCAGGAGCCGTCCCAGCGGAGAGCGCGGCGCGTCGGACGTGGATTGGGATAGCCGCCGCCGATCCAGATTGGGATGCGGGGTTGCTGGACGGGTCGCGGCAAGAACGCGACGTCCTCGACGGCGAAGTGCCTGCCCTTGTACGTGAACGGCTCGCCGGCCCAGAGGCCGGCGACGATGTCGAGACCCTCGTCGAGCATCTCGCCGCGGGTGCGCGCGTCGCCTTCTTCGCCGAAGCGCACAAAACTCGCATCGACGCCGACCGCCTCGCCGGTGTCGCCGAGGCCGATACCGAGGATCATCCTGCCGTTGGAGAGCTGATCCACTGCCGCGG
This sequence comes from uncultured Actinomycetes bacterium, assembly GCA_963813245.1. Classification (GTDB taxonomy): domain Bacteria; phylum Actinomycetota; class Thermoleophilia; order Gaiellales; family JAICJC01; genus JAICJC01. Next base: position 365,099 of record CAWEYE010000002.1, read on the forward strand.
CTTCGCGCGCCACATTCCAGGGACGGCGCCGAGTAAGCGGAGTGACCTCCGTCCCGAGCCGGAGCCGGTTCGTGCGGACAGCCATTGCCGCGAGAACCGTCCAGACGTTGCACGTCGGCGCGCACGGATCGCCGCTGTAGCAGACATAGTCCTCAAGAAAGATGCCATCCCACCCGGTCGCTTCCGCCCGCTCGGCCAGTTCGACGAGGAAGGCGGGATCGCCGCACTCCTGCCCGGTCGGCAGCGAGATCCCATAGCTGAAGCTGTTGGCCGTGGTCACCGAAAGGTTGTATATCGCTCGACGCCGTATCTCCGTCGAAGCGGATGTGCTCCTCCGCACACGCTTGGTGCGCGAGCATGGTCCATGGGACCCCACCGGGACCACATCGCCACTCGATCGGACCGATTTGGACGACGCTGGCGACAACCGGGGGGAGTGCGGTTTCCGGCCGCGCCCACACGCCCAGTTGACTCCCAGCATGGGCCTTGACGCGTTCCGTCGGGGAGGGCGCGCCTAGGGGCGCAGACCCCGCCCAAACCCCCGTCGTTGAGCCAAACCCGACTGATCCCCAAAACCGGCAAGCGCATGTAACCCATGCGTTGGTAGGTTCGACTCCTGCGCCGCTCCTCCAACAAATGCCTGTAAAGCGTGGATGCGAACAGTCGCTCGCAGCCAAGCCACTTCTTCGGCCTCCCGCCACTTCTCCGGGTAACGGCGGCCAGCGGAAGCTGCCGACAACCGCGGCCAACGGTCGGCGATAACATGAGGGCCAGGCACAGGCCGTTCGGCGTGACCGACGAAGTTCTGGTGAGAGGGTTGGCGGCTTGCCCACCATGTTGCTGTTCGACGAGGACGTTCGCCACCATCTCACGCCGAGGTTGGCCGTCGACGCCGCCCGCGCCGCGCTGATCGACGCGTATCAGGGTCGGCTTGAGTCACCGCCGCGGATACAGGCCACGGTCGGCCAGGGCGCGTTGGTGTTCACGACCGGCGGGTACCCAAGGGGGGCATGCGGTGTGCGCGTCTATCGGACCGGGGGCGGCATCAGACCAGGTGGTTCTCGTCTGGGACGGCGAGGGCAGGCTGAGTGGATGTATCGTCGGAGTCGAGCTTGGCAGCATGCGCACGGGTGCGCTCGGAGCGGCGGCGACTGGGGCACTTGCTCGCGCAGACGCGCAGATCGTTTCGGTGATCGGCAGCGGCCGTCAGGCTTGGGCTCAGCTGTGGGCGCTGACCGCGGTGCGGGGGGCCGTCGAGGTGCGGGTGTACAGCCCAACCGAACGCCACCGACGGGCGTTCGCCGAGCGAGCCGGGGGTGAGTTGGGATTGGACACGAATCCGGCCTCGTCGGCCGAACGGGCGGTCGTGGGAGCCGACATCGTCATCCTCGCAACGCGATCGGAGCGACCCGTCATCTCCAGCGCGTGGGTGACCGCGGGAGCTCACGTCGACACCGTCGGGCCAAAGCTGTTGTCCGCCCACGAGACGCCGCCGGACCTCGCCGCAGCCGCCGCCGTCGTGGTCAGCGACTCGCCCGGTCAGGCGACCGCATACGGCGAGCCGTTCTTCACCCCTCGACAGCTCGCGCATCTAGGCGCCGTACTGTGTAACGACACGCCCGGCCGCACCAGCGACGCCGACATCACGGTGTATGCCTCCACCGGCCTCGCCGGGTCGGAGGTCGTCGTCGCGAACGCCCTTCTAGAGCTGCTCGACGCCGAATCCTGATCAGCCCTTCAGCGAGCCGTGCCTCGGCCGTTACGGCGGCTCACGTCCGATCGGGTTTCCCTCCGCCAGGGCGGCCAATGACCCGAGCGAAGCCGGCCCCCCGGGGCGTACACCGGACCGGTTGAAACTCAGATAGGTGTACGCACATCTCGGGACACCGTTGTGATCGGTTTCGTGACCGGCCAGGCGTTGAGCCGTTTCAGGGCGGTGCCGTTGGTCGTCCTGGGCGGCGCGCTGGAGGGCGCAGACCCCGGTCAAACCGCTTCGTTGAGCCAAGTCCGCCTGATCTTCAAAGTATGCGGGTCACGGCTTGGTGTGGATCACTTGGCCGGAAGGGGCGAGCACGTACCACAATCCGCCGTTGAGGTTGAGGGCTTGGCCGGTGGCGGCGCCGGGCGAGGTGTCGGCCACGTAGGTGTAGAGCGGCCAACCCGCGTAGGTGACGACGCGACCGCCGGCCGGGTCTGGGTCACTGCCGAGCATGGATGACTTCGCCTGACCTGTTGCGACGGCCGTTTGGCCGCTTGCCAACTTGAGCGGCGGCCACACCGCCGCACACGCGCCCATGCACGTGACCTTGCTGTGCTTGTCGGGCACGAACGAGTACAGCGTCCGCCCATGGCTGTCGACCAAGACGACGCCCAGCCCGGACACGTTCTTGGTCGAGACCTGGACCGTGCTCGCAGCGGATGTGCTCGGCGTGGTCGACGACGGCGGGGTGCTGGTCGAGCTAGACGAAATGGTGTTGCTGCCGCCACAACCCGTCGCGGCGAGCGCGACAGCCATCGCGATAGGAACGGACAGGAAGCGCGTCACGGGAGTCTCC